>NZ_JBFUDF010000002.1:0-908362 GCF_056404855.1 Mesorhizobium sp. P2_B11
CGACCAGGCCAGCCTCGCCATCGACCCGATAGCGCGAAAGCAGCTTGTGACCACAGGTCCGGCCAATGCCAAAACGCCGGCACAACGCACTCACATTCGCTCCCGGCGCCACCGCCAGACGAACAAACTCTTCCTTCTGTCTCATCGCGCTTCTGTCCTCGAATGGCATCCCGAACCTCCTCGCGCAAAAAGCGCAAAACTGTTCGCGATGTCCTCGCACACCTGTTCGCGATGTCCCCGGTCCAAACACCCACAAGGGGGAGGGAACGCTGCCGCGCGCCCTCACTGGCAAGCGTCGAACTTCAGCAGTTTGCCGAGGTCAGCGCCAACGAGAGTCCCCCTCCCCCTTGTGGGGAGGGGTTAGGGGTGGGGGTACGTGCCGCAGAGACGATTCTAAATTCTCAGGACTAAGCAGCCGCGTCGATGTCGGTGCGGAAGCGCACGCCTTCGGCGCGGCCATGCACGCTGCCCCAGTCATAGAGCGCCTGGAGTGCACCGGCCAGATCGTGGCCGCGCGGGGTCAAGGTGTAGCGCTGCTTGCCGTCAGCCGAGGTCTCGAGCACGACGAAGCCGATCTCGACGAGATCGGCCAGGCGCTGCGTCAGCATCTTGTCGGACAGCGAAGGGATCAGCCGGCGCAAATCGGAATAGCGCAGCGGGCCTTGCTTGATCCGCGCAATGATCACCGTTTTCCATTTGCCGCCGAGCGCGTCGAGGGCGAACTCGACCGGGCAGCCATAAAGTCTTCCGCGTTGGGTCATGCGCCGATTTTAGGCAAGGCCTTGCGGCGACGGAAGCGAAATTTGCCCCGCCACATGGCTGGGTTGCGGACTGCCACCGTGCCGGCAAGGTTCGTGGAAGGAGAGCGAGAATGAGTGTTCGTGATCCCAATCCGGTCTCTCTTTGGTTTTGACGAACTTTTCCCCGGAATGATGTCCAGGCTTTCCCTCGCGGTAGGGACTTCAGTCGTAATTGAGCTACGGCTAATATGTATGTAACTTGGCCGGTGCGGGGCGACGATCCCAAAATCCAAGCCTAATCCCGCAATGGCCGGTGCGGACGCTTTTCAACCCAAGCACCTCCTGCACCGGCCATTCTTTTGCCTGCCGCCGGGTAGCCCATCAAATTCATGGTCTTTTCCGGAATTGCCCTAGCCCAGCAATTGCTTGCTCAGCCGCGCGCATTGCACGCGAATGTCGGGGATGGCGTCGATCTCGAAGAAGGTGCCGCGGGTCAGCGGGCCGACCGCGAGGATCTTGGCCGAAGCCGTGCCGTCGCCGGCGATGATTTCGCATTTGGCTGAGACATCGAGACCGAGCCGCAGCGGGTCCGGCCGCGCCAGGCCGCGGTCGACCAGCGAGCGCACGACGCTGTTCGACGTCGTCGAAATGTCCCGTGCGATGCCCGTGCAATCATAGATGCGGGCGACCTCAAGCGTCTCCAGCGCCTTTGTGTGGCGCGACTGGATGTCGACGGCGAAGCCATCGCCCGCCGCGATGCCGACGACACGGCCGGCGACGGGACGGATGCGACCAGTGCGCACCGCCTCGGTGACGCGGGCATGCACCTCCGGCGCCAGGCGATGCCTGTGGATGTCCCACCAGGCCTTGGTGTGCTCGACGAAACGGCGCTTGGCCGAGGACGGCCAGTTCTGCCAGATCTTCTGGTTGAAGGGTCTGAGACCGTCGACGACGTCGCGCCAGTCGATGCCGGCTTTCTGGTTTTCGCGGATCAGGTCGCGGAACCAGCTGACGAAATAGGACAATTGCGTGCCGAGCGGGATGTCGGCGACGTCGAGCTTGATCGGATTGCCCTTGCGGTGCGGTGACGGCAGCAGGCCGCGCCGCGACACGGCGACGATCTCGCCCTTGTGGCCGCGCTGTTCGAGCGAGAGGAAGGCGTCGACCATGCTCAAGCCCGTGCCCAGCACCAGCACGCTTGCGTCCGGATCGAGCGCGGTGTCGGCCTCGGTGCCCATGCGGATGGCGTGGCCCTGGCCAGCGCCGGGCTGCTCGTCATGGCCGGTGGCGAGCACCGCCAGATGCGCAACCACGCTGGTGCCGTTGGCCAGCGTCACCTCGACGCCGGAGGAGGTCGGCGAGATCGACAGGCTCTCCTCGCGGATCAGCCGCAGGCGGCCGGTCTCCTTCTCACGCGCTTCGAGCTCGTCGAGCAGTTCCTTAAGGTAACGGGCATAGACGCTGCGCGGCGCATAATATGGTGTCTGCGGCGTCTGCTCCTGGCTCACGAGGCCGCGCGCCTGCAGCCAGCGCCAGAAATTGCCGGGATCCTCGGCATAGGCGCTCATGCCCGCGGCGCTGACATTGAGCACATGCGCCGACAGCAGCGTCGAATAGGCGATGCCCTGGCCGAAATGCGGACGCTTTTCGATCAGCGTGACGCGCAGGTCCGGGTTGGGCGATTTGAGGAGGTGCGCGGCCAGCACGACACCGCTGGCGCCGCCGCCGACAATGATGATCGAGCTGGGGATGATGGAATTGGTGCGCCCGACACTCATGCGCGCACGCTCAGCGTCAGGCGAGGACCTTCTGCGTCAGAGGCAGGTCGTCGATGACAATGTCGCGCATCTCGGCCAGCGTGCGCTGGTCGAGCACCTCGGCGATGGCCTGCCGGACCTCGAGCATCAGATGTCGGACTTGGCATGTCGCCTCATTGCAGTCTTCGCAGCGCTGATACTGGGTGCGGCTGGCGCACGGGATGGGTGCCAGCGGTCCGTCGAGAACGCGCACGATATGGCCGACCTTGATCTCGTCGGCCGGGCGCGCCAGGCGATAGCCGCCTTCCTTGCCCTTGCGGCTCTGAACGAAGCCGGCATTACGCAATTCGCCCAAAATGGCGTCGAGGAATTTCTTCGGGATGTTGTTGCCGCTGGCGATGTCGCCGACAAAGGCGAGCTGCCCGGCCGGCAATTGCGCCAGGTGGACCAGCGCCTTGAGCCCGTACTTGCCTTTTTTGGTGAGCATGGAGCGAATGCTTCTCTGTCAGGCGATGGCGCAAAACCATCGGTTGCGAAACGCCTGACGTGCCTCCCCGCCGCGTGCAAGCTGCTTCGACACATAAATTCTAGTGACATGATATACAAGCCGAGCAACCTTGATTTTGCTGTGTTTTCACGCCGCAGAGGCCACTTTAGCAGGGCTTTTTGCCGTTAAGGTCACAGCCAGCAGCGAGCGATCCTAGCGATAGGTGGCTGTTCCAGTTCCCTAATGTCGATAAGATTACTATACTTACCCCTGAACACGCGGAACGTGTTTTCAAATCGCGCGCGATTTGCAGCATGGATTTGCGGCATTCGGGAGTTTGCCGGGAATTTCCGGTCGCTGTCGCCGGATCAGCGGAAACGCCGGCTGCCGACCACCGGCCCGTCGCGCTTGGCCCGATGTCAGGTCTCCGGCTCGTCGCTTTGTGTTCCGGCGGACTTGCCGGGTCTGGCCACCGGCACGCCGCTCGAGCGCAGCATCCAGCGGTCGCCGTCGCTGCGCAAATCGGTGAGGCTGAGCGGCTCGACGTCGATCCTGCGACAGGCCGCAAGCGGCGCGCCCAGCACATGAACGATTGCCGCGCGGATGACACTGGCATGCGTCACCGCGACGGTGTGGCCGCTCGTCCGGATCAAGCCGTCCATGAAGCTCGTGCTACGACGCGCCACATCGGCCAGCGACTCGCCGCCATGCGGCGCGGCCTCGACATCGCCGAGCCAGGCGGGGATGCCGTCGGGGTCAAGCGCCTGCAGCTCGGCGAAACCCTTGCCGGCCCAGCGGCCAAAATCCTGCTCGGCAAGCAGCGGCTCGACCGACGGTTTGAGCCCCATCGCCTCGGCGGTCTGCCGGGCGCGCAGCGACGGGCTTACCCAGACCCGGTCGGCGCGGCGCAGGGTCATCGTTGCCGCCAGCGCCAGGGATTGCGGCTCCAGCGCCTCGTCGAGGGGAAACGACCCCTTGCGCGTGGCGGGCGTTGCACCGCTGCAGATCATGGTCAGGCGTACCAGCATGACAGGCTCTCTTTGGGTCGACCGAGACGACCGGGTGTGCGTTTGCGCCAGCTCTACACTATCGTGCGTAGAGGATCGCGGTTCGTTGACGGGTATCGGCCGGTGGCTTTTTTCTAACAAGCCCGCTTTGCTTGGAAGGATTTAACTCTACAAGAACGATAGAATTAGCTGACTATGAACAGGCATCCGGTTTTTCTCTCTTTCATGGAGCCTTTCATGTCCAGCATTTCGCGACGCATTGTCCTCCTGTCGTCGGCAGCCCTGGCGGGTGCGGCCTTCCTCGGCCCGGCCCAGGCGCAGGACCTCAAGATCACCATCGGCTACCAGACGGTGGTCGAACCTTCGAAAGTAGCGCAGGCTGACGGCGCCTATGAAAAGGCGACCAAGGCCACGATCGACTGGCGCAAGTTCGATTCCGGCGCCGATGTCATCGCCGCCGTTGCCTCCGGTTCCGTCGACATCGGCTATGTCGGCTCGAGCCCGCTGGCCGCTGCCGCCAGCCGCGAACTGCCGATCCAGACCATCTTCGTCGTCGGCCTGATCGGCGAATCCGAAGCGCTGGTTGCCCGCAACGGCTCCGGCATCGAGAAGATCGCCGACCTCGCCGGCAAGAAGGTGGCAGTGCCGTTCGTGTCGACCACGCATTACAGCCTGCTTGCCGCGCTGAAGCACGAGAAGGTCGATCCGAAGTCGGTCGAGATCCTCAATCTGCGGCCACCGGAGATCGCCGCCGCTTTCGCCCGCGGCGATATCGACGCGGCCTATGTCTGGGATCCGGCACTCGGCCAGATCAAGACGACTGGCAAGGTGGTGCTGGATTCTTCGCAGGTTGCCGCCTGGGGCGCGCCGACCTTCGACGCCTGGATCGTGCGCACCGACTTTGCCGACAAGAACCCCGAGGCCGTGCGCGACTTCGTCAAGGTGACCGGCGAATCCTACGCCCAGTTCCTGGCCAAGCCCGACGCATGGTCGGTGTCGTCGCCGGAAGCGGCCAAGATCGCCAAGCTTACCGGCGCGAAGCTGGAAGAGGTGCCGCAGCTGCTCAAGGGCTACGTCTTCCCGACACTGGAAGAGCAGGCGTCGGACAAATTCCTCGGCGGCGGCACGGTCAAGGCGATCGAGGCCGCATCGGCCTTCCTCAAGGAGCAGGGCAAGATCGACGCCGTGCTGCCCGACTATTCGAACTACGTGTCGTCGAAATACGTGACGGAAGCTCTCGCCTCGAACTGATCTTCTTTTTTCGCAATTCCGGACGGAAAACCGCTTCACACTTTTCCTGGAATTGCTCTGAACACGCGCGGTTTCTTCTTCCCTGACGCCGCGTGTTGCCTGTCCCGGAGCCGCTTTGCGAGGAGCGGTTTCGGGGCAGGCGGATTTCTTTCCGGAGCTATTTCATGCCGCATCTCGTGCTCGACCCCCATCTCGTCCTGGACAAAGTGTCGGTTCACTATGACGGCCAGCCGGCCGTCGAACGCGTTTCCATCGATATCGCCAAGGGCGATTTCGTCGTGCTTGTCGGCCGCTCCGGCTGCGGCAAGACCTCGCTGCTCAACGTTGCCGCCGGCCTGATCGAACCCGCGCGCGGTGTAGCCACGACCGGCGGCAGGCCGATCACCGGCCCAGGCTCCGACCGGGCCGTCGTGTTTCAGAACGATGCGCTGTTTCCCTGGCTGACGGCGCGCGAAAACGTCGCCTTTGCGCTCAGGCTGCGCGGCGTACCGCAGGCGGAACGGGCGCGGCGTGCCGACGAGCTGCTGGCGCTGGTCAAGCTCGAAGGCGTCGGCGACAAGCGCATCTGGGAATTGTCCGGCGGCATGCGCCAGCGTGTCGGCCTGGCCCGCGCGCTCGCCGCCGAACCGGAATTCCTGCTGCTCGACGAACCGCTCGGCGCGCTCGATGCGCTGACGCGCGAGCGCATGCAGACGACGCTGCTCGATTTGTGGACCGCAGCCAAGGTCGGCGTGCTGATGGTCACGCACGGCATCGAGGAGGCGCTGGTGCTGGCCACACGCATCGTCGTGCTGGCGCCAGGCCCCGGACATGTGGTGCGGACATTCGAGACCGGCTTCAGCCGGCGCTATGCCTCGGGCGAACCTATCAGGGGCATCAAGGCCGATCCGGCCTTTGCCGCGGCTCGCGCCGACCTGACCGATGCGATCTTCGAAGGAGAGGCGGCATGAGCGTCACCGCATACAATGAGCGGCCGACGATAAAAGCCGGCGAGACCGATGCCATCTCGGTGCCGTGGTCGCGGCCACGGGCTAAACGCAGCTGGATCTCTTCCCGCGCGGTCAGCGCCGTTACCATCCTGGTCGTGCTGGCGGCCTGGGCGCTCTCAGCACGCCTGCAGCTGGTGTCGCCGGTGTTTCTGCCGTCGCCAGTGGCTGTGTGGAACAAGTTCATCATCGTTATCCGCGACGGCTTCGTCGACGCCACGCTGCTTCAGCACATCGTCGCCAGTCTCGGCCGTGTGTTCGCAGCGCTGCTCGCGGCCATCGTCATCGGTGTGCCAGTTGGCCTGGCCATCGGCATTTCGACGGTCGGGCGCGGCATCTTCGATCCACTGCTCGAATTCCTGCGGCCGATCCCGCCGCTTGCCTATCTGCCGCTGGTCATCATCTGGTTCGGCATCGGCGAACCGTCGAAAATCCTGGTGATCGCCATCGCCATGCTGGCGCCGGTGGCGCTGTCGACGGCGTCGGGCGTGCGCGGTGTCTCAAAGGAACGCATCGATGCGGCGCGGTCGCTCGGCGCGACGCGGGCTCAGCTCGTGCGCCATGTCATCCTGCCCAGCGCTCTGCCGTCGATCCTCACCGGCCTGCGCATCGCGCTCGGCGCCGGCTGGTCGACGCTGGTCGCCGCCGAGCTGGTCGCCGCGACGCGCGGCCTCGGCTTCATGATCCAGTCCGCCGCACAGTTCCTGGTCACCGACGTCGTGGTGATGGGCATTCTGGTGATTGCGACCATAGCCTTCGCTTTGGAATTCATCATCCGCCGGATCGAGCGTCAGCTGGTTCCGTGGGCGGGACGCGAATGACAACACCCAGAGGCTCGATGCGCACAGCGGCCCGTTGGTCGAGGTCGAAGCCGCCAATGCCCAGACAAACGGAATGGAGTGATGTCATGACCCAATCCACCGCCGTGCTGTTTGCCCATCTCGGCAACTGGCTGCTCGCCTGGAACCCGCTGCTTGAGCCGCAGCCGAAATCGCCGGCCCCGGCCGACGCCGACCGCGACCGCCTGCCGCCGCGCGACGAGGGATTTTACTGGGCCTGGCAGTATTGGTCGCAGTGAGGGGATTAGCGCTCCTCGCCCCGTTTACGGGGAGAGGATGCCGGCAGGCAGGTGAGGGGCAGCGCCAAGCTTTCCAAGCTCGTGCTGAACACAAGCCACCAAAGCCAGCGCCGCCCCTCATTGCCCTGGCACCGGCCGCCTTCGCTCAATCGCAGAAAACAATTCCGCCTTATCAGCTCATCTCGCAACTCCATTCCTCTACTAAATTTATAGAACTACCTAGCCTTAGCCCTCATCCACGGCAGGGAGCCTTCCCGGCGCCGGTTCGCAAGCGAAGGAGAGGGATCATGTTCAGCCTGACCAGACGTGTTTTCGGCATCGGCCTTTTGGCTGCGAGCGTTGGCTTGTCGCTCAGTGCTTCGGCGCAGGAGCTGAAGCAGCTCAACATCGGCTACCAGAAAACCGGCCTGCCGGTCATCGCCCGGCAGCAGCAGGTGATCGAGAAGGCGCTGAGCGACAAGGGTGTCGCGGTGAAGTGGGTTGAATTCACCGCCGGACCGCCGCTGGTCGAGGCGCTCAATGTCGGCGCCATCGATGTCGGCTGGACCGGCGACGCGCCGCCAATCTTCGGTCAGTCGGCCGGCGCCAACATCGTCTATGCCGCGGCACTCCCGGCCAATGGCGACGGCGAAGCGATCTTCGTCAAGCCGGCGTCGCCGATCCAGTCGCTTGCCGACCTCAAAGGCAAGCGCATCGGTGTCGGCAAGGGCACCAGCGCCCATAATCTGCTTATTGCGGCGCTTGAGAAGGCAAACATCCCCTTCGACCAGATCACCCCGGTCTATCTCAGCCCGGCGGATGCGGCAGCCGCCTTTGCCAGCGACCAGATCGATGCCTGGGCTGTCTGGGATCCGTTCTACGCCATCGCCGAGACGCGCTACCAGCCGCGCGTCCTGGCGCGTTCCAGCGATGTGCTCAAGGTGAACACCTATTTCCTCGCCAACAAGGATTTCGCCAAGGCGCATCCGGAGACGATCACCACGACGATCGCGGCGCTCGGCGAGGCGGCGAAATGGGCGGACGCGAACCGCGACAAGGTGGCCGCGGCCTTGCATGAAGTGACCGGCGTGCCGCTCGATGCGCAGACGATCGCCGCCAAGCGCAGCAAATTCGGCATCTTCCCGATCACCGACGAGATCATCGCCGGCCAGCAGGCGACGGCCGACCGCTTCTACAAGCTCAAGCTGATCCCCAACGCTGTGCGCATCTCCGATGCCGTGTGGTCCGCGCCGGGCAATTGATGTTTCTCGTGCGGCGCCGGGCGGAAACGTCCGGCGCCTTTTGCCGTTTCAAAAATTCAGGGATTGCGCCATGACCGCTCCAGACAGTTTGCAAGCCAGGCCGCTCGATTTCTTCTGGTTCATTCCGACGCATGGCGACGGCTCCTATCTCGGCTCCGAGCAGCAGCAGCGCCCGCCGGAATTCGCCTACTTCAAGGAAATCGCGCAGGCCGTCGACCGGCTCGGCTTTCCCGGTGTGCTGCTGCCGACCGGGCAGAATTGCGAGGATTCCTGGATCACAGCCTCTGGCCTTGCGGCGCTGACCGAAAAACTCAAATTCCTTGTGGCGCTGCGGCCCGGCGTGACGCTGCCGACCTTTGCGGCGCGCCAGACCGCGGCGCTCGACCGCTTAAGCAATGGCCGCCTGCTGCTCAATGTCGTGGTCGGCGGCAACCCGACCGAGCTTGCCGGCGACGGCGTGTTCCTGCCGCATGACGAGCGCTATGCGCAGGCGCAGGAATTTTTGACCATCTGGCGCGCACTGGTGTCGGGCCAGAGCGTCAATTTCAATGGCAAATACTACCGCGTCGACAATGGCCGCCTCGACCTTCTGCCGCAACAGGAGCGGCCGCCGCTCTATTTCGGCGGCTCGTCGGATGCGGGTCAGGAGCTCGCCGCCGACCTCGTCGACATGTATCTGACCTGGGGCGAGCCGCCGGCGCAGGTCGCCGAGAAGCTCACTGCTGCGCGCAACAAGGCCGAACGGCGCGGCCGGAAACTGCGTTTCGGCATCCGGCTGCATTTCATCGTGCGCGAGACCGAGGAAGAAGCCTGGCGCGCCGCAGACCGGTTGATCAGCCATGTCACCGACGCGCAGATCGAAAACGCCCAGGCGCGCTTTACCAAGGAAATGGACTCCGTGGGACAGCGGCGCATGGCCGAACTGCATGGCGGCCGCCGCGACAAGCTCGTGGTTTCGCCCAATTTGTGGGCCGGCGTCGGGCTGGTGCGCGGCGGCGCCGGCACGGCATTGGTCGGCGCGCCGGAGCAGATCGTCGAGCGCATCCGTGAGTACCAGGCGATCGGCATCGACACCATCATCGGCTCCGGCTACCCGCATCTCGAGGAAGCCTATCGCGTTGCCGAGCTTCTGTTCCCGCGGCTTGGGCTCGGGACCAAACGGGCGCAGACGCATGAGAACATCGCCAACGAGTTCGCGGTCGGCTTCCATGGCGCGAACCGCCTGCAGGCCTCGTCGTGACACTGGCTCAACGCGTCAAACAGAACGGCATCGGCTGGCTGTTGCCGGCGCTGGTCATCGTTGGTTGGGAAGCGGCCAGCCGCGCGGGCGTCGTGCCGGCCAATGTGCTGCCGGCGCCGAGCGCGGTGGCCGAAGCGTTCTGGCGGCTGACGCTGTCGGGCGAGCTGATCGAAAACATCGGCGTCAGCACGGCGCGTGCGCTGGCGGGTTTTGCCGTCGGCGGCTCGATCGGCTTTGCGCTTGGCCTCGCCAACGGACTATCGGCGCTGAGCCGCGGCCTGACCGACACGACGCTGCAGATGATCCGCAACATCCCGCATCTGGCGCTGATCCCGCTGGTCATATTGTGGTTCGGCATCGACGAAGAGGCAAAACTCTTCCTGGTGGCGCTCGGTGTGTTTTTCCCGATCTACGTCAACACGCTGCTCGGCATCCAGAGCGTCGACCCGCAGCTGGTGGAGATGGGCCGGGTCTACGGCATGGACCGCCGCGCGCTGTTTTTTCAGGTGATCCTGCCCGGCGCGCTGCCGGCGATCTTCGTCGGCCTGCGCTACGCCTTGGGCATTATGTGGCTGACGCTGATCGTCGCCGAGACCATTTCGGCCAGTTCCGGCCTCGGCTACATGGCCATGCAGGCGCGCGAGTTCCTGCTCATCGACGTCGTCGTGCTGTCGATCCTGATCTATGCGCTGCTCGGCAAGCTTGCCGACAGCCTTGCCCGCCTGCTCGAGCGGCTGTCGCTTGGCTGGCATCCCGCCTTCCAGAGCGTTTGAGGTCTCGATGCCCACCCTCGCCGCCGTCCGTTCCTTCGTCGCCGCGCCGGAGCCGTCACCCCCGACGCCAGCGGTCGAAAGCCCGCGCGCCTTTGCCTTCAAGGGCGTGGAAAAGCGTTTCGGCGACAAAATCGTGCTCGACGGCATCGATCTCGACGTGCCGGTCGGACAGTTCGTGGCCGTCATCGGCAAGAGCGGCTGCGGCAAGAGCACGCTGTTGCGGTTGCTGGCCGGGCTCGATCGGCCGACGGGCGGGGCGCTGACGTTTGGCGCGGAAGAGCAGGGACACAGCCGCACGCGCTTCATGTTCCAGGAGCCGAGGCTGTTGCCGTGGGCCAGCGTGGTGAAGAATGTCGAGGTTGGGCTGACCGGGCTTGCCACTGGTGCGGAGGCCAGGCGGCGCGCGCTCGACATTCTAGGCCAGATCGGGCTCGCCGATCGTGCGGACGAATGGCCGTCGGTGCTGTCCGGCGGCCAGAAACAGCGCGTGGCGCTGGCGCGCGCGCTGATCGGCCAACCGCAGATCCTGGCGCTGGACGAGCCGCTCGGCGCGCTCGACGCGCTGACCCGGATCGAAATGCAGCAGCTTCTGGAGCGCATCTGGCTCGAACAGAAATTCACCGCCGTGCTGGTCACGCATGACGTCGCCGAGGCGGTGGCGCTCGCCGACCGGGTGGTGGTGATCGACGCCGGCCGGATCGCGCTTGACCTCGACATACCGGTGGCGCGGCCGCGCCGGCGCGGTTCGGTCGAGCTCGCCCGGCTCGAGGGCAGGATTTTGGACCAGTTGTTCGGGTAGGGGCTGTCGGTATTCGGGGTTCGCCGGCGGCGGCGGCGCGATTGCCAGGTGGTTCCCCCACTCCGTCTCGGCTTCGCCGAGCCACCTCTCCCCCCTCCGGAGGGAGAGGAAGGGAGCCAACCTTGCTTAAGCTCGCGCCTTTCCTCTCCCCCGTCGATCGGGGGGTCCGAAGGACGGGCGAGACCCGTGGCTCGCCCCGGCAAGGTGGCGAGCGAAGCTCGACGGAGTGGGGGGCGATCTTTGTGAGGCGACCTTTCGTCGAAAGCTCACCTCGGCGAGCGGCTCGCCCAGCCCAGCCCAAGCAGGCCGACCAGCATGGTGACGATGCCGATATAGAGCCATTGCGACTGGCCGGTCATGAAGCTGCCGCCGACCCAGCCAATGCCTTGCAGCGACCACAACGCGCCGATGGCCAGCACAATCAGGGCCAGCAGATATCTGAACAGTCTCATCGCCGAGATTCCTTTCCCAAGTCGATCGTCAACTGCGCCATGGCCTTGATGAAAGAGCGAAAGGATGAGGTCCAGTCGCGCGTGTTTTTACTTGTATAATAATGCCTTATCTTGCTGCGGGTATCTGCAGGATTGCCGCGAAAGCTGCCTGAAATACCCCAGCGCATCGCGAAAAACCCCTGACAAACTGTTTCCCAGTGACTCCAAACGTGTGCCAGCGCCACGGAACCGCCAGATCACTGCCGCATTTCCTGCCTTATTCGACACTTAACGGCTGGGGTCTGTCCAAAACGGAGCCAATCCCCCCACATGAAGACAATAAATCAGACCGCGCTTGTCGCGGTAACGATCGCGGCTGGCCTGATGGCCGGCGTATCCGCCTCCTCCGCCGCCGCCCAATGCGGCCGTGCCTCGTGGTACGCGCTGCACTCCCGGACCGCCAATGGCGAGCGCATGAACCCGTCGGCAATGACTGCCGCGCATCGCAGCCTGCCCTTCGGCACCAAGCTGAAAGTGACCAACCAGAACAATGGCCGCAGCGTCATCGTGCGCATCAACGATCGCGGCCCGTTCATCAAGGGACGCGTGCTCGACCTGTCGAAGGGCGCCGCCAGCCAGCTCGGCTTCATCGGTTCGGGCCACACGTCCGTCTGCATGGCACGCGTCTAAATCTGTCCAAGTCCGGCCCATCCGGGCCGGACGCATCCTGACCCGTATATCCAACAGCTGCGCGTTTCGCAGCTGCACAGTGAGCCGGCTGCTGCCGTTCAAAGCGGATTCTCAACGCCTTGGACCAAAGAATGGCATATGTCACGCCACGTGACGTATTGCATCGCAGCAATATCTTGTTAACCTCCGCGCGAGACATTCAAGGCTCGGCGCTGCTCGTCGTCCCTTCGTCACGGCAGCTGCGGAGTACCTGATGTTCTACCAGCTCTACGAAATGAACCATGCCGCCCTGCAGCCCGCGCGGCTCTATGCCGATGCGGTGCGGCTGTTCTACACCAATCCCCTCAACCCGTTTTCGCACACGCCGTGGGGCCGCTCGATCGCCGCGACCGCCGAACTCTTCGAGCGCACGACGCGCCGTTACAGCAAGCCGCATTTCGACCTGACCAAGACCGTGGTCGACTGGAAGAGCGTCGAGGTCAGCGAAAAGACGGTGTGGTCGAAGCCGTTCTGCAACCTCACCCGCTTCGAGCGATCCGTGCCTGCTGGGCGCAAGGCCGACCCCAAGCTTTTGATCGTGGCGCCGATGTCGGGCCATTATGCGACGCTGCTGCGCGGCACGGTCGAGGCGATGCTGCCCTATGCCGATGTGCACATCACCGACTGGGTCGACGCCCGCATGGTGCCGGTGACCGACGGCCATTTCGACCTCGACGACTATATCGACTACATCATCGACATGCTGCATGCGCTGGGGCCAGACACCCATGTGATGGCGGTGTGCCAGCCTTCGGTGCCGGTGCTGGCGGCGGTGGCGCTGATGGAAAAGCGCGGCGATCCCTTCGTGCCCTCGACCATGACGCTGATGGGCGGGCCGATCGACACCCGCCGCAACCCGACCGCGGTCAATCTTCTGGCCAAGGAAAAGGGCATCGACTGGTTCCGCGACAACGTCATCATGAACGCGCCCTGGCCGGTGCCGGGCTTCGGCCGCGAGGTCTATCCGGGCTTCCTGCAGCTGTCGGGTTTCATGAGCATGAACCTCGACCGCCACATCATCGCCCACAAGGACTTCTTCATGCACCTGGTCAAGCATGACGGCGACAATGCCGAGAAGCACCGCGATTTCTACGACGAATATCTGGCGGTGATGGACCTGACGGCGGAGTTCTATCTGCAGACCGTCGACACGGTGTTCGTGCGCCATGCTCTGCCCAAGGGCGAGATGATGCATCGCGGCGAGGTGGTCGACACCAAGGCGATCCGCAACGTCGCGCTGTTCACGGTCGAGGGCGAGAACGACGACATTTCCGGTCTCGGCCAGACCCAGGCAGCACACGACCTGTGCCCCAACATTCCGGCCGACCGGCATGCCCACTACATGCAGCCGGCCGTCGGCCATTACGGCGTCTTCAACGGCTCGCGTTTCCGCTCGGAAATCGTGCCGCGCATCGTCGATTTCATCACCAGCTATGGCCGCCAGAACCGCGTTGCGGTGAAACCGAGGCTGGTCCGCTCCGCCAAGGGCTGAGGCTCGACACAGCCGTGGCGCGCATTGCCTGCGGCAGCGGGCGACTTTGCGCGCCAGAGGCGTTCTGTTGCACAATAGACGCTGTCGGGCGGGCGCGGGTAACCATGCTGGAGAATCTGGCTCCCCCGATAATTGACACGGAGTGTAAATCCCCTTTAACCTTTCGTTAACAACAAGGGCGAACGGGGACAATGACTTCCTCACCGATGGCACGGACGCTGCGCTTGTGCGCCGCAGCAGGGCTGGCGATCTCTGGCTGCTGGGCAGGGCCGGCACTGGCGGGCGGCGCCATGGCGACGGGCGGCATGACCTCGCAGCCGATCGGCCATTATGATTTCTGCAAGTCGCATCCGAGCGAATGCTCGATCCGGCCAAGCAATCTCAACCCCGCCGCGATGACCGACGCCTTCATGCGCAAGCTGATCAGCGTGACGTCAAGGGTCAACGCCACCGTCAAGCCGATGAGCGACTACGACATTTACGGCAAGGACGAAGTCTGGGCCTATCCCGACAAGGGCGTCGGCGACTGCGAGGACTATGTCCTGGAAAAGCGCCGTCAGCTCTCCCGCTCTGGCGTATCGCTGGCCGATCTGCTGATCACCGTCGTGCGCAAGCCCGACGGCGAGGGCCATGCGGTGCTGACCGTGCGCACCGACAAGGGCGACTACGTCCTCGACAATCTCACCGACAAGGTGAAGATCTGGGACGCCACCGGCTACCGCTTCCTCAAGCGGCAGGCGATCGACAACACCGGCCGCTGGGTCTCGATCCGCGGTGGCCAGCAGGTGCTGGTCGGCGCGGTTCAGTAAATACGGACACGGCGGTTTCGAACAGGCTGCTGCAGGCAGTCCATAACGACGCCTTGGTCATTTTCACAAGATAGGTCGGCGCTGCCCCTCATTGCCCTGCCGGGCATTTCTCCCCGTATAGTGACGGGGAGAAAGAGCGCCGTCATTGATGAGTTCGCCAATCACCAGCGGTGCGGCAAACGGCAGCGACGCCGAAGCTATTCCCTTCTCCCCGTCGCTATACGGGGAGAAGGTGCCGGCAGGCGGATGAGCGGCAGCGCCAGCGTTGCCGACCGCGCCTCCCGAACCACCCTCCAAAAATTTTCACAGTCTCCGTGAACCAAACCGTCTGCGCCGGCGACACACAGCCGTAAACAGAACCCAACCAATCCAACAATGGAGACTTCAAATGACTGCTTTCTTGCGTAACACCTTCCTGGCCGCCGTCGCGGTGTCGTCGCTGGCCGGATCGGCTTTGGCCGATCAGACCATCCCGAGCTGCTCCAAGACCTCGACCGAGAGCAATTGGGGCAACCGCTGCTGCGAAGTCAGTGGCAAGAACTGCCTGGGCGGCCGCGGCGGCAATCATGACAGCACGGGCGGCCGCGGTGGCCCCAACGGCCCGGCCGGCGCGAAGTAATCTCGCCATATGCCCGCTGGCTATCCGCCAGCGGGCATCGCTTGCGGGATGAGGTGAATGCCGGAGGGAGTTCGTGCCCTCGGCCCAGCCTACGCCCGCCGTCCAAGTGCCGCCCGGATCGACGCCGTGATGCGGCGAAGCTCGGCTTCGTCCAGCTTCTCGATGTTTTCGGCCAGCAGATTGGCAAGTTCGGTGGCTGCCGGGCTGAGCCCTGATGTATCGAGTTTTACGCGCGGGTGCGAAGCTTCGGCCAGCCGCGCCAGCTCCTCGGCATCGTCCCAGATGACATTGAAATAGCCGATGATCTTCTGGATCAATGTCCAGGTCGGCGCACCACGGCGGCCATGTTCCAGTGCCGACAGATAGGCAGCGCTAACGCCGATCGCCTGCGCCATGTCTTTCTGGCGGACGCCGCGCTCGGCTCGAAGCGCCCGGAGTTTTTCGCCGAATGGCGTCATCTCGAGAGCCGCCTCAACCGGACATAGAGCGCGCCCGAACCGCCATGGTTGCGGGCGGCGTGGTCGTGGCTGGAGACCAGCGGCCGGAAGGCAGGCGTCGACAGCCAGGCCGGCACGGCGCGCCGCAGAACGCCATCGCCGCCCGATGACGAACCTTTTCCCGTAATGATCAGGACATAGCGGATGCCGCCGGCATGCGCCCGGTGCAGGAACGAAAACAACAGCGAATAGGCCTCGTCCTGCGTCATGCCGTGCAGATCGACGCGGCCTTCGATCGGCAGCCGGCCTTTCTTCAGCTTGTCCAGCGTCGGCTCGTCCAGTGCATGCGCGACATGCTGCGCCTTCGGCTTGGCGGCAGAGACCGAATTTGTAGCAACCGGCGCCTGCACCGGTTTGGGGTCGGCGACGGTGTCCGGGATGTCGACCGCCGTCCGGCCCTTCAGCGGCCGGGCGGTGCGTGCCACCAGATTCCACAGCACCCGGTCGTCTTCGCTGAGCTTATCGGGGCGCCGGCTCATCGATTCGTTCCCGAAACGAGAGCGCGTGGAACCAGCGCGTAAAAATCGGCGTGATTGCGCACGACCCCGGCGATCTCGCCGGCGGCATCGCCGGAGCCGGCGAACAGATCGCCCCGCGCCGGCCCGGTGATGGCCGAGCCGGTGTCCTGCGCAATCATCAGCCGCCGAAACGGTTTTTGCGCGAACGCGGTCAACGTCGGGGCGTCGATGTAGAAGGGCGTGCCAAACGTGTGCAGCAGCCGGTCGACCGCAAGCGAGCGGCCCGGCGTCAGCGGCACCTTGGCGGCCGCGATCGGACCGAGCGTAGCGTCGTCGACTTCCGCTTCGCGAAAGAAGATGTAGGAGCGGTTCTGCCACAGGATTTCGTCAATGCGGTCGGGATGCGCCCTGAACCAGGCGCGGATCGACTGCATCGTCACGTTTTCCAGCGGGATCTCGCCGAGATCGGCGAGGATTTTGCCCGGCCCCGTAAAACGCTGGCCGGATTTGGCGGCATAGGTGACGCGGCAAAGCCGGCCGTCGGTCATCTTCAGTCTGGCCGCGCCCTGGACATGGATGAAGAAGGCATCGACTCTTTCCGCAAGCCAGGCGATTTCCAGGCCTTTCCCGGTGAGCGCGCCGCGCTCGATCTGGCCGCGGTCGAAATACTCCACCGGCCCCTGCGGCGTATCGCGGGCGAAGGCGAGATACTCGTCCATGCCTTCGGGACGGTTGGCGCCGTCGATGTCGATAAGATCGGAAGGCCGCCCCAGCAGCGGCACCGTGAATTCATCCGTGCGCACCGGCGAGGCCTCGACCTCCGGCTCATAGAAGCCGGTGACCAGACCTGCATTTTCAGCCTGAACCTTTGCCGGAACGAAATGGCGCTCGAAGAAAGCCCGCGCCGCCGACCGATTCGCCGGCGAAACGGTGCGTGCCTCGTCATAGGCGCCGGCAAAGGCATCGAACCGGACGCCGAGCGAACCGGTGCGGTAAGGCTTGGTCAGGATATGGAAGGCCGAACGGCGGAAGGCTTCGTAAGCGGGCAGGTGATCGTCCGCTTCCCAGCCGGGGAGATCGGTGAAGGATTTTTCGACGAAAAGGGACGATAGCGACACCGCAGCCTCGCCAATGGTCCGGATTTCAGTCTTCTTCCTCGGTGGCGACCAGCTTCCAGTTCGGATCGCGCGAGCGCGTGTCGCGGGCAAAGGTCCAGACGTCCTTGACCTCGGCCACCGTCTCGGGATCGCCGTCGATGACGGCGCCCGCCTTGTCGCGGGTCGCCGAGATCAGCTCGCTGACGATGCGCAGCGTGATGTGCGCCTCGCCACCCTTCATCTCGGCCGAGACGATGTCGGCCTTGTCGATACCGACAAAGGAGGACTGGATCTTTTCGGCTTTCGCCTCGCGGTCGCCGATTGCGGCGACGAAACCGTCAAAAACCTCTCGCGACAACAGGTTCTTCAGCGTTTTGCGGTCGCCATCGGCATAGGCCATGACGATCATCTCATAAGCCATCTTGGCGCCGTCGACGAAACCCTTGGGCTCGAAGGACGGATCATTGTCCTTGATGGTGCGCAGGCCCTTGTTGAGCTCGGTGTCGGGCTTGGCGAACGCGTCGATGGCCGCATAGGTTTCGGCAGCGGTTTCGCCCGGCAACCGCTTGCGCGGCAGCGAAACCACATTTTCGGGCTTTTGGGTCGCGTCCTTGTCGGTGCGGCTGGCCGAATAGGGATCGAAGGGCGGGCGTTCGCTGCCCGTGCGGCGGCCGAGCACGTTGCGCAGCTGGAAAAAGATCACCACTGCGGCAATCAGAAAGAAAATGGTGCCGAAGTCGAAGAATCCCATATCTTTCGCCAATCAATCCCTGACCTGGCCGGGACCGCCGGCCAATCCGGGCCGCGGTCGCATAGCGTTCAACATGCAAAGCATATAGAACGCATGGCGCAATCATTCAAATCAAAGGCAGGCATACCTATCTAACGGCCTCAGTGCCAGCGGCGATTGTACGCCGCCCGGCAAAACATGGAAACGATCGGTCAAGACTTGCGCATTTCCTTCCTCCCTCTGTTCCTGCTTGCGCTGCCGCTGCTGGAAATCGCCGGTTTTGTCATTGTCGGCCGCGAGGTCGGGGCACTGGCGACGGTCGGCCTGGTGCTGGCTTCCGGCATTGCCGGTGTGCTTTTGCTCCGGAACCAGGGTTTTGGCGTCATGGCGCGGGTGCGCGCCGAGATGGCCGGCGGCGGCGATCCCAGCCGCCAGCTCGCGCATGGCGCCATGATCGTAGTCGCCGCGATCCTTTTGATCATCCCCGGCTTCATCACCGACATTATCGGCCTGCTTCTGTTCCTGCCGCCGGTGCGCGACCTTGCCTGGAGCCGGCTCAAGGGCCGCATCGTCGTCGCTACCGATTTCACCGGCGGTTTCCGCGGCAGGTCGCGCGACAAGGTCATCGATCTAGACGACGGCGACTATTCGCGCGAGGACGATTTC
The DNA here is from genome assembly GCF_056404855.1 of Mesorhizobium sp. P2_B11. Taxonomy (NCBI): domain Bacteria; kingdom Pseudomonadati; phylum Pseudomonadota; class Alphaproteobacteria; order Hyphomicrobiales; family Phyllobacteriaceae; genus Mesorhizobium; species Mesorhizobium sp. P2_B11. The sequence goes on from NZ_JBFUDF010000002.1 coordinate 18,888, forward strand.
AAGCGCGGGCCCGACTACAATTCGCCGTGGCGGCGTTTGAAAGACGACTGAGACTGCGCTTCGTCATCCTGGGGCGGAGCAAGGAGCGAAGCGACGCGCGCAGACCCCAGGATCCATGCCGCGACCTTCGAACGCTGCAACGGTGCAGAACTTGGGGTGTCAGCGAGACGATGGCCATTCTGAACCGCCGCGCCCTTCGACCAACGTCACGGCATGGATCCCAGGGTCTCCGCGACGCCGCTGCGCGGCTGCTTCGCCCTGGGATGACGAACCGAGAAGCAAGGCGGCAAACCTTGTCTTGTCATGCCGACCATGCTAGCCAACGCCCGATTTCAATTCGGTCAGCGCTGCTGCCCAGGCAAAAGGATCAAGGCTCATGGCCAGCAAAGATGACGCGCCGGTCGGCGCCGCAAACGGCAACGGCGAAACGGCACAGCCGTCGCTCAACGTGCTTGCCCAGTATGTGAAGGACCTGTCCTTCGAAAGCCCCGGCGCGCCGAACTCGCTGCGCGGCCGCGACAAGGCCCCCGGCATCGCCATCAACGTCAATGTCAACGCCAACCCGCTGTCCGACAAGCAGTTCGACGTCAATCTGACGTTGAACGCCAAGGCCTCCTTCGACCAGGAAGTGCTGTTCAACGTCGAGCTGGTCTATGGCGGCGTCTTCGCCATCTCCGGCTTCCCGCAGGAGCACATGCTGCCGATCCTGTTCATCGAATGCCCGCGGCTGTTGTTCCCCTTCGCCCGCCAGATCATCGCCGAAGCCACCCGCAACGGCGGCTTCCCGCCGCTGATGCTCGACCCGATCGATTTCGCCCAGATGTTCCAGCAGAAGCTGGCCGAGGATCAGGCGGCATCGAAGGTCAAGGTGAGCTGAGGCAAGCGTCACGCGTACGAGTTGAGAAGCCCGGCCTTGTGCCGGGCTTTTTGTTGGAGGCGCCGGCGGGACAGCGCCCCCCTCTGCCTTGCCAGGCATCTCCCCCACAAGGGGGGAGATTAGCAGCTTGCGCGACCGCGCCTGTCCGTACAACGCTCGAGATTGGCGAAGGCCGGTGTGACGCCTGATCTCCCCCCTCGTGGGGAGATGTCCGGTAGGACAGAGGGGGGCGCGAAGGGGCGCAACGGGATGACGCTAATCCCGCTCGAAAGACTACCCCGCCGCCACCTTCAGCCACAGCGCCTTTTCACCCAAGGTCGCGACCAGCCCGGCATGCGCCGCACGCTCGGCCTCGGTCAGGCGTGGGGGCAAGGCGATCGGCCGGGCGGCGATCGAGATGTCGATGTCGGCGACGTCGCCATTGCCATTGACCTGCACCGCCACCGTTTCGAGAATGAGCGCGGCCTGCTTGCCGCCGATCAGCTCGATATAGACTTCGGCCAAAAGTTCCGAATCGAGCAGCGCGCCGTGCTTGGTGCGGCGGGTGTTGTCGATGCCGTAGCGGCGGCAGAGCGCATCGAGCGAATTGGGCCCCATCGGGTGCTTGCGGCGCGCCAGAGCGAGCGTGTCGACCACGCGGCCGGTATCGATCGCCGGTCGGTCGAGCCGGCTGAACTCGATGTTGAGGAAGCCTATATCGAAGGTGGCGTTGTGCGCGATCAGCTTGGCGCCGTCGGTGAAGTCGAGCCATTCCTGAGCGATTTCGGGAAATGTCGGCTTGCCGACCAGGTCGGCGGCGCTGATGCCGTGCACGGCCTGCGCCTCGGCATGGATCGCGCGCCCTTGCGGATTGATGAATTTGTGGAAGGTGCGGCCGGTCGGGAAGCGGTTGACCAGTTCGACGCCACCCAGCTCGATGATGCGGTCGTCGCGCATGTCGAGGCCGGTGGTTTCGGTATCGAAGATGATCTCACGCATAGAATCAGCTCACTTTATATGAGCAGAATCATACACCGGAACAAAATGGCAATGGGCAATGCCGACAGCCTGCCGTCAGGAGCCTTATGGGCCGGACTTATCCCCCGGGAGTTGGCTGGCTGGTTTAGCGCCCCGACAGTTCGGCGATGATGGCGTCGACAGCACCGCGGGCTGCGTCCATCCCCTCGCCCGTGTCGATGACAAAATCGGCCTGCCGGCGTTTTTCGGCATCGGGCACCTGCTTGGCCAAGATCGCCGCCAGCTTTTCCTCACTCATGCCGGGCCGCGCCAGCACGCGGGCGCGCTGGATGTCGGCCGGCGCGGTGACGACGACGACCTTGTCGACACGGTTGCGGCCGCCGGTTTCGAACAGCAGCGGAATGTCGAGCACGACCAGCGGTGCGCCGGCTTCGCGGTGCTGCGCCAGAAAGGCGTCGGCATCGGCCCGCACCAGCGGGTGAACGATTGTCTCCAACGTCTTCAGCGCAGCGGCGTTGCCGAGCACCCGCCGTGCCAGCTCGGTGCGATCGACCGAGCCGGCAACCACGGTTCCAGGAAAAGCCGCCTCGACCAGAGGCGCCGCCTTGCCGGAATAAAGCCGATGCACGGTTTCGTCGGAATCATGCACCGGCACGCCGGCGTCGGCGAAAATCTTGGCCGTCGTCGACTTGCCCATGCCGATCGATCCGGTGAGGCCGAGCACGATCATCGTTTGGCGCCCATCATTTGGCGACCTTGCCAACAATGTCGGCGACGATCATGTTGCGCAACTCCGGCGTGACCTCCGGCCTCTTGCCGAACCAGCGCTCGAAGCCGGGCAGGGCCTGATGCAGCAGCATGCCGAGCCCGTCGACCGTCTTCAGGTTTCGCGCCCGCGCCGCGGCAAGCAGCGGCGTTTCCAGCGGCACATAGACAATGTCGGAAACGATGGCATGACCCGGCAGCCCGGCGGGATCGGCGGCGAGCGTGACATCGCCATGCATGCCGAGCGCCGTGGTGTTGATGAGCAGGCCGGCATCGCCAAGCAATTCGCCGACCGCGCCATGCGCCGTGACGCCAGCGCCGAAGCGGTCCGCCAGTTCCTGCGCCCGCGCGAAGGTGCGGTTGACGATTCGGATATCTTTCACACCGCGCACCTTCAGCGCGTGAATAACGGCGCGCGACGCGCCGCCGGCGCCGAGAACCACGGCCGGACCATTCTTGTCCCAGCCCGGCGCGCGCTCGTCGAGATTGCCGGCAAAGCCGAGCCAGTCCGAATTGCCGCCCCACAGCACGCCGTCATCCAGCCACAGCATGTTGACGGCGCCGGTTATCTCGGCCGCTTCGTCGCGGCGCTCGACCTTGGCGAAGGCCACTTCCTTGTGCGGGATGGTGACGTTGCCGCCCTGAAGGCCGTTGGCCTGCAATGTCCTGAGGAACTCGGGAAAATCGGCCGGCGCGACATCGATGGCGCGATAACTGCCGTCGATGCCGTATTTCGCCAGCCAATAGCCATGGATTTTCGGCGAGCGCGAATGGGCGATCGGATGGCCGGTGACAAAAGCTTTCTTCTCAACCATCGATGTCTCCGAGCGCACGCAATTCCTTCAGCACCGGCAACAGCGGCAGGCCGACAATGGTGAAATAGTCGCCTTCGATCTTTTCGAACAGCTGGATGCCTTCGCCTTCGATCTGGTAGGCGCCGACGCTGGAGAGCGCCTTGGCGCCGACGCGGGCGAGATGCCGGCCGATGAAGGCAGGATCGAGCTTGCGCATGGTCAGGCTGGCGATGCCGACATGGCGCCACAACACCTTGCCGTCGCGGCACAGCACCGCGGCGCTGTTCAGCTGATGCGTTTTATCAGACAGCGCCAGCAGATGACGGCGGGCGCCTTCCATGTCGGCCGGTTTGTGGAACACCTCGTCGCCCAGCGACAAAGTCTGGTCGCAGCCGAGCACCAGCGCCCCCGGCCTGCGCTCGCTGACCTCGGTGGCCTTGGCCTCGGCGAGGATCAGCGCGACGTCTTCGGGCGACACGCCGCTATCCTGCAACGGCGCCTCGAGCGCGCGCTCGTCGACATCGGCCGGCACGGCTTCGATGTCGAGCCCGGCGTTGACGAGCATGGCTTTTCGGAACGGACTGCCGGAGGCGAGGATGATTTTTTCGGTCATGGTTCACTCGGGCGCAGGAGCGGTTCGATTTTGATCTGCAACGTCGATGCCGCCCCTCATTGTCCTGCCGGACATTTCTCCCCGTATAGTGACGGGGAGAAAGGGGCAGCTTCAGTTTCGGCGCCGTCTCCTGTAACGCCGTCGATTGGCGAAGCCATCGACGACCAGCGCCCCTCTCCCCGTCACTATACGGGGAGAGGATGCCGGCAGGCAGGTGAGGGGCAGCGCCGAACCTCCGCCAGGAAGCGCGGCAAACTCATTCTTCGCTCATCTATCTATTCTTCCCCCTGAGGGCAACGATCGCCGCAGCGGTCTCCTCGATCGAGCGGCGGCTGACGTCGATCATTGGCCAGTTGTGGCGGGTGCAGATCTGGCGAGCATAAGCGAGCTCTTCGGTGATCAGGGCGCGGTCGACATAATCGGTCGCCTCATAGGTGCTGCTGTTGCCCAAGATGCGATTCTGCCGGACATGCGAGATGCGTTCTGCAGTGGCGATCAGGCCGACGATCAGCGGCTTCGAGGCGCTGACCAGGCTTTCGGGCACCGGCACGCCGAGCACGATGGGGATGTTGGCGGTCTTGATGCCGCGGTTGGCGAGATAGATGCTGGTCGGCGTCTTCGACGTCCTGGAAATGCCGATCAGCACGATGTCGGCATCATCCATATTGGCCGGCAGCTGGCCGTCATCATGCTCCATGGTGAAGTTGAGCGCATCGATGCGGCGGAAGTAGTCGGCGTCGAGCACATGCTGGGCGCCGACGCGGCGGCCGGCCGGGGTGCCGAGATAGGACTGGAACACGGTGAGCACCGGCTCCAGCACCGAAACGCAGGGAAGGCCCATGGCGGCACAACGCTCGTCTATGCCGCGCGCCAGCTTCTGGTCGACCACCGTATAAAGAATGATGCCCGGCTCCTCCTCGATGTCCTCGAACACTTTCGCCACCTGCTTTTCGGTGCGGATGAGCGGGTAGATGTGCTCGATGGCGCGGGCATCCTTGTATTGCGCGGAAGCCGCGCGACCGGCCGCCAGCAGCGTTTCGCCGGTGGCGTCGGAGATCAGGTGCAGGTGGAAGAAGCTCTGGGGTTTGTTCACAGGGGGCGCCTCAGGCTGTGGGCTTGTGTGGATAAACAGGGACCGGGAAGAGGACCGGCCGGAGGCGACTGTATCAGATGGCGAGTTGTCCACAATTCGATGCGCTGTCGGCTTCGTTGGGCGGCTGGGGACAATTTTGGGGACGGTCGTTTTTGTTCGGGCTCCATCCACAGGGCGCGTTTTGCAGCGCTGTCGTCAAGCCTTTGACTCCAGTAATGGAATCCTGGTCATCCACACTCTCCGCCAATCCCGCGAGAGAAGCACGCGACAATATGCTGGCTGGCCTTTTCGAGAGCGAAGCGGGACAGGTGACAACCACCACAACCAACAGACTCTTAGAATCAGAAGATTCTAGAAATAGACTATTTAATTATAAGAGAAGGCAGGGAAGAGAGCGCTCAATGCCCGAGAACCGCATCATGCTGGACGTTCTGAGAGGCAAGGCTGTGTTTCCGCCGCCGCTCTGGATGATGCGTCAGGCCGGGCGCTATCTGCCGGAGTATCGCGAGACCAGGAAGCGCGCCGGATCGTTCCTCGATCTCTGCTACAATCCGGACCTGGCTGTCGAAGTGACGCTGCAGCCGATCGAGCGCTTCGGCTTCGATGCCTCGATCCTGTTCTCAGACATCCTTGTCGTGCCGCATGCGCTCGGCCGCGACGTGCGCTTTGAGGAGGGTCGAGGACCGCTGCTGACGCCCATCACGGCACCGGAGATTTCAGCGCTCAACAGCGAAACGTTTCACGTGAATCTCTCGCCCGTCTACGAAACGGTTCGGCGGCTGCGGGCAAAGCTGCCTGACGAGACGACGCTGATCGGCTTCTGCGGCGCGCCGTGGACGGTGGCGACCTACATGATTGCCGGCCACGGCACGCCCGACCAGGCGCCGGCCCGGCTGTTTGCCTATCGCGAGCCAGAAGCCTTTAAGCAACTCCTGAAGGTGCTGGCCGATCATTCAGCCGCCTACCTCATTCGCCAGATAGAAGCCGGCGCCGATGTCGTGCAGATTTTCGATTCCTGGTCCGGCGTGCTCGACGATGCGTCTTTCGAGCAGTTCTGTGTGCAACCCGTGGCGGAGATTGTCAGGCAGGTGCGCGCCGTTCATCCCGATGTTCCAATCATCGGTTTTCCCAAAGGTGCCGGTGCTCGCTATGAGAGCTATCGTGAGAAGACCGGTGTGACGGGGCTGGGGATCGACTGGACGGTGCCCCTGGCGGCAGCGAAGGCATTGCAGGCCGGTGGCGCCGTGCAAGGCAATCTCGATCCCTTGCGGCTCGTGGCTGGCGGCAAGGCGTTATCCGACGGCATCGATGCGATCCTGAAGGCGCTGGGCGACGGACCGTTGATCTTCAATCTCGGCCACGGCATCACGCCGGAGACACCGGTGGCGCATGTCGAGGCAATGGTGAAGCAGGTGCGGAGCGCGTCATGACCATGATGGGCAAAGATCAAAGCGGCGCCGGCGCCATGCGTCGCGCGGCCATCGCCATTGCGGTGTTCCTGGTGCTGGCCGGGCTGTTGTTCCTGTTCGGCCCTGATGATTTCTATCCCTGGGCCAAGGCCATCCATGTCATTGCCGTCATCTCCTGGATGGCGGGCATGCTCTATCTGCCGCGGCTGCTGGTCTATCACGCCGATACCGAGAAAGGCTCGGCTCAGTCGGAAACCTTCAAGGTGATGGAGCGCCGGCTGCTGCGCGGCATCATCAACCCGGCCATGGTCATCACCTGGGTGTTCGGCCTGTGGCTCGCCTGGAAGGGCTTTGGTTTCCACGGCGGCTGGCTGCACGCCAAGATCGGCTTGGTCATTCTGATGTCGGGCGTGCACGGCTATCTATCGGGAGCGGTGAGGAAATTCGCCGAGGATCGCAACGAAAAACCGGCCAGGCACTGGCGGATCGTCAACGAGATCCCCACATTGCTGATGATCGTCATCGTGGTGCTGGTCATCGTCAAGCCGTTCTGAGGCTTCGCAGACGACCTGAAAACCGGAACCGGTTTTCTCAGAAAGCACGATGCGGAGCCCGAGAGGTGCTCCGCAAAAGGCGGCTTGCTCTTTCAACCGACCGACGATACAAGACGGGTCTTCCTTCCCGTCATGCGCCGCCCATTTCGCTTTTCGGCCGCGCCCGGCATTTGTCGCATCCAGCCGATATTTCCCTCAAAAAGCCTACTCAGAGTCCGTCTATGCAAGAAATGAAACTCGCAGAGTTCAAGAACAAGAAACCGCCAGAGCTGATCGCTTATGCCGAATCGCTCGAGGTGGAAAACGCCAGCGTCATGCGCAAGCAGGAGCTGATGTTTGCCATCCTGAAGAAACTGGCCGCCCAGGAAATCGAGATTATCGGTGATGGCGTGGTCGAGGTGCTGCAGGACGGTTTCGGTTTCCTGCGCTCCGCCAACGCCAACTACCTGCCGGGTCCCGACGATATCTACATCTCGCCCTCGCAGATCCGCCGCTTTTCGCTGAAAACCGGCGACACCGTTGAAGGGCCGATCCGCAGCCCGAAAGAGGGCGAGCGCTATTTCGCGCTGCTCAAGGTCAACACCATCAATTTCGACGATCCCGAAAAGATCCGTCACAAGATCCATTTCGACAATCTGACGCCGCTCTATCCGACCAAGCGGCTGAAGATGGAGATCGACAATCCGACCTCGAAGGACATCTCGCCGCGCGTCATCGACCTGGTGGCGCCGATCGGCAAGGGACAGCGCGCACTGATCAACGCGCAGCCGCGTACCGGTAAGACGGTGCTGATGCAGAACATTGCCCATTCGATCACCGCCAACCATCCGGAATGCTATCTGATCGTGCTTCTGATCGACGAGCGGCCGGAAGAAGTGACCGACATGCAGCGCTCGGTGAAGGGCGAGGTTATCTCATCCACCTTCGACGAGCCGGCGGTGCGTCACGTCCAGGTCGCCGAAATGGTCATCGAAAAGGCCAAGCGCCTGGTCGAACATGGCCGCGACGTCGTCATCCTGCTCGATTCGATCACCCGCCTCGGCCGCGCCTACAACACCGTTGTGCCGTCATCCGGCAAGGTGCTGACCGGTGGTGTCGACGCCAATGCGCTGCAGCGGCCGAAGCGCTTCTTCGGTGCGGCGCGTAACATCGAGGAAGGCGGCTCGCTGACCATCATCGCCACCGCGCTGATCGACACCGGCAGCCGGATGGACGAAGTCATCTTCGAAGAGTTCAAGGGCACCGGCAACTGCGAAATCCAGCTCGACCGCAAGGTGGCGGACAAGCGCATCTACCCGGCCATGGACATTTTGAAGTCCGGCACCCGCAAGGAAGACCTGCTGGTCTCCAAGCAGGACCTGCAGAAGATCTTCGTGCTGCGCCGCATCCTGGCGCCGATGGGCACCACCGACGCGATCGAGTTCCTCATCGACAAGCTGAAGCAGACCAAGACCAACGCCGATTTCTTCGATTCGATGAACACGTAAGTGCTTTACCCTCCCCCTTGTGGGGAGGGTCGATCCGCGAAGCGGAGCGGGGTGGGGGTCTGCGCAACGAAAGCGCTTTACGAGCACCCCCCACCCCGTCTCACGATCTACGCTTCGCTGCGATCATGAGCCGACCCTCCCCACAAGGGGGAGGGTAAGGCCCGCTACCGGCGCCGCAACAATCGCTCCAACTCCCCAGCATCCGTCACCACCGGCAAACACACCTGCTCCGTGCAGGGCCAATCGCCCGCTTTATCGGCCGGCGACAGGTCGCATTCCCGATACGGAGTGACCATAGACGGCAACTTCCGCCGCTCCCTTCGTGCGAGGACTCAAGGCCTCGACGATTGGAAGCCGCATGAAGAAAACAATCCCGACCCTGATCGGCTTCTCCGCCATTCTGACATGGTCGTTCCTGGCGCTGCTTTCGACGGCGGCGGGACCCATTCCGCCCTTTCAGCTTGCGGCGATGACCTTCCTGCTTGGCGGGCTGGTCGGCGCGTCGAGCTGGCTCGTTCGCCCGGCGGCGATCCGGTCGCTGCGCCAGCCATGGCAGGTCTGGGCGCTCGGCACGGCGGGTCTGTGCATCTATCACTGCGCCTATTTCTTCGCCATCCAGTCGGCGCAGCCGGTCGAGGTCAGCCTGATCGCCTATCTCTGGCCGTTGCTGATCGTTGTCTTCGCCGCCTTCCTGCCAAGAGAAAAGCTCAGGCTTCACCACATCGTCGGGGTCGTGCTTGGCCTGGCGGGCGCCATCGTGGTGATTACTAAAGGCGGTAACGTCGGACTGGCCAATGGGGTGATGACCGGCCATGTCATCGCGCTGTTCTGCGCCTTCGTCTGGTCAGCCTATTCGGTGCTGTCGCGCCGCTTCGGCAAGGTGCCGACCGATGTCGTGGCCGGCTACTGCTTCATCACGGCGGCGGTTGCCCTGGTGTTGCATCTGACGCTTGAAACAACCGTCTGGCCGCAGACGGCGACGCAATGGAGCGCCATTGTCATCCTCGGTACGATACCGCTCGGCGCCGGCTTCTATGCCTGGGACTATGGCTGCAAGCACGGCGACATCATGATCCTCGGCGCGCTGTCCTATGCCGCGCCGCTGTTTTCGGTGATCGTGCTTCTGCTGGCTGGTTTTGGCGTCTTCCACTGGTCCGTCGCGCTCGCCTGCATCCTGATCACCGTCGGGGCTGTGGTGGCGGCCAGGGATTTGCTGTTCAAGCCGCGCGCGCCCGCGATCGACGCCACGCCGCTTCCGTCAGCCTTGGACTGAATGGCAGTTGAGCTTATTGGCTGCGTCGCAGCAGAGCTTCGAGATCCTGCGGATCGGTCACCGGCGGCAGGCAGATCTGGCCGGTACAAAACCATGCGCCCGGTCGGCCGGTTGGTGGCAGGATGCCACCCGGCAAAGCCGGTCGATTCGCTTCCGTTCCAATTGCTACGACGATGTCGACGCGACGCGGGTCGGGATTCCGATTCGCAACCGGAACGAGGCTTGGACTCTCTGGCGAGTCGACCAGCACCAGCTTCAATGGTTCGAGCGCCAGGGCACAGGCATTAACGATACCAGCCTGGCCATAGGACTGGTGCCCTGCCCGGCCCATGGCGTGTTCCGCGACGCGCCAGGCTTTGTCCTGCAATTCGAGATCGCCGGTGACCGAGGCCAGCCGAACCAGGGCCTCGATGATCTGGCTGGTGGCGGACGAAAGCGCCTCGTCGACATCGCCGCGGATGCGGATCGGCACATCGGTGCTGTCGGAGGCCGTCAGGTAATAGCCGGTCCCGTCGCTATCCCTGTGCCAGCGGTCGAGCTGATCGATGAACTGTTTCGCTTGATCGACATAGCTTGAGTCGCCTGTCGCTTCGAACAGCGCAATGGCCGCATTGGTCATCGCGGCATAGTCGCTGGACAGTGCCGGGAACAGTTTCTTGGCGCCGAGCATGGAGTGCGGCAGGCGGCCGTCCTGGCTGGCTTCGGCGATGTGGGCGAAGGCTTTTGCGGCTGCGTCGATCCAGTCGCGACGGTCCAGCGAGCGGCCGGCTTCGGCGAGACCCGCGATCATCAGGCCGTTCCAGTCGGTCAGCGCCTTGCCGTCCCTGCCCGGACGGACGCGCTGCTCCCGCGCCGCCAGCAGCTTTTCCTTCAACGGGATCAGTACGTCCCGGTCAGGCACGCTTTGGCTCTGCTGGGCATCGGTCTGATGGACGATCGGCTTGCCTTCCCAGCCATGTGGGCTGGAGAGCGTGAAGTATCTGAAAAACAAGGCCGAATCGTCGCCAAGCACGGACTCGATTTCATCCTTGCTCCAGGTGTAGAAAAGCCCCTCCTCGCCGTCGCTGTCGGCATCGAGACTGGCAGCAAAGGCACCGCCCTCGACACGCATTTCGCGCAGCAGCCAGGCAACCGTGTCTTCGATTCGTATCCGGAACAAATCATTGCCGGTTGCGGCATAGGCCCAGTTGCACAGGCGGATGAGCTGCGCATTGTCGTAGAGCATCTTTTCGAAATGCGGCACCAGCCACTCGGCATCTGTGGAGTAACGGCTCAAGCCCCCGCCGACATGGTCGTAGATCCCGCCGGCCAGCATCTTCTCCAGGCTGATGAGAACCGCGTCGCGGTGCGAGGCGGCACCGTCGCGCAGCCAGGACAGCCAGAGCGTTTGCATGAACGGTGCATTGGGAAATTTTGGCGCGCCGCGCAAACCGCCGAGATCGCGGTCAATCATGCCGTCGATGCGGCCGGCGAGATCGCTGAGCGTCGCTTTGTCGAGCGTGGCCTTGGCGTGAATGCCGGCCAGCCGCGCCTCGACATGATTGGTCAGGCCGTCGGCGCTCTGGTCGAGACTTTCCCGCTTCTCCCGCCAGGCCTTGTCGACCGCTTCCATCACCTGAATGAAGCCCGGACGGCCATAACGCGCCTCGCGTGGAAAATAGGTGCCGCCCCAGAATGGCTTGCCGTCGGGGTTGAGGAACATGGTCAGCGGCCAGCCGCCCTGCTCGCCCATGGAGGAAAGCGCCGCAATATAGATCTGGTCGATGTCCGGCCGCTCTTCGCGATCGACCTTGATATTGACGAACAGCCGGTTCATGACGGCGGCGACTTGGTCGTTCTCGAAGCTTTCATGCGCCATGACATGGCACCAGTGGCAGGCGGCGTAACCGATCGAGAGCAGGATCGGCCGCTGCAAAGCCTTGGCTTCGGCGAGCGCCGCCGGCGACCAGGCCCGCCAATGCACAGGATTGCCGCTGTGCTGCTGCAGATAGGGGCTGGCTTCGTCGGCAAGCAGGTTTTGCGCAGGCAAGGTCAAGGGCGGGCACGCTCGGTTTGGCGGTGTCGGGATGGGTTTCAAGCTAGAGCAATTCCAGGAAAAGTGTGAGCGGTTTTCCGAAGTCGGAATTGCGTTAAAACAAAGAGATAGGGCGGTCACCGTTTCCGCGAAACGGAGACCACCCGAAGCGATTGGCTAGAGCGGGCAAATGATTTCAGGCGATTCGATAGTTGCGCTGTCCAGCGGCCGCCTGCCCGCAGGTATCGCCGTCATCCGCATTTCCGGCGCGAAGACTCGATTCGTAGTCGAAACGATCGCCGGAAGCATGGTTAAGGACAGGGTTGCGGCGTTGCGCAAGCTGAGGGTGCCGAACGGAGCGCTGATCGATCACGGCCTGGTGCTGTTCTTTCCAGGTCCGAACAGCTTTACCGGCGAGGACGTCGCCGAATTCCATGTTCATGGCGGCCGCGCTGTTGCCGGCAAGATGCTGGAGACGATCGCCGGCTTCGATGGCGTGCGTCATGCCGAGCCCGGCGAATTCACCCGCCGCGCCTTTCTCAACGGCAAGCTGGATCTGGTTGAGACCGAGGCGCTGGCCGATCTGGTGAACGCCGAAACCGAGGCGCAACGCCGCTTTGCCGTGCAGAATGCCGAGGGCGCGCAGAGCGCGCTCTATGTCAGCTGGCGCCGACGGCTGATCCATGCGCGGGCGATGATCGAGGCCGAAATCGACTTCTCGGATGAGGAGGATGTCCCGGGTTCCGTTTCGGATACGGTCTGGTCGGACGTTAAGGCGATGGTGGACGAGATCAGCCGCCATATCGACGGTTTTCACGCTGCGGAGATCATTCGCGACGGTTTTGAGGTGGTCATCCTAGGTGCACCGAATGCCGGCAAATCCAGCCTGTTCAACGCGCTTGCCCGGCGCGAGGCGGCGATTGTCACGGATGAACCGGGCACCACGCGGGATTTGCTCGAGGTGGTGCTGGACCTTAACGGCGTAAAGGTAAGAGTGACCGACACAGCGGGCCTGCGCGACGCGCCAGGCAAGGTCGAGGCAATCGGCATCGAGAAGGCGCGCGCCAAGGCGCGTACTGCTGACCTGGTGCTGGCGCTGGAGGATCTGGTGAACCCGGTCACTGTTGGGGACATGCCGGCGGGCATCCCGACTTTGAAGATTGGCACCAAGGTTGACCTGCTGAAAGATGGGCTGCCGGCCGGAACCTATGATGCCGCGATATCGACCATGAACGGAACGGGATTGGCTGAACTGCTGGCTGACATCGGCGGGTGGGCCGCCGCTTCGATTGGCAGTGCCGGCGATATCCTGCCGTCGCGGCTGCGGCATGTAGAGCTGCTCAATGAGACGATGAACTATCTGGTCTCGGCTTTGGCGCAGGAGGCGCGTGGCCAGGAATTGCGGGCGGAGGAGCTGCGGCTCGCTGCGGATCGGCTGGGGCGGATTGTTGGGGCGGTCGATGTCGAGGATTTGCTCGATGTCATTTTCTCGCAGTTTTGTATCGGGAAGTGACTCACGTGAAACATTGGGACTTGCCTGACACGTGAAACATGGCCGCCGGGTCGTTTCACGTGAAACAAGCGCCGGTTGCATCGGAGGCCAGCGCTGCCCCTCATTGTCCTGCCGGACATTTCTCCCCGTATAGTGACGGGGAGAAAGATGCTGTCATCGGGGATTTCGCCAACCACCAAAGTTCGCGCCGGCGTCTGAGCTGCGCCCTTCTCCCCGTTCACGGGGAGAAGATGCCGGCAGGCAGATGAGGGGCCGCGCTATCCGCGGTAAATACCCGCCGGTCCCGTGACTCACGTGAAACATCGCAATCTCGCTGCCACCACGCGCGCAAGGCAAAACGAATCGCCCGCCATCCTTGACAGCGCCGCCTCTCGGGGACATGTGTCGGCAACCTCTGAATTTGGAAGACGAAATGATCGATCACTATGATGTGGTTGTGGTGGGCGGCGGCCATGCCGGGTGCGAGGCGGCCAGTGCTGCCGCGCGCGCTGGCGCCAGGACCGCGCTGGTCACGCTGCGCTTCGACACGATCGGCGTCATGTCCTGCAACCCGGCGATCGGCGGGTTGGGCAAGGGCCATCTGGTGCGCGAGATCGACGCCATGGACGGGCTGATGGGTCGGGTTGCCGACGCGGCCGGCATCCAGTTCCGCCTGCTCAACCGCCGCAAGGGCCCCGCCGTGCGCGGGCCGCGCACCCAGGCCGACCGCAAGCTCTATCGGCTGGCCATGCAGGAAGCGATTCGGCAGCAGAACGATCTCGACGTCGTCGAGGGCGAGGTCCTGGATTTTGAGATCGAAGAGGGACGGATCGCGGCTGTGGTCCTGGCTGGTGGGCGGCGGCTAGCTTGCGGCGCCGTTGTTCTGACCACTGGAACTTTCCTGCGCGGCCTCATTCATATTGGCGAGAAGAAGATCGTCGCCGGGCGAATGAACGAGCAGGCGAGCCTTGGCCTGTCGGCAACCATGAGCCGCGCCGGTTTCGCGCTCGGGCGGCTGAAGACTGGCACACCGCCGCGGCTGGACGGCCGCACCATCGACTGGGCGTCGCTGGAAAGCCAGGCGGCGGATGAACATCCCTCGCCGTTCTCGCTGCTGACCGACACAATCAAGAATCCGCAGATTCATTGCGGCATCACTCGCACGACGCCGGCGACGCACGAGCTGATCCGAGCCAATCTCGGCCGCTCGGCGATGTATTCCGGCTCGATCGAAGGTGTCGGGCCGCGTTACTGCCCGTCGATCGAAGACAAGATCGTCAAGTTCGGCGATCGCGAAGGCCACCAGATCTTTCTGGAGCCGGAAGGCCTCGACGATGACACCGTCTACCCTAACGGTATTTCGACCTCCCTTCCCGAGGATGTACAGCTTGACATCCTGAAGACCATTCCCGGGCTGGAGCGCGCGACCATGCTGCAGCCGGGCTATGCCATCGAATACGACCATGTCGATCCGCGCGAGCTCGAGCCGACGCTGGAAACCAAGCGCATCGCCGGTCTGTTCCTGGCCGGACAAATCAACGGCACCACCGGCTATGAAGAAGCCGGCGCGCAAGGCCTGCTTGCCGGGCTGAACGCCGCGCGCAAGGCTTCGGCGGGCGACCAGATCGTGCTTAGCCGGACTGAAGCCTATATCGGCGTGATGGTCGACGACCTCACCAGCCGCGGCATTGCCGAGCCCTATCGCATGTTCACGTCGCGGGCGGAGTTCCGGCTGTCGCTGCGGGCCGACAATGCCGATGAGCGGCTGACGCCGCTGGCGATGCGGCTCGGGATTGCTTCGTCGCAGCGGATGCAGCGATTCAATGAAGTCACTGAGGACCTTGATAAGGCACGCGACCTCGCCCGGGCAACGACCATGACGCCCAATGAAGCGGCGCGGCATGGGCTTGAGGTGAACAAGGATGGCGTGCGCCGCTCGGCGTTTGAACTGCTCGCCTATCCCGGTGTCGATGTCGCCTGGTTGACGCGCGTGGCGCCGGCATTTGGCGCCATCGACGCGAAGACAGCAGAGCGGCTCGAAACGGAAGCGAAATATTCGGTCTACCTTGATCGTCAGCAAGCGGATGTCGCGCAGATCCGGCATGAGGAAAGCCGGTTGATCCCTGCCTCGGTCGACTTCGCCGATGTTCCAGGACTTTCTAATGAGCTAAAGCAGAAGATGCGGACGCGGCAGCCGCGCTCGATCGCCGATGCGCAGCGCATGGAAGGCATGACGCCAGCGGCGCTGGCGATCATCGTCGCGCATGTCCGCAATGCCGAATCGGCGGCGCAAAGGGCCGTTGCGTGAGCGCTGCCTCATGGAAGAGCCTGCAAGAGGCCGCGGGACCGGTTTCACGTGAAACATTCGAGCGCCTGGTGGCGTTCGAACAGCTGTTTCTAAAATGGAACCGCAGCATCAACCTTGCCGCGCCGTCGACGCTGGACGATGTCTGGGGTCGCCACATTCTGGACAGTGCCCAGCTGGCGCGAATCGCACCTGAGGCCAAACGCTGGGTCGATCTCGGCTCGGGCGGCGGCTTTCCCGGTCTGGTGCTGGCTTTCCTGCTGGTGGAGCGCGACGGCGCGTCGATCGATCTGGTCGAAAGCAACCGCAAGAAAGCATCGTTCCTGCAAGCGGTGATCGGCCAGTTCGGTTTGCCGGCTCGGGTCGTTGCGCGGCGCATCGACGACAGCTATGCGCTTGTTTCCGCACCGGAAATCGTCACGGCAAGGGCGCTTGCCGCGCTTCCGGCGCTGCTCGATCTGTCGGCGCCATGGCTGACCAAGGGGTCGCGCGCTCTGTTCCACAAAGGCCGGGATTACCGCGCTGAAGTGGAAGAAAGCACTCACCGCTGGGCCTTCGATCTGGTAGAACATCCGAGTATGACCGACGCCCACGGCGTCATCCTCGAATTGGCCGATCTGCGGACTGCGTAAGCCTTCTTCGCGACCGCCGGCGACCCTTTGGCGACCCGCAAATGAATATTTGGCATAGACCCATGAAAACTGGCCCCCGCATCATCACCGTCGCCAACCAGAAGGGCGGCGTCGGCAAGACCACGACCGCCATCAACCTGGCCACGGCGCTGGCCGCGATCGGCGAAAAGGTGCTGATCGTCGACCTCGATCCGCAAGGCAACGCTTCGACCGGTCTCGGCATCGACCGCAAGGACCGCACGGTGTCGTCTTATGACGTGCTGACCGGCGAGCTCGACCTGGAAGCGGCGGCGATCCCGACGGCTGTCCCCGGCCTGTCGATCGTGCCGTCGACGCTCGACCTGCTCGGCATCGAGATGGAAATCGCGTCGGCGCCCGACCGGGTGCTCAAGCTGCGCAATGCGCTGCGTGCCGCGACCGAACGCGGCGCGCCGTTCGGCTATGTGTTGATCGACTGCCCGCCCTCGCTCAACCTTTTGACGTTGAATTCCATGGCGGCAGCCGATTCTGTTCTTGTGCCGCTGCAATGCGAATTCTTCGCGCTGGAAGGTCTCAGCCAGTTGCTCGAGACGGTCGAGCAGGTGCGTCGCACCATCAATCCGGACCTGATCATCCAGGGCATCGTGCTGACCATGTATGACGGCCGCAACAACCTCGCCAACCAGGTGGTGGAGGATGTGCGGGCGCATATGGGCGACAAGGTCTACGAGACCATCATCCCTAGGAATGTGCGGGTGTCCGAGGCGCCGTCCTACGGCAAGCCGGCGATCCTCTATGATCTGAAATGCTCGGGCAGCCAGGCCTATCTGCAGCTGGCGTCCGAAGTGATCCGCCGCGAGCGTAAATTGCGCGCCGCTTGATTAGAATTGGGTGATGAAACCAACCGATTCGATACCGAAACGATCCAAGAATCTGGAATTGAGATGAACGAAGACCTTTCGAGAAAAAGACTGGGGCGTGGACTGGCGGCCCTGATCGGCGAGATCGATCGCCCGGCGGCGCCGGAAAAGCCAGCCGCAAGCGCCGACGGCAAGGTGCCGATCGAGTTTGTCAGCCCGAACCCGAAAAACCCGCGCCGGCATTTTGGCGACGCCGACCTGACCGATCTCGCGCAATCGATCCGCGAGCATGGCGTGGTGCAGCCGGTGGTGGCGCGACCGTCGCCGACGCAGGCTGGCCGCTACGAGATCATCGCCGGTGAGCGGCGCTGGCGGGCGGCGCAGCGCGCCGGTCTGACCGAGATCCCGATCATCATTCGCGACGTCAACGACCGCACGGCACTTGAACTGGCTATCATCGAGAACGTCCAGCGCACCGACCTCAATCCGGTCGAGGAGGCGATGGGCTACCAGCAGCTGATCGACGATCATGGCTATACGCAAGCTGACCTGGGCAATGTCATCGGCAAGAGCCGAAGCCATGTCGCCAACACGCTGCGGCTGCTGAAGCTGCCCGACGTTATCCGCGACATGCTGGTCGACGGCGCGCTGTCGGCCGGCCATGCCCGCACGCTGGTGACGGCGCAGGATCCGGCCGGGCTCGCCAAGCAGATCGTCGAAGAGGGTCTTTCGGTGCGCCAAGCCGAAGCACTGGCGCAGATGCCGGCGGGCGGCACGCCACCCAAGGCCAAGCCGGCACAAAGTGGATCGGACAAGGATGCCGACACGCTGGCACTGGAAAAGCTGATGACCGACACGATCGGCATGATCGTGACCATCGAGCACAAGGGCAAGGGCGGCGCGATCCGCGTGAATTACCGCAGCCTGGAGCAGCTTGATGAACTGTGCCGGCGGTTGAAGGACGAGCGCTAGGCGATTGAGCCGTCACGCTATTTAGCCGGCAAATGACGTTTTGGCTTAAGCTTAGGTTTTTGCGCTGATATATCGGTGATAGACGCGAGCGCCGCTATTGCGCTGGGCTCTCCGCAATTTCGAAAGCGGCGAGGGCTGCTGATCTCCCCCTTTGTGGGGGAGATGCCCGGCAGGGCAGAGGGGGGCGCGAAGGAACGCTGACCTGACCGGCCCTTCGCCCACACGTCCCCCTATGACTCTCAATAGTCTGGCTGTGACTGACTGAGACGTCGGCGGGACAGCGCCCCCCTCTGGCTTGCCAGCCGTTCGTCGCTCGAAAAGCCAAGCAATTGGCTTTCCGTCCGCTGCGCGGACCACTCCTCAACCCCACAAGGGGGAGATCGCAACATCGCCTCGGCTTTCGCCAATCGCCAGCGCCCGCGCCGCTGCTTGACAGTGCCGGGCAACGGCGTAACGTAAATTAGATATAGCTTACATTGCCCTAGCGTGCCGACCAGTCGCGGCGGGGCCAATTGCCGTTCGCATTTGTGAACGGCACCACCTCGCCCAAGCGATATGCCGACGCGCCCGACGCAAGCGGGGAGGTGCACATGGCGGTCAGCTGGCAATTGTCTGGAAGTTACTTCGAAAATTGCAACTGCGATGTCGTGTGTCCTTGCCTGCTGTCCGCCAACGCGCAGCTGACATCGAAGCCGACGCGAGGCGTTTGCGACGTTGGCCTGGCCTTTCATATCGACACCGGCAAATACGGTGAGGTTCGGTTGGATGGCCTCAATGTTGTGATGGTTGCGCACGCACCGGGCCCGATGGCCGACGGCAATTGGACGGCTGCCGCGTATATCGACGAACGGGCCGACGACAAGCAAACGGAAGCGCTGGGCGCGATCTTCACCGGCGCCGCAGGCGGTCCGATGGCGGTGCTGGCACCCATGATCGGCACGAACCTCGGCGCCAAGAAGGTGCCGATAGACTATCGGATCGACGGCAAGAAGCGGTCGGCTGAGATTGAGGGCATCATGCAGATGGCGGTTGAGCCGTTGCCGACCATGCGCGAGGACGGGCAGATGTGGGCGGCCACCGGCCATCCGGTCAACCCCGATTGGCTCGCTCTGGCGATGGGGGCAGAAGGCAGCACGTTCAGCGACCATGGCATGCGTTGGGACAATTCCCGCCGCAACGGCCACTATGCCCCGATCAATTGGTCCGGCCAGCAGTAGTTTTCCAGCCGCAACGGACTTGGCCCCATGGCGCTGATATTGCAGCGAAACATCATTCTCGCGCTGCTGCTTGTTGTCGCCGCGGCAGCGTGGACCATGCTTGTCTGGCAGTCGCTCGGCATGGACGCGGACATGCAGATGTATTCACCCACCATGGGGATGAAGGCGCCGCTGTTTCTTGCCGTCTGGATGATCATGATGATTGCCATGATGTTCCCGACCGCCGCACCGATGGTGCTGACGTTTCATCGCGTTCAGGCCGGCAAGCGGGGGCGCGCCGAGACTTTTGTCTCGACCTGGTTTTTCGTGGCTGCCTACATGCTGCTTTGGGGCGCGATGGGCGCGCTCGCCTTTGGCGGTGCGGCGGGCGCAGAGCTTATTGCAGCGCATGCGGGAATGTCGGCCGCCACGGCCGCGCGCATCGGCGGCGCGCTGCTGGTGATGGCAGGCGCCTATCAATTGTCACCGCTGAAGGATCTGTGCCTGGCCAAATGCCGTACGCCAATGGGTTTCATCCTGACCTCATGGCGCGACGGTCGGTGGGGCGCGGTGCGCATGGGCCTGGAGCATGGACTGTTTTGCCTGGGCTGCTGCTGGCTTTTGTTCCTCGCGCTCTTTCCTCTCGGCATCATGAACATCGCCGCGATGGCCGTGGTCACGTTGCTGATCTTTGCCGAAAAGACCCTGCCGTCAGGGCAGAGGATCGCAAAGCTGTCGGGTGTCGCTCTGCTCCTTTATGGCGCCGCGGTGTTGGCCTTTCCGCAGGCGCTGCCGACGTTCCAGCCGATGGACGCGATGATAATGAATTGACGGATGGAGGTGCGGGAACGGCGAAAGCGCTGGCGACGGCTGATCTCCCCCCTTGTGGGGGAGATGCCCGGCAGGGCAGAGGGGGGCGCGAAGGAGCGCAAGCGTTCTCTATCCATGCCGTGACACTAAGGCGTTGCTGCGATTACAGAATTCTGCACGGCTGCACTCTACGCTGAAGGCCACGGCATGGATCCTCGGGTCAAGCCCGAGGATGACGAAGCGTCGAGGGGAAAGCCAATCGCCTTACCGCTGCCCCAGCCTTGCGCTTTCCACTGCAATGCCAAGCAACGCCTGGCGGGCCAGGGCTTCGGACAGGTCCGGCCTGCGCCGTGTCTGCAGTACAGCCGTCTGCAGCCGGTTGAGCGCGCGGGTCAGCGCATCGATGGTCCAGCGCTCCAGCGCCTTTTCCACCAGCTTGCGGCGGGTGAAGAAAACCGGTGGGCGCGCGCCGGCCACAGCCGAAGCGGCATTGCGGCCGGCTGAGTCCATCTGGCCGCGCATGACCTGCAGCTGCTGCAACTGCCGCATCGCCGACGACAGCACCAGGAACGGATGCCCGCCGGACAGGCAATGGCGGGTAAAGGCGGTGTCGAAGTCGCCGATCTTGCCTTGCAGCACCGCGTCGACGGCATCGTCGAAAGAAGCGCCGGAGACGTCGCCGGACATCGCCTTGATGTCGTCGAGGCCGATCTCCCGCTGGCCATGTGCATAAAGCACCAGCTTTTCGATCTCGCCGCGCGACGCCAGCCGGTCGCCGCCGAGATTGCGGCGCAGCGCCTGGCGCGCATCGAGCGCCATCGTCATGCCGGCCTTGCGCAGTTCGTCGTCAATCACCGTGTCGATGTCGCGGGCCTCGTCGGCATAGCAAGGCAGCGCCATAGCGGTGTCGGCGGCCTCGACCACGGCGCGCAGCCCGACGCCCTTTTTCAGGTCACCGGCCTCGATCAGGATGATGGCATCGCGCGCGGGTTCCGCCGTCAGCGCCTTGACGTCCTCGGCCAGTGGCTTCTGGCCACTGGCGTTGCGCACCCACAACAGCCGCCGGTCGGAAAACATCGGCACGGTGCGGGCTTCATCGAGCAGCCGGCCCTGGTCGCGATCGACCTCCGCGCCATCGAGCCGGACGACCGAGAAAGGATCGTCGAGCGGCAGGCCGGTCTTTTCGGCAAAGGCTTTCGCCCGCTCGGCCACCAGCCCGCGGTCGGGGCCGTAGAGCAGGACGATCGAGATACGCGCGTCCGGCTTCGCCAGCCACGAATCGACCTCGTATCCCTTTTTCTGCGCCATGAATGGGTGGTTAGCACGGCATGGGCGCCGGGTGAACAAACTTGATGTTCAGCGCTACTTCTTGCCTTCAAGGGATTTGACGCTGTCCGGATTGAGCAAGGTATCGGCAGGGCCGAGACGTTCATAGCCCGTCAATGCAGCGTCGATCGCCTCATCCTTCTTCACCGACCACACGGTCACCAAAATCAGGTAGTTGGCAAACGCGTTCTGCTCTCTCGCCAGAATGGTCGCCAGACGTGGATTGGTCTGGAAAAAGCGATCGAGTTCCTGTTTGACGGCGATGTCGGTCCCCGCCAGCGACCGAATGGCCCATACGGCCGACGCGATCGTCAACGAACGCATCATATCTGACGATGGCTGGTTCCTGGGACATCCGTATTTCCGGCAAGCCTCAATAATCATGATGTTGCGGCGCCCCGGCGCTCCTGCGCCGCCGAATTTCCCCATCACGAGACCGATGCGGATCGCATCCGCCGCCATGCCGTCACGACTGGTGCGAAGATTTTCTAGAACATGATCGATGTAGGTCAGGTCTCCCGTCGCCATATAGGCGCCAAGCAGTAGATCATTGTCCATCGCAATGGAGACCGGGATCACCGTTTTCAGCGGCGTGACGTCGGCGGATACTGGATCGTTCGATTTTCGCGTCGACGCGAAACGACGGGCTTCGTCAACCAGACCTGCCTTGCGAAGTGAGGCCAGATAGAACTCAGCCGCGCGATCGGAACGCACCCCATCCAGCAGTTTTTGCCGCAGCTCCGGTGCGCTGTCGAACAAGGCGGCGAAAAACCCGATGATCGTTCCGTTATCGATCCCGGGCGGAGCATTGTCCAAGGTGGCGACGAGGCGGTCGAGGCAGGCAACATCCTTCGTACGATAGAAGACGCTGATGCAATCGTCCGACTCCGACTGGGCGAAAGCCGTTCGACCGGCCAATGCCAGAAACGCAACAATGGCCAAAGCAATGAAGGCCGTCGATCGTCCTGGCATGCCTGCTTCCCCCAAACGATCCCGCAAAGATAGGGTTTTGCGTCCGGCGGACGCAACTGAATTGCGGCGGGGCGGGGAGAAGGGGAGGCCGCGCGAGTCGAGCGTCCCACTTGCCTTATCTGGCGGCAATCGCCCCGCAAACTTCCGCCTAATTGCGCGCCACCCTAAAACATCGACAAGAAATTTCGTCGCCATATCTGCATCTTGGCGCCGCGTGCCACGTCGGTCCTGAACAGGCCGATGACCGGGAGGATGGGTGCGTGTTCTGGCCCTCACGAAATCGCACTGGTCTGGCGGCGCAGATGTGCAAATATTCGCGACCGGGCAACATTGGAGGATGAAGGTCATGGCCGATGCTGGGATGTTGCGGTTTCATGTGCCGGAGCCGGAGGTGCGTCCGGGCGGAACGCCTGACTTCTCCAACGTGCCCATCCCCAATGCCGGCTCGGTGCCGCGGCCCGAGATCGATGTCGATCCGCGCACCATCCGCGACATGGCGTTTTCGATTATCCGTGTGCTGAACCGCGACGGCGAGGCGGTCGGGCCGTGGGCCGGGCTGCTCACCGATGAGGAGCTGCTCGAAGGCCTGCGCCACATGATGACGCTGCGCAGCTTCGACGCGCGGATGCAGATGGCGCAGCGCCAGGGCAAGACCTCGTTTTACATGCAGCATCTGGGCGAAGAAGCGGTGAGCTGCGCCTTCCGCAAGGCGCTGGCGCCGGGCGACATGAATTTCCCGACCTATCGGCAAGCCGGCCTGCTCATCGCCGACGGCTATCCGATGGTGACGATGATGAACCAGATCTATTCCAACGAGGCCGACCCGCTGAAGGGGCGGCAGCTGCCGATCATGTATTCGTCGAAGGAGCACGGCTTCTTCTCGATCTCCGGCAATCTGGCGACGCAGTACATCCAGGCGGTCGGCTGGGCGATGGCCTCGGCGATCTCCAACGATTCGAAAATCGCCGCGGCCTGGATCGGCGACGGCTCGACTGCCGAATCCGACTTCCATTCCGCCCTTGTCTTCGCATCGACCTACAAGGCGCCGGTCATCCTCAACGTCGTCAACAACCAGTGGGCGATCTCGACTTTTCAGGGCATTGCCCGCGGCGGCTCGGGCACCTTTGCCGCGCGTGGCCTTGGCTTCGGCATTCCGGCGCTGCGCGTCGACGGCAATGACTATCTTGCCGTGCATGCGGTGGCCAAATGGGCGGCGGAGCGGGCGCGCAAAAATCTCGGGCCGACGCTGATCGAATATGTCACCTACCGCGCCGGCGCGCATTCGAGCTCGGACGATCCGTCGGCCTATCGGCCGAAGACCGAATCCGATGCCTGGCCGCTCGGCGACCCGGTCGTGCGGCTGAAGAACCATCTGATCCAGCGCGGCGTCTGGTCGGATGAGCGCCATGCCCAGGCGGAAGCCGAAATCCTGGAAACGGTGATCGCGGCGCAGAAGGAAGCCGAGAGCAACGGCACGCTGCATGCCGGCGGCAAGCCGTCGACGCGCGAAATGTTCGAGGGCGTGTTTGCCGAGATGCCGCCGCATCTCAGGCGCCAGCGCCAGCAGGCGGGAGTCTGAACCATGCCGAGACGAACCATGATCGAGGCCATCCGCGACGCCATGGATGTGTCGATGGGGCGGGACGAAAAAGTCGTCGTCTATGGCGAGGATGTCGGCTATTTCGGCGGTGTTTTCCGCGTGACGCATGGCCTGCAGGCGAAATATGGCAAAAGCCGCTGCTTCGATGCGCCTATCAACGAATCCGGCATTGTCGGTTCGGCCATCGGCATGGCCGCCTATGGCTTGAAGCCGTGCGTGGAGATTCAGTTTGCCGACTACATGTATCCGGCCTACGACCAACTGACCCAGGAAGCAGCGCGGCTACGCTATCGCTCGAACGGCGATTTCACTTGTCCGATCGTGGTGCGCATGCCGACCGGCGGCGGCATTTTCGGGGGCCAGACGCACAGCCAGAGTCCGGAGGCGCTGTTCACCCACGTGTCCGGGCTGAAGACGGTGGTGCCGTCCAACCCGCATGACGCCAAGGGGCTGCTGATCGCGGCAATCGAGGATCCGGACCCGGTGATCTTCCTCGAGCCGAAGCGGCTCTATAACGGCCCGTTCGACGGTCATCACGACCGGCCGGTGACGCCATGGTCGAAGCATGAGTTGGGCGAAGTCGCCGACGGTCATTACACCGTGCCGCTCGGCAAGGCGGCGGTCCGCCGGGCGGGCTCCGCCGTCACCGTGCTCGCTTACGGCACCATGGTCTATGTCGCGCAGGCGGCCGTGGAAGAAACCGGCATCGATGCCGAGATCATCGATTTGCGTACGCTGCTGCCGCTCGACCTCGACACCATCGTTGCCTCGGTCAAGAAGACCGGGCGCTGCGTCGTCGTGCACGAGGCGACACTGACCTCCGGCTTCGGCGCCGAGCTTTCGGCTTTGGTGCAGGAGAATTGTTTCTACCACCTCGAAGCGCCGGTGGCGCGCGTCACCGGCTGGGACACGCCCTATCCGCATGCGCAGGAGTGGGAGTACTTCCCGGGGCCGGCCCGTGTTGGCCGCGCGCTTCTCGAAACCATGGGAGCTTAAGATGGGCGAACACATCATCAAGCTGCCCGATGTCGGCGAAGGCGTCGCCGAGGCCGAGCTTGTCGAATGGCACGTCAAGGTCGGCGATCTCGTGCGCGAGGACTCCGTGCTTGCCGCCGTGATGACCGACAAGGCGACGGTCGAAATTCCTTCGCCGGTCGATGGCGAGATCCTGTGGCTGGGCGCCGAGATCGGCGACACGGTGGCGATCGGCTCGCCGATCGTGCGGCTGAAAGTGGCGGGTGAGGGCAATTTCAAGCCGGATGCCGGTGGGCAGACGGCGAAAGCCGAAGAGTCGGCAAAACCGGCCGAAGCAAAGCCCGAAGCTGCTCCGGTTGCAAAGCCCAAGCCGGCAGAGCCGGCGGCCAAAACCGCGCCTGTAGCTTTCGCGCCAAAAGCCGCAGAGCGGGTGTCCGGCGCGCCGCGTCCGGAGGGGGAAAAGCCGCTGGCGTCGCCCGCCATTCGGCTGCGGGCAAAGGAAGCCGGCATCGATCTGCGCCAGGTCTCAGGCACCGGTCCTGCCGGCCGCATCAGCCATGAAGATCTGGAAGCTTTTCTGGCGCGTGGGCCGCAGGTGGCGAAGGCGTCGGGTCTCGCCCGCAATGACAGCGTCGAGGACATCAAGGTCATCGGGCTGAGGCGCAAGATCGCCGAAAAAATGTCGCTGGCGAAATCGCGCATCCCACACATCACCTATGTCGAGGAGATCGACGTCACCGCGCTCGAGGAATTGCGCGCCGCGCTCAACAAGGAAAAGCGCAAGGGCGTCGAGCGGCCGAAGCTGACGCTGCTGCCGTTCCTGATGCGGGCGATGGTCAAGGCGATTGCCGACCAGCCCAACATCAACGCGCTGTTCGACGACGAGGCCGGCATCGTCCACCAGCATGGCGGCGTGCATATCGGCATTGCCGCGCAGACGCCGTCGGGGCTGGTCGTGCCGGTGGTCAAGCACGCCGAGGCGCGCGACCTCTGGGATTGCGCGGCCGAGCTGAACCGGCTCGCCGATGCGGCGAAGTCCGGCACGGCCAGCCGCGACGAGCTGTCGGGCTCGACCATCACCATCACCTCGCTCGGCGCCATGGGCGGCGTGGCGACGACGCCGGTGATCAACCATCCGGAAGTGGCGATCGTCGGCGTCAACAAGATGATGGTGCGCCCGGTCTGGGACGGCACCCAGTTCATCCCGCGCAAGATGATGAACCTGTCGTCGAGCTTCGACCACCGGGTGGTCGACGGCTGGGACGCCGCGGTGTTCGTGCAGCGCATCAAGGCGCTGCTGGAAACGCCGGCGCTGATTTTCGTGGATTGAGGGGCGATGAGAACGGTCGCCAAGGCCCCCTCACCCGGATTGCCAAAACCGAATTGCAAAGGGCAATTCGGGGCAATCCGACCTCTCCCCAAGGGGAGAGGAGGTCGCCGGCGCCGGTGCTCGCCTCTTCTCCCCAGCGGGGAGAAGGTGGCCGCGAAGCGGACGGATGAGGGGGCCTTCGCCACCAGAAAGAGTGTGCCAAGATGAAAGAAATCTCCTGCAAGCTGCTCGTCATCGGCGCTGGTCCCGGCGGCTATGTCTGCGCCATCCGGGCCGGCCAGCTCGGTATCGATACGGTGATCGTCGAAGCCGGCAAACCGGGCGGCACGTGCCTCAATGTCGGCTGCATTCCGTCCAAGGCGCTGATCCATGCGGCGGAAGAGTTCGAGAAGGTCGCGCATATGGCCGGCGGCGCCAGTCCGCTCGGCATCTCGGTCGCGGCGCCCGCGCTCGATCTGTCGAAGACCGTCGCCTGGAAAGACGGCATTGTGAGCCGGCTGACCAGCGGTGTCGCCGGGCTGCTGAAGAAGGCCAAGGTCAAGACCGTCTATGGCTGGGCGACGTTTCGCGATGGCAAGACCGTCGCGGTCGAGACCGAGACCGGCACGCAGATCATTCGCGCCGAAACGATAGTGATCGCCACCGGCTCGGCGTCGGTCGAACTGCCGTTCCTGCCGTTCGGCGGGCCAGTGATTTCGTCGACCGAGGCTCTGGCGCTCAGCGACGTGCCGAAGAAGCTCGCGGTTGTCGGCGGCGGCTATATCGGGCTGGAGCTCGGCATGGCCTTCGCCAAGATGGGGGCCGCGGTGACCGTGGTCGAAGCCCTGCCGCGCGTGCTGGCGCAGTATGATGCGGAGCTCACCCGGCCGGTGGTGAAGCGGCTTGGTCAGCTCGGCGTCGAAGTCATGCTCGGCGCCAAGGCCAAGGGCGTGAAGGGCGACGCGCTGCTGGTCGAGACCGCGGACGGCAAGAGCACCAAAATCGCCGCCGACAAGATACTGGTGACGGTCGGCCGCAAGCCGGTGACCGAAGGCTGGGGCCTCGACCAGATCGACCTCGATATGGCGGGCAAGTTCATCAAGATCGACGACCAGTGCCGCACCTCGATGCGCGGCATCTACGCCATTGGCGACGTCACCGGCGAGCCGATGCTGGCGCACCGGGCGATGGCGCAAGGCGAAATGGTCGCCGAGATCGTCGCCGGCCACAAGCGCAGCTGGGACAAGCGGGCTATCCCCGCCGTCTGCTTCACCGACCCGGAACTGGTCACCGCAGGTCTGACGCCGGAAGAGGCGAAGGCGCTGGGCGAAATCAAGATCGGCCAGTTCCCCTTCGCCGCCAATGGCAGGGCGATGACCAAACTCGGCGAAGACGGGTTTGTCCGGGTCGTGGCGCGCGCGGACAATCATCTGGTGCTGGGCATCCAGGCGGTCGGGCAAGGCGTATCGGAACTGGCGGCGGCCTTTGGGCTGGCGCTGGAGATGGGCGCGCGGCTGGAGGATATCGCCGGGACGATCCACGCCCATCCGACGCAGGGCGAGGGATTCCAGGAAGCGGCGCTGAAGGCGCTGGGGCACGCGTTGCATATTTAAAGCTCCCCCTTCTCCCCTTGTGGGAGAAGGTGTCGCCGAAGGCGACGGATGAGGGGTGCTCCAGGGAATACCAGCGTCTCACTCCGCTGGAACACCCCTCATCCGTCTCGGCGCGATAGCGCCGATCCACCTTCTCCCACAAGGGGAGAAGGGAAGTGCGCGGCATCGCCAGCCACCGATTGTCGCAAGTCAGCAGAATGTACTAAGTGTCAGCCCATGGGCACCGGGCTGAAGAAATACATCGCCATTCGCTACAACATCGCCGCGCGCTTCAAGCCGAGCCAGTGGGATGGCAAGGGCCGCGCCAATCTCGACCCGGTGTGGCTGGTCGAGCGGCTGGCCTTGTTCGACACCTATTGCGCGCCATCGCTTGAAGCGCAATCGCTGAAGGATTTTACCGTCCTGCTCGCATTCGATGCCGACACGCACGAGAACTACATCAGGACAGTGTGCGATTGCGTGGCCGGTGTCGATGTCAGGCCGATCCTCGTCGAGGCCGGCGCGGATCACAATGAGCGCTTCAATGCGTTCGTCCAGGCCGATAGCGATGCCGAGTATGTTTCGCTGACGCGGCTCGACAGCGATGACGCGCTGGCCCCGACCTTCATGGAGCGGGCCGACCACTATGCCCGCACGGAGATCGCCAAAGGCACGGTGGATACGCAACCTCTGTACATCGCCTTTCCGCACGGCCACAATTTCCACGTGGCGACCAATTGGTACACCGACCACGACTACGTGACGTCGGCTTTCGGCACGCTGGTCGAAAAGAGATCGCCGTCGATGAGCGGCATCTACGGTGCGCACCACGCGAAGATGGCAACGATCCACAACACCGTCGTGGCGGCGTCGAAGGGCGCGCAATGGTGCATCGTCATCCACGACAACAACGCCGCCAATGTGTTGAAGGGAAAGCCGGTCGCGGAGCCGTCTTTCACCGTGGGACGGCCGGGTGTCGAAGCCAATGTGCCCGCGCGAAAGGAAAGCGCGCGGCGACAGGGGGCGCAGGCGAGCATGGCGCCGCGGACCGTGGATAATTTCATCCGGTTTTTGCTCGGGCGACCGATGGTGCTGCGGAAGTAGCTGGAGCGGCGCTTTACCCCCCCCTTGTGGGGGTGAGATGCGGTTCGCGCAGCGAACGAAAAGCCAATTGCTTGGCTTTTCGACCTTCGAACGCCCTGAGCCTGCGAAGGGCCGGAGTGAAAGCCGATCCACCTGGCCGGGTCCCCGCTGCTTCGCAGCGTCCCGGCGTTCGCTGGCCTTTCATCGTGCCACTGGCACGATGAATTCGCTTTGCGAACCGGCTGCTCACCCCCACAAGGGGGAGGGTAAAGGAGCTCAGCTCGCGAGCCGGCTCACCATCTCGTGCTGGGCATAGGCCCGTCCAAACCGGTTGGCCAGGAATGCATCCAGTGCAATGTCTTCCTGCTTGACGAAGCCGGTCGCCGGCAGGCTGCCGTCGGCCAGCATGTCGAGCACGGCGCAGATGCCGGATGCGGTGGTGATCTGGATGGCGCTGCGGACCTGGTCGCCGACGCGCTGCGAATAGATCTTGTTGGCGTAGGTTTCCTGCAGCAGGCGGCCGTTGCGGCGGCCCGAGACGGTGACGAAGACAATGACCACGTCCTGCAGCGTTGCCGGCAAAGCGCTCTCGAAAATGTCCTTCAGCACGTCGCGGCGGTGGCGCAGGCCGAGGTCGTTGAGCAGCGCCTTCATGATCGCGGCGTGGCCGGGATAGCGGATGGTGCGGTAGTTCAGCGTGCGCACCTTGCCTTTCAGCGTTTCGGCCAGGGTGCCGAGCCCGCCGGAGGTGTTGAAGGCCTCATAGGTGACGCCATCGAGCGAAAATTCCTCGCGCTCCTCCAGCGGCGGCACTTCGATCAGCTCGCCCTCGACGATCGCCTCGCAAGGCTCGCAATATTCGTTGATGACGCCGTCAGTGCTCCAGGTCAGATTGTAGTTCAGCGCATTGGACGGATATTGCGGCAGCGCGCCGACGCGCATGCGCACGCTTTCCAGCGAGTCGAAACGGCTGGCGAGATCGTTGGCGACGATCGAGATGAAGCCGGGCGCCAGGCCGCATTGCGGGATGAAGGCGCTCTTGCCCGACTTGGCCAGCTCCTTGACGCGGCGGGTCGAGACGACATCCTCGGTCAAGTCGAGATAGTGGACGCCGGTGGCGGCGGCCGCTTCGGCGATGCGGGTGGTGAGATGGAAGGGCGCGGCGCTCAGCACGGCGAAGCCGCCGGCAAGGGCTGCTTCCAAGGCGCCGGGAGCGGTGATGTCGAGTTCCAGCGCCTCGACGCCGGCGGGAAGTTCGGCCGCGGCAAGCTGCGCGGCCGCGCGGTCGACGACGGTGACATGGTAGTCGCCGGTGTCGGCGAGCATGCCTGCAATGGTGGAGCCGATCTTGCCGGCGCCGACGACGATGATTTTCTTCATGATTGGATCCCTCACAAAAGCCTTTGGCCCGAACCGCTGCGCGGTTGAGCGACATGGCCTTGAGAATCGCAGCTTGCCTGGCGAAAGGAAGCGTGGAATTGTTCGAAACGAACCCTCTCTTTGGACGATAAGACGACAAGGATCGTCGAAATGCTCAGCGACGCCGAACAAAAGCTGCTTTCCCTGCTGCGCGCCAATGCGCGCGCCTCGACCGCCGAACTGGCGCGCCAGCTCGGCGTGTCGCGCACCACGGTGCAAAGCCGGATCGAGCGGCTGGAACAGCGCGGCATTATTGTCG
The DNA here is from genome assembly GCF_056404855.1 of Mesorhizobium sp. P2_B11. Classification (NCBI taxonomy): domain Bacteria; kingdom Pseudomonadati; phylum Pseudomonadota; class Alphaproteobacteria; order Hyphomicrobiales; family Phyllobacteriaceae; genus Mesorhizobium; species Mesorhizobium sp. P2_B11. The sequence goes on from NZ_JBFUDF010000002.1 coordinate 49,505, forward strand.
GCTATGGCGTGCGGCTGGCGCCGGACTATGAGCAAGGGCTGGTGCGGGCGCATGTGCTGCTCACCGTCACGCCAAAACTCGCCGACAAGGTGGTGCGCGCCTTGCAGGCGCTGCCGCCGGTCAGGACGCTGCATTCGGTCAGCGGCAATTTCGACATGATCGTCATCGTCGACGCGCCGTCGATAAGAGATCTCGACGCGCTGCTGGATGAGATCGGGGCGATGGATGGGGTCGAGCGGACCGCGTCGTCGATTATTTTGTCGACAAGGATCGATCGGTGAAACGGTTGAGATGCTGGCGCGAGGCCCCCCTCTCTGTCCTGCCGGACATCTCCCCCTCAAGGGGGGAGATTGGCAGTTTGGGCGCTTCGCCTCATTTTGCGACGTCGAAGATTGGCGAAAGCCGACGTGACATTTGATCTCCCCCCTTGAGGGGGAGATGCCCGGCAGGGCAGAGAGGGGGGCGAAGGAACGCAGCGCTTTCCTTTTTGCGCCCCAAACAATCCTAAGCCCGCCGCCTTTCCGGCCCTTCATCCAGCCACGCCAAATCCTCCGGCGACAGCGCAATATCCAGCGCCTTCAAACTGTCCTCCAGCTCGTCCAGCGTACGCGGGCCGATCAGCGGGACCGAAGGGAAGGGCTGCGCCAGCACATAGGCGAGCGCGACATGGATCGGGCTTTTGCCGAGCCGCTGCGCCAGTTCGATGGCGCGGTCGCGGCGGCCGAAATTTTTCTCGGAGTACCAGACCCGCACCAGCTCCTCATTGTCCTTTCTGTCGCGGCCGGCGCGGTCGGTGAAGAAGCCGCGGCCCTGGCTTGACCAGGCGAAGTTGGGCATCTGCCGCTTGGTCAGCCAGGACTTCCAGTCGTCGGTCGACGAGGTGATGCAACCGGCCCAGATCGGCTCCAGCATCTCGGCCAGCGAGAAATTGTTGGAGAGCGCGCCGGGCTTCTGCTTGCCGTTCTTCTCGGCATAGGCGATCGCCTCGTCCATGCGCGCCATCGTCCAGTTGGAGCCGCCGAACGGACCGCGAATGCGGCCGGCCTTCGCCTCGGCGTCCATGGCGTCGACGAACTCGCCGACCGGCACATCGGGGTTGTCGCGGTGCATGAAATAGATGTCGACATGGTCGGTCTGCAGGCGGTCGAGCGACTGGGCGAGCTGCTTGCCGATGACGTCGGGATAGCAGAGTGGCGAATGCGCGCCCTTGGCAATGACGACCGACTGCTCGCGCACGCCACGGTTTTTCAGCCACTGGCCCAGCAGCGTCTCGGTGTAGCCGGCGCCGTAGACATAGCCGGTGTCGAACAGATTGCCGCCGGCCTCGAAGAAGGCGTCGAGCAGGATCGAGCCCGAGGAGAAGGTGCGGAAATCCTCAAAGCCTAGCGCCACCACGGAGGCGGGCTTGGCCAGGCCGGGTATCTTGCGCTTGGCGATGGCGGTGCCGTCGGTGCGCAGCGGCCGGCCGGAGATGGTGTTGATGCGCTTAGCCGGCTTTTCAATCTCGTATTCGAGGCCGACCGCACTGCGCCATCTGTCGAGCACGCGCAGCGTGCCGAGGCTGTCGGCCCAGGACATGCCGGGACAGGCGAATTCCTGGCCGCCGGCCAGGATCGCCTCGCCGGCGGCGTCGACCTCGAAGGAATAGAGATGGCGGGTCTCGTTGACGCTGATGGTTTCGCGTTTGCCGTCGGCGTGGATCACGTCGATCTTGCCGAGGCCGCCATCGCGGCCGCCGCCGCCGGCAAACCAGAAGTCCGGCACTTCGATGCGGCCTTTGGTGCCGAGAATGCGGAGCACATTGTCCTGGTTGAGCGAGATGCTGCAGGACACTTCGGCGACGACACCGCCGGGGAAATGCAGCAGCGCCGAGGCCCATTCGTCGACGCCGGACTGGCCGAGATGGGCGGTGCCGACGACCTTGTCCGGATCGGCGAAAGGTTTGCCGACTGCCGCCCCGGCAATCAGCCGCGCCATCGAGACGGGATAGCCGCCGACATCGAGAATGCCGCCGCCGGCGAGATCGTTGGCGTAGAGCCGGTGCAGCGGCATGAAGCCCGGCATGGCGAAGCCGAAGCTCGACTTGATCATCCTGACCTCGCCGATGACACCGGACTTGATCAGCTCGACCAGCTTCAGCGTCTGCGGGTGCAGCCGGTACATGAAGGCTTCGCCGAGGAAGGTGCCGGCCTTGCGCGCCGCGTGGATCATGGCGTCAGCCTCGAAGGCGGTCAGCGCCAATGGCTTTTCGCACAACACATGCTTGCCGGCCTCCGCCGCCCTGATCGCCCATTCGGCGTGGCCGGGATGCGGGATGGCGATGTAGACGGCGTCGACTTCCGCGTCGTCGAGCAGCGCCTGATAGCCGTCAAGTATGCGGGCGCCGGGAAACGTCTGAGCCAAGCCTGCCTTGCCGGGGTTGCGGGCGCCGAGCGCGACGATCGTGCCGGTGCGCGATCCGGCCACGCCGCCGGCAAAGGCCTTGGCGATGTCGCCCGGCCCGAGGATCCCCCAGCGGATGGGCGCGGTTGAAGTCATGGTCATTCTCCTTGGAAAGGCTGGAAGAGGTCAGCGCAGCCGCTGGCCGTTTTCGTCGAACAGATAGGATTTCCGGATGGACACGGTGATCTCGGCGGTATTCGGAACCTTTGCAGCGTCGCGCTGGATCACCAGGTCCTCGCCATGGGCGGTCCGGGCATAGATGAAGGTGGTGCCGCCGAGATGCTCGACGACGTCGATGCCGACGGTGAGGTCGGCGTCGCCTTCGCCTTCATTGCCGAAATGTTCGGGCCGCACACCGACAATCACCTTGGCTCCGGTTTCCGGCACGGCGCCGGTCAGCGGTTGCGTGATGCGGGCCTTTTCCTCGCCGACCAACTCGACGGTGACGCTGTGCGTATTGCGGCCGACGACGCGGCCCTTGATGAAATTCATCTTCGGCGAGCCGACGAAGCCGGCGACGAACTGGTTGTCGGGATTGTCGTAGAGGTCGAGCGGCCGGCCGATCTGCTCGACATGGCCGCCGCGCAGCACCACGATCCGGTCGGCCAGCGTCATCGCCTCGGTCTGGTCGTGGGTGACATAGATCATCGTCGTGCCGAGCTCCTTGTGCAGGCGCGAGATTTCGACCCGCATCTGGACTCTCAACTCGGCGTCGAGATTGCTCAACGGCTCGTCGAACAGGAACACTTGCGGTTCGCGCACGATGGCGCGGCCGATGGCGACGCGCTGGCGCTGGCCGCCGGAGAGTTGCTTCGGCCGCCGCGCCATCAGCTCGGTGATGCGCAGGATTTCGGAGGCCCGTTTCACCCGCCGTTCGGTGTCCTCCTTCGGGTTGCCGGTCATTCTGAGACCAAAGCTCAGATTCTGCTCGACCGTCATGTGCGGGTAGAGCGCATAGGACTGGAACACCATGGCGATGCCGCGCTCGGCCGGCTCGACATCGTTCACCACCTTGCCGCCAATGGCGATCTCGCCGCCGCTGATGTCCTCCAGCCCGGCGATCATCCGCAGCAATGTCGACTTGCCGCAGCCGGACGGGCCGACGAAGACGACGAACTCGCCATCGGCGATGTCGATGTTGGCGCCGTGGATGATCTCATAAACGCCGAAGCGCTTGAGGACATTGGTGAGGGTGACTGCCGCCATATCGCTCTATCCTACTTGACGGCGCCGGCGGCGATGCCGGCGATGAAATGGCGTTGCAACAGCACGAAGACGACGAGCATCGGCACGGTCAGCATGACGGCGCCGGCCATCAGGCCGCCCCACGACACTTTGGTCAGGCCGATCAGCGTGCCGAGCGCCACCGGCGCCGTCATCGCGCCGGGCTGGCTGTTGATCAAAAGCGGCCAAAGATAATTGTTCCACGAGGCGAGGAACAGGATGATGGAGAGCGCCGCCAGCATCGGCCGCGCCAGAGGCAGCGCGACGAACAGGAAGATGCGCCATTCCTTGACGCCCTCGACGCGGGCCGCGTCAAACAGATCGTGCGGCATCATCGAAAAGGCCTGGCGCATGAACAGCACGCCGAGTGAATTGAAGAGCGGCGGCACGATCAACGCCACCCAGGTGTTGGCGAGCTGGAAGTCGCGCGCCACCATGATGAATTGCGGGATCAGCACGACCGCGTAAGGCAGCGTGATGGTGCCGAGGATGATGGCGACGACAAACCCTTTGCCGACGAAATGATAGCGCGCCAGCGCCCAGCCAGCCATCGATGTCAGCAGCACCGACAGCACGGTGTAGGTCACCGCCACCGAGACCGAAATGCCGATGGCGCCGACGAAGTCGGTGTCGCGCTGGAGATTGTGGAAGTTTGCGAGGAAATTGTCGTGCGGCAGAAGCTCGATGCCGGGGCTGAAGATGCCGTTGTCAGGCATGGTCGAGAAGACGATCATCATCCACAGCGGAAACAACCAGACCAGCGCCAGTGGCGTCAGGACCAGATGCAGCAGGACGCTGCGGCCGAGACGGCGTTGCGAGAGCGAGCTCATTTCGGCTCCCGCGTTAGCCAGAGTTGCACCAAAGTGATGGCGATGGCGAGCGCCGCCATGGTGTAGGCGACGGCCGAGGCGTAGCCGAAATTGAGCGATCGGAACCCCTGGCGGTAAAGCAAAAGGCCGAGCGTCTCGGTGCCGCCGCCGGGACCGCCGCGCTCGGTGATCAGGAACGGTTCGGTGAACAATTGCATGGTGCCGATGATCGACAGCACGGCGCAAAAGACGATGACCGGTTTGAGCAGCGGCAAGGTGATGTAGAAGAACTGTTTGACCTTGCTGACACGGTCGAGCGTCGCCGCCTCATAGACGTCCTCGGGGATCGACTGCAGGCCGGCGAGCAGGATGATGGCGTTGTAGCCGGCCCAGCGCCAGGTCACCGCGATCATGATCAGCGCCATGGCCGGGGTGACGTTGGAGAACCAGTCGATCTTGGCCAGGCCGACGCCGGCGAGCAGCTTGTTGATGATGCCGAAATCGAGATTGAACATCAGCCGGAACACCGCGGAATAGGCGACCTCGCCGACGACGACCGGGGCGAAGAAGGCAAAGCGGTAGAGGCCGCGCGCCTTCAAGAGCGGCGAGTTCAGCAGCACCGCCATGACGATGGCCAGCGAAATCATCACCGGCACCTGGATGACGAGGATGAGCAGCGTGTTCATCAGCGCGTTGAAGAAGGCGGGGTCGCCGATCAGCCGGCCCCAGTTGAAGGTGGGTGCCCAGCGCCACGGCACGGTGCGCGTCGCCTGGAAGGAGATCATGAACGAGGAAATGATCGGCCACACCCAGAAGATGGCGAAGATCAGCAGGTAAGGCGTGAGGAAGCGATACGCGGTGGCGTTCTGTGTGCGCATGGTTTCCTCCTTCCTTTCTTTCTTGCCTTCTCCCCTTGTGGGGTGAGAAGCGGTTCGCGCTAGCGAACGAAAAGCCAATTGCTTGGCTTTTCGAGTTTCGAACGCCCTGAGCCCGCGAAGGGCCGGGGCGTGGTGGCCGATCCACCCTGCCGGGTCCCCGCTGCTTCGCAGCGTCCCGGCGTTCGCCGGCCTTTCATCGTGCCACTGGCACGATGAATTCGCCTGCGGCGAACCGGCTGCTCACCCCACAAGGGGAGAAGGTAAGAAGCGCTTACTTGACCGGCAATCCAGTCGCCGCCGCGATCTGGTTGGCAGCATCATCAAGCGCTGCCTTGGCATCCGGATAGCCGCCACCGAGATATTTGGTCTGCACCGCGCGCATGATGATTTCGGCGTCGCTCTGGAACGGGGTGCCGCGGCTCGGCACCACTTTGGGCAGCGTGGCGAGAATGTCCTTCCACACCGCCTGGCCGCCCCAATAGGGCAGGCCTTGCGCAACATAGGGGTCGTCGAGCGCCGAGATCAGCGACGGCACCAGGCCGAAATCCTTCAGCATGGTGATCTGGCCTTCGTTGGTCTCCAGCGTGTATTTCAGATAGGCGTAGGCGGCTTCCTTGTTCTTCGAGGCCGAAGTGATGGCAAGCGAGGAACCGCCGAGATTGGCGGCGCGCGGGCCGTCTGCGGTCAGGCTAGGCATCAGGTAGACACCCCATTTGCCGTTCTCGCCGGCCGATTCAGTGCGGATGGTGCCCTCATACCAGCCGCCATAGATCTGGGTGGCGACGGTGCCGGCGGTGTTGTTGGTGATCTTGGTACCCCAGTCGGCCGACGACATGATGCCGGCGTCCTTCATGTCCTTGATCTTGGCCAGCGTATCGACGCATTTCGGCTGGTTGACGGTGATCGACTGCCCGTCCTCGGCGAAATAACCGCATCCCTGCTCGTTGGAGATCATGCGGAAGAATTCGGTGTCGCCGTTGAAATCGGCGTTGGTCATGGTGACGCCCGGATTGGCGGCCTGGATCTTCTTGCCGGCGGCGATGAAATCGTCCCAGGTCTTGATCGAGGCCGGATCGACGCCCGCCTTCTCGTAGAAGTCGCGGCGGTAGAAAGCGGCGACCGGGCCGGAATCCCATGGCATGGCGTAGGCCTTGTCGCCCACTTCGAGTTCGGTGCGCTTGAAATCGGGGAATTTCTTCTGGTCTTCCGCGGTGTAGCCCAGCGTGTGCAGGTCGACAAAACAGTCGGGGAACTGGCTCCAGTAATTCTCGGCCTCGCCGTTTTCGATCGAGACGATGTCGGGCAGGCCGACGCCGCCGGCGGCACAGCCGGCGATCGACTTGTCATAGGTCGGCTGGTTGCCGAGATCCTGGACGGTGACCTTGACGTCGGGGAACTGCTTGTTGAAGCCGGCGATCGTCGACTTCAGGGACGAAGCAGCGATGTTCCAGCTCCAGATCGTGATTTCGCCAGACTGCGCCAGGGCCGGGCCCGAGCCCAGGCCAAGCGCCAGCGCGGCACAGATCAGTGTCGTGCGCATTGAAATCCTCCCATTTCATTTGCTCTCTCTTCGCGAGCATGGCTAAACTACGCAGCGCGGAAGGCTTGTCCCCGATAACGGGAATGAAGAATGGGCGGAAAGTAAGATGCCGGAACGGCCGTTTTACCAGCCTGGCGCCAGCAGCGTCGAAGGCCTGCCGATGGCCTTGCAGTTGTTTCACAATCACCCGCTGGTGATGCTCAAGCCGCACTGGCATGCCCAGGTCGAGGTCAATTTCATCGTCCGCGGCAACGTGCATTACCGCATGGCCGAGCATGAGATTTCGCTGTCGGCGGGCGAGATGTGCCTGTTCTGGGGCGGGCTGCCGCACCAGATGGACGATCTCTCGGACGACGCGATCTACACCGGTGCGCATCTGCCGCTGGTGCATTTCTTCCGCCTGCATCTGCCGACCGATGTCCGCCACCGGCTGATGACCGGCGCCACGCTGGTGACGTCGGCGACCGATGAGGCCGACCACCACAATTTCGAGCGCTGGAACCGCTATTTCCGCTCCGGCGATCCCGCCACGACCGAGCATGCAGTGAACGAGTTGCTGCTGCGGCTGGAGCGGATCCGGTTCGAACCCTACCGGCTGGTGCCGGAAACGGCCGCCGGCGCGGAAACGGGCGGTCCTTTCGACCAGCAATGGCTGCGCAATGTCGGGCGCATGTGCGATTTCATCGCCGAGAATTTCCTCTACGACATAGACTGCGTCGACATTGCCGCGGCCGCCGACATTCATCCGAAATACGCGATGAACATTTTCAAGAAGTCGACCGGAATGACGCTCAACGAATATATGAACCTGCTGCGGCTGAGCTACGCGCAGGCGCTGCTGATGCACGAAGATGCCAATGTGCTGCGCGTCGCCATGGATTCCGGCTTCGGCTCGCTAAGCGCCTTCAACAAATCCTTCCGCAAACTGGCCGGCATGTCGCCGTCGGATTTTCGCCGGGGGGCTGTGGGCCGATAGGTTTTCTCGGGTATGGCGCTAGGCTAATCGCGGCCAACGTTTGTCGGGTGCGATCCGTCAACCCGGAGAAAGTTTGCGGCGGCGGCGCGATTGACGAGCGGCTTCTCCCACTCCGTCTCGGCTTCGCCGAGCCACCTCTCCCCCCTCCGGAGGGAGAGGAAAGGCGCCAGGCGACGTAAGCTCGCGCCCTTGCACAAGTTCGCGCCCTTCCTCTCCCCCGTCGATCGGGGGGTCCGAAGGACGGGCGAGACCCGTGGCTCGCCCCGGCAAGGTGTCGAGCGCAGCTCGACGAAGTGGGGGTCGACCTGTCGCGCCGGCGCCGGCAACGGCTATTCAACGCGAAAAACCCGCTTCCAAAGGACAACTCTGGAAGCGGGCTGCCAGCGGCCGGACGTTGAGGGACATCCGGCCGAAGTTGCTACTCGATGATCTGAACGATCTTGCGCGTATCCGGGTCAACGAGGACTGCATGGTCGCCGACGACCGTGTACTTGTACTTCACGTCAGGGACGTCGATTGCGTGAAGTTCGACCGTATCCGGCAGGGCGGTGCCGACGTTGAGTTCCACACCGAGCAGGCTTACCGATGCGAGCTTCTGCTTGTGGATGTATTCGCGGACCACCGTCTGCTGCTCAGGTTTGAGAACGACGACAGTGTCGGCTACGGCTGCGCCAATTCCGGCGACCAGGACAAGACCTGCGGCGATAGTGACAAGATACTTTTTCATGACGAGCCTTTCTATGTTAAGGGCTGATTTCACAACTGTGTATTGAATGCCCAAACAACAAACTCAGCCAGGTATATATCGTTCCGCAAGTTTTCTAATTATTGGAATCTGTTCTGTGACCAGCTAAACGCCACTGTTGACACTTCTGCCCGCCCGGTTGTTCGTCGAGCATCTTTACACGGTAGATCGGGCGGCGGAGCCTTTGCCGCTGGCCACTCACGTAAGCCAGAAGCCGGCGAAAAGCACCGTCAAGATAAGGGAGGCGGGTACAGCAAGAAGCCACCGCGCTTCCATAATGCTGGTGTTTCGATCGTCCATTGCCTTGGCTCCTTGTTAGCCGGATTCACTGCAGGCAGAACGGCGCCCCGGTGCGATCGTTCCGCCCGTGGACCACGGTCCCAGGAGGCATCAGACTGAAGTCTTAACGTCAAAGGCAGAGGGCTGGGTGCGGCAACCAAGTCCTTGCCAAGACATTGGTAGCCAGCCGCCGGGTAAAGTCCCTTCATCGGCGGTCACCGGGTGCTCGCTGTTGTCCCCCGGCAGCGGCACCCGTTTTTGCGTCCGCAGCAGCGGCACGCTGCGATGACAAGGATCGCGCCGCCATCACCGCGAAAGACAAATGCTTCGTTCAGCCACCCTTCGCGCCGGAGTAGGGCGCCCTTGATGTGACGTTCAGGATCTGGGCTGACGGCCCTCTCAGGCCAGCGATGCCTTCGCTGCAGGGAAACCGACCATCACCGCCAGCCCGGGCCGGCGATCCTCCAGCGCGATCGTTGCGCCATGCAAATCGGCGATGGCGCGCACCAGGCTCAAACCTAGGCCGCTGCCGGGCGTGGTCCGGCTGGAGTCCAGCCGGTAGAGCCGCTGGAACACTTTTTCGCGCTCTTGCGCCGGAATGCCGGGGCCGTTGTCGGCAATCCTGGCGACGATGCGGTCGCCTTGCCTGGACACCGACAGCTTGATGATTGTGCCGCGCGGGCAATGGCGCAGGGCGTTCTCGACCAGATTGGCGAATAGCTGGGTCAGCAAATCGCGATCGCCGTGGACCAGGCAGTGCGTGCTTTGAACAATCTCCGCCGACAGCGACTTGCCGTCATCCTCGGCGACGCCAGCATAGATCTCGGCAATGGCTTCGACGACGCCGTTGAGGTCGAGGTCGACAAAGCGCGCCTTGCGGGCGCCGGCCTCGATCTGGGCGATGCGCAGCAGCGCGTCGAAGGTCTCGTTGATCTGCAGGCTCTCGCCGCGCGCCTCCGCCAGCTCGTCGGCAACGGCCTCGCCGCGCCCCGTCTTGTCGGCCGCCGACTCGAGGATCATTTGCAACCGGTTCAGCGGCGTCTTTAGATCATGCGCGATGTCGGCGCTGACCTGGCGCATGCCGTCGACAAGGGATGCCAGCCGTTCGAGCGCGGCGTTGACCTGGCGCGACACGCCATCGATGTCGTCGCCATTGCCAAGCAGCGGAATGCGGGCGTCGAGCCGGCCGTTGGAGACATCGTCCATGGTCGCGGCGATGCCGTCGAGGCGGCGCTGCACCCGCGACGCCAGAAGCGCGCCGCCCGCCACGCCAAGGCCCGAAATGATCAGGGTTGCCCAGCCGAAGCTCATCAGCACGATGCTCTCCAGCTCCTTGATCTCGGACAGCGAGAAAGCGACGGTCAGGCTGTCGGGGCCAACCGAACCGGACCAGGCACGGTACATTGTGCCGGGCGGCACGCCCGGCAGGGACGCGGCAAAATCCGAAAAGCCGTCGGGCAAGTCGGCGGCGGTGAAATTCCCGGCCAGATGATTGCCGGCGGCATCGGTCAGCGAGAACAGCTGCTCCTTGCTCGGGCTGAGCGCGGCATGGCTGTCGACCGCCGAAACCAGATCCTCCTGGTCGTTGCCGGCATAGGTCACCGCCACGACCGAATAGGTCTCCTTGACCGACTGGTCGAGCTGCTCGGCAAGGTCGGCGCTCATCAGCTGGTAGACAATGGCGCCTGACAGGATGAAGGCGAGCACGAACAGCAAGGCGAAGGTCAAAGCCAGCCGGAACGGCGTGCTGCGCAGCAGGCTGGCGCTTGTTTCCTTCATCGCTTTAGGCGGACTTCGGCCAGAACAGCCATAGCAGCGCCAACGCCCCCAGTATCCAGACAGCAATCATGAAGACCAGTCCGGCCTTGCCAACCGGCCTGTCGCGGCGCGTGGCCGCATCACGGAATTCCTGCATGAGAGCTGCTGGCACCAGCTTGACCGCAAGCATGATGCCGAGAGGGACGATCAGCAGGTCATCCAGATAGCCGATGACCGGGATAAAGTCAGGAATGAGGTCGACAGGGCTAAGAGCATACGCCGCAACCGCTCCGGCAGCGGCCTTTGCGTACCAAGGCACACGAGGATCGCGGGCGGCAAGCCACAATGCCACCGTGTCGCGGGTGATGCCGCGCGCCCATCGCTTTGCAGAGTCCAGCATCGACATCTCGCTTATATACGTACAGCCGGTTGGACGTGTGAGATGCGATCGAGCATGGCCCATTCAACTCGGCGCGTGCAAGCTGTAGCCCGTGTTGCGCACGGTGTGGATCAACGCGGTTTCGAACGGCCGGTCGATCTTGGCCCGCAGCCGGCTGATATGGGTTTCGACGACGCTGGTCTTGGGGTCGAAATGGAAATCCCAGACGCGCTCCAGAAGCATGGTGCGTGTGATCACCCGGCCTTCGCCGCGCATCAGCACTTCGAGCAGGCTGAATTCGCGCGGCTGCAGGTCGATCGCCTGGCCCTGTCTGGTCACCCGGCGCTGGATCAGGTCCATTTCGAGGTCGGCGATGCGCAGCGTCGTCTTCTGCTCCTGCGCCGCCGGGCGGCGGCCGAGCGCGTTGATGCGGGCAAGCAGTTCGGAAAAGGCGAAAGGTTTGACCAGATAATCGTCGCCGCCGGCCTCGAGCCCCTCGACGCGGTCGTCGACGCCGCCGACCGAGGTCAAAAAGATCGCCGGCGTGCGCACGCCCGCGGCGCGCACCGCCTTGATCATCGACAGGCCGTCGAGGCCGGGAAGCATGCGGTCGGCGACGATCACGTCATAGGCATCGCGGGTTGCGGCAAACAGCCCGTCACGGCCATCGCGCAGCAGGTCGCAGATGTGGCCGGCCTCGCTCAGGGCCTTGACGACATAGTCGGCGGTCCTGGGGTCGTCTTCGACAAGCAGAAGGCGCATTGTTGTTCCGATCGCTGGCTGGTTCACCGCTCCCCGGCGCCCCGCTCTAACGCCCTGTTCTGGCGCAATTCCGGCCAAAAAGCGGTTTCTTGCCTATTCAACCAGCATGGGATCGGCCGCGTCGGCGTTCTTCTTCAACGTCATATAGACCACCACCGCGACAATGCAGCCGAGGAAGGCAATGCTGGTGAAGGTGGTGCCGAAGCCGAGACCGCCATACTCAACCGGTTGCGACAGCAGGTCGCCGAACGAGGCGCCAAGCGGCCGCGTCAGGATATAGGCCAGCCAGAAGGCAAGGATGGCGTCGAGGCCGAAGGCGACATATCCGAGGGCTATGAGAGCGATGACCCCGCCGAACAGGAAGCCGGTGGTGAGATAGCCGATGTCAAATTGTTCGGCGACCAGATCGCCGACCGCGGTGCCCAGCGAGAAGGTGAAGAGGATCGCCAGCCAGTAGAAGATCTCGCGCCTGGTGGTGACGATGGTATGGATGGAGAGCGTCCTTTCGCTGGCGTACCAGACGGCGAATGTCGCGGCGAGCAGGACCGTGAAAGCGATGGTGGTGGTTTGCAGGCGGACGCCGAAATTGTCGACCAGATTGTCGGTGATCAAGGTGCCGACGACGCTGATCAGCACCACCGCCAGCCAATAGGCCCATGGCACGTAACGCTTCTGCGCGAATTGCAGCGCCAGCGCGACGACGAGAATGCCGGTCATGATCAGCGACGTCACGGTCAGGCCGAGGCCGAGGTTGACGGCGAGATAGTCGGCCGCCGTCTCGCCCATGGTCACCGCCAAAAGCTTGATCAGCCAGAATTCGACCGTGACATCAGGGACCCTGTTGGGCGATGCCAGGGCGGCTGCTGCTGTGCTTGTTGACGGGAGCATGACGGTATCCTTGGTGTTTCGGCAGAGCGACCATAGGCAGGCGACCTCGCCGCCATCTGTCCGTCCGCTTACAAATTCGTAAGAATGGCCCAAACTCCTGCCGGTCGCCTCGCCTTCGCCGCATGGAAGCGCTAGTGGATTGCGAGACACCGGCGCGATAGGCTCTGCCGGAGAGCAGGAACGATGATGAGCTACGCTCCCCTCAAGCCGGCGGCGAAGGCCTTCGACCAGCACAAGCGCCTGATCGTCGTACAGGTGGCCGCCGTCCTCGCCATTGCGGCGCTGCTGTTCGCCAAGCCCGTTTTTGTCGAAGGCTCGGAAGGGCACGAGTACATCGAAACGCTGGGTATGGGCTTGGTGCTAATCTGCTTCCTCGGCCGCCTGTGGAGCATTCTCTATGTCGGCGGCAGGAAGAACGAAGAGCTGGTCACCATCGGCCCGTTCTCGATGAGCCGGAACCCGCTCTATTTCTTTTCCACGGTCGGCGCCGCGGGCATCGGGTTGATGTATGGCTCGGTGCTGGTGGCGGCGGCGCTCGCCCTGATGAGCTACCTTGTGTTCCGGGTGACGGCGCGCAAGGAGGCCGAGTTCCTGTTTGGAAAGTTCGGTCCCGCCTACGCCGCCTATGCCGAGCGCACGCCGCCTTTCTGGCCGAACCCGCTGCTGTTTCACGACCAGGCCGAACGCCACTTCTCGACAAAGGCGTTGCGGCGGACATTCGTCGACGGGCTCTATTTCCTGGCGCTGTTCCCGGCCATCGAGATGATCGAGCACTTGCGGATCAGCGGCGTGCTGCCGGTGTTTTTCACCCTCTACTGACCGGACTCTAAGTATTTGTTTTTACGCAATTCCGGACGGAAAACCGCTACACACTTTTCCTGGAATTGCTCTACTGACCGAAGCGCCGCGCCGCGCGGCGCACGCTGTAGAGCAGGATGGCGAGGCAACCCGCCAGAAGCAGGATGCCGCCGGCAAGCGGCGGCAGCGCCAGCAACTTCACCGCCGCGGTGATCGCCACGATCAGCACCAGCGCCAGCGTCGCCAGGCTGCCGTCGTCGATGAACATACCGACGAGTTCCCTAAGGATGAGGCGCAGGATAGTCATCGGGCGGCTCCTTGTGCACTCCTGGGGTCGCGCAACCAGCGCACGATGGCGAAGGACGCGACGGCGATGATGGCGAAGATGGCCAGCAGCGCCAGATCGGCGCCCGGCCAGTCGGCGCCAAGCCCTTCGCCGGTCCAGAAAATGCCGAAGCTGGTCAACATCAGGCCGACGGCGAATTTGAGCGCATTTTCCGGCACCCGCGCCAGCGGCCGGTGCACCGCCAGGCCGATGATCGTTACCAGGATGAAGGCGGCCAGCGCGCCAAGGCTGGCATAGAAGGTCTGCGCATGCGCGGCGCCGACGGCAATGACGATGAACACCACTTCGACACCTTCGAGCAGCACCGCCTTGAAAGCCGCGAGCCCGGCGAGATAATCGGCGCGGCGGTCATTGGCCTGTTGCTGCAAGGCGGCGGTTTCCTTGGAAAAGGCGGCGTCCTCGTCATGCAGGGCGATGACGCCGACGCTGCGCAAAATGGCTTTCCGCAGCCAACGCATGCCAAACAGGATCAGGAGCACGCCGACGACGAACTGCAGCACGGTAATCGGAACCAGCGCCAGCAGCGGTCCGAAGGCCAGCACCAAAGCCGCCAGCAGCGCCAGCGCCAACGCCGCGCCCGTCAGCGCCGGCCGCCAGCTGCGGGTGACGCCGACCGCCAGAACGATGGTGAAGGCCTCGACCACTTCGACGAAGGAAGCGAGGAACGAGGCGGTCACGGTCGACAGAATGGGTGTCAGGTCGTGCATGAAGGCTTCCTGTCTGCCGGGGTCACCAAGTCCAGAATCACCAGGCCGGGAATCATTGGGCGTTGGGAACGATACAGCGCTCAGGCGGACAGTCGATACGGGATACGCTGTGGCATGAGTTCGACCGCCGATATTGACACCTGGCAAAGCCAGGCACTAACCTGCGGCGTAATCGGTTACGTAACCGATTACCAGGGATCACAGAGGAGGAAATCATGAGCAAGAAAACAATTACGGACGGGCTCGGCCCGTTCTCGCGCCGCCAGTTCCTGATGACCGGCGCCATGGCCGCGGGCGCACTCGCGCTGCCGCTTGGACCGGTGTTCGCCGCCGACAAGCCGAAGGTCGGGCTGGTCATGAAGTCGCTCGCCAATGAGTTCTTCAAGCAGATGCAGGCCGGCGCCGAGGAGTATGCCGCCAAGAACAAGGACAAGTTCGATTTCGCCGCCGTCGGCATGAAGGACGAGCGTGACTTCGCCGCCCAGGTCGACGCCATCGAGAACTTCATCACCCAGAACTACAACATCATCGTCGTCGCGCCGGCCGATTCGAAGGCCATGGTGACGCCGATCTCCAAGGCGCTGCAGGCCGGCATCAAGGTCATCAACATCGACGTCGCGCTCGACACCGAAGCCAAGAAGAAGGCCGGCATCGACCTCGCCTTCTTCGGTCCGGACAATCGCGGCGGCGCCAAGCTTGCCGGCGATGCGCTCGGCAAGGCGCTGGGCAAGGGCGGCAAGGTGGTCATCCTTGAAGGCAATCCGGAAGCCGACAATGCCAAGGAGCGCAAGCTCGGCTTCGACGATGCGGTCAAGGAAAACGGCCTCGAGCTGCTCGACTCCAAGACGGCGCATTGGGAGACCGAGGAAGCCAACACGCTGATGACCAACTTCCTCACCCAGTACCAGGACATACAGGGTGTGATGGCGGCCAATGACTCAATGGCGCTCGGTGTCGTCAAGGCACTCGACGCGGCCGGCAAGTCGGGCCAGATCAAGGTCGTCGGCTTCGACAACATCCCGGCCGTCGGCCCGCTGCTCAAGGCAGGCAAGATGCTCGCCACCGTCGAGCAGTATGGCGCGCAGATGGCCGCCATGGGCATCGATTACGGCCTGCGCGAAATGGCCGGCGAAAAGTTCTCCGGCTGGGTCAAGACCGACATCAAGCTGATCACCGGCTGAGACGAGCGAACCGCGCCGGTACTCCCTCCGGCGTTTCCGCTTGTCTCATCGCCGCCGCCGGCAAACTGTCGGCGGCGGCGACGACGCGTCTATGATGCCTTGACGGCAAAAAGGGCGCAAATCAGGATTCCGCTGCATGACCGATGCAATTCTTGCCCTCGAGGGGGTCGGAAAGATCTTTCCCGGCGCCGTCGCGCTCAGCGACGTGTCGCTGTCGATCGCGCGCGGCGAAACCCACATCATCCTGGGCGAGAACGGCGCCGGCAAGTCGACGCTGATCAAGCTCCTGGCCGGCATCTACCAGCCGGACTCCGGCGCGATCGCCTTCAACGGCCAGCCCTATCGCCCGAAGACGCCGCATGACGCGCAGCTCTCCGGCATCCGCATCGTGCATCAGGAACTCAACCTGTTGCCCTACCTCAGCATCGCCGAGAACCTGATGCTGGAGAAGCTGCCGCGCCGCGCCTTCGGCATTGTCGACGGCAAGGCGCTCAACAGCCGCGCCATGGCGCTGTTGAAGGAGGTCGGCCTCGACATCGATCCGCGCACCCGCGTCGAGGCGCTTGGCGTCGCGCAGATGCAGCTGGTCGAGATCGCCAAGGCGCTGAGCAATGACTCAAAGCTGCTTGTCCTCGACGAGCCGACGGCGACGCTGACGCCGCCGGAGATCGAGCGGCTGTTTGCCATCATCAAGCGGCTGAAGGCCAAAGGCGTCACCATCATCTACATCTCGCACCGGCTGCATGAGGTGTTCGAGATTGGCGACAGGGTGACGGTGCTGCGCAACGGCAAACTGGTCGCGACGCGCGACCTGCAAGGCCTCACCGTGCCGGACCTGGTGCGCATGATGATCGGCCGCGACATTGCCGACGAATATGGCTTCGACGCGTCCATCGTGCCGGGCACGGTGGCGCTCAGCGTCGCCAATCTCAAACGCAGCGCCGAGACGCCGGAAATTTCATTCGCCGTCCGCCATGGCGAAATCCTCGGCGTCGCCGGGCTGGTCGGCAGCGGCCGCACCGAAGCCATGCGGGCGCTGTTCGGCGCCGATCCGAAACTCGACGGCGTCGTCGAGATCGACGGCAGGCCGGTGGCGATCGCGGCGCCCAAGGATGCGGTGCGGCACGGCTTGAGCCTGCTCACCGAAGACCGCAAGGGCCAGGGCCTGCTACTCGACATGGCGGTCGACAAGAACATCACCATCACCGATCTCGGCAAGGTCTCGCGCAACGGGCTCATCAACCGCCGTGCCGAGGCCGCAGCCGCCAACGATCTGGTCGGCCAGTTGCGCGTCAAGGCGAGCTCGATCGAACAGGCGGTGCGCAATCTCTCGGGCGGCAACCAGCAGAAGGTGGTGCTGGCCAAGTGGCTGTTCAGGGGCACCTCGACGCTGATCCTCGACGAGCCAACGCGCGGCGTCGACATCGGCGCGCGGCGCGAGATCTACCAGCTGCTGTGGATGCTCGCGGCGGCGAAAAAGGGCATCATCATGGTGTCGTCCGACCTGCCCGAGCTGATGGGCATGTGCCACCGCATCATCGTCTTTTCCAAAAACAAGATTGTCGGCGACGTGCCGCGCGCCGCGTTCGACCAGGAACACATCCTGTCGCTCGCCTATCAGGAGTATGTGCGACCATGAGCGAGACGTCGCAAGTGACTATTTCGGCGCCCGTTTCGCCGGGCCGGGCGAAATTCATCCGCTTTCTGGTGCGCGATGCCGGCGTGCTTTTGGCGCTGGTGCTGATCACCGTGTTCTTCTCGGCGACGGCGCCCTATTTCGCCACGTCGGGCAACGCGCTGAAAATCTTCGTGCAGATCGCCATCAACACGGTGCTGGCCGCCGGCATGACCTTCGTCATCCTCACCGGCGGCATCGACCTTTCTGTGGGATCGGTGCTGGCGCTGTGCACGGTGGTCGGCGCAACCGTCATGATCGACGAGAGCCTGTCGCCGGGGGTAGCGATCCTGCTGGCGCTGCTCGCCTGCATGGCCACGGGTGCCGTCTGCGGCTTCCTCAATGGCTGGATCTCGACGCGCTGGAAGATCCCGTCCTTCATCGTCACGCTCGGCATGCTCAATATGGCGGCGGGCGCGGCCCGCGTGGTCAGCGACAATTCGACCATCACCGGCCTGCCGCAGAGTTTCGTCGATTTCGGCAACCTCATCATCGGCGGCTTCCTGCCGTCGATCTTCCTGATCGCCGTGCTGGTGATCGCGGCCGGCTGGTTCGTGCTGCGCTTCACCGTCTTCGGCCGCATGATCTTCGCCGTCGGCACCAATGACGAGGCGGTGCGGCTGTCCGGCCACAATCCGGATTTCTACAAGGTCGCCGCCTTCACCATTAGCGGCCTGACCGCCGGCATCGCGGCGATGGTCTATCTGTTGCGCCTCAACATCGGCAGCCCGATCGCCGGCGTCGGCTACGAGCTCAACGCGATTGCGGCCGTCATCATCGGCGGCACCAGCCTCAGCGGCGGCAAGGGCTCGATCATCGGCACGCTGGTCGGCGCCTGCATTTTGCAGGTGCTGTCGACCGGACTGCAGCTGCTCGGCGTCGGCGACAATTTCAAGCCGATCGTGATAGGCCTTGTCATTGTGCTTGCCGTCATCCTAGACGCGTACAGGGAGCGGCTTCTGAGGGTGATCCGCTAGGGGAATAACCGATGACGACGATTGCCGATGTCGCACGCCATGCCGGAGTGTCGGTCGCAACCGTCTCGCATGTGATGAACCGCACGCGCCATGTCGAGCCGGAGACGGCCGAGCGCGTGCGTTCGGCCATCGCCGCCCTGCGCTATAGCCCCAACACGCTGGCGCGGAGTCTCAGGCGCGGCGAGACCAAGACCATCGGCCTGCTTTTGCCGGACAATTCCAACCCGTTCTTCGCCAGCGTCGCGCGCCAGATCGAGGATGCCGGCTTCCTCGCCGGCTATACGGTGATCCTGTGCAACTCCGACGGCAGCGCCGAGAAGGAGGAGCGCTACCTCCAGGTGCTGATGGCCAAGCAGATCGACGGGCTGATCTTCGCCGGCTCGTCCGACCATGCGCGGGTGTTCTCCAGCGTGCTGCCCGGCGTGCCGGCGGTACTGCTCGACCGCGAGATCCATTCGGTCAATGTCGATTCCGTGCTGGTCGATCACGATCATGGCGGCTATCTCGCCGGCCGCTATCTGGTCGGGCTCGGCCATCAGAAGATCGGCGTCATCGGCGGCCCGCGCGATTCCAGCTCGAGCCCCGCCCGCCTGCGCGGCTTCGCCAGGGCGCTGCAGGAAGCCGGCCTCGACCTGCCGGCGAATACGATAGTCGATTCCGACTATCACTTCGCCGGCGGCCGCACCGCGATGGAACGGCTGATGGCGCAGGCGCCTGGGATCACGGCGCTTTTCGCCTGCAACGATCTGATGGCCATGGGCGCGCTGACGGTGCTGCGGGCGCGCGGATTGCGGGTTCCCGACGACATGTCGATGATCGGCTTCGACGACATACCCTATGCCGTCACCACCTGGCCGCCGCTGACGACGATCGCACAGCCGGTCGAAAAAATCGGCACACGCGCCGTCAGTCTGCTGCTCGCCCGCGTCGCCGAACCGGCGGCGCACTCGCGCCGCGAAGTGCTGACGCCGGTGCTGGTGGAGAGGGAGAGCTGCGCGGCGTTGCGGGGGTGATTAGCCTCTTTCTCCCCCGTTCTACGGGGAGAAATGTCCGGCAGGACAATGAGGGGCGGCGCTGAGGCCGCGAGATTGTCTTTCCGACGAGGCTGCAACGCGCTCATCGTTGAAGCCGGCGCTGCCCCTCATCCGCCCTTCGGGCACCTTCTCCCCGTGAACGGGGAGAAGGGAAAAACTATGCCGCCGTTTCCAAACCTGCCCTCAGCAGCATGCCGAAGAGGTCGCGCGGCTCGTCGGGATCGGCGAGCAAATCGAGCTCCTCATAGAGGCTGGTGGCCTGGAGCTGGTCGCGGACATAGCGGAGTGCCGAGAAATCTTCCGTGGCGAAGCCGACGGAATCGAACAGCGTGATCTGCTTGGCTGACGTACGGCCTTCGGCCTGGCCGGTCATCACCTGCCACAGCTCGGTCACCGGATGGTCGGCGTCGAGCTGCTGGATTTCGCCTTCGATGCGCGTCTGCGGCGGGAATTCGACAAAAATGTCGGAGCGCAACAGGATGTCGCGGTGCAGCTCGGTCTTGCCCGGGCAGTCGCCGCCGACCGCGTTGATGTGCACGCCGGAGCCGACCATGTTGTCGGTCAGGATGGTGGCGTACTGCTTGTCGGCGGTCACCGTGGTGATGATGTCGACGCCTTCGACAGCGTCCTGTCCTGTCGTGCAGATGGTGATGTCAAAGCCCTTGCCGGCGAGGTTGCGGGCGCATTTTTCCGAAGCGGAGCGGTCGATGTCGTAAAGCCGCAGCCGGTCGATGCCGAGCAGCGCCTTGAAGGCGACGGCCTGGAATTCGGACTGGGCGCCGTTGCCGATGATGGCCATCGAGCGCGCACCCTTGGGCGCCAGATATTTGGCCGCGACTGCCGAAGTGGCCGCGGTGCGCAGTGCCGTCAGGATCGTCATTTCGGTCAGCAGCATCGGATAGCCGGAACCGACATCGGCGAGCACACCGAAGGCGGTGACGGTCTGGCGGCCCTCGCGCATGTTTTTCGGATGGCCGTTGACATATTTGAAGCCGTACATCTTGCCGTCGCTGGTCGGCATCAGCTCGATGACGCCGTCATGGCTGTGCGAGGCGATGCGCGGCGTCTTGTCGAACAGCTCCCAGCGGCGGAAATCCTCCTCGATATAGGCGGCGAGCTCGGTCAGGAACCGCTCGACGCCGATGGTCAGCACCAGCTTCATCATGCGGTCGACGCTGACGAAGGGAACGATGGCAAGGCGGGATGGCTGGGTCATGCAATGCTTCCGGAATGGCTGCGGGTCGGACGGTCCATGATGCGGCGGCCCATCAGGCTGGCGGCGAGATCGACCATCAGCGTCGCGGTGCGGCCGCGCTCGTCGAGGAACGGGTTGAGCTCGACCAGGTCGAGGCTGGAGACAAGGCCGCTGTCGGACAGCATCTCCATCACCAGATGCGCCTCGCGGAACGTGGCGCCGCCTGGCACGGTGGTGCCGACGGCCGGCGCGATCGAGGGATCGAGGAAGTCGACGTCGAGGCTGACATGCAGCAGGCCGTTCTCCTTCTCCACATTGGCCAAAAAGGCGCGCAGCAGCGAGGCGATGCCGTGCTCGTCGATGGAGCGCATGTCGTGCACGGTCACGCCTGCTTCGTTCAGCGCGCGACGCTCGGCGGGATCGACGCTGCGCAGGCCCATGGCGCAGATGCGGCGGGGATCGACCGCGACGTCCAAATCGGGGAAATAGCCCTCGAAGCCCGACCGGCCGCTGGCATAAGCGAGCGGCACGCCATGCAGATTACCGCTTGCGGTGGTGTCGAGCGTGTGGAAATCCGGATGCGCGTCGAGCCACAGCACAAAGAGCGGCCGGCCGCGTTCGGCAGCGCGGCGCGCCACGCCGGACACGGTGCCGGCGGAGATCGAATGGTCGCCGCCGAGAAAGACCGGTATGGCGTCCTTCGATGCCGCATAGGCGGTCTCGGCGATCGCCGCCGTCCAGGCGGAAATCTCCGGCAGCGCCTTCAGCGCCAGATTGCCGTGGACGATGGCGCGCGCCGCAGCCGGCTGCACGGCGCCCCAGTCCTCGACCTCATGGCCGAGTTCCGACAGAACCGAGACAAGTCCCGCCGTGCGCAGCGCGCTCGGCCCCATCTCGCATCCCATCCTGCCTGCGCCGTCCTGCACCGGCGCGCCAACGATCCTGCAGCGCATTCTTTTGTCCCCGTGATTGATTGGGCGATTGATGGGTGGAATGAACCATCCCTGCCCGGCAGTTTGAACAGGCGAAATTGGCATTTCGAGAAGATTGATTTATCATTCCGCTCAGTCAGATTGATCAAATTGGATAGCAGCTATGGACGTGCTCGACGAAAGGCTGGTCACTCTGCTCAGGCACGATGCCCGGCGCAGCATCTCCGATCTCGCGGTCGATCTCGGGGTATCGCGCGCCACGGTCAGGGCGCGCATGGAGCGGCTGGAAAAGACGGGTGAGATCATCGGCTACACCGTGGTGCTGCGCGCCGACGCCGTCGACCAGCGGATACGCGGCGTGATGATGATCGAGATCGAGGGCCATGCCGCCGATCGCGTGGTGCGGGCGCTCGGCGGCCTCGCCGAAGTCTCGACCATTCACACCACCAATGGCCGCTGGGACCTGGTGGTCGAGCTCGGCACGGCCTCGCTCACCGATTTCGACGCGGTGCTGCGGCGGATACGGCTGATCCCCGGGATAACCGGCAGCGAGACCAGCCTGCTGCTGGCGACGCCGCGGACGACAAGGGCAAGGCTGGCGTAGTCAGGCCGGCGTGTTCACGCGAAGATTGGGCACGGAACTGGCGAACGGGTCGCCTGCCTGACCGACCCCGCGTTGGCTTGCGCGGCAAGCTGCTCGGCTTCGCGCCGCGTCAGCCCCATCAGCAATCGTCCTTCCACCTCCGCAGGCAGCGCTGACAGCAAATCGTAGACAAGCCAGTGGTCACATGGATCTTGCATGGCTGCGAATCTCATTGGCGCTCCTCTTATCGGCGCATCTCAATTTTTGAGGAGGTCGGTCGTTCCGTCTTTAATCGATAAAACTCGATTAACGATTGAAATATCGAGAAATTGCCAAGCTTATGGTCAGAACAGCTTCGGCTGGTCGGCGGCTGCAAGCTCGAAATGCATGTAGTCCTTGGTGCCGGTAGCCGCGCCCAGCCAGCGCAGGCCGCCGCCGTCGCTGGCGGCGAGCCCGGCTGCGGCTTGCGGCGCCAGGTTGAAGAAGCCGAAGCGGGCAACCGAAGCGTCGGTGCCGATGATCTTGGGCGTGGCGACTCTGGCCGCCCTGCGTGACAGGTCGGCGGCATCGGCCAGCAGCTTCGCGGTCGACTTGGCCTTGGCCGGCGTGGCGCCGGCACCTTGCAGCAGCGTGGCGAGATCGGTTTGCTTGGCTGGCACGGCGGTTGCCAGCGCATGGGCATTGGCGAGCTTCGCCGCCGGCAATGTCACGCCGGCCAGCCGTGTTATGGCGTTGCCCATGGCGGCCTTGAGGCCATCGGCATTGGCGAATGCGGCAACGACAGCGGCGTTGGCCTTCGACAGCACAATAGCGGCCGGCAGCAGCGTGTCATAAGGGCCGCCGGCGCGCAGCGTGGCGCTCTCGGCGCCGTAGAGGTCGACGCCGGTGAAGGCGGCGATGATGGTCAGCGGCAAAACGGTCTTCTTGACGTTCGGGTTGATCGCCGGATCGATGTCCACCGCCCAGCCGAAGGAATGATTGCTGAGCTGCGTGGGCGAGTTGACATTGGGCCTGATGTTGAAGCCGCCGACGCTCTTGATCCCGGTCAGCGCGGCCGTGGCGCCCTTGGCCGTCAGCAGCGCCACCGTGTTCGCCAGCCTGGTCTTGAGCACCGGATGCACCGGCGACTTGAAGCTCGCCTTGGGGAAGCCGGCGCCCGAGAGCTGGCTATAATAGGCGTTGACGCGGTCGATCGCCTTGGCCGGATTGCTGGGCGCGCCGAACTGCGCATAGAGCCGGCTGCGAATATTCTGAAAACCGGAAAAGCCATCGCTGATGTTGTTTCTGACGAAGGCCGAAAGCTTGTTCCATTCCGCCAGTATGTCGGCAGCACTTGTGGACCCGGCGGCCTCGAGCGGGCTGATCCGGTCCAGTGCCGTCAGCAGCGCCAGCCTTAGCGTGGCGGAGAGTTCGCGCCGGTTGAGCGCCTGCGGCAGCGCCGTCACGGCCGGCGCCTCGAACCCCGGAAACAGCGTCGTCTGGAGATGGCCGTCATAGGCCAACAGCTGTTGTTCAAGCTGCGGCCACAGCCAGATCAGCGTCTCGCGATCCGTGACACGCGCCGTGATCGCCGCGACAATCGCTTCGACCCCGGCCTTGGAAATCCGATCGACATTGGCGGTCACGGCAAATCCTCCCCCTTTTAGACATGGCGCGCGGCAGACTGAAAGGCCGCGGGATCGCGGGCCTCCGGTCTTGTCATCCAGCGCTTGGAAGAAGACGTATCCACTGCACCCCCCGGTCAAGCAGTCGCAAACATCTGATGAGATAGTATCGTATTCGCCCGATAGCGTCGACCTGGCGGAATTCGGGGAACAGTGAGTTCCCATGTGGCTTGCCATGGCCCCGGAATCGGTCGGGATAGCGTGCAATCAGACGCGAAACGTCCGATCCCTGTCCCCGCCGGGTCAGCTTGCTTTCAGTCGAACCATGACGACCTTCTGGTCACCGACACGCTCCACGTCGAGAATACCAGAAGCGACCGCTAGGTCGCTTAGTCGCGCATAGCCGTAGTTTCTGGCGTCGAAGTCTGGAGACTGTTTTGACAGATGAGTGCCTACGCGACCGAGATTTGCACGGCCGTCCTCATCTGCCGATGCCTTCACTGCCTCTTGAAGCATGCCGAGAGCGACGTCGTCCAGCCCGCCATTCGCCGCTCCACCTCGCGTTGGCCGGCTTTGTTTCGGTTCGATTTTGACGGGTATCGCAGGAGCTGGCTTTGCTACGGCCTTCTCTGGGATGATCGAGGGTGTCTGCGGCTCTGCTGCCGCGCCGCCGAGCACATCGAAATATATGAACTTGTCGCAGGCAGTGATGAATGGTCGAGGCGTCTTGCGTTCGCCGAACCCGTAAACGGTTATGCCCTGTTCGCGGATGCGTGACGCGAGCCTTGCGAAATCGCTGTCGCTCGAGACGATGCAGAAGCCGGAAAACCGCCCGGTGTAGAGCAGGTCCATCGCGTCGATGATCATCGCACCGTCGGTCGCATTCTTGCCCGTCGTGTAGGCGAACTGCTGTACAGGTTGAATGGAATGCTTAAGCAGGCACTCCTTCCAGCCGTTGAGGTTTGGCTTCGTCCAGTCACCGTAGATTCGCTTGACGCTTGCTGTGCCATAGTTGGCGATCTCCGCGAGAAGCCCCGAAATGATCTTCGGGGAGGCGTTGTCGCCGTCGATTAAAAGCGCAAGTGGATCGCTCGTCATTCCGCAAACTATCGTATCCACCCGCCGGCGTCGATCTGGCGGAATTGCGGGAAGGGCGCGTAGCGCTTCCCCTCAGGGAATTGCGTCAAATGCACCCCTGAACAAGCGCAGGGACCGGGCGCTTGCCACCGGCCTACGCTGATGGCAGGATAAAAGGCCGCAACGTGCGGCCTCTGGCGGTCGTTGCGTTCCAATGGATTATGAAGCATTTTCCCAAGGTGCGGGGTTCTCCTCACAATGTGCGGCAACCTCGTTTCCCCTTGTCGCCCTCAACTTTTCGCAATATGCGCTCTGCCTGCCTCAGGCCGCAGGCCTGTAATTCCACGGGGTCAAGCCTCATGACAGAGATTTGTGCTCGAGCCGTATGTCGTCGACGAAGACAAGGCATGGCGTCACATCAGCGCCCCTTGGCATTCGTTTCCAGGTGAAGAACGCCGTTGCGTACCCCCTCATGCCTCAAAACAGGCCGGCAGATCCGCGGATTATTTTGAAGCTTGCGGGGTTGCCCACGGTCCGGCGAGAATTCTAAAAGACGCTCAACATGACACAGCACGCAAAAGACGCCCGAATTCTTATGTACAGCCACGACACGTTCGGGCTCGGCCACCTGCAGCGGTGCCGAACGATCGCGCATTCGCTGGTCGGGGATTTCCGCGGACTGCAGGTGCTTATCATTTCGGGTGCGACCATCGCCGGCGCCTTCGACTACCGCGCCCGTGTCGACTTCGTGAAAATCCCCAGCGTCATCAAGCTGCGCAACGGCGAATACACCTCGCTGGAAAAGGATATCGATCTGCATGAAACGCTGAGGATGCGGCAGTCGATCATCCGCCACACCGCCGAGAGCTTCCGGCCGGACATCTTCATCGTCGACAAGGAACCGCTCGGCCTGCGCGGTGAGATCGAGGACACGCTGTCCTACCTCAAGACGCGGGGCACCACGCTCGTGCTTGGCCTGCGCGAGGTGATGGATGCGCCGCATCTACTCGAAGCGGAATGGGCGCGCAGGGATGTGATGCGCAAGATCGGCCTGTTCTACGACAAGGTCTGGGTCTATGGCCCGCCGGATTTCTACGACCCGTTGACCGGCCTGGATGTGCCGCCTGCGGTCAGGGCAAAGATGAAGTTCGTCGGCTTCCTGCAACGCAGCCTGCAGCAGAACGAGTTGCCCGGACATCGGCCCGAGGGCGACTATATACTGGTCACCACCGGTGGCGGCGGCGACGGCGCCGACCTGATCCACAATGTCATCGAAGCCTATCAGCAGGATCCGGGATTGCAGCACAGGGCGCTGATCGTGCTTGGGCCTTACATGCCTGCGCGCAAGCGCAACAAGCTCGTCAGGAAGGGAGCCAGGATCCCCTATATCAAGATCATCGAGTTCGACAACCGCATGGAAGAGCTGATTGCCGGCGCCAAGGCGGTGGTGGCGATGGGCGGCTACAACACCTATTGCGAGATATTGTCCTTCGACAAGCCGGCGCTGATCGTGCCGCGCGTCACGCCGCGCGAGGAACAGCTGATCCGCGCACGGCGCGCAGCCGAACTCGGCCTTATCGAGATGCTTTTGCCGGAGGAAGCCGAGGACGCCCAGCGGTTTGCCGATGCACTGAAGGTGCTGTCGGACCGGCCCCGCCCCTCGCAGAGCAATCCGCATCTGACGCTGGAAGGGCTGCCTCATATTTCCGAAATCGTCGCGGAACTGCTCGACCGCCGGGCCGGCCATTACCTTTCGGTCATCGAAGGCATGAACTGAGTTGCAAAACCGCAAGATCGTCGTGGTTCTGAAGGGCTATCCGCGGCTGTCGGAAACGTTTATCGCGCAGGAACTGCTCGGTCTGGAGCGTGCGGGGTTCGACCTCATACTTTTCGCGCTCAGGCGGCCGACCGACGCAAAACGCCACCCCGTGCATGACGAGATCAAAGCGCCGGTCCATTACCTGCCGGAATATCTGCACAGGGAGCCGCTGCGCGTGGTTCGCTCGCTGTTTGCCTGCTTGCCGCGGCCGGGCTTCTGGCGCGCGCTCAAATCGCTGGCTGCCGATATCCCCCGCGACTTTACGCGCAACCGCGTGCGCCGCTTCGGGCAAGCGCTCGTGCTGGCGGCCGAATGGCCGCAGGACGCGGGCTGGCTGCACGCCCATTTCGCGCACACACCGGCATCGGTGACGCGCTATGCCAGCCAGATTCGTGGCCTGCCCTGGAGCTGCTCGGCCCATGCCAAGGACATCTGGACGTCTGCGGACTGGGATCTGGCCGGCAAGCTTTCCTCGGCGCGCTGGACGGTCACCTGCACCAGAACCGGCTTCGACCACCTGAAAAAACTCGCCAACGGCAACTCGTCGGTGCATCTGAGCTATCATGGGCTCGACCTCGATCGCTTCGGCAGTTTCGACGCGGCGCGACAGCAGCATGACGGCTCGGCGCCGGACGAACCGGTCATCGTTCTGAGTGTCGGGCGCGCCGTTGCAAAGAAGGGTTACGACACTTTGCTGGAGGCTCTTGCCCTCCTGCCTGGCGATCTGGCCTGGCGTTTCGAGCATATTGGCGGCGGCGAGGAGCTGGAACGGCTCAAGGCGCTGGCGCGAAAGCTCGGACTGGAGGGTCGCATCTCCTGGAAAGGCGCGCTGGCGCAGAAGGAGGTGCTTGAGCACTACCGCAGCGCCGATATCTTCGCTTTGGCCTGCAGAATCACCGCGGATGGCGACCGGGACGGCCTGCCGAATGTTCTGGTGGAGGCAGCCAGCCAGCGGCTTGCCTGCGTGTCGACCGATGTTTCCGGCGTGCCGGAGCTTTTGTCGTCGGATGAAACCGGGCTGCTGGTCCCCACGGAAGATCCCGCTGCCCTGGCACAGGCGCTGGAGCGCCTGATCCGCGATCCCGCGCTGCGCGGCCGCCTCGGCGACGCCGCGGAACAGCGCGTGCGCGGCAATTTCGATCATCTGGCAAGCATCGGACAGCTCAAGGACCTGTTCGAGCGGGAGTGGCGGGCCGCCGAATGAAGCGGCTCAACGTTTTCTTCTATGTCCAGCACCTGCTCGGCATCGGCCATCTGGCGCGCGCCAGCCGCATTGCGGCGGCTCTGGCCGATGACGGGTTCAACGTCACCGTCGTGACCGGCGGAGCGCCGATCGCGGGCTTTCCGGGACCTGATGTAAACTCCGTCACCCTGCCACCCGTCACCTCCGGCGATGAAGGATTTTCCGGACTTGTCGACCTGCAGGGCAAGCCCATCGACGATGATTTCAAGAAATTGCGCTGCGAGATGCTGCTGCAGGCATTCCGCGACTGCAGGCCTGACATCGTCATCATCGAGGCCTTTCCCTTTGGACGCCGGCAGGTGCGTTTCGAACTCTTGCCGCTGATCGAGGCGATCGACGCAACATCGCCCAGACCGCTTTTGGCGACGTCGGTGCGCGATATCCTTCAGGAGCGTGTCAAGCCGGGCCGAAACGAGGAAACGGTCGATCTCGTCAACAGGCATTTCGACCTTGTCATGGTCCATGGCGATCCGGATTTCGCAACCCTCGACAAGACCTTTCCTCAGGCCGGGGCGATCAGGGCCGAGGTCGCCTACACCGGGCTCGTTGCCGCGCCGCCGGCGCCCGCGGCCTCCGAGCGCTTCGACGTTGTGGTCTCGGTTGGCGGCGGTGCCGCCGGAAAAAGCCTCGTCCGATCCACCATCGCGGCGGCGCGCAATGCCAAAAACGCCTGGAAATGGTGTTTGATCACCGGCCCAAACCTGCCGAAGGACGAGTTCGACGCGATTTCAGGCGATGCCACGCCGGGCCTGTCCATCTTCCGGTTCCGCGAGGATTTCGCCAGTCTGCTGACCGGCGCCCGGCTGTCGGTCTCGCAGGCGGGCTACAACACGGTCTGCGATGTTTTGCGTGCGGGGTGCCGCTCGTTGCTCGTTCCCTTTGCGGCCGGCGGCGAAACCGAACAGACGGTTCGCGCCCTGATGCTCGAAGAGCTCGGCCTGGCAACGGTGCTGACGGAACAGGACCTGACGCCTGAAGGTCTGGGGCAAGCGATCGAACGGGCGCTTGCGGGACCGGCGCCGGCCGCGCATCGTCTCGATCTGGACGGCGCGCACCGCTCGGCGCAAATCCTGCGCGAGCGGTATCGAAGCTGGTCCCTGAAAACGTAACGCGGGTCGCGTCTGGGTTGGATTGGCGCAACGCGCTTCAAACAGTTCCGATCAGCATGAAGCGCGTGTATTTTTTTGTCGGCAGTTCGCCGGAGAACCTGATCTCCCGCAGCGCCGCCATGGCTTCGAAGGCTGCCAGTGAAGCCACGCAGTTGATGTGCGTCGGCTCGCTGAAATAATCGTTCGATTGCAGCAGCACGGTCGTGCCCCGCGGAAGCAGGGCAAGCCAGGCGGGCAGGTCGGCTATGTGTTCGCAGCTCGTATTGACGATCAGGTCGGCCCCTCCGGCCGCATAATCGAGTGCGTACATATCGTTCGTCAGCGCCTGGAACCGGTCGCCGGCTTCCCGGTTGAGGGTCCGGGCGACCGCTCCGACGTCGGGATCGATGTCGATGCTGTCGACCGCCGCTATGTCGAAACGGGCGTCGTTGAAAAGCATTGCCGGCAACACGCCGTACCATCCACCCAGAACCCATATGCGCTCGAACCGGCCGCCGCAGCTTTCGAACAGGTTGTCGAGCGCCCACATCTTGCAGGCGACCTGCTTGTGGTTGAAGGCGTTGGCGATATCGGCCTGCGGATGCTTGGCGATGACGCGCGCCAGCCCGGTCACGAGAGGATTGTCGACATAGGCCGCAATTCCCCGCGTGAGGTCCAGGGCTTGCTCGTGCCCCTCCAGGCTGGCATTGGCCAAACCGGCATTGCGTGGTTGCGTGACATCCATCATATTCCTCTTCTATGTTGGGATTTCGGGCGACACAACGCTATCTTGGCTCCGGCAAGGCTGTTTGGTTCGCGGACATGATTGTGCCGCGAGCCGCTTCGCTATTGCCCGGCGCCGGAGAAAGGCTGTTGCATCTGTCCGGATCATCGGTGTCCATCCACCAGGCTCGCAGCTGCAGTTTCGAGCTTGTCGTTGGCGGCGAAGACATAGCCGATACACCACTTGCCAGCAGGTGCTTTCACATCCTGCAGCCTTCAACCTGACAGTCGCATATGGAACCCAGCCTAGCCCGCTATATCTGGAGGCACACCAGGAAGCAGCAGATCTGGATATTGGTGATCGTCGTGCTTTCGATGATCCCGTATTTCATGTCCTTCGATCTGCCGAAGCTGATCGTCAACGGCCCGATCCAGGGCAAGGGCTTCGAGCAGCCGGGCGCGACCCTGCCCTTCATGCGGCTTCACTATAATTTGCCATTCATTGGCGAGGTCCAGTTCTTCTCCGGGTTTCAGCTCGACCGCAAGGAGACGCTGCTTGCGCTCAGCTTCGTGTTCCTGTTGCTGGTCGTCATCAACGGCCTGTTCAAACTCTACATCAACACCTACAAGGGCCGCCTCGGCGAACGCATGCTGCGGCGTATCCGCTTCGATCTGATCGATCGTGTGCTGCGGTTTCCGCCGGTTTACTTCAAGCGGGTGAAATCGGCCGAAGTGGCGACCATGGTGAAGGACGAGGTGGAGCCGCTGGGCGGCTTCATCGGCGATGCCTTCCTGCAGCCGGTGCTGCTCGGCGGCCAGGCGCTGACGGCCATGCTGTTCATCATGGTCCAGAACGTCTGGCTCGGAATGATAGCGCTGGTGATCGTGGTGATCCAGATCGTCCTTATCCCGCGCATGCGGCGGCGGCTGCTCGTGCTGGGGCGCCAACGGCAGTTGACGGCGCGCGCGCTTTCGGGCCGGGTGGGTGAAATCGTCGACGGCATCGGCACGGTTCACGTCCACGACACGTCAAACTACGAGCGCGCCGACATAGCGGCCCGGCTCGGGCTCATCTTCAAGATCCGCTTCGATCTTTACCAATGGAAATTCATGGTAAAGTTCCTGAACAATTTTCTCGCGCAGCTCACGCCCTTCCTGTTCTACATGATCGGCGGCTATCTGGTCATAGCGGGGCGCCTTGACGTCGGCCAGCTGGTGGCCGTGATCGGCGCCTACAAGGACCTGCCCGGCCCGATGAAGGAGCTGATCGACTGGGATCAGGATCGCCAGGACGTCCAGGTCAAATATCAACAGGTCGTCGAACAGTTCAGCGTCGAGGATATCATTGCGCCTGATATCGGGGCATTGACGATCGCCGATCCCGGTCCGATGACCAACCCGCTGTCGGCGATCGGTGTGTCGATAGCAGACGATGGCGGCGCAATGCTCCTCAACCGTATCTCCCTGCAGGTCAAGCCGGGCGAGACGGTGGCGCTGGTCAGCACCGCAACAGGTGGCGCCGAGGCGCTCGCGGAAGCCTTCGCGCGGCTGAACTGGCCGGACAGCGGCAAGGTCGCTTCGGGCGCCGACGACCTGCTTGACCTCCCCGAAGCGGTGACCGGCCGGCGCATGTCCTACGCCTCGTCGGATGTTTTCCTGTTCCAGGCAAGCCTGCGCGATAACCTGCTCTACGGGTTGAAACATGCACCGCTGACAGAGGTGACCTATGAAGGTGCGGCGGCAGACCAGCGTCGCTGGAACATCACCGAGGCGCAACGGTCGGGCAATCCGGATCTCGATGTCCACAGCGACTGGATCAATTATGCTTCCGCCGGCGCTACCGGCCCGCACGACCTCTTCGAAGCCGTGCGCCGTGTGCTCGACGCGGTCCTTCTGTCGAGCGACATTCTGGATCTTGGGTTGCGCTCTTCGGCCGACCTCACGCGTCATACGAAGCTTGCCGGTCGGATCGTCGAACTGCGCGCGGCGCTGCGAACCCGGCTGGAACAGGAAAAGCTGACCGAACTGGTGGTTCCTTTCGAGCCGGGCGCCTACAACAAGGAAGCGACGATCGGCCAGAACCTGCTCTTCGGTGCCGCCGCTGGCCCCGAACTGGCCGACAAGGCTCTGGCGTCCAATCCCTATTTCGCTTCGGTGCTGAAGCAAGCCGGCCTCGACCGCACGTTCTACGAAATGGGTATGGAGATCGCCGAACAGGCGATCGAGCTGTTTGCCGACCTGCCGCCCGATCACCAGTTCTTCCAGCAGCTCGCCTTCATGAGCGCCGAGGAGATACCCGCCTACGAAAGCTTGCTGCAGCGGCTCAAGAACCGTCCCTACGAGACGGTTTCGGAGGCCGACCGGGCCATGATCGTCACCCTAAGCTTTGCCTATATCGAGCCCCGGCACCGCTTCGGCCTGCTGACCGACGAGCTGATGAGCAAGATCGTGGCTGCGCGCAACCAGTTCTATGAAAACCTGCCGCCCGAGCTGCAGAACGCGATCGAACGGTATGATCCCGCCAAATACATTGCCGCGGCCACCGTCATGGACAATGTCCTGTTCGGGCGCGTGGGCAACAACCATCCCGACGCGCCGGACCGCATACGCTCCATCGTCTATGACATTCTTGACGAGCTGGGGCTTTATGCCGAGCTTCTGGATGTCGGCCTGGACTTCAACGTCGGCGCCGCCGGCAGGCGGCTGACCGGAGGACAGCGACAGAAGCTCGACGTTGCCCGAGCCTTGCTCAAACGTCCCGATTTTCTCATTCTCAACCGGCCGTTGTCGGCGATCGACCAGCGCGTGCAGGACAAGGTGCTGCGAAACGTGCTCGAGGAAGCCAGGCGCGACGACCATTCGCCGGCAATTGTGTGGGTGGTGACCAGTCCGGCGATGGCGATGATGTTCGACCGCGTTATCGTCTTTGACTCCGGTCAATTGGTGGAAGACGGTACACACGAGACACTTTTGGCAGAGAACGGTATCTTCAAGGAACTTCTGTCATAGTCTGGCAGACGCGAATTTAGGAAGGTTTGCGACAATGCTGCTCAAGGATGAAGTTGGAATGCTGCAACGCGTTCCCTTATTCTCTGGCATCGAGCCGGCAAAGCTCAAGTTGCTCGCGTTCACATCCGATCGTGTGAACTACAATGCCGGCCAGATACTTTTCCGGCAGGGCGACGAAGCGGACGCCGCCTATGTCATTCTTTCAGGCAAGGCGGATATTCTGGTCGATTCCGACAGCGGACCGATAACAGTTGCCGAGTTGTTGCCAAATTCGATCGTCGGCGAGATCGCCATATTGTGCAACAGCTCCCGCACCGCCACCGTCAGAGCGGCAACTGATCTGGAGGCCTTGAGAATCCGCAAGGACCATTTCCTGAGGCTTATGAAGGAGTTCCCGGAAATGACCATCGAGATATTGCGGGTTCTTGCCGATCGGCTAAGCCATACGACCGCGGATCTGATCGACGCACGAAACGCCTAGATGGGCGAAAAGTAGCATGGACGACGACGACGACGATTTGCTGGTCCGATTTTGGGGCGTTCGCGGCAGCATTGCGGTATCCGGGCCAGAATTCGCCCGCTATGGCGGCAACACAATCTGCATTGAGATGCGATGCGGCAAGCATACGCTTCTGTTCGATGCGGGCTCCGGCCTGCGGCCTGCCGGAAAGGCGCTTCGGGCTTCGGGCGTCACCGATTTCGACCTGTTTTTCACCCACTGCCATTACGATCACATTATCGGCCTGCCGGCTTTCAAGCCTATCTACGAACGGGGCATCAAGCTGACGCTTTGGTCCGGACATCTCGCCGGACGCATGACAACCCGCCAGATGGTCGATGAATTCATCCGGCCGCCGTGGTTTCCGATCAAACTGAATATCTGCAAGGCAAGCCTGGACTTCCGCGATTTCGCTTCCGGAGACGTGCTGCGCCCACGCGAAGGCGTAGAGGTCAGGACCGGTAGTCTCAACCACCCGGGCGGCTGCATAGGCTACCGCGTCGAATGGGGTGGCCGCGTCGTGGCGGTGATCACGGACACCGAGCACGAGCCGGGCAAACTCGACCAGGCGGTGCTCGACCTGATCAGAGATGCCGACCTCGTCATCTACGATTGCACCTACACCGAGGCGGAAATGGAGCGCTACCGCGGCAACGGGCACTCGACATGGCAACAAGGCGTCAAGCTCTGCGAGGCCGCCGGCGCGCGCGGGCTTGCGCTGTTTCACCACGATCCGTTTCGCACCGACGATGACCTGGACGAGATGGAGAAACTGGCCAAGGACAGGTTTGCCGGCGCTTTTGCCGCGCGGGATGGCCAGACGCTCAAATTCCCGGCCCACAAAAAGCGCTGAGCTATTTTCCTATCTCTTTGACGCAATTCCGGACGGAAAACCGCTCACACTTTTCCTGGAATTGCTGTAGAGCCCAACCCGATGGAATCGCTGCGCGCTATCAATGTCCCGATCGGAAGCCATGCGCAGGCTTCGCTTTGTGCGGTGACTGCGAACAGCCGTTCGAGGAAAAGCCAGGCCGATTCATCATGCACGAGATGGTGGGTGAGCAGGCCGACCGGTTGGCCGCCGTCGAATGCACGCCGCAATTGCGCGACGATGGCCTGAACCAACACGCCATGGTCGCGGCAGCCGCGGGTGCCATGCCAATCCATGATGTCGACATTGCTGTTGATGATCGCCAGGGAAGCCGGCTTCGGCGGCCCGAAGACCGACAATGCCGCAAATCCTATCGATCCAAGGTCGGATATCAGGCCGGGGTCGATCCTGTTCCAGGGCGGCACCAGCATCGGA
Organism: Mesorhizobium sp. P2_B11; assembly: GCF_056404855.1. Classification (NCBI taxonomy): domain Bacteria; kingdom Pseudomonadati; phylum Pseudomonadota; class Alphaproteobacteria; order Hyphomicrobiales; family Phyllobacteriaceae; genus Mesorhizobium; species Mesorhizobium sp. P2_B11. Next base: position 83,981 of record NZ_JBFUDF010000002.1, read on the forward strand.
ACAGCACGGGCGCCGTGCAGGCCGGTTACGTGCGACAGCCCGCGCGCCAGCTCGTCGAGCACCGTCTCGCGTGGCCGGTGCGCGCCGAGTTCCTGCTTTTTCTGGTCGGCGAGGGCATGATTTCGGTGCGCCCAGCCATGGATGGCAACCGTGGCATGTGGCGCCTCGTCAAGCCGGACGGCAAGCTTGCCGTCGGTGTTGGCCGGAATGACGGCCAGGGTGACGGGAACCGCGAATTCACCGGTCAAATCGAGCAGCCGGTCAAGCGCAGGCGTCGGATCCACGGCGTCATCGTCGCGCAGCCAGAACTCTGCCCTGCGGCCGGCTTGTTGCCAGCGCGCCAGCTCTTCCACCAGGGGCTGCCAAATCGGATCGGATGTCATGAGACCGGGATCTTGTTGAGAAGTTCGGCCAGACGCACCGCCGCGCCGCCCAGCGAGCGCTCTTCGAGGACGAAACGCCTGGCCTCTGCGGCCATGATGGTTCTTTCGTCATTGTGGGCCAGAAGCCTTGCAATGGCGGCAGCGAACGCCGCGACATCGCCCGGCGGGGTGAGAAAGCCGGTCTGGCCATCGCGCACGACCTCCGGCACGCCGGCAATGTCCTGAGCCACCACCGGCAGGCCGGCGGCCTGTGCTTCAAGATAGGCAACGCCATAGGCCTCGCCGTAACCCGGCCAGACGTAAATTCCCCCGCCATAAAGGACATCCGGCACAGCGGCCGGCTCGACCTCACCAAGCCATTCGATACGGTCGGCGGGCAAGCCGGAGAATTGCGCCTTGACCTCGTCACGGGCGGGGCCGTCGCCGACGACAGACATGGTCCAGGGCACGTGGCCGATCGAACCGAGCGCTTGCGCCAGCATGCGATAGCTATCGAGCTTGTCGCCCGGGCGCATCATGGCGACGGTGACGAGGCGGGTCGGGCAAGCCCGTGCCGGCATTTCCTGGAATGCCGATATGTCGATGAAGGGCGACAGCATGCCGAAAGCGGCGTTGGGAATCGCTTCCGCCAGTCCCTGCCGATCCCTTTGCGTGAAGCAGATGTTCAGCGCCGCCTTTTCGATGGCTCGCGCCACCAGCGCCTGGCTATCGGCCCACAAGCCGGTGTTGCGCCGACCGGAATAGGAGGCTTCCGCCGTCACGTAGGGGACAGCAAAGGCCGACGCCAGCTCGAGCCCGATCAGGTCGGGAGCCTTGTAATAGGGATGATAGCAGAGCCAGAGATCGGGCTTGCCGTCGCGGTGCCAAAGCCTTGTCAGCCGTGCCGCTTCGTCGCGGGCCTCGATCTTGAGCGCATCGAAACTTTTCGGCTCCGGCTGGCGTAGATACAAGCGCAACTCCGATGCCAGTTCGACGCTATGCCCGCCATGCTGCAGCGCCTTGACCAGCATCCGTGCCATCTGGCGGTCGCCGGAGACAACGGGATGATTGGGCGACTTCAGCGGCGCGTAGAAGGCAATTCGCATCGCGCGATCCTATCATCGCAAAGCCTGCTCAAGTCAATTTCGACGCATGATCGACCTCACCTTCAAGCGCTGGAATGTGCTATCAGATGCTCATGGAAACAGCTGTCCTGTCCGACCCGTTTGTCGCTTCTTTGCCGGTCTTCGCAAAGTTCGAAAGCGTTGCCGATATCGACAACTATCGGCCGCTGCCCGATGGCTGGGCGCTGGCCACCGCCGACATTGTCGGCTCGACCAAGGCGATCGGCGCCGGGCGCTATAAAACCGTCAATATGGCCGGCGCCAGCGTCATTTCGGCGCTGCTCAATGCGCTGGGCCGGCAAGATCTTCCCTATGTCTTCGGCGGCGACGGCGCGCTGGTGGCGTTTCCCGGCTCGGCGCTGGAAATCGCCCGCAACGCGCTGGCTTCCGTCCAGCGATGGGTAGCTGACGAACTGGACCTGACCTTGCGTGCGGCTATCGTGCCGATAAAGGACATAAGAGCGCAAGGCCTCGACGTTCGCGTGGCGCGGTTCCAGGCCTCCGAAGCGGCCTTCTATGCCATGTTCGCCGGCGGCGGCGGCAGTTGGGCGGAAGCCGAGATGAAAGCGGGGCGCTACCGCATCGAGCCCGCGCCGCCCGGCGCGCGGCCGGACCTGACCGGCCTGTCCTGCCGCTGGAACCCGATCGAGGCCCGGCACGGCGAAATCGTCTCGATCATAGCCATACCGGGGGTGTCGCGAGACTTGCGCGGTTTTCAGTTTCTGGCGTCCGACATCATTGCCCTTGCCGGCAGGCAGGAACGCGATGGCCACCCGGTGCCGGTGGACGGGCCGGGCTACAGTCTGCTGCCCGCCGGCCTCGATGTCGAGGCGCGGGCCACGGCGCCGCCAGGGCGGCGGTGGCGGGTGAAACTGTGGGTGATGTTCCTGATGACGCTGACGGCTGTCACCGACAGATTTGGCTGGACGATCGGCCGTTTCGATCCGAAGGTCTACAAACGCGAGGTGGCCAGCAATTCGGATTTCCGCAAGTTCGACGACGGCTTGAAGATGACCATCGATGTCGACGCGGATGTGTTGCAACGGATCGAGGCCAGGCTGAAACAGGCGGAAGCAGCGGGCATTTGCAGCTATGGCCTGCACCGCCAGAAATCGGCGTTGATGACATGCCTCGTCATCTCGCCGCTGCAGCCCGATCACGTTCATTTCATCGATGGCGCCGACGGCGGCTATGCGATGGCTGCGGCAAGCCTGAAGGCGAAGGCGGCGGCCTGATGACGGCTTGCGGAAATCGGTTTTCCGCAATATGCCTCGGCCACGGTTCTCGGGACCAGGTGAGCCTCGCCATGGAGCGCATAGTCTGTCCGAATTGACGGGAAAGCAGATTTTTGGACGCCTCACAATCGACATATGACCGCCTTCTCAACCGGATTTCGACGCGCGCCGCGCAAGTCGGGGTGATCGGGCTGGGCTATGTCGGGCTGCCGCTGTCGGTTGCGATCGCACGCGCCGGCTTCCCGGTTTTCGGCTTCGACATCGAAAGCCAGAAGGTCGAGAGCCTGAACAATGGCCAATCCTATATCGAGGCGGTGACGTCGACGGCCCTTGCCGGCCATGTGGCGAGCGGACGGTTCCGCGCCACCGCGGATTTTACCGAACTGGCCGTCTGCGATGTCGTCATCATCTGCGTTCCGACACCGCTGACGAAGCACCGTGAGCCGGACCTCTCCTTTGTCAGGAACACGGCAGGCACCATCGCCAGGCATCTGCGTCCCGGCCAGCTGATCGTGCTGGAATCGACCACCTATCCCGGCACCACCGACGATGTGATCAAGCCGATACTGGAAGAAACCGGCTTGCAGTCGAAGACGGACTTCTTCCTCGGCTTCTCACCCGAACGCGAGGATCCCGGCAACCGCAACTTCGAAGTCGCGACGATCCCCAAGGTCGTGGCAGGCGATGGCGTCGAAGCAGCCGGTCTCGTGCAGGCTTTCTACCAGAGCGTGGTCAAGACCGTCGTTCCGGTTTCCAGTCCGGCGACCGCCGAGGCGGTCAAGCTGACGGAAAACATCTTCCGCTCGGTCAACATAGCCCTCGTCAACGAGTTGAAGGTCGTGCTCGGTGCCATGGGCATCGATATCTGGGAGGTGATCGAGGCGGCCAAGAGCAAGCCCTTCGGCTACATGCCTTTCTATCCTGGCCCCGGACTTGGCGGGCACTGCGTTCCGATCGATCCCTTCTACCTGACGTGGAAGGCGCGCGAATACGAACTGCCGACCCGCTTCATCGAGCTGGCGGCAGAGATCAACACGGCGATGCCGCGTCATGTGGTCGATGAACTGGCGAAGGCGCTGGACCGGCGCTGCGGCAAGGCGCTCAGCCGCTCGCGCATTCTCATCATCGGGCTCGCCTACAAGAAGAACGTGCCCGACATCCGCGAAAGCCCCTCATTGCGGCTCATCGAACTCATCGAGGAATGGGGCGGCAAGGCGGAATTCCACGATCCGCATGTTGCCGAGATTCCGACCACACGTGAGCATATGGCTATCAAGGGGCGTCGCTCGGTCGAATTGACCGAGGCGGCCTTGAAGGATTTCGATGCCGTCGTCATTGCAACCGACCACGACGCGATCGACTATCAGGCGATCGCCGATCACGCGCTTCTGATCGTCGACACACGCAATGTTTTTGGCCGCCTCGGGCTCGCCCGGGATACGGTGGTGAAGGCCTGACCGCGGCCTGGCCGGCGAATTTTTTGCCCGATGTCAGGATTGGGATTGCACTCCGACGACAGCCTCGCCACATAATGTTTCGCGAGTAAACGCAGTTACGGCGGTTCCTTCCTGCAAGGACAGCCATTCGGGAAATTCTTCACCGGCTTTTGCCCCCGAAGCCGGCTTCATTGATTTCAAGGTTTTGACGGGCCAAGGAGATGGCTCGTCCTGGACGGGTCTCGAGACAGCATGAGCACAACGCAAGCAGAAATTTCCAACATTCTGATGGACAAGGTCGCCGATTGGCTGACCCAATCGGCGCTGGCTGGCGATGATCTCGAGACCTTGGTAAAGGGCTTTTGTGAACGGCTGGCTGCTGCCGGCCTGCCGCTGAAGCGGGTGCATTTGAGCTTCTCGATGCTGCATCCGCTTTATGACGCGCTTGGCTTCACCTGGCTTCGCGGCCAGGGCCTGGAAGTGGAAGGCTTCCGCAGCGAGAACGGCGTCCACTCCGACAGATTCCTGACCAGCCCGTACTACCATCTGCTCAGCAACAAGCTTGACCATCTGCGGCGCCGACTCGACCCGTCGGTGCCGTCGGAATTTCCTGTTTTCGATGACCTGAGGCTTATGGGCGTCACCGATTATATGGCTTTCATCCATCCCTTCAACGGCGATACCAGTCAGGGCATGATGGGCTCCTGGTCCACCGACAGTGCCTCAGGCTTCAGCGACAGCATGATTTCGGCGCTGCTGCGCGTCCAAAACCATCTCGCCATCGCAGCCAAGATGGCGGTGCTCACCAAGCTCGCCGACAACATGATGACCACCTATCTCGGCGGTGACGCCGGCAGGCGCGTGCTGGATGGCCAGATCAAACGCGGCGAAGGCGACACAATCCGGGCCGCACTGGTCATGGGCGATATGCGCGGGTCGACCAGGCTTGCCGAGACGTCCGGCCGGGAGCTCTATATCGACACGTTGAACCAGTTTTTCGATGCCATTGCCGCACCTTTCAATCGCAGAGGCGGGCAGATCATGAGTTTCCTGGGGGATGGCTTCATTGCCGTCTACCCCTGCGAAAGACACCGCGCACAGTCGGAGATCGCCTGCCAGGCTGCGCTGTCGGCAGCGCACGAGGCCAGCGCGCGCATGATGGAGCTCAATCTGCGCAGAAACAAGCAGGGGTTGGGCGACATAAAATTCGGTATCGGCCTGCATGTCGGCAATGTGATGTTCGGCAATGTCGGGCTCACCGACCGGCTCACATTCTCTGTCTTCGGCTCGGCTGTAAACGAGGTCCAGCGCCTGCAGACCCTGACCAAGAAATATCCGCACAGCGTTCTCGCCAGCAAGGACTTCGCCGGCTATTGCGGCACCAGCAGCTGGCTGACGCTCGGCAAGGAGGAACTGGCTGGCATCAAGCAGAAGCTGACGGTGCTTTCACCCGATCTGTCGGGTGCTCTCGCACTCGATGAGGATGCTACGCTGGAGCCTTTCCACGACCGGAGATCCGACGCCGAGCAGGTCATGCTGCTTCATCGCGATGCCGCGCGGCTGTTGGCGGGCGACCGCAGGAAGCTCCAGTAACCGTCACGATCGGATCCGAACGCCTTGGGTCGGCAGTGCGGTCGCCGTCCGCCGGCAAACTCGTTTCGAATCCAAGTTGCTCTGGGCTGACAATGCGCTAGTCTTGCTTCTGGGCAGGCCGGGAGGGCCGCCAGAGTGGGGGCTGGTGTGTGGGAATGAGTGCAGGCGTTGATCTGCTGCGGATCGAGGATGTTGGCATCTCTTTTGCCATTGTCGGGGGACCGCTGCATGCCGTCAGGCGTGCAAATCTTCGCGTCTTGCCCGGCAAGGTTACCGCGCTTGTGGGCGAGTCCGGTTCTGGAAAATCGGTTCTCAGCCAGGCAGTGATGGGCATTTTGCCGAACACAGCCCGTGTTCGCGGCCGTATCCTGTTTTCCGATCCTGAAAAGCCCGGCACGACGCAGGATATCCTGCAGATGTCGCGTGACGGACCCGAAATCCGGGCCTTGAGAGGCAGCCGCATCGGCAAGATCTTTCAGGAGCCGATGACATCGCTGTCGCCGCTGCACACGATCGGCAATCAGGTCAGCGAATCCCTGCAGATTCATACGCCCATGGCCAGAGCGGAGCGCAAGGCGCGGACCGAGGAAATGCTCAGCCTCGTCGGCTTTCCCAGTCCCAAGCGCGCCTATGACATGTATCCGTTTGAACTTTCGGGAGGATTGCGGCAACGCGCCATGATCGCCATGGCTCTTATCTGCCGGCCCGCTCTGTTGATCGCCGACGAGCCGACGACGGCGTTGGACGTCACCATCCAGGCGCAGATCCTGCAATTGCTGCGCGGGCTTCAGACCAAGCTGAACATGGCGATGCTTTTGATCACGCACGACCTCGGCGTGGTCGCCAATGTCGCCGACGAGGTGGTGGTCATGTACCATGGCGAGATCATGGAAGCGGGACCTGTGGAGGCGATATTCCGCCGGCCAGGCCACCCCTACCTGAAGGGCCTGATGGCAGCCGTTCCGCATTTCGACCTGAAGCCTGGCGAAAGGCTGAAGGCGCTGCGCGAGGTGCCGGTGAATGTCGAGAACCTGCTGGGCAAGCAGACTGCGCCGGTATCGAAGGGGGCGGACGACATCCTGCTCTCGGTCAGGGATCTGAAAAAGATCTACACCACCCGCAACTCCGCATGGTTCGGCAGCAGCCAGCAAAGCTCTGTTCGCGCCGTGGACAGCGTGAGCTTCGATATCAGGCGGGGTGAGTGCCTGGGTCTGGTCGGCGAAAGCGGCTGCGGCAAAACCACCGTCAGCAAGATCCTGATGCGGGCTGTCACCCCCAACGGCGGCTCCGTGGTCTTCAACGGCCGCGAAGGGCCGATCGACGTCCTGGACGCCGAGGGAGACGCGCTGCGGTTGCTGCGCGCGAAAATCCAGATGGTCTTCCAGGATCCGGTTTCCTCGCTCTCCCCGCGCATGACGGTGGAGAACATCCTGAGCGAGCCGTTGGAAATCCATCAACGTGGCAATTCCGCGTCGCGGCTGGCCACGGTCAAGAGCCTGATGCAGGCAATCGGCCTCGATCCGCGCTTCATCAAGCGTTATCCCCACAGTTTCTCCGGCGGTCAGCGTCAGCGTATCGGCATCGCGCGCGCCTTGGCGCTGGGGCCCGAGCTGCTGATCTGCGACGAGCCGGTTTCGGCGCTCGACGTCTCTGTCCAGGCGCAGATCCTGAACCTTCTGAAGGACCTGCAGAAGGAACTGGGCCTGACCTACCTGTTCATATCCCACAATCTGGCGGTGGTGGACTACATGGCGGATCGCATCGCGGTGATGTGCGGCGGGCGTATCGTCGAGCTTGCGCCGCGCGAAATCCTGCTCAGGAAGCCGATCCATCCCTACACGCGCTCGCTGGTCGCCGCAGTCCCCTTCCCGGATCTCGACCGGCCGATGGATTTCAAGACGCTGAAGCTCGGCGGCGCTTCCGACACCAGCGCATGGGGACCGCAGTTCCGCGATGAGGGCGAAGAGAATGCACTGTCGCCGCTCGATCTTGGCGGCGGCCACCTGGTGCTGGCCCGACCTTCGGCCGATATCAGCGAGTTGCGCCATTGATCAACCGTCGCACCGTCCTTGGGCTTATGGCTTCGGCACTTCTGCCGGGCACGTCGCGTGCCGCCGGTCTGGAGCCGGATATTTTTGGGCCGCAACTGGAGGCCAAGACACTGCCGGCGCTCGCCGAGCGCTTGCCCAAGAGTCCGCGCGTGGTGAATCTCGCTGCGATGGGCCGGCAGCCCGGCCAGTATGGCGGCACGCTGCGCACGATCATCGGCAGCCAGAAAGATATCCGGATGATGACGATCTACGGATATTCCCGGCTGGTCGGCTATGACGAAAAACTCAACCTGCAAGCCGACATTCTGGAAAGTTTCGACGTCGCGGACGATCGCGTCTTCACCTTCAAGATACGCGAAGGACACAAATGGTCCGACGGCAGTCTGCTGACACCGGAGGATTTCCGCTATTGCTGGGAAGATGTATGGCTGAACGATGAGCTTTCGCAGGGAGGGCTCGCGCCATCCCTGATGGCGGACGGCAAGCCGCCAAAGTTCGAGATCGTCGATCCGTTGACCGTGCGCTACAGTTGGGATGCGCCCAATCCCGACTTCCTGCCCAAGCTCGCTGCCGCCGCGCCGCTATCGCTCGTTCTGCCGGCCGCCTATCTCAAGCAGTTCCACAAGAAATACCAGGACCCATTCCGGCTCGCCGGCCTGATGAAGGAGAACCGGGCCAAGAAATGGACGCTCCTGCATATCCGCATGTCGCGGCAGTATCGCCCGGAGAACCCTGATCTGCCGACGCTCGATCCCTGGCAGAATCGGACCAAGCCGCCGGCCGAGCAGTTCATCTTCGAACGCAACCCGTTCTTTCATCGAATAGACGAGAATGGCCGGCAACTGCCCTATGTCGACCAGTTTGTCCTGAATGTCAGCTCGTCGGCGATCATTTCAGCCAAGACCGGTGCGGGCGAGAGCGACCTGCAAGGCATGGGAATTGACTTCACGGATTACGCTTTCCTGAAGGACGCCGAGAAGCGCTACCCGGTGAAGATGCATCTGTGGAAACGCACGCAGGGTTCGCGGCTGGCGCTGCTGCCCAATCTGAACTGTGCCGATCAGGTGTGGCGTGGCCTTTTGCGTGACGTGCGCGTGCGCCGTGCCCTTTCACTCGCCGTGGACAGGCGCGAGATCAATTTGGCCGTGTTCTACGGATTGGCGCAGGAAAGTGCCGATACGGTCCTTCCGGAGAGCCCGCTCTACCGGCCGGAATTCGCCAAAGCCTGGGTCGCCCATGATCCCGACCAGGCCAATGCCCTGCTTGACGAGGCCGGTCTTCAGGCCCGTGACGATGAAGGCCTGCGGATGCTTCCCGATGGACGCTCGGCGAAGATCATCGTGGAAACGGCCGGCGAAAGCACGCTGGAAACCGATGCGCTCGAACTCATCACCGATCACTGGCGCAAGATCGGCATCGCCTTGTTCATCCGGACGTCGCAGCGCGACATCTTCCGCAGCCGCGCGCTTGGTGGCCAGATCATGATGTCGATGTGGTCGGGCATCGACAATGGCGTGGCGACCGCCGACATGAACCCGTACCAGTTGGCTCCCACCATCGACGATCAGCTGCAATGGCCGCTCTGGGGTGCGCACTACCTGTCTCATGGCAAGATGGGTGAGGCGCCCGATCTTCCCGAAGTGATCGAGCTGATGGCTTTGCTCGAACGCTGGAACGCATCGACCGCCACCACGGAACGCGCCGAAATCTGGAATTCGATGCTGTCGATCTACACCGATCAGGTGTTTTCGATCGGCACCGTGAATGCAACGCATCAGCCGGTGCTGACGTCCTCGCGGCTGCGCAACCTGCCTGACAAGGCGCTCTACGGCTACGACCCGACCGCCTATTTCGGTGTCTACATGCCGGATACATTCTGGCTTGGAGGCTCCTGAGCGTGCTTCGATATCTTGTCTGGCGCATCGCCGTCATGGTTCCAACGCTGCTGGTCATATCGGCGCTGGTCTTCACCATTATCGAACTCCCGCCGGGTGACTATTTCGACAGCTATGTCGCCGAGCTTCGGGCCCAGGGCGAAGCGGTGGATTCCGATCGCATCGAGATGATGCGCAAGGAATATGGTTTCGACCAGCCGCCGGTCATTCGCTACTTCTACTGGGTCGGCGGGATGCTGCACGGCGATTTCGGCTATTCCTTCGAATATGAGCTGCCGGTTCGTGACGTCGTCGGCGACCGAATGTGGCTGACCGTGCTGGTTTCCTTCGTCACGATCATGTTCACCTGGCTCATCGCCTTTCCGATCGGCATGTACTCCGCCACACATCAGTACAGCTGGGGCGACTACGGCCTGACTTTCGTCGGCCTTCTCGGCCTTGCCATTCCGAATTTCATGCTGGCGCTGATCCTGATGTATTTCGCCAATATCTGGTTCGGTACGTCCATCGGCCATCTCATGGACCAGCAATATCTCGGCGAGGCGATGAGCTGGGCCAAGGCGAAGTCGATCCTCGCCCATCTCTGGATCCCGGTCCTGATCATCGGCACCGGGGGTACGGCAAGCATGATCCGGCGGCTGCGCGCCAATCTGCTTGATGAGCTGCACAAGCAATATGTCGTGACGGCGCGTGCCAAGGGCCTTCATCCGTTCAAGGCGCTGGTCAAATATCCGATGCGCATGGCGCTCAATTTCTTCATTTCCGATATCGGCTCGATCCTGCCGGCCATCATCTCCGGCGCCGAAATCACGGCGATCGTTTTGTCTTTGGAAACGACCGGGCCGATGCTGATCAAGGCGCTGCAAAGCCAGGACATGTATCTGGCTGGGTCGTTCCTGATGTTCCTCGCCTTCCTGACGGTCATCGGTGTGCTGATTTCCGATCTGGCGCTGGCGTTGCTTGATCCACGAATTCGTTTGCAGGGCGGCAGCACCAAATGAACCAGCAAATGAACCTGGATTCGCCGCTGCCCGCTCCGGGTGCTCCACTAGAACACTACGTTTCCAGCGCTCCCTTCGACCTGCAGTCGGTCGAGGCGATGACGCCGGAGCAGTCGAAGGTCTTTCAGGCGTCGCAGCTGCGGCTGATGTGGTGGAAATTCCGCAAGCACCGGCTTGCGCTTGTATCCGGCATATTCTTGGCAGTGCTCTATTTCGGCATCCTGATCTGCGAGTTCCTGGCGCCATACAATCTGCACACGCGCAACATGGACTACATCTATGCGCCGCCGCAGCAGGTACACCTGTTCCACAATGGCGAGTTCATCGGGCCGTTCGTCTATGGCCGCCAGATGATGCTGGATATGGACACGCTCAAGCGGAACTACATCGACAACCACGATGACGTCCAACGGCTCCGGTTCTTCTGCAAGGCCGACAGCTACGAGTTCTGGGGCCTGATCGAAGGTGACAGGCATTTTGTCTGCCCTGCCGAAAACGGCCAGCTCTTTCTGGCCGGCACCGACAGGCTGGGGCGCGACGTGCTCTCGCGCATGATCTACGGCGCACGCATTTCACTGACAATCGGCCTCGTCGGCATCAGTTTCAGCTTCCTGCTCGGCATCGTCATCGGCGGGTTGGCCGGCTATCACGGCGGCATCTTCGACCTGGTCGTTCAACGGATAATCGAAGTTCTGCAATCGATCCCCAGCATTCCGCTATGGCTGGCCCTGGCGGCGATCATGCCGATAACCTGGAGTCCGATCCTGATCTATTTCGGCATCACCGTCATCCTCGGGCTGCTCGACTGGACCGGACTGGCGCGGGCCGTGCGTTCAAAGCTTCTGGCTCTGCGCGAGGAGGATTACGTTCTGGCCGCGCAATTGATGGGCGCCGGGAGCAGCCGCATCATCAGGCGGCATCTCATTCCCGGCTTCATGTCGCATCTGATCGCGACGGCGACGCTGTCCATTCCCGGCATGATCTTGGGCGAGACGGCGCTGAGCTTCCTCGGGCTCGGCTTGAGGGCGCCGATAACCAGCTGGGGCATCCTGCTCACCGAGGCGCGCAGCGTCAGCGTGATCGCGTTCTATCCATGGCTGCTGTTGCCGATGCTCCCGGTCATTCTCGTCATCATGGCGTTCAACTTCCTCGGCGACGGCTTGCGGGACGCCGCGGACCCCTACAAGTGAGATCGCTGTTCCGCCGCGCGGCCTGCCGCACATGCCACCCGGTATGACGCTTGTCGGCAACCTGTGCGGTTGTTGCAGGGTTCGCCTTTCGCCTCTATATGCGGCAAGCCTCGATCGAGGCTGCTGGTTCAGGACATACAATCGCATATGAGTCGCCTCGATAATTTCATCAGCAGGATGACCGCACAGCGCGACATTCTCAATCAAATCTGCCCCGAGGTGGCGAAGATGGAGGGGCTTGTGCTCGAGCTAGGGCTCGGCAATGGCCGGACGTTCCACCATCTGCGTGAGCGCCTGCCCGGACGCCAGATCGTGGTGTTCGACCGCGAAGTTGGCGCACACACCAGCTCAATTCCCGACGCTGAAAATCTCGTACTCGGCGATATACGCGAGACGGCGAGGAGGTTCATTGGCATCGACGCCGCTCTTGTCCATGCCGACATCGGCACCGGCTATGATGATCGCGATGCAGTGACGGCCACCTGGCTTCCCGATCTGATTGCGGGCATGCTTCGCGTCGGCGGCTACGCGGTGAGCGGCACGCCGCTCGATCACCCGCAGCTGCTGCGCCTGCCGGCGCCGACTTCGGAGCCCGCCGATCGTTATTTTCTCTGCAGGCGCGTGTGAGGGTGGAGACGAGTCTTTAGGGACCAGTCTTCAAGGGATCGTATACACCGCTATCTCCCGCTCGATGCCGCGCAGCGAGACCTCATGAGGCACCGGCGTCAGCGCGTTCCTGTGCAACAGGTCGGCGGTGAGATTGTCTTCGACCACCGCACGCGTGGCGAAGATCGCTTGTGCCTTGGCAAGATTCTGGACCCGTGACGCAATGTTTACCGTCTGGCCGAAATAGTCCTGCCGCTCGTTCATGGACACGGCGATGCAGGGCCCGGCATGGACGCCGATCTTGAGCAGAAGGTCTTCGCGCCCACTCTTGTCATTGAGCGCACGCATGGCATCGCGCATCCTGAGGGCCGCGGCAATCGCCCGATCTGGCGTCGCGAAGGTCGCCATCACCGCATCGCCGATCGTCTTCACCACCGCGCCTGCTTCGGCCGCGACGATCTCGTGCAGCACCTGGAAGTGTTCGCGCACGAGATCGAAGGCTGAAAGATCGCCCACCCGCTCGTAAAGCTCGGTCGATCCGCGCAAATCGGTGAACAGGAAGGTCAGGCTGGTGATCTTGAGGCGCTGGTTGATGTCGAGTGTGTCGGTTCGATAGAGATCGCGGAACGTCTGGTTGGTGAGCAGGCGCTTGGCGGTCAGGAAGGGCCGGCGCTTGCCCAGGAAATCATGCAATGCATGGCCGGCGATGAAGACCGCCGGAAGCACGCGGGTGTCGGTCCTGTTTTCCAGCGAAATGCGCAACGGGCCCGGTTGCATCTCCAGCGTCTGGTTCTGAACATGGTCGCGGTCGAAGACCAGAGACAGGCTTCGTCGCTCTGTCACCGGCTCCCCCTTCACGTCGATGAACTGCGCCGAATGGGTGACCGCCTCGAAGACGATGATGAATTGGGACGGAAGCTGTATGTGCAGAACCGCCTTTTCACCGGGCGCAAGCTCGAGATCCTCCAGCGAGAACGATTCTATCTGTTTGGCCAGATCGTCTTCCGGAAGATCGGCGCCGGACCCCCAGTAGATCTGCCGGTAATATTCCACCAACGGCAGTTCGTGTGGATTGTGGGCGGCAATCCTGCGTATGCGGGGGCTGATGGTGAATGTCACCTCGACCATCTCGTCGAGGGTCGGCGAATAGTCCTGGGAGCACAGCGCGCAGGTGTATTCGTCCCTCTGCATGGTTTTCAGCGTGGCGTTGGTGTCGAGCACGCCGCCACAGCCGGGACACAGGACATTCCAGGAAATGTCGAAGATGCCCAACCGCGCCGCATGGAGAAAGGCGCTGATGGCGCGCTCCTCATCGAGGCCATGCTTGCTGGCGAAGGCCAGCGCGTTGATGCGGCAAAGTTCGCGGTCCTTGCCCTCGGCGATGGTTTGCCGGATCGCGTCGATTGCCCGCGGATCGACATCGGTCGATTGCCGCAGAAGCGAAAACAGATCCTGAGCTTCGTTCATCGTGCAGGCTCCGGAAAATGCGCCACCCGAGGCGGGTTGACCGGACCGTTCCTTGGCCCGAGTCCGCCATTTTACGTCGAAAAGGGCCGTACGGCCATTCGAATAGAGGAGACTGGTGACAGTCCAGTTTCCGTCCACCGATTTTCAGCGGCCGCAAGCGGCCCTATGATGGTACATTGGGCATTCATCTTTGGGGCGTTCTCCCATGCCGACATCCGACAACCCGCCATTTCCGGCGGCTCTGCGCCTTTTCTCCGCAGGGGTTATCATCGTCCTGATCGTAGGCGCCGGCCTGTTTTTCGCGCCGGCACTGGTCAAGCCGCGCTGGCCGTGGCCTGTCACGCCGTTCAGTGCCCGCTTCCTCGGCGGCTTCTACACCGCCGAAATGGCGGTGATGGCGGCGCTCTTGTTCTGGAATCGCTGGTCGCCTGGCCGGCTGGTGCTCGTCATGGCCTTCATCTTCACCGTCGTCGTGTCGGCGGTCTCGTTGATCAATCTCGGCTATTTCAACTTCGGGCGCAAAGCGGCCTGGCTCTGGTTCCTGGTCTATCTTGCCTCGGCCGCGGTATCCGGGCTGTTCCTGTGGCGCGCCAGGGGCCGTCCTTCCGCAAGAGGTGTGACCCTGAACCCCGCATGGCGCGGCTACATGGCGGCGGAAACGGCGATCCTCGGGCTCTATGGAGTCGGCATGTTGCTGTTCCCCCTGGTGGTCAGCAGCACTTGGCCGTGGCCGGTCGATCCCTTCCACGCCCAGGTCTACAGCGCCATCTTCCTCGCCGGCGCAGGCGGCACCTATCTCGTCTGGAAGAGCGCGCCGCGCGAGGAGCTGCTGGTGCTCGGCCTGGCGCAGTTCCTGGTTGGCCTGCTTGCCATACTTGGCCTCGTGATCACCGACGCCCAAGTGCACAAGATCGACTGGGCGGCGACGAAGACATTGTGCTGGCTCGCCCTTTTCGGCTGGATCGGCATCAGCGGTGCCTTCAAACTCACCGCCGCCTCCCGCCATTTCAGCGCGCAATCGGCATCCTAGGCTGCAAAGACGGCTGGATTTTCAGGTGACGTCCGGTGCATCGTGCCGGGCCGATTGCATTCGCCAGAGACGCCATGACCAGCACGACCTCCCTAGAGAAAATCCAGCCGCAGCTCCGCGCCGTCCGGCCAAGCGATGCCGAGGCGCTTTGCGCTATCTTCAACATGCCGGGCTTTCGCTGGGGCACGCTCAGGATGCCGTTCGAGATGGTGGAGCAGGTGGAGCGGCGCATCGCCAAATCCGGCCCGGAAACCACCTGGATCGTTGCCGAGCTGGACGGCAAGGTCGTCGGCCATGGCAGCCTGGTCGTGCAGGGTTCGCCGCGCCGTTCGCATATAGGCGAGATCAACATCGGCCTTGACGATGGCTTTGTCGGCAAGGGGATCGGCTCTGCGATACTTGGTGCACTGCTTGACGTGGCCGACAATTGGCGCGCGCTGAAGCGGGTCGAATTGACCGTTTATGCCGACAACGAACCGGCCATTCGCCTCTACACCAGCCACGGCTTCGAGGTTGAAGGCCGGCACGTGAAGGCCGGTTTTACCGACGGGCAGTACCACGACCTCCTGAGCATGGCGCGGCTGCGTTTCTGATGACAGCCGTCTTTGCCCCAGCCTCTGCGCCTCCGGCGGAAACTCTGGCCGTGCTGTCGCTGCTCTGCCCGGAAGTCGTGCGGGACATCGAGCAGAACTGGAATGCACCGGTTTCCGCCTATGCCCGCCATCTGTGGCGGCCGGTGGCAAGGCCTGCATCGGGGCCGGCGATCGCTGCCCGCTCGATCCTGCGCGACGTCCTGCAGCAGCGCCTTGGCGCAATCATGCAGCCCGAAGAGATCGGCAAGGCGCTCGACGAATTCGAGCACAGATCGGTGATCCAGTCCGGCCTGCACTGCCTGCTGCTGATGGACCGGATCACCTTTGATGCCCTCCTGCTTGCCTGGCTCGGCGCCGTCGAAAACGGGCTGTCGGCCTTCGTCGGCTTCATGGGAACGACGATGACCATGGAAACCGTCGGCCAGGAGGGGCCGGGATGGCTCGATGTCGGCGACGACAAGGTCAATTTGTTTGGCATGGGGCGCCACAAACTGTGCCGCAAAAGCGTCTGCGCGGCCGGTCCCGTCTCCCTCAACAGCCAAGCGCTTCAAGCGGTGGGCGATGAGACGGATGCCAGAAGCTGGCTGGGTACACTGCTCGCCAGCCAGGACAAGGTGTTTGCAACCGCCGCCGATGCGCTGACGGAACTCAACGAGGATCTGGTCGCCGATTGGGATCGTTCGGGTACGGCCCGGCCGGTCTTCATCGACGATCGGCTCGCCGCTGCCGCCATGGCGCGGCATCTGGACGATGACGGCAGCCTGCTTTCCAGGCTGCTCTTGGAGCCCGCAAGGCGCCAGCGTCTCGACCATGCCCTGCACGAGGCCGCATCAGGCCTATTCGGCAAATTCCTGCCCAATGCCACGGCCTATTTCTGGGGCATCCGCGAACAGCGCGCGCGCAAGCTCGTCCTTGAGAACGGGCAGCTGATCGAGCCTGATCGGCCGCACGGTCTTTCCATCCCGTTCGAGCGGCAGCATCTCAGGCAGGCGCTGCTGGACGGCGTGCTTTTGCCGAACTTGTTCCTGATGTTCCTTGTGCTCGCCATATTGCCGCGGGTGCGGGTCGTGGGTGGCCTGAGACAGATTGGCTATGTCGCGCTTTTCCATCAGATCCTGCTCAATGCGCTGGATGAAAATGCTCCGGAGGAGCGCGATCTGGCTGCTGAGCTTGCGGTTCGGGAAAACGCCTGGGGCATGCGGGTCATCGATGAACAGATCTCGGTCCGCGAGCAGCTTGCCGGCCTGCCGGAAGGGGCGCTCTTCCCGGAACTGCTGCGGCAATACCGGTTGCGGACATTTGCCGAGACGACCGAGGACCTGAAACTGGTTCGCGAAAACGCCCGATGGCGCAAGATCGGCCGGGCCTTTGGCCTCTGAGCAGGCGATCTCTTTTTTTGACGCAATTCCCAAGGGAAAGCGCTACGCGCTTTTCCCGGGAAAACCGCTCACACTTTTCCTGGAATTGCTCTAGCCGATCATTGCACCACACCGGCCTTGCGGAGGCCGTCGACCAAGAGTTCGAAATCGGCAGGGTTCTTGTAAGGCAAGACTTTGCGACGGTATTCCAGCGAAAAATCGGGATTGACGCGAAGTACCTCCTGCCATGCCGCGCGGGCCTCCTCCAAACGGTCCAGTTGGCCGTAGCTGGCGGCCAGCAGCGCACGCGAAACGTCGGTGGTAGCGTTGCGAGCCAGCCGTTGCAGCAAGAGGTCAACGGCCTCGTCGTACCGTCCCAGTTGAAACAACGCCAAAGCCTGGAAGTGCAGAACCACATCCGGAAAGTACGGGTTCAAGGTCTTTCCCCGGGCGAAGCTCTCAAGGGCCTCCTCAGGTCTGCCCGAATAATACAGCACCTCGCCGCGGCAGACATGCGCTTCGGCGAAGTTCGGATTGAGGACCAGCGCGCGCTCGACTTCGCCAACGGCCTCATCGTGCCGTCGTGTGTACAGCTTGGCTATCGCCAGCGCCCAGTGCGCCCAGGGATCGTTGTCATCCAGCGCTACCGCTCGCGTTGCGGCTTCTTCGGCCTGCGCCATCGATCCCGGCGGTGAGGCACCCCACCTGTTGAGGTAGTCGATGCCGTGCGTGAGGGCAAGGAAGGCGTAGGCAGAGGCAAAGTTCGGGTCCAGCTCAATGGCACGCTGCAAGAGGTCGCGGGCCGCGGTGTTCGTCTCCTTCGTCAGCCGATGCCACAGCTCCCGGCCGCGCAGGAAACAGTCATACGCCTCTGTGCTGCGCGGGGGCTCCGGCGTCAGCCGCAGACGGGCGCCATCAGTCAGGTTGAGCGCCAGCGCACCGACGATCTGCTGCGTCACGTCGTCCTGCACGGCGAATATGTCGGTCAGGTCACGATCGAACCGCTCGGCCCACAGATGGCCGCCCGAGCTTGCATCGATGAGCTGCGCGGTGATTCGCACCCTGTTGCCCGACTTGCGCACGCTGCCTTCAAGCACATAGCGCACGCCGAGCTTCGCGCCGACGTCCTGCACATGGACGTTCTGGCCCTTGAAGGTGAACGACGAATTGCGTGCGATGACGAAGAGCTGCGACAGTTTGGACAGCGCCGTGATGATGTCTTCGGAGATGCCGTCGGCGAAGTAGTCCTGTTCGGCGTCACCACTCATGTTGGCGAACGGCAGCACGGCGATCGACAGCTTCGGCGGCGTTGCCGCGGCCGGCCGGCTGGCTGCGGTTTCCGGCGTCGCTGCCGCCTTGGTCCCGGCGCTGCCGACTTGCAGCGAATAGACCCGGATCGGCTCGGCGATGTTCTTGAGCTGTGTGCTGCCGAGATCGCTGACCGAGAGGTCGAGCCTCGCCTTGACCTGGCGATAAGCGTCCTCCGACAGGCAGATGGCGCCGGGCGCCGCGACGCCCTCCAGACGCGAGGCGATGTTGACGCCGTCGCCCATCAGGTCGCCGTCGCTTTCTTCGACCACATCGCCCAGATGGATGCCGATCCTGAACTCGATGCGGCGGTCCTGCGGCACGCCCGCATTGCGCTCAGCCATGCCGTTCTGAACCTCAACGGCGCAGCGCACGGCATCGACCACACTGCGAAACTCAACCAGCGCCCCATCGCCGGTGCGCTTGATTACCCGCCCGTTGTGCACTGCGATGGTCGGATCGATCAGGTCGCTGCGCAGTGCCCGCAACCTCGCCAAGGTACGGTCTTCGTCCGCACTCGCGAGCCGGCTGTATCCGACCACGTCTGCAGCCAGGATTGCGGCCAGCTTACGGTTCTCGCTCATGGCTCCGCTCCTCATCTCCAAGATAGCAGGAAGACAAAGGGAGGAGGGATTTTTTGCAAACGACGGCTAACCGCCCGTATTGGCGGCGCTCGGCCGCCGAACCCGCACGGACGCCCATTTTCGCCGCCGCTTGCCGGTTGACGGCTATCGGTTCATCCTTGTGCATGTCGTGGCCGTGAAGAGCGTAGCGAGATCGCGCCATCACAGCCCAAGTGAGGTGTCCATGGACTGCTCGGGCTGCGGTTTCGAGATCGAGGGCGGTTTCGCCTTCTGTCCGAAGTGTGGCCGGCGCCAGCCCGTGCCATGCGCCAGCTGCGGCTACGCCTGCGCACCTGATTTCAAGTTCTGTCCGAAATGCGGGGCAAGCGTCGGTGCGTCCGCAAAGGCCGCCGAACTGCCTGATCCGGCACCAAGCCGGACCATTATGCCGCCTCCTCCAGCTCCGTCGCCGAACATCGAAAGCGAAGACGGGCCGCTTCCCGTCTCCGACGCCGATCGACGGACGGTAACGGTGCTGTTCGCCGACCTCTGCGGCTTTACGACACTCAGCGAGCAGCTCGACCCCGAGGTCATGCAAGCGCTGCAAAACGAGCTGTTCAAGGAATTGACGGCGGCCGTGCGAAACTTTGGTGGTTTCGTCGACAAATTCATCGGCGATGCGCTGCTCGCCTTGTTCGGTGCGCCGGTCGCGCATGAGGACGATCCGGAACGTGCGCTTCGCGCCGCGCTCGACATGATCGCCCGGACGGCGCGGCTCGGTGAAAGCACCGCCCATTCCGGTTCGCCTCTGTTGCTCCATATCGGCATAAACACGGGTCCGGTCGTTACCGGCGGATTGGGCATCGGCACCGCCAAATCCTATTCGGTGACCGGCGACACGGTGAACACGGCGCAACGCCTGCAATCGCTGGCCGCCCCGGGTGAGGTGCTGGTGGGCGAGCTCACGCACAGGCTGACCCGGCATGCCTTCTCTTACGACTCGCTGGGCGATGTCGTGCTTCGCGGCAAGGCCGGCAGCGTGCTCGTCCATCGACTGGATGCACCGCTTGCCGCGCCGCGGGCAGCACGTGGGCTCGAGGCGCTCGGCCTCAATGCGCCGATAATAGGCCGGGATGTGGAGTTAGGCAGAATGCTGGCGAGCCTTGACCAGGCGTGCGGCGGCTCGGCCCAGCTTGTCCGCCTCGTCGGCGAAGCCGGTATCGGCAAATCGCGGCTGGTGAAGGAGTTCGTCGCCCGTGTCGGCGATGACGATCGTTTTCGCAATGTCGCGGTGCGGCAGGCCACGTGCTCACCACTGGGCGAACAATCATTCGGCGCTCTGGGCGCAGTGGTTCGCAGCGCCGCCGGGATGATGCAAAGCGACAATGGCGACGAAATGCGGGGCAAGCTCGCAGCCTTGCTTGCCGGTCTCGGCCTGCAGGGCGAGGAGGCGAAGCGGCTGATGCCTTTGCTCTACCATGTGCTTGGCCTTGGCGACCCCGATGCCACCTTGCAGCATGTCGAGCCCGAGCAGCTGCGGCGGCAAATTCTCTACGCAGTCCGCACAATCATCGAACGGCGGCTTGCATTGTCGCCGCTGCTGATTGTCGTGGAAGACCTGCACTGGGCCGACGCCGTGTCGCTCGAAGCACTGCGTTTCGTCATGGACAGGCTGGAGCGCACGCGGCTGATGCTGCTGGTCACGCATCGTCCGGCGCCGGACAACGACCAGCTCGACTCAAGTCGGGTCAGCCACACGGCGCTTCGGCTTTCGCCGCTCAACAGCGATGACGGACGCAGCCTGGTGGCGGCGCTTTTCGGCGAGAGCTGGGTAAACGCCGCGGGAGGGCTTCTCGACCAGATCCTCGAGCGCGCGGGCGGCAACCCGCTTTTTATCGAGGAGATCGTTCGCGGCCTTATCGATCGCGGTGTGCTGGTGCGCGAGGGCCAGCAATGGCGGACCGTGGCAGGCGAAGGCGCAACCGGCATCCCCGCCACGATCCAGGCCATGCTGCTCGCTCGCGTCGACCGCCTGCCGCAAGAGGTGCGCCGGCTGGCCCAGGAAGCCGCGGTCATCGGCCCGCGCTTCGATGCCACGCTGCTGAAGACCGTGACGGCCGACCCCGGCCGGCTGGACGCTGGCTGCGAGCTGCTTTGCGATGCTGAAATCATCGAGGAAGTTGCCGGATCGGGCTCGGTCTCGTCGCAAAGCTACCGCTTTACGCAAACATTGCTGCAGGACGTGATCTACCAGAACCTGCTCCTGCAACGCCGGACCGACATCCACGGCCGGGTCGGTGCTGCCCTGGAGAAGCTGTGCGGCGACAGGCCGGAACGGTTCGAGGATTTGGCCGTGCTCGGCCATCATTTCGCGCAGAGCGCCGAGCGGGAGAAGGGTGCGCATTATCTGCAGGCGGCGGGTGATCGCGCGCGCATGATATACGCCAATGACGACGCCCTTCGTTTCTACGAGCGGGCACTGGCTGCGTTGGGCGCGATCGGGCAAACACCGCTCAAACTGGCAATTGCGGAGCACATTGCCGATTTGAGCGGCTCGGCAGGCCGCCGCGAGATCGCGCACCGCCACTACGAGACGGTGTTGCAGGCCTACCGCCAGTCAGCCGATCGTGTCGCCTCGGCGCGCGTTTTGCGCAAGATCGGCCGGCTGCTCTGGGACGTGGGCAAGCGGGACGACGCAGAATCCCGCTATGTTGAAGCGGCAGCGCTCCTCGATGGAGCGGATGCCCCGATCGAGCAGGCGCATCTGTGGCAGGAGCGTGGCCGACAGGCGTTCCGCAGCGGAGATCATGCACGCGCGGCACAATGGGCGGACGCGGCGCTGGATTGCCTGCGCACTCTGACAGCTGTCTCCGAGGATGCCACTGTTGTGACCTCCGAGGCACTCAATACCAAGGCCGTTGCACTGGCTCGCCTTGGCCGAAACCATGAAGCCGTGCGGGAGGTTGAGCGCAGCATTGAACTGGCCGAAGCCGCCGGCCTGCTGGGCGCGGCCTGCCGCGGCTACGCCAATCTCGGCGTGCTTTACACGACCATCGATCCGGCCCGGGCGATGCAGGTTTGCCGGCGCGGTCTTGAAGTGGCGCGCCGTATTGGCGATTTGGGTTTCCAGGCGCGCCTGCTTGCCAATCTGGCGGTGGCTTGTTGTACCTTCACGGATCGGTGTCCAACGGAGGGCGTGCCTGCCGCCGAGAAGGCCATCGAGATCGACCGGGCGCTCGACCAGCGCGAGCACCTGGCGGTGCCGTTGATCGTGCTTGGCCAGATCCACCAGTGCAACGGCCGTCCGGAACTGGCGGTCGGCCTGTTCCACGAAGCGCTGGACGTAGCCCGCGAAACGGGCGAGCCGCAACTGCTGTTTCCGTGCTATGATGGCCTCGCAACGCTTAATCTCGACCTCGACAATCTGGCCGAGGCCGAACGCTACTTTTCCCTGGCGCAGGGCATATGCGCCCAGCACGGGCTCGACCCGGAAGGGCTTGTGGTGCTGCCGTTTCTCGACTAGCCGGGGTGGGAGGTTGAAATGTCCGCGCGTGTTGACTTGTTGCCGCTTCAGCCGGGCGACCGTGCGCCGAACGTAATCCTCGACGCCATTACCCAGGAAGGCAAGATCGCGCTTGACGACTTTCGCGGCCAAAAGCCGGTGCTGGTCGGCCTGTTTCGAGGTCTGCATTGTGCATTTTGCCGGCGCCACATCGCCGCCCAGGCGCGGCTCGATCCGGAGCTGCGCGAAAGGGGCGTGGAGAGCCTGACCGTGGTCAACACGCCGATCGAACGGGCGCGCCTCTATTTCCGCTACCATCCGATGCCGAACCTGCTTGCGGCCTCGGACCCGGAACGCGCTTCACATCGTGCTTTTGGGCTGCCCAATCTCGAATTCACCGAGAACGAGACGAACTGGCCATACAAGGTCGCGATGGCAGCGGCACAGGATCTGCGGGTCGACATACCTGGCGAATTGCCCGGTCCTATGGATCCTATGGCAGCCGCCGCAATTCTCGACAAGAAGGACCCTTACGAACTGACCGAAGCCGACGAGCAGATGATGGCAACGGGACACGGACAACTCGTCGGTCAGTTCCTGCTGGACCGGCAGGGGATCGTCCGCTGGAGCTTCACCGAGGTTCCAGAGGGTGGGCGATACATGTTTGGCGCGCCAAACCCGAAGGAGCTGATGTCAGCCGTGTCGCAAGTCGCCCAATAATGAACTGACACGTTCAGCCTTCATCGAGCACGGCCTCGACAGTGGCAACAAAGTCATCGAGCGTGCGGTCGCCGCGAATCTCGATGCGCGGAAGGTCGATGAGATCGCTATCGAGGTCCGCCGGACCGTGTTTGCGACCGAACCCCACTCGATAGCCGCACTCCCTTGCCAGCCGGCCGAGCCGTCGGTCGGTGACCGAAAAGGGTGCCGCGAACGCGGCGGTTGGCCGACCGGTCCACCGTTCGATGAACATGCGAGAGCGCAAGAGTTCGGCGGCCAGGTCAGCGCTCGACAGACCATCGATGGCGCGATGCGTCGCCATATGGCTGCCGAAGAACGCGCCTTCGGTGGCGAGGCGTCGCACCGTCCCGGCGTCCATAAGCGGTGCCGGCGGACCGTTGTAGGCGTCCCATCGCGCCGTTTCCCCCACCAGGTCCGTCACCAGGAACACTTCCGCGGTCAGGTCGTTGGCGCGCAAGATCGGCCAGGCATGGTCGGCGAAGTTCTGGAAGCCGTCGTCGAACGTGATGAACACCGGCCGGCCAGCGAAAGGCTGACGGTTGGCGATGAACCCTTCCAGCTGCTCGGATCCGATCGCGTGAAAGCCATTGGCGCGCAGCCATGCCATCTGGCTGGCGAATGCGGCGGGCGTCAGTCGAAACCGGGCGAGCGCGGCCGGACCTTCATCGGCGACGCCGTGATACATGAGGACAGGGATACGCTGGCGCCGCTCGCTGCGCGCGACATCGCGGCGCAAGGCCCGCGCCCCGCCCCAGACGATATTTCGCGCCACCCCGATGTCGATGGGCGCGCGGATCGGCACGTGATCGATCACCGGTTCCGTCGCCACTTCGTCCGGCGACAGGCGGCGGAAGCGGTCTATGCGGTAGAGCTCGGTCTGGATCGATTGCTCGAGCACGAGGCCTTCGGTCGCTGCCAGCGTCTCGCAGATCGCCTGGGCACCGAATGTGTTCCAGTCGAAGCCCGTCTTTTCGACATTGTCACGCAGCACGAATGCGTGTGCGCTGATGAAACTGCCGCCAGGCGCCAACGCCGCAGCGAATTTCTTGGCGATGCGCCGCAACTCGGCGAGATCGTCGAGATAGTAGAGCACCTCCGAACAGAAGATCAGATCCATCCCGCCCGGCAGCGAGTCGGCAGCGAAATCGAGGACGCCGAACGTGATGTTCGGCTGATCGCTGCATCGCGCACGGGCCCGCTCGATGGCTATTGCGGAGATGTCGGTTGCGGTCAGATGGCCCACGCGCGGCGCCAGCTGCCGCGTGAAATGGCCCTCCGCACAGGCCAGCTCAAGCGCCCGGCCGATGGGACCGGCAGGCAGGATCTCGAGCTGCCGCAGGTATTTTTCCTGCTCATAGAGCGAAGTGTAGTTCCAGGGGTCCTCGGTCGCGAAATAGCTGTTCCAGAACGCGGTGCGATCATTCCTGTCCGCGGTCCGTGCCCGGCGCGGCGCTGAAGGAGGTGGTGCAGGTTCGGCGCTCGAGCGAACCAGTTCCTGCGCTTCCGCCGCCAATTGCGCGAGTTTGCCGAAGTGACTGTCCGGATCGGACCGGCCTTCCGCCATGGGCAACGATGCCTCGGCTGCAGCGCCAAGCCGCCCGGCGGGAACGATAGTCTGGATCAATTCAATCCAATGATCCCTCGTCACAGTCCCGAGCACGCCGAACTGTGCCACGGCTTCGACCTGGCCATCGATCATCAGATGGGCGTAGATCTGATCGACGCCCTCAGGCAGTTCGGTTGCGGCCGGATTGCGGGCGTCGACGCGAATTCCAAGCGTTCGCGCCAGAATGCGCGGCGCGGCAAGATCGTCGGCGTCGAGAAGCATTTGCTCCAGCTGATACTGGATGCGGCGAGCCGCGCCGGGATTGTCCCAGATCTTGCCCAGCTCGACGATCAACCGGGTAATGGCGGCGCCGAACCTGTCCCATCCGGCAGCCAATTGCGCCGGCGCCGACAGGCTTCCCGCCATAAGGCCGTCGACGATCACCCTGGCGGTCTCATCCGCCCACTTGCGTCCTGCCGGGAGCGCGCGCAGGGGCTGCGGGTCGATCGAGCGCAAGCCTGAGCCGCAATCCGACGAGGCGTTCTGCAGCGCGAGCCACGCGCGTGCTTCGTCAGCGGTGCCGCCGTTCGCCGAACTGGAGGGATTATGCGCCACGCCGTCTTACCCGCGTCTGGTTCTATCTTTTTGTTTTTACGCAATTCCGAAGGGAAAGCGCTACGCGCTTTTCCCGGGAAAACCGCGCTTGCGGCTTCCCTCGGAAACCCGGTGGACGATTCACTCCTTAAACCCGAACGCACGGGGGAGCAAATGGCTACGACCAGCAAGAAGCAACTGACGAAACAAGGACCTGAATGCCATGACGCCGCCCAAAACAGGGCGACGTGGAGGCCCCCGATATGCTGCCGAGACTAAACCAAAAGCAGCGGCTGGTCCGCGGGCGAACTGGGGTCGAAGCTTAGATCGCGGGCGTCGGGCGCAAGGAGTCGTGCGCGTCCGAACCGTGGTTTGTAATGACAGAGCCGGGTAGATACGGCGCGAAACACGGGAATGCCGATTTCCGCGCGGGTCATGTCGGCAAACCACAAATCGGTTCCTCTCCGCGCCAAGGCGTCGAGCACGCCCGGCAGGTCACGTTCAACCGCGCGATGAGATAGATTTGGCGCGACGTGTTGGATCAGCGCCATATCCAGCGGCCGCGTCTTCATCGAGGCTTTCTCTCGCCATCGCGACCACGTGCCAGCTTTGTCGCCAAGCGCTCGTGAAGCCCCGAGCGAAATCTCCATTTGAAGCATCTCGGTCAAGGCGGCTGTCGCGGCAGACTGCAAGCTTTTGCCCGCGGCAAAGCCTACCGAGACGTCGCTGCCGTCCTGTTCGGCAGAAGCAGCGGCAATCACCGGGACGTCGATGTCCGAGGTAATGTCGAAGAGCCGGGTTCGACGCTCGCGAGCCCACACCCAGTCGACAAGCGGGTCGATGCCCGAGAGACAGGACGGATCGATTGTCCGGCGCTGCCTTCTTCCATACCACCACCGACCCGTCGCATCCCTCTCGACCAGCTCCAAGATGGCCGCCAGTTTCGCTGCATCCGCACTCGGTCCTGCAGCGCACCCGTTGCTATCGCCGATGGCGACCGCGCCCTCCTCGCCAGCCTCTTTGCGTCCTATGAAAGCAAAGTCTGCTGGTATGAACGCGCCATCCCCTCCAAATGCGTCTTCAACCCGCAGCCAGCTCAGCGGGGCGGATTCATCCCTGATCGGCGGCCGCCAATCGAAGCCGGTGTTTTCCTTGTTCCACGCAGCGCGGGCGGCGAGTTGATCGGGACTGAAGCCGTTCAGGCTTTCAGGAGAGATTGCCGCCGATCCGATCTCGCCGACCGTCGCGGTGATCAACGGCTCGTCACCCCACGCGCAGCAACTGAAAAGTTCGGCTGCCTCGCCAAGGCAACTCGCCCGGCAATCGTCGATGGTCAATCCTCGGCCGCTCGCCAGCCTCCCCGTTTCGGGCCTTGCTGCGCGCGGCGCTGCCGGCATCTGCAACAGAGCATCCCTGGGGATTGCGATGGCGAAATGAGCCGGAACATCCATCACGGGCAGGTCAATTACGTCGAACAATTCGCCGACCCTGGCGAGTTTGCTAAAGCCGTTCATGAAAGCATTTGCCATCAGTTCATTGTGCCGTCGACTAAGCCTGCATTGGGGAGCACAATACCATAATCGATGGGGCATCGGCGGCGACTATGGAAGCGAGATCGGAGCGAGCGACCCTCAAGTCAATCCTGTTTGCGGACCTGGCCCAGTATAGCCGGCTAACCGCGGCCGACGAACTTGGAACACTGGATCTCGTTTCGCAATGTTTCCAGCTCTTCCAGACCCATTGCGAGGAATTCGGCGCCGAGTTCATCAAGACGACAGGCGACGGGGTCCTGATACTGTTCGACGGTGTATCGAACGCCATCGACTACGCCATTTTCATGCAGGACAGCCTGGCTGACCTCCTGGACAGGCGAGCGTTTTACAGTCGATTCCGGATCGGATTGCATATTGGAGAGGTTCATCGCCGTGACGGCGACGTGTTCGGCCATGCGATAAATGTGGCTTCCCGGGTGCAGGCTATGGCCGAGTCAGGCGGTGTGTGTGTGACCCAGGACGTCTATTGGGCGGCCCGCAACACCGGGCGATGGCGTTTTCGGTTCGCCGGTCGGCCCGCCCTAAAGAACATGCCTGAGCCGCTGACGCTCTACAACGTGGTTGCCTCCAACCTCGCCGATGTCCCGGACAACGGCCATCAGCGACTGATTTCGGTCATCGATGGACTTGGCCTTTACAGGGAAGATGGCGAAGCAATCGCATTGCGTTCCCTGAAAGCGCAGGCCCTGATCGGATATCTCGCACTGTCCAGTAATTTTCAGGAGGTGCACGACCGGGTGGCGACCCTGATCTGGCCAGAACGAAGCCCGGTAGCCGCCCGGCGTGCGATGGCGAACTGCCTGCAGACCGCCGAAAGATCGATTGCGGGCAACTCGGCGGCAGGCATTCTCAGGCGCGGAAACCTTATCGGGTTGAGCCCTTCGCGCATAACCGTCGATGTCGTTCGCATGTTGAAGGATCTTGGAGAGGGCAAGATCGACGACCTGCTGCTTCGACGATCGGATTGGTCCGACGCGATCCTGTTTGGCCTGGAAGACACCAGCGACCTGTTCAGCGCGTGGCTGAGCGTCACCAGGCACAACTGGCGTGACCACGCATTGGAAGCCCTGGAGGCCATGCTGGAACGCTTCGAGATATCCGAGCCTGCAATGCGCAGGGCGGCAAATGCCCTCTTGGTGCTCGAGCCCAGCCATGAGCGCGCTGCGCGCTGTCTCATCCGCCACCATGCGGAACTGCAGAATGTCGCCGCCGCAATGCGCGTCTACGAAAATCTGCGCGATCTTCTGCGCGAACGTTATCAGTTGCTGCCGAGCACGGAAACGACGGCTTTGGCCGAGGCCCTCAAGGGTCCGGAGCCGTTGTTGTTCAACAGAAAGAAACCACCCCGGCCGAGCGGGCCGGCGCCAACGCTTGCGGTCGCAAAATTTGAGGCTCGAACAAAGAAAATCTCTCTTCTGGTCTGGGGATTCCGCTCCGAACTGATCGCCAATCTGTCCAAGTTCCGGGAGTTCACAGTCATCGAGTTGAAAGATGCTGCAATCGAAAGTCCCGACACGGACTATCTGCTGGCGGCCCAATGCGTGGACAACCAGGACGACATGCAGTTGATCGTCTCGGTAAGCGATGCCAACACGAACCAGGTCATTTGGAGCGATTCGTTTCGATTTTCGCTTGGAAACTGGCTCGCTTTGCAGAGGCAGCTGGTCGGAAAGATTGCTTCCACCTTAGAGGTTTACCTGTCGCATGACAGGCTGTCGCGTCAGGTCAGGGGCCTCCCGGATAATCTCAATACCTATGATGCCTGGTTGCGCGGCGAGGACTTGCTCACTCGCTGGACGCCAGATGCCGAAGACGAGGCGCAACGGCTGTTCGAAGGCGCGATCGCTGCCGACCCGAACTTCGCTCCTGCCTACGCCAGTTTGGCCAGCATCCATAATTCGCGACAATTCATCCGGCCGGGGATTGCTGCCGATCCTGCCATAACGGAGAGGGCTGCCGAGCTGGCTCAACGCGCCGTGGCGCTCGATCCCCTGGATGCACGCAATCATTTGGTCGTCGCCTGGTCGACAGCCATGACCCGACACTTCGAACAGTCGGAAGTGCACTACGAACTGGCCGCCGAACTCAACCCCAACAGTCCCAAGACACTGGTGTCGGCTGCGTTGGGCATGGCGTTCATGGGCCGCGTCGATTCTGCGTCGCGTCTGCTGGAGCGCGCGATGGATCTGACAACCATGTTTTTGGACTATCAGTGGTCGCACATCGCGGTAATCCGCTATTTTGCCGGAGATTTCGAAGGCGCAATCGCGGCGGCCGATCGGTCCAAGAACGCAATCGTCGACACCGCCGGTTGGAAAACTGCCGCCCTGCGCAAGTTGGGCAGGACGGATGAAGCTCGTGCGGCGCTGATGCAGTTGCACACGTCCATTGCTGCAGCCTGGGCAGGGCCTGCAGCGCCGACGCTGAAGGACATCCTGGACTGGTTTCTAGGCGCCTTCCCGATCAAGCGGGACGAGGATCGGCGCGAGCTGGCACGGCTATGCCAGGTAGATGTGCACACGCAAAAGCTCTCTTGATCCATCAGCCAGCGCTACGCCGTCATCGACTCCGTTCCAATACTCGCAGGCTTTTGAGCCCGATGAGACAAATTAGAAACTGCTGACTTGTGCCGATCGTTTGATAAGCTCATACTAAAATACGGCCAGGGGGGAATACTATGGCCCGCCATGCTCAAAAAGCTTATCTCGTCAGCGCCAACGACCGTATCTTGCTATTTGAGCGTCGCAAGACGCCAAAGGACGTTGGCCACGAAGAATTCCTGGCGTTGGTCCGCGCAGCCAATACGCCCGCCTACAAGCACATCTTCGGACGGCATCAAGGCAAGACGCTTCCGTCCATAAAGGATCTGGTGGCGCTTGGAGAGGCACTTGCCCACAAGCCCTATGCCTCGTCGGATGATAGCGATATCCCGGCAGGGTACACATATTTCGGCCAGTTTATTTTCCACGACATCAGTTTTATGGGACCGGGTAAGGACCCCGCCAACGATAGAACACCCGCTCTCGACCTCGACAGCGTGCTCCCGATTGACGCATCCGTTATGCCGGGGGCCGGCTGTCATGACTCCGGACCGTTGCCGATAGGCTGTACGTCAGGCAGCGTGGTCATGGCTGAAGACCTGCCTCGTGTCGATTTCGGACTGCCCGAGGAAGGCAAGCCGCTGATAATGGACAACCGCAACGATGATTTCTTGCCGTTGGCGCAGTGTCACGTGGCCTTGTTAAAGTTCTTCAATGCCGTTGCGAAACGAGAAGGCTACGACCCCGCCAAGAAGGGTTCTTACGACAAAGTGTGGTGGCAGAACGTTCGTCGCATTTGGCTGCAGCATTTTCAATCTGCGGTCTTGCACGACTATCTACCCCGCATCGTAGATCGATCCGCTTTTCGCAGTGTAATGCAACACGGCCGCTGCATCGTTAAGGCCGGAGCGTCGTCTCAAAATCCAGATTGGCTTCCTATCGAATTTGGAGCAGCGGTCGCACGTTTTGGCCACAGCATGATCAGGGATGCATACCGACCGTGGAACCGGATCGAGGGGTTGGCGCGACTGTCCGAATTTATGGAATCCAGCTACGCAAATTCCGGCGACAAATTGAACTCATCAGCTCACCGCCTGCTAAGAAACTGGGTCACGAACTGGTTTCTGTTGCTGGACTTTTCTGGCACCGCGTATGATGCGCTGGCGGTCGAACCGATCAAGGCAAACAAGATCGATCTCAGCCTCTCCCCTGCATTGGCAAGCTTGCCCAGCTGCCTGTTCGACGAATTGTGCTGCAACCCGGCTCCGGGGGACGTGTTCGGACTGGCTGAGGAGACCATGAAAACGGGCCATGAACTGGGCCTCGCCACTGCGCAACATGCTGTCTCATTGACCAACGCTGCATTGGTTTCAAAGCAGCAGCCGCCCCTGGCCTACCTTTTGCCGGAACAAATTCCGACGGACGACCCATCGATCCGGCAGGCCTTCGCCGACCACCCCAAGCTGCTAACTCGAACGCCCCTTTGGTATTACATCCTGAGAGAGGCAGAGCATTTCGGCGGTGGGTGCCACCTGGGTCCGCTGGGAAGTCGCATCGTGATGGAAACAGTTCACGCCGCGATTGAATCAAGCGCAAACTCAATTCTTTCTCAGCCGGCGTGGCGACCAGAGCTGCCATCCGCGAATTTGAGATATTTCTCTATGCCCGACCTGATTGCTATGGCGGGACATCCGAATCCGATTGGCTAAATGGAGGGAGGAAAATGGCTAAGCTTAAAATCTTTAAGGACAACAACTTCAACGCTGAAATTCCGAGCGCGGACGGGTATGTGAATGTCACGAAAAACCTCATCCTGAACGCCGGCAATTATGACTATTTCAGAGCAAACAACCACAAGGCGGAGAGGCCTGGCCTGCTGACCGGCCACGCCGGATACGACGGGGCAGGCACAAAATTAAAAGTTTATCACGAGCTGCAACTCGGCGGTTCTGAGGAAATTGCAGACGGAAATTGTAAGATCGAGGTCACCGAGGATCAGAAAAAGCCAAATGGGGGCAACTCAAAGTTTAATATCGGATTTCCGCCAGAGCGGCCGCTAACGGTCAATTATCTCAAGCCGTATGTGCAGGTACTTAGTGACATATTGAATGATCCAAGCGAGCCTGACGCTGACAAGAGGCTGGAGCGTGCCTGTCAATTCCTTTTCGGCATGATGCTGCTAACCCGCTGCCGCTGACGTTATGTTTCGCAGTGCAGCTCCTCTCGGAGCATCGCCCCGGGAGGTCGCCGGCGCGGGCTCCTCAAAATGCGGAGTTCAGCCCCGCTAGGTGGCGAGCCGAGGCAACTCCCCCTTGGCGCTCCCCGGCGCCAGACAGCAAAAAGGCCCGGTTTCCCGGGCCCTTTTTGCTTTTCAAATCTAAAGAAGATTTGGAGCGGGTGAAGCGATTCGAACGCTCGACCCCAACCTTGGCAAGGTTGTGCTCTACCCCTGAGCTACACCCGCTCACACGGCCTTGGGCCGCAAGCCGGGCCTATATGGCTGAAGAGCGCGGCGATTGCAACAGGGAAATGACGGGCTTTTTGGTCGCGGCAAATTGCCTGGCCGAACCTCGTCGGCCACGCTGGTGGCTGACTTCCCGCATGACGGTCTTGTCTCGGCGGCATCATTGGCCGTAAACGGCTTTGCCCCGCGCCAAGATAAGGGAAGACCACCGATGCCGAAGACCGAAGCCGAGCTTTTCGCCTTTCTTGCCGACCTCGGCATAGCGGTGTCGACCGTGCGCCATCCGCCGCTCTACACGGTCGCCGATTCGCAGTCGCTGCGCGGCGAGATTTCGGGCGGCCACACGAAAAACCTGTTCCTCAAGGACAAGAAGGACAATTTCTTCCTGGTCAGCGTCGGCGAGGATGCGGCTGTCGACCTGAAGCAGATCCACACGATCATCGGCGCCGCCAGCCGTGTCTCCTTCGGCAGACCAGAGATGCTGATGGAGCTGCTCGGCGTCATTCCGGGCGCCGTCACCGTGTTCGGCCTGATCAACGACACCGAAAGACGGGTCAAGGTGGTGCTCGACCAGGATTTGATGGCGCATGACGTCATCAATGCACATCCGCTGACCAATGAGGCGACGACCTCGATCGCATCCGCCGACCTCATCAGATTCGTCGAGGCAACCGGACACGATGCTGCTATCTTGAAAGTCTCGGCTTGATCGCCACATGGATGGCGAAAACTGACCTCTAGCATGGATGTCGCGCCTGCTCCGCTGGCGAGGGGCGCGACCGGAAGGGCGACGACATGAGCGACAACAACAATCCGTTTGGCGGCCAATTCGGCGGCAATTCCGGCCAGTACACCACGTCCGTGCAATATGGCGGCGCCGAGCCGGCCAAGGCCGCAGCCGGCGCCGTCCCTGCTGGTGGCGACCTGATCAAGGACACGACGACGGCTGCCTTCGCGGCCGACGTCATCCAGGAATCGCGCAAACAGCCGGTGCTGGTCGATTTCTGGGCGCCGTGGTGCGGGCCCTGCAAGCAACTCACGCCGCAGCTGGAAAAGGCGGTCAAGGCCGCCGGCGGCAAGGTCAAACTGGTCAAGATGAACATCGACGACCATCCCTCGATCGCCGGCCAGCTCGGCATCCAGTCGATCCCGGCGGTCATCGCCTTCAAGGACGGCCAGCCGGTCGACGGCTTCATGGGCGCCATCCCCGAGAGCCAGATCGGCGAATTCATCACCAAGGTCGGCGGCAAGGGCAATGGCGCGCCGCCGGTCGCCGAAGCGCTGGCCGCGGCAGCCGAAGCGCATGCGGCGGGCGATGCACAGACCGCCGCCGATATCTATGACGCCATACTGGCGCAGGCGCCGGAGACGATCGAGGCGATCGCCGGGCTGGGCGAGCTTTTGTTCGAGGCCGGCGACGCGCAAGGCGCCGAGGCGCTGCTGGCAACAGCACCGGAGGCCAAGAAAGATGCGCCCGCACTTGCCGCACTGCGCGCCAAGATGACGCTGGCGGCGGAAGCGGCAGCGCTTGGCAATCCGGCCGAGTTCGAGCAGCGCCTGGCCGCCAATCCCGGCGACCATCAGGCGCGTTTCGATCTCGCCATGGTCCAGAATGCGCGCGGCGATCGCCATGCGGCGGCCGACAATCTGCTGGCCATCATCAAGGCGGACCGCACCTGGAACGAGGACGGCGCCAGGGCGCAGTTGTTGAAGCTGTTCGAGGCGTGGGGGATGACCGAAGAGGCGACGCTGGCGGCACGGCGCAAATTGTCGTCGCTGTTGTTTTCCTAGTGCATGATCCCGAACCGAAGGACCGCGCCAGCGAAAAGTGGGAACCGGTTTTCTCGGACAAAACGGGAAACGTTTTGTCCAGAGATCATGCATCAACGAATAGCCGTTCGCCGGCGAAATAACCGGCGGAACGGTTCTAGGGCCTTGCGGTCGGCCGCCGTCGCGCCAGATTAGGCCGATAGAGGTGGCGTCCGAAGCCATCGGAGGAGTGAAGGTGCAGGTCGGAAACGCACATTACCGGGTCGGCAAGGATCTGCCGTCGACCATCCCGTTGTTTCCGCTTGCCGGCGCGCTGCTTTTGCCGGGCGGCCGCATGCCGCTCAACATTTTCGAGTTGCGCTATCTGCAGATGGTGGATGAGGCAATCGCCGGGTCGCGGCTGATCGGCATCATCCAGCCCAGCCTCAATGGCGCGCTGCGCGCCGACGGCGAGCCGGAACTGTGCAATGTCGGCTGCGCCGGACGTATCATCTCGATGGCCGAGAGTGGCGACGGCCGCTACCTGATCTCGCTGCAGGGTGTGTGCCGGTTCCGCATCACGCATGAGCTGGCGGTGAAGACGCCGTTCCGGCAATGCAAGCTGGCGCCGTTCCTTACTGATCTTAGAGAAGACCAAGCGGCGAGCGAGGTCGACCGTCCGGCGCTCTTGAAAGCGTTTCGCGCCTATCTGCAGGCCAATGAGCTCGAGGCCGACTGGGAAAGCGTCAGCCGCGCTGAAAACGCCATGCTGGTCAACGCGCTGTCGATGATGGCGCCCTACGGGCCGGCCGAGAAACAGGCGCTGCTGGAGGCGCCGGACCTTAGGGCACGCGCGGAAACGCTGATCGCCATCACCGAAATGGCGCTGGCGCGCGAGAATGAGGATTTTGGTTCGAGTTTGCAGTAAAGGCTGAGCCGGTGGCTGAAAGGGGATCCGATGGCTGCGGACGGACGTGACAGCAAGACGGCCAATGTCGATCCAAAGCTGCTGGAGCTGCTCGCCTGCCCGCTGACCAAGGGGCCGCTGGCCTGGGACCCGGAACGCGGCGAGCTGATCTCGCGGATCGCCAAGCTCGCCTATCCCGTGCGCGACGGCATCCCGATCATGCTGCCCTCGGAGGCGCGGAGCATTTCGGCGGAAGATGTGCTGTCGCCGCCGCGGCCGAGTGGGCCGGCGCAGGCTGGCCGCTGATCCTCCATTCGTCATCCTAGGGCGGAGCAGCCGCGAAGCGGCGTCGCGGAGACCCTAGGATCCATGCCGTGACCTTGATCGAAAGATGCAGCGGAGCAGAATTCTGCACCGTTTCAACGCCTTAGCGTCACGGCATGGATCCCGGGGTCTGCGCCGCGTCGCTTCGCTCCTTGCTTCGCCCCAGGATGACGAAGCGATAGGTGTCTCGGCTAATCGCGAAGCGCCTTACTGAAAATTCCTTCCCTTGGGCATGACCCTCTCGGCCTTGTCCGAGAGTGCTGCGATATCCGGCCGGACCGGCACGGCCGGCGTCATTTCTTCCAGCAGCACCGTCAACCAGGGCGTCAAATCCTCGATCTTTTCGGCGACGATGTGGATGACATCGGATTCCGACTGCAGCTTGCCGGTGACCTTGACGAAGCGGGCGCCCATGACGATGGGGCGGAAGCGGGTAAAGGTTCTCTCCCAGAAAATGACATTGGCGACCGCCTTGTCGTCCTCCAGCGTCAGGAAGATCGCATTGCCCTTGCCGGGGCGCTGGCGCACCAGCACCAGACCGGCGACGGAGACCCGCCTGCCGTCGCGCACCGAGCCAAGATTGGCATTGGGGATGACGCCGGCACGATCGAGCCGCTCGCGCAGGAAGGCGACCGGATGCGCCTTCAAGGACAGGCCGAGCGCGCGATAGTCGTGGATGACATGTTCGCCCAGCGGCATGGTCGGCAGTTTCGTTTCGGGTTCGAGCTCGCGCAGCCGGATCGCCGGCTGGTCGAACAGCGGCAGTTTCTCGGCCGCACTCTTGCCGTCCAGCGCGCGCACCGCCCACAAGGCTTCACGACGGTCGAGGCCGAGCGAGCGGAAAGCGTCGGCCTGCGCCAGCCTTTCGATCTCGCCGACATCGAGGCCGGAGCGCAGCCAGACATCCCTGACGCTTGAATAGCCGGAACCGCGCCGCTCGGTGAACTGCTCCATGCGCTCCTTGGACAGGCCCTTGATCTGCCGGAAGCCGAGCCGCACGGCGTGCCTTGTCTCGATGACACCGCGCATTTCGCCGTGGCGCCGGAGAATACGGTCCGGATCGAATTCGTCTTCCTCCAGCGTGCAGTCCCAGACGGAGAAATTGACGTCGACATCGCGGATATCGACGCCATGGTCGCGTGCATCGCGCACCAGCTGCGCCGGCTGGTAGAACCCCATCGGCTGCGAGTTCAGGATCGCGGCGCAGAACACGTCTGGATAAAAGGTCTTGAACCAGCACGAGGCATAGACGAGCAGCGCGAAGGAAGCGGCATGGCTTTCGGGGAAGCCGTATTCGCCGAAGCCTTCGATCTGCTTGAAGCAGCGCTCGGCGAAATCCTTGGTGTATCCCTTGCCGATCATGCCGTCGATCATGCGCTGGCGGTAATTGCCGATGGTGCCGGTGCGCTTGAAGGTGGCCATGGCGCGGCGCAGTTCGTCGGCTTCGCCCGGCTTGAAACCGCCGGCGACGATGGCGATCTTCATCGCCTGTTCCTGGAACAGCGGCACGCCCAGCGTCTTCTTGAGGATCGCCTCAAGCTCCGGCTTTTGATACTCGGCTTTCTCCTTGCCTTGCCGGCGGCGCAGGTATGGGTGGACCATGTCGCCCTGGATCGGGCCGGGCCGCACGATCGCCACCTCGATGACAAGGTCGTAGAAATCCTTTGGCTTGAGCCTTGGCAGCATCGACATCTGCGCACGCGATTCGATCTGGAAGACGCCGAGCGTGTCGGCGCGGCCGATCATGTCGTAGACGCGGCTGTCCTCGGGCGGGAGAGTGGCCAGCACATAGGGTTGGCCATGCGGGTCGCGCGCATCCGGATAATGATCCGTAAGCAGCGTGAAGGCGCGTTTCAGGCAGGTCAGCATGCCGAGCGCCAGCACGTCGACCTTCAAAATCTTGACCGCGTCGAGATCGTCCTTGTCCCACTCGACCATCTTGCGCGCCTCCATCGCCGTCTTGACGATGGGCACGATCTCGTCGAGCCGGTCCCTGGTGATGACGAAGCCGCCTACATGCTGGGACAAATGCCGGGGAAAGCCCATGATCTCGTTGGCGTGGGCGATCACGTGACGGGTCGAGGTCTCGTTGTGGTTGAGGCCGCCGGCATGGGCCTCCTTCTCGCCGAGTTCCGAGGTCGACCAGCCCCAGATCGAACTGGAGAGCGCGCTGCGGACATCGTCCGACAGGCCCATGGCTTTCGCCACTTCGCGCAGCGCCGAGCGGCCGCGATAGCTGATGACGGCCGCCGCCAGCGCGGTGCGCTTGGCGCTGTATTTGGAGTAGATGTACTGGATCACCTCCTCGCGCCGCTCATGCTCGAAATCGACGTCGATATCGGGCGGCTCGTTGCGCTCCTCGGAAATGAAGCGCTCAAACAGCGTGTCGATGCGCTCGGGGCCGACCTCGGTAATGCCGATGCAGAAGCAGACGATCGAATTGGCGGCCGAACCTCTGCCCTGGCACAGAATCTTCTGGCTTCGAGCGAACTGGACGATGTCGTAGACGGTGAGGAAATAGCGCGCATAGTTCAGGCGCTCGATCAAAGCGAGCTCTTCGCCGATGCGCTGGGTGACGGAAGCGGGGACGCCCGCCGGATAGCGCGTGGCGGCCCCCTCCCTGGCCAGACGCTCGAGTTCGGCCTGCGGCCCGAGGCCCGATTGCGTTGGCTCGTCGGGATAATTGTACTGGAGATCACTGAGCGAGAAGGTCAGCTCGCCGGCGAAGCGCAGCGTCTCGGCCAGCGCCTGCGGATGGCGGCGAAACAGGCGCGCCATTTCCAGCGGCGGCTTCAGATGGCGCTCGGCATTGGCCGTCAGCTCCAGCCCGACCTCGGCGACCGGTTGATTGAGGCGGATGGCGGTCAGCACGTCCTGCAGCGAGCGCCGCTCGGCGCTGTGATAGAGCACATCATTGGTCGCCATCAGCGGCACGCCGGCGGCTTGGGCAATAGCGGCCGCCTGCTCCATGCGAAAACGGTCATTGCCGCGATAGTCCGGCGCCACGCCAAGTCGCAAATTGGCGCCGAAACGGTCTTTCAGTTGACGGATCATTGCGAGGGGATCGCCCGCATCTCCAGAGAGATCGGGCAGCACCGCTAGCGACAGCAGGTCGCCCCATTCGAGCAGGTCGCTGCGCTGGAGAAGGGTTGCGCCCTTCTCGTTTTCGTCGCGCAGATTGGCTTGCGTCAGCATGCGGCAAAGATGCCCCCAGCCCTTGCGGTCCTGCGGATAGGTGAGAATGTCCGGCGTGCCGTCGCTGAACACCAGCCGGCAGCCGGGGTGATAGGCGAGCTTCTCGACCTTGGCCTGCTGCCAGGCGCGCACGACGCCGGCGACCGTGTTGCGGTCGGCCAGGCCGATCGACGAGAAGCCGAGGAATTTCGCCGCCACCACCAGCTCCTCCGGCTTGGAGGCGCCGCGCAGGAAGGAGAAGTTCGATTGGATGCCGAATTCGGCATAGGGGATGACGGTCAGCGCGTTCATGCGAAGACCCCATGCATGAACCAGCGCGGCGAAGGCTGGCCGGCGCCGTAGAGACCCTGGCGGTAGAGCCAGTAACGGCGGCCGTCGCTGTCCTCGATGCGGAAATAATCGCGCGTCGGCGTGTCCTCCTCGCCTTGTCGCCACCATTCCGGCGCGATGCGCTCCGGCCCTTCGGCGCGGGCGACCCGGTAGAGCGCGCGGCGCCAGCGGAAGTTCATCGGCGGCCCCTCCGGCATTTCGGTGGCCGGCACCTCTATCGGTTCGGGCGAGCGGAACAGCCGGATCGGCCGCTCCGGCGGGAAGGTGGTTGCCGGCGGTGCGTCCTTCCGGTCCGGCCGTTTCGGCGGCGTGGTCCGTCGCGGCGCCTCCGAGAAGGGGATGGTGGCGACGGCGCGCTCCGGCAGATGGCTCTCGACGGCGACCGCTTTCAGCACCGCATTGTCGCCGAGCCGGGCGCGGATGCGGTCGGCAAACATCGCGATGTCGGCGCCGTCATCCTCGGTCTCGCCGGTCAAATCGGCCTGCTGCATGTCGAAGGCGGCCGCCGCCAGCACCGAAAGCCGTACGAGGTCGAAGCCATAGCCGGCGTCGATATCCTGTTCGAGCGCCGTCAGCCGCTCGTGGAACAGGCGCTGGATCAGCTTCGGTTCGCGCAACGGGCGCGAGGTGCCGACAGCGATCCGGCTGACGGCGCCGTCGACGCGAAACAACAGCAGCGCCAGCATCCTGGCGCCTTCGCCGCGGCGCTCAAGGTCGACCTTCAGCGTTATCGCCAGCATTTCCACCAGCCGCTCGATCTCGGCGGTGAGCACGATCGGCTCAGCGAGATGGCGCTCGACCGAAAGCGGCGCCACCGGCAGGCGGGGCGATACCGCCTCATCGAGGCGGCCGAGCGCCTGGTCGAGACGCAACAGCAAGGTGGCGCCGAAGCGGCGGGCGAGCGGCGCGCGCGGCGCGGCCATGACAGCGCCGGCGGTGCGCAGGCCGACACTTTCCAGGCTGGCACGGATATCCGGCTCAATGCGCAAAGCGGCCAGCGGCAAGGGGGCAAGCAGCGCTTCCTCCTCGCCCGAGGCAACGATGCGATCGCCGCAAAAGCGCGCCGCCGCCCAGGCCGCGCCCGGCGTCGCGGCCAGCCCGGCGCGGACATCGAAACCCTGCTGGAAAAAGCGCGCAAGAATGTCATCCAGCATGGCGCGTTCGCCGCCGAACAGATGCGTGCAGCCGGTGACGTCGAGATAAAGCCCGTCGGCGCCGTCGAGCGCCACCAGCGGCGTGTAGCGGTCGCACCAGTCGGCGAGGCCTTCGAGCAGCCTTCGGTCGGCCTCCGGATCGGCCTCGACAATGTCGATCGAGGGATGCATGGCACGCGCGTCGGCAATGCCCATGCCGCGCTTCAGATGCAGCGCCTCAGCCCGCTCGTCGAGGGCCGATATGCGCTGGGCGTTGCGGTCGCGATGGCTGATCACCAAAGGCAAATGATCCGACGGCCGGGAACGCCACGACCGTCCCAGGCGCTGGCGCAGGATCCGCTCCGCCCCGAGATGCGGGAACCACAGCGACAGAATTCTCTGACTGCTCGTTGTGTGGCCGTCTTTCTTCGAAACGGTGTTCATCGGGGTTCCACTCCAGTGTGAATTGTCCGGGCAGGGCGGTGCGGCTCTTGCCGATGCTGACGGTGAAGGCGGGGCGGCCGATCGAGCCGGCGAGCGGGCCGGCAATGGTCCGGCGCGATGCCGCCGGTGCGGCCGACACGATGAGGCGCACCGGGGCGGCGGTCGGTTCGGCCTCGCCGGCCTGGCGCAGCAGGAACACCGGCCGTCCGGCGTTTTGGGCGCGCGCATGCAGCCGGCGCGTCGCGGTGAGGTCGAGCCGCTGCGGGCTGCCGCGGATTTCGAGGATGATGGCGGCGAGCGCGGTCATGCGGGCAGCTTCCTCGGCCACCCACAGCGCATCGCTGAGTTTCGGCGCCTCGGAAAACAGCAATTGCTCCGGCGCGATGCCGAACAGGCTTTGCAATCCCCTGGCATAGGGAAAGCCGGCCTCGCGAAAAATCTCCGACGTGCCGATCCACAGCACGGGCAGGTTCTGCCCCCTGAGGATCAGGCTGACGAGCGACAGCACAAAGCCGGCGACGGCCCCGGCATTGCGGGTCTCGTGGCCGTGGATTTCGGTCAGGGCGGCTTTCGGCAGGCCGCCGCTCAGCGCCCCATCGAGGCGTTCGACGCCGGTGGGCAGGAAGGCATCCGGCAAAGCTGCGGCAAGGCCGCGCCGGATGATGGTGACATCCGGAGCGACATCGAGGTCGGGCGCACCAACATTCCCGTCAGCATGCGCACGAGGCCGCTCGCCAGCCGGCGCGGCAAGGCGCTCGGGCAGCGTTCCCTCGATCTTCGCGATCTGGCGGCGCAGGGCAAAAACAGTCTCCCGCGCCACGGCTGATGTCGCCATGACGGTCAGTTTCTCTCACATTTGTTCCTGTTATGTTCCTATAGATTCCAGAGGGTGACTGAAGAGTCAAGCGGAGTCAGAAGGAATTTATTCCTTGACTGTCAGGGCGACGCTCTTAGCCTAGCGCTGACCGCCAAACGCCAGCCGCGCCGCCAGCCCGGCAAAGACGGTTCCAAGCAGGATCTGCGGCGCGCGCTGGAAGCGTGTGCGTTTGGACAGGGCTGCGCCGATGCGGCTGGCGGTCAGGATGACCAGCCCGTTGACCACCAACCCGATCGCATTGAGCACGGTTGCCAGCACCAGGATCTGCGCTGCGACAGCCCCAGCTTCGGGATGAACGAACTGCGGAAACAACGCCAGCACGAATAGCGCCATTTTCGGGTTGAGCAGATTGGTCAGTAGTCCCTGCCGGACGATGCGCAGCTTCGAATAACGCGGCAGGCCGGCGACCGGCGCCAGCGCCGTGCCGTCGGAGCGGAAGGCTTTCCAGGCGAGCCAGGCCAGATAGGCAGCACCGGCATAACGCACGATGTCGTAGGCGATGGGTGCGGCAAGGAACAGCTGCGACAAGCCGAAGGCGGCCGCCAGCGCATGGCAATAGGTGCCGGCGGCGATGCCGGCATAGGTGGCAAACCCCGCCGCGCGTCCCTGGCTGGCGCTGCGCGAGGCGATCAACAGCATATCCGGCCCCGGCGTCGCCGTCAGAGCGAGGCAGGCAATGGCGAAAAGTCCTAGTGTTGAAAGGTCCGGCATGAGAACTCCTGTTGTCCATGGCCGGACCCGACGCATAGCCGATTCCCGCGGGAAGGGTAAGGTCTCCACAACGATCAGCCTTGGACCAGAGCGGCCCACGCATTTGCCTCGACCCGAGGGAAAGCCTATATGCCGGGATCAAAGGACAAAGCATGGCCCGCATCTACAAGACCCGCACCTGGCATGACGAACTCTCTCCCGCGATCGAGGAGATGGAGTTCCTGGCGCTGGAGGCCTACGCGCATCTGCCGGAGGATTTTCGCAAGCTGACCGGCGAGATCGTCATCCAGATCGCCGAGTTCCCGACCGACGAGATCATGGACGATCTGTCGCTGGAAACGCCGTTCGACCTGCTTGGCCTGTTCGAGGGCCGCGGCATTGCCGAACGCTGGAACCCGCAGACCGGCGAGGGCCCGAACCGCATCACGCTGTACCGCCGCGCCATCCTCGACTACTGGGCCGAGAACGAAGAAACGCTGGGCGACATCGTCACCCACGTGCTGATCCACGAGATCGGCCACCATTTCGGCCTGTCGGACGATGATATGGAAAAGCTCGAAGAGGCGGCCGAGTAGGCTGTGCCGATATTCAGGTGAGGCCGGCCTGCAAATGGCGGCCTCCTGCGCTTCCTGTGCTCACGTACTTCAAGTACGCTCCGCTCCGGTTCTCGGAGGCCACCATTTTCGGCGCGGCCTGACCCGAATCTCAACACATCCTGCGCTGGCACTTTTCGCACATCCGCAAACCGCTCGTTCGAGCTATCTGTCATGCGAGGCTTCTTCGCTATCGTTTGTAAATTATACAAGTTTTGATATAAGATCCGCTATGCCAGAGACGCATGACCATGGAACGTCAAAGTTTTGAAAATGTCTGGGACGCGCTGGAAGATACGCCGGCCCAGTCCGCCAACATGACCATGCGCTCCAACCTGCTGATCGCGATCGAACAGCGGGTGCGAAGCTGGGACGTTACCCAAGCCGAAGCAGCCAACCGGCTCGGGATTACCCAGCCACGCCTTAGCGACCTGCTGCGGGGCAGAATCGCGAATTTCAGCCTGAACACCTTGATCAACCTGGCCACACAGGCCGGGCTCACCGTGCGTCTCGATATCGCCGAGGCAGCCTAGGCCGGCAAGGTTCCCCCTACCAATCGCTCAGCTTCGTATCCGGCCCGTACTCCTGGCCGTCGATATCCTTCACCACGGACTGGCCGCAGCGCATCGACTTGGTCTTTTTGTCGTAGGCGTAGGTCGGCGAGCCATAGAGGTGCCAGCCCTTGTTCAGCGCTGCCGTCACCTTGTGGCAGAAGGTGGAATCGTCGGGGGCGGATAGAAAGCGGTAGAGTCTCATGGGGCGGGTCCTGTCGTAAGTTCGTCCTGTCGGGGATATTCCGAAGCCGGCTTAGCCAATCATGCGCCGATGGCGGCAGCTTTCGCCAGCAGTTTTTCGGCCTGCGCCAGATGCAGCCGCTCGACCATCCTGCCGTTCAGCGCAATCACGCCCTTGCCGGCATTTTCCGGTAAGGCGAAAGCATCTTTCACCGCCCGCGCCTCGACCAGGGCATCTAGCGCCGGCGCAAAGGCGCGGTTGGCGGCGTCGATCTGGGCCGGGTGGATCAGCGTCTTGCCATCAAAACCCATGGCGGCGGCTTCCGTGCACTCGCGTGCAAAAGCGTCAGGATCACGAAAATCGTTGGAGACGCCGTCCAGCATGTCGATGCCGCCGGCGCGCGCGGCCAGCACCATCTGCATCAACCATGGCACGAGATAGCGCCGGTCGGGCGTCGCCAGAATGCCGGTCTCCTTGACCAGATCGTTCGTTCCGGCAGCGAAACAAGCGAGGCGTGAGGCCGGATCGCGGCCGAGTTCGGCGATGGCGCCAATGTTGAGCATGGCTTTTGGCGTCTCGATCATCGCCCAGAGTTTTATGCTGTCAGGAGCAAAATTGTCGTCGAGCACATCGCCGACTTCAAGGATGTCGCGCGGCGTGGCGACCTTGGACAACAGGATGCCGTCGGGCTCGAATTTCGCCGCGGCCAGCAGGTCATCGGCGCCCCATTCTGAGGACAGTGCGTTGACGCGCACGATCATTTCGCAGCGGCGCCCATTGTGGTTGGCAACTGGCCGGCTGGCGAAAATACCGGCCAGTTTGTCCCGCGCCGCGAGCTTGTCGGCGGGTGCGACGGCATCTTCGAGGTCAATGATGACGGCATCGCAGGCAAGCTGCGCGATCTTGGCCAGCGCCTTGTCGTTGGAGGCCGGGACGTAGAGCACCGAA
The DNA here is from genome assembly GCF_056404855.1 of Mesorhizobium sp. P2_B11. Lineage (NCBI taxonomy): Bacteria > Pseudomonadati > Pseudomonadota > Alphaproteobacteria > Hyphomicrobiales > Phyllobacteriaceae > Mesorhizobium > Mesorhizobium sp. P2_B11. Next base: position 127,679 of record NZ_JBFUDF010000002.1, read on the forward strand.
CGGCGCGGGCGGTAGGGTTCGCTTGTCATACGCGATCTATGCCGCCTGGGGGCGGGTGAGGCAAGGGTGGTTCAGTCGCTTCGGCTGGGGTGCCAGCCAATCGCCGAAGCTGGCGCTGCCCCTCACCTGCCCGTTCTCCTCAGCAGTTGCGGAAGGGGGCCTTTCCTCTCCCCCGTCGATCGGGGGAGAGGTGTCGAGCGAAGCTCGACGGAGTGGGGGTCGACCCCTGGGCGCAAGGCGAGGCGATGCTTGTGCCCTTATGTCCGTTCGCGGCGAAGGTGGTTCCCCCACTCCGTCTCGGCTTCGCCGAGCCACCTCTCCCCCCTCCGGAGGGAGAGGAAAGGAGCCTGGCTGCACGAAAACTGCACGGTTCTGCGGAAAACCTCCTCCGCAGCGCCCCGCCGTGTCCATGCAGGCCCACGACAAGGGCGGCATGCAACAGCGAAACATCCACCGTTGGTCCCTGCCCTATCGTCTCAGCAGCGAAAGCTGGTGGCTGGTCGATCCGCCGCGGCCGGAGGCCCGCCCCGAGGCAAGCCTGCTCCCTTTTATCCGCCCACCCGTCGGTCGGATCCAGCCCACCAGGAAAGTCCTGGCATGACATCGTTCGTCAGCTTTTGCAGCCGCTTCGGTATCGCCGTCCTGCTCGTCGCGCTGGCGGATTTTTTCTTCTACGACCAGCCCGCCGGTATCACCGTTCTTTTGTTCGCCATCGTGACGGCCGGCGCGGTCGTCGCCGTGCATCCCGCTGCCCTCAATTCCCGGATGCCGTGGCTCAGGCCTGCCTGCCTGTTCGTCGCGCTGCTGCCGCTGGCCGAAAATGTCAGCCCGCTGTCGGTCTCGGTCGCGCTCGTTGCCATGGTGGTGTTTGCGCTGTCGCTGGCCGGGCGGCTGCGGCGCCGTATCGCCCGCATTGCCGGCCAGATCGCATTGTTCCTGGTGGCGGTGCCGCTGCGGTTCGTCAGCGATTTCATCCGCTGGCGCAAAACGGCGCGGCGGTTCGGCCGGCGCCGGATCCGGTTTGCATCCATCGCGGTCTGGGTGATGCCGCTGACGCTGGGCGCCGTCTTCCTCGCGCTGTTCGGCGCCGCCAATCCTGTTATCGACTACTGGCTGTCGCTGATCGACCTGATGAAGCTCCTCGACCTCATCCAGCTGGCGCGGATTGCCTTCTGGCTGTTTGTGCTCGCTTGTGTCTGGGCCCTGCTGCGGCCGCGCCTGCCGCGCTTCCCGCGCCTTATCCCGCGGCCGAAGCTTGCCGGCGCCCAGCCGGCGGCCAAAGCGGAGCGGCATGTCGTCGAGGATATCATCTTCGGCAAGGGCGCCATTCTGCGCGCGCTGCTCGTCTTCAACGCACTGTTTGCGCTGCAGACCGGGCTCGACGCGGCCTACCTCTGGGGCGGCGTCGCCCTTCCCGCCGGCATGAGCTACGCGACCTATGCGCATCGCGGCGCCTATCCGCTGATCGTCACCGCGCTGCTTGCCGCAGGCTTCGTGCTGGCGGCGCTGCGGCCGGGCAGCGAAACCTCGGGCGATCCGCTGATCCGCCGGCTGGTCTACGCCTGGGTGGCGCAGAACATCCTGCTGGTCATCTCGTCGATCCTGCGGCTCGACCTCTATATCGGCGTCTATGCGCTGACCTATTGGCGCATCGCCGCTTTCGTCTGGATGGGGCTGGTGGCGGCGGGGCTTGCGCTGATCATCGCCCGCATTGCGCTCAGAAAGTCCAACGAATGGCTGTTTTCGGCCAATCTTGCGACGCTATCGGCGACGCTTTATGCCTGCTGCTTCGTCAACTTCGCAGCAACCATCGCCAACTTCAATGTGGACCACTCGCTTGAAATGTCCGGCTCCGGCACGCCGCTCGATGCGCAATATCTGCGCTCGTTCGGCGCCGTCGCCATGCCGGCGCTGGACCGCTTCTACATGCATAAATTCGGCAACCAAATCACCTATCTGGCCGACCAGCTGATGATCGACGACTATATCGCCGAACAGAAAAACTGGCGCGCCTGGAGCTTTCGCGGCTGGCGCCTGGCCAAAATTCTCGACAAGAGAGGCCCGCTCGTGCTTCCTCCGGCACAGCAACCGCCTGCCATGCCATCCACGCCGGACCGCTAGACCCATGCCGCATCAAATCCTGGTCGCCGACGACGATCCGCACATACGCGAGATCATCTGCTTTGCGCTGGAAAAAGCAGGGATGAAGACACAAGCCGTGGCTGACGGCGCCGCCGCTTTGCAGGCCATCGAGCGCCGCGAGCCCGACCTCGTCGTACTCGACATCGGCATGCCGGAGATGGACGGGCTGGAAGTCTGCCGCCGGCTCAGGCAACGCTCCGACGTACCGGTGCTATTCCTGTCGGCGCGCGACGAGGAGATCGACCGCATCCTCGGGCTCGAAATGGGCGGCGACGACTATGTCACAAAACCGTTCAGCCCGCGCGAACTGGTGGCGCGCGTCAACGTCATTTTGCGCCGCGCCCGCCCTGTGGCGCCCGACCCGGCCGACGACAGGAATTTCGCGCATGGCAAACTCAACCTGACGCCGGCCAGCCATGGCGCCAGTTTCGACGGCAAGGCGCTGGCGCTGACGGCGATCGAATTCTCGATCCTGAAAGGGTTTCTGGCGCGTCCGGCGCATGTGCTCGGCCGCGACCTGGTGGTGGCCAGCGCCTATGCCGCCAACATCCATGTCGCCGACCGCACCGTCGACAGCCATATCCGCAACATCCGCGCCAAGCTGGCGGCGGTGGGCTGCCACGACGCCATCGAAACCGTGCATGGGGTCGGCTTCCGGCTCGGCCGATGCGGCGCCTGAGCGACCGCAAATGGATCGGCACTAAATGGCGGCCAAGGCTGGCCACGGTGGTGCTGGCCATCCTCATCATGGTGCTGGCGCTGCCGCTGGTCGGCCTGTTCTTCTTCCGGCTCTATGAGAACCAGCTGATCCGCCAGACCGAAGGCGAACTGATCGCGCAAGGCGCCGTCATCGCCGCCATCTATGCGCAGGATGTCCGCGACGCCGGCATTTCCCAGGACAAGCTCGGCGGGCCGGTCGACGTTGAGAGCGATGATGCCAGCCGCGGCGACGATTCGCCTTACCAGCCGATCGAGCCGAGCCTGGATCTCGCTTCCGACTATCTGCTGCCGACGCGGCCGGCCGGCATCGCCGCCACCACCGATCCGGCCTTTGCGGCGATCAGCGCCAACCTGTCCGGCATTCTCGACACGACGCAAAAGACCACGTTGGCCGGCTTCCGGCTGCTCGATCCGAAAGGCGTCGTCATTGCCGGGGGCGATGAGGTCGGCCTGTCGCTCGCCCATGTCGAGGAGGTGCGCGAGGCCCTTGCCGGCCACTATGCCAGCGTTCTGAGGCAACGCATTCCCGACCAGCCGCCGCCGCCACTCTATTCGGTCAGTCGCGGCACCAAGGTTCGCGTCTTTGTCGCCATGCCGATTGCGGTCGACGGCCATGTCGCCGGCGTGATCTATCTGTCGCGAACGCCGAACAACATCATCAAACATCTCTACGGCGAGCGCGGCAAGGTGACGCTCGCGGCCATCGCCATGCTCTCAGGCACGCTGCTGATCGCGCTGGTCTTCCTGCGCACGGTCAGCCGGCCGATCTACGCACTGATGGAGCGCACCAGGCGCATCGCCGCCGGCGACCGCGACGCGATCCGGCCGCTCGACCATCACGGCACGCGCGAAATGGCCGAACTGTCCGCCGCCTTCCTCGACATGGCCGAGAAGCTGCAGGCACGTTCCGACAGCATCCAGACCTTCGCGACCCATGTCTCGCACGAGCTCAAATCGCCGCTGACGGCGATCCAGGGCGCGGCCGAGCTGTTGCGCGATTCCGGCGAGGCGATGGACGCCGCCGAGCGCCAGCGGTTTTCCGGCAACATCGTCAACGATGCCGGCCGGCTCAATCTTCTGGTGCGGCGCCTGCTCGACCTGGCGCGCGCCGAAAACCTGGCGCCGAGCGGCGAAAGCACATCGCTCGATGCGGCGCTCGCCCTGCTGCCGGTGGATGGCAGGCTGACGGTCAGCATCGAGACAGGCGGCGCGATCGGTTTGCGCATATCGGCCGAGAATGCGGCGATCGTGCTTGCCAATCTGATCGACAATTCGGCCAGACACGGTGCGACGCAGGTCGTGCTCGCGGCCGCCGTTGCTGAGGACAAGGTCACCATCACCGTCAGCGACGACGGCGCCGGCATTTCGCCGAGCAATCGCAGCAGGATTTTCGAGCCGTTCTTCACCACGCGGCGCGAGTCCGGCGGCACCGGCATGGGCCTCGGCATCGTGCTGGCCCTCCTGAAAGCGCATGATGGCACGATCAGCCTGGTTGACTCCGGGCGCGGCACGCGCTTCGAGATTTCCTTGCCGGCTGCGTGATGGCCGGTAGTCTAATCAATAGAGCATGATGTAGTCCGAAAACCGCTTCACACTTTTCGGCATCACGCTCAAGTCGGAGAACAAAGTGCGCTACGACATCGTCATCATCGGCGGAGCCATCGTCGGCTCCTCGGTTGCCTACTATCTGCGCGAGGAAGGCTTTTCCGGCTCCATCGCGCTGATCGAGCGCGATCCGCAATTCGCCCATGCGGCAACGACGCTGTCCATGGCCTCGATCCGCCAGCAATTCTCGATCCCGGAAAACATCCGGCTGTCGCAGTTCACGCTGGGCCTTTTCCGGCGGCTCAAGGAAACCTTTGGCGCAGATGCCGATATCGGCTTTCGCGAGGGCGGCTATCTGATCCTGGCCGGCGAGGCCGGGTTGCCGATCCTGAAAGCCAACCACGAGGCGCAGGTCGCCGAGGGCGCCGACATTCTGCTCGAGGATGCCGACCAACTGGCAAAGCGTTTTTCCTGGCTGTCGACGGAAGGCATCAGCGCCGGCGCCTTTGGCCGTAGCGGCGAGGGCTGGTTCGATGCGCATGCCATGCTGACGCTGTTCCGCAAGGCGTTGCGCGACAAGAAGATCGATTTCATCGCCGCCGATGTCACCGGCATCGAGCGGCAGGGTGGTCGCGTTACCGGCGTCACCCTCGACAATGGCGAAAGACTCGAGGCCGGCATCGTCGTCAACGCCGCCGGGCCGAATGCCGGCAAGGTGGCCGGCATGGCCGGGCTCGTGCTGCCCGTGGAACCGCGCAAGCGCAACGTCTTCGTCTTCGAGGCGCGTGAGAAATATGCCGACATGCCGCTACTGGTCGACCCCTCCGGCATCTATGTCAGGCCGGAAGGCTCGGTCTATCTCACCGGCGGCGCCGAGCCGGAAGAGGGCGACGGTCCTGCCGATCCCAGCGATTTCGACGTCGACTGGCCGCTGTTCGAAGAGGTGATCTGGCCGGTGCTGGCGACCCGCATCCCGGCCTTCGAGGCGATCAAGCCGACGCGCGCCTGGGCCGGCCACTACGACTACAACACGCTCGACCAGAACGCGGTGATCGGGCCGCACCCGGAAGTCGGCAATTTCATCTTCGCCAACGGATTTTCAGGCCACGGCCTGCAGCAGGCGCCTGCGGTCGGCAAGGCGCTGGCGGAGTTGTTGGTGCATGGCGGCTACCGGACGGTGGATTGCTCGGCGTTTGGGTACGAACGGGTGGCCGAGGGCACAGCGTTTCGGGAATTGAATGTGATTTGAGGGCGCGTCGGCCTTCCTTCTCCCCCTGTGGGAGAAGGTGTCGCCGAAGGCGACGGATGAGGGGTGTTCCAGGGAACACCAACGCCTCACTCCGCTGGAACACCCCTCATCCGTCTCGGCGCTGGCGCGCCGATCCACCTTCTCCCACAAGGGGAGAAGGCAAGGCGCCTCACGGCCTCAGGCCTTACGCCCGAACCAGAAGGCGTCCGGCATGCGCTTCATGCCGATGCGCTCATAGAAGCCGACGGCGTCGGGCATCGAGATCAGGCTGATGGCGACCGATGGGCCGAGTTGCCGGCGGGCTTCGTCCATAAGACCCTTGCCGATGCCAAGCCCTTGCGCCGATTGGGACACGGCAAGTTCGGAGATATAGCAGACCCAGGAAAAGTCGGTGATGGCCCTGATAACGCCAATCAGTGGTCGGCCTTCGATGTCGAGCCGGGCGGTCAGCACCAGGTTGGCGCCTGAAAGCATCGCCTGCAGGCGGGCTTCGTCGTCGACGGGACGCGTTTCGCTGAGTGTGGATTCGACCAGCACGCGGCGTAACTCGGCGACGTCGAGCTCCGGCTCGCTGGCATAGATTATCTTCGATCGTGTGGTCATGAGCGCAAGGTGCACCAGCAGCGGCCGGTTTTGAAGATAGTGCCGCGCCGATCCTTCGATCCAGGCACACGAACAGTTGCCTTTTATTTGCCAGCGCCTTTGTGTAAACGGTGCATCAGCAATCTCCCGCAACAAGACTACGGGCAAAAGCCATGGACAAATTCACCAAGCTCACAGGCGTCGCCGCACCGATGCCGATCGTCAATGTCGACACCGACATGATCATCCCCAAGGATTATCTCAAGACGATCAAGCGCACCGGGCTCGGCAGCGGCCTGTTCGCAGAAATGCGCTACAACGATGACGGTTCGGAAAACCCGGATTTCGTGCTCAACAAGCCGGCCTACCGCAAGGCGCAGATCCTGGTCGCCGGTGACAATTTCGGCTGCGGTTCGAGCCGTGAGCACGCACCGTGGGCGCTGCTCGATTTCGGCATTCGCTGCGTCATCTCGACCTCGTTCGCCGACATTTTCTACAACAACTGCTTCAAGAACGGCATTTTGCCGATCACCGTCAGCCCGGAAGATCTGGACAAACTGATGGACGACGCCTCGCGCGGCTCCAACGCGACGGTCTCGGTCGACCTCGAAGCCAAGGAAATCCGCGGGCCGGACGGCGGCGTGGTCAAGTTCGACCTCGACGACTTCAAGCGCCACTGCCTGCTCAACGGCCTCGACGATATCGGCCTGACCATGGAAAAGGCCGGCGCTATCGCCTCGTTCGAGAAGAAGAACGCCGCCGAGCGCCCCTGGGCCTGAGCAGTACGGTCTTGAATGGATAGCCCGGCCGCTGCCGGCCGGGTTCGTGACGGCTGAACGGAGGGGACAGTCATGGCACGTTTGCTTCTTGCCGGGGCCTGCGCGCTGGCGTGGATACTGATGCCGGTGGCGGGCTTTGCGCAAACGCAGACGCCGGCCGCTACCGCCCAGAAGCCGGCCGATCAGCCGGCGGCCGATCAAGGCGCGACTGACCAGCAGGATCAAGGGACCGGCAGCGACGACGCGGCCACCGAGGATGACAGCCAGGCGCCGATCCCGTTCGAGGGTGGGCAGCTGACCATCACCCAGCCGGAGCAGGATGGCGAGAAGGTGCTGGCCTATGACGGCAAGCAGCTTGCCAGCAATTACGACGTGTTCTTCGACAAGGTGGTCAAGGTCGGCGGCATCAATGTGGCGCTGGTCAATGTCGGCGATGGCGGCAACCAGTGTGGCCCGGCCACGGTCATCGTCTGGAAGCCGGAAGGTGGCGAGATCCAGAGCCTTACCGTCGAGCAGGACGAATGCGGCGCGCCGCCGGCGGCGGTGGCCGACAATGCCATCTATTTCGTGCCCTATCTGTTGCCGGGGGCTTCGCAGCAGGCGCTGCAATGGTCGCCTACCGAAGGGCTGACGATTTCAGGCGACCTGACCTACGCGCCCGAGCCCGGCACCGACTGGAAGGACATCGATCCGTCGAAATACCAGAACATCATCGACGCCTTCCACAACGAGGCCGTCTACAAGGCGGCGAAGACACTGCTCGGCGACACAATGCCCGACATGGCGACCAGCCTGCTGGTCGGCGGCGGCACAGAAAAGACGGCGTCCGGCGCCTTCTATGCCAGCGGCTGCGTGCCGCATGACTGCGGCGGCAATGACGGCTTCATGGCGGTCGACCCGGCCAAGCACACGCTCTATTTCGCCCGCCGCGGCGACGATGGCCAGCCGCAGGCCTGGCCGGACGTGAAGACCTGGCCGGCGGATATCAAGAAGGCGATGGACGACGCGCAGGGATCGGCGAATTAGGGCGCAACCGTCGTGACTTCGTCATCCTCGGGCTTGACCCGAGGATCCATGCCGTGACCGTTGCCGTAGAGTGCAACGGTGCAGCCTTCTGAAAAGTAGCAACGCCTCAAAGTCACGGCATGGATCCCAGGGTCTGCGCCGCGTCGCTTCGCTCCTTGCTTCGCCCTGGGATGACGACCGCGGAGATGTTTCGGACCAATCTTCGACGTTTGCGCTTTGCCTCGTGACAACACTTCGTTCGGCTTGGCCCACGACTAGCCCAGCTTCCCTCTGCTAGACGAGCGCCTGCGATTGCAAGGAGGCCCCATGCGCAAACTCATCTCCACCGGTTCGCCCTTCGAAAAGACCGCCGGCTATTCGCGCGCGGTGGTGCAGGGCGACTGGTGTTTTGTGTCGGGGACCACCGGCTACGACTATGCGACCATGACCATGCCGGAGACGGTCGAAGCGCAGACGCGCAACTGCCTGGCCACCATCGCCAAGGCGCTGCAAGACGGCGGCTTCGAGATGGCCGATGTGGTGCGGGCGCATTATTACATCACCGATCAGGCTTTCGTGGATGTCGTCTTCCCGATCCTCGGCGAGGCGTTCGGTGACATCCGCCCGGCGGCAACGATGATCGTGTGCCAGCTCAACAAGCCCGAGATGAAGATCGAGATCGAGGTCACGGCGCTGCGGCGCACCGCCTGAGGAGGCCAAAGCCATGACGGTGCGGCGCATCGTAGCCAATATCGCCACAGCGGACGCGGCAGCGGCGAAACGCTTCTACCAGGACGTGCTTGGCCTCGATGTGCTGATGGATCAGGGCTGGATCGTCACCTGCGGTTCTGACGAACGGATGCAGGTGCAGATCAGCTTCATGGCGCAAGGCGGCTCGGGCACGCCGGTCCCGGACCTCTCGATCGAGGTCGATGATGTCGATGCTACGCTCAACGCCATGAAGGCCGCCGGCTTCGCCATAGAATACGGTCCGGCCGACGAGCCTTGGGGCGTAAGGCGATTCTATGTGCGCGATCCGTTCGGCAGATTGGTGAATATTCTCTCGCATCGGTGATTGCGCTTGCCAACCGCAGGCTTGCATGCGGCCCGCTTGGCGTTTAGCAAGGCCGCGGTTTCTCCAAACAGTATCGGGACGGTTCTGATGGCTTCGAAAAATCTTCTCCTCCTCGCCGGCGACGGTATCGGCCCCGAGGCGATGGCCGAGGTGAAGAAACTGATCGCGGCCATGAACGCCAAGCTCGGCAGCGATTTTGCCACCGATGAAGGCCTGGTCGGCGGCTGCGCCTACGATGCGCATGGCGCGGCGATCTCCGATGCCGACATGGCAAAGGCGATGGCGGCCGATGCCGTGCTGTTCGGCGCCGTCGGCGGGCCGAAATGGGACAAGGTGCCTTACGAGGTGCGCCCCGAGGCCGGGCTCTTGCGGCTGCGCAAGGACATGGAGCTGTTTGCCAATCTGCGTCCGGCCATCTGCTATCCGGCGCTTGCAGCCTCGTCTTCGCTGAAGCAGGAGGTGGTCGAAGGCCTCGACATATTGATCGTGCGCGAGCTGACCGGCGGCGTCTATTTCGGCGAGCCGAAGCAGATCATCGATCTCGGCAACGGCCAGAAGCGTGGCATCGACACGCAGGTCTACGACACGTTCGAGATCGAGCGCATTTCGGGCGTCGCCTTCGAACTGGCGCGGACCCGCAAGAACCACGTGACGTCGATGGAAAAGCGCAACGTCATGAAGTCGGGCGTGCTGTGGAACGAGGTCGTCACCCAGACCCAGAAGGCGCGCTACGCCGACGTCAAGCTCGACCATATGCTGGCCGATGCCGGCGGCATGCAGCTGGTGCGCTGGCCAAAGCAGTTCGACGTCATCGTCACCGACAATCTGTTCGGCGACATGCTGTCCGACATCGCCGCCATGCTGACCGGCTCGATCGGTATGCTGCCGTCGGCCTCGCTCGGCGCGCCTGACGTGAAGACCAAGAAGCGCAAGGCGCTGTACGAGCCGGTGCATGGCTCGGCGCCCGATATTGCCGGCCAGGGCATCGCCAATCCGATCGCCATGATCGCGTCCTTCGCCATGTGCCTGCGCTATTCCTTCGGCATGGTCGCCGAGGCCGACAAGCTCGAAGGCGCAATCGCCGCCGTGCTCGACGATGGCCTGCGCACCAAGGATATTTTGTCCGAAGGCATGACCGAGGTCGGCACTGTCGAGATGGGCGATGCCATCATCGCGAAGTTCCTTGGCTGATCCGGTGGCGGTCGACGTCCGCTGGGCGACGACCGACGATGCCGGAGCGCTTGCCACTGTGCTTTGCGAAATGGCGGCGCACTACCGGCAGGCGCCGCTCGATCATGCCCGCGCGGCGGCCACCGCGCGAAAATGGCTTGGCGATGAAAGCCCGGCCTATCCGCATTTCGCGCTCGCCTTCGCCGACGGCGCGGTAGCGGGCCTTGCCTCGGTGGCGATCGCGCATCCCGGCATCGATCTCGAGCGGCTGATGTTCCTGAAAGATTTGTTCGTGCGCGAGGGTGCCCGCAATGCGGGCGCCGGCCGGGCATTGCTCGGCTTTCTCGCCGGCCATTGCCTCAGGGAAGGCATCGGCCGCATCGATCTCACCACCGAGGACTGGAACGAAGGCGCGTTGCGTTTCTACGACCGGCTCGGCGCCGAGCGCCACGGCCAGAAGGTGTTTCTCCGGCTGTCGGGCGAGGCGCTTAAGCGAGTTCGCTAGACCCTGACACCCTGCGGCACCGGCCCCCACTGGTTTTCGTGGCCCTGGGTCGGGATCAGTCCGAGGATCAGCGCGAGGATGAACGTGGCCGGAGCAAACATGAAGGAGAGTGCGAAGTAAGGGATTGCCAGCCAGCCGGTCAGGCCGATGTCGTGCAAGCGGCGCACGACGAGCCCGACCCAGGGCAGGAACGTTGCCAGCCAAAACAGCCCCCAGACGCCGACCATAACGATCGGCCAGTTGCCGCCGTCGAAATTGCCCATCGACTGGTCGGCCCAAGCCCCGGCAAGGCCGACGAGGATGAAGGCAACCGTCCAGTACAGACAGTAGCCCCAGAATTCCTTGCGGCGGGCGCGCTCGGCGAAGTTGATGTAGTTGCGCGTCACGCCTCGCCAGAAATAACCCGTCAGTCCGCTGTCATGAACCGCGCCGTCCTCGGCCAGGCGGCCGAAATGCTGCGGCTGCGGCGTTGCTGGAGCAGCGGCAGCCGCCTTGGGTGGTGCGGCGCTTGCCGCCGGAGCAGCGGTCGCCGGAGCGGCGGCCTGGGCGCGGATCGAGAAAACGTCGCGCGCCTGGCCGCTTGCCGGCAGGAACTCGACCACGGCGCCCTTGGCAATCACCGTATCGCGGCGCAAATCCTCGCGCGCGAAGGTGTAGCGGTTGCCGTCCGCCCCGGTGATGAAACCGAAACCCTGGGCCTCGTCATAATGCAGAACTTCGCCGCGCATTTTGCCACCCCCGTGTTGGCACAGACTGTTCAAAGTTGCGGCGGATCGCAAGGCTCAGCGACTCATGACCGTCATTTGCGATTGGCGGGGGCAGGCAACCACACTTCGTTGCGGCTGCCGTATGAAGACGCCGTCGGTCTAAACCTCAAACCGGTCGCTTCTTCGGCTTCTTGGTCTTCGGCGGTCCAGCCTTGTCGAATTTCGGCTTCCCGGCCCACGGCTTTGCATCACCGGCCGGGCGTTCCCGCTTCTCGAATTTAGGCTTGTGGGCGCTTTGCGGCGCCTCGAACGGGCGCTTGCCGCGATGCGGCTTCTTGTCGGGCTTCGGCGCCTGATAGCCGGCGCGCGACAGGTCGGGCGTGCCGTCCAGGCGCTTCACCACGATGTTGCCCTGCAGCTTCTTGTCGGGGCCGATGGCGGCCAGGAAGCGGTCGGCCCAGTCGGCCGCGATCTGCACAAAAGTTTCATCCTGCTGCATCTTGATGGCGCCGATCTCGCGCTTGGAGATGTTGCCGGTCCGGCACAGCATCGGGATCAGCCAGCGCGGCTCGGCGTTCTGCTTGCGCCCGATCGACAGCGAGAACCAGACGCTGTCGCCGAAATCGTCGCGCCGGCTTGGCGCCTCGTCCCGACGCTCGAATTTTTCGCCGCCAGATCTGTCTCGCGACGGCGTGAAGGCTGCGACCTCCGTCAGTTCCTCTGGCGCCGAGCGGCTGGCGCGGCATTGGCGCACGAAGGCGGCCGCCACCTGTTCGGCGCCATGTTTGGCCAGCAGCGCATCGATGAAGCCGCGCTCGTCGTCAGTCACCGGTTCGTCGAAGGCCGGATCGGCCAGAATGCGCTCGTCGTCGCGCTTGATCACGTCGTCGGCCGAGGGCGGGCTCGCCCAGGTCGCCTTGAGGCCGGCATTCTGCAAAAGCCGTTCGGTGCGCTTGCGCGCGCCGTTGGGCACGATCAGCGCGCTGACGCCCTTGCGCCCGGCGCGGCCGGTGCGGCCGCTGCGGTGCAGCAGCGTTTCGGGATTGGTCGGCAAATCGGCGTGGATGACCAGTTCGAGATTGGGCAGGTCGATGCCGCGCGCCGCGACATCGGTTGCGATGCAGACTTTTGCGCGGCCGTCGCGCATCGCTTGCAGCGCGTGGGTGCGTTCGTTCTGGCTGAGTTCGCCCGACAGCGCCACGACCGAAAAATTGCGATTGTTGAAGCGAGCAGTGAGATGATTGACCGCAGCGCGGGTGTTGCAGAACACCAGCGCGTTCTTCGCCTCATAGAAGCGCAGCACGTTGATGATGGCGTTCTCGCGGTCGGGATAGGCGACATTCAGCGCCCGGTATTCGATGTCGAGATGCTGCTTTTCCTCGCCGCCGGCCGAGATGCGCACGGCATCGCGCTGATAGCCTTGCGCCAGCGTCGCGATCGAGCGCGGCACGGTGGCCGAAAACATCAGCGTGCGGCGCTGGGCGGGGGCGGCGTCGAGGATGAATTCAAGATCCTCGCGAAAGCCGAGGTCGAGCATCTCGTCGGCCTCGTCCAGCACCACGGCCCTGAGCGCCGACATGTCGAGCGAGTTGCGGGTGATGTGGTCGCGCAGGCGGCCGGGCGTGCCGACGACGATATGGGCGCCGCGCTCCAGCACGCGCCTTTCTGAGCGCATGTCCATGCCGCCGACGCAGGAGGCGACGGTGGCGCCGGTCGGCGCGTAGAGCCATTGCAGCTCACGCATCACCTGCAGAGCGAGTTCGCGCGTCGGCGCCACGGCCAATGCCAAAGGCCGGCCTGCCGGGCCAAAGCGCTCGGCGCCTTCGAGCAGCGTCGGCGCCAAGGCCAGGCCGAAGGCGACGGTCTTGCCGGAGCCGGTCTGCGCCGACACCAGCGCGTCGGCTTCGCCGAGCTCCAGCACCGCCTTCTGCACCGGCGTCAGTTCGACATAGCCACGTTTTTCCAGCGCCTCTGCCAGCGCAGGAACGATACCTTCGAAATTGGACATCTTCTTCTTTCGGAATTCGAGGGGATGTGCTCATTCGCAAGCACATCCAGGGCTGGCACTGCACCAGCCAAACGATATTTCGCGCGTTCCTACTTCCTGCGGCCGCCATTGTACAGAGCAGGCGGCGCCTCTGCGCAATTGACTCCTGCCGCAAACCGCGTAAAAGCCGGCATCGAACGGGATCATTTTCGATGCGCGGCCTTCTGATGGCTCTTCTTGCCTTCGACTTCCCCGGCCACAATCATCTGGCCGGGCGCGTTGGCGCGTCTTACCGTTCCAGCAAAACTATGGCCAAAACCACCACCAAAACGGTGTGATTCCCTTGGCCTAACCACCCTCTCCCGGGTACGGCCCGGGGGACGGAACCCGCATTGGCCGGCGGGTTTTCTCCAACAAACCAAGCGGAGAGGGACAGGAGATCTTTATGAGTTTCAAGGTTGCGGTAGTCGGCGCCACGGGCAATGTGGGCCGCGAAATGCTCAACATTCTGGAAGAGCGCGGCTTTCCGGTAAGCGAAGTCGTGGCGTTGGCCTCGCGGCGCAGCCAGGGCACCGAAGTGTCGTTCGGTGACCGCACGCTGAAGGTCAAGACGCTCGAACAGTATGATTTTTCCGACACCGACATCTGCATCATGTCGGCCGGCGGCAACGTCTCCAAGGAATGGTCGCCGAAGATCGGCAAGCAGGGCTGCGTGGTCATCGATAATTCGTCGGCCTTCCGCTACGATCAGGACGTGCCGCTGATCGTGCCGGAAGTGAACCCGGACGCGATTTCGCTGTTCACCCGCAAGAACATCATCGCCAACCCGAACTGCTCGACGGCGCAGCTGGTCGTGGCGCTGAAGCCGCTGCACGATTTCGCCACCATCAAGCGCGTCGTCGTCGCCACCTACCAGTCGGTGTCCGGCGCCGGCAAGGAAGGCATGGACGAACTCTTCACGCAGACCCGCGCCGTGTTTGTCGCCGACCAGGTCGACGTCAAGAAGTTCACCAAGCGCATCGCCTTCAACGTCATTCCGCATATCGACGTCTTCCTCGATGACGGTTTCACCAAGGAAGAGTGGAAGATGGTCGCCGAGACCAAGAAGATGCTCGATCCCAAGATCAAGCTGACGGCGACCTGCGTGCGTGTACCGGTGTTCATAGGCCATTCGGAAGCGGTCAACATCGAGTTCGAAAAGCCGATCACCGCGGATGAGGCGCGCGACATCCTGCGCGAGGCGCCGGGCTGCCAGGTCTTGGACAAGCGCGAGGATGGCGGCTACATCACGCCGCTGGAATCGGCTGGCGAAGACGCCACCTTCATCTCGCGCATCCGCGAAGACTCGACCATCGATAACGGTCTGTCGATGTGGATCGTGTCGGACAATCTGCGCAAGGGCGCGGCGCTCAACGCGGTGCAGATCGCCGAGCTGCTGGTCGAGCGCGGCCTGATCCAGCCAAAGAAGAAGGCGGCCTAGGTTTATCGCTCACGGGCTGTTCCGCCGCTGCCGCGGCGGGCCCCCGCGAGGGCGCCGGACGACCGGCGGCCCGCAGTCGCGGGCTCGGCCTCCGGCCGGAGCATTCCTTCTCCCTGTCACTATACGGGGAGAAGGTGCCGGCAGGCGGATGAGGGGCGGCGCGGCCGCTGCTGAGAAACGTCCATGAACGATTCCACCAGAGTCATCCTGCGCCCCGCAACCAGCTCCGACGCCGCTGCCATCGCCCGGCTCATGCGGGCAGCGCTTGGCTCGTTCGACTGGATGCCGGTCATCCACACGCCTGCTGACGACCTTGTCTTTATCCGCGACGTCGTGCTGCCGCGACAGCAAGTGACCGTCGCCGAGGCCGGCAAGAACGTTGCCGGCTTCATTGCGGTCAGCGGCGATTGGGTGGAACAGCTCTATCTCGATCCGGCCTGGACAGGACAAGGCATCGGCAGCCGGCTGTTGACGCAAGCGACCGCGGCGCTGCCGGTGATTAAACTCTATTGATTCCAGGCCAACACCGGCGCGCGTCGCTTCTACGAGCGCCATGGGTTCGTGGCCGAGAGTTTCGGCGATGGCACCGGCAATGAGGAAGGCCTGCCGGATATTCTCTACGTCCGCAGGGCCTGATAGCTCAGCCGGCGCTATCCTCAGTCAACTGGCGCAGCAACTCCATCGCTTCCTCCGCTCGGTCGGCGGGCACGAACAGATGGTCGTGATAAAAGGCCGAGACCGGATTGACGCCCATGCCGGCGGCGGCCAGCCGGGTGGTGATGGCGGCGAGGAAGCCGACGGCTTCCAGCGAGGAGTGGATGTTTAGCGCGATCATGCGGCAGCGGAACGAAGCGGCCATCCCGGCTGCTCTTGCGGCGTCCTCGGTCACAATCAGCGTCACACCCTCTCGTTCGCGAAAGACCATCACCGGGTCGAGGCCTTGCGGCTGCGCAGCGCCAGGCGCCAGTGTGACGAAGACATGGATGGCCGGCAGCAGTTCGGGCGTCATCGACGCCAGCAGCTTTTTCAGATCGGTCTCGCCGGTCATTCCTGTCCTCGCCTGATGCAAGAAGCGCGTGGCTTGCACGTCTTCAATAGCCGCGACCGGCCAATGCCGATAGCCGGCACGGACCGCGCAGACGACATCGCGATGTCGCTGGCGGCTGGGCCGGCCGGGGCCGCCGCATCGCACAATCGGCGAGTTGAGGACCAGAGCGGTCCGTGAAAGGGGTTTCCATGATCGTTCGTCCGCGTCCGGGATTCCTGCACCTGTTCTTCATCATGCGCGGCTCCGTGGTGCCGCGCATCCTGCCGCAAATCTTCGGCTTTGCCGCCTATGGCGCGATGGTGGTGGTCATCGTCAGGGCCTTGAAGCTCGACTTCGGCAATGCCGGCACGGCACCCTTCGCACTGCTCGGCGTCGCGCTGTCGATCTATCTCGGCTTCCGCAACAACGCCGCCTACGACCGCTGGTGGGAAGCGCGCAAGCTGTGGGGCCAACTGGTCTTCGACATCCGCAACCTCGCGCGCGCCTCGAGCGGCCTGATCGAGGACCGCACCGAACTGCGCGGCCTGCTGATGGAAGCGACCGCCTTCTGTCACTTCCTGCGCGGCCTGCTCAGGCGCGTCGACGCCACGGCGGAAGCCCGCACCTTCATCGGCGACGACGTTGAAGGCGCCGCCAAGGCCGCCAACGCACCGGACGCCATGGTGCGGCGGATGGGCGGACGGATCGCGGCACTCCGCAAGGCCGGTGCCATCGATACGATCGGCTACCGCATCCTCGATGAGCGGCTGTCGGAAATCGCCGCCGCGCAGGCCGGCTGCGAGCGCATCGCCGGGACGCCGCTGCCCTTTGCCTACACGCTGCTCCTGCAGCGGACCGCCTACATCTTCTGCCTGTTGTTGCCATTCGGGCTGGCCTCCGCCGCCGGCTGGGCGACACCGCTGCTCACGGCGCTGATTGCCTACACTTTCTTCGGCCTCGATGCGTTATCGGAAGAGCTCGAGGATCCGTTCGGCACTCAGCCCAACGACCTTGCGCTGGACGGCCTCTGCCGCGTCTGCGAGATCTCGGTGTTCGAGGCGCTGGGCGAAACGCCGCCGAAAATGATCCCGGCCGAGAAGTTTTACTTTTCCTAGGCCTTGAGTGACGCCGCCGCGCCCAAAAAGAATCTCACCCCTGTAGGATCGCCGCCTCGTGGCCCGTCCTTGGTCCGAAGCCAGCAAACGGCTCAAATCACCCAGGAGGGAACTACCATGAGCATTTCTCAAACCGCGCCCGTTTCGTCGGGCGCTTTGTGGACCGGCCGCGTGCTCAGCGGCCTCATCATCCTGTTCATGATCTTCGACGGCGTCATCAAGCTGCCGCCGCTCGATGTCGTCACCCAGACCATGGTGCCGCTCGGCTGGCCGGCCGACGTCAACGTCGCGCGCCTGCTCGGCATTATCGGGCTGATCTCGACGGCGCTCTATGCGTTGCCGCGCACCTCGGTGCTCGGCGCCATTCTGCTCACCGGCTATCTCGGCGGCGCCATCGCCACCAATATGCGCGTCGGCAGCCCGTTGTTTTCGCACACGCTGTTCAGCGTCTATCTCGGCATCATGCTGTGGGGCGGCCTCTATCTGCGCGACCCACGGGTGCGTGCCCTGATCCCGTTCATCCGCTAAACCAGACGGAGAGAAAAATGCTCACCACCATCCTCATCATACTGGTCGTCATCATCGCCGCCGTCCTCATTTATGCCGCGACACGGCCGAATGATTTCGTCACCAGCCGCACGGCCAGCATCAAGGCCGCGCCGGAAGCGATCTTTCCGCTGATCAACGATTTCAAGCGCTGGCCCGAATGGTCACCCTACGAAAAGCTCGACCCGGGGATGAAGCGCACGCTGTCCGGCACCGATGCCGGCAAGGGTGCGGCCTATGCCTGGGAAGGCAATGCCAAGGCCGGCAAGGGACGCATGGAAATCGTCAATTCCGTGCCGTCCTCGCTGGTGTCGCTGAAGCTCGACTTCGAAAAACCGTTCCGGGCCAACAACAGTGTCGACTTCAGCCTGAAGCCGTCTGGCGACACCACCAATGTCACCTGGGCGATGCGCGGCAGGCGGCCTTTCATTGCCAAGCTGATGGGCCTGTTCATGAATTTCGATACGCTGATCGGCAAGGATTTCGAGGCGGGCCTCGCCAACCTGAAGAAGGCTACCGAGAAGTAGGACGAGCCGCACCGGCCGGGATGGGCCGGAACGCATTGTTTCCTCCAATGGGATCAATCCACGGTGTCATGCGTTGTCGAGCCAAGGCGCGTGGAGGCGCCTTTCCGTTGGAGAGGAACGACAATGAAGAAAATTCTTACCATTATGGTCTTGGCAACGGCGCTCGGCGCCTGTTCGCAAACGGAAAAAGGCGCGGCTGTCGGCGGCCTGGGCGGAGCGGCCATAGGCGCTGCGGTCGCAAATGATCCCGTGGAAGGGGCCGTCGTTGGCGGCGCGGTTGGTGCCGTCGCAGGAGCACTGATCGGCCGGGCCAACGAACCGGACCGTTGCCGCTATCGGGACCGCTACGGGCGCGTCTATATCGCCCGCTGCCCGGATGGCTATTGAGCGGACGTCAACGAAAAACGGCGGGCACAGGCCCGCCGTTTTGTCTTCTTCGATGAAGCGAATGCTTACTCGGCGGTAGCGGCTTCCGCCTCGGCCGGGGCAGCGGCAGCGGCGGCAACGGCGGCGGCTGCGTCTTCCTGGGCCTTCTTCAGCAGAGCGGCGCGTTCCTGCGCCTTCTTGCCCGGCTCGGCCTTCTTCGGGTTGGAGCGGGCTTCGCGCTTGAGCAGGCCGGCCTCGTCGAGGAAGCGCAGAACGCGGTCGGTCGGCTGGGCGCCGTGCGACAGCCAATGTTTGACGCGGTCGGCGTCGACCTTGACGCGCTCGCCGTCCTTCGGCAGCAGCGGGTTCCACGAGCCGATCGACTCGATGAACCGGCCATCGCGCGGCGAACGGGCGTCGGCGATGACGACGTGGTAGTAAGGACGCTTCTTCGAGCCCGCGCGGGCCAGTCGGATCTTCAGTGCCATTTCATTTCTCCTAAAAGCTCTGATTTCATTGATAGGGTTTGGCTAATATTTAGCCGGCTTTGCTTGCGCCGTTGGACGCGGCGATCTGCTCGTGATGGCGGATCACTTCGCGGACGACGAAGTTGAGGAATTTTTCCGCGAAATCGGGGTCGAGATGGGCATCCTTCGCCAGCTGGCGAAGGCGGGTGATCTGCTGCTGCTCGCGCGCCGGGTCGGCCGGCGGCAGGCCATGCTCAGCCTTCAGAACGCCGACCGCCTTGGTGCAGCGGAAACGCTCGGCCAGCATGTGGATGAGGGCGGCGTCGATGTTGTCGATCGAAGCACGGTAGCCGGCCAGGATGGTGCGGGCGTCGGCCATGTCCTTTTCTTCGTTCATAGCGTCCTCACTTCTTCTTGCCCAAACCGGGCAGTCCGCCGCCGCCGAGGCCGGGAAGCCCCGGAAGTTTCATGCCGCCGGGCAGACCCGGCAGGCCGCCGCCACCGGGAAGACCGCCGGGCAGGCCCTTCATGCCGCCGAGGCCGGCGGCCTGCGCTTGCTTCTGCAAGGCTTCGAGCTGCTTGGGATCCATTTTAGAGAGATCGGGCATGCCGCCACCCATGCCACCCGGCATCATGCCACCGAGGCCCATCTTGGAGGCGAGGCCGCCCATCATGCCGCGCATGAGGCCGCCGCCTTTACCCTTGCCGCCCATCGCCTTCATCATGTCGGCCATGCCGCGATGCATCTTGAGCAGCTTGTTGATCTCGGCCGCGTCGGTGCCGGAGCCGGCGGCGATGCGCTTCTTGCGCGAATGTTTCAAAATATCGGGGTTGGCGCGCTCGGCCTTGGTCATCGACGAGATGATGGCGAGCTGGCGGCCGAACATCTTGTCGTCGAGGCCGGCGGCGGCCATCTGGTCCTTCATCTTGCCCATGCCGGGCATCATGCCCATGATTCCGCCCATGCCGCCCATTTTCGACATTTGCTGAAGCTGGCCGGCGAGATCGTTCAAATCGAACTTGCCCGACTGCATCTTCTTGGCCATCGCCGCCGCCTGCTCGGCGTCGATGTTCTCGGCTGCCTTCTCGACCAGGGAGACGATGTCGCCCATGCCGAGGATGCGGTCGGCGATGCGCTTGGGGTGGAATTCCTCCAGCCCGTCCATCTTTTCGCCGGTGCCGATCAGCTTGATCGGCTTGCCGGTGACGGCGCGCATCGAAAGGGCTGCACCGCCACGGCCGTCACCGTCCATGCGGGTCAACACCAGGCCGGTGATGCCGACGCGCTCGTCGAAGCTCTTGGCCAGGTTGACGGCGTCCTGGCCGGTCAGCGAATCCGCGACCAGCAGGATTTCGTGCGGGCTCGACACCTTCTTGATGTCGGCCATTTCGACCATCAGCGGCTCGTCAATATGGGTGCGGCCGGCAGTGTCGAGGATGACGACGTCGTGGCCGCCGAGCTTGGCCGCCTGCACGGCGCGCTTGGCGATGTCGACCGGATTCTGGCCTGAAATAACCGGCAGCGTCGCGACCTTGACCTGCTCGCCGAGCTGGCGGAGCTGCTCCTGCGCGGCCGGACGCCGCGTGTCGAGCGAGGCCATCAGGACTTTTTTGTTCTGCCGCTCGGTCAGCCGCTTGGCGATCTTGGCCGAGGTTGTCGTCTTGCCGGAGCCCTGCAGGCCCACCATCATGATGACGACCGGGGCGGGCGCATTGAGGTCGACGGCGACGCCCTCGGCGCCCAGCATGTCGACCAGCTCGTCATGGACGATCTTGACGACCATCTGTCCCGGCTTGATCGACTTGACGACCGCGGCGCCGACTGCCTTCTCGCGCACCTTGTCGGTGAAGGAACGCACCACTTCCAGCGCCACGTCCGCCTCGAGCAGCGCACGGCGCACCTCGCGCAGCGCTGCCGAGACATCCGCCTCTGACAGCGCGCCGCGGCCGGTCAGGCCGTTCAGGATGGAGCCAAGGCGCTCCTGTAGCGATTCAAACATTCTGTTTCCTTTTCTCAGGCACCCGGATGGTGCCCGAGAGGTAATGCGTTCGCGCCAAGTGTCCAAACAAAAGCGCTTGTCCAAACAAGGCCCCGTGCAAGCGCAAAGCCAAAAAGCACCCGGGGGCGCTCAGCGCTGCCGGGTGTTGGCCTCCAGGATCTGTTTACAGCACCCACCTCAAAGAGGTTTGGCGTCCTGGTCGGCTTGCTCGGAGGGATACTCGTCGCGGAATTCGGGGGCTGTAGACAGGAAAACGGGCGGAGAGTCAAGATCAGGGCCGGAATGGACAGCTCACGGCAGCGCCTCGCCTTCGACGAGGCGCGTATAGAGGTCGAGATAGCCCTTGGCGGTTCTGGCGATCGGGAACCGATCGGCGGCGGATTCACGGCAGCGTTGCGGGGACAGGCCGGCAATCTCGCCTAGCGCTGTGCCGAACTCCGCGTCCGTGTCGAAGAACCGCCCGGTGTCGGCGTCGACGATCTCGGGCAGGGCGCCGCGGGCGGTGGTCAGCACCGGTGTCCCGCACAGCATCGCCTCGACCGGCGCCATGCCGAACGGCTCTTCCCAGGCGATCGGGTTGAGGAAGGCCTTCGCCTCGCCCAGCAGGCGGAGCTTGTCGTCGCCATCGACAACGCCATGGTAGCGGTAGCGGCTGCTCAGGCTCTTGAAGAAGACGCCCTGCCGCCGCGTCTGGCTGCGACCGAGCAGTTTCCAGCGCGAGCCGCCGGCGATATCGAGGGGAAAATCGAACTTTTTGGCAAGGTCGACGGCGCGATTGAGATTCTTGCCGGCGCGCGCGATGCCGGCGAGGAACAGCAGCCGGTCATTCTTCGAGCCGGCCAGCCGATAGGCATCCGTCGGAAAGCCATTGTAGACAAACGTGTGCCGGCCGTGGTTGCGGGCGTGGCTGGCGCTGACGAAGCTCCAGTTTGGCAGCGGCCTGGGGTCTTGCGGGGAATAGCCGTGCTCGGTGTTGAGGGTCGGAAAGGGAACCTCGATGTACCAGCCGTTGAAATGCACGATGTCGGTGTCGGCCGGAATGGCAGCCCGGCACTGCGCTTCCGACGATGCCTGCCGAACCTCGCAAAGCGGGCTGCTCGAGCCGGCGCCAGCGACCAGCACGACGCGGTGGCCAAGGCGAATGAGTTCCGCCGCCAGCCACTCGACCTGCCGCTGGGTACCGCCATAGCCTCTGGACGGGATGGTCCCGGCCACCACGAGCGTGATGCGCATCAGCCCCGTCCTCCTGCCTCTTGCCTGATCATGGCCTTATCCGGAGACCGGCTCGACCTTCAGCGGCGAGCGTGGGTGCAGGAGCAGCAGGATCGTCAGCAAGGTGCACACAATGCCGATCGCGGCGATGATGACCGCATCCATAGTCGTCCAGCCGGGGCCTTCCAGCGGCTTGGCGTTGAACAAAGCGAAGGAATTGTAGCTTTCCTGATGCGAGATCAGCAGGAAGCCGGTGAGATTGTTGCCGAGATGGGCGCCGAAGGCGGCGCCGAGATTGCCGGTGACATAGACCAGCAGCGTCAGCAGAACGGCAAAGGCGGCGATCGAGGCCAGCACGCAGGCGTTGATGGCGAGGCTCGAATCCGGGCTCCAGTGCAAGGAGGTGAACAGCAAAACAGGCAGCAGCGCCCAGACGTAGGGGCTCTGAAACCGCTTGGCCAGGCCGCGCAGCAGATAGCCGCGAAACAGCATCTCCTCGGACGAAGTCTGCAGCAGGGTCAGCGCTACGATCGGGACCAGGAACAGAAGCCAGGTTGACAGGCTGATCGCGCCGCGCGCGATTTCGGGCTGCAGGCCATAGAGCAGGATCTCGGAGAGCGCCGAGGTGATCAGCACCGCGATCAGGCCTTTGACGAAACCCGGCAAGGAGACACGGCGGCTGGCGCCGAAAAGTGCCGTGAGCGGCTCGCCATGGACGAAACGCATGGCAAGCCACAGACCGATCCAGATGCCGGCAAACGAGGTGAGCGCGGTGAGTATCCCGATGGGCGAGGCCAGAAAGCCCTGTAGCGGCCCGCGCGGATCGCCCGGCAATATATGCCAGATGATGGCGAGATAGGTGCCGCCAAGCACCACCACCAAAGTGATCGCCACCCAGAACAGGACGACGATGGCCGTCCCGACGATCAGGCGCGGCAGGTTTGTCTTTTCGGTGGTCGTGTTGCGATAGCGCTCGAAGGCGGCTGGATCTGGTGTCACGCGAATTCCTCTGCCGAACGCATCGGGTCGCATGATCTAGGGGATCGGCGGGTTGCGCGCAATCGCTGCTGTTGGGCGAGCATTGGTGCCGCCCTCAATCAAGGCAGGAGGGCGGCACAAAGTTCACTCGTTGGTTACTCCAGGCAAAAGTCAGCGCACGACGTACATGATGCGCCGTGTCTGGGGGTCGACCAGCGCTTGCTGGCCGTTCACATAGACATAGCGGTAGCGGTAGTCGGGGATTTCGCGCAGCTCGACGGTGTCGGGCAAGGTCGCGCCCGTCACCACCTCGCCGTCGAGATAGACGGGGTCGAGCCGGTGCGTGCTGACATAGGTGCCGACTTCCGCCGGCGGCCTGTCGATGGCGTCGATGGGGCCGTCGTCGGACAGGATCGCGCCGGTATAGGTGTCGGGATAATCATCCTGCGGCGGTGCAACGACGGTGATAGCGGCGTCGGCGGGGCGGCGCGTCAGCACGACACGGCTGCCGCCGAAATCGGCCGTCACATAGTCGGAATAGACCCAGCCCTGACCGCCAGCCTCGGCAATGGTGCACCATTTGCTGTTTTCGATGCAGCCATTGAGTGTCGCCGACTGGCCGGCGGCAAGCACGCCGATCACCGGATATTGCGGCCCGGGGCCGGCGCGCACGTTAAGATCGGTGACGGCCGAGACAGCAGTATCGGCCAATGCCGCACCCGACATGGCGACAAGCGCCCCGGCGACGGCCGGAAACAGTATGCGTCTCATGGTTTCTCTCCGTTTTCGTTGGTCCCTCGCGAGCCCAAACGAAAGCGGAGCCTATGCGTTCCGGCTAAAATGCCGGTGCCGGCTCACGATTTGTTCCGGTTTCTTTCGGCAAAGCGGTCAAAAGATCATGCACGAAGGCGAGTTTCCGTGCCGTCACGTCCGAAATGACGAAGGGATAGAGGTCGGGCAGGCCCATGCAACGGTTGATCGAATTGGAGGCTTCCGACAGCACCAGCCAGCGGGCGAGGACCTTTTCGAAAGGCTCGGGCACGGCGTCAGGCTCGGCCGGTGCGGGCTGCAGGCGGCCGCCGGTGTCGCCCAGCGGCAGCACATTGGCCTCCATCGTCTCCAGCTGGCCGAGCGGAAAGTTCAGCGCGTGCACCATTTCCAGCGTATCGGTGATGTGCAGATGGTGCGCCCAGGTCTCGGCCCAGTCCTCCCATGGGTGCGACGTCGCATAGGCTGAAATGTGGCTCTGCTGCCAGTCGGGCGCCGCGCCATTGGCATAGTAGGTCTGCAGTGCCTGCTCATAGTCGGCGCGCTCGTCGCCGAACAGCGCGCGAAAGGCATCGAGCCTCTGGGGGTCGTCGCGGATCAGCCGGTCCCAATAGTAGTGGCCGAGCTCGTGGCGGAAATGGCCGAGCAGCGTGCGGTAGTTCTCGCCCATCTCGACGCGCCGCCGCTCGCGCTCGGCCGAGTCCGCCTCGGCGACGTTGAGCGTGATCAGACCGTTGTCATGGCCGGTGAGGATGCGCTCGCCGCCTGGACCGCCGCCGATCGGGTCGGCCAGGAAGTCGAAGGCAAGGCCGATTTCGTCGCCGGGGTTCTGCTTGGGCGCCACCGGCAGGCCGAAGGCGAGCAGCGAATATATGGCGCGCTTCTTGGCTGCCTCGACGCGGATCCAGCGACGGCGGTTGCCGTCGACGGAGAGGTCAGGGATCAGCTGGTTCAGCACGCAGGCGCGGCAAAAGGGGTGGCCGGGCTCGGCCATCCAGTTGCAGGCGCATTCATCGGCATTGGTGCAGTGGAAGATGCCGTCGACATCAGACAAGGCGAAACGCGCATGCTCGGGATCGTAGAGCACGAGGCTCGAGCAGCTCAGGCACTGGGCGTTCTCGAAATAGAGGCGGTGGCCGCAATGCGGACAGTCGAACAGTTTCATGTCGATCTCAATTCGGCGAGTATTCAGGGCCAGCATACATAGTGCGCGGCGGCGTGCTGCCCAAAACGCCGGCAGCCGGCGGGCCGTTCCGCGTGTCCGCGGTGCTATTTTGCCGCAAGCCGGGCGATCACCTGCCGCGCCACGTTCTCGCCCGACAGGCGCGCGCCGCCGCAGGTCTGAATCAGCGGTCCGGCCAGATGCTCGCCGGCGAAGAAGATCTTGTCCGCCACCGGCTGCATGAGCGTGGCGCGGGCGTGCGAGCGTCCGGGGCGGGCCGCCGCATAGGCGCCGCGCACGAAGCGCTCTTCGCCCCAATTGGTCATCATGGCGCGCGCCACATGCTTTCTGGTGTCGCTGCCGAAAATGCCGCACAGCCGGTCGACGACGAAGTCGATGCCGGCCGCCTCGCCCGCCGCCGACATTTCCCAGGCGAAGTCGCCGCCGACGAAGCCGACCATCAGATCGAGGTCGAAGGGAAAGCACAGGAAATAAATGTCGTGCCGGGCCATGCGTTCGATCAGAAGGTCGTCGAAGGGTTCCAGGCCCAGCCTGGTGCCGCGGATCTCCACCGGCAGCTTGGTCAGCATGCCCATCGGCAGGTCGAAAAAGGCGCCGAAATGCGTGTCAGGAAGCGTGGGCGAGAATTCGATCTCCTCGAAAGCGAGCACGGCCGGCGAAGCAGTGACGATCACCGCCTTGGCGCGCACGGTGCCGCGATCGGTGACGCAGGCGACGCCCGGCACATCCCACAGGATCTTGCGCACCGGCGTCGACAGTTCGACCGGCAGGTCGGCGCCGAAACGGGCGACCAGCGCGCCAAAACCTTCCTTGCTGAAATAGTTGGGGTCGAGGTCGGCGGCGGCCTGGAAGTCGCGGATCGAGATCTCGTCCTCATCGGCGCCGAAATCCATCGGTCCGGCGAAAGTGGCGGCGGCGCGCGGCGCCTGGCCCTTGGCCAGCAGCGTCGATAGCCGGTCGTCATCGCCTTCTTCGACCTGATGCGTGGCCAGCAGCTCGAACAGCCGCGCATCGGCGGCCTTCATCTCTGCCTCTTCCTGCTCGCTCGCCTTGCGCTGGCGGTAGTAGAGATGGTCGACATTCATGTCGTGGTGGTGCAGCGTCCAGCCGGCTTCCTGCGCTTCGGGGAAGTAGGGATTGCGGTCGGCGGCATGCAGCCAGGCGCAGCCAATGTCGAAGGGGACGCCGAAATGCTGGTCGCTGGTCCAGGCGCGGCCGCCGATACGGCCCATGGCTTCGAGCAGCTTGAAGGAAAGGCCTGCGGCACGAATGGTCCTGGCGGCAGCCAAGCCCGCTGAGCCGGCGCCGATGATGACGACATCAACGTCTTCCATGGTTTCCCCGCCACAATAAGCACTTGATCGTAGGCAAATTCCGCTGCATTGGCCAGCGTAGCGCCGGGGGTACGGTGACAATGGCGCGTTTCACTGGCAAGTTCACAACCGGGACGTGATTCAGGCAATCAGGAGAGAAACATGGCATTGTTTGCCAAGGGAAAGATTTTTGCTGCCACGGTGGTGGCGGTGCTTGCGCTGGCGACGGGCGCACAGGCGGCGGCCAGCTGCGGCAAGACCGGCGCCGGTTTCGAGGCGTGGAAGCCGGAGTTCGCCGCAGAGGCCAAGTCTGAAGGCGTTGGCCCCAAGGGCCTGGCCGCTCTGGCCGGTGCCAACTACGCGACAAAGACGATCTCCGTCGACCGCGCCATTCACAAGGCGTTCAGCGGCTCGGTGGATGCTTTCATGAAGCGCCGTGGCGGGGCTGCGATCATTTCCAAGGGCCGTTCGCTGAAGAAGTCGAACGCGGCGATGTTCGACAGGATCGAGAGCAATTACGGCGTGTCGCCGGGCGTGTTGCTCGCCATCTGGGGCATGGAGACGGGCTTCGGCGCCTCCCTGGGCAACCAGAACACGGTCTCCGCCATTTTGACGCTGGCCTATGACTGCCGCCGCCCGGCATTCTTCTACCCGCATGCCATTGCGGCGCTGAAGCTGGTCGATCGCGGCGCGCTGAGCTCCTCGTCGGTCGGCGCTGCGCATGGTGAGATCGGCCATACCCAGTTCCTGCCTGGAAATGTCCTGAAATATGGCGTCGGCAACGGAAATCTGCGCGACAAGGCGACCGCGCTGGCGTCCACCGCCAACTTCCTCAAGGCTCATGGCTGGCGGGCGGGCGCGAGCGCCAGTTCAAATATGGGCGCCATTGCCGGCTGGAATTCGGCCAGCGTTTACCAGCAGGCCATCGCCCAGATCGCCGATGCAATCGACGGCAATTGAGCGACAATCCCGTTCAACGGAAAAGCCCGGCTATGTGCCGGGCTTTTTTTGTTTATGGGCAGCGTCAGTATCCAATGGCGCGAAAACGACCAGATCGCTCCCTGCACATTGCTCTCAATAATGCGCGTAGCCGCTCAACGGGCATTTTTGGGAGACGGGAACCTGGAAGGTGCCTTCGGTACCTTTGCAGCTACGGTATTTGGAATTTCGCGGCACCGGTGCGGCCTTAGCAGCAGCCTTTGACTTGCCCTTGATGACCAGCCAGATTTCGGTCGATTGGTCGAGCTGCAGCCGGTTCAGGTCGGAGTAGGTAATCCGCCCACTGCGTATCCCTTCGCCAAGGCGCTGGCAGAACAAGGCCGGCATGCGCTCTTGCGAGACGCCCATGAAAGAGGCGATTTCGTGCTTGAACGAGATGCTCCACAAATGGACAGCGGAGATGCACCCGTCCGAATTCTGCTCGCGTTTCGCGGCCGCCTGCGAGGACTGGCCTCCGGCAAAGACGATGGCCGCCGCAAGCAGGAGAAAAATGGCTTTTTTCACTATCAGAATCCCTCCGTCCCGCGAGGGAATTTAGATCAAGCTTTCGGCAGGTCAACAGGAGCCGCCTGGCCGATTTGACTTTTCTTATATTAGAGGCAGCAAATAAAAACCCGACGTCTCCGCCGGGTTTTTCCAAGATAGTAGTTGGGCTCAACCCTTGCGGTTGCGTGCGGCCAGTGTCCTCAGCCGCAGCGCGTTGAGGCGGATGAAGCCGGCGGCGTCCTTCTGGTCATAGGCGCCGCGGTCGTCCTCGAAGGTAACCAGTGCATCGGAATAGAGCGTCTTCTTCGACTTGCGGCCGGTGACCATGACATTGCCCTTGTAGAGCTTCAGGCGCACCGTTCCTTCGACGTCTTCCTGGCTCTTGTCGATCATCGCCTGCAGCATCAGCCGCTCGGGCGAGAACCAGAAGCCGTTGTAAATCAGCTCGGCATAGCGCGGCATGAACTCGTCCTTGAGGTGGCCCGCACCCCGGTCCAGCGTGATCGATTCGATGGCGCGGTGGGCCACGATCAGGATGGTGCCGCCGGGCGTTTCGTAGACGCCGCGCGACTTCATGCCGACGAAGCGGTTCTCGACCAGGTCGAGACGGCCGATGCCATTGTCGCGTCCGAGATCGTTGAGGGCCGTCAGCATCTCGGCCGGCGACAGTTTCTTACCGTTCAGCGCAATCGGGTCGCCCTTCAAAAACTCGATCTCGATCTCGGTGACCTTGTCCGGAGCATCCATCGGCGAGACGGTGCGCTGGTGGACGAATTCCGGCGGCTCGCTCCACGGATCTTCCAGCACCTTGCCCTCGGAGGAGGAGTGCAGCAGATTGGCGTCGACCGAGAAGGGTGCTTCGCCTCTTTTGTCCTTCGCCACCGGGATCTGGTGCTGCTCGGCGAAGTTGATCAGGTCGGTACGCGACTTGAACGACCAGTCGCGCCAGGGCGCAATGACCTTGATGTCGGGGTTCAGCGCATAGGCCGACAGCTCGAAACGGACCTGATCGTTGCCCTTTCCGGTAGCGCCATGCGCAATCGCGTCGGCGCCGGTCTCTTTGGCGATCTCGACGAGATGCTTGGAGATCAGCGGCCGGGCGATCGAGGTGCCGAGCAAATAGGTGCCTTCATAGACGGCGTTGGCGCGAAACATCGGGAAGACGAAGTCGGACACGAACTCCTCGCGCACATCGACGACGCGGATATCCTTTATGCCCATCATCTCGGCCTTCTTGCGCGCCGGCTCCAGTTCGCCGCCCTGGCCGAGATCGGCAGTGAAGGTGACGACTTCGGCGCCGAGTTCGGTCTGCAGCCATTTCAGGATGATGGAGGTGTCGAGACCGCCGGAATAAGCGAGCACGACCTTCTTGACGTCTTTTGTCTTCGACATGTTGGCGGGTTCCGCGACAAGGGTTCTTCGCGGGCGAGGTATCACGGGCTTTCCGGCCAGCGCAAGGGACGAACGCCGATCAAGGCTGGACCAGATGCTGCGGCTGGCAGAAGCTGGCCCGGGCGCGGCGCCTGCGCTATAGGGCGGCGCATCCTTCGCGCAGAGGTGACCAATGTCCTTCATTCCCGACACCACGACGCTGATCCCGTTCGCCATCGCCACCATGATCCTGGCGATCACGCCGGGGCCCGACATGACGCTGTTCGTCTCGCGCACGCTGAGCCAGGGCCGCGCCGCCGGCTTTGCCTCGCTGGCCGGGGCGCTCACCGGCACGCTGATCCATACCACTTTGGTGGCCGTCGGCATCTCGGCGCTGATCGTCGCCTCGCCGATGGCCTTCCTCGTGCTGAAAATCTTCGGCGCCGCCTATCTCGTCTTCCTCGCCTGGCAGGCTCTCGCCAAGGGCTCGGCGTTTTCACCGGAGAAGAAGAGCGGCCCTGAGATTTCGCTGTCCCGCAGCTGGGCCGCCGGGCTCGGTGTCAATCTGCTCAACCCGAAGATCATCCTGTTTTTCATGACGTTTTTGCCGCAGTTCGTTTCGGCGCATGACCCGAACGCGGCGGGACAATTGTTCTTCCTCGGCGTCACGTTCATCGTGCTGTCGATCCCGGTGACGGCGCCGATGGTGTTTGCCGCGGAAAAGTTTTCGGCGGCGATGAAGGCCAGCCCGCGCGTGACGCGGGTGGTCGACTATCTCTTTGCCGGGGTGTTTTCGGCCTTCGCGCTCAAGATTCTGACCGCTCAGGCGAAGTAGGCCCGCGCCGGCCTGCGCTACGCCCGGCAACCGCCCAATAGGCCAGGCCGGCGATCAGGCCGACGACAAACAACGTTCGGCCGGACCTTAAAAGGGGGACAATCTGTACGGGCATTTCGTGTGGGTGGACATGTCTGGACGACGCTACCCAGAACACGAGCGCGCTGCCGGCCAATCCGCACAAGCCGCCCATGATCGCATAGTAGATTGGTATCCTGATCGATCTGGTCTCGGCGATCAGAACCATCAGACAGAAAGGCAGAAAACTGAAGATGGCGACGCCCATCGACAGGTAGAAAGCCATGAACAGGGCTATCACCGATAACGGCAACAGATCCGCCGACAGCGACGACCCAGGCTCTGTCCAGACAGTGAGTGCTGTTATTGCGGCGGCGACTGTCACGCTGGACGCCAACACCGCCGCGATGAAACCGATCACTACGGTTGCAAACCGGGTCGCGATGAATTGTGCCAAAGCTGAAACCCAAGAGGTTGAAGCGAGATGGTCGCCCCCACTCCGTAGGCCAGAACCGTTAAGATAGGTTGCCCCACGTCGCGAGCGGGTTGCTGGTCAAAGGTTGGTATTGTTATTGCCAGGATGACTTTATCGATCAGCGAAGAGAGGCGTCACTCTGCCACCAGCTTCCGGCCCAGCGGCCGGCGCTTAGCCAGTAAAAGATGCCGCCGACCATGCCGCAGCCGATCACGGCGGCGATGGCGCGCGGATCGGTGATGTCGAAATTGATGTCGGCATTCCGGTGGACGAAGCCGAGGAACACCGCGGCCACGACGCCGCCCGCAAGCGCATAGAACAGCCAGTCGCGGCGGCGGAAGATTTCCGAGATCAGGATGACGATGGCCGCCGGCATGAAGGCGAAATAAGCGATGAACAGCGCCACGAAGGGGATTGAAAAATACAGCGATGCGGTGGCCGTCGGGTGGGCATGTTCCGGCGCGTAGCCGAGCGAGGCCAGGAACAGCACGTTGAGAAAGGCGCTCGCCGCCAGCGAGGCGACGATATAGCCGAACAGGATGACGGCGAAGCGGACGAGATAGGCGATGAGGCGGCTCACGCCTCGCCGTGCCCCGCAATCATCATGGCTTCCAGCGCCAGCCGGTCGACCTTGCGCATGCGCTCGGAGTCCGACTTGAGCTGGCCGCAGGCGGCCAGGATGTCGCGGCCGCGGGGCGTGCGGATCGGCGAGGCGTAGCCGGCATTGTTGATGTAGTCGGCGAATTTCTCGATCGTTTCCCAGTCCGAGCACTGGTAGTTGGTGCCCGGCCACGGGTTGAACGGGATCAGATTGATCTTGGCTGGAATGCCCTTGAGCAGTTTGATCAGCCCCTTGGCGTCCTCGATGGAATCGTTGACGTCCTTCAGCATCACATATTCGAAGGTGATGCGCTTGGCGTTGGACAGGCCGGGATAGGCGCGGCAGGCCGCGATCAGGTCCTTCAGCGGATACTTCTTGTTGATCGGCACAAGCAAGTCGCGCAGGTCGTCATTGGTGGCGTGCAGCGAGATCGCCAACATGACGCCGATCTCTTCGCCGGTGCGCAGGATTTCCGGCACCACGCCGGAGGTCGACAGCGTAATGCGGCGCTTGGACAGCGACAGCCCATCGCCGTCGGAGGCGATGAGCAGCGCCTTCTTCACCGCCTCGAAATTGTACAGCGGCTCGCCCATGCCCATCATGACGATGTTGGAGACTTTTCTGCCCTCTGCCGGCACGATGGCGCCGTCGGGCGTGTCGCGGTCGGGGAAATCGCCGAGACGGTCGCGCGCGGTGAGCAATTGTGCGAGGATTTCTTCCGCCGTCAGGTTGCGCACCAGCTTCTGCGTGCCGGTGTGGCAGAAGGAGCAGGTCAGCGTGCAGCCGACCTGCGAGGAGATGCAGAGCGTGCCGCGGCCTTCCTCGGGGATATAGACGGTCTCGATCTCGACCGGACGGCCGGCGCCACGCGGCGGAAAGCGGAACAGCCACTTGCGGGTGCCGTCGGAGGAAATCTGCTCCTCGACGATTTCGGGCCGGGCGACGGTGAAATGCTTGTCGAGCTCGCCGCGCAGATCCTTGGAGATGTTGAACATGCCGGCAAAGTCGGACACGCCGCGCACATACATCCAGTGCCACAGCTGCTGGGCGCGCATCTTTGCCTGGCGCTCGGGTACGATGCCGGCGCTAACAAGAGCTTCGCCGAGCTCGGCCCGGGTCAGGCCGATCAGCGACGGCTTTTCGGCCGAAGCAGCGCGGGCACGCAACGCATCGCGTGCGCCCTCAGTAGTGAGATCGAAGGAAAGGGTCATATCAGCGCCAATATAAGCGAATTGCGGCCGATTTCATCCATCGTGCCGAAAAGAAGCGCGGCGCATAGCACAGGTTGCGGTGAGAGTCATGCGGGGCCGCACACGCGGCCCCCGTCAGCCTACTTGCACTTGGCGATCGACGACAGCGCGGCCGAAATGCCTTTCAGCGAAAACACATAGGTTGTCGTGTTGCCGCGGCCCG
This sequence comes from Mesorhizobium sp. P2_B11, assembly GCF_056404855.1. Taxonomy (NCBI): domain Bacteria; kingdom Pseudomonadati; phylum Pseudomonadota; class Alphaproteobacteria; order Hyphomicrobiales; family Phyllobacteriaceae; genus Mesorhizobium; species Mesorhizobium sp. P2_B11. Next base: position 160,325 of record NZ_JBFUDF010000002.1, read on the forward strand.
ACTTCGCCGACACCTTCATGTCGGTGCCGGTCTTCATGGCGGCGATCAGCACCGGCTCTTCGGCGGCATTCTCCACCCAGGCCGACTTGCCGCGGGTGAACATCGAGAACGACTTCTTGTCGATGGTGACGGTGGCCTTGGAGCCTTCCTGGAAGGTGTAGCCGGCGATGAATTGCGGTTCGTAGGACACTTGCTGGCCCGGCCGCTGGCTGACGAAGAAGAACATGTCGCCATGGTCGAGCGTCGGCGGCTGCTTGTCGGTCGGCACGGTCAAGACGTAGCAGACCTTGCCGCCCTGCGCCTGGTAGCTGTAGGTGCCCCAAGCGTTGTGCTGGCCGATCTTGGTCGCCTGCTGCGCCAGCGCCGGCGCTGCAGAGGCCACCAGGACCAGGCTCGAGACTAGTGCAATCAATCCGCGCATCGTTTTTCCCGTATTCCATATGGTGCGGGGGCAGGCCGGCTTGGCGTCCTGCCCGTCGCTTCATTTTGATTTAATCTGGGTTACCAAACGGTGAATTTCCCTCGGAAAAGGACATTCACCCATGGAAACCACCGCCATTTCCGCGCCGCTTGTTGAAAAACGGCTTTTCGCAATGTCCCTGCGGCGACTTGGAGGCCACGAAAGCGGCAAGAGTTTGACTTTTTCAACGGCCGCAGCGGAAGCCGAGGCCGGGTGCTATCGCCCTGTTTGAGCGGTGGAAACAATGTCCTGCTGAGATGGCCGCCGGTCAGCTTTGTCGGCGATCGCCTCCTTGGCGGCCTGGCGGTGAGCAGGCGTGATATGGGCGCTGACGGCGGTGATTGCGGCGGTCAGCACGGCGATGTCGTCGGTGAAGCCGAGGCCGAGGACGAAATCCGGGATGACATCGACCGGCAGCACGAAATAGCCGAGCGCGGCGAGCAATATGCCCTTGGCGCGCAAAGGCGTCTTCTTGTCGAGCGCGCAGTAATAGGCGGCGACAACCTCTTCCATGAACGGAATCTGCCGCGCGGCCTTCTTGGCCGTGCGCCAGAATTTGGCGCGCACTTCGCTTTCATCGCCCAGTCTGTTGCCGAAGCCGAAGAAGTCAAAACCGGGTTGTTGCGCCATCAATGTCTCCTTTGCAGGCCGAAGCGCAGCGTGTTGCGCGCGGCCGCCATCGGAAAATGTGGTGAAAGCCGAACCCCGCTGCAAGAGGATGGCGCCGATTTGCCGGTGCCGGCGCGTCGCGGCGCCGGGCGGTCAGCCGCCGAAATAGCCGTTCATCTTCTTCGCCAGCGCGATGTCGAGCGCGGTGACGCCGCCGGCGTCGTGCGTGTTCAGCGTCACGTCGACCGTCTTGTAGACATTCGACCAGTCGGGGTGATGGTCCATCTTCTCCGCCGCCAAAGCGACGCGGGTCATGAAGGCAAAGGCTTCGGAGAAATTCTTGAAGACGAAGCTGCGCTTGATGGAGGCGCCGTCCGCGGCCAGCGACCAGCCGCCGAGTTCGGCCAGTGCTGCGGCGATGGCGTCCTTGCTGAGTTTTTCTCTCGTCATGATGATTTCCCGTGCTATCCCGATTTTGATCTCACCATAATGCAAGTCACCCAAACATGCCTTGCGTTTTGGGGTTCCAAATGCACGAACGGCGCATATCGAATGAGCACAAGGCCGATAAATTCCATTCTGTTCGTCTGCCTCGGCAACATCTGCCGCTCGCCACTGGCCGAAGGCGTGTTTCGCGCCGTGCTGGTCGAGCGCGGCCGCGACATGGTGTTGGATTCTGCGGCAACCGGCGGTTGGAACCTCGGCGAAGCTCCCGACCCGCGCTCGGTTGCGATTGCCGTCCGCCACGGCATCGACATTTCCGGGCAGCGGGCGCGCAAGGTCAGGCCGGAGGATTTTTCGCGATTCGACCTGATCCTCGGCATGGATCGGCAGAATGTCCGCGATCTCAGAGCCATGGCGCCTGTCGCGGCCCACGAACGCATCCATCTCCTGGCGGAGTTCGCGCAGGGCAAAACCCGCGATGTGCCGGATCCCTATTACGACGGACAGGAAGCCTTCGCTTCGGTCTACCGCATGATCCGCGAAGCGTCGGAGGCGCTGGCAAAGCTGCTCGAGGAGCGCGCATCGGCGCCGGACAGCGGCCAGGCTTCCTCGACGATGTAGGGGCCGCCGCCGACCGAATCGCGCGACGACATCAGCACGAAGCGGCCGACGCGGAATGGCAGCGTCGAGAAATTGCCGCGCGCCGACAGATATTGCGCGACGTCGAGCGGGCTCGAATTGCGAAGCCGCGCCAGCGTTACATGCGGCGTGAACTTGCGTGGGTCGGCCGGCAGGCCGAGCCGCTGGCAGATGCGGTCGATCTCGCCTTGCAGGGCGGAAAGGTCAGGCGAGGCGAAAACGCCGGCCCAGACGGCATGTGGCTTTTTCTGGCCGAAGGCGCCGACCCCGGACAGCGTTAGCGAGAAGGATGGGCGGTGAACCCGGTCGAGCGCGTTGGCGATCTCGTCGGCGACATGGCCCTCGACATCGCCGATGAAGCGCAGCGTCATGTGATAGTTTTCGACATCGATCCAGCGCGCCCCGGGCAGGCCGCCCCGGAGCAGGGACAGCGAAAGGGCGGCGTCACGCGGCATTTCGAGGGCGGTGAAAAGACGCGGCATGGTGAGCCTCCCTTCCTCGAATCGAACTATGTCCCTACCGAATCATCGATATTCAAGCAGGGCAAGTGGTTTGTTGGTCGCAGGCTTTCCCTAATGTTTCCCTTACGGAAAGTCGTACCAGGAGCGAATGCCCGGCCTCAGGCACCGCCCTCGACCGCTGCAATTGCCTTTTCCACGGTCGGCAGGATGCGCTCGACCATCGCATCGACGCCTTTCGGGTTGGGATGCAAGCCGTCTTCCAGCCGCAGGCCGGGCTGCCCGGCAACGCCGTCGAGAAAGAACGGATAAAGCGGCACATCGTATTTCGCGGCCAGCTTCGGATAGATCGCATCGAAGGCGCTCTGGTAGTCGGCACCGAGATTGGGCGCGGCGCGCATGCCGGCCAGAAGCACGGCGATCTTGCGCGCTTTCAGCTTCGCCAGCATCTCGTCCAGGTTCTTTTCAGTAATGTTGGGCGAGACGCCGCGCAGCATGTCGTTGGCGCCGAGTTCGAGGATGACCAGCCTTGTGCCATCCGGCACCGACCAGTCGAGCCGCGACAGGCCTCCGCTCGACGTATCGCCGGAAACACCGGCATTGGCGACGGTGACGTCATGGCCCTTGGCGCGAAGGGCTGCCTGCAATTTGTCGGTAAAGCCTTCGCCGGGGCCGAGGCCGAAACCCGCCATCAGGCTGTCGCCGAAGCCGACGATGGTGAATGTCTCGGCCCGCGCCGACGAAATGGCGCCGCAAAAGGTGAGGAAAAGGATGAGCCCTGCGGCAATCGAGCGTTTGAAAGACATCTTGCGTTTGAAAGACATGCGGCAGGCCCCATATGACCAAGAATTCTTCCGGCGACGGCTTCCGGCAAGCAGAGCCTTCATCCTGATATAGGACGCTTTAATTGTGACAGAAGCCGTCATCGAGCTGAAAGACGTTTCCCTGACCCTCGGCCAAGGCGCGTCGTCCGTCCATGTGCTGAAAGGCGTCAGCCTCGATGTGGTGCGCGGTGAGGCGACCGGCATTGTCGGCCCCTCGGGGTCCGGCAAGTCGACCTTGCTGATGGTTCTGGCCGGGCTGGAGCGGGTCGATTCGGGCACGGTGCGCATCGCCGGGGAATCGCTTAACGGCAAAAGCGAGGACCAGATTGCATCGTTTCGGGGCCGAAACATCGGCATCGTCTTCCAGTCGTTCCATCTCATTCCCAACATGACGGCGCTCGAAAATGTCGCGGTGCCGCTGGAGCTGGCCGGCCATGCCGATCCGTTCGGCGTCGCGGCTCGCGAACTCGCAGCCGTCGGCCTGAGCGATCGCGTCACGCATTATCCCGGTGAACTCTCCGGCGGCGAACAGCAGCGCGTAGCGATCGCTCGGGCGCTGGCGCCGGCGCCGCGCATTCTCATCGCCGACGAGCCGACCGGCAATCTCGACCAGGCGACGGGGCGGCAGGTTGCCGACCTTTTGTTCGCCAAGGCAGCCGAACGCGGCATGACTTTGGTGCTGGTCACGCACGATCCGGCCCTTGCGGCGCGCTGTTCGCGCCAGGTGTCGATGCGCTCGGGCCGCATCGAGGATGCGCCTCTGCACGTCAAGGTCCCGGCCTGATGCCGCTGTCGCAGACGCTGAAACTGGCGTTCCGCTTTTCGCTGCGCGAAATGCGCGGCGGGCTGTCCGGCTTCATGATCTTCCTGGCCTGCATTGCGCTCGGCGTGGCTGCCATAGGCGGCGTCAATTCGGTGGCGCAGGCGATCACCGCCGGGGTCGCCGACCAGGGCCAGACGCTGCTTGGCGGCGATCTGCGCTTCCAGCTCAACCAGCGCGATACGGTGCCGGCCGAAAGCGCCTTCCTCAATGGCCTAGGTGCTGTGTCGCACAGCGCCAACATGCGCTCGATGGCGCGGCTGGAGGACGGCTCCGACCAATCGCTGGTCGAGGCCAAGGCGGTTGACGATGCCTATCCGCTCTATGGGGCACTGCAGACCGAGCCGGCACTTTCGAGACAGGATCTGTTCGGCGAAAAATCGGGTGTCTTCGGCGCCGCTGCCCCCGACCTTCTGTTGGACCGGCTCAATGTGAAGATCGGCGACCGGCTGAAGCTCGGCAGCGCGACCTTCGAACTGCGCGCCAGGCTGACCGGTGAGCCGGACGCGGTGTCGGATGGGTTCGGTTTCGCGCCACGGCTGATGGTCTCGACCGCAGGTCTTGCCGCATCCGGGCTGATCCAGCCGGGCAGCCTGGTCGAAAATGCCTACAAGGTGCGGCTGCCGGCCAGCGCCAGTGAGGCCGATCTCAAGGCCATCCAGGACAAGGCGGCGCGCGATTTCCCCGAAGCCGGCTGGTCGATCCGCACGCGCTCCAACGCTGCACCGGCGCTGTCCTCCAACATCGAACGCTTCTCGCAATTCCTGACGCTGGTCGGGCTGACGGCGCTGGTGGTCGGCGGCGTCGGCGTGGCGAACGCGGTGCGCGCCTATCTCGACGGCAAGCGCGGCGTCATCGCCACGTTCAAGAGCCTCGGCGCTTCGGGCGGCTTCGTCTTCACCGTCTATCTCGTGCAGATCCTGATGATCGCCGGCCTCGGCATCGTGCTTGGCCTGATCCTCGGCGCCGCCATGCCGTTTGCGGCGAGTGCCGCGCTGCAATCGGTCATTCCGGTGCCGGCGGAAGGCGGCTTCTATCCGGGCGCGCTGGCCATGGCAGCGCTGTTCGGACTGCTGGTGACGCTGGCGTTCGCGCTGTTGCCGCTGGGCCGCGCCCGCGACGTGCCGGCAACGGCGCTGTTTCGCGAAATGGGGTTTGAGGGTCGCGGCTTTCCGCGCCTGCCCTACCTAGTGGCAGCGGTCGGCATCGCGCTCGCTCTGGCGGCTTTGGCCATCCTGTTTTCCGGCGACCAGCGCATTGCCTCCATCTTCGTCGGTGCCACCATCTTTGCCTTTCTGGTGCTGCGTCTCGTCGGCGCGCTGGTGCAATGGGTGGCGCGCAAAAGCCCGCGCGTGCGCTCGGTTGCGCTGAGGCTCGCCATCGGCAACATCCATCGGCCCGGCGCGCTGACGCCGTCCGTGGTGCTATCGCTGGGGCTCGGCTTGACGCTTTTGGTGACGCTGGCGCTGATCGACGGGAATCTGCGGCAGCAAATCTCCGGCAGCCTGCCGGAGCGGGCGCCGAACTTCTTCTTCGTCGACATCCAGAACGGCGATGTCGACGCCTTCTCGGCGCTTGTCGGAAAAGAGGCGCCCAAGGGCACGCTGGTCAAGGTGCCGATGCTGCGCGGCCGGGTGATGGCGCTGAACGGCGTCGATGTCGACAAGGCCAATGTGCCGGCAGAAGGCGCCTGGGTGCTGCGCGGCGACCGCGGCCTGACCTATGACGCCAAACAGCCGGCCAATGCGACGCTGACCGAAGGCAGCTGGTGGCCCGACAACTATACCGGCGAGCCGCTGGTGTCGTTCTCCCACGATGAAGGCAAGGCGCTCGGGCTGAAGCTCGGCGACACCGTCACCGTCAATGTGCTGGGCCGCAATGTGACGGCCAGGATCGCCAATTTTCGAGAGGTGCAATGGGAGACGATGGGCATCAATTTCGTCATGGTGTTCTCGCCCAACACCTTTGCCGGCGCCCCGCATGGCTGGCTGGCGACGCTGACCGAGAAGGATGCCACGGCAGCAGATGATGCCCGCCTGCTCAACGCCGTCACTCGCGCTTTCCCTGCGGTGACGACGGTACGGGTCAAGGATGCGCTCGATGTCGTCAACCGGCTGGTCGGCCAGCTCGGCACGGCGATCCGGGCGGCGGCCGGCGTGGCGCTGATCGCTTCGGTGCTGGTGCTGGCCGGCGCGCTCGCCGCGGGAAATCGCGCCCGCATCCACGATGCGGTTGTGCTGAAGACACTGGGCGCAACGCGGCGGACGCTGATCACGGCGTTTTCGCTCGAATATATGCTGATTGGGCTCGCCACCGCGGTGTTCGCCCTGGCCGCCGGCGGCATCGCGGCCTGGTACATCGTTGCCCGCATCATGACGCTGCCATCGCATTTCATGCCGGAGGTGGCCGTGGCGACCTTGATCTTCGCGCTGGCGATCACCGTCGGCATCGGCCTTGCCGGGACATGGCGGGTGCTCGGCCACAAGGCGGCGCCGGTGCTGCGCGACCTCTAGGTTTCAAGCGGCAAAGCCGGCCGAATCCGGCCGTTTCCGATTAAATCTTGGTAATGCAGCGTCCGCGAAAGCCTGGAAAACCGGCTTCCGGCGATTCACCAAGCGTTGCAGGCCGTTACGGTCTTGTTCTTGACGTCAAGAACCATCATATTTCGCCACAGGCATGCTGGAGCCCCGCCAGCGGCGCCCAGGTCCGGATGGACCTGACACCGTACGGGGCAGAAGCAACAGAGGATTCCAATGGCTGAGCCCATTCGCAATTACCAGACTTCGGCCGTGCCAGGCGCGCGCGCCGACATCGACCAGGGCCTGCGCAGCTATATGCTGAAGGTCTACAATTTGATGGGGCTTGGTCTCCTCATCACCGGCATCGCCGCCTGGGGCGCTTTCCAGCTCGCCGTCACCGGCGACGGACAGCTGACCGCTTTCGGCACGCTGATCTATGCCAGCGCCTTCCGCTGGGTGGTCATCCTGGCTCCGCTCGCCGCCGTCTTCTTCCTGTCGTTCAGGATCCAGTCGATGAGCGTGGCTGCGGCGCAGGCAACCTTCTGGGTCTATTCGGGCCTGGTCGGCCTGTCGCTGTCGACCATCTTCCTGGTCTACACCGGCGCCTCGATCACCCAGACCTTCTTCGCCACGGCGGCCGCCTTCGGCGCGCTGTCGCTCTATGGCTACACGACCAAGCGCGACCTTTCGGCGTTCGGCTCGTTCCTGGTCATGGGCGTGGTCGGGTTGGTGATCGCCATGGTGATCAACATCTTCCTGCAGTCGTCGGCGCTCGGTTTCGCCATCTCGGCGATCGGCGTGCTGATCTTCGCCGGCCTCACCGCCTATGACACGCAGACGATCAAGGACATGTACTATGAGGGCGATGGCGCCGACGTGGCCGGCCGCAAGGCCACCATGGGCGCGTTGAGGCTCTATCTCGACTTCATCAACCTGTTCATGTTCCTGCTGCAGTTCATGGGCGATCGCCGCTAGGCGGTCTTCCATCCAGGCAACTGGACCATAGAGTTTGCGAAGGGCGGCCCAACGGCCGCCCTTTTCTTTTATGCCGGCCTTTGCTGTTATGGCAGGCAGATGAAACCACTTGCACAAATTGTGAGCACTATTTCCATACGCGCGGCCCTGGAGAGCGACCTCGACCGAATCACCGGGATCTACGCCGATGCGGTGACGCATGGCACGGCGAGCTATGAGCTGGAGCCGCCCAGCCGCGCCGAGATGGGCGTGCGCTTCGACAGCCTGACGACGGGCGGCTTTCCCTATCTGGTGGCGGAAAAGGATGGCGTGCTGCTCGGCTATGCCTATGCTGGCGCCTTCCGGCCACGCCCGGCCTACCGCTTCATCGTCGAGGATTCGGTCTATGTCGCGCCAGACGCCAAGGGCCAGGGCGTCGGGCTCAAGCTGATGCAGGCGCTGATCGAGGCCTGCCGGGTGGCGGGTTTTCGCCAGATCATAGCTGTGATCGGCGACGGTCACGCCGACAGCGCCTCGGTGCGGCTGCATGAAAAGCTCGGCTTTCGCCATTCCGGCCGCCTGGAAGGCTCCGGCTACAAACACGGGCGCTGGCTGGACACGGTGTTCATGCAGCTGTCGCTGAATGGCGGGGCAACGGCGCCGCCCGATCCGGATTCGCTGCCGGAGCGGAAATTTCGCAAGCAAAATAATTAGTTAGCCTGTGACCAACTTCAACTTGCTGTCAAACACGCCGAGCACGCGACCGAGTTCCTGGCCGCGCTTGAGGATGCGGCCGCCGGCAGCGATGACGGCGAAGGCGCCTTGCCGGCGCGCCAGTTTCGGGTCCTTGACGATCTGGAACAACGGCACTTCGCTGGCCCGGCGGAAGACGGAAAACACAGCACGATCAGATAGATGATCGATGGCGTAGTCGCGCCATTCATTGGCGGCGACCATGCGTCCGTAGAGTCTCAGGATCTCATCGAGCTCGCGCCGGTCGAAACGGACCGGCTGGTCGAGGCGTTCGTGTCGCGCCTCGTGCAGCGGGATCAATATTGCGGATGCGTCCCCATCCTCCGCTCCACCGCTGCTGCGATCGGTCATACCGCGATCCCTTTAAAAATGAATCTCGCTTGCAGAAGTTGGCGTGTTCGCCGTGGAATTGCAAGACCCGGCTAACCATCCCGGGGCTGCGCTGTTTTCGCAACGTCCAGTCACTTTTATAAAACGCGGTGTTTGAATTGGTGATGCTCCGCCACATTCCTGCCTTATTTTATCCGCGCTCATGCCCCAATGTCCGACGAATTTACCGGCGTTGCCTGAGACGGTTCGGTCCGGCACCGGCTCGTAAACCCCAAGCCCCCCGCCCACGGGTCTGCGTCGGATCGAACCAACCTCGGACTTTCCCCAGGGAAAGACCGGGTGCGACGATCCCAAAACCTAAATGACCGACGTCAGAAGCAAGCTGACGTCGGTTTTTTGTTTTTGGGGCTCGGGTACGCTTCTTCAGGAGCGCCGCGTCCCCCCTCACCCGGATTGTCAGCCGAATTGCGAAGGGCAATTCGGGACAATCCGACCTCTCCCCGAGGGGAGAGGAGTTCGCGCTGGCGCTGCTTCTGCCTCTTCTCCCCTCGGGGAGAAGGTGGCCGCGAAGCGGCCGGATGAGGGGGCCTCTTACGGCTTGTGAATAAACGCGGCACCCAAAATCGGGCCGGGCAGGCCGTCCTTGCCGACCGATTGCAGCAGCACGGCGCAGCCGCCCTTCTTGGCGATCTCGGTCATCGGCAATTCGTAGCGCTGCGCCTTGCCGTGCCACATGCCGGCGGTCTGGATGCCGGTGACGGCGTTCCAGTAGGTCATCGAGCGGCCGGTGTTCTCGCCCTTGGCGATGGTGACCGTCTGCGGCGGTTCGAAATAGACGATGACGACATGGGCGTCGCTCGGGCCGCTGCCGGCGTCGCCGGCATCGATCATGACGCGGTCGCTGGTGCGGCTGACCTTGATTGAGACCCGCATGCCTTCGCCGGACTTCTCCATGCGGGCGAGCGCGCCGTCGACTTCCTTGCGGCTGGCGCCGTTGACATGGCTGCGGCCATTGATAACGGCTTGCGGCGTGTAGACGGAGCGCGTGCCGAAGGCGCGCATATAGTCATACTGCCGGTCGGTGTTGTCCTTGCTGCTCAGCGTGTCCTGCCAGCCGAGATAATCCCAGTAATTGACGTGGTAGGCGAGCGCGACGACGTTGTCCTTGGCCGCCAGCTCGGCAAAGAGAGCGTCGGCCGGCGGACAGGAGTTGCAGCCCTGGCTGGTGAACAGCTCGACCACACCGAGGGGCTTGTCGATCTGGGGCTTGCCGGCCTGGGTCGTTCCCGATTCCTCGGCAAACCCGGTCCCGGCAAGTGCCGAGAAGGCCAGCGCGAAAGCCGCAAGCCGCAGAGGTTGTCGAGGTGCCATGGTCGTTCCGATTTCCCGCCGGTGACGCCGGCCTTGTTCTGGTTGCCCAGATTTGTGGCAGAAGCGACAGTCAACGGGAAGTCACGTTGCGGTGAAATTTTTAGCCCTGCAACCGCTGGTGGGCTGCAAGACGACGGAGCACTTTGCTGCCCGGTTCGATCGGGAGCATGGCATCAAAAGTTTGTGAGAGACTTTGCTGAGTCCGGCCGGTCTCTACTGCGGGTGGACAGAGCGGAACTTTGGCTTGGGCCGGCTTATGCTTTGGAAAGACTGGGAAATAGGCAGTAGGGTGTCGTTCCCCTACTGCCCAATCCCTACTGCCTAGTCCCTGCCCTTAAGCCGCCAGATCGCGCAGCACGTATTGCAGGATGCCGCCGTTCTTGAAGTAGTCGAGCTCGTCCAGCGTATCGATGCGGCAGATGATCGGCACGTTTTTCACCGTACCGTCGCCATAGGTGACCTTTGCGATCATCGTCTGGCGCGGCTTGATGGTGCTCAGGCCGTCGATCTCGACGATCTCGTCGCCCTTGAGGTTGAGCGAGGCCCATGACGTGCCTTCCTCGAAGACGAAGGGGATGACGCCCATGCCGACCAGGTTGGAGCGATGGATACGCTCGAAGGACTGGGCGATGACGGCGCGGACACCGAGCAAGTTGGTGCCCTTGGCCGCCCAGTCGCGTGACGAGCCGTTGCCGTATTCGACGCCGGCGAAGATGACCAGCGGCACGCCTTCGCTTTTGTACGCCATCGCCGCGTCGTAGATCGATTCCTCTTCCTTGCTGGGGTAGTGGATGGTGTAGCCGCCCTCGCGGCCGTTCTCGCCCAGCATGTGGTTGCGGATGCGGATGTTGGCGAAGGTGCCGCGCATCATCACCTCATGATTGCCGCGCCGCGTGCCGTACTGGTTGAAGTCGGCAACGCCGACGCCGTGGTCGGTAAGGTACTTGCCGGCCGGCGACGCCGCCTTGATCGAACCCGCCGGCGAGATGTGATCGGTGGTGATCTTGTCGCCGAAGAGACCCAGCACGCGCGCGCCCTTGATGTCGCCGATCTTGCCGAAGCCGGCGGTCATTCCGGCGAAGTAGGGCGGGTTCTGCACATAGGTGGAATTGTCGTCCCAGGCATAGGTCTGGCCTTCCGGCGCCTTGACGTTCTGCCAATACTCGTCGCCCTTGAAGACGTCGGCATATTTGCGGGCGAACAGCTCTCGCGTAACGTTCTTCTCGATGAACTCCTGGATCTCGGCCGAGCTCGGCCAGATGTCCTTCAAGTAGACCGGCTTGCCGTCGCGACCTTCGCCGAGCGGTTCGGTGGTCAGATCCTTGGTGACCGTGCCGGCCAGCGCATGCGCGACGACCAGCGGCGGCGACGCCAGGTAATTCGCCTGCACGTCAGGCGAGACGCGGCCTTCGAAGTTGCGGTTGCCGGACAAGACCGCGGCAGCAATCAAACCTTTATCGTTGATGGTCTTGGAGATTGGCGCCGGCAGCGGGCCGGAATTGCCGATGCAGGTGGTGCAGCCGAAGCCGACCAGGTTGAAGCCGATCTGGTCGAGTTCCTTCTGCAGGCCCGACTTTTCCAGATACTCGGCCACGACCTGGCTGCCGGGGGCCAGCGAGGTTTTTACCCACGGCTTCTGCTTGAGGCCGAGCCGGTTGGCGTTGCGGGCCAGCAGGCCGGCGCCGATCAGCACGCTCGGGTTCGAGGTGTTGGTGCACGAGGTGATGGCAGCGATGACGACGTCGCCATGGCCGAGGTCATGGTCGCTGCCTTCGACGGCGTAGCGCTTCGAGATCTCGGCGGCCTTCTTGTATTCGGTCTCCATCGCCTTGGCGAAGCCGGCTGGAATGCCTTCCAGTGCAACGCGGCCTTCGGGGCGCTTGGGGCCGGCCATCGACGGCACGACCTCGCTGAGTTCAAGCTCGAGCAGATCGGTAAAGACGGGATCGGCCGAGCCGGTGTCGCGCCACATGCCTTGCGCCTTGGCATAGGCCTCGACCAGAGCGATGCGGCTTTCCTCGCGACCGGACATTGTGAGGTAGCGGATGGTTTCGCCGTCGACCGGGAAGAAGCCGCAGGTGGCGCCATATTCAGGCGCCATGTTGCCGATGGTGGCTCGGTCGGCCAGCGTCATGTTGGAGAGGCCGGGGCCGAAGAACTCGACGAACTTGCCGACGACACCCTTCTTGCGCAGCATCTGGGTGACGGTGAGCACGAGGTCGGTGGCGGTGACGCCCTCTTTCAGCTTGCCGGTGAGGCGGAAGCCGATCACTTCCGGCAACAGCATGGAGACCGGCTGGCCAAGCATGGCGGCCTCGGCCTCGATGCCGCCGACACCCCAGCCGAGCACGCCAAGGCCGTTGATCATGGTGGTGTGCGAATCGGTGCCGACGCAGGTGTCGGGATAGGCGGTGGTTTCGCCGTCTTCCGTGTTGGTCCAGACGACCTGGCCGAGATATTCGAGATTGACCTGGTGGCAGATGCCGGTGCCGGGCGGCACGACACGGAAGTTGCGGAACGCCTGCTGGCCCCATTTCAGGAACTTGTAGCGCTCTTCGTTGCGCTCATATTCGAGCTCGACATTGCGGGCGAAAGCCATCGGCGTGCCGAATTCGTCGACGATGACGGAATGGTCGATGACGAGGTCGACCGGCACCAGCGGGTTGATCTTCTGCGGGTCGCCGCCGAGCGCCTTGAGGCCGTCGCGCATCGCAGCCAGATCGACCACCGCCGGAACGCCGGTGAAATCCTGCATCAGGACGCGGGCCGGGCGATAGGCGATCTCGACGCCGGCGGTGCCCTTGTCGGTCAGCCAGCCGGCAACCGCCTGGATCGATTCCTTGGTGACGGAGCGGCCGTCTTCGTTGCGCAAAAGGTTCTCCAGCAGCACCTTCATCGAATAAGGCAGCTGGGCGATGCCGGTGAGGCCGTTCTTCTCGGCCTCGACCAGATTGTAATAGACATAGTCCGCGCCACCCACGGTGAGGGTGCGGCGGCAATTGAAACTGTCGAGGGATTTTGACACGTGCGGTCCGTCCTTGTCTGTTCAGCCTGAAAGGGAACGGACGCCGATGGGCATGCAATCACGCGCAAAGGTGCGGGTACGGCCATTTCCGCTGTCCGCTCCCAAGCAACCCGAGCCGTTCAAGGCGGCGCGTGCGCTGGTTCGGCGCAAATTCTGTTCCCGTGCCGACCGCTGGCACGGATGTCCCGCATATAGAGAATTTTCTGGAATAGTTCTAGACAGTTGCGGAGCAAATTTGTGCGATGCGGCAGCTATCGCGCGGTAAAGTTTTCGGGACGGGCAGGCATGCGGCTGATTGCCGAAAATCTGGGCGGCGAACGCGGCGGCGACAGGGTCTTTTCCGGCATCGGCTTTGCGCTCGAAAAGGGTCAGGCGCTGGTCGTCACGGGACCCAACGGATCAGGCAAATCGACGCTGCTCAGGGTCATCGCCGGGCTGCTGCCGAAAGCCGAAGGCGATGTGCGCATCGAAGGTGGCGGCGAGACGTTTCCGACGATTGCTTCGGCCGTCCACTATCTCGGCCATCTCAATGCAATGAAGACGGCGCTGAGCGTGGCGGAGAATCTGCGCTTCTGGCGCGATTTCAACGGAGATGGCCAGTTGGGTGTCGAAGAGGCGCTGGAGACGGTCGGGCTTGGCGGCATCGGCCATCTGCCGTTCGGCTATCTCTCGACCGGGCAAAGGCGGCGCGCGGCGATTGCCAAATTGCTGGTCAGCCATCGGCCGCTGTGGCTGCTGGATGAGCCGACGGCGGGGCTGGACAAGGCTTCGGAGGAACGGTTTGCGGGGTTGATGGAGAGGCATTGCGCGGAGGGCGGGATTGTCGTTGCGGCGACGCACCTGCCGCTGGGACTGGATGGGGCACAGGCATTGAGGATGGGAGTTTGATGTCTGCGCGAGGCACCCCCCTCTGCCCTGCCGGGCATCTCCCCCTCAAGTGGGGAGATCAGCAGTTTGTGTGTTCTGCCAGCCTTCAAACGCCGGTAATTGGCGAAAGCGAGGGCGACATCCAATCTCCCCCCTTGAGGGGGAGATGGCCGGCAGGCCAGAGGGGGGTGCTCAAGCGCGAGCATCTCACATCATGCTAGCCCTCTTCCTGCGCGACATCCGCCTCTCCATCCGTGCCGGCGGCGGTGCACTCACCGGCGTCATCTTCTTCCTCGCCGTCATTGCCACCATCCCCTTCGGCGTTGGGCCGGACCTGAAGCTGCTCGCCCGCATCGGACCGGCGATCCTGTGGATCGGCGCGCTGCTCGCCTGCCTGCTCGGCCTCGACCGGCTGTTCCAGGCCGACCGCGAGGACGGTTCGCTCGATCTTCTGGTGCTGGGCCACGACCGCCACATGCTGGCGCTGACGGTGCTGGTGAAGTGCCTGGCGCATTGGGCCGGCAGCGTTCTGCCGCTGGTGGTCGCGGCCCCTTTGCTCGGCCTGTTCATGAATATGGAACCGCTCGGCATCGGCGCCACCGCGCTGACGCTGCTGGTCGGCACGCCGGCCATCACCTTCATCGGCGCGGTGGGCGCGGCGGTGGCGGTGGCGCTGCCGCGCGGCGGGCTGTTGATTTCGGTGCTGGTGCTGCCGCTGACCATCCCGGTGCTGATCTTCGGCGTGTCGGCCAGCTACGGCGCGGTGGCCGATCCCGACCCGTTCCTGCAGCCCTTCCTCATTCTTGCCGCGCTGACGCTGTTTCTTGCCGTGCTCGGCCCAGTGGCGGCAGCGCTGGCGCTGCGGCATGGAACGGATTGATGTGGCGGCTGCGGCGCAGCGGCCGATTGCGAAGCCGAAGCGGCAAAGCTATGGGAAGGCGATGATCGAGCACGGCGAAGCGACAGCGGAAGGGAAGCGGGCTGCATGAGCGCACACGCCCTTTATGTCACCGCCGCCTATGGCATCACGGCAATCGTGCTGGCCGGGCTGATCGGCTGGATCCTGCTCGACCAGCGCGCCCGCAAGCGCGAACTCGCCGAACTGGAAGCCGCCGGGGTGCGGCGTCGTTCCGATAAGGCCAGCAAACCATGAGCACGGAAAGCGAAACGCCGGCGCCGCCGCGCCGCCGCCTGATCGTGCTATTGCCGCTGCTGGTTTTCCTTGGCCTGGCCGGATTGTTCCTGCTGCAGCTTTTGTCGGGACGCGACGAGGCGGAAGTGCCGTCGGCGCTGATCGGCCTGCCGGCGCCGCAGACCAATCTGCCGGCGCTGGAAGGGTCAAACCTGCCTGGGCTGGATTCGAAATCCTTCGCCGGCAAGGTGACGCTGGTCAATGTCTTTGCGTCGTGGTGCGCGCCGTGCCGGGAAGAACATCCGGTGCTACTGGCGCTGTCGCGGGACAAGCGCTTCACGCTTGCAGCGCTGAACTACAAGGACGAGCCGCAAAACGCGCGCCGGTTCCTCGGTGATCTCGGCAATCCGTTCCAGGCCATCGGTGTCGACGAAGCCGGCCGCACCGCCATCGACTGGGGTGTCTACGGCGTGCCGGAAACCTTCGTCATCGGCAAGGACGGCAAGATTGCCTACAAATATGTCGGGCCGCTGGCCGGGGAGTCGGCGCAGACGGTGCTAATGCCTGAAATCGAGAAGGCACTGGCGGCGCATTGATGTTCACGTGATGCCGGCCTGCAAACGGCGGATACCTGCGCTTCCGGTGCTCACGTACGAAAAGTACGCTCCGCTCCGGTTCTCGGCATCCACCGTTTTCGTCTCGGCCTGACCTGAACCTCAACGCGCCTAGGCGACGCCCGAGTCATTCAGCAATCAGCCGTAGATCTGCTTGTGGACCTGGTAGAGCATTTCCGAGCGGTCGGCGCGCAGGTCGGCGAGGTCGCGGCCGGAGAGGTTCTCGATTTCGGCGACGAGGCGGTTGTAGTGCTTGCGCTTGGCAATCGAGGTGCGAGCGCGGGTCATGAGACTGTCGAAGATCATAGCAAGGGTCCTTTCGTGCCGCATTTCGCGGCGAATTTGTTCCTCCCTTGACTGTACGCAGCATGACATAGGTATGGTGCGATGCAAAAAGAAGATGTTGCAATGCACCATTGCACGGAGCGCATAGCCGGTTAATGCAGCGCTAACAGCACCATGCACGGCCAGACACGTTTCCGAGCCAATGCTGGGTGTGGGTCTTTTGTCTTACAAATTGCGCATGCGCCATCTTGCCTTCTCGCCCGCAGGCTGGCTTGATCCACGCCTTGCGTGATGCCCGGAGGAAAAGCATGGCGGCTGCAGATTATTACGAAATTCTCGATCCGCGTTTCGCGCGGCTGTTCAATGGCAACGCCCAGGTGGAAAAGCTGTTCACCGGCTGTCAGTGGGCGGAAGGGCCAGCCTGGTTCGCCGCCGGCCGCTATGTCGTCTGGTCGGACATCCCCAACAACCGCATGCTGCGCTATGACGAGACCGACGGCAATGTCAGCGTGTTCCGTCAGCCTTCCGGCAATTCCAACGGCAACACCGTCGACCGGCAGGGCCGGCTGGTGACGTGCGAGCATTCCGGCCGCCGCGTCAGCCGCACCGAGCATGACGGCTCCGTCACCACCCTCGCGGCCAAATGGAAAGGCAAGCGGCTGAATTCGCCCAACGACGTCGTGGTGCGCTCGGACGGTTCGATCTGGTTCACCGATCCGAGCTACGGCATCGACACCGACTATGAGGGCGACAAGGCGGAAAGCGAGATCGGCGCCTGCTACGTCTACCGGGTCGATCCCGACAGCGGCGAGGTCGAGGCCGTCATCACCGACATGGTCCGGCCGAACGGGCTTGCCTTTTCGCTGGATGAAAGCCAGCTCTATGTCGTCGATACCGGCCGCACTCATGGCGCGCAAAACCCGGCGCATATGCGGGTCTTCAACGTCGGCAAGCACGGCAAGAAGGTGTCGGGCGGCAAGGTGTTCGCCGACTGCACGGCTGGCCTGTTCGACGGCTTCCGGCTCGACGAGGCCGGCCGCATCTGGACCAGCGCCGCCGACGGCATCCATTGCTATGATCCCGACGGCACGCTGATCGGCAAGGTCAAGGTGCCGGAAGTGACCGCCAATTGCGTGTTCGGCGGCAACAAGCTGAATTGCCTCTACATCGCCGGCACGACGTCGCTCTACATGGTGCGGCTGATGGTGAACGGAGCCAAGACCTATTGAGCGAGACTGCTTGGAAATTCTACTCTGGCGGCCATCTGACGGCGTTTTCTGCGCTTCCGGTGCTCACGGACCGAATGTCCGCTGCGCTCCGGTTCTCGAAACCACCATCATATGACTCACCAGAGCGAATTTCGAAGCAGTCTCTCGGCGCTGTTTGCAGAAAATGAAGGGGAGGACGTCATGCCATTCGTCAACATCCGCATCGTCAAGGAAGTGATCGCCGCCGACCCGGCGGGCAAGAAGGCTGACATCGCCAAAAAAGTCACGGCGGCCATCATGGACGCCACCGGGCTTGGCAATGACGATGTCTGGGTGGTGTTCGAAGAGGTCAACGCGCGCGACTGGTATGTCGGCGTGACCGATGTCGAGACGCTGCGGAAGGGGTAGGGTCTCTTCCTTCTCCCCTTGTGGGAGAAGGTGGATCGGCGCGTAGCGCCGAGACGGATGAGGGGTGCGTGAAGGATCGCCGTCCTTGCCAAGCTGGAACACCCCTCATCCGACCTCGCTTCGCGAGGCCACCTTCTCCCACATGGGGAGAAGGCAAGACCGCTCACCGCCCGCCAATAAACCCCACGAAGCCCTGCATCGCGTCGCGCATTGCCTGCCGGTTCGCGTCCTCTCCCAGGATCGCTTCCAACTCCGGCGGCTTCTTGCCCAGCAGCGCGATTTCGAGCGCATCCTCATACATAGCAAACGACATCGTCCGCATGATTTCGGCCAACGCGGCGCGGGCGTAGAGCGAGCGCGCGGAGGCGTGCACCAGCATGGCCGGCTTGCCGACGGCGGCGTCGCGCGAGACCAGCCAGTCGAGTGCGTTCTTCATGCCGCCCGGCACGCCATGCGCATATTCGGGGCTGGAGACGATGATGCCGTCGGCGCTGGTGACGGCTTCGATCAGCCGCGCGGCCTCGCGTGGGGTGCGCTCGCCTTCGTCGTCGGGATTGAAGATCGGCAAGAGGCCCAGCCCGTCATAGATGCTGACGCGGCATCCGGGCGGCGCGTGGCGCACGACAGAAGCGAGCAGCGCCGAATTGGTCGAAGCGGCGCGCAGACTGCCGGAGATGGCGAGGAGTTCGATCAAAGGGAAGCCGGGCAATGGGACGTACGAATCGTGCCCGAAATCCTACCACATGGTCTTGCTGTAGGCGTCGTCCAGCGAGCGGTCGAAATCGTCGACCGTTTCGGCATGCGCCATCTGGTCGGACAGGATCTTGCCGAGCGTCGGCAATGTCGCGCGGTCGTACCAGCTGTCCGGCTTCCACAATTCGGAGCGCATGAAGGCCTTGGCGCAGTGCATGTAGGCGGCCTTGACGCTCACCACGACAACGCTTTGCGGTTGCTTGCCGTCGACGGCGAGGCGCTCGCGCAAATCCGCATCGACGGTGATGCGGGCGTCGCCATTGATGCGCAGCGTCTCGTTCATGCCGGGGATGAGGAAGAGCAGCCCGACCGAAGGGTTGAGCAGGATGTTTTCCAGTGTGTCCAGGCGGTTGTTGCCGGGACGGTCGGGGATGGCGATGGTCTTGTCGTCAAGGACAAGGGCGAAGCCGGGCTTGTCGCCTTTCGGCGTCACGTCGGCATTGCCGGAATTGTCGGAAGAACCGATCAGCACGAAGGGGCTTTTGCCGATGAAGGAGCGGCAGTGGCCATCGAGCGCCTTGAGTTCCTTGCGCATCGAGGCGTCGGTCGGTCGCGGCGTCTTGTAGATCGTCCTTAGTTCGTCATGGCTGGTGACGAATTCCATGGCCCCACTCCCTACTTGCCGGCTTCTTCCACCTTCTCGGTCTTATCCTCGATCGAATGGCGCAGGATCAGCGGCATCTGACTGAAGGTGAACAACAGCGTGATCGGCATGATGCCCCAGACCTTGAAGGTAACCCAGAAGTCGGTCGAAAAATTTCGCCATACCACTTCATTGGCAAGAGCCAGGAACAGGAAGAACAGGCCCCAGCGGAAGGTCAGCTTGCGCCAGCCTTCGGCATCCAGGCGAAAGGCCGAATCGAAGACATAGCCGAGCAGCGAGCGGCCGAAATACAGGCCACCGAGCAGCACGCCGCCGAACAGCGTGTTGACGATGGTCGGCTTCATCTTGATGAAGACGTCGTCCTGCAGATAGAGCGTCAGCGCACCGAAGATGAAGACGACGACGCCCGAGACCAGCGGCATGATCGGCAAGGTGCGCATCAGCAGCCAGGAGGCGATCAGCGCGACTGCGGTCGCCGCCATGAACAGGGCAGTGGCGACGAAGAGCGGCCCGCCGAATTCGGCCAGCACCGGGAATTTCTCGACCAGCCAGGCGCCGCGCGCATTGGCGAAGAAGAACACCATCAGCGGCCCGAGTTCCAGCACCAGCTTGAGCAGCGGGTTGACGCTTTCTTTCTTCTGCTTCTGCGGGTCGGACGGGTCGCGTTCGAGAATGGGTGGGTTCATGACGTCCTTCTGACGCATGATCTTGTCCAAAAAGCCGTCAGCTCTTCGCGATCATGCCTGTTACGCTACGCCTGCGATCGCCCTGGCGAATTCGCTGGCCGAGAATGGCTCGAGGTCGTCGACCTGTTCGCCGACACCGATGAAATAGACCGGCAATTTGTGCTTTGCCGCGATTGCCACCAGAATACCGCCGCGCGCCGTGCCGTCCAGCTTGGTCATCACCAGGCCGTTGACGCCGGCGACATTGCGGAAGATCTCGACCTGGTTGAGCGCGTTCTGGCCGGTGGTGGCGTCGACCGTCTGCAGCACGGTGTGCGGCGCTTCCGGGTCGAGCTTGCCCAGCACGCGCACGATCTTTTCCAGTTCGGCCATCAGCTCGGTCTTGTTCTGCAGCCGGCCGGCGGTGTCGATGATCAGCACGTCGGAGCCGGCCTCCTTCGCCTTCTCGAAAGCGTCATAGGCGAGGCCGGCGGCATCGGCGCCGATCTTGGAGGCGATGACCGGCGATTTCGTCCGTTCACCCCAGATATTCAATTGTTCGATGGCGGCAGCGCGAAATGTGTCGCCGGCCGCCAGCATCACCGACAGGCCGCCATCGGTAAGCTTGGCCGCCAGTTTGCCGATGGTCGTGGTCTTGCCGGTGCCGTTGACGCCGACGACCAGGATGACATGCGGCTTGTGCGAGAGGTCGAGCTCCAGAGGCATGGCGACATGGGTCAGCACTTTCTCCACCTCGGCTGCCATCACGGCGCGCACTTCCGCGTCGGAGACATCCTTGCCGTAGCGGCTGGAGGCCAGCGCATCGGTGACGCGCAGCGCGGTCTCCAGTCCGAGATCGGCGCGGATCAGCACGTCTTCCAGATCCTGCAGCGTGTCCTCGTCCAGCTTGCGCTTGGTGAACACGCCGGCAATGTTGCCGGTAAGTTCGCGCGACGACCGCGCCAGCCCATCGCGCATGCGCTGGAACCAGGAACGCCGCGGCGCCGGCTCCGGCGCTTTGACCGGCTCGGCCTTCTGCTCGACCTTTTTGGTGACGGTGACTTTGCCGGGCGCGGGTTGCGGCTTTGGCGGAACTGGCGGGGCCGGCGTGCGCCTTACCTCCCCCTCGATGGGGGAGGTCCCAAGCGAAGCTTGGGGGTGGGGGTGACTGGCGCCAGCGTTTGCGCCATCACCCCACCCCGCCGCTTCGCGTCGACCCTCCCCATCGAGGGGAGGGTGAGGCGCTGGTGCTTCTTCCTTCTCCCCGTCTCTATACGGGGAGAAGGTGCCGGCAGGCGGATGAGGGGCAGCGCCGGCCTCAGAGGTTGGCTGTGTGGCAGGCGCGGCTGGTGGCGGCACTTCGATCGGAGTGACCGGTTCTGCTGGAGTCTCGGCCGGTGTCGGCACTTCGACAGGCGCCGGCTCCGGCAGCCTTTCCGGGCGCACCGGTTCGACTTCAGGCTCGACCGGTGCGGGCGGCACCTCTTGCGGCTGCGGTTCTGGAGCAGGCTCAGGAGCGGCAGGCGGTGCTGGGATTTCCTCGGGCGCTGGCGGCTCAGCAGGAGTCTCAGGTTCGGGTTCTTCTTCCGGCGCTGGCTCCGGCAGCGGTTCCGGTTCGGAGGGAACGACGGGCTCAGGTGCCGGCGGAATGGCCGGTGTAGGCTCGGGTTTCGGCTCCTCGGGCGCTAGCGTGGGCGCAGGCTTTACCTCCCCCTCGATGGGGGAGGTCCCAAGCGAAGCTTGGGGGTGGGGGTGACTGGCGCCGGCGTCGGCGCTCTCACCCCTCCCCGCCATTTCGTGGCGACCCTCCCCATCGAGGGGAGGGTGGGGCGCTGGCGCTTCGGGTTCGTCGCGCTTCAAGAACTCCGGAACGACCTGTTCGGCGGCCGGCTTCAGGGCCTCGAGCGCGTCCCATTTGATCGGCGGCAGCGGGGCAGTTTCGTCGACGCGCCCCTCGACGACTTCCTTCTTGCCGAACGAAAATATCTTCTTGAAAAAACCGGCCATGCTTTATCAGTCTCAGGCGGCGCGGGCGGTGAGCGGGGCAGCAAGCAAGCGTGCGCCGTCATGGCCGGTAATGGTGGCCTCGACGATCTCGCCCGGCTGACCGGCGGCGATGGCGGTCAGCGTAAACCCTTCGGTGCGGCCAAGCCCGTCGCGCTCGACCAGGATCGACTGGCGCGTGCCGGGAAGCGACGCCAGATGACGGCGATAGGCGGCTTCGCCGGCAGCACGCAGCCTTGCGGCGCGTTGCTTGACCAGTTCGCGGCGGACCTGCGGCATGCGCGCGGCGGGCGTGCCTTCGCGGGCTGAGAACGGGAAGACATGCAGATGCGTCAGCCCGCACTCCTCGACGATTTTTATCGAATTTTCGAACATGTCCTCGGTCTCGGTCGGGAAGCCGGCAATGATGTCGGCGCCGAAGACGATTGCAGGGCGCAATTTGCGCACATCTTCGCAGAAGCGGATCGACTGGTCGCGCAGATGGCGGCGCTTCATGCGCTTCAGGATCATGTCGTCGCCCGACTGCAGCGACAGATGCAGATGCGGCATCAGCCTGGGCTCGGTGGCAATGGCATCGAGCAATTCGTCATCGGCCTCGATCGAATCGATGGAGGACAGCCGCAGCCGCTTCACGTCGGGCACCTGCCTGAGGATGGTCTTCACCAGTTTGCCCAGCTTCGGCGCACCCGGCAGATCGGCGCCGAAAGACGTCATGTCGACGCCGGTCAGCACGATCTCGGCATAACCGTTGCCGGCGAGACGCTTGACCTGTTCGACCACGGCGCCCATCGGCACCGAGCGCGAATTGCCGCGGCCATAGGGGATCATGCAGAAGGTGCAGCGATGGTCGCAGCCATTCTGCACCTGGACGAAAGCCCGGGCCCGGCCCTCGATCGCGTCGACCATGTGGCCGGCGGTCTCGCGCACCGAAAAAATGTCGTTGACGCGCGCCTTCTCGGTATCGTTGACGCCGAAATCGGGGAGCGCGCGGTAAGAATTCGCCTTCAGCTTCTCCTCATTGCCGAGCACGAGGTCGACCTCGTCCATGGCGGCGAAATTCTGCGGCTCGGTCTGCGCCGCGCAGCCGGTGACGATGATGCGCGCCGCCGGATTTTCGCGGCGGGCCTTCCGGATCGACTGCTTGGCCTGGCGCACCGCTTCCGAGGTGACGGCGCAGGTGTTGAAGATAATGGCGCCGCCTTCGAGCGCGCCGAGCCCGGCGCTTTCGGCCTCGCGGCGCATCACCTCGGATTCATAGGTGTTGAGACGGCAGCCGAAGGTGACGATGTCTACGCCTTTCGCGTTGGCAAGAGCAGACATCAGGCCGCGCTTTCGGTGTCGCGGGCCCAGGTTCCGGTCGACGGGTCAAAACTGCCGGAAAATTCCCATTCGGCAGCGCCGGTCAGGATGACGTGGTCGTCGTCGCGCCATTCGACATGCAGCGAGCCGCCGCCGGGCGTCATCAGCGTGACGCTGCGGCCGGTGCGCCGGGTGCGGGCGGCCGCGACGACCGCTGCACAAGCGGCCGAGCCACAGGCCTTGGTCAAGCCGGCGCCGCGCTCCCAGGTGCGGATGATCATCGTTTCCGGCGACGTCACCTGGGCGATGGTGATGTTGGCGCGTTCGGGGAAGATCGGGTGGTTTTCGAGCAGCGGGCCGAAACGCTCAAGCTCGTAGGACCAGACGTCGTTGTCGACCCAGAAGATGGCGTGCGGGTTGCCCATCGAGAGAGCCGAGGGCGAATGCAGCACCGGCGCGTCGATCGGGCCGATCTGCAATTCGATCATGCGGGTGTCGCGAAACTCCTCGGCCAGCGGAATGTCCTGCCAGCCGAAGCGCGGCGTGCCCATGTCGACCGAGATGGTGCCGTCGGCATGTTCGACGGCGTTGAGGATGCCGGCGCGGGTCTCGAAAGTGAAATTCTTCTGGCCGGTCTCTGCGGCCAGCGCCTGGACGACGCAGCGCATGCCGTTGCCGCAGGCCTGCGCGCCCGAGCCATCGGAATTCAATATGTCGATATAATAGGCGGTGCCAGGCGTGCGGGCGTCATGGATCGCCATGATCTGGTCGAATTTCGTCGCCGCATCGGCATTCAGCGCGACAGCCGATGCCGGCGTAACCCGGTCAGCACGGCCGCGCATGTCGGCAACGATGATCTCGTTGCCGATGCCGTTCATCTTGGCGAAGGGGGCCGTGCCTGCCATGGCTCTCAGCTATTCCTGTCCGTTTTGCCGCTATATGGCGGAAACGGGCGGGAATTACCAGTGTGGCCTGCGTCTAGGTGATCGCAAAGACACCCAGCACGATCAGCAGGAAGATGACGAGAACGATGCCGATAAGCACGCGCGCGCCGGTGGCGGCGGCGCCCGCCAGCGCCGGCATGCCGAGCAGGCTCGCGGCAGCAGCGACGATCAGCAGAATGATGATCCATTTGATCATGGAAAGGCTCCCGGCCAAATTGCGTTGGAGAAGCAACGCGTTTCGGCTTGTCGGGTTCCTTCCCTAGGCGTCCGGCACGTCCCAGATCTCGCCCGGCCGCAAGGCGCGAAACCGCTCCTGTGGCACGCGCTGCGCCTCCAGCGCCTCGGCCAGTTTTCGGACCGGCTCATCGATCGGCTCGTCGGTAAGATGGAAGGTGCCCCAGTGGCAGCCTGCGGCGTGAGCCGCGTTGCACAGTTGCATGCCTTGCACCGCTTCTTCCGGATTCTGGTGCTGCGGCGCCATGAACCAGCGCGGCTCGTAGGCGCCGATCGGCAGGATGGCGAGGCGAAAGCCGCCATGTTTTTCGGCCATCAGCCGGTAATTGGCGCCGCCATGGAAGCCGGTATCGCCGGCGAAATAGATCTTTCCGGCCGGCGTTTCGACCACAAAGCCGGCCCACAATGCCATGCGGCGGTCGCGTGCGCCGCGCGCCGACCAGTGGTGCACTGGCTCGACATGGACTGCGACATCGTTGCCGATGTCGACACGATCGCCCCAGTCATGCGCGGTCAGCCGCATGCCGGGCACGGCGCTATCGATGATGGCGTCGTTGCCAAGCGGCGTCAGCACCTGCGGGTCATGCTTCGCCTTCAGCCGCTTGAGCGTGGCGAGATCGAGGTGGTCGTAATGATTATGGCTGACCAGCACGAGATCGATCGGCGGCAATTGGGAAAAGGCGATGCCCGGTGGATTGACGCGCCTGGGGCCGGCAAAGGAAAGCGGCGAGACGCGCGGCGACCACACCGGGTCGGTCAGGATGTTGAGGCCGGCGGTCTGGATCAGCAGCGTGGAGTGGCCGACCATGGTCAGGCGCAGCCCGCTGCCATCGATACGCGCCGCCGGCTCTGCAGGCTCAAACGGACTCGGATTGGCCGCCGGCCATTTCGAACGCTCGCCGCTCAGCTGCCATTTCAGCAGATCGGTGAAGCGGCCGGGCGGCTGGCCGTCGGGGTTGAAGAAAAGAGTGCCGTCGAAATGGTCGCTGGGCGGGCCGCTGTAATAGCGGTTGGCGGCTTTCTTTCTCGCGGCCAAGGTTTCGGCTCCGGCAGGTTGCTGTCCTTGCTAGATAGGGACGAGGCCCTCCGGCACAAGCATTTGCCGGGTGGATGCGTGCCCACGGCCAGGCCATGCGCTGGTGCGGGCGATGATTTCCGGTGTACGATCACGTCGCGGAGGGCTCCACTATGCGTTGGCAGGCAGTTCTTGCAATCACGGCGGCGATCATCGGGATCGCGCCGATATCGCCGGCCGCCGCCGCGCAGTCAGAGCCGAGCGCCTGCGCCCACACGCCAACCATCCTGGCGGCTGGCGATTTCCTGCTTGCCGAGCCGGCGACGTTTCCGAATTTCTGGCGCGATCGTTTCGGCGACGACGCGGCCTATCTGAAGATAAGCTATGGCGGCCTCGGCTACGCCGAGGGCACCGCATTGCTGGCCGATCTGGAAAAACGCAGCCATCCGCCGCAGCGCATTGTCGAACTCAGGCTTGCCTATGCAAAGCCGGCGGAGCGGGCGGCGATGATCGCGGCCATGCAACCGCTGCCCAACGCGAAGTCGATTCTGCCTCAGCTTGGGCTACCTGCCTTCCGCGTGCTTGTTACCGAGGATGGCGGCGATTGGCTGCTAGGCGAACTGGGGCGCTTGCAGACGTTGGATCTGGATCAGGCGTCAGACGTCGCCAAGACAATTGCGGGAGCGCTGTCCACTCTTGATGATTCGGCAAAGACTGAGTTCGCCCAAAGGGCCGAGAATGCAGGCATTTGGCCGCTAGCTCTCGAGATGCGGGCCGTCAAGGATGACCTCTCAGACTACGTTGCGTACCTCGACAAGCTTCCACCCCAGAAGGGCAATCGCACAGGCTCTATCCGCAATGCCCTTTACTCAGCCTATCTCCGCCCTTCCTTCGATATTTCCAAACAGCCAGCCGAAGTGCAGGCGCTCGACCGTCAAACCGATATGGGCCCAGCTATCCGACAAATCGGGCAGCTGATGAACTCTGCACCTCAGGCCGCGATCTTGCTGCCCCTCGTGAACCAGACCGGCAATTTGAGCCTCGGCACAGCGGTGGCAGGGGCGATCAACGCGCAGATTGCCGCAAAACAGCTCGATCCGATCAACAATCCCGATACGGTCACGGCAGCCATGCTCGACGGGATCGACTACGTTCTTGGCCGCCGCGACCGTGAGCATAATTTGCGCGACGCTCCAATCTCCGAAATGCAGGGCGAAACGGCGGAGTCGTTCATGGACAGGGCATTAGCCCGGGTGATGTTGGCCCCCTTCATGCTGGACAACGGGGCCGAACCGCCACGTCGCCCGGATCTGCTCACAGCGACCTTCCCCTGGGAACAGTGGGTCGCATTGGCCGGCAAGCTGAAGACCGGCGAAGCTATCGCGCCGGAAGATCGAATCGCTGCGGCCGATCTCATGATCGCAGCCGATCGTCCTGCGGATGCGTTGGCCATGCTGAAAACGGCCGGCGATTGGAAGACGGCGGTGCGGCGCTCTCATGAGCTGGCGCTTAGGCTGGACCGCCGATGCGCCGACCTGCTGCGGCGGCCAATGCCGCTGTCGCAACCGATCTACCGGTTCGACCCGCGCTAGAGCGAAGGAGCGCCTTCGTCCGCCAGCCATTTTGCGATAAATTTGCAACAATTCTTGCTGCAAACCCTATCTTAACCATATCGGGTTGAAATTTCGCCACCTTCTCCATCTTGGTGAGGGTGAGAGTGTGCGGACGGCTTCCCCCCAGCCGGATCCGACGGAGGTTGACATGACTTTTTCGAGAAGCGGCCTGGTGGCCGTATCGCTGGCAGCGCTGTTTGCAAGCGGCTGTTCGACCTCGCGTTTTTCATCGATGGATGATCAGCAGCCCGCCCCGCTGCAGCCCGCGCCCGCCGGCACGGTGAGCGGAAGCCAGCTGCCGCCGCCGGCAGCGCCCGGCACAACCGACCCGTCGCAATTCCCGACAGCGCCGGCCGGCACCCAGGTCGCCGCGCTGCCACCGGATGGATCGGCGCCGGCAGGTGCTGCGGACCTCACCGCTGCCAGCGTCGCCGGCGTCTGGAACGCCAGCGTGTCCGGACAGAGCTGCAAGGTGGCGACGCCACAGACCAAATTCGGCGCCGGCTATCGCGCCGGACCGTTGCATTGCCCGGCACCCATCGACGGCATCAAGTCGTGGAACGTCGCCGGCAAGCAGCTGACGCTCTATGACGAGAATGGCGGCACCTTGGCGCGGCTTTACTCGTCGGGCGGTTCGAAATTCGACGGCCAGACTTCCACCGGCCTGCCGATTTCGCTTACAAGATAAGCAGGGTATGCAGATATTCAGGTGAGGCCGGCCTGCGAACGGCGGCTTCCGGTGCTCACGTACTCAAGTACGCTCCGCTCCGGTTCTCGGGAGCCACCATTCTCGGCTCGGCCTGACCTGAATCTCAACACACCCTGACCTCTCTTGGAGCATTTGCTCAAACTAAGCGACGTGACCGATGCATCTGCGTGACGGCCTCCAGACCCATGCGACCGTCAGGCAGCGCTACGACCATCTGGTCGAGACCGGCGCCATCGAGCGCGATCCGGCGCAGGAGCGCATCGCCGCCGCACTCGACCGGCTGACGGACGAGATCTCCGCCAAGCGGCTGGCGCACAAATCGAGCGCGCTCGGCTGGCTGTTTGCCCGCAAGCGCGAGACGCGCGAGGTCGTCAAGGGCCTCTACATCCATGGCGGCGTCGGCCGCGGCAAGACCATGCTGATGGACATGTTTTTCGAGCTGCTGCCGGTCCGCCGCAAGCGCCGCGTCCATTTCAACGATTTCATGGCCGATGTGCAGGACCGCATCCAGAAGCACCGGCAGGCGCGCAAGAACGGCGACGTCAAGGAGGACGATCCGATCCCGCCGGTGGCGCTCCAGCTGGCCGAACAGGCCTGGGTGCTGTGCTTCGATGAGTTTTCGGTCACCGATATTGCCGATGCGATGATCCTGTCGCGGCTGTTTTCGGCACTGTTTGCCAATGGCGTGGTGCTGGTCGCCACCTCCAATGTCGCGCCCGAAAATCTCTATCGCGATGGGCTGAACCGCCAGCTCTTCCTGCCCTTCATCAGCATTCTCGAGCGCCACGCCCATGTGCTGACGCTCGATGCCGACAAGGACTACCGGCTGGAAAAACTCGCCCGCACGCCGGTCTATGTCACCCCCGCGGATGCCGACGCCGACCGTATGCTGGACGAGGCCTGGCAAGCGATCACGCGCGGCGCGCCGGTCGCCGAAACCACCGTGGCGGTGAAGGGCAGGCAGGTGGCGATACCTGCCGCTGCCGGCGACGCCGCGCGGTTTTCCTTTGCCGATCTCTGCGAAAAACCGCTTGGCGCGCGTGATTTCCTGGCCATTGCCGGCCGCTTCTCGACCATCTTCATCGACCACATCCCGGTGCTCGGCGAAGGCAGGCGCAACGAGGCCAAACGCTTCATCCTGCTGATCGACACGCTCTACGATCATCACACGCGGCTGGTGGTGAGCGCCGCCGCGCCACCGCCCGAGCTTTACACGGCCAAGCGCGGTAACGAGGTGTTCGAATTCGAACGCACGGCCTCGCGCCTGATCGAGATGCAAAGCCGCGACTGGCTGGAGGACTGGGCGGAACGGCAGAAGGCGAATGCCGAGGTGCAGCAGGTGCAGGCGTAGTTTGCCCGGCTCGTAGCGTAGCGATCCTTCGCGCCCCCCTCTGTCCTGCCGGACATCTCCCCCACGAGGGGGGAGATCAGCAGCTTCGACGCCTCGCCTATTTCTACGACGTTGGAGATTGGCGAAAGCCGACGTGACGTCTGATCTCCCCCCATGTGGGGGAGATGTCCGGTAGGACAGAGGGGGGCGCCGTCACGCCGACGCCTACAGCTCATACACATACATCACAAACGTCTCCGCCGGCCCATGCGCCTCCTTGCGCGATTCATAAAGCGCGCGCGCCGCGAGATTGTCGGGCTCGGTGCCGACCCAGGCTTCGCCGCAGCCTTGCTCGCGGCCGAGCGCGAACATCGCGTCGAGCATTTTTCGCGCGATGCCCTGGCGCTGATAGGCGGGCGAGACGCCGACCTCGTCGATGTAGAGTTCGCTGACTTTGTCGGGATGGCGGTGGATGACGGCGGCGCATTGGCCGACGACGATGCCGTCGGACAATGCGACAATCATGAAATGACCCGGCGAGGCGAGGTAGGCGGCAAGCCTGTCGGGGCGCACGGGCTCGTCGAACACGTCTTCGGCGATCCGCTTCACAAGGGCGTCATCGCCGGCATATAGTCTTCTGATTTCCACGTTCATTGTGTAAAACCTCTCAAGTCGGCTTACAAACTTTGACGTTTACGTAAATCCCAATGTTTCTAACCGATTGAAATTATTCACTCGAAAATAATCGATTGAATATTATTTCCGCCGGGGCTACTGGATGCGGCGAAATCCGCTGATACCACAGCATTCCGGCCTCTTCCTCGACGCCGTCAACCAGATCACCAGAGATTTGGGCGTCGTCACAGACAAAGGGAAAATTTCCTCACATGGCACGCAACAAGATAGCGCTCATCGGCTCCGGCATGATCGGCGGCACGCTGGCTCACATGATCGGCCTCAAGGACCTCGGCGACGTGGTGCTGTTCGATATTGCCGAGGGCATTCCGCAAGGCAAGGGGCTGGATATCGCGCAGTCTTCGCCGGTCGACGGTTTCGATTCCCGGCTGACCGGCGTCAACGACTATGCCGGCATCGAGGGTGCCGATGTCTGCATCGTCACCGCCGGCGTGCCGCGCAAGCCGGGCATGAGCCGCGATGACCTGCTCGGCATCAACCTCAAGGTCATGGAACAGGTCGGCGCCGGCCTGAAGAAGTACGCGCCCAAGGCTTTCGTCATCTGCATCACCAATCCGCTCGACGCCATGGTGTGGGCGCTGCAGAAGTTTTCGGGCCTGCCCAAGACGCATGTCGTCGGCATGGCCGGCGTGCTCGACAGCGCGCGCTTCCGCTATTTCCTGGCCGAGGAGTTCAAGGTTTCGGTCGAGGACGTCACCGCCTTCGTGCTCGGCGGTCACGGCGATTCCATGGTGCCGATGATCCGCTACTCGACGGTATCCGGCATTCCGCTGCCCGACCTGATCAAGATGGGCTGGACCTCCAAGGAAAAGCTCGACCAGATCGTGCAACGCACCCGCGACGGCGGCGCCGAGATCGTCGGCCTCTTGAAGACCGGCTCGGCCTTCTACGCCCCGGCCGCTTCGGCCATCTCGATGGCTGAATCCTACCTCAAGGACAAGAAGCGCGTGCTTCCCTGTGCCGCGCATCTCTCTGGCCAGTATGGCGTCAAGGGCACCTATGTTGGCGTTCCCGTCGTCATCGGCGCCGGCGGCGTCGAGCGCATCATCGAGATCGACCTCAACAAGAGCGAGCAGAAGATGTTCGACGCGTCGGTGGCGACGGTGCAGGGCCTGACCGAGGCCTGCGTCAAGATCGCCCCGCATCTCGCCTCGAAGTGATCCCTCAGAAGCCGATCCGGAGACCATCCAGATGAACATCCATGAATATCAAGGCAAGGCGCTGCTGAAGAGCTTTGGCGCGCCGGTGGCCGAAGGCGTGCCGGTATTCAAGGCAAGCGAGGCGGAAGCCGCGGCACAAGCGCTGCCCGGCCCGCTCTATGTGGTGAAGAGCCAGATCCATGCCGGCGGCCGCGGCAAGGGCAAGTTCAAGGAACTGTCGCCCGACGCCAAGGGCGGCGTGCGGCTGGCGAAGTCGGTTGCCGATGTCGTCGCCAACGCCAATGAGATGCTTGGCCACACGCTGGTGACCAAGCAGACCGGCCCGGCCGGCAAGCAGGTCAACCGGCTCTATATCGAGGACGGCGCCGACATCGAGCGCGAGCTCTATCTGTCGATCCTGGTCGACCGCTCGGTCGGCCGCATCGCTTTCGTCGTCTCGACCGAAGGCGGCATGGACATTGAGGGCGTCGCCCACGACACGCCGGAAAAGATCATTACCCGCGCCATCGACCCGCTGGCCGGCGTGACGACCATCGACGTCGACATTCTGGTGCAAGCGCTGGGGCTTACCGGCGATGCCGCCAAGGACGCCGGCACGCTGTTCCCGATCCTCTACAAGGCCTTTGTCGAGAAGGACATGAGCCTGCTCGAGGTCAACCCGCTGATCGTGATGAAGAACGGCCGGCTGCGCGTGCTCGACGCAAAAGTGTCGTTCGACAACAATGCGCTGTTTCGCCATCCCGAACTGATGGAACTGCGCGACACCACCGAAGAGGACGAGAAGGAGATCGAGGCGTCGAAATACGACCTCGCCTATGTCGCGCTCGACGGCAATATCGGCTGCATGGTCAACGGCGCCGGCCTTGCCATGGCGACGATGGACATCATCAAGCTCTACGGCGCCGAGCCCGCCAACTTCCTCGATGTCGGCGGCGGCGCGTCGAAGGAGAAGGTGACGGCGGCGTTCAAGATCATCACCAAGGATCCGGCCGTCAAAGGCATTTTGATCAACATCTTCGGCGGCATCATGAAGTGCGACATCATTGCCGAGGGCGTCATTGCCGCGGTCAAGGAAGTCGGCCTGCAAGTGCCGCTGGTGGTGCGCCTCGAAGGCACCAATGCCGAGCTCGGCAAGAAGATCATCAACGACAGCGGCCTGAATGTCGTGTCGGCCGATGATCTCGACGACGCAGCCAAGAAGATCGTGGCGGCGGTGAAGGGCTGAGCGGATGCCTCCGCGCAAGATAAACCTCATCGAGGCGGCGGATGCGAAGATCAAGAAGGTCTTCGATCCGCATGTCGCTGGCGACGTCAACGACAGCCAGGCGAAGGTCGCCAAGTTCGGCGAGACCTTCGACTGGCACGCGCATGAGCATGAGGATGAAGCCTTCCTCGTGCTACGTGGGCGGATCGCCATCGATTTTCGCGACGGTCCGGTCGAGCTCGGCGAGGGCGATTTCATCGTCGTGCCGAAGGGCGTCGAGCACCGGCCGCGGTCGCTGACCGCGGAGCCGGTCGTGCTGATGTTCGAGCCGGCAACGACGCTCAACACCGGCAATGCCAAGAGCGACCTCACCGTCACCGACCTGAAGCGGCTTTGACCCATGAACGCGGCTTCCTTCTCCTCGCTCTCAGCCGATCACCAACGCCTGCAGGCGCTGGTCGGCGCGTGGCGTGGCGAGGAAGAGGTAGCGGAGACACAATGGGCTGATGGCGGCATAGCGACGTCGGAAGTGCTGGCTGAAGCGCAGTTCGGCGGCCTGTTCGTGGTGCAGCGCTATCGCCAGCGCCGCGACGGCACGGTCTCGTTCGGCTCGCACAGCGTGTTCGGCTTCGACCAGCAGAACAGCCTCGTCACCATGCATCAGTTCGATTCGATGGGCTTTGTGCCGGCCTCGCCGGCCACGGGCGCGTGGAACGGCACTGAACTTACTCTGGAGCGGTCGTCGCCGCGCGGTTCTGCGCGGGTCACATATGTTTTCGACGATGCCGATGCCTACCGCATGCGACTGCATTTCAAACCTGCCGGCAGCGACAGCTGGCAAGACATGGTGAGCGGCGTCTACCGGCGCGTCTCGCCTTCCTCGATCAACGGTTTTTAGAAAAGGGCTCCGATGTCCATTCTCATCGACAAGAACACCAAGGTGCTGGTTCAGGGCCTGACCGGCAAGACCGGCACGTTCCACACCGAACAGGCGCTGGCCTATCACGGCACCAAGATGGTCGGCGGCATCCACCCCAAGAAGGGCGGCGAGACCTGGACCGGCGCCAAGGGCGAGACGCTGCCGATCTTCGCATCTGTCGCCGAGGGCAAGGAAAAGACCGGCGCCAATGCCTCTGTCGTCTATGTGCCGCCGGCGGGCGCTGCCGAAGCGATCCTCGAAGCGATCGAGGCCGAGATCCCGCTGATCGTCTGCATCACCGAAGGCATTCCGGTGATGGACATGGTCAAGGTCAAGGCGCGGCTCGACCGTTCCAACTCGCGGCTGCTCGGCCCGAACTGCCCAGGCGTGCTCACCCCCGACGAATGCAAGATCGGCATCATGCCCGGAAGCATCTTCCGCAAGGGCTCGGTCGGCGTTGTTTCGCGCTCGGGAACACTTACCTATGAGGCAGTGTTCCAGACCACCAATGTCGGCCTCGGCCAGACCACCGCTGTCGGTATCGGCGGCGACCCCGTCAAAGGCACCGAGTTCATCGACATGCTCGAGATGTTCCTCGCCGACGACGAGACCAAGTCGATCATCATGATCGGCGAGATCGGCGGTTCGGCCGAGGAAGACGCCGCGCAGTTCCTCAAGGACGAGGCCAAGCGCGGCCGCAAGAAACCGATGGCGGGCTTCATTGCCGGGCGCACCGCGCCGGCCGGCCGCACCATGGGCCATGCGGGCGCGGTCATCTCCGGCGGCAAGGGCGGCGCGGAAGACAAGATCGCGGCCATGGAATCGGCCGGGATCAAGGTATCGCCATCGCCGGCACGGCTGGGCACGACGCTTGTCGAGGCGATCAAGGGGTGAGAAACGGTCGGCCGCAGGCCGACGAAAAGCCAACTGCTTGGCTTTTCGAGTTTCGAACGCCCGGAGCGATAGCGAAGGCCCGGAAATGGAATGAAAGCCGACGGCGGTTCGTTGGCTTTGAGGGGGAAAAGGACGGGTAAACCGTCGACATCGCGGCAGTGCCGCAAACGTAAGGAGACGGAGCGCGGCTCCGCTAAGTGACATGGCAAGACAAGATCAGGCCAACGACCAATTTTCGCTCACCTCGTTTCTCTATGGCGGCAATGCCGACTACATCGACGCGCTGTACGCGTCCTATGAGGATGATCCGGAGTCGGTAAACCCCGAATGGCAGGACTTCTTCGCGGCGCTGAAGGACGACGCCGGCGATGTGCGCAAGAACGCCAAGGGCGCCTCCTGGGCGCGGCCCTCATGGCCGCTGCAGGCCAATGGCGAACTGGTGTCAGCGCTCGACGGCAATTGGGGCCTGGTCGAAAGAACCGTCGAAAAGAAGGTCAAGGACAAAGCGGTCACCAACGGCGTCGTGCTGTCCGATGCCGACGTGCACCAGGCGACCCGCGATTCGGTGCGCGCCATCATGATGATCCGCGCCTATCGCATGCGCGGTCATCTGCACGCCAATCTCGACCCGCTCGGCATCGCCAAGCCGCTCGAGGACTACAACGAGCTGTCGCCGGAGAACTATGGCTTCACCGCAGCCGATTACGACCGGCCGATATTCCTCGACAATGTGCTGGGCCTCGAATTCGGCACCATCCGGCAGATGCTGGAGATTCTCACCCGCACCTATTGCTCGACGCTCGGCGTCGAGTTCATGCACATCTCCGACCCCGAGGAGAAGGCCTGGATCCAGGCCCGCATCGAAGGCACTGACAAGGAGATTTCCTTTACCGCCACAGGCAAGAAGGCGATCCTGCAGAAGCTGGTCGAGGCCGAAGGCTTCGAGCAGTTCATCGACGTCAAGTACAAGGGCACAAAGCGCTTCGGCCTCGATGGCGGCGAAGGGCTGATCCCGGCGCTGGAGCAGATCATCAAGCGCGGCGGCCAGCTCGGCATGAAGGAAATCGTGCTCGGCATGGCGCATCGCGGCCGGCTCAATGTGCTCAGCCAAGTGATGGCAAAGCCGCACCGCGCCATCTTCCACGAATTCAAGGGCGGCTCGGCCGCTCCCGACGAGGTCGAAGGCTCGGGCGACGTCAAGTACCATCTCGGCGCCTCGTCGGACCGCGAGTTCGACGGCAACAAGGTGCATCTGTCCTTGACCGCCAATCCCTCGCATCTGGAAATCGTCGATCCGGTGGTGATGGGCAAGGCGCGCGCCAAGCAGGACTATCTGTTCGGCCGCAGCCGCGAGGAAATCGTGCCGCTGGAAGAACGCGCCAAGGTGCTGCCGCTGCTGCTGCATGGCGACGCCGCCTTTGCCGGCCAGGGTGTGATCGCCGAAATCCTCGGCCTGTCGGGCCTGCGCGGCCACCGCGTCGCCGGCACGCTGCATTTCATCATCAACAACCAGATCGGCTTCACCACCAATCCGCGCTTCTCGCGCTCGTCGCCCTATCCGTCCGACGTCGCCAAGATGATCGAAGCGCCGATCTTCCACGTCAATGGCGACGATCCGGAAGCCACGGTCCATGCCGCCAAGGTGGCGATCGAATTTCGCATGAAGTTCCACAAGCCGGTGGTCGTGGACATGTTCTGCTACCGCCGGTTCGGCCACAATGAGGGCGATGAGCCGTCCTTCACCCAGCCGATCATGTACGCCAACATCCGCAACCATAAGACGACGGTGCAGGTCTATGCCGACCGGCTGATTGCCGAGGGTCATATCACCCAGGCCGAAGTCGATCAGATGAAGGCCGACTGGCGCGCGCATCTGGAATCGGAATGGGAAGTCGGCCAGCACTACAAGCCCAACAAGGCTGACTGGCTGGATGGCGCCTGGTCGGGCCTGCGCACCGCCGACAACCAGGACGAACAGCGCCGCGGCAAGACCGCCGTGCCAGTCAAGGTGCTGAAGGAGATCGGCAAGAAGCTGACCGAGGTGCCAAAGGGTTACGAGGCGCACAAGACCATCATCCGCTTCCTCGAAAATCGCCGCCAGGCGATCGACTCGGGCGAAGGCATCGACTGGTCGACGGCCGAAGCGCTGGCTTTCGGCGCCATCCTGCTCGACGGCAATCCGATCCGGCTGTCGGGCCAGGATTCCGAACGCGGCACCTTCTCGCAGCGCCATTCGGTGCTCTATGACCAGCGCGACGAGACCCGCTACATCCCGCTCAACAATCTGTCGGCGGCGCAGGCCGGCTACGAAGTCATCAACTCGATGCTGTCGGAAGAGGCGGTTCTCGGCTTCGAATATGGCTACAGCCTGGCCGAGCCGAAGGCGCTGACCTTGTGGGAGGCGCAGTTCGGCGACTTCGCCAACGGCGCCCAGGTGGTGTTCGACCAGTTCATCTCCTCGGGCGAACGCAAGTGGCTGCGCATGTCGGGCCTGGTCTGCCTGCTGCCGCATGGTTTTGAGGGCCAGGGTCCGGAACACTCCTCGGCGCGTCTCGAACGCTTCCTGCAGCTTTGCGCCGAAGACAATATGCAAGTTGCCAACTGCACCACGCCGGCCAACTATTTCCACATCCTGCGCCGGCAGCTGAAGCGCGACTTCCGCAAGCCGTTGATCCTGATGACGCCGAAGTCGCTGCTGCGCCACAAGCGGGCGGTGTCGACGCTGCCGGAAATGTCGGGCGAAAGCTCGTTCCACCGGCTGCTGTGGGACGACGCCCAGCTGCTGGAGAACCAGGCGATCAAGCTGGTCAAGGATTCCAAGATCCGCCGCGTCGTGCTGTGCTCGGGCAAGGTCTATTACGACCTTTACGAGGAGCGCGAGAAGCGCGGCATCAACGACATCTACCTGCTGCGCGTCGAACAGCTCTACCCGTTCCCGGCCAAGGCGCTGATCACCGAACTGTCGCGTTTCCGTAACGCCGAGATGGTGTGGTGCCAGGAAGAGCCGAAGAACATGGGCGCCTGGTCGTTCATCGATCCGTATCTGGAATGGGTGCTGGCGCATATCGACGCCAAGCATCAGCGCGTGCGCTACACCGGCAGGCCGGCGGCGGCATCGCCGGCGACCGGATTGATGTCGAAGCATCTGGCGCAGCTTGCTGCCCTGCTCGAAGACGCGCTCGGCGAATAGAACTCACACAGAGAAGAAACGGACAGGCACAATGGCTACCGAAATCCGCGTTCCCACTCTCGGCGAATCCGTCACCGAGGCGACCATCGGCAAGTGGTTCAAGAAGGTCGGCGATGCCATTGCCGTCGACGAGCCGCTGGTCGAGCTCGAAACCGACAAGGTGACGGTGGAGGTGCCTGCCGCCGCCGCCGGCACGCTCGGTGAAATCGTCGCCAAGGAAGGCGAGACCGTCGGCGTCGGCGCGCTGCTCGGGTCGATCTCGGCCGGTGGTGCGGCCGCAGCTCCGGCAAGCAAGCAGGAGACCAAGGCGGTGGCGCAGGCGTCGAGCCCGGACGCCGCGCACACGACCAAGCAGGCCGCGGCCGAGACCGCCAAGATCGCCGGCGACAGCCAGGTCGAGGCGCGCACCATGCCGCCGGCGCCGGCCGCAGCCAAGCTGATCGCCGAGAACAATCTGTCGGTCGACCAGGTCTCCGGCTCGGGCAAGCGAGGCCAGGTGCTGAAGGGCGACGTGCTCGATGCGATTTCCAAGGGCGCGCCGTCGCAGCCGGCCGAGACGCCGAGGGCGGCTCCGGCCCCTGTCGCGGTGCGTGCGCCGTCCTCGGGTGACGATGCATCGCGCGAAGAGCGCGTGCGCATGACCAAGCTGCGCCAGACCATTGCGCGCCGGCTGAAGGAAGCGCAGTCGACCGCCGCCATGCTGACCACCTTCAACGAGGTCGACATGTCCGCGGTGATGGCGCTCAGGACCAAATACAAGGACATCTTCGAGAAGAAGCACGGCGTGAAGCTCGGCTTCATGGGCTTCTTCACCAAGGCCGTGACCCACGCTTTGAAGGAGATTCCCTCGGTCAATGCCGAGATCGACGGCACCGACATCATTTTCAAGAACTATGCCCATATCGGCGTCGCCGTCGGCACCGAAAAGGGCCTCGTCGTGCCGGTGGTGCGCGACGCCGACCAGATGTCGATTGCCGAGATCGAGAAGGAGATCGGCCGGCTGGGCATTGCCGCGCGTGACGGCAAGCTGTCGGTCGCCGACATGCAGGGCGGCACCTTCACCATCTCCAATGGCGGCGTCTACGGCTCGCTGATGTCGACTCCAATCCTTAATGCGCCGCAGTCGGGCATTCTCGGCATGCACAAGATCCAGGACCGGCCGGTGGTGGTCGGCGGCCAGATCGTCATCCGGCCGATGATGTATCTGGCGCTGAGCTACGACCACCGCATCGTCGACGGCAAGGAAGCCGTGACCTTCCTGGTCCGCGTCAAGGATAGCCTGGAAGATCCGGAACGGCTGGTGCTCGACCTCTAGGATCGGGTCGGTGGCTGAAACTGCCGAGCCAATCGATCTGTTCGAGCTTGTGACGACAGGCCGGGCGGGGCCCGTTGAGATCGGCAAAAGCAGCCGTGAAACGATTCGAGGCTTGATCGATCCGGAGGATGTGCGGGCGGACAATCATGTTCGCCACGGTGACACCGGATCCGCCTGGTGCATATACGGCACGAATTGCGAATTCTTCTTCAGCCCCGATTTTCGCTTGCGATCGATCAGCATCGAGCCTGTTTTCGGAAGAATGCAACCGGGTGGAATGATGGCGACCTGGCACGGCCATCTGGATGTCGATGTTGGCCGGCATCCCGTGACTTTTGCCGGCACAAAGCCGATAGCGATTCATACCTTGCCCAAGGCATTGCAGTTCCTCAACGAAAGCGAATTCAAATGGGCAATCGGCGGTGGCCGCGAGCGCGACGTTTATATTGAGCTGTCAGAGAGTACTCGCATCCTGACCCTCAAATACGAGGTGAATGCGGTTCCGGTCGACAGGAATGAAAGCGTAGCGTTCGAGATCGACTATTTTCTTTCGAACGTCTTCATCCTCGATCAAGCTGTTGAAGGCGGATAGCAGTGACGATACGTTCTTTCTTGTCCGAAAGCCTGTCGACTGCATCGATAGCGGTCGGCGTGGCAATGATCCCGGCAGCCGCGTACGCCGCCTGTCCGCTGGCGCTCGCCGTCTATGGCGATGCCGAGAGCGATGCCGGCATCGATTTCCGGCCGACGATGGATGCGGTCACCGTCACCAACTCCTTCAAGATGGTGCTCGACAAGGGTGTCGTGCTCGACGGCATCGTCATGTGGACTTCAGGCGTTTCGCGGCCGCACGGATCGCTGATGTACAAATGCCCGACCGGCGACGTCACCGGTGATGAGCTTGCTGCCTGCACGGTCTGGCAGGGCGTCGTCTACAGCGCCGACGACAAGGGCAACATCGCCCTGTTGTCGGCCGAAGGCACGGACGCGCCGCAGAGCCTGATCTTCCCCGACCTCGGGCCGTCGCTGCAGATGTCGTCGGCCTTCGGGCCTGGTGGATTTTCTCAACTGCCGTGGGACGTGTTTCTGCTGAAAGGTTGCCAGGAATGAGCGCGTCCAAGAAAGTGCTGCTGGTCACCGGCGGCAGCCGCGGCATTGGTGCTGCCGTCTGCCGGCTGGGCGCCGCCGCTGGCTACCGCGTCGCCGTCAACTATGCCTCGAACGAGGCCGCCGCCAAGGCGCTGGTCGCCGAGATCGAGGCGGCGGGCGGGGAGGCTTTTGCGGTCAAGGGTGACGTCGGCACGGAGGCCGACATCGTCGCCATGTTCGAGGCGGTCGACAGCCGCTTCGGTCGGCTCGATGGCCTGGTCAACAATGCGGGCGTCGTCGACGTCAAGGCGCGCGTCGACGAGATGAGCGTGGCGCGGCTGGAACGCATGATGCGCATCAACGTCATCGGCTCGTTTCTGTGCGCCCGCGAAGCGGTCAGACGCATGTCGAGCAAGAACGGCGGCAAGGGCGGCGCCATCGTCAACATCTCGTCGGCGGCGTCGATACATGGCTCGCCCGGAGAATATGTCGACTACGCCGCGTCCAAGGCGGCGATCGACACTTTCACGCTTGGCCTGGCGCGCGAAGTCGCAACCGAAGGCGTGCGCGTCAATGCGATACGTCCGGGCATCATCGACACCGAGATCCACGCATCCGGCGGTCAACCGGACCGGGTCGAGAGGTTCCGCGACATGCTGCCGATGAAACGCGCCGGCACGGCGGATGAAGTCGCGCATGCGGTTCTCTATCTTTTGTCGGATGAAGCGTCCTATACGACGGGCGCGATCCTGAATGTCAGCGGCGGCCGTTGAGCGCCAAGCAAAAGGACACCATCATGGCTTATGACGTCGTTATCATCGGATCGGGACCGGGCGGCTATGTCTGCGCCATCAAGGCGGCGCAGCTTGGGCTGAAGGTCGCGGTGGTCGAGAAGAACGCCACTTTCGGCGGCACCTGCCTCAACATCGGCTGCATCCCGTCCAAGGCGCTGCTTTATGCCTCGGAAATGTTCGCCGAGGCCGGCCATTCCTTCGATACGCTCGGCGTCGAG
Organism: Mesorhizobium sp. P2_B11; assembly: GCF_056404855.1. Lineage (NCBI taxonomy): Bacteria > Pseudomonadati > Pseudomonadota > Alphaproteobacteria > Hyphomicrobiales > Phyllobacteriaceae > Mesorhizobium > Mesorhizobium sp. P2_B11. Next base: position 200,694 of record NZ_JBFUDF010000002.1, read on the forward strand.
ATACCGGCGCCAAAACTCAATCTGAAGAAGATGATGGCGCACAAGGATGCGACCGTTGCGGCCAACGTCAACGGCGTCGCCTTCCTGTTCAAGAAGAACAAGATCGACTCCTTCCGCGGCACCGGCAAGGTGGTCGCCGCCGGCAAGGTCTCGGTCACGGCTGAGGACGGCAAGGTCGAGGAGATCGAGACCAAAAACATCGTCATTGCCACCGGCTCCGACGTCGCCGGCATTCCCGGCGTCAAGGTCGATATCGACGAGAAGGTGATCGTGTCGTCGACCGGCGCGCTGTCGCTGGCCAAGGTGCCGGAGCGGCTGGTGGTGGTCGGCGGCGGCGTCATCGGTCTCGAGCTCGGCTCGGTCTGGGCGCGGCTCGGCGCCAAGGTCACCGTGGTCGAATTCCTCGACACGATCCTGGGTGGGATGGACGGCGAGGTGTCAAAACAGTTCCAGCGTCTGCTGTCCAAGCAGGGTTTTGAGTTCAAGCTCGGCGCCAAGGTGACAGGCGTGACCAAGGCCAAGAAGGGCGCGACGGTCACCTTCGAGCCGGTCAAGGGCGGCGCGGCCGAGACCATCGAGGCCGACGCGGTGCTGATTTCGACCGGACGCCGCGCCTATGCCGACAGTCTTGGGCTGAAGGAAGCCGGCGTCGAGGTCGATGAGCGCGGCCGGGTCAAGACCGACGGGCATCTCAGGACCAACGTCGCCGGCATCTACGCCATTGGCGACGTCATTGCCGGACCGATGCTGGCGCACAAGGCCGAAGATGAAGGCGTGGCGGTGGCCGAGACCATTGCCGGCCAGGCCGGCCATGTGAACTACGATGTCATCCCGAGCGTCGTCTACACCAGCCCGGAAATCGCGTCGGTCGGCAAGACCGAGGAGGAACTGAAGAAGGCCGGCATCGACTACAAGATCGGCAAGTTCCCGTTCACCGCCAACGGCCGGGCGCGCGCCATGCTGCACACGGACGGCTTTGTGAAGATCCTCGCCGACAAGACCAGCGACCGCGTGCTCGGCGTCCACATCGTCGGCTTCGGCGCCGGTGAGATGATCCACGAGGCGGCGGTGCTGATGGAGTTCGGCGGCTCGTCCGAAGATCTCGCCCGCACCTGCCACGCGCATCCGACCATGTCGGAAGCGGTCAAGGAAGCGGCGCTGGCCACCTTCTTCAAGCCGATCCATATCTGAAAGGCCAATCATAAACTCTACTCCGGAGGCCATCTGACGCGACTTTCTGCGCTTCCGGTGCTCACGGACTTGAATGTCCGCTGCGCTCCGGTTCTCGAAAGCCACGCCAGCTGACTCACCGGAGCGAGTTTCTAATCGGCCTTTCGCGTGGTTGCCCAAAACAAAACGGCCCGCTTTGCAGCGGGCCGTTCTTCGTTGGAATCAGGGGCCAGATCAGTTGGCCGGTGCGGGCGCCGGAGCTGGCGCGGGAGCAGGTGCCGGGGCGGGAGCTGGCGCAGGAGCCGGTGCGGGCGCAGGGGCTGGTGCGGGAGCCGGTTCGGCGGGCTTCATCGGTTCAGCCGGTGCAGGCGCGGGCGCCGGTGTGCTGGCTGCCGGCGGCTCGGCGGGTGCCGGATGCTCGCCGCTTCTGCCGAAAATATAGTACGCAACAATCGCAAGGATGACGACGACCAGCGCAATCAGCCAGCCGCTGCCACCACCCGACTTAGGAGCTGGGTCGTTAGGGTTCGCCATAAAAGTGTCCTCCGTGGATGAAAAGCATCAATCAACACCCATCAACGCGCAACCGTTGAACGGGTTTCATACTAGGCCTTGAAATTGCCGAACGCAGGAAAATTCTGATTCGCAATCTCTTGTTGGCCAGTATTTCCCCCGCAAAATCAATCACGAACGGGTGGAAGCGAGCTTAGCTGGCCTTTTTCGCCAAAAATAGGGCCAACCTGCCTTCGGGCCGCGAATCAGCTGCGAATACGGACGAGCCGGGTCTTGGGTGATTCGGTGCGCGAGAGGCGACGGCGCAAGTCAGTCGACGGCGGTGACAGTGTAGCCGGCTTTGCGAAAATCCTCGATCAGACCTTCGGGGCCGGGAAGATGCAGGGCGCCGACCGCCATGAAGGCATTGCCTTTGGCCAGGATCGGCTGCGCATGGTCGACCATGACCTTGTTGCGGTCGGTGACCATGGCCTGCTCGAAGGCGGCGTAGCCTCCGGCGTCGTCTTCTTCGCCTGGGGACATTGATCGCATCAGCGGCCAGAACGTGCCGGTATCGCCGCGCTGGTAGAGCACGATCATGGTCTCGTTGATGTCGTTGATCTTGTCGCCGAGCTTCAGGGTTTCAACCAGCCCCTTCATGTGAAAGGCGAGCGGCAGCGAAGCCATGGCGCGGAGCTGGCCGGCGGCGGTCTCCAACCCCTCCACCGGCTTGCCGTCAGCCTTGGCGTCCTCAGCCAGCTTGACGTCGAGAACCGGTGCGCCGCCTGCCTGGCGGGCGACCTCGCAGACCGGCAGCGCGACCATGGCCGACAGCAGCCACGGCTTCATCTTGGAGACGCTCGCCGGCGGAATGCCGCGCGCATCGAGCCCCTTGTTCACCACCGCCAGATCCTGCGGCGACAACAGCGACGACAGCGTCGTGCTGTCCGTGAACATCATCAGCTCGGGCTCCTTGAGCATGGCCTCCATCATCTTCTGCTTGTCGAGCACGTCGGTGGTCTCGATGATGATGGTGCCGGCGGCGTCATAGGCCTTTTGGGCGGCAGGCGGCAGCGTGGTCACGCGCGGGTCGGTCATGTGCATTGTGCCGAACAGGAAGGACGGCTTTTCGCCGGATTTTTCCAGCTTCCACAACAGACCTTTGCCGTTGAGCGTCGCCGCCGCTTCGGTCTCGATCCTGGCATAGGCGGCAGGGTCGTCTTTCTGCAAGGTGGACATCAGGTCCGACCCGGCACAGACCGGGGCTTCGGCATGTGCCTTGCCCATGGCGAGCAGCAGAACGACGAGGAAAGACAGGAAAAACAGGGCGTTGAGCGCCGCGAGCAGCTTCAGCGACACAAGGGCCGCGCGGTCGGCAATGGCGATGACGCGTTTCATGATCGCTTTCTAGGACGGAAAAGCGGCGAAACGGTTAATCGATGGCGGGAAATTGAACGGTTCACGCCCTTGGATGCGCGGACTCGTAGATTTCGAGCAGCCTTGCGGTGTCGACGCCGGTATAGACCTGCGTCGTCGACAGGCTGGCATGGCCGAGCAGTTCCTGGATGGTGCGCAGGTCGCCGCCGCGGCCGAGCAGATGGGTGGCGAAGGAGTGGCGCAGCGCGTGTGGGGTGGCAGTATCCGGCAGGTTGAGCGCCGAGCGCAGTTTGGCCATGTCGCGCTGGACGATGGCCGGATTGAGCGGTCCGCCCCTGGCGCCGCGGAACAGCAGGCCCTTGGGGTCGAGATGATAGGGGCAAAGCTTTCGGTATTCGGCGATGGCCCTCAGCGCCACCGGCAGCACCGGCACCAGCCGCGTCTTGCCGCCCTTGCCGGTGACACGCAGCACGGTATCGGTCTCCGAGGCCAGGTCGGCGGCACTGAGGCCAAGTGCTTCGGAAATGCGCAGGCCCGAACCGTAGAGCAGCGTCAGCACAGCGGCGTTGCGGGCGGCAATCCAGGGTTCTTCCGCCAATTGGCCTTCCACCGAGACGACATGTTTGGCGTCGCTGGCGGTGAGCGGCTTGGGCAGCGATTTCGGCTGGCGCGGCGCGCGCAGCGCTGCTGCTCCCGCGGCGTTGGCGAGACCGCGCCGTTCGAGGAAACGCAGCAGCGAGCGGATGCCCGCCAAGCCGCGCCCAAGCGTACGTGCGCCGGCCCCGGCATTACGCCGCGCGGCAAGAAAGCCGCGCAGGTCGGCTGGACGCAGAGAGGCGATGTCGGAAATGCCGGGCGAGCCGCCGCAATGTCCGGTCAGGAAATGCAGGAACTGGCGCGTGTCGCGCTCATAGGCTTCGACCGTCGCCGGCGACAGCCGGCGTTCGCGCGCCAGCATCTTCAGCCAGCTTTCGCGCGCTGCCTGGAGGTCAGGTTTTGCCGGGATGAGGAATTCCTGCATGCGGCCATTATCCGGTGGTCGGGTTAGGAAGCGGTGAAGAACCCGTCATTGAAATGGCCACGGGCGATCATTGAAATGACGCCGGTAGGGCGGTAGAGCAAGGCAAAGGATATCAGCCATGTCGAAGCCCCAGAACCCCGTCCAGATGGCCGTGATCGGCGCCGCCCATGGCATCAAGGGCGAACTCAGGGTGAAGACCTTCACCGGCGAACCGCTGGCGCTGGCCGATTATGGCCCGCTCTATGCCAAGGATGGCCGCGCCTTCCAGATCATCGACATAAGGCCGGCCAACACCGTCGTCGTGGTGCGTTTCAAGGGTATCAGCGACCGCAACGCCGCCGAGGCGCTGGCCGGAACCGAACTGTTCGTCGACCGCTCGATGCTGCCGGACGATGGCGAGGAGGACGAGTTCTACCATGCCGATCTCGTCGGGCTCGAGGTCCGTGACGACAAGGATGCGGTCCTCGGCAAGGTGGTCGCCGTGCACAATTTCGGCGGCGGCGACATTCTCGATGTCACGCTCGGTGGGCGCAAAGGCGTATTGATCCCGTTCACACAGGCCGCCGTGCCGCAAGTGGCGGTCGCCGAGGGTTTCGTCCGCGTCGACCCGGTCGCCGCCGGGCTGGTCGAGGACGAGGATGGCGAGGCGCCGCGCGAAGAGAACTTCGACGCGAAGGGCAGGCCGCGCGGGCCGCGCGACGCCGGAGGCAACCGGTGACGTTCAAGGCATCGGTGCTGACGCTCTATCCCGAGATGTTTCCGGGTGGGCTTGGCCTGTCGCTGGCCGGGCGGGCGCTCGAAGCAGGCACATGGTCACTGGAAGCGGTCCAGATCCGTACCTTCGCTGAGGATCGCCACCACACGGTCGACGACACGCCGGCTGGCGGCGGCGCCGGCATGGTGATGCGCGCCGATGTTCTGGCCAAGGCGATCGACCACACGGCGCCGTCCGGCGATCCGCGACCGAAACTGCTGATGAGCCCGCGTGGCAAACCGCTGACGCAGGCGCGTGTGCGCGAACTGGCGGCCGGGCCGGGCGCGGTTATCGTCTGCGGCCGCTTCGAAGGCGTCGACCAACGTTTGATCGAGGCGCGTGGGCTGGAGGAAGTGTCCATCGGTGATTTCATCCTCTCCGGCGGCGAGCCGGCGGCACTGGTGCTGCTCGACGCGGTTGTGCGGCTGCTGCCCGGCGTCATGGGCAATGCGGTGTCGGGCGAGGAAGAAAGCTTTGAGAACGGCCTGCTCGAGCATCCGCACTACACGCGGCCGCAGGAATTCGAGGGCAGGCCGATCCCCGACGTGCTGGTGTCAGGCAATCACAAGAAGATCGCGGCATGGCGGCGGGCGGAGTCCGAGAAGCTGACGAAGGAGCGGCGGCCGGATTTGCTGGATGAGCGCGGCCAGAATGGCTGAGATTGCCCAGAGTTCAGCGTCGCTGCGGTTCTTCGGCGATGATCTCAATCCAGCCGAACTCACGAACCTTTTGGCAGGCCAACCGACCTACGCCGTTCGAAAAGGGGATTTTCATACACATCCCCCAAACCAGCCACCTCGTGTGGCTCTCAAGGGGTCCTGGAGGCTGTCGTCAGGACGCGTCAAAGGTGATCAACTGGATCATCAGATCGCAAAGATCCTGAACATGCTCACGTCGGATCTTGTGGTCTGGGCTGATCTCGTGCGGCGGTTCGAGCCGGATATGTTCTGCGGCGTGTGGCTTGATGAAGAAAATCAGGGTTTGGCATTGACCCCAACTACGCTGCAAATGCTGGGCGAGCGTGGCATCAAACTGGAACTCGACATCTACTACGCACCGTCAGGGCACAGCGACTACGATTCGTGATCAGACTGATCCGCCTCAGCCCTTGCTGAAATAGTAGAACGCCAGAAACAGGCCGACGGCGATGACGAAGCCGCGCACGACGTTTTGCGGCACGCGCTTGGCGATCCACACACCGGCATAGCCGCCGAGCGCGCCGCCGGGGATCATGACGATCGCTTGCGGCCAGGCGACGACGCCGCCGGAGACGAAGACGATGATCGCCACCGCCGCGATGACCACGGCCAGCATGTTCTTCAGCGCGTTCAGCCGGTGGTAATCGCCGGACTGGGTCAGGCCGAGCGTCGCCAGCATCATCACGCCCATGCCGGCGCCGAAGAAGCCGCCATAGACGGAGGTAAGAAACTGCGCCAGCGACCCGGCGAGCGAACCGACCGCGGCCTCGTGTCCCGGCTTGGGCGCCGGCTTCAGCCACGGTCCGGCGGCAAACAGCGCCGTCGCGGCCAGCAACAGCCACGGCACCATGGCGCGGAAGGACGGGTTGGACAGCGCCAGCAGGATGAAGGCGCCGGCCAGCGCGCCGGCGGCCGAAATCAGGCAGAGCAGCAGGGCGCCGCGCCAGAAATGCTTGATGTCGGTCCAGTAGGCCAGCGTCGACGTGACATAGCCGGGAAACTGCGTCACCGAGGAGGTGGCGTTGGCGACGATCGGCGGCACGCCGACCAGCGACATGGCGCCGAAGGTGATGAAGGTGCCGCCACCGGCGACCGCATTGCATGCGCCAGACAGAAAGCCTGCCGCAAACAGCAGGACCGCGTCGAGAACGGACATGTCGAAAATTGTCATGAAACTGGCGCCGGACAACAATGCTTCCTCCGGCTTAGGAAGCTTGCGGGGCCGGCGCAACCCTGTACTGGACGATTGCGTGGTGGCATGCGACCAAAAAAGACAGGGCCAAGGCGTGACAAGTGCGTGAAATAGCTGTATGTGCCCGCCCGTACTGGCGAGAAAAATCTCCCAGACCCGTCAACAATGACGGTGTAGTCGCCCCTGCCCGATGTCCGGAAGACAGATGTCTCGGAGACAAAGGGCATAGCCGAGCGGTCAATGGAACTGCAAGGCGAGTGTCGGACGCTCTGACTGTCGGAAGAACAAGAAGTGGATTTTTAGATGGATCTCATCCGTCAGCTCGAGGCCGAACAGGCCGCCAAGATCGAAGCCAAGCGCAAGCTTCCCGAATTCCAGCCCGGCGACACCGTGCGCGTCCAGGTCCGCGTGACCGAAGGCACCCGCACCCGCGTCCAGGCCTATGAGGGCGTCGTCATCGCCCGCTCCGGCGCCGGCTTCCAGGAAAATTTCACCGTCCGCAAGATCTCCTACGGCGAAGGCGTCGAGCGCGTTTTCCCGGTCTACTCGCCGATGGTCGAGGGCGTCGAGATCGTGCGCCGCGGCAAGGTGCGTCGCGCCAAGCTTTATTACCTGCGCGATCGTCGCGGCAAGTCGGCCCGTATTTCGGAAAACACCGGCGTGCGCGCCCGCAAGCTCAACGATGAGGAGCGCGATGCGCTGAACGCCGAGAAGGCCCGCATCGAGGCCGAGAAGGTCGCTGCCGCCCAGGCGCTGGCCGCCGAGACGGCCGCCAAGGAAGCCGCCGAGAAGAAGGCCGCCGCCGAGGCTGAGGCAGCAGCCAAGGCTGCCGCGGAAGCGACCCCGGCCGAATAAGATCTCGGCCAAGGATTTCGAAAAGGCGGCTTCGGCCGCCTTTTTTCGTTTCACCGGACTGTGAGCGATTGTCGACCGAAAAGTCGGTCGCGGCTGTTGACAGCAAATTATCTTGTACACTAAATAATCGTGCACAAGCTAATTGGAGAACTGAAATGTCCGCACTCTACACCACACAGGCTCACGTCACCGGCGGTCGCGCCGGCCATGGCGAGACCAGCGACGGCCTGCTCAAGGTCGACCTCGCTTTGCCAAAGGAGCTCGGCGGAGCCGGTGGCGCCACCAATCCCGAGCAGCTGTTCGCGGTCGGCTATGCCGCCTGCTTCGAAAGCGCCATCCGCTTCGTCGCGCGCAAGCAGAAGCTGCCACTGACCGATGCGTCGGTGACCTCGACCGTCAGCCTGCTTCCCAATGGCGAAGGCTTCAAGCTCGGTGTCGCGCTCGCCGCCGAGACGAAAGGCCTTGATCAGGCGGCGGCGGAAGCGCTTGTATCGGAAGCGCACAAGATCTGCCCCTATTCCAATGCCATCAAGGGCAATATCGAGGTGGCGCTTTCGACAGTGGCGCTTCCGGCAAAGGCAGCATGACGACGAAGACCGAAACCAGAGCCAGCGAAGTCCCGGCGGATACCGCCGGGACGATCGCTGTACCGCGCCTCGACCAGCAGCTCTGCTTCGCGCTCTATTCGGCAAGCGGGTTGATGACCAAGCTCTATCGGCCGCTGCTCGACCCGCTCGGCCTGACCTATCCGCAATATCTTGCGATGCTGGCGCTGTGGCAGCATGCGCCGAGCACGGTCGGCGACCTCGGCGAGGCGCTGGGGCTGGATTCGGCGACGTTGACGCCGCTGCTCAAGCGGCTCGAGCTGAGCGGCCTCGTCACCCGCCGGCGCGATCCGGCCGACGAGCGCCGCGTGCTGGTCGAACCGACCGCCAAGGGCCAGGCGCTGCGCGCCAGCATCAAGGATGTGTCAGCGGGGCTCGCCTGCGCCATGCCGCTGGACGTCGAGGAGCTAAGGTCGCTGCACAGCACCTTGACCGGGTTTGTCGCCAAATTGCGTGACGCCACGTCAACGCCGTGACCCGTCATTTGACGGTTTCCCTTCTATCCGGGAGCGGCTTAGTTTGCCGTCGCGCAGTCAGGGAATAGATGCCGGCCGCGAAGAGTTCTAAAACCGCGCCGGTTCAAGGCATTGAAATCCACTTTCACCCGGCCTTAAGCACCGGACCGGCTTGCAAGCCGTCTGCGGACCGCTAAAGTCGCGCCCGGATTTCATGCGAGCCCGCCTGCATACGGGCTTCTCACCCTGGAGTGTGTCATGACCAAATCGAAACTGCTGTTGGCCGCACTTGCGGCCTGTCTTCTCGCGCCCGTCGCTGCATGGGCGGCCGATGCGCTGCCTGACCTCGGCGGCAAGAAGGTGGTGGTGGTGACGGAAAACGCCTATCCGCCGCTACAGTTCATCGACGCCAAGACGGGAAAACAGATCGGCTGGGAATATGACGCGATGGACGAGATCGCCAAGCGGCTGAACTTCAAGGTCGAGTACCAGAACACCTCCTGGGATGCGATGATCCAGGCGGTTTCCGACAACCAGTACAACATTGGCATGACCGGCATCACCATCAAGGACGACCGCAAGGAGAAGGTCGACTTCTCCGACCCCTATATGCGTTCGGAGCAGTTCATGCTGGTGCGCGGCGACGAAAGCCGCTTCACCGACGCCAAGACCTTTGGCGCCTTCAAGGACGGGCTGATCGGCGCGCAGGCCGGCACGACGCCTTTCTACACCGCCGTCTACAGCGTGCTCGACGGCAATGAGCAGAACCCGCGCATCAAACTGTTCGAGACCTTCGGCGCCACCGTGCAGGCGCTGAAGTCGGGCGACGTCGATGTCGTCCTGACCGATGGCACCGCCGGCAAGGGCTATGTCGACGCCTCCGAAGGCAAGCTCAAGCTGATCGGCGGCCCACTCGGCACCGAGGATTTCGGCTTCATCTTCCCGAAGGGCTCGGACCTGGTGAAGCCGGTCAACGCCGCCATCGCCGCGCTCAAGGCGGATGGCACGCTGGATGCGCTGAACAAGAAGTGGTTTCTTGACTACAAGATGGGGCAGTGAGTTCCGTCGCCTTACCCTCCCCCTTGTGGGGAGGGTCGATCCGCGAAGCGGRGCGGGGTGGGGGTGCCAGCGCTGGCGCCCTGTCACCACCCCCACCCCGGCTCACCAGCTTTGCAATGCAAAGCTTGTTCGCCGACCCTCCCCACAAGGGGGAGGGTGAAGCGCCCTGATGGCCACGCCTCCCGCCGCCACCTCAAAATCCGACTTCCCCTGGTGGCTTGCCGCCGCGATCGTGCTTGCCGTCCTGGCCGCGCTCTTTATTGCCGCCAGCGATCTCTATGCCCAGGTTTTCGCCACTGTCGCCAAAGGCATCGGCATCACCGTCTTCGTCACCGTGGTCGCCTTTGCGCTGGCCTCGGCCATTGGGCTCGGCATCGCCTTGATGGGGCTGTCGGGGTCGCGCTGGCTGAGCCAGATCGCCCGCTTCTATGTCGAGATCATCCGCGGCGTGCCTATCCTGGTGCTGTTGTTCTGGATCGCCTTTGCCGGAGCGCCGGCATTCGTCGCGGCGTGGAACGCGCTGACCGCGCCGCTGCAGAATGCCGGCTTTTTCGGCGAACTGCTGGTGCGCGATGTCTCGCTGTTGTGGCGCGCCATCATGGCGCTGACCATCGGCTATTCCGCCTTCATCTCCGAGGTCTTTCGCGCCGGCATCCAGTCGGTCGAGAAGGGGCAGATCGAGGCGGCCAAGGCGCTGGGTCTTTCGCGCACGCAGCGCTTTCGGCTGATCGTGTTTCCGCAAGCGATCCGAACCATCCTGCCGCCGCTCGGCAATGACTTCGTCGCCATGGTCAAGGATTCGTCGCTGGTCTCAGTGCTCGGCGTCGCCGACATCACCCAGATGGGCAAGATCTACGCCGCCGGCTCGTTCCGCTTCTTCGAGACCTATTCGATCGTCGCCTATATCTACCTCATCCTGACCGTCGGCCTGTCGCTGGCGCTGCGGGCGCTGGAGCAGCGGTTGCGGCGGGCGCACGAGGAATAGAAGTTCCGCGACGACCGGGCTACGATCGCGAAAAGACCGTGCCGGGAGGATGCAAGCGATGAATGTCGACAAGGCCAATGCGGCGCTGGATTCTGTCTATTCGGCCGACACGCCGGAAGGGCTGGCCAAGGCCTATGCCGACTGGGCCGCGACCTATGACAGCGAAACCGCCTCGCTCGGCTATTTGCTGCCGTTCCTGATCACCGCCTGGGTGGCGCGCCATGTGCCGGCGGGCGAAGGTCCGCTGCTCGACGCCGGCTGCGGCACCGGCCTGTCCGGACCGTCGCTCAAGGCGCTGGGCTATTCCGACATTGCCGGGCTCGATCTCTCCGACGACATGCTGAAGATCGCCGGCAGCCGCAATGCCTATGGCGATCTGAGAAAGGCCATGCTTGGCGGCCCGCTGCCCTGGCCGGCCGGACATTTCCGCGCTTTCTTTTCGACCGGGGTGTTCACCATCAGCCATGCGCCGGCGTCCGGCCTGCATGAGCTTGTCCGCATCACGAAGAAGGGCGGCCACGCCATCTTCACCGTGCGCGACCAGGTGTTCGAAAGCGGCGGCTTCCAGGCGGTGTTCGATGACCTGGAGCGCGCCGGGAAATGGCGGCCGGTCGAGCAAAGCCCATGGTTCCGCTGCTACGCCATTGCGGAGCCGGATGCACTGGTGAAGACTTTCGTGTTCGAGGTGCTTTGAGCGGCGAGTTCGCCCACCTTGGTACCCTTCCTCTCCCTCCGGAGGGGGGAGAGGTGGCGCTGCGAAGCAGCGACGGAGTGGGGGAAGCCGGTCGTCAATCGCGCGCCGCTGACAACTCACCACAAGGCCTCAATCAACGCGAGGTATCATCCCGGCTTGAAGCAACAATGGCATGGCCTAGCCAGGTCGACCCCCACTCCGTCGAGCTTCGCTCGACACCTCTCCCCCGATCGACGGGGGAGAGGAAAGGCGCGAGCTCGCTGACCTTGGTGCTCTTCCTCCCCCGAAGGTGTGGGAGTGAGGGCGAGGAACCCAAGTCCTGCCGTACCGCTCTCCGCAATTGCCGAAAAGCCAAAACATTGGTATGAGCCACGCCATGGAAGAGCTTTTTGGCGATCCGGCCTACAAGGGTTTCGTGCTGCAGGACAGAAAACGCCTGCCGTCGCGTTTCTCCGCGCGCGTTTCCGGCGCGCTTACCAGCCGACTTAGCTGAGCCCTTCGGCGCGCCGGCCGTTGTCCGGCGCTTCTCCTCTTCCCTTTTGCAAATCGACGGATTTACGCACATGAGCGCACCGCGCACCCTCTACGACAAGATATTCGACGAGCATGTCGTCGACCGCCAGGACGACGGCACCTGCCTGCTCTACATCGACCGCCACCTCGTCCATGAAGTGACCAGCCCGCAGGCCTTCGAAGGCCTGCGCATGAGCGGCCGCAAAGTCCGGCATCCGGAAAAGACGCTGGCCGTGGTCGATCACAATGTCTCGACCTCGCCCGAGCGCAAGTTCGGCATCAAGAACGAGGAAAGCCGCATCCAGGTCGAGGCGCTGGCCACCAACGCCCGGGATTTCGGCATCGAGTATTATTCCGAGAACGATATCCGCCAGGGCATCGTCCACATTATCGGCCCGGAGCAGGGCTTTACCCTGCCCGGCATGACCATCGTCTGCGGCGACAGTCACACGTCCACGCACGGTGCTTTTGGAGCATTGGCGCATGGCATCGGCACGTCGGAGGTCGAGCATGTGCTGGCCACACAGACGCTGATCCAGCGCAAGGCCAAGAACATGCTGGTGCGTGTCGACGGCAAGCTGCCGGAAGGCGTCACCGCCAAGGACATCATCCTGGCCATCATCGGCGAGATCGGCACTGCCGGCGGCACCGGCTACGTCATCGAATATGCCGGCGAGGCGATCCGCGCGCTGTCGATGGAAGGCCGCATGACGATCTGCAACATGTCGATCGAGGGCGGCGCGCGCGCCGGCCTGATCGCCGCCGACGAGACCACCTTCGCCTATGTCAAGGACAAGCCGCGCGCGCCGAAAGGTGCGGCGTGGGATTCTGCCCTCGAATACTGGAAGACACTGCAGTCCGACGAGGGCGCCCATTTCGACAAGGTGATCGTGCTCGACGCGGCCAAACTGCCGCCGATCGTCTCCTGGGGCTCTTCGCCCGAGGACGTGGTTTCGGTGCAGGGCGTCGTTCCCAATCCCGAAGAGATCACCGACGAGAACAAGCGCACCTCGAAGATCCGCGCGCTCGACTATATGGGCCTGACGCCGGGAACCAGGATCACCGACATCACGCTCGACCGTGTCTTCATCGGCTCCTGCACCAATGGCCGCATCGAGGATCTGCGCGCCGTGGCCAAGGTGGTCGAAGGCAAGACCGTCAGTGCGCATGTCGATGCCATGATCGTGCCGGGCTCCGGCCTGGTCAAGGAACAGGCGGAGGCCGAAGGTCTGGACAAGATCTTCATCGCCGCCGGGTTTGACTGGCGCGAGCCGGGCTGCTCGATGTGTCTGGCCATGAACGACGACCGGCTGAAGCCGCATGAACGCTGCGCCTCGACCTCGAACCGCAATTTCGAGGGCCGGCAGGGTTTCAAGGGCCGCACCCATCTGGTGTCGCCGGCAATGGCGGCAGCAGCGGCGATCGCGGGCCATTTCGTCGACATCCGCGACTGGAAATAGGCTTCCGGCACGCAGTTCAGAACGCTTGTCAGACCCCGGACCGCATCGCGGACCGGGGTCTTTTTTCATCCGAACTGCCCGCATATTCGCTCACGCTTAACCGCTTGTTGGGGCTTGCGCCGTATGGTCTTCCCTGACGTCAAGCGGGGAAGTCACTGTCCTTTGGACACCGGTCTGTTCATTGCGCTGCTCAATCCGACGATCGCGCTGGCGCTCGGCGCGGCGTTCCTTGTGCTGTGGTTCTATCAGCGCCACCGGCCTTATCTGGCCGTGCTCGGCGTAAGCTATTGCGCGTCCGCGCCCGGCTTCCTGCTGCAGTATTTTACCTTGCCTGTCGGCATGGTGCTGACCAAGCTCGCCTCCAACCTCTGCTTCACCTTTGCCGCCTGCTGCCTTGTCGGCGCGGTCATCGCGCGCTACGGCAGGCGTGTCCCCTATATCGCGATCGGCATTCTGGCGGGTGGCGGGCTGGCTGCGTTTTGCTGGTTCCTGTTCGTGGAGCCGGACCTCACCTGGCGCATCCTATCCATCAATTTCGGCTTTGGCGGCCTCAGCCTGCTGGTCGCCGCCGAGTTGCGTGCCGTGCGCAACAATGGCCCGACCGAAAAGATCCTGTTCGTGCTGTCGTTGCTGTCGGGGCTGAATTTCATCGGCCGGACGCTTCTGGTCGTCATCTCGCACGGGCCTTTCACCAGCTATGACGGCTTCTACGGCTCGTCCTACTGGACGACGGCGCTTTTGACGCACGCGCTGCTGTCGCTGCTGATCGCGCTCAGTCTGTTCTCGGCCGCAGCGCTCGACGTGATGAAGGCGCTGAAGACCGAGACGCATACCGACCCGCTGTCCGGCCTGTTCAACCGCAGGGGTTTTGAAGAGCGCGCCTTGCTGGTTTTGGAGCATTGCGCCGCCGCCAAGGTGCCGGTCGCGCTGGTGCTGGCCGATCTCGACCACTTCAAGGCGCTCAACGACCGCTACGGACACGCCGCGGGCGACCAGGTGATCGCCGACTTCGCCGCCAAGCTTCGCGCCGCCGCCGGCGCGCGCGCCGTTGCCGGGCGCATCGGCGGCGAGGAGTTCGCCGTGCTTTTGTCGCTGAGCGACCTTGCCACGGCGCGGCTGTTTGCCGAGGCCGTGCGCACGCACTATTCGGCCGGCAGCGTCGATGGGCTGCCGCCGGGCACCAAGGTGACCGCGAGCTTCGGCGTCGCGGCGCGCACCGGCGAAGAAGGGCTGGAACCGCTGATGCGACGCGCCGACGAGGCGCTCTACAAGGCCAAGAAAAACGGCCGCGACAGCGTGCGATTGTCCTATGAGCGGGCTGAAACGGTGTTCATTCCGGATTCCGGCAGCGCCAGCTAAAGCAATTCCAGGAAAAGTGTGAGCGGTTTTCCGTACGGAATTGCGTCAAAGCAAGGGGATAGAGCAGTTCACCGTTTCCGTGAAAAGGTGAACTGCTCTAAAGGACTGTGTTAACGTCTTTTTCGCGCGTCGATGATTTGCTGTTGGCCAGAGCGCGAAAGAGGTCATGAGCAGCGCAGACGTCATTCTTGTCATCAACATGTGCGTCGCCGGCCTGCTGGCCGCGGCCTTCATGACCATCGCTGTTCATGGCGTGGGGCGTGCGGCGGCGCGCTGGCTGGCGTTCGGCTATGTCCTGGGCATAGTCTATTGTGTCATCGAGTTCAGCATCCCGGCCTTTGCCAATGCGCGGCCCCCAGTCGTCGCCGCCTTTGCGGTTTTCCTCGGCGCCACCATTGCCTTCAATGGCGGGCTCGCGCGCAAATACGAGGTGACGTCGCCCTGGGCGCCGATGCTGTTCTTCCTGGTCCTCGCCACCGTCGCCGTCTATTTCGTGCAGGACCTGCCACGGCAATCGCTCGTCCGCATGATGGCTTACCAGCTTCCCTATGCCGCCATGCAATTCGTCGGGCTGGCCATCGTCTGGTTGTCCAGGCAAAGACGCGGGTGGCTCGACACGGCTCTGATGATCGTGCTGGCGGCCAGTGCCGTGCAGTTCGCCTCAAAGCCATTCATTGCGGGCGCTCTGGGCGGCTGGGGTGCCAACCCGCAGTCTTATCTGCAAAGCAGCTACGCTCTGGTGTCGCAGTCGCTGGGCACCGTGTTCGCGCTGGCGCTGGCGCTCTTGATCCTGGCCGTGCTGGTTCGCGACGTCCTGGCCGAGGCGACGTCAAGGTCGGAAACGGACATGCTCTCACAGCTGCTCAACCGCGGCGGCTTCGAGCGCCAAGCCAAGCTGGCGCTGCGCGACGCCGCGCGCCAGGGTGTTCCGGTGGCGCTGGTCATTGCCGATCTCGACCATTTCAAGGGCATCAACGACAGTTTTGGCCACGCTTCCGGCGACCGCGTCATCGAGACCTTTGCCGGCTTCCTGCGCGACGCCGCTGCCGACCATCATGTCGCCGGCCGCATCGGCGGCGAGGAATTCGCCATCATCCTGCCGGGCACCAACCTTGCCGCTGCAAGGCTGTTTGCCGAGGGCGCGCGCAGCGCCTTTGGTGCTTTGCCGATCGAGGGCCTGCCGGCCGACCACCGCTGCAGTGCCAGCTTCGGCGTCGCCGAACTTCATGTGGGGGAGTATTTTTCCCACCTGCTGCGGCGCGCGGACGACGCGCTCTATCAGGCCAAGGGTTCAGGCCGCAACTGCGTGCGCGTCTCGACCGGGCTAACCGTCGTGCGGCAGCCGGGCACCAAGGCCGGCCAAACCGATTGGTCTAGCGGCAAGGGCTGAGGTTGGGCATCTCGCCATCGGACAGGCCGTACATATAGGACCGGCCCTTCACGAACACCGGCGGCTGGTAGCAGCCCCGTCTGGAGACGTGGTCCGCCTCATCTTCATAAAGGACTTCGGGTTCTGCTTCCGGCTGGCCAGCGCTGGTGTAGTCGGACAATTTCCTGGCCAGCTTGCCTTCGCCGACGATGATGCGCTTGTAGCCGGCGGCGCTGTCGATGACGAGATTGCCGAAGGAATCGGCATAGACGCGGTCATGATGACGCGACCAGGCCATTGCCGGGGCGGCGAAGCCGAGACTGGCTGCGGCCAGCACAAGCGCGGCAAGGCGCGTTCTTCCTGAATTCGAAAGCATGGTGTCCCCTCTGCTCTGGACCCGTTCGAATCCGAAATTAACCTTTTATTAACCTTTGTTAAGAGGGCAGGGGCATCCGGCGACGATCTCTTGATAAACATGGTTAATATCCGACCGGATGGAAAACCCGTCGGCCATCTTTCGGCCATGCTTGGCCGCACCATCGAGCCTTAGGGCACAGCAATTGAAATGATGCCGGGTGAGCTTGATCCTGGCGCAGCATCGCGGCTGATTTGCCGCGCGGAGGACAACCATATGGCGTTACGCCGGACCTATCGGATAACGCTTGCGGTTGTTGCCATGCTGAGCACAGCTGCCTGCGTGCCGCAAAACAACGGACCGAAGGCCGCAAGCGCTGCCGCTCCTCCCGTCTCGATGGCGCCCGGCGCACCCGTGACGGCTGCTCCCATCACCGTCGAAACGGCCGCGCCGCAACCGCGCACCGCGACCTACAATTGCGCCGGGGGCGACAGGATCACCATCGAGAATCTCGGCACATCGCTGCATGTGCTCAGCGCCGACGGCACAGCGGAGGATCTGCCGGCCTCGCCGGCCAACCAGAACAGCCGCTATGGCGTGGCCCATGACGCAATCGTGATCGACGGACGCGAGGCGCTGGTGATGAAGGGTGGGAAGACGCCCGTGACCTGCAAGCGCTGACGGGCGTATTGATATTCAGGTGAGGCCGGCCTGCGAACAGCAGCGTCCTGCGCTTCCGGTGCTCACGTACCCAAAAGTACGCTCCGCTCCGGTTCTCGGACGCCACTATTCTCGGCTCGGCCTGACCTGAATCTCAACACGCCCGTAGAGCTTGTACCGGACTTAAATTTCGCAGTGCAGCGAACGGTGCGCCGGCTTCGGGCCGATCCCTAATCGATTGAAGCGGAAAGCCGGGCTTTTGTCAGACTAAATGACGTTTTCAAAACGATTTTCTGGCTTTGACGCGGTGCAAAAAGAGCATTAGAAACCGGCTGTCTGAAGTCATATATCGAGGCGGTAAATGCCGCTTTCTACCGCGGCTCCGGACATCGAACTGGGGCAGCCATGAGCAAATCACCAGCCACCCGAACCGCCAGACGTGAACGGCCGCTCTCGCCGCATCTGACGATCTACCGGCCGCCAATCACCATGACGATGTCGATCATCCATCGCATCACCGGCGGCGCGCTGTATTTCGGTACGCTGCTGGTCGCTGCCTGGCTGATGGCTGCGGCGAGCTCGCAAGCCACGTTCGACTGGGTCAACTGGGCCTTCGGCACCTGGCTCGGCCGCCTCATTCTGTTCGGCTACACCTGGGCCCTGATGCACCACATGCTGGGCGGCATTCGTCACTTCATCTGGGACACCGGCGCCGGGCTCGAGAAACACACGGCATCGAAGATCGCCTGGGCGACGCTCGCCGGCTCGGTTTTGCTCACGCTGCTGATCTGGGTCGCCGGCTATATGGCGCGGGGAGCCCTGTGATGAGCGGCAACAACAGCAACGACATGCGCACGCCGATGGCCAAGGTCCGCGGCCTCGGCTCGTCCCACGAAGGCACGCAGCATTTCTGGCGCCAGCGGCTGACGGCGCTCGCCAACATCCCGCTGACGCTGTTCTTCGTCGGCTTCCTGATCGCGCTTAACGGCGCCGGCTATGCCGAGGTGCGGGCCGCACTCGCCAATCCATTCGTGGCGCTGGTGATGATCCTTTTCCTGATCTCCGGGCTCTACCACATGCGGCTCGGCATGCAGGTGATCATCGAGGACTATGTGATCAGCGAAGGCCTGAAGCTGCTGACGATCGCGCTCAGCACATTTTTCACCATAGCGGTCGGCGTCGCCTCGATCTTCGCCCTGCTCAAGCTGGCATTTGGAGGCTGATTTTGGCCAAGGACGCGAAATCAGCCAACCCGGCTTACACCTATGTCGACCACAAATTCGATGTGGTGGTCGTCGGCGCCGGCGGCGCCGGCTTGCGCGCCACGCTCGGCATGGCCGAACAGGGCCTGCGCACCGCCTGCATCACCAAAGTGTTCCCGACCCGCTCGCATACGGTGGCGGCCCAGGGCGGCATTGCCGCGTCGCTGTCCAATATGGGTCCGGATTCCTGGCAGTGGCACATGTACGACACCGTCAAGGGCTCGGACTGGCTGGGCGATGTCGACGCCATGGAATATCTGGTGCGCGAAGCTCCGGCCGCGGTCTACGAACTCGAACACTACGGCGTGCCGTTCTCGCGCACCGAAGAGGGCAAGATTTACCAGCGGCCGTTCGGCGGCCACATGATGAATTATGGCGACGGCCCGCCGGTGCAGCGTACCTGTGCGGCGGCCGACCGCACCGGCCACGCCATTCTGCACACGCTCTACGGCCAGTCGCTGAAGAACAACGCGCAGTTCTTCATCGAGTATTTCGCGCTCGACCTGATCATGGAGCCGGATGGCACCTGCACCGGCGTCGTCGCCTGGAACCTCGACGACGGCACCATCCACCGCTTCTCGGCCAAGATGGTGGTGCTGGCGACCGGCGGCTATGGCCGCGCCTATTTCTCGGCTACCTCGGCGCACACCTGCACCGGCGACGGCGGCGGCATGGCCGCCCGCGCCGGCTTCCCGCTGCAGGACATGGAATTCGTGCAGTTCCACCCGACCGGTATCTATGGCGCCGGCTGCCTGATCACCGAGGGCGCGCGCGGCGAGGGCGGCTACCTCGTCAATTCCGAGGGCGAGCGCTTCATGGAGCGCTACGCGCCGTCGGCCAAGGACCTGGCCTCGCGCGACGTCGTCTCGCGCTGCATGACGCTTGAAATCCGCGAAGGGCGCGGCGTCGGCAAGAAGAAGGACCACATCTTCCTGCATCTCGACCATCTCGATCCCGCCGTGCTGCATGAGCGGCTGCCGGGCATTTCGGAATCGGCAAAAATCTTTGCCGGCGTCGACCTGACCAAGGAGCCGATCCCGGTGCTGCCGACGGTGCACTACAATATGGGCGGCGTGCCGACCAATTACTGGGGCGAGGTGTTGAACCCGACGGCGGAAAGCCCCGACCGGGTGTCGCCGGGGCTGATGGCGGTGGGCGAGGCCGGCTGCGCCTCGGTGCACGGCGCCAACCGGCTGGGCTCGAACTCGCTGATCGATCTGGTGGTGTTCGGCCGCGCCGCTGCGATCCGTGCGGGCCAGGTCATCGACCGCAACTCGGCGATCCCTTCGCCCAACGAAGCCTCGGTCGACAAGATCATGGATCGCTTCGACCGGCTGCGCCACGCCAACGGTTCGACGCCAACCGCGGTGCTGCGCGAAAAAATGCAGAAGGCGATGCAGGAAGACGCCGCCGTGTTCCGCACGCAGGAATCGCTGGAGAACGGCTGCAAGCGCATTTCGGAGATCTGGACCGAACTGAAGGACATCAAGGTGTTTGACCGCTCGATGATCTGGAACTCGGACCTGGTCGAGACGCTGGAGCTGGAAAACCTGATGGCCAACGCCATCACCACGGTCTACGGCGCCGAAGCCCGCAAGGAGAGCCGCGGCGCGCATGCGCGTGAGGATTTTGCCTCGCGCGACGATGCCACCTGGCGCAAGCACACGCTGGCCAGGCTCAGCGAAGACGGCAAGGTGACGCTCAGCTACCGTCCCGTCCACACCGAACCGCTGCTGGCCGAAAAGGACGGCGGCATCAGCCTCGCCAAGATCGCGCCCAAGGCCAGGGTGTATTGAGATGGCGCTGGCGGCCTCAGGCTATTCGGGCACGCCGCTTCCGGCCAAGCTTGGCCTGAAGGACGGGATGGTCGCGGCGTTCATCGCGCTGCCTGACGATCTCAGCGATCTCGCCGATGCGGTCGACTTCGCTCAGGTCGACCGGCTGGGCGAGTGGTCTGACATTTCTGGCGCGTCTCTGAAATATGACGCCGTGCACGCCTTCACTCGGCAGCGCGCCGAGATCGAGGATCGCCTTGGCGATATCGAAGCTGCGATCAAACGCGACGGCATGGTCTGGGTGTCCTGGCCGAAGAAAGCGTCGAAAGTGCCGACCGACGTCACCGAAGGCGTCGTTCGCACTGAGGCGCTGAAGCGCGATCTGGTCGACGTCAAGGTCGCCGCCGTCAACGAAATCTGGTCCGGGCTGAAGCTCGTCATCCGAAAGGACCTGCGGTAATGGTCGAACTCACGCTTCCCAAGAACTCGAAGGTGCAGCCGGGCAAGACCTGGCCGAAGCCGGAGGGCGCTACCAACCTGCGCGAATATCGCATCTACCGCTGGTCGCCGGACGATGACGAGAACCCGCGCATCGACACCTATTTCGTCGACATGGACGATTGCGGGCCGATGGTGCTCGACGCGCTTTTGTGGATCAAGAACAAGATTGACCCGACGCTGGCCTTGCGCCGCTCCTGCCGTGAAGGCATTTGCGGCTCCTGCGCCATGAACATTGACGGCTCCAACACGCTGGCCTGCACCAAGGGCTGCGACGATATTTCCGGCGCGGTCAAAGTCTATCCGCTGCCGCATATGCAGGTGGTCAAGGACCTGGTGCCCGACCTCACCAATTTCTACGCCCAGCACGCCTCGATCCAGCCCTGGCTGCAGACGGTGTCGCCGACACCGGCCAAGGAATGGCTGCAGAGCCATGAGGATCGCGAAAAACTCGACGGGCTCTACGAGTGCATATTGTGCGCCTGCTGCTCGACGTCATGCCCGAGCTACTGGTGGAACGGCGACCGCTATCTCGGCCCCGCAACGCTGCTGCAGGCCTATCGCTGGCTGATCGACAGCCGCGACGAGGCCAAGGGCGAGCGGCTCGACAATCTCGAAGACCCGTTCCGGCTTTACCGCTGCCACACCATCATGAACTGCGCCCAGACCTGCCCGAAGGGCCTCAACCCGGCCAAGGCGATCGCGGAAATCAAGAAGATGATGGTGGAGCGGCGAGTTTAGTTACCGGATGGGACCACTACCCGCGGACTTTTCGCCCGACGCCGTCGCGGCCTTGCGCGACCGCCTCGATCTGGTGCGAGGCCAGGGTGTCAAAATCCTGTTCGCCATCGAAAGCGGCAGCCGCGCCTGGGGCTTCCCGTCTCCCGACAGCGATTATGACTGCCGCTTCGTCTATGTCAGGCCGGTGAGCGATCACCTCGTGCTGCAGCAGCCGCGCGACGTCATCGAATTTCCGATCGAAGGCGAGATCGATGCCGGCGGCTGGGATTTGCGCAAAGCGCTGCTGCTGGCGCTCGGCGGCAATGCCGTCATCGTCGAATGGGCGAAATCGCCGATCGTCTACGAAGAGCTTTCCGGCTTTCGCCGCCGGCTTCTCGATTTGCTGGCCGAGATCGTCGATCCGGCGAAGGTATCGCACCACTATCTCGGGCTTGCGCGCTCGCATGTCGCCAAGATCGGCAGCTTTGCCGATGAGGTGAAGCTGAAGAAGCTGTTCTATCTGATCCGCCCGCTGGTGGCGCTCGACTGGATGGAACAGCGCGGCTTTGCCGGCCTGCCGCCGATGAACCTTGGCGAATGCCTTGACCAGACCGAGGTACCGGCTGAGGCCAGCGCCGAAATCCGCGGCCTGATCGAGCGCAAAAGCCGCACGCGCGAAATGGGCTCGGGTCTCATCCCGACCGCAATCGCGCGCTATCTCGAAGCGCGCTATGGTCACCACGCAATGAACCTTGCCGGCGCCGTCAGGGACGAAGCCGGCCAGGCGCGCAAACATGAAGTTGCGACCGAATTTTACCGCCGGGAGGCTGAACTGCAATGAGCGACGAGCTTCCAATCCTCAATCCCGTCGAAGCCCGCGTGCTCGGCTGCCTGATCGAGAAGAAGGAGCTGACGCCGGATGTCTATCCGCTGACGCTGAATGCGGCACTTGCGGCGGCCAACCAGAAGACGGCGCGCGAGCCTGTCATGGCGCTGGAGCAGACGGAGGTGCACCGCGGCCTGAAGCTGCTCGAGCAGAAGGGACTGGTGCGGCAGATGTTCGGCTCGCGCGTCGAGCGCTATGAGCATCAGATGGCGCAGCGTTTCTCGCTGACCACGCCGCAGACCGCGGTGATCGGCCTGCTTCTGCTGCGCGGCCCGCAGACGGCGCATGAGCTGCTGGCGCGAACCGAGCGGATGGCGCGGTTTTCGTCGATCGAGGATCTGCGTGCTGAACTCGACATGCTGATCGGCCGTAGGCCGCCGCTCATCCAGGAGATCCCGCGCGGGCCGGGCCAGCGCGAGGACCGTTACGTGCATCTGCTCGCCGGGGCGGTGGATGTTGCTGCGCTGTCGGCGCAGCGGAGCGCGCCGGCCATGCCTGCTTCCGATCTGGAAGCCCGGATTGAATCGCTGGAGCAGGAAGTGGCGGCCCTGCGCGCCCGGCTTGATGCGCTGGGGGCTTAACGGAGAGGTCGGCGCGAGGCCCCCCTCTCTGTCCTGCCGGACATCTCCCCCTCAAGGGGGGAGATTGGCAGTTCCAACGCTGGCGCTCTTGCTACAACAACGGCGATTGGCGAAACCCGGCGTGACATCTGATCTCCCCCCTTGAGGGGGAGATGCCCGGCAGGGCAGAGAGGGAGGCGACGAATCGCGGCCCCTCAGATAGAAACGCCTATCACCCCAATTTCGCGTCCAGCGAAACCTTGATCGCTCCGAGCGCCTTTGACACCGGGCACTCCGCCTTGGCCTTCTCGGCCAATTCCTTGAACTTCGCCGCGTCGATGCCCGGCACCTTGCCGACCAAAGTGATGGCGCTGCCGGTGATGCCGGTGCCGGGCACCAGCGTCACCACCGCCTTGGCGTCGAGCTCGGTGGCGGGCGTGCCGTTCTCGGCCAGGAAATGCGACAGCTGCATGGCGTAGCAGCCGGCGTGTGCCGCGGCGATCAACTCTTCGGGATTGGTGCCGGATTTGCCGCTCTCGTCCTCGAAGCGCGCCTTGAACGAATAGGGTGTGCCTTTCAAGGCGCCGCTCTGGCTGTCGAGCGTGCCCTTGCCCTCTTTCAGATTGCCCTTCCAGACGGCGTTTGCGGTGCGGTCCATAAAATCCTCCTTGATTGCAGCGATGGCGCCGGCCAGGCGGCGTTCCTCCCAACTATAGCGCGGCGGGAGGGGAAGACCACCGCACTTGTTTGTGCGCCCGTGGGGATCCAACGATGCGGCCAAAATTATTTTCAAAAAATCTGCGTGCAAAAATGTCGACTTGCCCTGGCGCCGACCGTCCTGCGGGCGGCCACGGATTCTCGTGGCGGATGGAGGTACCCATGAACAATCTGTTTTCTGCCCATTGGAATGGCACCGGCCGAAGGTGTGCCACAGAAGAAATCGACCCGCTGCATGTGCCGCCTTCCGGCTTTGGCCGGCTGCTCGCGGCAATTGCCATCATCGGCATTGCGGTCATCCTTCTCGACCATGCGGCTGTCGGGATGAGCGCAACTGATACCGTGATCGCCTATGGTTCGTCCGAGCAAGGGAGCTGGAAATGAAATATGTCTGTCTGGTCTATGGCGAGGAAAAAGACCTCCATGCCATGACGCCGCAGCGTCTTGCCAAGCTCGACGCCGATTCGATGGCCTATGACCGGTCGCTGGATCAGCAAGGCAAGCTGATCATCGCGCAGGCGCTGAAATCGGTGAAGACGTCGAAGACGGTCCGGCGGCGCCAGGGCAAGCGGCTGATCACCGACGGCCCCTTCGCCGAAACCAAGGAACAGTTGCTCGGCTTTGTCATGATCGAAGCCGACACGCTCGACGCGGCGCTGGAGATCGCCGGCGAGATTCCGCTGGCCGAAATCGGCACCATCGAGGTGCGGGCTATCTACGACGTGCCAGGGTCATAAGAAGGACGGAGCGCCTCGTCGGCTGCGCGTCGGCAGGCTCACGCGCGGCGGATCAGGTCCGCCGCCTTCTCGGCGATCATCACCACCGGCGAGGCGGTGTTGCCGGAAACGATGCGCGGCATGATCGAGGCGTCGATGACACGCAGGCCTTCGACACCGGTCACGCGCAGGTCCGGGCTGACGACCGCTCGGTTGTCGATGCCCATGCGGCAGGTGCCGACAGGATGGAAGATCGTCGTGGCGATCGAGCCGATCTGGTGCAGCAAATCGTCGTCGGACTGGTGGCCGAGACCGGGCAGAATCTCCTCCGGATGGAAGGCTTCAAGCGCCTTGGCGGTCATGATCGAGCGCGCCTGCCGCACCGAGCGTAGCGCGATTTCGCGGTCGCGCACCGTCGAGAGATAGTTCAGCCGGATCTCCGGCTGCACGGCCAGTTCATGCGTCGTGGCGTGCACGGAGCCGACACTGTCGGGGCGCAGATTGCAGACCGACATGGTGATCGCCGGGAACGGATGCAGCGGGTCGCCCAGCCGGTCGGTCGACAGCGGCTGAACGTGGTATTCGAGGTCCGGCGTCGCCATCGACGGATCGGATTTCGAGAACATGCCGAACTGGCTCGGCGCCATCGACATCGGCCCCGATCGGGCAAAGGCATATTGCAGCGCGATCCGCGCCTTGCCGGTCAGGCTGTTGGCCAGCGTGTTGAGCGTCAGCGCCGACGACACTTTGTAGACAGTGCGGATCTGCAGATGGTCCTGCAGGTTCTCGCCGACATCGGGGCTGGCGTGAACCACGTCGATGCCAAGTCCGGCGAGGCGGTCCGGCTGGCCGACGCCTGACAGCTCGAGCAGTTTTGGCGTGTTGATCGAGCCGGCCGTCAGCAGCACCTCGCTTTTGACCTTGGCCTCGACGGTGTCGCCGCCGACGCGGTAGCGGACGCCGGTCGCGCGCTTGCCGTCAAACAGCACCTTCTCCACATGCGCGTTGACGACCAGCCGGAGGTTCGGCCGCCGCAGCGCCGGGCGTAGGAAGGCCTTGGCTGTGTTCCAGCGCACGCCCTTGTTCTGGTTCACCTCGAAAAAGCCCGACCCTTCATTGTCGCCGTCGTTGAAATCCTCGCGCGGCATGATGCCGAATTCCTTGGCGGCCTCCTGCACCGTGTTCAGGATCGGCCAGGACAGGCGTTGCCGCGCCACTTTCCATTCGCCGCCGGAACCATGCAGCTCGGTCTTGCCGCCGTGATGGTCTTCGGATTTGAGGAAATAGGGCAGCACATCGTCCCAGCCCCAGCCGACATTGCCCATCTGCCGCCAGCCATCATAGTCGGCCGCCTGGCCGCGCATGTAGATCATGCCGTTGACCGAGGTGCAGCCGCCCAGAACCTTGCCGCGTGGATAGACCAGCGAGCGGCCGTTCAGGCCGGCTTCGGGCGCGGTTTTCATCATCCAGTCGGTGCGCGGATTGCCGATGCAATAGAGGTAGCCAACCGGGATGTGCACCCAGTGGTAATTGTCGCTGCCGCCGGCCTCGAGCAGCAGCACGCGCGTCGCCGGGTTTTCACTCAGGCGGTTGGCCAGCACGCAGCCGGCCGTGCCTGCGCCGACGATGATGTAGTCGTAGTCGCCTTCGAGCCGTTGGGTCATTGCGGTGCTTGTCCTGCGGCCTGTTCGGCCCAGAACGATCGCAGCGTATCGGCGAGGCCGCAATAGGCGCGATAACGCCTGTTGTAGTGTTCTTCCATGGACGGGTCCGGACGGTAGGCGGCGCTCGACCGGGTCATGGCATCGACCCCGGCTTCATAGTCGGCGAACAGACCGGCCGCCACGCCGGCGCCGATCGCAGCACCCAGCGCACCGGTCTCGCGCGCCTCGGGGACGGTGATCGGCACGCCGAGCCCGTCGGCAAAAATTTGCGGCCAGTGCTCGCTGCGCGATCCGCCCCCCGAAAGCACTGCCTTGTCGAAGCTGACGCCGGCGTTTTTCAAGACGTCGATGTGGCGCCTGTGCTCGAACATCACGCCCTCGAACAGTGCGCGCAGCAGATGGCCTTCTTTGTGCCAGCCGGCTAGGCCGTAGAAGCCGGCACGGAATTCCGCACCCTGTCCCGATCCGTAGAGAAACGGGTGAAAGATCGGATCATCCCAGGCCGGCGTTATCGCGCCGACCGCTGCGTTGCAGTGGCCGAAAGGATCGTCATGATGGGCGCCGCGCTCGACGAATTCGCGCACATACCATTCGAGATTGGCGGCCGATGTCGCGCTGGATTCGATGTTGACGAAGCGGCCGGGGCCGAAGCGCGCCACCATGAAAACACTGGGGTCGACAACCGGCGCGGTAGAGAACACCTGATTGACCGACCATGTGCCGGCGATCACAGAGGCTTCGCCGGGACGCACGACGCCCGCGCCCATGGCACTGGCGACGACATCGAAATAGCCCGCGATGACCGGCGTGCCTGCCGCCAGTCCGGTCTCGGCTGCCGCCTGTGCGGTGATCGTGCCGGCAATGTCGGCGCTGTCGAGCAGGCGTGGCAGTTTGGACTGCGCATCCTCGATGCCATAGAGCGCGAGAAGTTCGGCATCGTAGACGCCATCCGGCATGCGCACGAGACCGCAGCCGGACATGTCGGAGACGTCGCTCACCCGCTCGCCGGTGAGGCGGTAGGTGATGAAATCCTTGCACAGCATCGCCGTGCCGGTCGCAGCATAGAGGTCAGGCGCATGCTCTTTGACCCAGGCCAGCAAGGTCGGCGTTTGCGCCGGCCACGGCTTTTGCAGGCAGATGGCGTGCAGCGCTTCGGCGTTGCTCGACGCCAGTGTCGCCGCCGTGGACGCAGCGCGGGTGTCGAGCGACTGGATGCCGATCAGCGGTGTGCCGACGCGGTCGACCAGATAGAGCCCGTTGCCGTGGCCGGCGCAGCCGATGGCGGCGATTTCACGCGCATCGATGCCGGCCTCTGCAATGCAGGCGCGAATGGCGTCGCGCGCGTCGGCCCACATGCCGCCGAGGTCGCGCTCGACATAGCCGGGTTGCGGCGTGTGCGAGCGGCCGGCAACGGCATGCATGGCGAGCTGCCGTCCGCCACGATCGAACAGCACCGCTTTGATGATGGTGTTGCCGGCGTCGAGGCCGAGCAGATATGCGGCTTGATCAGCCATTGTTGTAGATATCCCAGGCCTCTTCGCCGCCGGCATCGTTGTGGATCATCGCCATCAGCGCGTTGACCACCGCCTTCGGGTTGGCATGCTGATAGATGTTGCGGCCATAGACCAGCCCCTTGGCGCCTTGTCTGAGCAGCGCCGAGGATTTCGCCAGCACCGTCTTCAAGTCGTCCTTGCCGCCGCCGCGCACCAGTACCGGCACGCGCGCTGCCTCGACGACGCGGTGGAAATCTTCCGGCCGCTCGGTCGGGTCGGCCTTGATGATGTCGGCGCCCATTTCAGCGGCGAGCCGCACCAGCGTGACGATCTTTTCGGCGTCGCCATCGACCTGGTAGCCGCCCCTGATATCGTTGGGCAGCATGACCAGCGGCTCGATCATCAACGGCATGCCGTAGCGGTGACAGGCGGCGCGGACCTTGCTGATGTTTTCAACGCATTGGCGAAACAGCTCCGGCTCGTCGGGCAGCATGAACAGATTGACGACGACACAGGCGGCGTCCATCTCCAGCGCGCCGATGATCGGCTCGTCATGGTTCTGCAGCATCGACCACATCACGCGGTGGCGCTCAGCGTTATAGGGATTGCCCATGTCGATGCGCATGACGAGCGCCGGCTTGTCCTTGTCGGGCCGCGATTGCAACAGATCGGCCTGGCCGTAGGCGAGCTGCAGCGCGTCGGGGCCTGCCGCGATCAGCGTGTCGATGACCCTGGGCATATCCTCCAGGCCGACGAGGAAGCCGGGTTCATTGCACACGCCGTGATCGAGCGCCACGTCGAGGCAATTGCCGTTGGTGAACATCCGGTTCATCCGGGCTTTGGCGCTGACTTTCATGTTCTGCTCCTGAGATCGTGCGTTGGTCGAGCATCTCTTGCGAGACCCCGTGATAGGTGTCGAGTTCAGCAATCAGGTTTTCTATCTCGTCGTCGCGACGCTGGTGGGTCCAACCGTGCTCGGCGGCCAGCGCATCGGCGATGCGATCGATTGAACCCATCGAGATGTCGCCGGCAATGGCAAGCGATGTGCGGCGCAAGACAAGGTCCGACAGGCCGGTCACGAACTCATGCCTGATGAGGTAGACGATCTCGGCCGCCGTGGTTTCGGTCCTGCCGTCGAGCCTGGTATCGTCGGGACGCCCGAGACAGAACAGGATGACGTCGCGCGCGCCGCAGCCGTAGCGATCGACGAGATAGGCGGCGCGCTCGCTGCTGATCGCAAACTCCCCAGCCAGCTCGGCCGCCAGCGATGCCGGGTCTGCGGGAAAGCCGAGCCCACCGCCGATGGGCAGCGTGAGTGTGCCACTAAGGCGCTCGCGGCCTAGCTCGGCAAGCACCTCGTCGGCCGCCTGTTCGGCGAAGGCGCGGAAGGTCGTCCATTTGCCGCCGATCATGCAGAATTGCGGGATGTCGCCGGCGATGCGATGGACCGAATGGCCGCGCGAGATCCGGCCGGTGAAGGCGTGGTCGCTCTTCGGCAGCGGCCGGATGCCGCTATAGGTGAAGACGACATCGGAGGCATGGACGGGAATGGACGGAAACACCAGCCGAGCCGCCGCCAAGATATATTCGGCTTCGGCCGGTTCGCAGCGCACGCGCCCGGCCTCGCTGACGCGGATATCCGTCGAGCCGACCAGCACCTTGCCGAGATAGGGGAACATGATGCAGACGCGGCCATCGGCATTCTCGAAGAAGATCATGTGGCCGCCGAGTGCCTGGCAGAGCGGCTCATTGTCGAGGATCAGGTGCGACCCTTTGGTGCCCTCGACCAGCGGCGCCGCCGGCTTTTCGGATGCGTCGAGCCGGGCGATTGCCGAATCCAGCCATGCGCCCGTCGCGTTGACGATTGCCTTGGCGGTCACGACGAAACGTTCTCCACCCGCTGTATCGGTGAGTTCGAAGGCCGACCCGACCCGCGCGATCTCGGCGCGGTTGAGCGCCAGGCAGTCGGACACCAGGCGTGCGGTATCGAGCAGCAATTCGATACCGAGCCGTTCCGGATAGCTGATCCAGGCGTCGTAATAGGTGGCGGAGAAGCGCAGTTTGGGGTCAAGCGCCGGCCATTGCGCGAAGGTCGCCCTGGCGCTGCGGAAACTGTGGCGCGGCAGCACCCGGCGCTTGCGCGTCGTCCAGTCATAGAGCGCCAGGCCGGCCTTGATCGCCAATGCGCCGCGGCTGGAAGGGGTTTCCGAAAGCCCGAGAAAGCCCGCCGCGCCATTCATCAGCCCGGAAAAGACGGAGCGGATCGGAATTGTCGTCGGCAGCGGCCGCACCATATGCGGCGCATTGGCCAGCAGCGCGTCTCGTTCGCGCAACGATTCCTGCACCAGGCCGAATTCGCCATTTTCGAGATAGCGCAGGCCGCCATGGATCATGCGCGAGGGGGCGGCGCTGCAGCCGGAGCAGAAATCATTGCGCTCGACCAGCAGCACCCTCAGGCCCTGCAGCGCCAGTTCGCGAAAAACGCCGATGCCGTTGATGCCGCCGCCCACGACGACGACATCGAACGCACCGTTGCGGCGGATCGTGTCGAGGATGACGGTTCTCTGGTCAGGCATGGCTTCGCCGGGCAAAGTTGGGCCGTTCTGCCGTCCGGTGGACGGCAGCTCAACTGGGTTTCGGTTATGGATGGCGTCAGGCGGCGAGATCGGTCAGATGGCGGCTGGCGGCCTCGCTGATCTGTTTCAACTCTTCGCCGGACAATCGGATGCGGCCGGCTTGCGCGTTTTCCTTGGCTTGTTGCGGGCTGCGGGCGCCGCAGAGCGAGAAGGTGATGCCCGGCTGCTGCAGCGTCCAGGCGATGACCACCTGTGCCTCGCTGGCGCCATGCACCGCGGCAATCGGCCGGATTGCTTCCATCAGTGCCGCCACTTTGCAGCGGTTGGCCAAGGAGAAGCGGGGATTGTCCTTGCGCTGGTCGTCGCCGGTGAAGACGCGGTCCGGACCGACCTTGCCGGAGAGCAGGCCGAGCGCCAGCGAGGAATAGCTGAGCACCGAGACGTTGTTCTCCGCGCAGAACGGCAACAGGTCTTGTTCTATGTCGCGCACCACCATGCTGTATTCCTGCTGGACGGCATCGAGCTGGCCGGCGGCGAGGTAAGCCTTCACATCACTGATGCTGACATTGCTGGCGCCGATGGAGCGGATCTTGCCCTGGGTCTTGAGGCGGTCGAGCGCTTCCATGGTTTCAGTGACTGGAGTCGTCGGATCCTGCCAGTGGGTGATGTAGTGGTCGATATGGTCGGTGCCGAGACGGCGCAGGCTCTGCTCCACCTCGTAGACCACCGAGCCGGCGCCGAGATAGCGATGCACCGGCGCGCCGTCATAGTCGAAGAAATGGTTGCCCTTCTTCGTATGCCAGACCAGGCCAAGCTTGGTGGCGAGCACGACCTTGTCGCGGCGGCCCTTGATCGCCTTGCCGACGATTTCCTCCGACAGTCCCTGGCCATAGGCCGGCGCGGTGTCGATCAGCGAAACGCCTTCGTCGATCGAGGCTCGGATGGTGTCGATGGACTGCGCCTCGTCGGTGCCGCCCCACATCCAGCCGCCTATGGCCCAGGTGCCGAGGCCAATCGCGGAGGCGGAGATTCCCGACGCGCCAATGGTGCGCGTCAACATTTCAGGCGACATTGCGTATGCTCTCCGCGTTGTTCAGGACTGCGTTGGCCGTCTCTTCGTCGACGACCAGTGATTTCAGATAGGCGCCGCGCAGCGCGGCGCGGATCGGCCAGACTTTTTCGGCGCCGCTGGCCACCCCCATCACCGACCGGCAGCGGCCGAGTTCGGAAGGCGCAAGCGCCACCAGGCGGTCGTTGGGCGGATAGTCGGCAAGCGTGCCGTCGTCGCGGATCAGGTGAGCCAGGAACTCACCGACCGCACCGCTGGCGGCGAGTTTTTCGCGGTCGGGATCGAGGCCTGGGTGAAGGTCGTAATAGCTGGAGCCCGGCGTCTGGATCGATCCGACGCCGACGAGTGCGATCGCCGCCTTGCGGGCGAGGTCGAAGATCTCGCGCACCGAGGCCATGTCCAGCAGCAGGTCGCGCTGCTCGCGGCTCTCGGCGAACAGTGGTGCATGCAAGAGCATGCTGGAGCCGCCGAGCCGTTCGGCCAGCCGCGTCGCCAGATGGTTGACGTCGGTATAGTGCTTGCCCTGGACGCCGCCGGTCAACGGCACGACGGTGACGTCGAAGGCGCGTTCCGGCTGCAGGTTCTCGACCAGGGCGCTGATCGCCTTGCCGCCGGTGATGGCGATGACATCGCCGTCGCGCAAGGTCTCGAGCAGCTGGTTGGCGGCCGCGCGACCCACCTGCTGCAACGTGCTGTCGGGGCTGCCGGCCACGGTCGGCGTCACGATCGCGCCCGCCAGTTGCGCGATCTCGATCAATTGCTTTTCGATATCGACCAGGCGCTGGAACGGGCTCTCGACCGCGATCCTCAGCATGCCGAGCTTGCGGCCCTGGGCGATCAGGCGATTGACCTTGGACGGCGACAGATTGAGCGCCGCCGCAATGTCGTTCTGCTTCATGCCGTCGACGAAATGCAGCACCAGCACGGTGTGGATCTGCCGGATCGCCTCGAAATCTTCCCTGCCGTCGGCCATCTCAACCCCGCCGCTTGTTGAAGTAGTAATCGGCGGTCACCGCCGTCAGCAGAATGGACCCGCGGATGATGTCCTGCCAATAGACGGACACGTCGAGCAGAGCGAGCGAGCTTGAAACGACGGAGAGCAGGATCGTGCCGAGGATGGCGCCGAGAATGGTGCCGGAGCCGCCGGTCAGACTGGCGCCGCCGATGACAGCCGCGGCGATGACGTTCAGCTCCATGCCGGCGCCGAATGTCGGCTGGGCCGAGCCGAAGCGGGCCATGTAGATGACGCCGGCAAAGCCGCACAGGGTCGAGCAGAGCGTCGTCGTCAGGAACACGACCTTCTTGGTGCGGATGCCGGAATAGGCGGCCGCCTTCTCGTTGCTGCCGGTGTAGAAGACTTTGCGGAACATCGTCGTGCGGCGCAGCATGAAGTCGGACAGGACGGTGAAGACGATGAAGATGATGATGACGACTGGAATGCCTGCAATGGCGCCCTGGCCGATGAATTTGAACTCGGGCGGCAAGGTATAGAGCCCGAGCGGGCGGCCGCCGGTGCCGAGCAGGCAGAGGCCGCGCGCAATCACCATCACTGCCAGCGAGACGATGAAGTGGTGCAGCCCTACCCGGGTGACGAAGAAGCCCATGAAGGCGCCGATGCCGCCGCAGGCCGCGATCGCAACCAGAGATGCCAGCCAGGGGTCGACGCCGGCGAGGAAGAGCAGGCCGGCGATCACCATGGCGAGTGCCGTGACCGAGCCGACCGAAAGGTCGATACCGCCGGAAATCAAGAGGATCGTCATGCCGACCACGACGATGCCTTCGACAGCAAAAGCCATCGCCATCGCCCGCATATTGTCCCAGGTGAGGAAGTAGGGCGATGCGAACGACATCACCACAAACAGCACGGCGATGATGAGGATCAGGCCGGTCTCACGCATCCTGATCAGGCCGCCGAGCCTTTCCCCGAGACCGATCCGGGCCGGTTGCGTTGCGCTGTCCATGCTTTCCCCCACGATGCTCATGCGGCGCTCCGTTCATCTGTCCGCTGCTCATCGACAAGCGATGCCAGGACCATGATGTTTTCTTCGGTCATTTCCGCTCCGGCGACCTCGCCGGTGATGCGTCCCTCGCGCACGATCAGCACGCGGTCGCAGACGCCGATCAGTTCCGGCAGTTCGGAAGAGATGACGACGATGCCGACGCCGTCACGCGCCAGTCTGCGCAGGATGCGGTGGATTTCCGCCTTGGCGCCGACATCGACGCCGCGCGTCGGCTCGTCGAGAAAGATCACCTTCGGGTCGACCGACAGCATCTTGGCGATCGCCACCTTCTGCTGGTTACCGCCCGACAGCGTCGAGACCGGCTGGCCGACATGGCCGCATTTCAAGGACAGCTGCTTGCCGATCGTCTCCGCCCGCTGTTTCTCGCGCCGTTCGTTGATGAGGCCGAAGCGTGTGGCGATGCGGTCGACCGCAAGAGCCGAGATGTTGGCAGCGATCGACATGTCGAGGAACAGGCCATCGCCCTTGCGATCCTCGGAGAGGTAGACGATGCCGGCGGCGATGCTGTCGCCATAATGGGTCAGCGACAGCGGCTTGCCGTGCAGGCTGACATCGCCGGTCACCTGACCTTCCAGCCGGCAGACGCCTCTGACGATCTCGCTGCGGCCGGCCCCGATCAGGCCGCCAATGCCGAGGATTTCGCCCTTGCGCAGTTTGAAGCTGATGTCGTGGAAGGTTGTCGTCTCGCAAAGGTTGGCGACTTCGAGCAGGATCTCGTCGGATCGCTCGTCGTCGCGCAGCTTTTCAGGATAGAGGCTGTCGATGACGCGGCCGACCATGGAAGCCACCACCTGTTCGGGCGTCGTCGCCGCTATCTCGAGCGTGGTGATGTACTGGCCGTCGCGCAGCACGGTGACGCGGTCGCAATTGTCGAAGATCTCGGCCATGCGATGCGAGATGTAGATGATGCCAATGCCTTCGCCGGCAAGCTGGTGAATGATGTCGAACAGGTTCGTGGCCTCGCGCTCGGTCAGCGCGGCCGTCGGTTCGTCGAAAATGAGGATGCGGCAATCGAGCGTCAGCGCCTTGGCGATCTCGACCAGCTGCTGCTGGGAAATCGACAGGCTGCGCACCATGGCGGTCGGATCGATGTTGCCGAGCCGCGCCAGGATCGTTTCGGCGCGTTTCTCGAGGTTGCGGTAATTCATCAGCAGCGCCGTGCTGGCATTGGTGAGCGACATGAAGATGTTTTCGGCCACCGAGACATCGGGGCAGAGCGCGATCTCCTGGTGCACGAAGCCGATGCCGAGTTTTTGCGCCGCCAGCGGCGAGGGGATGGAGACAGAGCGGCCATCGACCTGGATGTCGCCGCTGTCGGGCGGCAGGATGCCGTCGATCACCTTCATCAGCGTCGACTTGCCGGCGCCGTTCTCGCCGGCAATGGCGTGGATTTCGCCGGCACGCAGCTCGAAGGACACATCGCGCAACGCCCGGACAGGACCGAACGATTTGCTGAGGCCGGATATTGTGAGAAGGGCCGGGGTTTCCACTGCGGTGCTCGCCTGCTCAGGGGGGTGAGGCAACCGCGCCGGATGGCGCGGCTGCCTGATGGTCGGATCAGCTGGGATCGCGGCCCTGCATGTACTTGTTCAGGTCGAACGAGTCGGCATTCTCCTTGGTGATGACGGCAAAGCCGTTATCGGCGAAGGGGATGCGCATCGGGTTGTAGCCCGACGCCTTGTAGTCGTTGAACGGGTCGATCAGTTCCGGATGCGCCGCCATGAAGGTGGCGACGAAGCCGAGATAGCCCTGCATGCCCTGGTTGGGGCTCAGCGCCATGTGGATGTTGCCGGCCTTGATCTGCTCCAGCGTCGCAGGCGTGATGTCGGCGTGCATGATCAGCACCTTGGCCTTGGCTTCCAGAACGGCAGCGACCGCGCCTTCGGCCGAACCGGCCTCCGGAATCCACAGCGCCTTGAGGTTCGGGTTGGCCTGCAGCATCGACGCCACCGCCTTGTTGGCGACATTGGCGTCCTGGTTGGAGGCTTGGCGTCCGACCAGCTTCATCTTCGGATAGTTCTTGGCGAGATAGTCGATGAAGGCGGTGACGCGCAGATCGTGGTTGCTCTGGCCGGGGTTCTCCAGCACGCCATACTCGGCATCGTCGCCGACCTGCTTGACGATCTCCTCGGCAGCGAATTTGGCTTCCGCCAGATTGTCCGAGGTGATGTAGGACACGCGCTTCGACTTCGGCGAGTCGGCAGCGAAGGTGACGACGGTGGTGCCGTTCTCGATGGCGCGGTCGATCGGCTCGATGAACGGATCGGCCTGCATCGGGTGCAGCAGCACGCCGGCCGGCTTCTTGATCAGATCCTGCTCAAAGGACGCAATCTGCTTGGCGATGTCATAGTCCGGCGTGCCCGAAAACACGGTCTTGCAACCCATCGCCGCCGCAGCCTGCTTGAAGCCCTGATAGACCGGCACCCAATAGGGATGCGCGGAGACCATGACGTTCATCACATAGGTCTCGTCCGGCTTGCACTGAAACTTGCTCTCTGCCGACGCGGCACCTGGCATTGCCAAGGTCAGCGTCATCACGGCGGCGCTCAATGCGCCCGCCAGCCCAATCCTGTTCATTCTCTCCTCCGGGTTCCCCGACGATGTAAGCCTCGTCGCGTCAGCTTTTGCAAGAAATTTCATCACGTGAAATCTCTGGCGAGTTTGAATAGGCCGGGATTTTTTGCGTGTCAATCGCTATGCACGAAATATCATTCAGTGAAATTTCTTGCAGACAATGCCCATTGATCCGGGTGGTGGCATCCATCGCAGGGGGCATCGTCTGATTGGCTTTGCGGCCGGCAACCTGAAACCAGGATGTTCGGTCTCGGTGTAGGTGCTCCGAGGGCAAACCCTCTGTTTTCTTAACCAGCCACAATTCTTGCGTGTTGAAGCAACGTCTGAGTTCTCCTATCGTCGCCGGGATTTTCGGGGGAATTTTCGACATGCCTTTCCTGATTGCTCTTCTCGGCTTGCTGGGAGCGGCGGCGTTCTGGTGGTACCGCATGAAGGCCATGAACGACGCCGCGCGCGAGGTCGCCGATGTCGTCGGGCGCGTCCAGGGAAACATCCGCCGCAAGAAGCTGCGCAAGCAGGCGGCGCTGTCGCCGCTGACGGCGATCGACGATCCGGTGGTGGCAGCGGCAACGCTGATCACCGCCATGGCTGCGGAGCACGGCCCGATCCTGCCGAAGCGCGAAACCGTCATCCGCGAGGTGATCTCGCAGATCGCCGAGAATCAGAAGAAAACCGACGAGGCCGTCGTCTACGCCAAGTGGGCCTCGGCGCAGATCGACGACACGACCATCGTCATCGACAAGCTGGCGCCGTTCCTGCGCGAGCGCCTCGATCCGCACGAGCGGGAAGATTTGCTGCAGATGCTGAACCGCGTCGCGCAAGGCGGCGAGCAGAGTTTTCGGGTCACCGACCAGCGCATGCTGCGGCTGCGGCAGAAGCTGGGTTTCGAGGTTAATTGAGACCTTCGCTTGGGTCGGTGATTAGCCGAAGCGCTTATCGTTTCGTCATCCGCGGGCGAAGCAAGGAGCGTAGCGACGCAGCGCAGACCCGAGGATCCATGCCGCGACGTACGAGCGCCGCCGCGGTGCAGAATTCTGCGCGGTTGCATCCTTCGGCGAAGGTCACGGCATGGATCCTAGGGTCTCCGCGACGTCGCTTCGCGACTGCTCCGCCCTAGGATGACGAAGTGGGGGATGACGCCAAACCGCTAGATCGCCTCGCCCTTAAGCAATCGTGGCGTGTCGCCGGACAGACCGGACGCCTGGCGGATAAAAAACTCCTTCAGCCGCGGCATGCGCTCAACCAGCCCGAGGCCGATGTCGCGGATCTGGCGCAGCGGGCCGATGTCGTTGGAAAACAGCCGGTTCAGCACATCGGTGGTGACGCCCATCTGCACGGTGTCGAAGCGGCGCCATTGCTGGTAGCGCTCGAGCACGTCGAGCGCACCGATGTCCTGTCCGAGGCGGTCGGCTTCGACCACCACTTCGGCCAGCGCCGCCACATCCTTGAAGCCGAGATTGAGGCCCTGGCCGGCAATCGGGTGGATGCCGTGGGCGGCGTCGCCGGCAAGCGCGATGCGGGGCGCGACGAAGGCGCGCGCGATGGTCAGGCCGAGCGGCCAGGCGCGCGGCTTGTCGGTGACGCGGATTTCGCCGAGTTTCAGGCCGAAACGCAGTTCCAGCTCATGCTCGAAGACCAGGTCATCGCCCGAAACCAGTTTCTCGGCATCCTCGGAGCGTTCGACCCAGACCAGCGACGAGCGGTTGGTGCCGTCCTCGGTCGGCTTCAGCGGCAAAGTGGCAAACGGGCCGGCCGGCAGAAAATGTTCCTCGGCGCGGCCATTGTGCGGCCGCTCATGCGCCACCGTGCAGACGATGCCGGACTGGCCGTATTCCCACTTCACCGTCTTGATGCCGGCCATGTCGCGCAATTTCGAATTGACGCCGTCGGCGGCGACCAGCAGCCGCGCCTTCAGTGCCCCGCCGTCGGCCAGATGCACGGTGACGCCGGCGCCGTCCGCATCAAAGGCGCTGACAGCGGCGCCTTCGAGGATCTCGATGCCGAGCTTTTGCGCGCGGCGGCGCAAGGCGCCGTTCAAATCCTTGTTGGCGACCATGTGGGCGAAGGGTTCGCCGGGCGCGACTTCGCCGTCGAAGGTCAGAAACACCGGGCGCACCGGATCGGCGGTGCGGGAATCGGTGACGATCATCTCGGTGATGGCTTGCGATTGACCGACGATTTCCTGCCAGACGCCGAGCTGATCGAGCATGCGGCATGCGGCGGCGGCGATCGCCGAGGCGCGGCCGTCTTTCTGCCAGACGCCGGCAGGCGCTGCATCGACGACGGCAACCGCCAGGTTCGGCCGCGCCTGTTTCAGCGACACGGCGGCGGCGAGCCCGACATAGCCGGCGCCGGCGACCAGCACGTCGAGCGGTTTTTTTGCGTCCGTCTTGCGGTCTGCCATGTCAATTCCTTTCGAAGCCATGACCGTCATGCCCCTGCGGGGCCATTGCGGCCTTGACTGCCCGCCATTCCTGTCCGAAACCGCCATATCATCTTAGAGCTGTTCTGCGTTTCATGGAATCGCAGAACAGCTCTAAGTCTTTGTTTCGCAATTCCGGACGGAAAACCGCTCACACTTTTCCTGGAATTGCTTAAGGCGAGGTCACGAAGCATGACAGCGGCCATGGACGAGCTTCTCAGCATTCTCGACCTCGAGCAGCTGGAACACAATCTGTACCGTGGTCGCAGCCCCAAGCTCGACTGGCAGCGGGTCTTCGGCGGCCAGACCATCGCCCAGGCGCTGGTCGCCGCGCAGCGCACGGTCGAGCCCGAGCGTCATGTGCACTCGTTGCATGGCTATTTCATGCGGCCGGGCGACACCAAGGTGCCGATCGTCTACGAGGTCGACCGCATTCGCGATGGCGGCTCCTTCACCACGCGGCGCGTGGTGGCGATCCAGCACGGCCAGGCGATCTTTTCGCTGGAAGCCTCGTTCCAGCAGGACGAGGTCGGGCTTGAACATCAGCTGCCGATGCCGCGCGACGTGCCGGCGCCCGACAGCCTGCTGTCGCAGCGTGAATTGCTCGGAAAGTTCGGCGAAGCAGTGCCGGAAGGCATCAAGCGCTACTGGGAGCGCGACCGGCCGATCGAGATGAAGCCGGTGATGCTGAAGCACTACACCAGCCGCGAAAAGCTGGAGCCGCAGCAGAACATCTGGATCCGCACCACCGGCCCGGTGCCGGCCGACCGCGGCATCCAGGCGGCGGTGCTTGCCTACCTCTCCGACATGACGTTGCTAGACACCTCGACCTTCGCGCACGGCCGCGCCATTTTCGACCGCGACATCCAGGCGGCGAGCCTCGACCACGCCATGTGGTTCCACCGCAGCCATCCGCTCGACGACTGGATCCTGTACACGCAGGACAGCCCGTCGACGCAAGGGTCGCGCGGCTTCACCCGCGGCTCGCTGTTTGCCCGCGACGGCACGCTGATCGCCTCGGTTGCCCAGGAAGGCCTGATCCGCCTGAAACGCCCGCCTTCCGAATAGGCATTTTTGAGAAATTGCCTATTTTTTAATCAGTGACTGTCCGATGAC
This sequence comes from Mesorhizobium sp. P2_B11, assembly GCF_056404855.1. Classification (NCBI taxonomy): domain Bacteria; kingdom Pseudomonadati; phylum Pseudomonadota; class Alphaproteobacteria; order Hyphomicrobiales; family Phyllobacteriaceae; genus Mesorhizobium; species Mesorhizobium sp. P2_B11. Next base: position 239,836 of record NZ_JBFUDF010000002.1, read on the forward strand.
AGTGCGCGCTGTGTCGCCGCGCATCGCGCAACCCGTTTGTTTACAATGAGTTAACACACTGCTTCGGCAACTGGCACGGAGCTTGAATCTTGTTGGGCACTCTCCGGGCTCTTTGGGTCGGTGAAGGTGTGCAAACGCGGGGGACCGCAACAGCAAAGGGTGAAACCTTATGAAAATCGTGATGGCAATCATCAAGCCGTTCAAGCTCGACGAGGTGCGCGAAGCGCTCACCGCCGTCGGCATCCAAGGCCTGACCGTCACCGAAGTCAAAGGCTACGGGCGTCAGAAGGGACATACGGAAATCTATCGCGGAGCGGAATACGCGGTCAGTTTCCTGCCGAAAATCAAGATCGAAGTCGCGGTCAGCACCGACCTGGTCGACAAGGCCGTCGAAGCCATCACGGCGGCCGCCAAGACCGGGCAGATCGGCGACGGCAAGATCTTCGTCTTCGGCATCGATCAGGCGGTGCGTATCCGTACCGGCGAAACAGACACCGACGCGCTCTGAGCGGCGAACACGTATTCCAATGGAGAGTTCAATGAATATTCCTTCCACCTTGAAGACGACGGGACGCGCGGCCGCACTCGGCTCGCTCGCTCTCGCAGCATTGGGCAGCGTCGCCGCCTTCGCGCAGGAAGCAGCCCCCGCGGCCGCAGCTGCCGCCCCGGCGGCGCCGACGCCCGTGCTCGATACCGGCAACACCGCCTGGATGCTGACTTCGACAGCGCTGGTGCTGATGATGACCATTCCGGGCCTCGCCCTGTTCTATGGCGGCATGGTGCGCAAGAAGAACGTGCTCGCCACCGTCATGCAGAGCTTCGCCATCACCTGCCTGGTGACGATCCTGTGGTTCATGTTCGGCTATTCGCTGGCCTTCTCCACCAATGATTCCGCCAGCGTGAACAGCTTCATCGGCGGCGCCTCGAAATTCTTCCACCATGGCATCACCACCTCGTCGCTGTGGGCGCCGGGCGTGGCGAACATTCCTGAATTCGTCTTCTCGATGTTCCAGATGACGTTCGCCATCATCACGCCGGCGCTGATCGCCGGTGCCTTCGCCGAACGCATGAAGTTCTCGGCGCTGCTGATCTTCATGGCGCTGTGGCTGCTGGTCGTCTACGTGCCGGTCGCGCATTGGGTCTGGGGTGGCGGTTTCCTCGCCGGTTGGGGCGTTCTCGACTTCGCCGGCGGCACGGTCGTCCATATCAATGCCGGTGTCGCGGGCCTGGTCTGCGCCCTGGTCCTCGGCAAGCGTGAAGGCTACGGCACCGTCAACATGGCGCCGCACAACCTGGTCTATTCGGTGATCGGCGCTTCGCTGCTGTGGGTTGGCTGGTTCGGCTTCAACGCCGGTTCGGAGCTGGCGGCTGACGGCCTTGCCGGTGCTGCCATGCTCAACACCCAGGTTGCCACCGCTGCGGCGGCTCTGGCCTGGATGTTTGCCGAATGGATCGTCGCCAAGAAGCCTTCGGTGCTCGGCATCATCTCGGGTGCGGTTGCCGGCCTCGTCGCGATCACACCTGCTTCCGGCTTCGTCAACCCGACCGGCGCCTTCATCATCGGCATCATCGCCGGCGTGCTTTGCTACATCTCGGCGGTCAAGGTGAAGCACATGTTCGGATATGACGACTCGCTCGATGCGTTCGGCGTGCATGGCGTCGGCGGCATCATCGGCGCCCTGCTCACCGGTGTGCTCGCCGACCCGGCGATCAACAGTCTCGGTGAGGGCGCCTCGTTCATCAAGCAGTTCTACGGCGTTGCCGTCACCATCGTGTGGACGGCGGTCGCTACCTTCGTGATCCTCTACATCGTCAAGGCGCTAGTCGGCCTGCGGCCGAGCACCCAGGAAGAGGTCGAAGGTCTCGACGTCACCCAGCATGGCGAGGTGGTTCCGTAAGGCCACCTGCCAACGGGACCGGCGGAACCCTCCTCCCGCCGGTCCCCCAATTTGCTTCAGAATCCCGTCGTGACGCTCCCGAAAAGGGCTCACGCATTGAGGCCCGGGTCATTCCGGGCCTCTTTTTTGCAAACTGTTCCTGCGAACCGGGGCTCACCATTGTCGTCCGCATCCCCCGCTCGGGGGATGAAAGCGCCGGACGGTTGTGACATCCAGGCTCGCGACATTGTTCGAACAGGAAGCACGCGTGAAAAAAATCTACGAAAAGCCGACGCTGTCAAAGCGCGAAAAACTGTCCCGTGTGACCGCTGGCATCCCCTTGTCGCAGCAGGCATGAGCCGAAACGGCCGTGGCGCGCGCTGCGCAAGATCGTTGCCCACGGCCTTATAGTTAATGCGGCCTTAACCTTCCCCCCGATAGTCTGGCGTTCGAATCTGCCGGAGTGCGTCATGCGCCCGGCCAGGCAAAAACAGACGGGGAAGAGCATGCGTTCAGGGGCTTCAGCACCGCTCGCGCTGACCGATACGGGGCACGGCATCCAGGCATTCGCGCGGCGCCAGGTCGGGCGGCTGGTCGGCGCCGGCCTGTTTGCGCTGGTCGCCTTCGGCGTCGCGGCGCTGGCCACCTGGAACGTCGCCGACCCGAGCTTCTCGCACGCCACCGACAACATCGTCACCAACGCCATGGGCTATGCCGGCGCGGTGTTCTCCGACCTCGCCATGCAGTTCTTCGGCCTTGCCGCCGTCGCCGCGCTGGTGCCGGCGGTGATCTGGGGCTTTCTCCTGTTTTCGGCGCGTGGCGTCGACAGGCTGCCGAAGCGCGGGCTCGCCTGGTTCGGCTTTGCGCTGCTTGCCGCCGCAATCGCCGGCTGCGTGGTGCCGCCCAAGACCTGGCCGCTGCCGACCGGCCTCGGCGGCGTGTTCGGTGACATGGTGCTCAACATCCCGGGCCTGCTCATTGGCGGCTACCCGACCGGCATCGTTGCCAGCATCATTGCCATGGTGCTCGTGGCGCCGGCGGTGTGGCTGTTTGCCTATGGCTCGGCGTTGATTGCGCGCAAGAACGGCTTTGCCGTCATGGAGCGCACTGCCGAGCCCGATCCCCGGGAGGACGATCTTCTCTTCGACGAAGACGAGGACGAGGGCGACGAGGGCATATTGGCGCTTGGCGCCATCACCCATTGGTGGCTGTCGTTCCGCGCCTACCTGCATCGCCGATCCGTACGCCGCCAGCAGGAGCGCGACGAGTTCGAGCCGGAGATGGAGCAGCGCTCCACGGCATGGCGTCGCGCCGCCGAACGGGTCGAATCCGCCGAATTCGCCGAAGCGCGGATGAGCCCGGATGGCCGCGCCCGCGTCGAACCGGAATTCTTCGCCGCCATGGTCAATGACCGCAGCGTTTCCGTCGATCCGGACGATGACGACGTCCTCGATGCCGGTTTCGACAGTGGTGATGAAGACGTTGAACTCGACGACGAGCCGGTCCAGCGCCGTGCCGCGCCGAATGGCAAGGTACAGAACTTCCGCTCCGATGCGGCGACCCGTGTTGCAGCACCGGCGGCGCGCCCCGTGCCGGGCGCCCGCGTCCAGCGCGAAGCGCAGACCTCGCTCATCGGTTCCGACACGTTCGAGATGCCGTCGCTGCATTTCCTGTCCGAACCGAAAAACATCGCCAAGGATGCCAGCCTGTCGAAGGACGCGCTGGAGCAGAATGCGCGGCTGCTGGAGGGCGTGCTGGAGGATTTCGGCGTCAAGGGCGAGATTATTGCCGTCCGGCCAGGCCCGGTGGTCACGCTCTACGAGCTGGAGCCGGCGCCCGGCATCAAATCGTCGCGCGTCATTGGCCTCTCCGACGACATCGCCCGCTCGATGAGCGCGATTGCCTGCCGCGTCGCCGTGGTGCCCGGCCGCAACGCCATCGGCATCGAACTGCCGAATGCCAAGCGCGAGACCGTGTATCTGCGCGAAATCATGGCCAGCCGTGATTTCGAGACGACCAAGATGAAGCTGGCGCTGGCGCTCGGCAAAAGCATCAATGGCGAAGCTGTCATCGTCGACATCGCCAAGATGCCGCACGTGCTGGTCGCCGGCACCACCGGTTCAGGCAAGTCGGTCGCCATCAACACCATGATCCTGTCGCTGCTCTACCGGCTGACGCCGCAGGAATGCCGGCTGATCATGATCGATCCGAAAATGCTCGAACTCTCCGTCTATGACGGCATCCCGCATCTTTTGACGCCGGTGGTCACCGATCCGAAGAAGGCGGTGGTGGCGCTGAAATGGACCGTGCGCGAGATGGAGGACCGCTACCGCAAGATGTCCAAGGTCGGCGTGCGCAACATCGACGGCTTCAACGCGCGCGTGCAACTGGCGGAGAAAAAGGGCGAAAAGATCTCGCGCACCGTGCAGACCGGCTTCGACCGCCAGACCGGCGAGGCGATCTACGAGACCGAGAATCTCGACCTCGAGCCGATGCCCTACATCGTCGTCATCATCGACGAGATGGCCGATTTGATGATGGTCGCCGGCAAGGACATCGAGGGCGCGGTGCAACGCCTGGCGCAGATGGCGCGTGCCGCCGGCATCCATGTGATCATGGCCACGCAACGCCCGTCGGTCGACGTCATCACAGGCACCATCAAGGCCAACTTCCCGACCCGTATCTCCTTCCAGGTGACGTCGAAGATCGACAGCCGCACCATTCTGGGCGAGCAGGGCGCCGAGCAGCTGCTCGGCATGGGCGACATGCTGTATATGGCCGGCGGTGGCCGCATCCAGCGCGTGCACGGCCCGTTCGTTTCCGACGACGAGGTCGAGAAGATCGTCGCGCATCTGAAGCTGCAGGGCGTGCCGGAATATCTCGACGCCATCACCGAGGATGACGGCGAGGACGATGACGACGAACCGTCTGGCAAGGGCGGTTCCGGTGGTGGCGGCAACAGCAATTTCGAGGATTCCGACGATCCTTACGACCAGGCGGTCTCGGTGGTGCTGCGCGATGGCAAGGCCTCGACCAGCTACATCCAGCGCCGGCTCGGCATCGGCTACAACCGCGCCGCCTCGATCATCGAGAAGATGGAGAAGGAAGGCATTGTCGGCCCGGCCAACCATGCCGGCAAACGCGAGATCCTGGTGCCGACGGAGGACGACAAGTTCTGATTGGACAATACGGCAGGGCAAAAACCGCCCGGCGGCAACCTTGAACCTTTTGGCGCGTTCAAGCGACGGAGGGCCGTTCGGCCGTCAAACTTAAGTCTAACTGGGGGTCCACGGACTGCAACGAGACACACACCACACGAGAGTGACCGGCATGAAAAACGATCCTTCCGCGCTCAGCGATTTCGCCCCAAACCGTCGCCAGCTGCTCGGCCTTGGCCTGATGCTTGCCGGCGCCGCTGCCGTCAACGTCATACCGGGGTTCCAGCTTTTGGCTTCGGCGCAAGCCGCGGTGCCGCCGACGGCGCAAAAGATCGCCGACCATTTCTCCTCGGTCAAATCGATGAGCGGCGAGTTCGTCCAGTTCGGCCCCAACAACCAGCAGACCGGCGGCAAGTTCTTCCTCGAGCGGCCGGGCAAGATCCGTTTCAACTATGACGGCAAGTCGAATTTCCGGGTGATTTCCGACGGCAAGTCGGTGGTCATCCTCAACAAGCGGCTGAACACCTCCGATCTCTATCCGCTGTCGAAGACGCCGCTGAAGCTGTTGCTCGACAACCGGATCGACCTTTCCGGCGGACGCGTCAAGGATATCAAGGAAGAGGCCGACGTGACCACCATCCAGCTTGCCGACAAATCAGTGTTCGGCAACTCGAAGATCACCATGATGTTCGATGCGAAATCCTTCGACCTGCGCCAGTGGACCATCACCGACGCCCAGGGCAAGGACACCACGGTGATGATTTACAACACAAAGGAAGGCGTCAGCTTCCCTGCGGATACATTTGCCATCGACTATACGGCGAATCGCGAGATCAACACCAAGACGCGGTAAGGGTCTGCGGGGCACACTTCTCCAGGTTTGCCGTGCCAAACTTGATGACTGGTGCGAGGCTTGTCTTTGCCGGCTGTGGCTGGCAGTAGTTTCCGGGATCGCTCTTTCAAAAAAGGCGTCATTTCCCGTCAAGGCCCATTCCGGTGCCTGGCAGGTCTTGCGCTGCCCCGGACCGCCGCATGCCCTTTTCCATCGCCACCTGGAACATCAACTCCGTGCGCCTGCGCATGCCGATTGTCGAGCGGCTGCTGAAAGAGCAGGCGCCGGATGTGCTTTGCCTTCAAGAGACCAAGGTTCCCGACGAGCTGTTTCCGGAAAAAGCCTTCCGCAAGGCCGGCTACGAGCACATCGCCTTCCATGGCCAGAAGGGTTACCACGGCGTGGCGACGGTGGCGCGGCGGCCGATCGAGGTGGTCGAGAAGCGGCGCTTCTGTGAGATCGACGACAGCCGCCATCTGTCGGTGAAAGTGCAGGCCGGCGGCAAGGCGATCCTGATCCACAATTTCTATGTGCCGGCCGGCGGCGACGAGCCCGATCCGGAGATCAACCGCAAATTCCGCCACAAGCTCGACTTCGTCGACGAGATGAATGCCATCCCCGCCGCGCATGACGAGGTTTCAGCCTCGATCCTGGTCGGCGACCTCAACATCGCGCCGCTGGAGCATGATGTCTGGTCGCACAAGCAATTGCTCAATGTCGTCAGCCACACGCCGGTCGAGACCGAAAATTTCGAGGCGATGCGGCTCGCCGGCGACTGGGTCGACCTGATGCGGCTCAACGTGCCGTCCGAGGAAAAGCTCTACACCTGGTGGAGCTATCGCGCGCAGGACTGGGAAGCGTCGAACCGCGGCCGCCGGCTCGACCATGTCTGGTCGTCGCCGAACCTTGTGCCCAGTTTTGCCGGCTACGAAATCCTGCGCGCCGCACGTGGCTGGGATCGGCCCTCGGACCATGTGCCGGTGATTGCGCGGTTTGATCTGGATTAGGCTCCGAGCCAAAGAGGTCGTTGAATGGAGATAGCAGCAGCACAAGAGCCGGATGTGACATCTGCGGCCGGCTGCCTGGCGGCTGCCTTTGCCGATGATCCGCAGATGGCTTTTTTCTTCTCGGGCGATCCTGCGCAGCGTCGGGACCTGGTGACGGAGTTCTTCTCGATCCTGATGGCGGCGCGCTTGGCGCTTGGAATGCCTGTGCTGCTGTTGAAGAGCGAAGGTCGCATCCTGGGCGCGGCGATGGGCTATGATACGCAGCGGCCCGAATGGCTTCCGACTCACCAAGAGAGGTGGGCCCTGCTTCAGCAAAGGCAGGTATCGATGGCTTCGCGCTTCGAGAGAGCTGACGCCATCAGCGAGAAATACAAGCCGCAGGAACCGCATTTCTATCTTGGCGTCCTTGGCGTTCACCCCTCAATGCAGGGAAAGGGGGCCGGCGGCGCGCTCATCAAGGCTTATTGCGACCTTGCCGAAGGAGATCCTGTCTCGGCAGGAACGTTTCTCGAAACCGCACAAGGCAAGAATTTGGCTTTCTATGAGCATTGCGGGTTTCAACTCCGCGGCCAAGGTGAACTTGCGCCCGGGAAGCCATTCTGGTGCCTGTTCAGGCCAAAACCCGGTCGAGACGGTAATGGAGCAATTTCAGGAAAAGTGTGAAGCGGTTTTCCGTCCGAAATTTGCGTCAAATCAAAGAGATAGACTCACCCGCCAAACCGCGGCGCCAGTTTCTCGATGCGGGCGATCATGGCCTGGAAATCGTCGAGGATGCGCTGGTGCAGTTTCACCGCCACGTCGGGATACTCTTCGAGGATGCGGCGGAACATCTTGCGGCTCAGCCTTATCACTTCCGAATCGGTCTCGGCCGAGGCGCTGGTCAGCCGCCTTGAGTCGGCGATCAGCGCCAGTTCGCTCAGAATCGTGCCGGGGCCGGCGGTGCCGATCGGGATGCGGTCGCCATCCTGCTCGCGGTAGAGCACGATCGTCCCACTGACCACGATATAGGCCGAATCGGCTTCGTCGTCCTCGCGGTACAGCTTGCGATCGGCCTGCAGGTGCGTGGCTTCGGCGCCGAAGGCGAGCAGGCGCAGCTGTTCCTGCGTGAAGCCCTCAAAGAGCTTCACAGCGGACAGGATGCGGATGTCGTCATCCAGCGCCATCTCTAGCTGCGTCCCCGAACGGTCAGTCCAATCCCTCCTCTACGGGCCGATCCATGCCCTCCAGCTGGATCGTACCCGAAAACAGTCCCGCCCCGACCGTCTATTAGATAACAAAATGCTTAAGGAACAAGCTTGTAGCCGCCGCTTTCTGTCACAAGGATTTCGGCATTGGAAGGATCGCGCTCGATCTTCTGGCGCAGCCGATAGACATGGGTTTCCAGCGTGTGCGTGGTGACGCCGGAATTGTAGCCCCACACTTCCTCAAGCAGGACGTCGCGCGTCACCACCTTCTGGTCGGCGCGGTAGAGATATTTGATGATCGAGGCCTCCTTCTCGGTCAGCCGCACCTTGGCGCCGCGCTGGTCGATGAGAAGCTTCTGGCTGGGCTTGAACGTATACGGACCGACCGAGAAGGTGGCGTCCTCGCTCTGCTCGTGCTGGCGCAGTTGCGCGCGGATGCGGGCAAGCAGCACGGCGAAGCGGAACGGCTTGGTGACATAGTCGTTGGCGCCGGCCTCAAGGCCCAGGATCGTGTCGGAATCGGTGTCGTGGCCCGTCAGCATGATGATCGGCGCCTTGTAGCCGCCCTTGCGCAGGATCTTCACCGCCTCGCGGCCATCCATATCGGGCAGGCCGACATCCATGATGAGCAGGTCGATGAGGCCGCCGCGCGCAGCAGCGACGCCTTTGGCGGCGGTCGCTTCCTGCAGGACGTCGAATTCTTCGTAAAGGGCAAGTTGCTCGACGAGGGTTCCGCGCAGGTCGTCATCGTCGTCAACGATAAGAATGGTACGTGATGTCATGGATCAATCCGTTGTTTTGAAAAGAATTTTCAGTTGACCGACCCCCATTTATGCGGAAGCTGACCGGCGCAACAGTCCGATCACAGTGATTTGTTCCGTGACACGATCATACAAGAAAAAACGCGATCGCAATGCAGCCGGCGCAATTTTGCCTAAAGGGCTGCGTGTGCTGGTGGTGCGGGCAAGGCCCGGCAACCCCAGCCAGGGCATTTTGCAGGCCGGCAGCAAGGTGTTTGCCTGCGCCTTGGGGCGCGGTGGCATCTCGGCCAACAAGCGCGAAGGCGACGGCGCGACGCCGCTTGGCGAGATGCGGATTTTGTCGGGATATTTTCGCGGCGATCATTTCCCGGCCGGCCGAAAAACCCGGCTGGCGATGGCGCCGATCAGCCCAGATCTCGGCTGGTGCGAGGTGCCGGACGACCGCAACTACAACCGGCCGGTGACGATTCCTTACGGCGCCAGCCATGAGCGCATGCGGCGCGACGACCGCCTCTACGACGCCTGCCTGGTGCTCGACTGGAACATGGCGCCGCGCCGGCGTGGCCGTGGCAGCGCCATCTTCTTCCACCTGGCGCGTCCCGGCTTCACGCCGACGCAAGGCTGCGTGGCGGTGACAGCGCGGACGATGGCGCGACTGTTGCCGCTGGTGTCGGATCGCACGGTGGTGAGGGTGGTGCGGTAGGATACGCTGATATTCAGGTGATGCCGGCCTGCGAATGAAGGGTTCCTGCGCTTCCGGTACTCACGTACCCGAAAGTACGCTCCGTTCCGGTTCTCGGAACCCATCATTCTCGACTCGGCCTGACCTGAATCTCAACATATCCTAGAACCTGTCTCGACGGCCTGCGCGGCGAGGGTGCTGCCAGCCGATATCCAGCAGTCCCAAGCGGCCGAGTTCCCGGTCTACTGCCTGCGTGACGTCCTTGCGCTGGGCGCCGATGTCGCGCAGTTGGCGATCCGACAGCTCCTCGACATCCTGGCGTGGCAGCTTGATCGCGACTCTGGCCTGGCGAAGCCAATCGGTGACGGCGACAAACCAGGTCGAGCGAGGGGCTGGCGAATTGAAAGTGATGATGGACATGGTGTGATCCGTTCCTCCGGATATCAAATCCGGTTTGATGGTGTTTCGATTGCGCCCATCTTGGCGGATTGAAAGACAAAGGAGAAACGAGTAGTTTTCTCCATATCATCAAGTTTTATTTGGAGATCGATTGGCCCGCCTGCTGCCTGGAACTCGTGCCTTGCGGACGCTGGAAGCGGCGGCCCGGCACCTCAATTTCACCCGCGCGGCTGACGAGCTCGGGCTGACGCCGGCCGCTGTCAGCCACCAAATCAAGGAAATCGAGGATCAGCTCGGCATCGTGCTGTTCACCCGCACCAGCCGGACCATCCGGTTGACGGAAGCAGGCACGGTGCTGTTCGAGGCCTCGATCGATGCGCTCGACCGGCTCAACCGGGCGGTGTCGCGGGCGCAAAAGATGACGCGCGGCTTGGCGCTCCTGAAGATAACGCTCGACCCGCAATTTGCGACCAAATGGCTGATGCGGCGTGTCGACGATTTCCGCAAGCACCAGCCCGGCATCGAACTTCGCTTCGACATCACCTATGAGGTGCGCGATTTCGATCGCGACGACGTCGATATTGGCATTCGCTTCGGCACCGGGAAATATCCGGGCATTGTCAGCCACCGGCTGTTCGACAACATCATCATTCCGGTGTGCAGCCCGGCTTTGCTGACCTCCGGTCCGCCGCTGCGCGAGCCGCGCGATCTGTTCCGGCACACGCTTGCCCATATCGTGTGGGCGCGCCAGGGCGTGACCTGGCCGAACTGGCGCATGTGGATGGCGGCGGCCGGCATCGACGATTTCGATGACAGCCGCACCATCGTTTTCGGCTCTTCATCAGATGCCGTGCAGGCGGCGCTCGACGGCAATGCGGTGGCGCTCGCCGATTTCGCCATGGTGGCCAACGATCTGTCCGAGGGACGGCTGGTGCGGCCATTCGAACTCGGCCTCAAGGTGGCGGCCGAATTCGCCTATTTCCTGGTCTATCCCACAGGGTCGGCAAACGACGCCAGGATCATCGCGTTCAAGGACTGGATCCTGGGCGAAGTCCACAACCCGCAACCGGATCCGACGCGCCGGGCCTGGGACGAGCTGTAGGTCAACGCCGACTCTGGAAAGGCTTCAGCCGGGGACGACCGGTGCGCCGAACCAGCCGATCACCGCACCGATGATCAGAAGCACGCCAAGCCAGTGGCCGCCGTCGATGAGGGTCAGGTCCCAGCCGAAATTCTCGTAGCGGTGGTTGGCCGTCAGCGTGGTGGCGACAAAACCCAGCCAAAGGACGAAGCCGAAGACCAGGCCGGCGACAAGGGTCGGCTCGCCGCCGGTCATCGCGCCGACAACCAAGGCAAAGACGAGCGCCATGATCAGTTCGGTGACAAAGGAGATGATGAAGGGCAATATCGATTTCTTCGCCGTTGACGGATCGATCCTGGCCGCCCTCATCCAGGGCTTGCTGAGGGCCGTGTACCAGACGGCGCCGAACAGCCACACCGCCACGGCCGCGACAACCACCGCCAGCCAGTTCACCACTGAAAAATCCATAAATCCTCCCCTCAAGCATGTCGCCCAACGCCTTGGCGATTTGGGACAACGACGTGCGTATTCTTCAAATCAATCTCGCGATGGAACGCCTGTTCGCCAGCGCCGTCAAGCGAAGCGCCAGACCGTGGTGCGCTTGACCAGCGCATCCTCCAGCGCCCGCGTCACCGCCACTTCGTAGACGGCCAGCGGCTCCAGTCCTGCCTTCGGCATGTAGGAGCGGCCGGGATCGCCAACCAGGATGTCGGCGCCGCGTGCCTTCAGGGTCGAAAACCACGGCATCAGCGTGTCGGCAAAGGATCGGTCGTAGAATACGTCGCCGGCCAGCACCACGTCCCAACCGGCATCGGTGCCGATGCAGTCCGTGCCGCAAAAGTCGATGGCAACGCCATTGGCCTCGGCATTGAGGCGGATCGCCGTCTCGCAGAACGGGTCGATGTCGGCGGCGATCACTTGCGCAGCACCCGCCCTGGCGGCGGCGATGGCGACAAGCCCGGAGCCGGAGGCGAAGTCGAGCACGCGTTTGCCGTGCACTTCAGACGGGTTGTCGAGGACATAACGGGCAAGGCCCTGGCCACCGGCCCAGGCAAAGGCCCAGAACGGCGGCGGCAGGCCGATTTCGGTCAGCTCGTCCTCCGTCCGCTGCCAAAGGTCGTGCGCCTCGTCGGCAAGGCGCAGAAGAATTTCCGGCACATGCGGCGGCGCCATCAGCGCCGTGTTGTCGAGAATGAACTTTTTTGCGCTGTTCGGTGTGAGGACCGTCACGGAGCGGGGGTAAGGCCGCCCATGCGGCAGACTTCCTTCCATTCGGCCGGAGTCACCGGCTGTACGGAAAGCCGCCCAAGCCGCACCAGCGCCATCTCGGCGAGCTTCGGGTTGGCCTTGACCTGTTCCAGCGTCGGCGGGTTCGGCACGTCCTTGAAGGCGCGGATGTCGACGCATTCCCAGCGCGGATCGTCGGTTGTCGAGTCGGGATGGGCAAGTGCGCAGACTTCGGCAATGCCGACGACGTTCAGCCCCTCATTGGAGTGGTAGAAAAAGCCGAGATCGCCGATCTGCATCGCCTTCATGTTGTTGCGCGCCGCATAGTTGCGCACGCCGTCCCATTGCGTGCCGGCCTTGCCCTTGGCCTTCAGCGCCTCGAAGGAGAAGACCGAAGGTTCGGATTTGAACAGCCAGTAGTTCATGTCTTTGCTCCTCCTTGACGCGGCCCGATTTAACTAGCCGCCGGCTTGTTGAAGGTCCAGTTCCACTGGCGGATTTCGACGCTTTCGAACAGGCCTGCCTTGGCATAGGGGTCGGCGGCAGACAATGCCTGCGCGCCGGCCATATCAGGCGCCTCGACGACGACGAGGCTGCCGTTCGGCTTGCCGTCGGCATCGAGGAACGGGCCGGCAAAGGCCAGTTTCTTGTCGGCGTTCAGACCTTCGAGAAAGGCGACGTGGGCAGGCCGCGTGTCGACGCGCACCTGCAGGCTGCCCGGCTTGTCCTTGCAAATCAACGCAAACAGCATGTTTTCAAACTCCGGTTTGGGATTGCGGCAACAGCTCGCCTCGAACTGCGGAAACCGCGGTTTTGCTTTTATGCGGGCTTTGGGTAAATGCCAAATGACGATCTATCGCGTTGAATCTCGGCCACGGCTCAAGGCCAAGGCATTGAAATGATTGATCCACTTGGGTTTGGCGACAGTCACGGACGATATCGCTTCACCCGAAAAGAGCAGACTCAAGGTAACAGCGCTGCATCGCGAAAAGACAGCGCCAGGCCTTTGCGACTACCGCCTAAGAAGACGCGACTGGATATTTCGTAAGTCAAAGATAAGCAATTTTCGATATGCTACGCTCCCAGCGGGTCAGGTGTGGGAATGGGCTGGTTGTTCCAGAACGCCTGAATAGGGGACGCAATGGACAGCATCGCGGGTGACACGACAGCCAAGTTCGACGACGCCACGCCTGCTTCCACAGCCAGCATGGAGACAGAGCCTGTTCTCGTCTCTGCAATCATTCCCTGCCTGAACGAAGAATTGACGATTGGCATCTGCATCCGCAAAGCCTTCGATGCCTTCTCGAGGCGCGGCATCAAGGGGGAAGTCGTCGTCGGCGACAATGGCTCCACGGACAAGTCGGTGGAGATTGCGCAAAAGCTGGGAGCCCGGGTCGTCCATCAGCCGGTGAAGGGCTATGGCGCGGCAATCAGCGCCGCGGCTGAAGCGGCCGAAGGCAAATATCTCGTCATGGCCGATGCCGATGATTCCTACGACTGGAGCCAGCTCGGCGATTTCGTCGATGCGCTGGAGTTGGGTGCGGAATTTGTCATGGGCAATCGGTTCGCCGGCGGTATCGAGCCGGGCGCCATGCCGCCATTGCATCGCTACCTGGGCAATCCTGTCCTGTCCACCATCGCTCGCTGGCTGCACAAATCGCCGATCCGCGACTTCCATTGCGGCATGCGCGGCTTCACCCGAGAGGCATTTCAGAGAATCGGCGCACGCTCGCCGGGAATGGAATTCGCCTCGGAAATGATCATCAATGCGCATCGCGCCGGGCTCACCATTCGCGAAGTGCCGATCAAGCTCTACCCCGACAAGCGAAACCGCCCGCCGCATCTGCGTTCCTTCCGCGACGGCTGGCGCCATTTGCGGCTCATCATCGCTCATGCACCGGACACGCTCTACCTGATCCCTGGCCTTACCCTGCTGGTGACGGGCATTGTCGGCCTAGCCTTGCTTTCGTCCGGCCCAATTCAGTTCGACGGGCATTATTTCGGCATCCATTTTGTCGCGCTTGCGTCCATGTCAACGCTGATCGGCCTGTCCGCGACACTGCTCGGCATGTTGGCCAAAGTGGCCATCGCCATCTATCACCCGGTTCAGAAGGGACGCGTCGTCCCCTGGCTTAAACGGGGACGCCCGCTGGAATGGCTGGTTGGCGGAGGTGTCTTGATCTTTGCCGGAGGGTTCACGGTAAACCTGCTCCTCGCTCTGCAATGGTTGTTTGTCAACGAACCGATGGAGCAGTCCGTGCACCTCATATTCACCAGCAGCACCGCGTGCGTGGCCGGCGTGTTGATGACGCTCTCCGGTTTCGTGCTGAAGCTGCTGCTTGATAGTCTCGGCGATCCCGGTTCTTTCCGAAGGTAAGCTCGCATCATGAAAGCAAGCAGGGCTTCTCCGCGTATCTGGGATACCGACTGGCTGATACTGCGCGGGCTCGCCAGGCTGCTCAAGGAGCAGGCACGCGCCCATGTCAGGCCGGAAACACTGATGGTCGATCTGGGTTGCGGAGACATGCCCTATGCCCGGATGATGCGGGAGATGCGGATCGACTATCGGGGCGCGGATATCGACGATGGCGGATCGCTGCGGATCGACGAGCGTGGCCGGGTGCCGCTTGCCGATGGCGCCGCGGGCGCTGTCCTCTCCGTCCAGGTCCTGGAACATGTGCGCGACCTCGACGCTTATTGTGCCGAAATCAACCGGCTGCTGCGCGATGACGGCGTTCTGTTGTTATCCACGCACGGCACCTGGCTGTACCATCCTCACCCGGAAGATCATCGCCGCTGGACACGAACAGGCCTGATTGCCGATCTCGGGGATCGCGGCCTGGTTGTCGAGGATGTCAAGGCAATCGCCGGTCCGCTGGCCACGACCACGCTGATCCGTCTGACAGGCTTTGCCTTCTTCCTGCGCCGCATCCCAGTTTTTGGGGGCGCTTTCGCGTCGCTGCTGGCCGTGCTCATGAACCTGCGCGCGCTGCTGGAAGACGCCATCACGCCAGCGTCGATACGCGACGACAATGGCTGCGTGTTCCTCGTTCGGGCACATAAGGCGATCGCATGAACATGCGTGCGCCTTCCACTTACGTCGTCGTGGCGGCGCTGTGTCTGGCGCTCCACAACACGGTGATGATTCTTTCGGACCGTGCCGGATCGCCTTTATGGCTGGCCGTCCTGTTGTCCTTCGGGATTGTAGCGGCAACCGGCTACGCCCTGCATGGCCTCTTCACGTTCCGGCAGCCTTTGGCTCTGCCCGGCTTTGCCAGATATCTGCTGGCGATGTCGGCTAACGTCCCGCTGGCGTTCATCTTCACCTGGTTCTGGCGCGACTGGACAGGTCTGGCGATGCCTATCGCGGCGCCGCTTGCGTCGGTCTGCATGCTGGCGATCAACTTTGCGCTCAGCCGCTGGGCGATCGGCGCGCCAAAATCCACATCCGTCAGAAACCCATGAATCTCCAGATGACGATGCCCTCCATCGATCCGCACCTCCTGCAGGGTATCATGTCGCGCCATCTCGCCATGTACCGGAGCAAAGTGCCGTTCTATCAAGCCACGATGCTCGACAGCTTGCGTCAAGTGTGGGCCGGCGATCATCGCAGGCTGCTGGATGTCGGTGGCGGTACAGGCGTGATTGCGCAAGCCATGTCCGAGCTGTTTCCGCTGGAAGAAGTACAAACAGTGGATATTGTCGACCGTTTCTGCCCGTCGCTAACGGTGTCCACGCGCCAGTATGACGGCAAGACGTTGCCCTTCAGGGACGATGCGTTCGATGCGGCAACGCTCAACAACGTCCTGCATCACGTGCCGCTTGCGGCGCGAGCAGCGCTTCTCAGGGAGATCCGGCGGGTGGTGGATGGGCCGCTCTACATCAAGGACCATGAAAGCCTCCATGCGGTGGATCGTCTGCGCCTCATGGCAATGGACGCCATTGGAAACATCCCGTTCGGCGGAATGGTCTGGGCGCGTTACCTTGATCGTGCCGAATGGGAGAGGCTCGCCGCCGAGAGCGGCTATCGCATTGCCGCACGCGCGGCGCCGTTGCGATACCGCAACGGCCTGTACGCATGGCTGTTTCCGAACCGCCTTGAGATTACGCTCCGTCTGGAGCGGGTTTGACAGGCGCGCCCTTGCGAATTTTGACGGTAAGCCACTTCTTCGAGGCGCATGGCGGCGGCATAGAACGCGTCGCCGGGCATCTTTGCCGCCGCTTCGTGGATAACGGCATCGAAGCGTCCTGGGCTGCAAGCGATGCCGACCTGCCGCCCGAGGGAAAAGTGGTTGCGGTGCCGATTGCCTGTCTCCAACTGATGGAAAAACGCAACGGCCTGCCGATGCCTATACCTCGGATGCGAGGAATAGCGGCATTGGCACGCGCGGTACGCGGCAGCGATTCGGTGGTGATGCACGATGCGCTTTACGCCACGTCGATCCTGGCAATGGTGGCGGCCAAGATCTACCGCAAGCCAACAGTGCTTGTTCAACACATTGCCGGCGTTCCGTTTTCTTCGCGTATCCTGCGCTTGGCGATGGCGCTCGCAAACCGCCTGGTGACGCGGCCTATGCTGAGGGCGGCGGATGCCAGAGTCTTCATCAGCGACACGGTGCGCCATGAATTGCTCGGAACGCCCGCGCGGCTCCCTTACAGCCTGCTTTTCAACGGGGTCGACCGCGGCATTTTCCATCCATCGCGGCACTCGACCGGCGATGGCGGCACTCCGGCGCGCGGACGTCGCGTTCTGTTCGTTGGCCGCTACGTCGAGAAAAAGGGACTGTCGGTGATCCGGGCGCTGGCGACCTTGCGGCCCGATCTCGAGATATCGCTGGCGGGCGCCGGCTCGATCAGGCCCGGCGCCTGGGGGCTGGGCAATGTTCGCGACCTGGGCGCTCGCACGCCCATGGAGTTGGCGGACCTCTATCGCACGGCAGATCTTTTGCTGCTGCCAAGCGTCGGCGAAGGGTATCCGCTTGTCATACAAGAGGCGATGGCCTGCGGCCTCCCGGTGGTCTGCGGCGCTCCGGTCCACCTTGCCGACCCCGATGCAGCGGTCTGGCTGCGTGGTGTGAACATCGACCTGAGAGATCGCCTGGGGTCAGCGCGTCGTTGCGCCGAGGCGATCGACGGCCTTGCCCTGACCGACGCCGAGCGCGATGCGATGGCTGCCCATGCCCTGGCGCATTACGATTGGGACAAGATGGCCCGCAGCGTGATCGCCTTGGCGGGCAATAGCCAAGCAGTGGCACCGACCGAGAACCGGCAAGGGAGCGTTGCCGATGGATGACCGGTCCGCCGTGAAAACCGACCTCGGCAACCGGGACTTTTTCGGAATTGCCGAACGCCCGGCCACAATCGGCCTGAGCGTGCTTATTGCACTCAAAATCGTCCTTCTCTTCGCGCTGGCCTATCGCAGCCGCTTCGTCATGGATGAGTTCGGCCAGGTCGGTTACGCGAAATATCTC
Organism: Mesorhizobium sp. P2_B11; assembly: GCF_056404855.1. NCBI lineage: Bacteria > Pseudomonadati > Pseudomonadota > Alphaproteobacteria > Hyphomicrobiales > Phyllobacteriaceae > Mesorhizobium > Mesorhizobium sp. P2_B11. The sequence continues at coordinate 257,515 of NZ_JBFUDF010000002.1, forward strand.
GGCAACGGCCTGTTTGACACTGTCCAACCGGCCAAGGCGGTAGGTTTCACGGTTTTTAGCAAGCTGGCCATTCTCATTGGCTGGGATGCGACGTCCATCATGTTCGTGGGCCGCTTCCAGATGGCGCTGCTCGCCTGTGCGACCATCGCCATGATTTATGCATGCGCGCGGGCGCTCGGCCAGGACAGGCCGCATGCCTTGGCAATTGTCCTGATCCTGCTGTGCTTCTCCAACTTCATGGAACGAATTTTCCGCACGATCTCGGAACCGCTGGCGCTGTTCTTCGCGGTCGCGGCGCTGTTGGTGGTCATCAGCGGGAATTCGGCAAGCGCGAGACGGATCGTCTTCGCTGGCATGCTTAGCGGCCTCGCCTTCCTGACGACCCAGAAATCCATCTATTTCAATGTCGCGCTTGGCATGGGATTGCTTGCCAACGCCTTCATTGCACGACAATACGCAGCCGGGATCAAGCGTGGCGCGGCCCTGGTGCTGGGCTGGATTGTGCCCGTCGCCGCGTATTGCTTCATATTTGGTGGCGCCGATCCCCTCCCGATCGCCCGAGGCCTGATATTCGGCCCAGTTGAGGTCGCCAGCCGCGGCGGAGTCGAATATGGCGGCTTGCGACATTTTGTGCTCCAGACGCTCGTTCGCAACGCAATCCTCTACGCATTCTGCTTCGGCGGGATCGTCCTTGGGTTGGTGCGTATCCGGGCGTTGGACGGAAGACAGCGGATCGCGCTGACGTTCACCGCCGTCATCACGGTCCTGGTTTTCGTTCATGATCAGCCATGGCCCTATGTCTTCCTCATGGCCTTGCCGTTCATGGCGCTGTGGTCGCTTGCGGTGCCCGATCGCAACGCGGCCGATGCATTGCCCATGCGTTTGGCGCGGGCGTCGCTCGTGTTTGCCGGAGCGATCAGCTTCATCAGCAACGTACTCTATCTGCGCATTGACAATCCGGCGCAGCTTGCGCTGATCGCCCGCGCCGAAGCGATGGTCAAACCGGACGAGGTCTATTTCGACGGCATCGGAATGCTGCCCAATCGACGCGAGCCCTCCACCCTCTGGCTCGACCAGTACTACATCTTGAAAACATTGCGGGAAGGCAGCGAATCGGAAGCCTACAAAATCCTCGCGAACACGCCGCCAAAGCTGATCATCTGGTCATATCGCATGGATATGATCGATCCCGTGATCGCCCCTTTTATCCGCGACAGCTACGTCCAGATCGCTCCCAACATCAGAATGGCCGGCCGTCGCCTTCGCTCCGGTCGTGTGGACGTTTTCAAGGTGCCGGTCGCCGGACGGTACAACCTCTATACAACGAACGGGCTGCCTGCAGATGGCGAGGTCGAGATCAATGGCACCCCGCGTTCCTTGCCTTTGTCCCTGGAGGCCGGTGTCAGCGACGTTGTTCTGCGCAGCGGTCCGGCCGAGGCGCTGCTGCTTCCGGAAGGTGACTACGAAAACCTCATCGTCGCCGGTGAGGACAATGCCGAACTGTTCAAAGACGTGTACAATTAAATATCAGCTTCGGTCTTCAACGGCCGCGTCATCAGGGCGGACACAGCCTGCCGTATGGTGATCGTGCCATCCAGTATCGCTGACACCGCCGCGATGATCGGCGCGTCGATGTCGCGCTCGGTGGCGATGCGGGCGGCGATCGCAGCCGTCGGCACGCCTTCGGCCAGCGGCAGGCCGGCCAAGGGTTTGCCTTGGCCAAGCGCCAGCCCGTAGGCGAAATTGCGCGACTGGGCGGACGAGCACGTGAGCAGCAAATCGCCGAGGCCGGAAAGGCCCATCAGCGTCTCCGGTTTCGCACCGAAGGACGCGCCGATGCGGCGCAATTCGACGAAGCCGCGTGTCACCATGGCGGCCTGGGCGCTGGCGCCGAGCCCGGCGCCGGTGACGGCGCCGGCGGCAATGGCGAAGACATTCTTCAGCGCGCCGCCGATCTCGACGCCGATCAAATCGTCGCTGGAATAGCAGCGCAAATTCTGCGCCGAAAACCGGGCGGCAAGCCCGGCAGCTAAAACCTCGTCGCGAGCGGCGACGACGACAGCGGTCGGCAGGCCCCTGGCGACATCGGCGGCGAAGCTCGGACCGGACAGGGCCGCGACCGGGGCTTTCGGCAAAATGTCCGCGACGATCGCCGACAGCAGCGCGCCGGTATCGCGCTCGATGCCCTTGGCGCAGAGAACCAGTGGGACGCCTTTCGGCATATGCGGCTTTGCCGTCGTCAGCATGGCGCGTAGCGCTTGCGCCGGCGCCACGGCCAGCACGCAATCGGCCTCGGTCAGCGCTGCAGCGATATCACTCGTCGCCGCAATGCCAGGCTCGATGGCGATGCCGGGGAGGTAGCGCGGGTTCTCACCGCGGTGAAGTGCTGCGACCGTTTCGTCGTCGCGTGCATAGAGCCGGACATCATGACCGGCACGCAGCATCGCCAGTGCCAGCGCGGTGCCCCAGGCGCCGCCGCCGAGTACGGCGACACGCCAGCCGGTCTTGTCCCTGTCGCTTGTCTTGCTGCCGGTCATGCTTTCGCTCCGCGCCGGCCGGAGCCGACCATCGGCGCCGAGATCGAGTCCAGCGGCCAGCGCGAACGCGGCACGAAATCCGCAGCGTTCTCGTCCGCTATGCCTGCGCGCAGCCGCTCGATGCCGGCCCAGGCGATCATCGCTGCATTGTCGGTGCACAGTTTCAGTGGCGGCGCGACAAAGGCGAAGCCGGCCTCGGCGCACTGCTTCTGCAGCGTCGCCTTGATGGTGCTGTTGGCGGCGACGCCGCCGGCAACGACCAGCGAGGGCGTGGCTTTATCAGGAAATTCCAGGCGGAAGCGGGCCAGCGCCCGGGCCACGCGGTCGCCCAACGCATCCGCTACCGCCGCCTGGAACGAGGCGCAGATGTCGGCGACGTCCTGCTCGCTCAGCGGCTGGATGGCGGTTGCGGCCTGGCGCACCGCGGTCTTGAGGCCGGAGAAGGAGAAATCGGGCTGGGCCGAACCCTTCATCGGCCTTGGAAAGGCAAAGCGGGTCGCGTCGCCCGCTGCTGCAGCCTTCTCGACATTCGGGCCGCCGGGATAGGGCAGGCCGAGCATTTTGGCCGTCTTGTCGAAAGCTTCGCCAAGCGCATCGTCGATGGTCGTCGCCCAGCGCTGGTAGTCGCCAACGCCGCGCACGGCGACGATCTGGGTGTGGCCGCCGGAGACCAGCAGCAGCAGATAGGGAAAGTCGAGCCCGTCGGTCAGCCTTGCGGTCAGTGCATGGCCTTCGAGATGGTTGATGGCGATCAGCGGCTTGCCGGCCGCGGCGGCAATTGCCTTGGCCGTCATCAGGCCGACAATCAGCCCGCCGACCAGGCCCGGACCGGCGGTGGCGGCAATGGCGTCGATGTCGGTGAGGGCAACGCCCGAATCGGCAAGGGCTGCCTCGACAATGCCGTCGAGCGCCTCGACATGGGCGCGCGCGGCAATCTCCGGCACCACGCCACCAAAGGCCGCGTGCTCCTCGATCTGGCTGAGCACGATGTTGGACGCAATGATAGGCGCAGACGCGCCGTCCAGCGTCACCACGCTGGCGGCGGTCTCGTCGCAACTCGTTTCAATGCCCAGAACGCGGATCAATTCGTCGCTGTCTCCAGAGATTGTGTCGCCGGACTTTCCTAGTTAGTAGAGGCGGGCCTCGTTAGGGAGAGCGCCGGAAACGCAAAGCCAGCCGGGGGTTATCACGGACCGCGCGCCATGCAAACTTTGAAAATCGGAACACGCGGCAGCCCGCTGGCACTCGCCCAGGCGCATGAGACGCAGGCGCGGCTGATGGCAGCGCATGGCATGCCGGCGGAAGCGTTCGAGGTCGTCGTCATCTCGACCAGCGGCGACCGCATCCAGGACCGGCCTTTGTCGGAAGCCGGCGGCAAGGGCCTGTTCACCAAGGAAATAGAAGAGGCGCTGCTGGCCGGGGCCATCGACATCGCCGTGCATTCCTCCAAGGACATGCCGACGGTGCTGCCGGACGGGCTTGAACTCTCCGCTTTTCTGCCGCGCGAGGATGCGCGCGACGCCTTTATCGGCAAGACCGCGAAGCGCATCATCGACCTGCCTCGGGGCGCCAAGGTCGGCTCGTCGTCGCTGCGGCGCCAGGCGCTGATCCGGCGCATGCGGCCGGATCTCGACGTGGTGATGTTTCGCGGCAATGTGCAGACCAGGCTGCGCAAGCTGGATGAGGGCGTCGCCGAAGGCACGATCCTGGCCCATGCCGGGCTGAAGCGGCTGGAACTCGGCCACGTCGTCACCGATCTGATGCCGCTCGACGCCTTTCCACCGGCGCCGGGGCAAGGTGCGATCGGCATCGAGACCCGCATCGGCGACAGCGCCGTCGAAAAGATACTGAGCGCCATCCATGACGTGCCGACGGGCCAGGCGCTGGGCTGCGAACGCGCCTTTCTGGCGGCGCTCGACGGCTCCTGCCGCACGCCGATCGCCGGCTATGCGACGATAGCGGGTGGAAAATTGGTTTTCGCCGGGTTGATCATTTCGCCCGATGGCACGCAATCGCATGAGGTCAAGGCCGAAGGCCTGGCGCTGGATGCCGTTGATATCGGCGCGGACGCCGCGAGGATGGTTCGCGTCAAGGCCGGCGAAAGCTTCTTCGACGGCTGGGTATGACATGCGGATCCTGGTGACGCGGCCACAACCCGGGGCATCGCGCACCGTGCGGCGGCTGCAGGAGCTGGGATTTGAGCCGATTCTTCTGCCATTGACCGAAACGGTGGCGCTGCCAGTCGGCGCCCATGCGATCCGCGGCGATGCCGTCGCGGTGACCAGCGCCAATGCCTTACGCCATGCGCCGGCAGACCTCATCGCCGCGCTCGCCGCCTTGCCTTGCCATGCGGTCGGCCACAGAACGGCCGAAGCGGCGCGCGCGGCAGGGTTTTTGTCCGTCAGCGAAGGGCCGGGCGACGCCGAGAAACTGGCCGAAGCGATTGCCGCCGGTCTTTCCGGCAAGGCGATCGTCTATCTCACGGGACGCGTGCGGTTTCCGGCCTTCGAGGCACGGCTGCGCCAGGCCGGCGTCGAGGTTCGCGCCATCGAGACCTATGACACGATTTCGCTCGATTATTCCGACGGTGAAATCCGTGCGCGCCTGCCCGATCGGGCGGTCGATGCGGTGCTGCTCTATTCGGCCAAGGCGGCGGCGGCGATGCAGGTTCTGGCAAAGCGACCGGACCTGCGCGATCTCTTTGAAGCTACACAGGTTTTTGCTCTCTCCGAGCGCATAGCGTCAGCGTTCGGCGATGCCGCCGGCAAAAAAATCCGCGTTGCGCGGGAACCGCAGGAGGAGGCGCTGCTTGAGCTGTTGCACGACGGCGCCTGAACCCCGTGTCATCACGCCGCCCCTTTTCACCTGATGATGATGTGCTAGACCATTTTTTAAACCATCACGCGCCATCGGGCGCCCAGACGAAGCAGGATTGCGGAGCCCCAGGCATGGTCAAGACGCCGAAGATGCGACATTCGAAGAGCCGCCGCGAGCCGGTGACCATCGAACTCGAACCCGGCGCCGTCTCGCGCATTGTCGATGCGGATGCCGCCAAGGCAGATGAAGTCGAGACCCCCGCCGAATCGGTCATGCCCGAGGAAGCGGCTGCCGTGGCCGATGCGCAGGCGGAGACGCCAGACGAGCCGGTTCATGCCGACCAGGCCGATCTCGAGCCGTGGGAACATTCCGACGCCGCGGCCCAGGCGGCGTTGGAGGGCGCCGAAGCCAAGATGTCCGAACCGGAAAAGCCTTATCCCGCCGCCTCGGACGCGCCGCCACGCGCCAAGACCTCCGATTACAGTTTCGAGGATGCCTCGCCCAAGCCGGGTGTAGCTAAGGAAACGCCGAAGACAGCCGAGGTGAGGAGCCAGCCCATGGCAGCGCAGCCGAAGCGTTCGAACGGTATCGCCGCCGGCATCATTGGCGGTGTCATCGCGCTGGCTGCCGCCGGCGGGCTACAGTTCGCCGGCGTGCTCGGCGCTCCGGGTTCGGGCGCAAGCACCGTCTCGCTCGACGGCGTCAATGGCGAGATCGCCTCGCTGAAGAGCGAAATCGCCGACCTCAGGGAAGCCAGCAGCAATGGCGCTGCAACGGCCAAGGTCGACGGTCTGTCGACGGCGCTGGATCAGGTGAAGGCCGATGTCACGGCGCTGAAATCGGCGGTTGAGCAAGGCGGCGCGGGCGACAATGCCGGGCTTGCCGCGCTCGGCGACAAGGTCAAGCAGATCGAGACGGCGGTCGCCGCGCTCGGCCAGGCCGGCAACGCGGCGCCGGTCGATCTCGCGCCGCTCAACGAGAAGCTTTCAAGTCTGGATGCGCTGGTGAAATCGGCCGGCGATGCAGCCAAGACGCAGGAAGGCAAGATCGCTGCACTTGAACAGTCGGTGACGCAGCTCTCCGGCAAGGTCGATGCGCAGGCGTCGCAGCCGAAGATCGCGATGGCCATCGCCGCTTCGGCGCTGAAGGCGGCGCTCGACCGCGGCGCGCCGTTCGCCGCCGAGTTGGAGACTTTTGCGACGATCTCGCCCAATGCACCTGAGATTGCGGCACTGCGTCCCTATGCCGAGAAAGGCGTGCCAACCCGCACCGAAATCGCCGGCGAGGTCGATGCCGCAGCCAATGCGATGGTCGCTGCCGCGACCCCGGTCGACGAAAATGCCGGCTTCTTCCAGAACCTTTTGTCGAGCGCCGAATCGCTGGTCAAGGTGCGGCCGATCGGTGCCGTAGAAGGCGCCGGGGCGCCCGAAACCGTGGCGCGCCTCGAAGTGGCGGTCAACCAGGGCGACTACGCCAAGGCGCTCAGCGAATATGCGTCGCTACCGGACGCGGTCAAGGCGGCCGGCGCCGACTTTGCCGGCAAACTGAAGGCGCGCATCGAGGTCGAAACGCAGGTCGATGCGCTCATAGCCGGCGCGATGAAGGCATGAGGACGACACGATGATCCGCATTCTCATCTTCCTCGCCGCCGTCTTCGCGCTCGGCCTCGGCTTTGCCTGGCTGGCCGACCGGCCCGGCGAGATGGTCGTCACCTTCAACGGCTACCAGTATCAGGTCAGCCTGATGGTGGCGGCGGTGGCGATCGTTGCCGTCGTCGCCGCGGTGATGATCGTCTGGTGGCTGATCAAGTCGCTGTGGAACAGCCCGTATACGATCTCGCGCTATTTCCGCGTGCGGCGCCGCGACCGCGGCTACCAGGCGCTGTCGACCGGCATGATCGCCGCCGGCGCCGGCGATGGCGCGCTGGCGCGCAAGAAGACCAAGGAAGCCGCCAAGCTGATCCGCTCCGACCAGGAGCCGCTGATTCATCTGCTCGAAGCGCAAGCCTCGCTGCTCGAAGGCGACCATGAAGGCGCGCGCGAGAAATTCGAAGCCATGCTCGACGATCCCGAAATGCGGCTGCTCGGCCTGCGCGGGCTCTATCTCGAAGCCGAGCGGCTCGGCGACCGTAACGCGGCGCGCCACTATGCCGGCCGCGCCGCAGCCGTGGCGCCGCAACTGGCCTGGGCCGCCGAATCGACGCTGGAAGATTTGACCGGACGCGGCGACTGGGACGGCGCGCTGAAGCTGGTCGAGGCCCAGAAATCGACGCGCCAGATCGAACGCGACGCTGCCAACCGCCGCCGCGCCGTGCTGTTGACCGCCAAGGCGCAGGCGCTGACCGACAGCGACCCCAATGCGGCCAGGACAGCGGCCATTGAGGCCAACAAGCTGGCGCCCGATTTCGCGCCGGCCGCGGTTGCGGCGGCGAGCCTGCTGTTCAAGCAGAACGATGTGCGCAAAGGCTCGAAGATCCTCGAAGCCGCCTGGAAGGCCGAGCCGCATCCGGAAATATCCGAACTTTATACTCATGCCCGACCGGGGGATGCGGTGGTCGACCGCCTGAACCGGGCGAAGAAGTTGCAGGAGCTGAAGCGCAACAACGCCGAATCGTCGATGACCGTCGCCCGCGCGGCCCTCGACGCGCAGGATTTTTCCACCGCCCGCCGCGAGGCGGAGGCGGCGATCCGCATGGATCGGCGGGAAGGCGCCTACCTGCTTCTGGCCGACATCGAGGAGGCAGAGACCGGCGACCAGGGCAAGATCAGGCAATTGCTGTCCAAGGCGGTCCGGGCGCCGCGCGATCCGGCCTGGGTCGCCGACGGCGTCGTCTCCGAACGCTGGGCGCCGGTGTCGCCGGTCAGCGGCAAGCTCGACGCCTTCGCCTGGCGCGCGCCGATGGAGCGGCTCGGCCAGCTCATCGACAGCCATGAGGAAACGCCGGAAGCCACTGTGCCCGTGCTTGCGGCCCCCGCCAAGCCGGCAAAAGAAGCCGAAGTGATCGACCATCCAGCCGTCGCCAAAACGACCAGCGAGGCGCCAATTGAGCCGAAGCCTGTGGCGGGCGACGACCATGTCACGCCGGTCACTGCCGCCGCTTTTGCCGCCGTGCCGGCGGATAGCGAAGCGGTCGAGCCGGCCGAGGAGGTCATCCGGTTGCCGGACGACCCCGGTGTCGACCCCGATGACGAAGCGGAGAAGTCACCGCGGCGGTTCCGCCTGTTTTGAACCCTGAAGCATGATCCCAAAAAGTGGATACCGGTTTTTGGAAAAGATCATGCTCCAATAAAGTGATGTGAGCACCATGTTCGAACGCGTTCTGTCCTTTCTGAAAGACCTGCCGGGTGCCGCTGGAACTCGCGCCAATGCGGACGATCCTCGCGTTGCCGCGTCGGCTTTGCTCTATCATGTGATGAACGCCGACGGCGTGCGCCAGGATGTCGAGTGGGAGCGGTTCAAGCAGGTGCTGGGTGAGAGCTATTCGATCAGCGGCAACGAACTCGATGCGCTGGCCGCAGCGGGCGAGCGCGCCGACAATGAGGCGATCGACCTCTATGCCTTCACCAGCGTGTTGAAACGCCATCTCGACGCCGAGGCGCGCAAGGCCTTTATCGGCCTGATGTGGGAGATCGTCTATGCCGACGGCGAACTGCACGAGCTGGAAGACAACACCGTCTGGCGCGTCGCCGAACTGATCGGCGTCGAGCGACAGGACCGGATCGAGGCGCGCCGCAAGGCGGCGGCCGCCGCGCCCGGCGCCAGCGGAACGTCGAGCGACGAATAGGATCCCAGCTCTCCATGCCGCCTAGACCGAGCTCGAAACCAAAGATCCTGATCGTGCTGCATCAGGAGACTTCGAGCCCCGGCCGGGTCGGCCATATGCTGCTCGAGGAAGGGTTCGATCTCGACATCCGCCGGCCGCCGCTGGGCGACAGCCTGCCGGAAACGCTGGAAGGGCATGCCGGCGCCGTGGTGTTCGGCGGGCCGATGAGCGCCAATGACGAGGATGAGTTCGTCCGCCGCGAGACCAACTGGCTGAATGTGCCGCTGCGCGAGAACCGGCCCTTCCTCGGCATCTGCCTTGGCGCACAGATGCTGGCCAACCATCTCGGCGGCAAGGTCGAGGGCCACGGCGAAGGCCTGGTCGAGATCGGCTGGTATCCGCTCAAATCCACCGAAGCCGGCAAAAAGCTGCTGCACTGGCCCGACATGGTCTACCAGTTCCACCGTGAGGGCTTTTCGCTGCCCAGGGATGCGACGCTGCTGGCGACGGCGGAAACCTATCCCAACCAGGCCTTTCGCTATGGCGACAATGCCTGGGGCATCCAGTTCCATGGCGAGCTGACCCGGCTGATGATGCAGCGCTGGGTGGTGCGCGGCGCGCATCGTTTCGAGCTGCCCGGCGCGCAGCCCGGCCGCGACCATCTCGGCGGCCGGCTGATCTGGGACATGCATCTGAAGCGCTGGCTAAGCGAGTTTTTGGGCCTGATCTTCGGCAAGCCGGCTGAGGGATAGAGTAAAATCCAACTACTCTGAACGGTCGAGCTTGTCCAAAGACGACTTAGGTCCGGTATGCGTGGATGATGGATCCGGGACCTTAACCCGTTCCCGTAGGTTCGGATTGCGCTCCAAACACGCTGATGGATCGAAAAACTGCGTGGCGCATTTAAGCTTCGGCTAATAATGGCCCCAGGAGAGAACCAATGAAGAAGACGCTGCTCATTTTGAGCCTACTCATACCGCTCGCGGCATGCTCCCGCACCGAACAAGGCGCTGCCGTCGGTGGTTTGGGTGGCGCAGCTATAGGCGCAGCAGTGGCCGGCGACCCGGTGAAAGGGGCGGTTGTTGGCGGGGCGGTCGGAGCGCTGGCCGGGGCGGTCATCGGGCACGCCAGCGAGGCCGGCCAGTGCAGATATCGCGATCGGAACGGTCGAGTTTACGTTGCACAGTGCCCGGACGGCTACTGATTTCAAAGGGCGCGTGATCTCTTTCGATCACGCGCCTGCTCGGGGTAGGATAACTGAATGGCATATAACATCAAAAGACTGCTGGCTTTCTGGTTTGCCGTTGTCAGCGCTGTCGCGATAGACGTCGAACTTGCGACCGCGGTCTCGGCCGCACCGGTAGAAGCGAAGACGATTGCCGATCACTTCTCATCGGTAAAGTCCATGTCCGGGGACTTTGTCCAGTCGGGCCCAAGAGGGGAAAGGACCAAAGGAAGATTCTTTCTTCAGCGGCCGGGCAAGATCCGGTTCAACTATGCAGGCCAATCAGGAGTCAGCGTAATTGCGGATGGAAAATCCCTGGTGGTCTATAACAAGAAGCTCAAGACATCGCGGCTTTATGCTCTCTCGAAGACGCCGCTTAAGCTGCTCCTCGACAACCAGGTCAACTTTTCCGGCAATCGCCTCAAAAGTATCAGGGAAGATGGCGCCCAAGTGATCATCAAGCTGGCCGACAAGTCGGCCTTCGGCAATTCGAACATCACGATGGTGTTTGACAGGGAATCGCTCGATCTACGCAGATGGAGCCTGACTGACGAGAAGGGCCTTACCACGACAGTCACTATATCCAACGTGAAGCAGGGCGTTAGCGCTCCTGCGGGCACCTTCACCATCGACTATGCGGCAAACCGTGAATTCAACACCAAAACGAAATAATCAGCAGCGCGACGACCCGTGGAACCCTACTCGGCGGCTGTCTCCGATGGCGCCTCTGCCGGTGCGGGAGGCTCGGCCTCGGCATGCGGCGTGCGCCGTGAAAACAGCGACCTGAGCGTGACGTAGAACACCGGCGTCAGGAACAGGCCGACGAAGGTGACGCCGAGCATGCCGGAGAACACTGCGGTGCCGAGCGACTGGCGCATTTCGGCGCCCGGGCCCGTCGCGATCATCAGCGGCACGACACCGAGGATGAATGCGAAGGCGGTCATCAGGATCGGCCGCAGCCTGAGCCGGCAGGCTTCGACGGCAGCTTCAGTGACCGACAGTCCGCGTTCCTGCGCCTGCCGCGCGAATTCGACGATCAGGATCGCGTTCTTGGCGGCAAGCCCGATCAGCACGATGAGGCCGATCTGCACGAGGATGTTGTTGTCCAGCCCTCGGAAAGACACGCCGAGCAATGCCGCGAGCACGCCGAGCGGCACCACCAGCACAATGGCGAAGGGCAGCACCCAGCTTTCATATTGCGCCGCCAGCGCCAGGAACACGAACAGCACCGACAGTCCGAAGATATAGACAGCGGCATTGCCGGTGTTGCGTTCCTGATAGGCGAGCTCGGTCCATTCATAGGAGGTACCGGCCGGCAGCGTCTGTGCCGTGATCGCTTCCATCTTGGCCAGCGCATCGCCGGTGGAAACGCCGGGCGCGGCGTTGCCCTGCAGCGGCACCGAGACGTACATGTTGTAGCGCTGGACCAGCGCCGGGCCGGTGACGTCGCGGATCTCGATCAACGTGCCGAGCGGAACCAGCGCGCCGGTCGCCGAGCGCACCTTCAGTTTCAAGATGTCGGCGCGATCGAGGCGGAACGCCTGGTCGGCCTGCGCCCGCACCTGGTAGACGCGCCCGAAAGCGTTGAAGTCGTTGACGTAGGCGGTGCCCAGATTGATCGACAGCGTCTCGAAGATGTTGGGGATCGGCACGTTCAGGATGCGCGCCTTGTCGCGATCGATCGCCAGGAAGAATTGCGGGCTCGACGCCGAGAAGGTGGTGAACACGCCCGTCAGCCCTGGCGTCTTGTTTGCCTTGCCGGCGATTTCGTAGGCAAGCGCCAGGATCTGTCGCATGTCGGCGCTGTTGCGCTCCTGGATCTGCAGCTTGAAGCCGCCGGCATTGCCGACGCCGCGGATCGGCGGCGGCGGCAGTGCGATGATGAAGGCTTCCTTGATGCTTTGCAGGCTGCCGAACAGATTGCCAATGACTTTGGTCGCCGACTGGCCTTCTTTCAGTCGCTCGTCAAACGGCTTGAACCTGGCGAAGATCACGCCCGCGTTGCTGGCGTTGGTGAAGGTCGCGCCGGAGAAGCCGGCGAAGGCGACTGCGTAGTCGACGCCTGGGGTTTTCTGGATGATCTGCGACGCCTGCTGGATGACCGCATCGGTCCTCGACAGCGACGCGCCGTCCGGCAACTGGACGACGACGATCGCATAGCCCTGGTCGAGCGAGGGGATGAAACCGCGCGGCACCGTCTGCACCATGTAGACCGTGGCGTAGATGAGGGCCGCGAAAACGGCCAGCATGGTGCCGATCGCTATCCGCGAGCCGACCAGCACGCGCACGATGCTCGAATACCAATGGGCGAGCCTGTCGAAGCCTCGATTGAAGCCGTCGGCGAGCGACTGTCCGAACCGCGCCAGGAAAAAGCGCGGCGGCGCCGCAGCAGTGTGGTGCGGCTTGAACAGCAGTGCGGCCAGCGCCGGCGAAAGCGTCAGCGAATTGAATGCCGAGATCGCCGTCGACACCGCGATGGTGATCGCAAACTGCAGGTAGAACTGCCCGGAAATGCCGGGGATGAAGGCTGTCGGCACGAACACGGCGATCAGCACCAGCGAGATCGCGATGACCGCCGTTCCGACTTCGTCCATGGTCAGGTGCGACGCCGGATTGGGCGCCAGACCTCTGGCGATATTGCGCTCGACGTTTTCGACCACGACGATGGCATCGTCGACGACGATGCCGATCGCCAGAACGAGGCCGAACAGCGTCAGCATGTTGAGCGAGAAGCCGGCGGCGTAAAGCACCGCCAGCGTGCCGATCAGCGACACCGGGATCGCCACGATCGGCACGATCGCCATGCGCCACGATTGCAGGAAGACGATGATGACGATGATGACCAGCACCATCGCCTCGAGGATCGTCTTGTAGACCTCCTGGATCGACTCGGCGACGAACTCGGTCGGATTGTAGACGATGTCGTAGCTCAGTCCCTTCGGGAAATCCTGGGACAGCTCCTTCATCTTGTCCTGGATCTCCTCGGCCGCGGCGAGCGCGTTGGTGCCCGGCCGCTGGAAGATGGCGAGCGCCACCGCCGGTTTGCCGTTGAGATAGGAGTTGGTGACGTAATCTTTGGCGCCGAGCTCGATGCGCGCCACGTCCTGCAGCTGGATCAGGCGGCCGTCTTCGGCCGATTTGACGATCACGTACCGGAAGTCGCGTGCGTCGTTGAAACGGCCTTGCGTGGTGACCGTGTACTGGAACGCGGTGCCCATGTTGGTCGGCGGCGCGCCGATCGAGCCGCCCGACACCTGGACGTTCTGGTCGCGCAGCGCCTGCACCACATCGCCCGAGGTCATCCCCAGGGCGGACAGTTTTTCCGGATCGAGCCAGATGCGCAGCGAATATTCGCGTTCGCCGAAGATGATGAGGTCGCCGACGCCGTCCAATCTGAGCAGTATGTCGCGCACCCGCGAGCGGGCATAGTTCGAGACGTAGAGCTGGTCGTAGGTATTGTCGGGCGACAGCATGTGCACGACCATCATCAGGTCGGGCGAGCTCTTGGTGGTGGTGATGCCGAGGCGGCGGACTTCTTCGGGCAGGCGCGGCTCGGCGACCGACACGCGGTTCTGCACCAGCACCTGCGCCTGGTCGAGATCGGTGCCCAGCTTGAAGGTGATGGTCAGCGCCATCGCCCCGTCGCCCGACGAATAGGACGACATGTAGAGCATGCCCTCCACGCCGTTGATCTCCTGCTCGATCGGCGTTGCCACCGTCGCTGCGACCGTCTCGGCGTCGGCGCCCGGATACTGCGCGCGAACGACGATAGTCGGCGGCGCGATCTCGGGATATTGCGCGACCGGCAGCTGGGTATAGGCAATCCCGCCGAGGATCAGCAGGACGATCGAAACGACCGATGCGAAGATCGGACGGTCGACGAAGAAATGGGCGAACCTCATTGCGGCAACCCGGCGGTTTCGACCTTGGGCGGCAACGTCACCATCTCGACCTTCACCTTGGTGCCGGGCCTGGCGTGCATCAGTCCGTTGACGATGATCGTCTCGTTGCCGGTCAGGCCAGAGCGGATCACCCTGTAGCCGTCGAGAAGCGGGCCGGTGCGCACGGGCTTCGCCGACACCATGCCGGCCTCATCCACCAGAAACACGATGCGGCGATCCTGATCGGCGCCGATCGCCTCGTCGGGCACCAGCACACCGCTATGCGGCAGCGACCCCGGCACGTTGATGCGCCCGAACATGCCTGGCTGGAGAACGCCGTCGGCGTTTGGAAACGTTGCACGCACCCGCATGGTGCCGGTCGCGTTGTCGATCCGGTTCTCGGCAAAATCGAGCTTGCCTTTGAACACCGCCTCCGCGCGGTCGGCGACGCGAACCACCACCTCGAGCCCGCCGGCGCCTTCCTGCATCGACCCGCCGCGCTCCTTCGCGTCGCGGGCGTAGCTGAAATACAGGCGCTCATCGACGTCAAAATAGAAGTCGATCGGATCGCGCGTAACGATGGTCGTCAGCAAGGTGGAATCCGGCTGCACGAGGTTGCCGACCGACACCAGCCGGCGGTCGATGCGGCCGGACAAGGGCGCCTTGATCTCGGTGAATTCCAGATTCAGGCTGGCCGACGTCAGCGCAGCCGTTGCGCCCTGCATCTGCGCCTGTGCCGAAAGATATTCCCGCCGGCGGTCGTCGACCGTCGCGGCCGAGATGTTGCCGGTCTTGGCGAGTTCGTCGGCACGATCCAGCTGCATCTTGGAGAATTCGAGCAGTGACTTGGCGACGTCCACTTGCGATTTGGCGGCATCATAAGCCGCCTGGTACGGACGCTGGTCGATGGTGAAGAGCAGGTCGCCCTTGTTGACCAGTGCGCCGTCCTGGAAACTGACCTTGTCCAGATAGCCGCTGACGCGCGAACGGATGGCGACCTGGTCGACAGCTTCGAAGCGGCCGACGAACTCGTCGTCTTCGACGATTTCACGGACCACCGGCTTGGCCGCCGTCACCACGGGCAGCTGCTGGTCCTGCGCAAAAGCACTGCTCAAACCCATGCCGAGCAGGAAAGCCGCCGGCACGGCGGCCCGGGCAAGCCAGCCGGCCGCTCGACGGGGTTGCCCGCCCGCCTCGCGATGGAATTGCCCATTGTCCATTTTGCGTCCCCCTCGCTGGACCCGGAGGTCGGTTGATCCGCTTCTACGCTTAAGGCTTGTCGTCGAGATCAGAGCCCTGCGGTATTGTGCAGGGCAACATGATCATTTTCCATGTGCGCCGAAATGTCCACCCTGTGACTGCCCCGCCATCGGTCTAGTGCCAAGCCAGATTGCTGAGGCGCGATACCGGCGACTCCACGGTATGGCCGCATCGGCTCACCTTTTGAGCAGAAGTGCGCGCCCTCCAGGCTCAAACCTCATTCGCTCAACCCCGGATCGGCCAGCTTGAGCGACTTGTTCAGAAATGGAACGGATTGCAATCGTATCTCGCAGGCCACAAACTTCGCGGCTACCCCGACCGTAGCTGTGATAGGTTCGGGTATGGGCAGGCAATGACCGAAGTACGCAAGCTCGCGGCAATCCTGGTGGCGGACATTGTCGGTTTCAGCCGTCTGACGGCTAGCGACGAGGATCGGACGCTCGCACGCGTCCGCGCGCTGCGAAGCGACCTTGTCGATCCGGCCATCTCAGTTCATCGGGGTCGAGTCGTGAAGAGCACGGGCGATGGCGTGCTATGCGAGTTTCGGAGCGGCGTTGACGCTGTCCGCTGCGCAATGGAGCTGCAGGCAGGCATGATCGAGCGCAATTCCGGATTGCCGGCAGAGCGTCGAATCGAACTGCGCATCGGTATTCATATCGGCGATGTTGTCGAGGAAGCGGATGGCGACTTGATGGGCGACGGCGTCAATATCGCTGCTCGTTTGGAGGGCATAGCGAAACCCGGAACCATCTGCCTGTCCGAAGATACCTACCGTCAGGTGCGGAGCCGGCTCGACCTCGCGATTTGTGATCTCGGGGAGAGAGTCCTTAAGAACATTGCCGAGCCGATCCAAGTCTATGCGCTGGAGCTCGGTGTGCCTGCCCGCCGCGGAGCAACACCGGCTCCGCTTGCTCTTCTCGACAAGCCGTCCATCGCCGTGCTGCCCTTCATCAACATGAGCGGCGACGCTGAACAGGAGTTTTTTACCGACGGCCTGACAGAGGACATCATCACCGATCTCTCAAATGTACCGGGCTTCTTCGTAATCGCCCGCAACTCCACCTTCGCCTACAAGGGCAAGCCCAGTGATGTCCGTCAGATCGCGCGCGATCTAGGGGTGAAGTACATACTTGAGGGCAGCGCACGACGAGCCGACAAACGTTTGCGTGTCAATGTGCAGCTAATCAATGGGTTGGAAGGCGGCAATCACATCTGGGCTGAGCGGTTCGATCGCGATATCGCCGACATCTTTGACGTTCAGGACGAGGTCACGCGACGCGTTGTTGAAGCGATTTCTGGCAAGCTTGGTGATAAGAATATTGTTGCTCGTTCCAGACCGTCAAATCTCGAAGCCTATGATCTCTGTGTTAGGTCGCGAGGCAAATGGAATATTTCGCGATCAGATACCAGTGAGGCGTGCGCTGATTTGGAACGTGCCGTTCAGCTCGATCCAAACTACTGCGAGGGGCACAGCAATCTTGCCATCTCACTGCTATTTAGCTGGTTTATCTGGGGCGGCCCACAGCTACCTCGTCGCGCAGAGGCGCTAGTGCACGCGCAAAGGGCGGTGGAAATCGATCCCAGCGACTCTCACGCTCGCATGGCTCTGGGCTGCGTCCATCTCCACGAGCGGAATTGGGATGAAGCGCATTTTCAGTTCGATGCCGCCACCAGGCAAAATCCCAACAATGCAGATGCTGTAGCATGGACGGGAGAGCTTCAGACCTACTTGGGCGACCCGCAAGCAGCGCTGAAGGCGTGCGCGGAGGCGCTGCGCTTAAATCCTCATCCTCCCGGTTGGTATTTCTGGATTATTGGAGCGGCTCAGATCTCCTCCGGTCGCTACGAAGAAGCTGTTGCGACCTTGAGCCGGGAAGAAACCTACGGGACGGGCTCGAGGGAGCACCTGGTTCCCGCGCTTGCCCTTGCCGGTCGCGTTCCTGAGGCGCAGGGGGAAGCCCGCCTATTTCTTGCGGGTAATCCAAGTTGGAGGTTTGCTGATTTCGCAGCGAACTCACCGTTCAAGAGCCCGAACTCTGCGCAGCCCTTTCTTGATGGCTGGCGTCTGGCAGGCCTGTCGGAGTAGGCGCATCCCGCTTCCGGCTCATCTCAGCCGTTGTCGGTGGACCGAAGCGCCGGACCCAGCGGCTTGCTCGATCAGTTGCGGCTGTTGAGATGCCGCACGCGGCGCAGCTGCGGGAACAGCACCGCCCACAGGCCGGCGACGGCAATCGCGCCGATGCCGCCGATCACCACGGCCGGCACGGTGCCGATCAGGGCCGCCATGGTGCCGGCGCGGAATTCGCCGACTTCGTTGGAGGCGCCGACGAAGACCTGGTTGACGGCGTTGACGCGGCCGCGCACCTCGTCGGGCGTCCACAGCTGGATCAGCGTCTCCCTGATATAGACGCTGAACATGTCGGTGGCGCCGAGGCCGGCAAGGGCCAGGATCGACAGCCAGGTGATGGTGGAAACGCCGAACAGCACGGTGAAGGCGCCAAAGCCTGCGACGAAGCCGAGCATGATCTTGCCGGCATTGTCGCGCAACGGGTGCCCGGCCAGCCAGACAGCGACGCAGATGGCGCCGATGCCGGGCGCCGAGCGCAAGAGGCCGAGGCCCCAAGGGCCGAGCTCGAGAATATCGCGGGCATAGACTGGCAGCAGCGCCGAGGCGCCGGACAGAAGCACGGCGAAGAGGTCGAGCGAGATGGCGCCGAGCACGATCTTCTCGCTCCAGATGTAGCGGAAGCCGGCAAACAGTGTCTCCATCGTCGGCTTGTCGGTGGCGCTCTGCTGGGCCGGTTTGGGAATGGTGAAGATCAGCAGGCCGGCCACCAGCATCAGCATCGAGGCAACGGCGTAGGCGGCTTCGGCGGAGACGCCATAGAGCAGGCCGCCGGCGACCGGGCCGACAATGGTCGCCGTCTGCCAGGCCGACGAGTTCCAGGCGATCGCGTTGCCAAAGTCCTCCGGCGGCACCAGATTGGCGAACAGCGAAGACGAGGCCGGTCCGTAAAAGGCGCGCGCCATGCCGAACAGCGCCAGCACGACGAAGATCGGCAGCGGGCTGACGAGGCCGCGCAGCGTGAAATACAACAGAACAAGCGCACAGCCCGCCTCGGTCACCGTCGCCAGCGCCATGATCAGGCGGCGCCCAAAACGGTCGGCGACGACGCCGGTGACCAGCACCAGCAGCAGCGACGGCAGGAACTGGACGATGCCGACAATGCCGAGATCGAAGGGATCGCGCGTCAGATCGTAGATCTGCCAGCCGACGGCGACCGACACGATCATGGTGGCGAAGGTGGTGAGAAACCGCGCCGCCCAATAGCTCAGGAAGGAGCGGTGGCGGAAGGCGGCGTAGCGCTGGTCGGGCTGCGTCTGGGAAGGAGATGTCATGGATATAGGCCCCGTTGCTTTGCATTGGCCGGCGGGGCACTTCCCAGAAATGGGCGCTGTTCCGGCCAATGAGACTTATCAAAGTTCGGGGCGCGTATGCGTGAAAATCGGGTCTGGATCAAGCAGTTTTCAACCCGCTCGCCCGATTGCACGCGGAAGTTACTGCCTCAGCGCGGCGGAGATAGCCTGCAAACCACCCTGCAATTCCGCCTCTTTCGGCCAGCCGAAACCGATGCGGAAAAACCGCTTCGGCATGTCGAACCAGTGGCCCGGGCCGACATAGGTGCCGTGGCTTTCCAGCAGATTGACGTAGAAGCGGTCGAGGTCGAAGCTGGCATCGACATTCAGCCTGGGAAAGCCAACGACGCCACCTTGCGGCCTGACCCAGTCGACCAGCGGCTCGCGGTCGATCCAGGCCTGGACGATGTCGCGGCGCTTGGCCATGTCGGGCAGCAACGCGGCCAGGAAAGCGTCACGGCGCTCCAGCATGCCGCGCGCAATGCCTTCGTCGATGACGCTGCCGCAAATGCCGATCTGCTCCTTGGCGGCGAGGAAGCGCTCCTGCAATTCGGCATCCCTGGTGATCAGCCAGCCGATGCGGATGCCGGGAATGCCGAAGGCTTTCGACAGCGACGAGACGCTGATTGCCTTGGGGCTGAGCGAAGCCGCCGCCGGCAGGCGCTGTCCATAGGACAGGTCGCGATAGGTCTCGTCGACCAGCAGATGGCAGCCGTTCGCTTCGGCGAGCGCAATCAGCGCATCGAGATCGGCGCGGGCCATCATTGTGCCGGTCGGGTTGTGCGGGCAGGTGACGCTGATCAGCCTGGTGTTCGACTGCAGTTGGGCTGCGACGCGGCCGACATCGACGGCAAAGCCGTTGTCGAAGTCGAGGTCGACATAGGAGATGGCGCAGCCGATCGCCTTGGGGGTCTCGATGTTGGTGGCGTAGTTGGGCCGGACGACGACGAGATGGTCGCGCTCCGACAGAAGCGAGGTCGAGATGATGAACAGGGCGCCGGCCGCACCGGCGGTGACCAGCACGTCGTCAGGCGAAATACCGGAATCCTGCGCCGCGATCAGCGCCCGCAGCTCCTTGTCGCCGCGATGCTCGCCATAGAACAGCGTGAGATCCGGCAGCGACAGGCCGATATCGGAGAGCTTCTGGTCGGCGATCGAGCTTTCGGAGAGGTTGTAGCGGATGCGGTCGTAACCGTATTCCTCCGGCGCTTCTTTCTCGATCACCATTCTGGCGTAGTTCATGGCCGCTCCCCCTAGCTTGCACTGATATCCAAGCCACAAAAGCATGAAGCCTGCCAAGGCTCATTCGCCGGCAGGCTTCTGTTCCAGTCGTCCAAACTGTTGGCTCAGCGCCGAGGCGCGCCGATGATCAGGCCGGAACCTTGGCCTTGCGACCCTTGGCCTTGGCCGGTGCGACCGCGGCGGCCTTGCGGCCGAGGCCGATCGACTTGGCCAGTTCGGAGCGCGACGCCGCATAGTTGGGGGCAACCATCGGATAGTCGGCCGGCAGGCCCCATTTGGTGCGGTAGGCCTCGGGCGTCAGGTTGAAATGAACGCCGAGATGGCGCTTCAGCGATTTGAACTTCTTGCCATCTTCGAGGCAGATGATGTAGTCCGCCGTCACCGAGCGCTTGGGATTGACGGCCGGGACCTGCGGCGGCGCCACCGGCGCCGGCGGCTGGCTGAGCCCGCCGATCGACGCCGCAACGCTGGCGATGAGATCGCTCAGGCCGGCAACGGGCAAGCGGTTCTTCTCGACATAAGCGGACACGATATGGGCGGTTAATTCGAGCAGGTCGATGTCCTTGTCAGAGTCGTTGCTGTCGTCGGCCAATTTATCTCTCCGTCGCTAGGGGGGTGGCGGAAACTTCCAGAGCTGTCCCAGCGGAGCCGGAAATCCGCTCTAGTCATTTGTCTTGCCGCATTTGTACGGTTGCACCCAGATGATTCCATCCGGTGCAATCGCTCTAATCGCCAAATCTGCGTAACGCAATGACTTCGCATCGCATCACACGTCATTTTGAACAACTATACTGAATCTTAATACTATCAGACGATCAGCGCCTTGTCGCGCCATAGTCGAAAGCCGCCCTCGAAGGCGCGGGTATTGTCGCCGCGCCTGGAGTTGGCGGGCAATTCATCGAGCTTGTCGACATTGCCGCCGCCAATGACGATGTAATCCGGCTGCAGGGCGGCATTCAGCCGTTGGACGATGTCGAAGACGTATTTGCGCCATTTCTTCTTGCCGTATTTCTCCAGGCCGCGCTCGCCGATATAGTCCTCGAAACTGCGGCCCTTACGGTAAGGCAGATGCGCCAGTTCCATCGGCTGGCCGACATTGTCGAGGATCATCGCCGCGCCCAGACCGGTGCCGAGGCCGAGGAACAGCATGCGTCCGCCATCATAGCTGCCGACGGCTTGCAGCAGCGCGTCGTTGACAACCTTGACCGGCTTGCCGAAGGCGGCAGCAAAATCATAGCCGTCCCAGCCCTTGCCGAGATTGGCGGGATCAAGCGATGGCTTGTTGTTGCGCACCGGGCCGGGATAGCCCATCGCGATGGCATCATAGGCCAACCCTTCGGCCAGCGTCTTGACCGTGGCGATCATCTGCTGCGGCGTCAGGCCCGGCCCGGAGTCGGCCCGTCGCTCCTTGCCGCCGGCCGTGGTGAGAATCTTCACATGCGAGCCGCCGACATCGATCGTCAGCACGATCGGTTCGGCCTCAGTCGTCGCGGGCTTTGCTGCCTTGGCCATGTCGTCTCCTCCGCTCACTTGGAGCGATCCCCCGTTTCAGGGAAACGGGGAATGCTCCAACTCTTTGTTTTTACGCAATTCCGGGCGGAAAAACCGCTCACACTTTTCCTGGAATTGCTCAAGTCGGATTGATCCAGCCGTTGGGTGGCCCGAAATTGGCCATGGCGTCGGCCGGGCCCCAGGTCTTCGGCTCGTAGATGTGGGGCGGCGTGGTGTCGCCAAGCACCGGGCCGACGATGCGCCAGGCAAGTTCACTGGCATCCTGGCGGGTGAACAGCTGGCCATTGCCGTTCATGGCGTCGCCGATCAGCCGCTCATAGGGTGGCATGTCGCCCTTCGAATCGTCGAGCGCGGTGAGTTCGACCTGCTCGCCGACCATGTCGTCGCCGGGGGCCTTGCGCTGGGCGCCGATCGAGATCGCCACCTGCGGATCGATGCGAAAGCGGACATAGTTGGCATCGCTCGGCTTGATAGGATCGAAGACGTCGAGCGGCGGCCGTTTCAGCCGCACGATCACTTCGGTGATGTGCACCGGCATGTTCTTGCCGGCGCGGATGAAGAACGGCACGTCCTGCCAGCGCCAGGTGTCGACCATGAAGCGCACCGCGGCAAAGGTCTCGACCGGCGAGTTCGGCTTCACGCCGGGCTCAGCGAGATAGCCGGTGAACTGGCCGCGGACGACGTCGTCCTTGGTCAGGGTGCGGATGGCGCGCAGCACCTGCACCTTCTCGTCGATCAGATCGTCGGCGGAGCGGCCGACCGGCGGCTCCATGGCGAGCAGAAGCAGGATGTTGAGCAGATGGTTTTCGATCACGTCGCGGATCGCGCCGACATCGTCGTAGAATTTGCCGCGGCCATCGATGCCGAAATCCTCGGCCATGGTGATCTGCACGCTCTCGACGAAGTTGCGGTTCCAGATCGGCTCAAGGAAGGCATTGGCGAAGCGGAAATAGAGCAGGTTCTGGATCGCTTCCTTGCCGAGATAGTGGTCGATGCGGAAGATCGACTGCTCGTCGAACACCAGATGCAGCACCCGGTTCAGCCAGCGCGCCGATTGCAGATCGTGGCCGAACGGTTTTTCCACCATCAGCCGCGCGCCATGTGCGGTTCCTGATTGTTCGAGACCCTGGACCACGGTTTCGAACATGGTCGGCGGCACCGCCATGTAGTGCAGCGGCCGCTGCGCCGAGCCGAGCGCGGTCTTCAGTTTCTCGAAGGTGGCGCCGTCGCGATAGTCGCCGCTGACATAGCGCAAAAGGTTGGCGAACTTGGCGAAGATCTTTTCATCGATCTTGCCGACTGCGTTGACGATGCCGTCGCGGGCGCGCGCCTGCAGTTGCTTGATGTCCCAGGCGTCGAAGGCGACGCCGATCACCGGCTCGGTCAGCGTCCCCTTGGCGACCATCTGGTAAAGGGCCGGGAATATCTTCTTGTGGGCGAGGTCGCCGGTGGCTCCGAAGAGCACCAGCGTGTCGGACCGTTCCGGGCTCATTTTGCGCGTCTCCCCTGCCGCTTTCACTTGCCGGCCTTCGGCTTTTCGACATGGCCGCCAAAGGCATAGCGCATGGCAGACAAAAGCTTGTCGGAGAATTCGGATTCGCCTTGCGAGGAGAAGCGGTCGAACAATGCCGACGACAGCACCGGCGCCGGCACGCCGGTGTCGATCGCTGCCTTCAGCGTCCAGCGGCCCTCGCCGGAATCCGAGACGCGGCCGCCGAACTGCGCAAGCCCCGGATCGCTCTTCAGCGCGCCGGCGGTGAGGTCGAGCAGCCAGGAACCGATAACGCTGCCATGGCGCCAGACTTCGGCGACCTGCGGCAGGTCGATGTCGAACTGGTAGTATTTCGGATTTTCCAGCGGGCTGGTCTCGGCGTCTGCCGTGCGCGGCCTTTTGCCGGCATTGGCCGATTTCAGGATGTTCATGCCTTCGGCATAGGCGGCCATGACGCCATATTCGATGCCGTTGTGGATCATCTTGACGAAGTGACCGGCGCCGCTCGGTCCGCAATGCAGATAGCCGAAGGGTGCTGTGCCCGCAGCCTTGTCCGGCGTGGCGCCGGCATCGGCGCCGGGCGCCAGCGTAGCGAAGATCGGATCGAGATGTTTGACGGCCGTATCAGGGCCGCCGATCATCAGGCAGTAGCCCCGCTCCAGGCCCCAGACGCCGCCGCTGGTGCCGACGTCGACATAGTGCAGGCCCTTGGGGGCGAGTTCGGCGGCCTGGTCGACAGCGTCGCGATAGTAGGAATTGCCGCCGTCGATGATGATGTCGCCGGGTTCCATCAGCGCTGCGACCTGGTCGGCGATCTTGCCGGTGATCGCCGCCGGCAGCATCAGCCAGGCGCTGCGTGGCTTGGACAGCTTGCCGACGAACTCCTCCATCGAGGTGGCACCGATGGCGCCGTCGGCTACCAGGCCGGCAACGCTTGCCGGGTTGATGTCGTAGACGACGCATTCATGGCCGTCGCGCATGAGGCGGCGCACCATGTTGGCGCCCATCCTGCCCAGTCCCATCATTCCGATCTGCATGGTCTTGTCCTAGTCGCTGGAGGAAAGGAAAACTATGTGCGAGCTGGTTCTTCAATGCCGACTGTGAAGTCGACATTCTCCCAACGGTCGCCGTCGGGCCAGAAAAAAGTGAAGACGATGGTGTTACCTGGCGGAATTTGGGCCACGGGCAAGTCCGCCAGATGAACGCCAAGCGCGTTTTCGGCTGTGTGGATTTCATGGGCGGTTTGCCAATGGTCGCTGCTCCAGCGGATCTGCGCCGGCTGCAGCAGTTCCACGCGCAGCGTCTTGCCGGCATCCATGATGCGTAGCTTGTTGTTGAAGCGCCAAATCCTCAGCAGCGAGCCGGTCTTGTCCTCGATATAGCGCTTGACGCCTTGCGGCGGCATGTCGAAGACGGCGTTGTCGCGCAATGAGCGCAACAGCTTGATGTGTTCGGAATGCGCCCAGACCAGCGGCATGGCGCTGCCCGACGGCTTGCCCAGCCACAATTCGCGCTCCGGCTTGTTGGGGCCGTCCCAGACTTGCTCCGGCAGCAGCCCGCCTTGCCCGGCGGACGCTTCAAATGTCTTGAGCAGGCTTGCCGCCTTGTCCTTGTTTCCGGCGGCCAGCTCGTAGTGGGCGCGCTCGCCGGCGAGCAACGGCCAGGGACGGCCCTGGCCGGTGCCGTCGAAAGGCGCGCCGTCAGCATGTTCGCCATAGCCGTCGTCGGTGTAGCGATACCAGAGAGGCCCTTGCGGCAGGTCGCAGCGCAATTGCGCGTCAATGATCTTCACCGTGTCGACGATGCGCGGATCGTCGGCTGCCCTCAGGCCAAAGCGAACCAGCGCCAGCGCATCCGGACTGACGATCGCCTCGGCGGGCTTGTCGGTATCGCCCGGCGGCCGGTTCTTGATCGGCACGAAACCGTCGTTCGGTGAAGCCGCGCCAGCATCATCGGCCGGCGCGATGCGGACATAATAGCCGTCGACGCCGGCTTGCCGGCACTCCGGCGTGCCGCTGACATAGGTCCAGCGCTCGATCTGGTCGTTCCAGCAGTCGGCGATTTCGCGCAGATAATTAGCCGGCTCTGGCATTCCGCAGACGTCGAACAGATCGGCGGCGCCAAGCAGTGCCGAAATCTCGACGGCGAGCGTGAAGGGGCTGTATCCCGCGTCCTCTTCCCAGCGGTCCTGCCCGGTGACGGGGCCGTTGCGCACGACATAGGACGCTGCCTTCCCGATCATCGGCATGAAGGCGGCGAGTTTGGCGCGCGGAAAATGTCCGGCGCGGTGCAGCGCGTCGGCCAGCAGCAGCGGGAAGGCGCATTCGTCCATCTGGATGCCCGGCCAATAGGGCGAGCCGTCGAGCCACACATTCTGCGGCCAATGGCCGTCGGGCTGCTGGATGGAACGGAGATAGGTGAGGATCTGCAGCGCCTGTTCAGGATCGCCGGCAGCGAGGAAACCGCCCGCGGTTTCAACCAGGTCGCGTGGCCAGACCAGATGATAGCCGCCGAGGTCGTCGTCGCCCTTGCTGAAACCCCAGGGGATCGACAGGCTGGCGACTGCAGCACCGGGTCTGGCCAGCGACAGGTGCGTCGCCAGCACCGCGGTGCTGACGCGGTAGGTGTTGAGGCCGGATACATCATGGCGGTCGAGCGGCAGCAGGCCGGCCTGCCATTTCCGCCATTTCGCGACATAGGTCTTTGCCGCAGGCTCAAAACCGCGCTTCAGGCTGGCGGCCGCATTTTCGGCGGCTTCGTCGGGGGTCGAACCGAAACCGAGCGCCAGCAAGGCCTTGTTGTTGCCTGCGGAAAAACGGATCTCGCCGGTCAGCGCGACATTGCCGTCCTCGGCGCGTTGGCATGCCGGATCGAGCCGGCCTTCGCGGCTGAGCTGCTGCCAGCCGTCGGAGAAACCGGCATAGCCGGCCGAGCAGTCACCCCAGGGCAGGGAGGAGGCAAGCGCCAGGAAAGTACCGCGCCCGGAGGCGAACAGCATCGGTTTGCCCTTGTGCTCGCTGACCCAGGCGGTGTTGCCCATGCCTGCATTGACCAGATGCGGGGCCAAAAGCGCGTAGACGCGGTAGTCGGCGGCTTTGCCCTGACGCGGTGTGAAAATGATCTCCTGCAGCAGCGCCGGGCGCGCCGGATCGGCGAGAATGCGCTTCTCGATCCGGTAGGCGGCGGAGGTATTCACCAGCCGGTAGGCGGGCACGCCGTCCTCGAACGGTTCGATGACATGCGTGGCGTCGCGCTTCTCCTCTGAGAACCAGCCGTCTGGACCGGTGACCAGCAGCCCCATGTCGCGCGTGCAGGCGCTGTCGAGGCCGGGATAATAGACCTCATTGACGATGCCGTGGCTGAGCGTGAACCAGACACGGCTCGCCGGCGACAGCGCTGCGCCAACGCCGCTCTTGGCGCTCGACGTCCAGCGCGCCGGAATTCCGGGCGCGCCTTCGGCTAGAATTGGCGGCGTTGCTGCCATGCATGGTCTCCTGGACCCTTCCCTAGACCAGCATACGAAGGCTTTTCAATCATCGCACCTGAAGTTGATCGCCAAAGCGTCACCGATCGCAGTTGACAAGCGGGCGCATCTGCATTTGTCTGACAATAGATAAAAAACAGGCAGCTAACGCCAAAACCATCAGCAACAGTCGGCGGGGCCGACAATCCACGGGAGGAATATCATATGAAGAAACTGCTCGTCCTGAGCGCCTTGGCGGCCATGCTCGCCTCGGGCACGGCAATGGCCGACACAAGCGGCAAGAAGATCGCCTTCTCCAACAATTACGCCGGCAATTCATGGCGCCAGGCGATGCTCGACAGCTACGGCATCGTCACCAAGAAGGCGGTCGACGACAAGGTGGTCGGTGCCGCCGACATCTTCACCACCGCCGACAAGGAAGTGCCGACCCAGGCCGCGCAGGTGCAGAACCTGATCCTGCAAGGCTATGACGCCATCGTCATCAACGCGGCGTCGCCGGATGCGCTGAACGGCGCCATCAAGCAGGCCTGCGATGCCGGCATCGTCGTCGTCTCCTTCGACGGCACGGTGACCGAACCCTGCGCCTACCGCGTCGTCGTCGACTTCAAGGACATGGGCAAGCAGGAAGTCGAGCAGATGGCCAAGTTCCAGCCCAAGGGCGGCAATCTGCTGGAAATCCGTGGCCTGGCCGGCACCTCGATCGACGATGCCATCCATGCCGGCATTCTCGAAGGCGTCGCCGCTCATCCCGAGTTCAAGATCGTCGGCTCGGTGACCGGCGACTGGGACCAGACGACGGCGCAGAAGGCGGTCGCAACCATCCTGCCGTCGCTGCCCGACATCGTCGGCATCGTCGACCAGGGTGGTGACGGCTATGGCGCAGCCCAAGCCTTCGCCGCCGCCGGCAAGCCGCGCCCGACCATCATCATGGGCAACCGCCAGGACGAACTGAAATGGTGGAAGGAGCAGAAGGAAAAGGACGGCTACCAGACCTGGTCGGCGTCGATCGCGCCGGGCGTCTCGTCACTGGCCTTCTGGGTGGCGCAGCAGGTGCTCGATGGCCGCAAGGATATTCCGCACGACCTTCTGGTGCCCTATCTCGCCTTCACCCAGGACGATTTCGAGGCAGCCCTGCCGAAGATCAAGGAAGGTGGCGTCGCCACCCACGAATACACGCAGGAAGACGCCCTCGCGGCGATCAAAGCCAACATCAAGTGACGCTTTGCATTCATTGCCAGTGGCATGATCGACCGGATATCGTTGGGCATGCCTGAGGCCAAGACTGACATCATCAGACTGAACGGCGCCGAAAAACATTTCGGCGCCGTTCGGGCGCTTAACGGCGTCGATTTCCATGTTGTCACAGGCGAATGCGTCGGGCTGGTCGGCCATAACGGCGCCGGCAAGTCGACGCTGATGCATATGGTGGCCGGCACGCTGCGGCCGGATGGCGGCGAGATCGCGGTGCGCGGTAATGTCGAAATCGAATACTCGGTGGCGCGCGCGCTAAAACTCGGCATACGCTGCGTGTTCCAGGAACTGTCGCTGTGCCCGAACCTCAGCATCGCCGAGAACACGCGCATCAACCACCCGGCGCTGACCGGCTTCGGTTGGCGGCGCAAGGCGGCCGCGCTCATCGCCGCCAAGTTGGATGAAATCTTTCCGGATCACGGCATTTCCGCTGACGACATTGCCGGTGACCTCTCCATCGGCCGACGGCAGATGGTCGAGGTGGCACGCGCCTTTACGGTGACGCGCGACCCGCTCGACCTGGTTATTCTCGACGAGCCGACCTCTTCGCTCGACGCACACACGGCCGGCCAACTGCTGGCCTTCGTGCGCCGTTTCGTCGCCGGCGGTGGCAGCTGCATCCTGATCTCGCACGTGCTGGGCGAAGTCCTGCAAAATGCCGACCGCATCGTGGTGATGCGCGACGGCAAAGTCGTCGCCACGGACGCGGCAAAGGCCTTCGACCGCGATAGGCTGGTGGCGACCATGGGCGGCGCCGCGGCACGCGAGAAGATCGCGGCGGAGATCGCCGCCGCCAGGCCGGCACACAGTCCCGTCAGGGTGCGGGCGCGGCCGGCCCGGCAGGAAGACGGCAAGGAGCTTGTCGCCCGCGCTGGCGAGATCATCGGCCTTGCCGGGCTTGCCGGCCACGGCCAGACGGATCTTCTGCTGGCGATCTTTGCCGCCGCGTCGCGCAGAAGGCCAGGCATCGAGGTAACCGCACCGGTGGCGCTGGTGGCCGGCGACCGCCAGTCGGACGGTATTTTCCCGCAATGGTCGATCTCTGAAAACATCGGTATCCGCTCGCTTTCGCGATTGCGCAAAGGGCTGCTGATCTCACCGCAGCGCGAGGCTGAACTTGCCGAATTCTGGAAGCAGAAGATCGGTATCCGCACGCCTGACATGACCAACAACATCTTTTCGCTGTCGGGCGGCAACCAGCAGAAGGCGCTGTTTGCCCGTGCGCTGGGCTCGGATGCGCAGATCGTGCTGATGGACGACCCGATGCGCGGCGTCGATATCGGCACCAAGCTCGAAGTCTACGATCTCGTGCGCGAGGAAGCGGCCAAGGGCAGGACCTTCCTCTGGTACACGACCGAGACCGAAGAGCTCGACAATTGCGACCACATCCATGTCTTCAAGAACGGCCGCATCGTCGCCAATCTTGGGCGCGACGAGCTGACGGAGGAAAAGATCATCCAGTCCTCATTCGGCGACGCGGCCTGAGATGACGGCAATCGCTCCCGGCCCAACTTCCTCGCCGCGCGGCAGTGCCGCCCGCGCCCGCATGCTGCGCAGCATGTTGCCGGCGCTGTCGCTGGCATTGGTGCTCATCGCCATTGCCTGGCTCAACCCGCGCGCCATCAGCTATTTCGGCTTCAGCCTGATGCTCAACCTGGCGATCCCGATCGCGCTGGCGACGATCGCGCAGATGTTCGTCATCGCCGGCAACGAGCTCGATTTGTCGATCGGCACCTTCGTCGGTTTCGTCGGCTGCGTCACCGCGACATGGCTGAAGGATGCGCCGCTGCTTGGCGTGATTGTCCTGCTCGGCGCCATTGGCGTTTACGCGCTGCTTGGCGCCCTGATCCATCTGCGCAACCTGCCGTCGATCGTGGTGACGCTGGGCATGAGTTTTGTCTGGCAGGGGCTCGCCATTCTGGTCCTGCCCAAACCCGGCGGCAAGGCGCCGGACTGGCTGCTGGGGCTGATGGCCTTCAAGCCGCCCTTCATCCCGTTCCCGATCATCGCAGCGCTGGTCATCGCGGCGGTCGTGCATTTCGGGCTGATGCGCACCTCCTATGGCGTGATCCTGCGCGGCTCCGGCGGCAATCCGGCGGCGCTGAGGCGCGCCGGCTGGTCGTTGCTGCGCACCAAGATCGTGCTGTTTGCGCTGACCGGCCTGTTCGGCGTTTTGTCCGGCATGGCGCTGATCGGCATCACCACTTCGGCCGACGCCAATATCGGCAATGGCTATACGCTGCTGGCGATCGCCGGCGTCATCCTCGGCGGCGGCGAATTCGTCGGCGGCCGGGTGTCGCCGATCGGCGCCGTGCTCGGCGCGCTGACGCTGGCGCTGGCGGCATCGCCGCTGCTCACCTTCATGCACATTCCGCCCGACTGGCAGGTCGCCGCCAACGGCGCCATCCTGATCATCGTGCTGGCGGCCCGGGTGCTGATCAGCCGCAGGGAGAGGTAGCGATGGCCCTGTTGCGAACGCTCACCGCCAAACCCTGGATCTGGTCCTTCCTCGGCGCGCTGCTGGTCTGGCTGGCAACCATCGCGTTTACCGGCGGCTACGGCGCCGGCGGCATGGTCACGGCGGCCCTCTCGCTCGCCGTCTTCACCGTCATCGTTGGCGTCGGCCAGATGTTCGTCATCACGCTCGGGCCTGGCAATGTCGATCTGTCGCTGCCGGCCAATATCGGGCTCGCCAGCGCCGTCGCCATGAAGGTGATGGATGGCAGCGATTCCATGATCGTGGTCGGGCTGTTGGCCGCGCTCGCCTGCGGCGCTGCCATCGGTGCCGTCAACTATCTGCTGATCTGGGCGCTCCGCATCCCGCCGATCATCGCCACGCTGTCGGCCAGCTTCATCATCCAGTCGATCGACATCAGCTACGGACGCGGCCTGCAGATCAAGCCGCCACCCGGCTTCGCCGATTTCGCCAACTGGCAGATTTTTGGCATTCCGGTGCTGGCGATCCTCACCGTCCTGTTCACCATTGCTGCTGCCATCGCCTTGCAGCGCATGATCTATGGCCGCTCGGTGCTGGCCATCGGCCAGAACATCCGCGCCGCGTGGCTGGCCGGCGTCAATGTCGGCCGCATCCGCTTCCTCACCTACACGCTGTCGGGCGCGCTCGGCGGAATCGATGGCGCGCTGCTTGCCGGCTATTTCCGCGGCGCCAATGTCGACATCGGCAATGAGTATCTCTTGGCCTCCATCGCGGTCGTCGTGATCGGCGGCACCTCGGTCGCCGGCGGTAAGGCCAATGTGCCCGGCGTCTGGGGGGCGGCGCTGTTCCTGGTGCTGCTGTTGACCATGCTCAACACATTCGGCGTCAGCGCCGGCGTCCGGCTGTTGCTGACCGGGCTGATCATCGTCGGCGTCATCACCGTGGCCGGTGGCGAGAAGGCTTTGCGATAAATCGCCCCCAAATTTGACCATGTGGACAAAAGTCCGCACCCGTTCCATAGTTCCGCGTCTGATTTCAGAACAGCCGGCTCGACACGGTTGTCAAACAGAGGGGCACTAGATGGAAAACCGGAAAAACAAATCGCAATCGACCGGCCTGTCGCGGCGCGACGTGCTGGAACTCGGCGCGCTTGGCCTGGCTGCGGCGATGCTGCCGGGCGTGGCTTTCGCCACGGACAAGAAGCTGAAAGTGGCGGCGATCTTCGCCACGCCGATCGAGGAGCCGTGGGACAACCAGATCCACGTCGCCTTGCAGAAGGCCGAGAAGGAACTCGGCATCGAATACAAATGGTCGGAGAAGGTGCAGACCGCCGATTTCAGCCGTGTCATGCGCGAATATGCGCAAGGCGGCTATCAACTGGTGCTGGGCGACGCCTTCGCCGCCGAGCGCGAATCGCGCAAGACGGCCAAACAGTTCCCGAAGACCGCCTGGCTGTTCGGCTCCGGCGCCGGCCCGGCCGAACCCAATTTCGGCGTTTTCGACAACTGGATCCATGAGCCCGCCTACCTCTCCGGTATCATCGCCGGCAAGATGTCGAAGTCGGGCACGGTCGGCGCCGTGGCGGCGATGGGCATTCCGGAAGTGAACCGGCTGGTCAACGCCTTCTTTGCCGGCGCAAAAGAGGTCAACCCGAACATCAAGAAGAAGGTCGCCTTCATCGGCTCGTTCTTCGATCCACCCAAGGCCAAGGAAGCGGCCGTCGCCCAGATCGATGCCGGCGTCGACGTCATCTACGCCGAGCGTTTCGGCGTCATCGAAGCGGCGGTGGAGAAGAAAATCCTTGCCATCTCCAACATGTCCGACCAGTCGAGCCTCGGCCCCGACACGGTCATCACCGGCCCGGTATGGGACATGTATCCAACGGTCGAGCAGGCGATCAAACTGGTCAAGGCCGGCGTCTTCACCGCGCAGGACTATGGCGATTTCTCGCGCATGGCCAAGGGCGGCTCGTTCCTGGCTCCCTACCACAAGTTCGACAAGACCTTGCCGGCTGAGGTCAAGGATCTGGTCGAGAAGAAGAAGGCCGAGATCCTGGAAGGCAATTTCCGGGTCGATGTGGATGAGAACACGCCGGTTTCGGATTGAGAGCTCCTTTACCCTCCCCCTTGTGGGGAGGGTCGATCCGCGAAGCGGATCGGGGTGGGGGTCCTCGTAGGGCGCACCCCCACCCCGTCTCGCATTCTCCGCTTCGCTACGACTGCGAGCCGACCCTCCCCACAAGGGGGAGGGTGAGGAGCAGCTTCAGCGCCACCTCTCAACGGGAAAAGGCCCTTGCCGACGTCCGCCCCTCTCATCGAAATGCGCGGCATCACCAAACGCTTCGGCGCCGTTACTGCCAACGAGGCGGTCGATCTCAGCGTCGCGCCCGGTGAAATCCTCGGGCTGCTGGGCGAAAACGGCGCCGGCAAGACGACGCTGATGAACGTGCTGTTCGGCACCTATGCGCCGGATGCCGGCGAGATTCTCATCCAGGGCAAGCCGGTACGCATCACCAGTTCGGCCGATGCGCTGGCGGCCGGCATCGGCATGGTGCATCAGCATTTTCATCTGGCGCCGCGGCTGACGGTGCTGGAAAACCTGCTGATAGGCATTCCCGGCAAATCCGGCCGCATCGATCGCGCCGGTGGGCTTGCCCGGTTGTCCGACATCAGCAGGCAGCATGGGCTGACGCTGGACCCCGACCTGCCGGTGTCGGCGCTGTCGGTCGGCGAGCAGCAGCGGCTGGAAATCGTCAAGGCGCTGTTTCGCGGCGCCAGGCTCCTGATCCTCGACGAACCGACAGCGGTGCTGGCGCCGAGCGAGGTCGACGGGCTGTTTTCGGCGCTGCGCTCGATGGCAGCGCAAGGGCTCGGCATCATCTTCATCTCGCACAAGCTGAACGAGGTTCGGGCGCTGACGCATCGCTGCACTGTGCTGCGGCATGGCCGCGTTGCCGGCCGCGTCGATGACCCCGCCAACACGACGTCGGCTGCCATGGCCGAGTTGATGTGCGGCCACGAGATCGTGCCGCCGGCAAAGGGGCCGTCGACGCCGGGTGCGGCGGTGTTGACGCTCGACGGTATCTCAACATCGCAGCACTCTGGCATGGCGCTACGCGATGTATCGCTTTCGGTCCGCGCGGGGGAAATCCTCGGCATTGCCGGCGTCTCCGGCAATGGCCAGCGGGCGCTGGCCGAGGTCATCTCCGGGGTGCGCTCGCCTGACGCCGGCCGCATGACGATAGCCGGCAAAGCGGTGACGCGGTTTTCGCCGCGCGAGGTGCAGGCGCTCGGCCTCGGCCGCATTCCGGAAGACCGCATGACGACCGGGCTGGTGACCAATCTGCCGCTTGCCGATTCCATGGTGCTGCCGCGCATCGGCACCGAAGCCTTCAGCCGCAAAGGCCTGCTCAGGCCCGACGCGATCCGCGCCTTCGCCGAAGAGCAGATCAAGGCTTATGACATACGCTGCCCCGGGCCGATGACCCGCGCCGGTGCGCTGTCCGGCGGCAATCTGCAAAAGGCGCTGCTGGCGCGCGAGCTTGCTTTCGACCCGAAGGTGCTGATTGTGTCGCAACCGACGCGCGGCCTCGACATCGGTGCCGCCCGTTTCATCCACGAAAAGTTTCTCGACATGCGCGGCAAGGGCTGCGGCATAGTCGTCATCGGCGAGGATCTCGAGGAGCTGCTGGTGCTCTGCGACCGCATCGCGGTGATGTATGAGGGCCGTATCGCCGGCACGCTCGACAGCGCCGATGCGACGATTGCGCGGCTGGGGCTGCTGATGACCGGGGCGGAGGGTCATAGCTGATGTTCCGCCTGGAAGCCCGGACGTCTACCCCCGCCTGGTTCAACCTGGCGCTGCCGCTCATCGCGATTGCCGCCACGCTCATCCTGTGCAGCGGCCTCATCGCACTGGCCGGCGCCGGGGTGCTCGAGGCCTATGGCGTGATGCTGTCGGCCTCATTCGGCGACAGCTACGCCATTACCGAAACGCTGGTGCGGGCCGCGCCGATGATCTTCACCGGGCTGGCGGTTGCCGTCGCCTTTCGGGCCAAATTCTGGAACATCGGCGCCGAAGGCCAATTGCTGGCCGGCGCCGTCGCCAGCTGCTTCGTCGGCGCAATCCCGATGCCGGGCGCGCTCGCGATCCTGTTGATGGCGATTGCCGGCGCGGCTGCCGGTGCGGCGGTAGCGCTGGTGCCGGCGACGCTGAGGGTCAAATTCAAGGTCGACGACGTCGTCAGTTCGCTGTTGCTCAACTCGGTCATCTATTACGCGCTGATGGCGCTGATCGAGGGACCCTGGAAGGATAGTTTCAGCGGCTATCCGATCTCGCCGCCGATCGAGGATTCGGCTAATTTCCCGGTGCTGCTCGAAGGCACAAGGCTGCATCTCGGCGTCGTCGCGGCGCTGATCGCCGCGCCCCTGATCTGGTTCCTGATCGTGCGCACCACGCTTGGCTTCCGCATCCGGGTCACCGGCGAAAGCCCGGAAGCCGCCCGCTATGGCGGCATCCATGTCGAGCGCGTGCTGATCTCCACCGCGCTGCTCTCCGGCGCGCTGGCTGGGCTCGCCGGCGTTGGCGAGGTCGGCGGCGTGCATTTCCAGGTGATGAGCGACATCTCGCCGGGCTATGGCTATTCCGGCATCGTCGTCGCCATGCTGGCCAGGCTCAACCCGCTCGGCGTGGTGCCGGCGGCAATCTTCCTTGCCGCCGTGATGACCGGCGCCGAAGCGATGTCGCGAGCGACCGGCGTGCCGGCCTTCCTCAGCGATGTCATCCAGGGAACAGCGCTGCTTGCCATGCTGGTGGCGCTGCTGTTCACGGCCTATCGCGTCCGCCGCGTCGGAGCCGCCTCATGAGCGCGGTGTTCGAACAGATTTTTCAGGTCGGCTTCCTCGCCGCCATCATCCGCATCGCCACGCCGCTGGCCTTTGCCACGCTCGGCGAAATGTTCTCCGAGCGCGCCGGCGTGCTCAATCTCGGCATTGAAGGCATCATGCTGCTCTCCGCGATGACCGGCTTCACCGCCGCCAGCCTCAGCGGCAGCCTGTGGCTTGGCGTGCTGGCTGCGGTGCTGACGGGCATGGCGATGGGCGCGCTGCATGCGCTGTTCACGGTGGCGCTCGGCCTCAGCCAGCATGTCTGTGGCATTGGCGTGACGCTGTTCTCGTCGGGCCTTGCCTATTTCCTCTACCGGCTGATCTTCGGCCAGCAATCGGTGCCGCCCAGCATCAAAGGTTTCCAGACGCTGCCGATCCCGCTGCTCTCCGACATTCCGGTGCTTGGCCCGGCGGTGTTCAACCAGTTCGCGCTGGTCTACATGGCCATCATCGCCATCCCGCTCGCCGCCTTCATACTCTACCGCACGCCCTGGGGTCTGTCGGTGCGCATGGTCGGCGAAAACCCGCGCGCGGCCGATTCCGCCGGCGTCAGCGTCATCGCCACGCGCTTCCAGGCCGTCATCCTCGGCGGCGCGCTGATGGGGCTCGCCGGCGCCTTCCTCACCATGGCGCAGTTCAACGCTTTCACCTTCGGCGTCGTCTCCGGGCGCGGCTGGGTGGCGATCGCGCTGGTCGTGTTCGGCCGCTGGGATCCATGGCGCTCTGCGGGCGCGGCGTTGCTGTTCGCTTTCGTCGATGCGCTGCAACTGCGTATGCAGGCGAGCGGCCTCGGGCATATCCCTTATGAGGCATTCCTGATGCTGCCCTTCATCTTCACCATCGTTGCGATGGCGGTGATGTCGCGCAACGCGGTCGCGCCGTCCGCGCTGCTGAAGCCGTTTCGAAGGGAAGAGCGGTAGAACTTGGCCCTTTTCCTCTCCCCCGTCGATCGGGGGAGAGGTGTCGAGCGCAGCTCGACGGAGTGGGGGTCGACCCTCAGCGCGATGTAGAGAGATTCTTGTGCATCCGTTGGCGACGGTTGCCAGGTGGTTCCCCCACTCCGTCGCTGCTTCGCAGCGCCACCTCTCCCCCCTCCGGAGGGAGAGGAAGGGCGCCAAACCTGGAAACCCTCACATCGCGGTAAAGCCGTTATCGACGAACAGATGCGTGCCGTTGACAAAGCTGGACTCGTCGCTGGCCAGATACAGCGCGGCCCTTGCGACCTCTTCCGGCTCGCCGATGCGGCCCTGCTGCGCGGCCAATGCGGCGTCCGAGACGTCGACGCCGAGTTTGCCGAGATCGGCCACCTCACGCAGCCCATGTGGGGTGCGGATGAAGCCGGGGCAGACGGCGTTGCAGCGAATGTTACGGTCGCGGAACTCCACCGCAATGGCGCGCGCAAACATGTGGCAGGCGCCCTTGGTGGTGTCGTAGAGCACCTCCATCGGTGTCGCCGCCACCGCCGAGATCGACGAGGTGCAGACGATCGAGCCGCCGCCGGCCGCGATCATGCCGGGCAGCACGGCGCGGGTCATCAGGAACATCGAGCGGACATTGACGGCGTGCAGCCAGTCCCATTCCTGCACCGTCGTTTCCAGGAACGGCTTTATGACGATGGTGCCGGCATGGTTGAACAGCACGGTGGCCGGGCCAAGCTTGGCTGTTGCGGCTTTCACCGCCGCCTCGACCTGTGCCTCGTCCGAGACGTCGGCGACGAAATGTTCGGCGACGTGCCCGCGCGCGCGTATCGCGGCTGCGGTGGCGGCCGCTGCCTCGCCATTGCGGTCGATGATCGCCACTTTGGCGCCCTCGGCCGCAAACAACTCCGAGGCCGCTCCGCCCATGCCCGTCGCGCCGCCCGAGATGATGGCGACCTTGCCGGCCAGTCTTGCACCCATGTTTTGTTCCCCATGCCCTGATTGAAATCGTCCGCTTTACGCCGGAATGGTGATGCTATCCCCGATGCGAAGGCCGGCCAAGCTGGCTGGTCGCTTGCCGCGAATCGCGACCTCCCAGCAATCTCAAACCAATTCGCACTGAAGATTGAGAAAATTGTTCTGCGTATTGCCGGAAAATAGCAATCGACAAAGTCTACTGATTTTATAGATTAACCGGCGAGACGGAGGTCGATATGTCCTATATCCAGAACGCCGAGACGGATCGCAGCAGCCAGAGGCTGGCCAATGCCCAGGGTTTCCGCCCGGCCTATGCAGGCGCTTTCGCCTATCTCGTCTTTGCCCTTGCGTTCGCGTTCACCGGGGCAGTCGTGCTCGGCCTGATCCCCTGATCCGTTCATGCCGCCTGATCTGTCCAGGCTAAGAAGGGTGGCGACCTACCGCCGTCAAGTGAGTGACCGGAGTTGATGAACCGAACGCGGATGCGCTTTGGCGTGGGCCGCTTTGTTTTATGCATGTGGGCGACATGCATCCAACGTGATGGAGGAGATGGCAATGCCGATCGAGTTCACGCATGTTCCCGGTAAAACGCAGGCCGCCGACGCCGGTTCGGCCGTGCCTTTCTTCTATGATTTCGTCGAGACGGCGACAAAGCTGTCGCTGATCGAGGATTCCGGCTTCCAGAAGATCGTCGTCGACGACCAGGCCGGGCTGCTGACCAATATGGACATTGCCGCCCAGGCGCTCGACCGCACCTCGTCGCTGGAAGTGGTGCTGACGCATTGGGCCGGCGTGATCGCGCCCGCGGTTGCGGCGCGGCAACTGGCGGCGTTCGACGCCAGGAGCGGCGGCCGGCTGTCGCTGAGGATGCTGAGCGAGCCGCTGGACGACGACGATGCCGAAACGCGCCCGGTCGGCCACACGGTGGTCTGGCAGCGCATCGACGAGTATCTGGTGCTGTTGAAGCGGCTGTGGTCGAATGACCGGCCGTTCGACCATGAAGGCGCTTTCTACAGCATCAAGGGCGGCTACGTGCCGCGCAAGGGACCGGATGGCGTTGCCGTGACCATACGCATGGGCGGCCAGTCGGGCACAGCCCTTCGCGTCGCCGGCCGCCATGCCGACGTCTTCGAGTTGGCGCCGGGCTCGCTCGACGAGATCCGCCAGTTGATGGAACGGGCGCGCGGCGCCGCCGCCGAGCACGGCCGCGCCGGCAAGCTGCGTTTTGCACTTCCGATTCGAATTCGCTCGGAGGGCGATGCGTCCGCGGCCGGCCACAAGGCGGTCGAGCTTTCCGGACCGCCGGCGCAGATCGCTTTGTCGCTGCTGCCCTATGCGGCGCTCGGCATCAGTGAGTTCATGATCGTCGGCGTCGACAGGCCGCGCGAGATTGCCAGCATCGCCCGCGAGACGATCGCGCTAACGCGCAACTCGCTGGCGCGCCGTGAAGCCGAAGTGCCGCAGCCGGGTGCGTTTGCATCGCGGGGCGGGTCGGACATTCACGCCGGGTAGCAACTTGCCAAAGCTGGCGGGACAGCACCCCCCTCTGTCCTGCCGGACATCTCCCCCTCAAGGGGGGAGATCAGCAGTTTTGACCGCGCCGCCGTTCCTCCAACATTAGTGACTAGCGGAGGCAGTGATGACAGCCAATCTCCCCCCTTGTGGGGGAGATGGCCGGCAGGCCAAAGGGGGGTGCTGACCCTCCCAACCTCTAGTCAGCTTTCAAACTCGCCAGCGCCTCCAGTACCGCACCCGATTCCGCCAGCGCGCCGAAAACGCCGTCCTCCACCGTCACCATATGCAGCGCCGCTTCATGCGCGTACTGGTCGCCGCTCGCACACGCATCGCTAATCGTCAGGCACTGGAAATTGCGGTCGCAGGCCTCGCGCAGCGTTGTGTGGACGCAGACATCGGTCGTGCAGCCCGACAACATCAAGTGAGTGATGTTGCGCGCGCGCAGCACCAGCTCCAGGTCCGTATAGGTGAAGGCGCTGTTGCAGGTCTTGTCGACGATAATGTCCTCGGGCTTGACCTCGATGTCGGCGACGATCTGGAAGCCAGGGCCGGAGCGCAGCAGCACGTCGGTGCCGTCGAGCCCGGCGCGCTGGCGCCGCCATTTCTCATAGGGCGTCATGTCGGCCATGTCGCCGCGGTAGCCCTGCCTGGTGTGGATGATGGTCAGGCCCGCCGACCGTGCGGCCGCGATCAGCCGGTTTACCGTCGGCAGGATCGCGCGCAGCGGTGCAGGGTCATAACCCTTCCTGGCGAAATAGCCTGTCGGCGACAGGAAATCTTCCTGCAGGTCGATGACCAGCAGCGCGGTGTTTGCCGGCACCAGCCGGCCGTCATAGGGGAAATCGAACGGCGTTGCCTTGATCATCGATGCGTGCCTCGATTGCTGCCTGGCATCGTGGCCCAGCAACGCCGCCGCCGTCCATCCCGCAGTGCGACGCGGCATGCCAGACCGACACAAAGACGATGCACCGGTTGACACATCGCACCAAAGACTGTTGGCCAAAAAGCCATCTTGTTTGTTGACTAGTAAACTCATGTTTTATAGTCAAGCGGGGGCACGGCCGCCTGAAGTGGTTTCCAGCGGCTGTGCCACGTTTGAGAGAAGGCCAGAATCCGTGGCTGGTATTTTTCAGGGTCGAGATGGGGTGTTTGCCCGTCCCGTCATCGGCCGGCCCATCGGTGCGTGCAACGACGAAGCGAGGACGAAGCGTGTCCACAAACGGTCTTTTGGCGGCGCTGGCCGCGGTTGTGCTGTCGGCCGGCAGCGTTGTGGCGCAAGAGCAGCCCGCCACGCAGCCTCGGGTGACGACGGAACCGGTCGCGCCAGCCGCAACCACCCAGCCAGCGCCGGTCTCGCCGCCAGCGGCAGCAGAACAGGCGGCACCGACTGCGCCTGTCGTGCCCACCGCGCCAGCCGCCGGGCAAGCAGCGCCGTCCGAGCCTTCGGCTGTTTCGCTGACCCTGCCGCACGATCTGTCGCCCTGGGGCATGTTCATGGCCGCCGACATCATCGTCAAGGCGGTGATGATCGGGCTCGCCTTCGCCTCTCTCGTCACCTGGACGGTGTGGTTGGCCAAGTCGTTGGAAATCCTGTTCGGCAAGCTCAGCGCCCGTCGCGCCGCGCGCGCCATCGGCAATGCCGCCACCTTGCTGCAGGCCGGGCGCGCGCTTGGCAACAGCGGCGGCCCCGGCGCGCTGCTGGTGCAAGCAGCCGAGGAAGAGGCAGCGCTTTCGGCCGGTGCGCTCGACCACGTCACCGGCGAAGGCTTAAAGGAACGCGTGACCTCGCGCCTGTCGCGGATCGAGGCGGCGGCGGCGCGGCGCATGTCGCGCGGCACCGGCGTGCTGGCGACGATCGGCTCGACGGCACCCTTCGTCGGCCTGTTCGGCACCGTCTGGGGCATCATGAACGCCTTCATCGGCATTTCGCAGGCGCAGACCACCAACCTCGCCGTCGTCGCACCCGGCATCGCCGAGGCGCTGCTGGCGACCGCCATGGGCCTGGTCGCGGCTATTCCCGCTGTCGTCATCTACAACGTCTTCGCGCGCTCCATATCCGGCTACAGGCAGATCCTTGCCGATGCCTCGGCCGGCGTCGAACGGCTGGTCAGCCGCGACCTCGATTTCCGCACGGTGCCGCAAGCGCCCGCGCTGGCGGCGGAGTGATGGAGCATGGCGTCTAGAGTTCGCGAAAACATCGATGGCGATCTCGAGGAAAACCACGAGATCAACGTCACGCCGTTCATCGACGTCATCCTGGTGCTGCTGATCATCTTCATGGTCGCGGCACCGCTGGCGACGGTCGACGTCAATGTCGACCTGCCGGGTTCGACCGCAACGCCGGCGCCGCGGCCGGAAACGCCGCTGTTCCTGACGCTGAAGGACGATCTGACGCTGGCAATCGGCAATGACAGCGTGCCGCGTGCCGCTTTTGCCGCAGTGCTTGACGGCAAGACCAAAGGCGACAAGCAGACACGCATCTTCCTGCGCGCCGACAAGGCGGTCGGCTATGGCGAGCTGATGGAGGTGATGAATCTGCTGCGCGGCGCCGGCTACCTGAAGATCGCGCTGGTCGGGCTGGAGACGGTGCCTGTGGATTCGGCCGCGCCGCCGCAACCAGGCGCTGCCCCATGACGCATCTGGCTGCCGCCGTTCCCATGGCCGATTCGCCGCGAACCGGCGTGCGCGAGATCGGCTTGTGGACAGTGGCAGCCGTGCTCATTGTCGGCGCGCATGTGGCGATCGCCTATGCCGTGCAGAGTTTTAGCCTGGCCAACGAGATTGATGGCGGCCCGCCGCCGGCGGTGGCGATCGAGCTGTCGCCGATGATGGTCGCACCGGCAGTGCCGGAGGATTCGGTCCCCGACGTAGTGACGCCCGATCAGCCGACCCTGATCGAGGAGACCGAACTAAAGCCCGTCCTGGAGCCGGAGCCTGATCAGCCGGAGCCGGTCACCGAGGAGGCTGAACAGGTCCAGCCCGACGAACCCGCACCGGTTGAGACAGCCGCGGCCGAACAACCTGACCAGTCGCCGCTGGACGAGGTCGTACCCGACATCGTCCCGGCCGTAGCGCCGGACGTGGTCATTCCGCTGCCGCAGGCCAAGCCAGTGGAGGACAAGCCGGTCGAAAAGGCGAAGCAAGCGGTCGAAAAACCCAAACCGCGCCCGAAGAAAGAAAAGAAGGAAAAGGCCGCGCCGGCGAAATCGGTCGTGACCGCCAGCGTCGATGCGAAGGCGGCTGCCAAAGCATCCGCGCCGAAGGCGTCGCAGTCGAGTGGGTCATCCGTCAGCCCGGCCAAGTGGAACTCGCAATTGATCGGATGGATCAACCGGCACAAGCGTTACCCTTCCGCGGCGAGGTCCAGAAAGGCTGAGGGCACCGCCAATGTGACCTTCGTCGTCAGCAGCTCGGGCAAGGTGACCTCCGCCCGACTGACGCGATCTTCGGGTGACGCGGACCTCGACCGTGCTGCGCTCAGCGTCCTGCAGGGCGCCACGGTGCCGGCGCCACCGCCCGAGAAAGCCGGTACCTCTGTCGTTGCCCCTTTCGCGTTCACCCTGCGCTGACTGGAATCAGCTGGACAGGGCCGACCCCATCGCTCGGGCGCGCCACCCGTATCGGCTCGCCCACTTTCCCGCTTGACTGACCAGCCGGAGCGAATACGCTAGCGCAAAATACCGGCCCTGCTCGCCGGGCGGCAAATATGCCTCGTATGCCTCGCCCTCCGGCGCTGGCTGCGGGGCATTGTCATTTCTGGGGTTGTGTTTGAAACGGCGTATCGAGATCGGCATCCTCTATTCTCGCTCGGGCAGCTACCAGCTGGTCTCCGATGCGTGCCGGATGGGCGCCATGCGCGCCATTGCCGATATCAATGTCGATCGCAGCTCAGGCATCGAGCTGGTGCCGGTCGAGCGCGATCCGCAAAGCAATGCCGACCGCTATGCGACGCTGTGCGAAGACATTTTCAGGACCAGCAGCGCTCGCCATGTCGTCGGCTGCGTCACCTCGTGGAGCCGCAAGGAAACGATCCCGGTGCTGGAGAAGGCCGGCGGCATGCTCTGGTATGCCTGCCCCTATGAGGGGTTCGAGGCCAACGAGCATGTCGTCTACATGCACGCTTGTCCCAACCAGCACCTGGTGCCGCTGATGGCGCATGTCGTTCCGCGCTTCGGCGCCAACGGCTTCCTGCTCGGATCGAACTATATTTGGGGCTGGGAGATGAACCGCGTGGCGCGCGACCTGATCGCCGACGCCGGCGGCAAGGTGCTGGGCGAGCGCTATCTGCGCATCGGCGAGACCGACGTGTCGCGGCTGATCGCCGAGATCCGGGCGACGCGGCCAAGCTTCATCCTCAACAATCTGATCGGCACTTCGTCCTACGCCTTCCTGGCGGCCTATCGCGACCTGGGAGACGAGGATGCCGCCTTCCGACCCGAAAACTGCCCGGTCATTTCCTGCAATCTCACCGAGGGCGAACTGCCGGCGATCGGCGAAACCGGCAAGGGGCATCTGTCGGTCGGGCCGTATTTCGCGCCGCGGCCGGCCGCGTTCGCCTCATCCTTCGAGGCCTCCGCCTATGCCTCGGTGCAGGTGATGGCCGACGTGCTGTCGCGTAATGCCGATGCCGGCCCGGCAGAATTTTCCAAAGCCTTCGCCGAGCGGCGCTTCTCGACCCGGCTCGGGCCGATCGCCATCGACGCCCACTCCCAGCACGCGACGCTGCCGGTGATCATCGGGCGAATCGCCGACGGCTTCTTCGACGTCGTGAGCCGCGAGGACGAAGTCGCGCCGGATCCCTATCTGTCGCGCTACGACCCTGCCAAAACGTTCGGCCGGCCGCGCCTGAGGGTGGTGTCGTGACCAGGACACGCATCCCCAATCTCGGCGGCGCCAGGGCTTTCATCCTGCATCGCCCGCACCCGACGGTGCAGGCGATCACCCGGCAATTGTCGGCCATCGGCCTGGTCACGGTCGACTGCTGGCCGGAACTGTCGCCGGAAGTGCTCGCTGCCGATTTCGTCTTCTTCGACGCCGATCTCGGCTTTGACGAGCAATTTCCGTGGAAGGCCGGCGAAGCGCCGATGCCGCTTGTGGCGCTGATTGGTTCGGAGGCGCCGGGCCGCATCGAATGGGCGCTGTCGCACAAGGCCGATGCGCAGCTGCTGAAGCCGGTCGGCAATGCCGGCGTCTACAGCGCACTGCTGATCGCCAGGCAGAGTTTCGAGGCGCGAAAACATTTAGCCGGCGAGATCGCCTCGCTGCGCCAGCGCGTTGCCGAGCGCCAGACCATCGTGCGGGCGGTGGCGGCGCTGTCGAAAGGCAGCGATGACGAGCGCGCCTATGCGCAGCTCCGCTCGCTGGCAATGAGCTGGCAGATCAGCGTCGAGGATGCGGCGCGGCGGATCGTGGCGATGACGGATGAGGAAACAACGGGCGAGGAAGGCGGCGATGACCAGTCCCATCGCGCCTGATCTCCCTGCGCCCGCGCGCATGCCGGCCAAACCGCGTGCTGGTGTCTTGCGCCGGTTGCTCAAGCGCCGCCTAGCAATGCTTGGCCTGGTCATCGTCGCCATCGTGGTCGCTGGCGCGGTGCTGGCGCCATGGCTGACCGGCTATGATCCTAACGAACAGATGTTCGACGGGCTGACCATCGAGGGTTCGCCTTTGCCGCCGAGCGCGCAGTATTGGCTCGGCACCGACCTGCTCGGCCGCGACTTGCTCACCCGCATCCTCTACGGCGCGCGCACC
This sequence comes from Mesorhizobium sp. P2_B11, assembly GCF_056404855.1. NCBI lineage: Bacteria > Pseudomonadati > Pseudomonadota > Alphaproteobacteria > Hyphomicrobiales > Phyllobacteriaceae > Mesorhizobium > Mesorhizobium sp. P2_B11. The sequence goes on from NZ_JBFUDF010000002.1 coordinate 301,880, forward strand.
TCGCTGATCATCGGCATTGTCGCCAATGGCGTGGCGCTTCTGATCGGCACGCTGGTAGGCGTCACCGCCGGCTATTTTCGCGGCTGGATCGGCAGCGCGCTGATGCGTTTCACCGATCTGATGATGGCGTTCCCCGCACTGCTGCTCGCCATTTGTCTGGCGGCAGTGTTCCAGCCCAGCCTGTGGATCGTCGCCATGGTCATCGCGCTGGTCAACTGGGTGCAGACCGCGCGCGTCATCTACACCGAGACGTCCTCGCTCGCCGAGCGCGAATTCATCGATGCCGAACGCACCATCGGCGCCGGCGCACCGCGCATCCTGTTTCGCCACATCCTGCCGCACCTCCTGCCGACCATCATCGTCTGGGGCACGCTCGGCATATCGACCACGGTGCTGCTCGAAGCGACGCTCTCCTTCCTCGGCATCGGCGTGCAGCCGCCGACGGCGTCGTGGGGCAACATCATTTTCGAGAACCAGACTTATTTCCAGGCAGCACCCTGGCTGGTGTTCTTCCCCGGTGCCGCGATCCTGGCACTGGCGCTGGCCTTCAACCTGATCGGTGATGCACTGCGCGACATCCTCGATCCGACGCAAAGGGGCCGGGCATGATGGGAGGCCGGTCATGATCGCCTATCTCGGCCGCCGGCTGATCCAGTCGCTGCTCATCCTTCTCGGCGTGTCGCTGATCACCTTCGCGCTGCTTTATCTCCTGCCGGCCGATCCCGTACGCCAGATCGCCGGCCGCAGTGCGACGCCGCAGACAGTGGAGAACATCCGCCAGCAGCTCGGCCTCGACCAGCCTTTCGTTGTCCAGTACTGGCATTACCTGACCAAGCTCGTGAGCGGCGATCTCGGCCGCTCCTATATCCAGCGCTCGGAGGTTACCGAGCTCATCGTCTCTCGCCTGCCGGCCAGCCTGCTGCTGATGGTCGGCGCGATCTTGTGCGAGTTGCTGATCGGGCTCTCGATGGGCCTGATCGCGGCCGTCAAGCGCGGCACCGCGACCGACCAGACGCTGATGGTCGCTTCCTTTGTTGGCGTCTCGGCACCGCAATTCGTCGTCGGGCTTTTGCTGCTCTACGTCTTTGCGGTGCGGCTGAGCTGGTTTCCGATCGGCGGCTACGGCACCTGGCGGCATCTGGTGCTGCCGTCGCTGACCATGGGCATACTCGGCGCCGGCTGGTACGCGCGCATGATGCGCTCGTCGATGATCGACGTGCTGCGCCAGGACTATGTCCGCACCGCCCGCGCCAAGGGCCTGGCGCGCAGCGCCATCATCTTCCGCCACGCACTGCCCAACGCCATCTTGCCGGTCATCGCCATGATCGGCATCGACATCGGCATTTTTATGGGCGGCATCGTCGTCGTCGAAAGCGTGTTCGGCTGGCCCGGCATCGGCCAGCTGGCGTGGCAAGCGATCCAGCGCGTCGACATCCCGATCATCATGGGCGTCACGCTGGTCTCAGCCTTCGCCATCGTGCTCGGCAATCTCTTGGCCGACATCATCGCGCCGTTCATCGACCCCCGCATCAAGCTTAGATGAAAAACAACAAACCGAATAACAAAACAGAGAAAGGGAACATGTGATGAAGAGATTTCTGACATCCACCGTCGCGGCCTCAGCGCTCGCGCTGATGCTCGGCATGGCAAGCGCACGCGCCGAAGACGCCGTCGATCCGAACGCCAAGCAGGGCGGCGAGATTGTCGCCACATACAAGGACGACGTCACGACGCTCGACCCGGCGATCGGCTATGACTGGCAGAACTGGTCGATGATCAAGAGCCTGTTCGACGGGCTGATGGATTACGAGCCGGGCACGACCAATCTGAAGCCGGACCTTGCAGAAAGCTATGAGATTTCGCCCGACGGCAAGACCTTCACCTTCAAGCTGCGCCACGGGGTGAAGTTCCACAATGGCCGCGAAATGACCGCCGACGATGTGAAATACTCGCTCGACCGCGTCACCAACCCGAAGACGCAGAGCCCCGGCGCCGGCTTCTTCGGCTCGATCAAGGGTTATGATGATGTCGCCGCCGGCAAGGCCGAAGGCCTGTCGGGCGTCACCGTCGTCGACCCCTACACAGTCAAGTTCGAGCTGACTCGTCCCGACGCCACCTTCCTGCATGTCATGGCGATCAACTTCGCTCATGTCGTGCCGAAGGAAGAGGTTGAGAAATACGGCGCCGATTTCGGCAAGCATCCGGTCGGTACAGGCGCCTTCAAGCTCGCCGAATGGACGCTGGGGCAGCGCATCGTCTTCGAGCGCAACCCGGATTACTGGCACAAGGGCCTGCCGCATTTGGACAAGATCACCTTCGAGGTTGGCCAAGAGCCAATCGTGGCGCTGTTGCGCCTGCAGAAGGGCGAGATCGACCTGGCTCTCGACGGCATTCCGCCGGCTAAGTTCCAGGAAGTGATGTCCGATCCAGAGCAAAAGTCGCATGTCATCGAGGGCGGCCAGTTGCACACCGGCTACATCACCATGAACACCACCATGGCCCCGTTCGACAATGTGAAGGTGCGCCAGGCGGTCAACATGGCGATCAACAAGGCACGCATCGTCCAAATCATCAATAACCGCGCGGTGCCGGCCAACCAACCGCTGCCGCCATCGATGCCGGGCTACGACAAGGAATTCAAAGGCTATCCCTATGACGTCGCCAAGGCCAAGGCGCTTCTTGCCGAGGCCGGCCATCCCGAGGGCTTCGAGACGCAGTTGTTCGCCATGAACACCGATCCCAATCCGCGCATCGCCCAGGCGATCCAGCAGGATCTGGCGGCGATAGGCATCAAGGCCAGTATCCAAGCGCTGGCCCAGGCGAACGTCATTGCCGCAGGCGGCGACAAGACCGGTGCGCCGATGATCTGGTCGGGCGGCATGGGCTGGATCGCCGACTTCCCGGACCCGTCCAACTTCTATGGCCCGATCCTCGGCTGTGCCGGTGCTGTGCCCGGCGGCTGGAACTGGTCGTGGTACTGCAACAAGGATCTCGACGCCAAGGCGGCCGAGGCCGACTCGATGACCGATCCGGCGAAGTCTGCAGAGCGCAACAAGATGTGGAGCGATATCTACGACAAGATCATGGCGGATGCGCCCTGGGCGCCGGTCTTCAACGAACAGCGCTTTACGATTAGATCCGCGCGCATGGGCGGCGCCGACAATCTCTATGTCGACCCGGTCCATGTCTTCATCAACTACGACAATGTGTATGTAAAAGATGTGCAATAGCTGCGACTACACCATCCACGGGCGCCATCATCATTTCGGGTGGGACAATTCCTTTGTTCCGGCCGAGCGGGTGGCGCCCGGCTCGACCATAGAGTTCCAGTGCCTCGATGCCGCCGGCGGCCAGTTGAACCCCGACAGCACGGTCGCCGACGTCGCCAAGCTCGACTTCGAAAAGGTCAACCCGGTGACCGGGCCGATCTTCGTCGAGGGCGCCGAGCCGGGCGACGCGCTCAAGGTGACGATCGAGATGTTCAAACCGTCCGGCTTCGGCTGGACGGCGAACATTCCCGGTTTCGGGCTGCTCGCCGACGATTTTACGGAGCCGGCGCTGAACATCTGGAAGTATGATGCCGCATCGCTTGAGCCGGCGCTGTTCGGCAGACAAGCGCGTGTGCCGCTGAAACCCTTTGCCGGTACCATCGGCAATGCGCCAGCCGAGAATGGGCTTCACTCAGTGGTGCCTCCAAGGCGGGTCGGCGGCAATCTCGACATACGCGACCTCGCCGCCGGCACGACGCTCTACCTGCCGGTGGAGGTGGCCGGTGCGCTGTTTTCGGTCGGCGACACGCATGCCGCGCAAGGCGATGGCGAAGTCTGCGGCACGGCGATCGAAAGCCCGATGGATGTCGTGCTCAAGCTCGACCTGGTCAAGGACGCCAGGCTGAAGACGCCGCGCTTCACCACATCGGGTCCGGTGACGCGCCATCTCGACGCCAAGGGCTATGAGGTGACGACCGGCATTGGGCCGGATTTGATGAGCGGGGCGAAGGAAGCGGTCGCGCAGATGGTCGATCTGTTGGCCGGGCGCTACAAGATCGATCCGGTCGAGGCTTACATGCTGGCTTCTGTCTGCGGCGATCTCCGCATCAGCGAGATCGTCGACATGCCTAACTGGGTGGTGTCGTTCTATTTTCCGCGCTGCGTGTTTGAATGATTTTGGGTTGGCGCCGCACCCCCACCCGGACCTTCGGTCCGACCTCCCCACAAGGGGGAGGTAAGGCTCCGGCGTTATACCCTCCCCCTTGTGGGGAGGGTCGCTGCGAAGCAGCGGGGCGGGGGGCGCGACAAAGCGCATCCCTCGCAGGACTACCTCTGCAATGACCGGCGAAACCAAACCCATCCTCTCCATCGCCAACCTCTCCGTCAGCGTGCGCGGCGAGGATGGCGAGCGCGAGGTCGTGTCCAACCTTTCGCTGACGCTGGCGCGCGGCGAGACGCTTTGCATTGCAGGCGAATCCGGTTCCGGTAAATCGATGACCGCGCTGGCGATCATGCAGCTTCTGCCGCAGCCGGCGGCGCGCATATCGTCGGGCGCTATCCGTCTCGGTGACACCGACCTGGCGACGCTCGACGAGCGGCAGATGCGCCGCATTCGCGGCGACCGCATCGCCATGATCTTTCAGGAGCCGATGACCTCGCTCAATCCGGTGCTGTCGATCGGGCGGCAGCTCACTGAGTCCATCGAGGCACATACCAGCCTGTCGCAGGCTGAAGCCCGCCAGCGCGCCATCGAAGCTTTAAAGGCGGTGCGCATTTCGGAAGCCGAAAGCCGGCTAAAGCAGTTTCCGCATGAGCTCTCCGGCGGCATGCGCCAGCGGGTGATGATCGCCATGGCGCTGGCGCTCGAACCCGACGTGCTTATCGCCGACGAGCCGACGACGGCGCTCGACGTCACCGTGCAGGGCGAGGTGCTGGAGCTGCTGCGCGACCTGCAGCGCCAGCATGGCACCAGCGTCATTCTGATTACCCACGATATGGGCGTGGTTGCCGAAATGGCCGATCGCGTCATCATCATGCGGCATGGCCGCATGGTCGAAGAGGGCAAGACATCGGACATTTTCGCCAGGCCGCAGGCTGATTACACGCGCGAGCTGCTGGCCGCCGTGCCACGCATCGGCAGCGGTGTCGGCCGCGAGAAATCCCGGGATGCAGTTGAAATCTCGAAGCCGGTCAATGTCGCTGAGGTCAACGACCTGCATGTTCGCTTCGATCTGCGCGGCGGCATTTTTGGCCAGGTCACTCGCCGCGTCCACGCCGTCGAAGGCGTCAGCTTTTCGATCGCGCCCAACGAGACGCTGGCGCTGGTCGGCGAATCCGGTTGCGGCAAGTCGACCACCGCCAAGGCACTGGCCGGGTTGGTGCCGTATAGCGGCGACATCGTCATTGGTGGGCGCAATCTCGCCGGTCTCGGCCGCGACGAGCGCAAGGCGGTGCGCCGCGACGTGCAGATGATTTTCCAGGACCCCTTCGCCTCGCTCGACCCGCGCATGCGTGTCGGCGATCTCGTTGCCGAGCCACTGGTGATCCATGGCATCGCCTCGAAGGACGAGCGTCGCGACCGCGTGGCGGCGCTGTTCGAGCGCGTCGGCCTGTCGGCCGACCAGATGGAGCTCTATCCGCACGAATTCTCCGGCGGCCAACGCCAGCGCGTCTGCATCGCCCGCGCGCTCGCCTTGCGGCCGAAACTGATCATCGCCGATGAAAGCGTCTCGGCGCTCGACGTCTCGGTGCAGGCGCGGGTGCTTGACCTGCTAAAGGAATTGCAGCGCGAATTCGGCGTCGCCTATCTCTTCATCTCGCACGACATGGCGGTGGTCGAAAACATCTCAGACCGCGTCGCCGTCATGTATCTCGGCCAGATCGTTGAGATGGGTACGCGCGACCAGGTGTTTTCCAACCCGCGGCATCCCTACACCAGGCGGCTGATCGAAGCCGTGCCGGTGCCCGACCCGGCGCAGCGCAGAAGCCGCTTCGCCCGCCTCGACCAGGAGATCCCGAGCGCCACGCGCAAGATCGGCGAGGCGCCGCTGAAACTGGCTCTGAACGATGTTGGCGGCGGACATCTGGTAGCCGCCGAGGGCTGAGGCCGGTTCGGTGCGGCGTTTGCGACCGATTTTCTAATCATCTGTGTTGATGAACGGTCGACCCCCACTCCGTCGAGCTTCGCTCGTGTCCAGCCGATAGATGGGGGAGAGGAATGGCGCGAACTTATGCGGGGCTGGCGCCTTTCCTCTCCCTCCGGAGGGGGGAGAGGTGGCGCCGCGAAGCGGCGACGGAGTGGGGGAAGGCGTTCATGAAACCCACGGCCGGCGCAAGATAGTAACGACGATACGCCGCAATTCTTGCAACTGCTAAAGTATGCCGCCATCGGAATACCGGTATTGCAGCTATTCTTTTACCGTGTTCGCACCAACCAGGCGTTGTCGTCTTCGGGTTTACCGCACCTTAGGCTGACCCGGCCATGATAGATTAGGCGTCGGAGCCCAAGGGGACAGACAATCTTGCTCAAGGCGGTTCTGCAGCTGCTGCCGGGTCGGTTCATGGATGTGCGCATGCGCGTGTCCGATGGCTACGAGACGCGCGTGGTGGAGCGGCCGGGGCGCTGGATGAAGGCTGCCGAACTGGAGCAGCTGAGCAGCGATTTGCGGCTGGTGGCGTCGAAGACGCTGAAGGCCGGCAGCCTAACCTATGGCGTGTTTTCCGGCGATCGCAGCCGGCTGGAGCATTCCATCATCACCATCGTTTATCGGCGCAGTGACGGGCGGCCGATCGCCTTCAACGCACTGGCGTTGATGGACATCACGCTGGCCGGCAAACCCTATGAGGTGCTGCATCTCGGCCTCGTCATGGTCGATCCCGACGAGCGCAGCCGTGGCCTGAGCTGGATCCTCTACGGCCTGACCTGCTTCCTGATGTTCCTGCGCAATCAGCTCAGGCCAATCTGGATCTCCAACGTCACCCAGGTGCCGGCTGTGGTCGGCATGGTCGCGGAAGCCTTCAGCAATGTGTTTCCGGGACCGCATGCCGGCGCGCGGCGCTCGCTGACCCATGTGCTGTTGGCGCGGCAGATCATGGCGCGCCATCGCCATGTCTTCGGTGTCGGCCCCGAAGCCGGTTTCGACGAAGAAGGCTTCGTCATCACCAATGCCTATACGGGCGGCTCGGACGATCTGAAAAAGACGTTCGATGAGGCGGCCAAGCACCGCGACGAGGCCTTTAATGAGTTCTGTCAGAAAGAGCTCGATTACGGGCGCGGCGACGATGTGCTGCAGATCGGCCAGATGAGTTTTCAGGCGGCGCGCACCTATCTCGCCGACGCGGTGCCGCGCGGCTCGCTTGCCGCCCTTGCAGTGGCGGGCGCCGCCGCCACGCTGCAGCGGCTGGTGCTGCCGGTGGTTCACTGGGCCGATTCGAGCCGCCAGTGGAATGTGTTGCGACCATGGACACGCTGATGCCGCCGTTCACCTATGAGGAATTCACGACCCGCAACATCGGGTTCGTGACGGAGGCACAGCAGGCCAGGCTGCGGGACGCGACGGTGTTCGTCTGCGGCACCGGTGGCATGGGGGGGGCCTGCATCATGGCGCTGGCGCGCGCCGGCGTCGGCCGGTTGATCATTGCCGATCTCGACACCTTCGCCATCTCCAACCTCAACCGCCAGGTCTTCGCCTTCACGGGCACGGTCGGCCGTGAGAAGGCCGAGGCGACGCGCGACCTCTGCCTGACCATCAACCCGCAGATGCAGATCGAGGTGCATGGCAAGGACTGGCCGCAGCACGCCAGCGCCGCGATCCGCGACAGCGCCGTCGTCGTCAATGGCACCGACGATCTGGGCGCCTCGTTGCTGCTCTACCGCACGGCAAGGGAACTCGGCCGCACGGTCATCGACGCCTACGCCTCGCCCTTGCCGTCGGTCTATGTGACCAGGCCAAGTGACCCGATGCCGGAGGAGCGTCTCGGCTATCCGACGCGTGGCACCGGCTGGGATGCACTCACGCCGGAGCAGCGCGCCACAGCCTTCCTGCGCGAAGCCGAATATGTCGTGCTTAACTCCTCGTCGCGCCACCATGTCGACCTCGCCATGGCCGGTGAGGTGGCGGCGGGAAAGCGCAGCCGCATGTCGTTTGCGCCGATGGTCGTCACCACCGGCATGCTGATGGCCTATGAGGTCGTCGCCGGCATCCTTGGCAATCCGCATGCCGCCGATTGCCGCGGCTGGTTCTTCAATCCCTACAAGGGCCGTGTCGAGCGGCCGCGCAATGCGCTGGTCGCGGCACTTCTGCGCCCGCTGGTGCGTCGTTTCATGCTCAAGCTGATGGCGGCGGAGCCATGAGCTTCGACGACACGCTCGTCGCCGACACCATCACCTCGCTGGCGGCGCTGGCCGGGCTGCTGATCGTGATATCGATCGTCGGCGGGCGCGACACTGGCGATCCGCTGTCGCGGCGCTTCCTGTTTGGGCTCAGGGTGCTGGCGGTGCTGCTCGCCTGCCGCATCCTCGACTGGACCACCGGCCTCGCCCTCTTCCGCTTCGTCACCATCGCCGCGGCGGGCCTGCTGCCGCTGGCAGCACTTCTGCTGACCGAAGGCCTGCTGCGCCGGCATGCACCGTTTGCGCTCAAATTCTTCGTCGCCGGTGGTGCCGTGCTATTCCTCCTGCTGGCGCTGATCCCGGAACGCTTCGCCGAGCCATGGCGGATGGCGATCCTTCTGGCCTTCCAGTTCGGTGGTTTTCTCGCCACAGGCTGGCTGGTGGTGACGCGCGACCGCGACAGCCTGTCGGCGGCCGAAAACCGCACGGTCGAGCGCATGGCGCTGTCGCTGCTCTTGATCCTTCCCTTCATGGTCACCGACTACCGGCCCGGCTTGTTCGAGGTGCCGGTGCGGCTCGGCGGCATCGCCATCCTGTTCCTGTGCTGGCTGACGATCGGGCTTGGGCGCGCCAGCCTCGGCCATCGCGACACGATCGGCGCCTTCGCCGTCGTCGCGCTGAGCTCGGTTTTTGCCGGGCTGGCGCTGGGCGGTATCGACGATCTCGGCTGGCGTGGCAGCGTGCAGGGCGTGGTGATCGTGCTTTCGGCGACGCTGCTCGCCGTCATCTACAATGACAGCGTCAGCCTCGCAGCAGAGAAGCGCCGCGACTCGCTGCTGAAGCATATGGCGGAGGGCGATCTGACCGATTCGGCGCGTTTTTTGCGCGGGTTGCAGCACCATATCCTTGTCGACGGCGCGCTGATCCTGCCGGCCGCCGACCTCGGCGATTTCGACCTCAAGGTGCTGTCCCGAGCCCTAGAACAAGAGCCCGTGCGCTCGGTCGCCGATATGAAGCTGGATGCACCGGTCGACCAGGACATTCGCGAGCAGCTGGCCTGGCTGTTCGAGAAATACGAGGCGACGCATGTGCTTTTGGCGACGCTCGAGCCGTTCACCATCGTGGCGCTCAACATGCCGGCACTGGCCTCATCGCCGGGGCTGGAGATGGAGCTGCGCGCCGTCCAGCGCATGGCGATGCTGATCTCGCAACGGGAGGCGAAGCTGTAGGATGGACAACGCCTTGCTTTCCCGTGTCGTCGCCACCGCCAATCTGGCGCCCTCGGTGCACAACACGCAGCCGGCGCGCTGGCATGCGGCGAGCGATGGCTCCATCCTGGTCATGGCGGACCTGGCGCGGCATCTGTCGGCCGGCGACCCCTACCGGCGCGACATGGGCGTCTCCTGCGGCACTGCCGTCGAAGGCACGGTGATGGCGTTGGCCGACGCGGGTATCGACGTCGCCGCTGTCGAGGATCTCTGGGCGGTGAATGACACTGTGGCCTTTCCCGGCCACCGGCTGGCGGCGCGGATTGTTCCCGGTGGCACGGCGCAGGCCTCGCCGCTGAACAGCCATGTTGCGAGCCGGTTTACCTGGCGCTCGCATTTCAAACCGGCAGCCATGGACGCCAGCCAGGCGCTACAGGCCTGGGCGAAGGAGACGCAAGACGTAACGCTTGCCCATACGCCTGGCGACATCGCCATGCTGGCGGCGCTGGCCGATGATGCTGGCATGGTCTTTCTGCGCGACCGCGCGTTTCGCCGCGAGCTGGTCGGCTGGATGCGGCTGACGCGTTCCGATCCGCGCTACGACGCCGACGGCCTCAATCTTGATGCGCTGCGCGTGAGCGCACTGGAAGGGCTCGGGGCAAAAATGGTTCTCGGCACCGGCTTGTTCGAGGCGCTTGACGCACTGGGGCTCGGCAAAGCGCTGACCGGCGAGAAATCGAAGACGCAATCAGCGACGGCCATCGCGCTGTTCCACAGGCCGCGCGAGGAGTCGCCCGTCGAGTCCGGCCGCGCCTTCTACCGGTTCTGGTTGAACCTGACGCGGCTGGGTTTCGCGGCCTGGCCGATGGCAGCACTGGCCGATCATGCGGAAAGCGCCTTCATTTGCAGCCGGCATTTCGCCATCCCATCGGAGCGGCGGCTGATCAATGTGCTGCGCGCCGGGGTTGCCGGCGCGGTGCCGAAACGAGCACGGCTGGCGGTTCAGCAGGTCATCGCATAAACGCACGGAGCACAAACAAAAAGGCCGGCGTCGTGCGCCGGCCCGTTTGTGTTCTGTCGAGTGGCCCGGTCAGGCGGCCTTGGTCTTCATGGCTTCTTCGTCACGCACCATTTTGGTCACGGCGGCGAAGTCGAGCTTGCCGGAGCCGAGCACCGGCACTTTCGGCACGACCCGCACTTCGGCCGGTACCATCAGGTCCATGGCGCCATTGGCCTTGGCGTAGGCGAGGAAGTCCGCCCGCGTGGCGCCGGGTGCCTCAGTGATGAGGATCAGCTTTTCGCCCTTGCGCGCGTCCGGCACGGTGGCGACAGCCGAGAGCATGCCCTTCCACAATTCGCCGGCCAGCGCTTCGACAGCCGCCAGCGAGATCATCTCGCCGCCGATCTTGGCAAAGCGCTTGGCACGGCCGCGAATGGTGATGAAGCCGCCCTCGTCGATAGCGACGACGTCGCCTGTGTCATGCCAGCCGTCTTCCAGCGGTTCGAGCACACCGGGCTTCTCGGCCCGGAGATAGCCGGCCATGACATTGGGTCCGCGCACGAACAGCCGGCCGCCATCGTCGACGCCGGGAACCGGGTCGAGGCGATATTCCATGCCGGGCATGATCTTGCCGACGGTTCCGGAGCGGTTGTACATCGGCGTGTTGATGGAGATCACCGGCGCCGTCTCGGTGACGCCATAGCCCTCGAGAATGCGCACGCCGAACTTCTCCATATAGGTCATGCGCGTCGCTGCCTTGACCGGTTCAGCGCCGGCAAAACAATAGCGTATCGAGCGGAAGTCGTAGGGGTGCGCCGTGCGCGCATAGCCCGACAGGAAGGTGTCGGTGCCGAAGATGATCGTCGCGTTGGAGGCGTAGATCAGTTCCGGCACGATGCGGTAGTGCAGCGGCGAGGGGTAGAAATAGACCGGTACGCCCGAAATCAGCGGCAGCACCGTGCCCGCCGTCATGCCGAAGGAATGGAAGATCGGCAGCACGTTGAACACCTTGTCGCCCGAATGGAAGTCGATGCGCGACGCCGCCTGGGCGGCATTGGCCAGGATGTTGCGGTGGGTCAACACGACGCCCTTGGGCGTGCCTTCCGAACCCGAGGTGAACAGGATCACCGCCGGATCGTCGGGCATGCGCTTGGCGCGCGGCGTCGACTTGCGCAGCAGGCCGAGCAGCTTTTCCCTCAGGCTGATGGTCTTCCTGAGATCGTCAAGCCAGACGATGTTCACCGAACGGCCGAGTTCCTCGACCACAGCACCGAGCTTTGCCTGTTCGACGAAGGCGCGAGAGGTGAGCACGGTCTTCACTTCGGCCGCCTTGCAGGCTGACAGGATGTTGGCCGCACCCGCGGTGAAGTTCATCATCGCCGGCACCTTGCCGGCCGACATGACGCCAAGCAGGGCGGCGCAGGCGCCGTTGGCGTTGGGCAGCATGACGCCCAGCGTCTGCTGGTCGGCATACATGTTCTGGAACTTCTCGCCGAGCACGGCGGCGGCCGTCAAAAGCTTGCCGTAGGTCAGCGAACCGGTGACCGGATCCTCGACGGCGAGTTCACCCATGCCGCGTTCGTTGGCGGTCTGGATGATCTTTTCCAGCACGGTCTTGTCGATGTCCTGGGTGCGGAAGACGAGATCCGACATCACCTGGTAGAGGGCGGAACCCGCCGCGGCGCGGCGCTTGCGGCCCTTCAACTCCTGCGGCACTTCGAGCTTGACCGGCTCCAGAATGGTTACCTTGACCTTCGGGAACAGCCGGCGGCGCACATGCTGCGAGCTCAGCCGCGAGAAGTAGGTCTTCTCAAGCCCGTCGATGCGCACCGGCACGACCATCGAGCCGGTCTTGTCGGCGACCATGGCGGCGCCGTCATAGACCTTCATCAGGCCGCCGGTGACAGTGATGCGGCCTTCCGGAAAGATGACCAGCGGATCGCCGCCCTGCACGACCTTGATCAGCGTGCGGGTGGACATCGGCTTGGCTGGATTGAGCGGCAAAGCGCGGGCAAGTTTCATGAACGGCTTCATCCACCAGGCCTGGGCGATGAAGTAGTCGATGGCGAAGACCGGCTCTTCATCGGTCAGCGTCAGCGCCAGCGGACCGTCGAGGAAGCTGACATGGTTGAGCGCCAGGATCGGCGCCTTGCCGGCCGCCTTGAGGTTGTCCATGCCCTCGACCTCCAGGCGCAGGAAGGCGCGGAACAGAATGGAGACGAAATCGCGGAAGGGATTGGTCGGCAGGAATTTCAGCATCAGCCAGGCAGCAATCGCATTGGCCGCGGCGAGGCCGAACAGAATGCCGCCGGTGGAGACTTTCGTCTGGATCACGGCGACGACAATGCCGCCGACCGTCATGAAGCCGGCATTGACGATGCTGACCGCCGCAACGACACGGGCACGGCGCGCCTCGGGCGACCAGGCCTGCACGGCGGCGAAGGTCGGCACCACCAGGAAGGCGGCGGCAATAGCCATGCCGGCGAGGTCGATCGCGACCCGGATGGTGTTCGGGCCGGCGAAGAATGCGCCGAGGGTTTCGGCCGCCGGCGAAGGCGTCATGCTTGAAATGGTCCAGGCGAGATGCAGGCCGAACAGCGCCAGCAGCGCCGTGCCGACCGGCGCCGGCAACAGCACGATGCGGCCCTGCGACATCCAGGCGGCGATGGCCGAGCCGATGGCGATCGAGACGGCGAAGACGGCGAGATAGACGGTGACCGCCATTTCGTTGCCGCCGAGCGAATCCTTGATCAGCGTCGGCAGGATCGACAGCACGATGGCGCCGATCAGCCAGAACCACGACGTCATCAGGCCGGCGCGCCAGATGCGCATGTCGGTGCGCAATTCGGCGACCTGACGCCAGGTCGAGCGGAAGATGTTCTTGTCGATGACGAGGTCGGGTGCAGCCGAACCGGTGGATGGGATGTAGCGGCTGACGAGCCAGCAGCCGATGGCGAGCGCCATCATGATCGGTCCGAACACCGCGACGCCGATGCCATCGGCCGAAACGACGCCGCCGGCAATGGTGCCGCCGAGGATGGCGGCAAAGGTGGCGGACTCGATCCAGGCGTTGGCCTTGGGCAGTTCCTTGCGCTCGAGGTGGTCGGGCAGGATGCCGTATTTGATCGGCCCGAACAGCGCCGAGATGATGCCGAACATCAACAGCGCCACCATCAGCACGGGAATGGACGACAGCGCGATGCCGACGACGGAAACGCCCGCCGCGGCGATCTCGGCGAACTTCAGACGCTTGGCGATGAGGGCCTTGTCGAAGCGGTCGGCGATCTCGCCGCCAAGGGCGGACAGAAGCAGGAAGGGCGCCATGAAGACGGCGCCCGCCAGGGTGACCAGGGATGCCGCCTGGTCCGCCGCCAGCGTGAACAGAATAAGGAACACCAGCGTGTTCTTGAGGAAATTGTCATTGAAGGCGGACAGGAACTGCGTCCAGAACAAAGGCGCAAAGCGCCGGGACGTCATCAGATGAGCTGTGGGACGGTTGATCGGAGCGATTTCCATAGCGGCGACTTCCATTGGGCAAGACCGTCGAAAATCCTGTCTGGATTGATCAGCGGTCTTGCGCGGTTTGAGCCTTGTTTAGCGGGAACCCGATTACACTTCGTTACTGCGGCTGACTTCCATCAGCAATTTCTCGGTCTTGGCGTCTTCCAGCCGGTTGATGAAGCGGCTTGCCTCTTCCGAGTCGCGCAGCGTCTTGGTGATGGTGATCGAGGTGTGCACGAGCATGATGGCGGCCATGGCATAGAACCCCTTGGCGGCGAAGCTTGCCTCCATGAAGTAGATGCCGCCGGCCATCATCGTGGCGGCAACGGCGAAACTGGCCATGGTGAAGGTCTTCCAGGCGCTTGAGTCCTTGGGTGCGTAGGTGTTGGGGGTCATTGGTATGGTCCTTTCGTTTCAGGGTTAGGTTGGTTGGGTGTTTGTCTGTTTCAGGCTGGATACAATCGAGCTGGTATGATCAGGCCGTCCAACATCAGGCTGGCTTGGCCATCCTGGCTGCGAGCCGTTCGAGCACGTCGTCGGCGCTGCTTCTCAGCGGCGCGCCGCAGCCGGCGGCCGCGAGCTTTTCCGAGACCGCGGCCGGATCGCCCGACTGCTCCATCTCGGCCATGGCGGCTGCCGTGGCGTCGATCTGCTTTTGCCGCGTGCGCAGGCGCAGCAGCGTCTCCTCGGCGTCCTTGAGCGCCGAGAGGCTGGAGCCGGGCGCGCTTTCGCGCAGGCGCTGGGTCGAGTCGACGGCGGCCACGATGCGCTGGCCGCGCTGCAATTCGCGCAGGCGCATTTCAGAGACGCGAATGATCCGCTTCAGCCGCTCGATCTCGGTGCTGAAGCTTTTCTGCGCCTCGCTGGAAGCGTCGCGTTCGGCTTCCAGCATGGCGATGGTTTCGGCGGCCTCGCGGGCCAGTTCATTCTGTCCCTGCTCGATCGCGGCGATGGTGCGCTTCTCCAGATCGTCGATGCGGACGACCAGCTTCTTGAACTGCACGACTTCCTGTTCGTTCTGGGCGATGGCAATGGCGACGGCCCGGCGGGCAGCGGCAATCGCATCGGCGCAATCGCGGATCTGCTGGCGCAGGATCACAAGGGCGTTGCGGTCGACGACAGTCTCGGCGGCTTCGTAGCTGCGGCCGCGGACGAGAGCAAAAAACTGTTTCAACATTCCCGTTTCTCCTCTATGAACGTTGTTCACGAATGCAACGTAACACATCGTGAACGGCGTTCAAGAGAAAAATGAACGATGTTCATAAATTTTGGATAAGGATGGTTAATGACGGCAAAACGGGACGCCAAACGCGAGGATCTCAGGGGCAGGCTGATCGAGGCCGCGCAGGCGCGCATTCAAGCTTCGGGGCTCGCCGGGCTGCGCGCACGCGACATCACGGCCGATGCCGGCTGCGCGCTGGGTGCGCTCTATACAGCCTTCGCCGACCTCGACGAGCTCATCCTGCACGTCAATTCGATCACGCTGGCGCGGCTGGGGGCGGCCTTGGAACAGGAAGAGACGGGCGCCGCTGAGCCGAGAGCCAGGCTGAAGGCGCTGGCCAAAGCCTATCTCGGCTTCGCCCGCGACAACCGCATGGCGTGGAAAGCGCTGTTCGAACACCGCATGGCGCCCGGTGTGCCGGTGCCCGAATGGCATCTGGCTGAACATGCGGTGCTGATCCAGCATCTGGTCGAGCCGCTTGCCCAGTTGCTGCCAACGGTGGGATCGCACGATTTGCTGGCCCGCGCACGCACCCTGTTTTCCGCCGTCCACGGCATCGTCGCCATCTCGCTCGAGGACCGGTTTATCGGCCTCGCGCCCACCGACCTCGAAAGCGAGCTGCTGGGTTTCGTCGACACGCTGGTGAGCGGGCTGAAGACGGAAAGAGAATGAGCTGCCACGATCGGCTCTTTGCCGCGCCGATCTCTGCCCTTAAGAAGATGATGGCCGGAATGCCCTATGGATTCAGGCCGGCGGAAACAACCAGGAATCTCCCGTGACAATCGATCAGCAACGTCGGCTTCGGCCCGAAATACAGGGCTTGCGCGGACTGGCCGTCGCCATGGTCGTCATTTACCATCTGTGGCCCAATGTTCTTCCCGGCGGCTATGTCGGCGTCGACGTATTTTTCGTCATCTCGGGCTATCTGATCACCGGCCTGCTGGCGCAGATGGCGCTGCGCGATGGCCGGATTTCGCTCATCGAATTCTATTCGCGACGGGTGCGACGGCTGTTACCGGCGGCGACCCTGGTGCTGTTGATGGCGCTGCTCGGCACGCTGCTTTTCGTCTCAAAGGCGCGCTGGGAGGAAATAGGCAACCAGATCCTGGCGAGCGCGCTCTATGTCGAGAACTGGCGGCTGGCCGCGGTCTCCGTCAGCTATCTCGAGGCTGACACTTTGCCGAGCCCGGTGCAGCATTACTGGTCGCTTTCCATCGAAGAGCAGTTCTACATCGTCTGGCCGTTGGTCATGATCGGCGTGACCTGGCTGTCGCGTCGCCGTGGCCTCCCCCTGAGGGCCTGCCTGATCGGGGCGTTATCGCTTATTTTCGTTGCGTCGCTGCTTGCCTCCGTCGTCTTGACGGCGACGGGCCCTGCCCAAGCCTATTTCGTCAGCCACACCCGCCTGTGGGAATTGGCGCTGGGTGGTCTGCTGGTGCTGACCGAACAGCGGTTTCGACTGACGATCCTCACTAGACAGTGGCTGGCGATAGCCGGCATCGCAGGCATCCTTGCGTCTGCCTTGCTGTTTTCCGCGACAACGCCATTTCCTGGCGCCAGCGCGCTGCTGCCGACCGTGGCCACCGCGCTCATTATCCTGGCCGGCGAGGTTGAAGTCGGCCGGTTTCATGGTCTGGATTCGTGGCCACTCCGTTTCATCGGCGATCGCTCCTACTCGATCTATCTCTGGCATTGGCCGCTGATCACGATCTTTCTCGCGCAGGGCTATTCGCTGACGCTTGCCAGCGGTTTCGGCCTGATTGCTGTGATCCTGGCTCTGTCGGATCTGTCCTATCGATATGTCGAGCAGCGCTATCGGCAAGCCAGAACCAGTGCGTGGTGGAAGCCATTGGGATATGGCACCGCAGCGGTTCTGACCTGTGTGATAGCATCCGGCAGCCTACTGCTTTTTCTGAAAACCGAACGGATCGACACCGCACTGATCGGCACGCCTTCCTATCCTGGACCTGCCGCTCTCGTCTCCGGCGCTGCGGTTCCGGACGGCGTGGACTTTCTCCCACCGCTGGCCCGGCTGAGACGAGACGTGCCGGTTGTGTACGTTTCGAAGTGTCATCAGGAGGAAAGCTCGGAGCCCAAAAACTGCACTCTCGGCGATCCGGCGGGGGCGAAAACCATGGTCTTGGTCGGAGATTCTCACGCAGCCCAGTGGGTGCCGGCTCTGGACAAGATCGCCAAGGACCGCAACTTCAAACTGGTCAGCTTTACAAAGTCGGCCTGCCCGTTCAGCCGCGTGGCCACCATGGCGGATGGCAAACCCAACGTCTTGTGCGCGCAATGGCCCGAAAAGGTGCTCGTCGAGATACTCAAGCTGAAGCCGGATCTGGTCTTCACCAGCCAGTCCAACTACGGATCGATCCCACAAGACAAAATGATCGAGGGGCTTCGAGGTCTCTGGAGCAGGCTGACGGACGCCGGCTCGCAAATCGTCGCCATCCGCAATACGCCCTATATGAAATTCGATCCAGGCGACTGCCTGAGCGCAACACCAACGAAATGCGTTACCAAGCTCAGCGACATTGAGCGGAGCGACGTGTTGGCGCTGGCCGCGGAGGGCCAGAAAAATGTGCGCGCCATCGACATGATCGATGCCATATGCGGGCCGCAACTTTGCCCGGCAGTCGTCGGCAACATCATCGTGTGGCGGGACAATCATCATCTGACGGCCAGCTATTCGCTTGCCCTGGCGCCCTATCTCGCAGCCAAGGCGGGGCTTTGACGAGATTGTCGACGTGCCCAGAAGTGGGCCATATGGCCGGATTGCCCCTACGGGTTCAGGCCGGTGAACTATTTCTGGGAACATCAGGTGACAATTAATCAGGGACGTCGGTTTCGACCCGAAATACAAGGGTTGCGCGGACTGGCCGTCGCTCTGGTCGTCATCTTTCACCTGTGGCCCTATGCTCTTCCCGGCGGCTATATCGGCGTCGACGTCTTTTTCGTCATCTCGGGCTACCTGATCACCGGCCTGCTGGCGCAGATGGCGCTGCGCGACGGCCGCGTCTCGCTGATAGAATTCTACTCGCGACGGATACGCAGGCTTTTGCCGGCAGCGATCCTGGTGCTTCTGGTGACGCTGCTCGGCACGCTGCTGTTCATTTCCAAGGCGCGTTGGGAGGAAACCGCCAAGCAGATCCTGGCCAGCGCGCTCTATGTCGAGAACTGGCGTCTGGCCCATCAGGCTGTCAGCTATCTCGACGCCGACAATCTGCCGACGCCGGTGCAGCACTACTGGTCGCTTTCCATCGAAGAGCAGTTCTACATCGTCTGGCCGGTGCTCATGATCGGTGTGATCTGGCTGGCGCGGCGATGGCAGCTCTCCCTGAGACGATGCCTGGCGATGACATTGTCGCTCGTTTTCGCTGCATCGCTGGTCGCGTCGATTGTCCTGACGAAAACAGACCCGGCGCAAGCCTATTTCGTCAGCCATACGCGCCTGTGGGAATTGGCGCTGGGCGGCCTGCTGGTGCTTGGCGAGCACCGGTTTCGATTGGGCGCGGGTGCAAGCCGGCTGCTGGCGATAGCCGGCATCGTGGGCATCCTTGCCTCCGCCTTGCTGTTTTCCGCAACAACGCCATTTCCCGGCGCCAGCGCGTTGCTGCCAACCCTGGCCACCGTGCTGGTCATCCTGGCTGGAGAAGTCCAAGTCGGCCGGTTTCATGGGCTCGATTTGTGGCCGCTTCGCTTCATCGGCGATCGGTCCTACTCGATCTATCTCTGGCATTGGCCGCTGATCACATTCTTCCTGGGGCAGGGCTATTCGCTGACATTTGCCAGTGGTGTCGGCCTGATGGCGGTGATCCTGGTGCTGTCGGACCTGTCTTATCGTTATGTCGAACAACCCTATAGGCAGTCCCGAGGCGGCGCGTGGTGGAAGCCGCTGGGATACGGCACCATCGCGGTCCTGGCATGCGTGGCGGCGTCCGAGGGGCTGCTGCATTTCGTGACGACGCAACGCACCGACATTACGCTGATCGGCACGCCTGCCTATCCCGGGCCTGCCGCTTTGCTGACCGGCGCGGCGGTTCCGGACGGTGTGGACCTGCTGCCGCCGCTGGCCCGGCTAAGGCGGGACGTGTCGGGCTTGTTCGCAGCCGGATGTCACCAGAACCTGAGAGGCGCCAAACCGGTGGGATGCGTGCTGGGCGACCCCGCCGGCACGCAAACCATCGTCCTCGTGGGCGATTCTCACGCTGCCCAATGGGGTTCGGCCCTGAACAAGATCGCCAAGGACCGGAAGTTCAAACTGGTTTCTTTCACGAAAGCCGCCTGCGCATTCGCGCGTGCGCCCACCATGTCGGACGGCAAGCCGTATCCATCTTGCTACGAGTGGCGGGAGAAAGTGCTGGCTGAGATTCTAAAGCTCAGGCCGCTCGCCGTCATCACCAGCCAGTCCAATGCCGGATCGGTTCCGGATGACCTGATGATCGAGGGGCTGCGCGACGTCTGGGGCAGACTGACGCAAGCGGGCTCCCGGATCATCGTCATCCGCAACACGCCCTTGATGCAATTCGAGCCCGGCGATTGCCTGAGCGCCACGCCTGCAAAATGCTTCACCAAAAGAAGCGATGCCGAGCTCAACGACGTGTTGGCGGTCGCCGCAGAGGGTCAGAAAAACGTCCGCGTCGTCGATATGACCGACGCCATATGCGGGCCGGACCTATGCGCGGCGGTTGTCGGTAATATGATCGTCTGGCGCGACAATGGTCATTTGACGGCCACCTATTCGCTCGCGCTCGCGCCCTATCTCGCTTCCAGGCTGGGGCTTTGACGCAATTCCTCAGGGAAAGCGCGATGCGCTTTTCCGGACGAGCAAGGAGTGGAAAATTCCGCTGGTGGAGCTGAGGAGGATCGAACTCCTGACCTCGTCATTGCGAACGACGCGCTCTCCCAGCTGAGCTACAGCCCCGTCCAGCGGATGGCGCATTTATCGAAGGCTGCGCTTTCCTGTCAAGGCGCGGTTTTGCCGAAACGCCGAGCTGGCGGCTATAGCCTGCCGGCATGCGGCAGAACGCGGGCCTTGCCGGTTCGGCATGCAATGGCTACATGTCGCGCAATTCAACGGAGCCTCGAATGAACGCGGTTATCGATACGCTGATCTACGCGCTGAGCATTTATGGATGGATCGTCATCCTGTCGGCGATCTTTTCCTGGCTGTATGCATTCAACGTCGTCAACACGCGAAACCAGTTTGTCGGCAGCGTCGGCAACATGCTGTACCGGCTGACCGAACCGGTCTACCGGCCGATCCGCCGCTATATGCCCGATCTCGGCGGCGTCGACATTTCGCCGATCGTCGTGCTGGTGATCCTGTTCTTCCTGGAGCGCTTTCTCGACAGCACGGTCAGGTCGCTGTTCCTTTAAGTCCCCGGTGACGCCGTTTCGCCTGCGTGACGACGGTATCGACCTGTTCGTGCGGTTGACGCCCAAGGCAGCGGTGGACAGGCTCGAAGGCGTGGAGACAGCGGCCGACGGGCGCTGCCACCTCAAAGCCCGCGTGCGCGCCGTGCCGGAGAATGGCGCGGCCAATGCGGCGCTGGAGCGGCTGGTGGCCAAGGCTCTCGGCGTGCCGGTATCGGCGGCGTCTGTCGTGGCGGGAGCTACTTCACGGCTGAAGACATTGCGTGTCGCGGGTGATCCAGCGTTGCTGGCGCGGCGCGTTGAAGCGCTCGGCGGCTGATCGAAGATCCAGCGTCGCGGCATGCAGGCCTTGAGCTGTCGGCGGGACAGCGCCCCCCCTCTGTCCTGCCGGACATCTCCCCCACGAGGGGGGAGATTGGCAGCTTCGGCGTCGCCCCTCAATCCCCCAGTGGCAACTTCGGATCATCTACCTTCAGCGTGTTCACGCTCTGCTTGATGCGGCGCAGGTTTTCAAGAACCCTGGGCCCGCGCGTCTCGGCGACTGAGGTGACGATCATGTCGACGATCGACAGCAGCGCATAGCGCGACGAGGTCGGTTTGTAGATGTTGCCGTCTTCCAGCGACTGGAACTGGATGACGGTGTCGGCGGCTTTGGCAAGTGCTGAGTCCGGCGGTGTGATGGCGATGGTGGTGGCGCCATATTGCTGGGCGACCTGCACCGCGTCGATGACCGAGCGCGCATAGCCGGAGACGGAGAAGGCGATCAGCGTCGTCTCCGAAGTGGCGACGGCGGCATACATGCGCTGCAATTGCCCGTCGACCTGCGCCAGCACCGGCACGCCCAGCCGAAACAGCCGGTTCTGCATCTCCGTCGCCATCATCGAGGAAATGCCGCCGGAGCCGATGCACAGCACATTGCCCGAATTGACGATGCGCGCGGCGACGCCAACAAGCGTCTTCATGTCGAGGTTTTCGCTGGCGCGCTGGATGGCGGCGATCGCCGCTTCGGTGATGGCGGTCGCGATGCGCTGCTCGCGGGCGTCGCGGCTGAGCGGCTCGGGCGACAGATACTGGCCGCCAATGGCGATCGCCTGCGCCAGATAGAATTTGAAATCGCGCAGGCCTTCGCAGCCGAGATTGCGGCAGAAGCGGGTGACAGTCGGCTCGCTGACGCCGACACGCGCGGCAATCTCCGAGATTGCCGCCTTGGAGGCAAAATCGAGGTCGGACAGAACAAGGCCGGCCAGGCGGCGGTCCGATTTGGTGCCGTCCTGCGACATCAATTGCAGGCGCGTGATGATGTCGGCCGGCGTTTTCATCTCTGGGGTTTCGTTTTCATGGCGCCTTCATAGCGGCAGGCCCGTGGCCTTGTCGAACAGGTGGATGTTGGCCGGCGCGACCGAGACCGGCAGCAGTTCGCCCGGTTTCACCTGCACCCGGTCGCGGAACACGGCGCGCACCGTATCAGTGCCGATGGCACCATAGATATGGGTTTCCGAGCCGGTCGGCTCGACGACATCGACCTTGATCGCCATGGCGTCGGCGGCCTCGCCGATGACGAAGTGTTCGGGCCGGATGCCGGCCTCGACCGTGCTGCCTGGCGGCACCGTCTTGCCGTCGAGCGCGAGACGTCCGCCGCCGGCCGATTCGAACCAGCTTTTCTCGGGTGTGGTCTTCAGCGCTCCGGAGACAAAGCTCATCGACGGCGAGCCGATGAAGGAGGCGACGAATTTGTTGGCGGGACGGTCGTAGAGTTCCAGCGGCGCGCCGACCTGCTGGATCTTGCCGCGGTCCATCACCACGATGCGGTCGGCCATGGTCATGGCCTCGATCTGGTCGTGGGTGACGTAGACGATGGTCGATTTCAGCCGCTGGTGCAGCGCCTTGATCTCGGTGCGCATCTGCACGCGTAGCTGAGCGTCGAGGTTGCTGAGCGGCTCGTCGAACAGGAACACCGAGGGTTCGCGCACGATGGCGCGGCCCATGGCGACGCGCTGGCGCTGGCCGCCCGACAGCTCCCGGGGATAGCGGTCGAGATAGGAGAACAGGTTGAGGATGCCCGACGCCTTCCTGACCTTCTCATCGATGGCCGGGCGTGCCTCGCCGCGGATCTTTGGACCGAAGCCGATATTGTCTGCCGCCTTCAGGTGCGGAAACAGCGCGTAGGACTGGAAGACCATCGCAATGTTGCGCTGCTGCGGCGGCAAATCGTTGGCGCGCACGCCGCCGATCAGGAGGTCGCCCGAGGTGATCGGCTCCAGTCCGGCCAGCATGCGCAGCAAGGTCGACTTGCCGCAGCCGGAAGGGCCGACCAACACGACGAACTCGCCGCTTTTGATGTCGAGGCTGATGTTCTCGAGGATCTTGTGGCGTCCGAACGATTTCGACAGGTCGCGGAACTCGACATCGGTCATGGTCAGGCTCCCAAAATATCGTCGATGAAAGGCAAGAAGCCGGCGGTCAGTCCGGCGTCGACCGGCACCACCGCGCCCGTTATGCCCGATGCTCGCTCCGAGGCAAGGAAGGCCACCGCTTCGGCCACTTCCGTGGCGTCGACGATGCGGCCGAGCGGATAGAGCCGCTGCAGCTTGCCGAGAATATCAGGGTTCTTGGCCAGGCGATGGTCCCAGGCGGCGGTGCGGATCGAGCCGGGGCAGACGACGTTGGCGCGCAGGCCGCTGCGGCCGAGCTCGACCGCGACCGATTTCGCATAGGCGTTGATGCCGGCCTTGGCCGCGGCATAGGCCGGGTTGCCGAAATGCGCGATGGCGTTGACCGAGGAGATGAAGACGACGCTGCCCGAGCCACGGGCGGCCATCGCCTTGATCAGCGGATCGGCGAACAGCATCACCCCGGTCAGATTGAGGTCGAGCTCGTGCTCGATCTTGTCGGGGGTTAATGCTGCAAGCGTCTCGGCGCGGGTCCAGCCGGCATTGTTGATCAGGATGTCGGGGACGCCGTCCTTCTCAAGGATCGCCGGCATCGCTGCTTCGATGGAGGCCCGGTCGAGGAGGTCGAAGACATGGCGCGAGGCCAGATGCGGACTGCCAAGCTGGTCTTGCGACTGGTCACAGCCGATCACCCGTGCGCCGCGTTCCGCCAGCAGCGCCACGATGGCTGAGCCGAGGCCGCCGCCGGCGCCGGTCACCAGCGCAGTCTTGCCTGCAAATTCGGCCTTTGAAACCACCCTGCGCGTCTCCCCGGGGTCTACGATAGTCGGAAAACGCTATTTTAAGAAATGTAATTAAGCAACAGGAAAATCCGCTTGCGCAGGGCGAAATGATGGATAATGTAGGAAAGTCACATAAAGCTTGTGCCGCCTGAAAGCCGCAAAAGCGCAGGCCCGCACCAAATGGGAGAGATCATATGACGCTTGCGAAATGGACCATAGGCCTGATGGCCGGAATGAGCATGCTGGCGCTGACGGCGCAGGCGGACGCCGGCGAAGTGCGCGTCACCGTCGCCGAATACAGCGCCAAGACCGGACCGTATTTCGAAGCGGTGAAGAAGGAATTCGAAGCCGCCAACCCGGGCATCACCGTCAAGTTCGAAGTGGTGCCGTGGGAGGTGCTGCTGCAGAAGCTGACCACCGACATCACCGCCGGCACCAATGCCGATCTCTCCATCATCGGCACGCGCTGGCTGATCGATTTCGTCCAGCAGGATGTCGCCGAGCCGCTCGACGGCTACATCAAACCCGACTTCAAGGACCGTTTCATCGACACCTTCCTGTCGCCCTCGATCATGGACGGCAAGACCTACGGCCTGCCGATCGCCGCTTCGGCGCGGGCCATGTACTACAACAAGGAACTGTTCGAGAAGGCCGGCATCGCCAACCCGCCGGCAACCTGGACAGAGCTGCAGGAAGACGCGCGCAAGATCAAGGCGCTGGGCACCGGCACGTTCGGCTTCGGCCTGCAGGGCAAGGAGATCGAGACCGACGTCTACTACTACTATGCGATGTGGTCGCAAGGCACCGAGATCCTCAACAAGGACGGTTCGTCGGGCCTCAGCACGCCCGGCGCGCTTGAAGCCGCCAAGCTCTACAAGTCGATGATCGATGAAGGGCTGACCGAGCCGGGCGTCACCTCCAACAACCGCGAGGATGTGCAGAACCTGTTCAAGCAGGGCAAGGTCGGCATGATGATCACTGCCCCCTTCCTGTCCAACCAGATCAAGGACGAGGCGCCGAACCTGAAATATGGCGTGGCCGCGATCCCAGCCGGTCCGAGCGGTGCGCGCGGCACCTACGGCGTCACCGATTCCATCATCATGTTCAAGAATTCCAAGAACAAGGATGAGGCCTGGAAGCTGCTCGACTTCCTGTTCACCACCGAACAGCGCGCCAAGTTCACGCAAGGCGAAGGCTTCCTGCCGGTGAACAAGGAAGAGGCCAAGATGGACTACTACGTCAACAACGCCGATCTGGCCGCCTTCACCGCGCTTCTGCCCGACGCCCGCTTCGCGCCGGTCATTCCGGGCTGGGAAGAAGTCGCCCAGATCACCTCGGATGCCATGCAGAAAATCTATCTCGGCGGCGACCCCGAGGCAGGCTTGAAGGAAGCGGCTGACAAGGCCAACGCGGTGCTGAAGAAATAGGGCGTATCTCCCTGCGCCCGGCGCGCCCCTAAAGATCGGGGCGCGCCACTTTTCCTCTCCCTCCGGAGGGGGGAGAGGTGGCTCGGCGAAGCCGAGACGGAGTGGGGGAACCACCTTCGCCGTGAACAGGACACAAGGGCACTAGGCGCAAGCATCGTCTTGCTTTGCGCCCAGGAGTCGACCCCCACTCCGTCGAGCTTCGCTCGACACCTCTCCCCCGATCGATGGGGGAGAGGAAAGGCCGCCTTCCGCAGCCGCTGCGGAGGACGGGCAGCGCAAACGCCCGCAGGAGGTTCAAATCCTGAAGCGCTGCTCTAGACCGATATGCAAGATTGATCCGAGCTGGGGTGCCAGCGCAACTGATGTCCAACACGGTACAAAACCGGCCGATGCAAAATCGCTTCTTGCCCTATCTGCTGACCTTGCCCAGCCTGCTGCTGGCGGCGGTCGTCATCTTCTGGCCGGTCTGGGACCTGATCCAGATTTCGACGCATGATGTCAGCCGTTTCGGCCAGCTGCGCGACTTCAACAATTTCGCCAATTACGCCGCCTTCCTCGCCGATCCCGACTTCCTGGCAGCCCTCTGGCGCACCGGCCTGTGGACCGTGCTGGTGGTCGGCGGTGCGCTGCTTTTGTCGGTGCCGGTCGCGATGATCCTCAACACCGATTTCTACGGCCGCGGCATTGCCCGCGTCATCATCATGCTGCCCTGGGCGGTGTCGCTGACGATGACGGCGGTGGTCTGGCGCTGGGCGCTCAACGGCGAAAGCGGCATGCTGAACTCGGCGCTGATCGGGCTCGGCCTGATCCATGAAAACATCCAGTGGCTGGCGCGCGCCGAGACGGCATTCCCGATGCAGGTGCTGATCGGCATATTGGTAACGGTCCCGTTCACGACGACGATCTTCCTCGGCGGCCTGTCGTCGATCCCCGACGACCTCTATGAGGCTGCGGCGCTCGAAGGGGCGACGCCGCTGCAACAATTCCGCGAGATCACCTTTCCGTTGCTGAAGCCGTTCATCAACATCGCCATCGTGCTCAACACCATCTACGTCTTCAACTCGTTCCCGATCATCTGGGTGATGACGCAGGGCGGGCCGGCCAATTCGACCGACATTTTGGTCACGCACCTCTACAAACTGGCTTTCCGCATCGGCAAGCTGGGAGAGGCGTCGGCGGTGTCGCTGCTGATGTTCGCCATCCTTTTGATCTTCACTATAATCTATGTGCGGCTGGCCATGCGGGAGCAGCGGACATGACGTCCAAGCTGAAGCGCACGATCATTGCCTGGCTGCTGCTGTCGCCGCTGCTGGTGGTGACGATTTTTCCGTTCGCGGTGATGTTCCTGACCGCGGTCAAGCCGCGAGCGGAAGTGCTGTCGCCGACATGGTGGCCGAGCGAGTTCCATTGGTCGAATTTTGCCGACATGTGGGTGGCGACCGGGTTTGGCCAGGCGCTGGCCAATTCGCTCTATGTCTCGGTCATCGCCACGGCCGGCGCGATCCTGATCTCGGTGCCTGCCGCCTACGCGATGTCGCGGTTTCGCTTTGCCGGTTACGGCGCCTTCCGCCAGTTCCTGCTGATCTCGCAAATGATCTCGCCGATCGTGCTGGTGCTCGGCCTGTTCCGGTTGATGGCGGCCTGGGGCCTGATCGAATCGACGACCGCACTCGGCGTCATCTACATGGCCTTCAACGTCGCCTTCACCGTATGGATGCTGCAGAGCTATTTCGACACCATTCCGCGCGATCTCGAGGAAGCCGCCTGGATGGAGGGCGCCGGCCGCTGGCTGACGCTGCGAAAGGTGTTCCTGCCGCTCTGCCTGCCGGCGATCGCTGTCACCGCCATCTTCACCTTCATCAACGCCTGGAACGAGTTCGTCGTCGCCCTCACCATGCTGCGCAGCCAGGAAAGCTACACGCTGCCGATCCAGGTGTTTTCGCTGGTCGCCGGCCGCTACACGATCGAATGGCACCATGTGATGGCGGCGACGCTGCTGGCGACCTTGCCGGTGGCGATCCTGTTCATCTGGCTGCAGCGCTATCTTGTCCGCGGACTGGCGCTCGGGGCGGTCAAATAAGCAATTCCAGGAAAAGTGTGCGGCGGTTTTCCCTAGGAATTGCGACAAACAAAAGCCTAGCGTCTCTACGGAGTTTTCATGCGCATCTTCACCGCCTCGCTGGCGACGGAAACCAACACCTTCTCGCCAGTGCCAACTGACCGGGCGTCGTTCGAGATGGCCTTCTATGCAGGCCCGGGCAGGCATCCGGACACGCCGACATTATGCTCCTCGCCTATGGTCGCGCTGCGCCGGCGCGCGGCGGACGAAGGGCTGACCGTCATTGAAGGCACCGCCACCTGGGCGGAACCGGGTGGCCTGGTACAGCGCCAGACTTTTGAGGCGCTGCGCGACGAGGTTCTCGGCCAGCTGAAGGCGGCGCTGCCGGTCGATGCCGTCATCCTCGGCCTGCACGGCGCCATGGTGGCGCAAGGTTATGACGATTGCGAAGGCGACCTGCTTGAACGGGTTCGCGCCATGGTGGGGCCGGATGTGGTGGTCGCGGTGGAACTCGATCCGCACAGCCATCTGACGCCGAAGCGCGTGGCGGCATCCAACATCATGGCCTACTTTCTCGAATTCCCGCACACCGATTTCTATGAGCGCGGCGAGCATGTGGTCGAGCTTGGCCTGGCTGCCGCGCGTGGAAAGATCAAGCCTGTGATCTCGACCTTCGACTGCCGCATGATCCAGGTGCTGCCGACCAGCCGCGAGCCGATGCGCTCCTTCGTCGACCGCATCAAGGCGCTCCACGGCAAGGATGGCGTGCTGTCGGTCTCGGTCATCCATGGCTTCATGGCGGCGGACGTGCCCGAAATGGGCACGCGCATTCTGGTCGTCACCGACAATGACAAGGCCAAGGGCGATGCGCTGGCGGAGAGGCTCGGGCGCGAGCTCTACGCCATGCGCGAGAAGACGGCGATGACGATGCTGAACACCGCGGACGGCATTGCGCGGGCTTTGGCCGTTCGCCGGGAAAATCAAGCCAAGCCGGTTGTCATTGCCGACATCTGGGACAACCCCGGCGGCGGCGTCGCCGGCGACGGCACCGTCGTGCTGCGCGCCATGCTGGAGCGCGGCCTCGACAAAATTGGCGTGGCGACGATCTGGGACCCGATCGCCGTCACCTTCTGCCAGGCAGCGGGTGAAGGCGCCGTCATCGATCTGCGCTTCGGCGGCAAGGCCGGTCCGCTGGCCGGCGAACCAATCGACGCGAAGGTGCGGGTGCTGAAGGCGGTTTCGGAGGGCTGGCAGAGTTTCGGGCCAAGCCGGGTGACGCTCGGGCCGACGGCGCTGGTGCGCATCGAAGGCACCGAGGTCGACATCATCCTCAACACCAACCGCACGCAGACCTTCGAGCCGGACATTTTTTCCAACATCGGCGTCGATCCGATGTCGAAGGACATTTTGCTGATCAAGTCGACCAACCATTTCTACGCCGGCTTCGAACCGATCGCAGCGGAGATCATTTATCTGTCGGCGCCGAGTTCCTATCCGAGCAATCCGGCGGTGACGGATTACAAGAAGCTGACGCGGCCGGTATGGCCTAGGGTGGAGGATCCGTGGAAACAGCCAATCTCCCCCCAAGTGGGGGAGATGCCCGGCAGGGCAGAGGGGGGCGCGAAGGAACGCGACGCCTCCTCTTCATAGAATGGTACGAAGCAATTCTGACGGCGCACTTGCCGTCACTGACACGTCGGCGGGACAGCGCCCCCCTCTGGCCTGCCGGCTTTCGTCGCTCGGAAAGCCAAGCAGTTGGCTTTCCGTCCGCTGCGCGGACCTCTCCTCAACCCCCACACGAGGGGGGATTAGCCAATCACACCAACCCCCGCTTCACCATCATCGCTTCCGGCGAAGGCATCTTGCCGCGGAAGGCCGTGTAGAGCTCCTCCGGGTCCTTCGACCCACCGGCAGCATAGATGTTCTTGCGCAACCTTTCGGCCAGCGCCGGGTTGAAGGGGTCGCCGGTCTCCTCGAAGGCGGCGAAGGCGTCGGCGTCGAGCACTTCCGACCACATGTAGGAATAGTAGCCGGCTGAATAACCGTCGCCGGAGAAGACATGACCGAAATGCGGGGTGCGGTGACGCATCGCGATCGTGTCAGGCATATCAAGCTTTTCCAGCGTATCGGCTTCGAACTGAAGCGGCTCGGCCGGCGCATCCGAACTCGCGTGATAAGCCATGTCGATCAGCGCTGACGCCGTGAATTCGACCGTGGCGAAGCCGGCCCCAAAAGTGCGGGCGGCCAGCATCTTGTCGAGCAGTGCCTTGGGCATCGGCTTGCCGGTCTTGACGTGCAGGGCGTGCTTTTCGAGCACCGCCGGCACCGTCAGCCAGTGCTCGTAGAGCTGCGAGGGCA
The DNA here is from genome assembly GCF_056404855.1 of Mesorhizobium sp. P2_B11. Classification (NCBI taxonomy): domain Bacteria; kingdom Pseudomonadati; phylum Pseudomonadota; class Alphaproteobacteria; order Hyphomicrobiales; family Phyllobacteriaceae; genus Mesorhizobium; species Mesorhizobium sp. P2_B11. The sequence continues at coordinate 331,528 of NZ_JBFUDF010000002.1, forward strand.
GTTCGACGAAATCGCGGCTGACCGAGGTGCCCGCGACCGACGGCCAGGTGACATCGGTCAGCATGCCGTGCAGGGCATGGCCGAATTCGTGGAACAGCGTCTTGGCCTCATCGACCGACAGCAGGGCCGCTTCGCCGGCCGGCGGTTTGGCGAAGTTCATGATGTTGTAGATCACCGGCTTCGAGCCATCGCCAAGCTTGTAGCCGGACTTCAGCGCACTCATCCAGGCGCCGGAGCGCTTCGAGGACCGGGCGAAATAGTCGGCGAGGAACAGGCCGCGCTCGCTGCCGTCGGCATTCCTCACCACGAAAGTGCGCGCGTCGGGATGCCAGGCGGCAATGCCCTTCTTCTCCTCGAAAGTGATGCCGAACAGTTTTGTCGCAACGTCGAAACAGGCGTCGATGACGCGGTCGAGCTGCAGGTATGGCTTCAGCTCAGCCTCGTCGAAGGCGAATTTTTCCGCGCGCAACTTCTCCTGGTAATAGCGCCAGTCCCAGGCGGCGAAGGCCTCGTTGCTGCCGGCTTCTGTCGCCAGTCGCTCCAGCTCTTTCTGGTCGGCCGCCGCCTTCTCCAGCGCCTTTTCCCAGACGGGGTCGAGCAAATCGTGCACGGCCTTGGGCGTCTTGGCCATGGTGTCGTCGAGCTTCAGCGCGGCGAAAGAGCCATAGCCGAGCAGCTTGGCCTTTTCGGCGCGCAGCTTCAGCATGTCGCGCACAACGGCAGTGTTGTCGCTGGCGCCGCCATTCTGCCCGCGCATGGTGAAGGCGCGGAATGCGGTTTCGCGCAGGTCGCGGCGCTCGGAGAAGGTGGTGAACGGCTCATAGATCGAGCGCGACAGCGTGACGGCGTAGCGGCCTTTCTGGCCGCGCGTCTCGGCGGCCTCGGCCATCGAGCTCTTCACGAAGTCGGGCAGGCCGGCGAGGTCTGCTTCGTCAAGGAACAGCGCCCAGTCGCGCTCGTCGGCCAGCACGTTCTGGCCGAAAGTGGTGCCAAGCGAGGACAGTTCCTCGCTGATGCTGGCCAGCCGCTTCTTGCCATCGGCATCGAGCTTGGCGCCTGAACGGACAAAGCCTTTCCAGGTCTTTTCCAGCACCCGCAGCGTCTCGGCGTCGAGTTTCAGGCTCTCACGGCGCTGGTAGAGATCGTCGATGCGGGCAAACAGTTTCTCGTTCATCGAGATGGCCGAGAAATGCCTCGACATCTTTGGCGAAATCTCGCGCTCCAGCGCCTGGATCTGATCGTTGGTGTGGGCGCCGGCCCGGCACCAGAAGATAGACGAGACATGGTCGAGCGGCTCGCCGGCTAGCTCCAGTGCCGCCAGCGTGTTGTCGATGGTCGGCGCCTCCTTGTTGCCAGCGATCGCGTCGATCTCGGCCTCATGCGCCTTGAGCGCTGCGTCGAACACCGGAGAGAAATCGTCGTCGCCGATGTTGGCGAAATCCGGCAGGCCGAGCGGTCCCTGCCATTTGGTCAGCGGATGGGCGGCAAGGTCGAGGGTTTTTGCAGACGGCATGAGCAACTCTTTTCGATGATTGCGAGCAAGGTGGGCTGGTGACCGATGTAGGGCGCTGCCTTGCCCGGCGCAACAGCGCGGTTCTTCAAGATCTGGTATATGTTTTGCGCAATTCCGGACGGAAAACCGCACACACTTTTCCTGGAATTGCTTAGAAGCCGTCGCAATTTTCCGCGATCGCTGCTTGCGAACTGGCGGTGATGCGGTTGCCGGTGACGGCAAACGTCTCCTGCATCAGCATGTCGTTGTTGGAGAAATCATAGCAGGCGATCACCGTGGTGACGCCGGCCTCGCTCTCTTCGATGCGATGCCGGATCGCGGCGCCGGCGACGGCCCCTTTCCACTCGTCGATCGAGGCGATGAATTCCTGCTTCGACTGCACGACGCCGAGATCGTCGAGTTTTATGCGGACATCGTCGGCGAGCAGGTCCGACAATTCGGTGCGGTCGGCGACCAGCAGCGCCGAATACCAGCGGTCGATGATGGCGCCGTCATCGGCGCGGGCAGGGGTGAGCGAAAACAGCAGCGCCGCCACGGCGAAAACGATCGAATGGCGATCCCGCATATCTGCTACCCCAAATCCGGCCGCTCGAAGTCGCCGGTGTCCTTGTTCATCACCCAGAGTTCGCCGGTCGAAATGTCGAACCAGGCGCCGTGCAGGGCGAGACGCCCCTTGCCCTCGAGGATTGAGACGCAAGGGAAGGTTCTCAGGTTGGCGATCGAATAGCGGATCGAAATGCGCTCCAGCGCCGTCTGCCGTTCGGAGGCCGTCATCATGGTGCTGGACGACACGGTCTCGGCCGCCGGCGCAATCAGGCTCATCCATTTGCCGATGAAGTCGCCTGGCGACAGCGGCGCCGAATTGGTGTCGAGCGCCGCGCGGATGCCGCCGCAACGGCCATGGCCCATGACCACGATGTTTTTCACCTTCAGGCTCTGCACCGCGAATTCGAGCGCCGCCGAAGTCGAGTGGAACTCGCCATCGGGCGCATAGGGTGGCACCAGATTGGCGACGTTGCGCACCACAAAGAGCTCACCGGGACCGGCGTCGAAGATGGCTTCAGGCGCGGAGCGGGAATCGCAGCAGGCGACGATCATGGTTTCGGGCGCCTGTCCCTCGCGGGCGAGCTCGCGATAGCGTCCGCTCTCGGTGAGATAGCGGCCGTTCATGAAGTTGCGGTAGCCGTTCAGCAGATGTTCGGGGAGATGGGACATGGGCGGCGTCTAGACCCTTTCCGGGTTGGATGCGGCACGGTCCATCGATATTCAGGTGAGGCCGGCCTGCGAATGGCCGATGCCTGCGCTTCCGGTGCTCACGTACTAGAGTACGCTCCGCTCCGGTTCTCGGCATCAGCCATTCTCGACTCGGCCTGACCTGAATCTCGACAGACCTAACTCTGAAAAAAGCCTCTAACGGCAAAAGCCTGTCGCGGGCAATGCCGAATTGCGGATGGCTCCGTCGCAAATCGCCATGCGGCATGCATGGCTCCGGGCTTGCTTCACGCCCAGATGGCGATGGGAATGCCGAAACGGTCGGCAAGCGGCGGGTCGGGAAACGGCTTTGCTTCGCCGCCGGCGATGCGTGCGGCAATCAGCATCATTACGGCCGCATCGAGGAAATCGTCTGGTGCTGCGCCTTTCGGTGGCGGCTGGTCGAGAAAGGCTTTTTCGTAGCCGTGGCGGCACAGCAGCGCCTTGCGCTCTTCCATGCCGGCCGGGTTGACGGCGCCCTTGACCTTCTTCGGCAGCGTCATCGGTTTTTCGCCGTTCAGCCGGCAGAATGCGACTTCCGGATGCGATTCGTAGACGCGGGCGCGCAAATCGGGCCGCGCGATCAGCAGCGCGTCGATTTCGCGGATCTTGGCAAAGATGCCGAAGGCCTGGATCGAGACGCCGCGCGGCGGATCGGAGGTCGCCTTGGCCACGTCACTGGCGCGGCGATGCGCTGCATACCAGGCCTCGACCGTGGTGAAGTCGCTGGTGTCGGCGTACAGGGCCGCGCGGGACGGGATAGAGAAGACACTGGACTGGCGCTGTCCCAGCAGCGGCCGCACCAGCGCCTCGGGTCCGCGACCGCCTTTCTGCGAAAAGTCCGGCAGGCCGACCGGCATGTCGACGGCTACTGTCGCATCGGCTGGCAAAGCGTCGAGCAGGGCCGCGAAGGTAGGAAAGACGCCGACTGAGGTCGCGGCATCCAGATCGCGGCGGACGGCTATCCAGCCGGCCTTGCAGCCGTCGACGCCGACAAGCACACCATTGCGGGATGTCACGCCCGGCGGTCCCGCCCTGGGTGTGTGAGATGGCGCAACTGCACCATCGCCATCGGGTGCGACAGGCTTTGCGCATCGGTCTCGAGCTGCAACTCGTCGCCGCCGCGTTTGGCGGTGCGCGCCAGGATCTCGTAGACCGCCGCCGTGGTCGACTGCAGCGCCTTGATCGGCGGCTGTCCCGACAGGATGCGGGCGAGGTAGACGGCGGCCGTCAGGTCGCCCAGCCCGTTCGGCGGCTTGTCGATCAGGCGGTGTTCGGCCAGCAGCGCCTGGCTGGCGTCGAGCAGCAGATTGCCGGTGCCGCCCGTCATCATCGACGGCGCCGATGTCACCAGCATGGTGCGCGGTCCGGCATGAAGTGCCGCCGCGATCACCGATTTCAGGTCGGGCAAAGGCGCGCCCGCCATCCATTCCAGCTCGAAGCGGTTGGGAGTGGCGATGTCGGCGATCGGCATCAGCCGGTCGCGCATGGCAGCCGCCGTCGGCTCGGGCACGTACAGCCCGGCGGAATCGCCCATCACCGGGTCGCATATATAGACCGCGTCCGGCGTCTTGGCCTTGACCGCGGCAACCAGCGAGGCAACGGCCTCGGCCTGGCCGGCCTCGCCGAGATAGCCCGACAGCACGGCGCCGACCTCACCCAGCCATGGCGCGCGTTCGAGATCGGCCATCAGCGCCTTGAACTGGTCGAGCGGCGGCACGATGCGCGTCGCGCGGCCGTGGCCGGGATGCCAGGGCAGGATCACCGTCGGCACCGCCCAGACCGGAAAGCCCAGCGTCTCCAGAGCAAACACGGCGGCGCGGTTGCCGACCGAGCCGCGGGCGACATGGCTGGAAATGACGATGACCGCGCGCGGCGCGTCGGCTTTTTCGCTGTTCATTGAAATTCCTAGCTGCCCCGGGAGACGTAGTAGACGAGCCAGATCAACAGGCCGAGAGCGACAATGAGACCAAGTGCGCGGCCGATGCGGGTGCCCCAGACCTCGATCGGATCGGAGCGATCGGCTTCAGCGGCGGTGACGTGATCGCGCGCGCTTTTCGCGACCTGCGACACCAATGACGCGCCGCCAAGGCCGCCCTCGTTCGCCACGCGCTCGAGAATGCGGCGCGATTCGCTGTCTTCGTCGCGGCGTTCCGCCATGATCCCGTCCTGTTTCGCGGCGACCATATCGCGTTCGCGCGGTCAATCACAGGGCCTGGCGAGCGCATGAGTGGGCGCCAGCCGCAGACATTTTCTTGAGCGCGGATTGTGCTAATGCTTCGCATGCAACTTTCTGTCGAGGGACCACACCATGATTGCCCAGCGCCTTGCCTTCCCCTTCTGCAATTTGCCGGCCGTGCTGATGATGGCCATCGTGCTGCCGCTGCTTGCCGGCTGCGGTTACAACACCATCCCGACAGCGGAAGAAAACGCCAAGGCGGCCTGGAGCGAGGTGCTGAACCAATACCAGCGCCGCTCCGACCTCATTCCCAACCTGGTCGAGACGGTCAAGGGCTACGCGGCGCATGAAAAGGATACGCTCGATGCGGTGGTCGAGGCGCGCGCCAAGGCGACGCAGATCACGGTGACGCCGGAAACGCTGAAGGATCCCGAAGCGCTGAAGAAGTTCCAGGATGCCCAGTCAGGGCTGACCAGCGCGCTGTCGCGGCTGATTGCGGTGTCGGAGGCCTATCCCGACCTCAAGGCCAACCAGAATTTCCTGGCGCTGCAGGCGCAGCTCGAAGGCACCGAAAACCGCATCGCGGTGGCGCGGCGCGACTACATCCTGGCGGTGAAGGACTACAATCTGACGCTGAAGACCTTCCCGTCGGTGCTGTGGGCAACCTTCTGGTTCCGCAGCAACGAGCCCTTCGCCAATTTCACCGTCGACGAAGACAAGATGCAGCCGCCGAAGGTCGATTTCGGCACGAAGCAGGGCGGGTGAACGGCGACTGTCGTCGCAAGACAATCCCGCGAAAAGACGGACTGCTGGCGTGCAAACACCCCTCTCTGTCCTGCCGGACATCTCCCCCTCAAGGGGGGAGATTGGACGTCACGCTGGCCTTCGCCAATCACCGACGCAAAAGGATGAGCGACGCGCTCGAAACTGCCAATCTCCCCCCTTGAGGGGGAGATGTCCGGCAGGACAGAGAGGGGGGCCTCGCGCTTACCTCACCCTTCTTTGCCTTCTTGCCAGCATCCTCTTCCTTCCCCTCACCGCCTTCGCTGCCGATCTCCCGGCGCTGACCGGCCGTGTCGTCGACAATGCCGGCATCATCGATGCCGGCACCAAAGCCGCACTCACCCAAAAACTTGCCGCCCTCGAGGCCAAAGGGTCCGATCAGATCGTCGTCGCCACCATCCCCAGTCTCGATGGCGAGGAGATCGAACCCTACGCCAACCGGCTGTTCCGGTTCTGGAAACTTGGCCAGGCAAAGGAAAACAATGGCGTGCTGCTTTTGGTGGCGCCGAACGATCGCAAGATGCGCATCGAGGTCGGCTACGGCCTGGAAGGCACGCTGACCGACCTGCACACCAAGCTGATCATCGAAAACGACATGGTGCCGGCCTTCCGCGCCGGCGATTTCTCCGGCGGCATTTCCAAAGCCGTCGACGACATGGTGATGGTGCTGGAAGGCAATCCGGAGGAACTGGAGGCGCGCGGAAAGCGCAACGAGCAGCCGCCCATCGACATGGACAATCTGTTCTTTGGCGTCTTCATAACCATCTGGGCGGTCATATTCTTCGGCAGCATGGCCGCCTCCATCCTGCCGCCGATCTTCGGCAAGAAACTCGGCCCCGGCCGCTACCGCTGGCTGGGCATGACATTCGAGCCACACAAGCGGTCATCCAGCAGCGGCTGGTCTTCGGGCAGTTCGGGTGGCGGGTGGTCGTCGGGCTCAAGCGGTGGCGGCGGCTTTTCCGGCGGTGGCGGTTCGTCCGGCGGTGGCGGCTCGTCGGGGAGCTGGTGACATGGCCGCTCGCATCATCAACTCCTGGCATGGCCGTCTCGTCACGACGACCGGCGCTGTCTTGCTGGGCTTGTCCGTGTTGTTCGTCGGCTTCGCGGCGCTGGCAGCAGACCTGCCCGCACTCACCGGGCGCGTCGTCGACAATGCCGACATGATCGATGCCGCGACCGAGGCGGCGCTGACGCAGAAGCTGGCGGATTTCGAGACAAAAGGCTCCGACCAGATTGTCGTCGCGACCATTCCAAGTCTCGACGGCGAAGAAATCGAACCCTACGCCACCCGGCTGTTCAATTTCTGGAAGCTCGGCCAGGCCGGCAAGAACAATGGTGTGCTTCTGCTGGTGGCGAGGGGCGACCGCAAGATGCGCATCGAGGTCGGCTATGGGCTGGAGGGCGCGTTGACCAACCAGCACGCTACCCGGATCATCGAAAACGACATGGTGCCGGCCTTCCGCGCCGGCGATTTCTCCGGCGGTATTTCCAAAGCCGTCGACGACATGATCATGGTGATCGAGGACAGTCATGGCACTTGAGGCGAGCTGGTGACCGCATGACAGGACGCGTCTTCAATCCTCCAGAACCCGGCCGTGCAGCCGCGACGATCGGCATCGCCTTGTTGGCGATGATCGCAATGCTGTTCGCCGCCTTTGCCGCGGAGTTGCCCGCACTCACTGGCCGCATCGTCGACAATGCCGACATCATCGATGCGGGAACCGAGGCGGCGCTCACCCAAAGGCTCGCCGATTTCGAGGCCAAAGGCTCCGACCAGATCGTCGTCGCCACCATCAACAGTCTCGACGGTGAGGAGATCGAACCCTACGCCAACCGGCTGTTTCGGTTCTGGAAGCTCGGCCAGGCCGGCGAGAACAATGGCGTGCTTTTGCTGGTGGCCAAGAACGACCACAAGATGCGCATCGAGGTCGGCTACGGGCTGGAAGGCACGCTGACCGACCTGCACACCAAGCTGATCATCGAAAACGATATGGTGCCGGCCTTCCGCGCCGGCGATTTCTCCGGCGGCATTGCCAAAGCCGTTAACGACATGATCATGGTGCTGCAAGGCAATCCGGAAGAGCTGGAAGCGCGCGGCAAGCGCAACCCGGCCGACCACGGCACGCCCATCGATCCCATCGTCGCGATCTTCCTGATCCTGTGGGGGACGATGTTCTTCGGCGGCCTGGCGATGGCATTCCTGCCGCCGATCTTCGGCACCAAGCTGTCGCCGGGCGTGTATAAATGGCTGGGCATGACCTTTCGCTATGGCCAGGGGCCGAGCGGGTCGTCATCGGGCAGCAGCTGGACAACAAGTTCGTCGTCGGGCTGGTCGTCGGGCAGTGGCTGGTCATCAGGAAGTTCGGGCAGCAGCTGGTCGTCTGGCTCGAGCAGCGGCGGCGGGTTTTCAGGCGGCGGCGGTTCGTCCGGCGGCGGCGGATCTTCAGGGAGCTGGTGAGAGAAGATGGCAACACGACCGATCAGCCCGCAGGACCATGAGCGCATCGCCGGCGCGATCCGCGCCGCCGAATCGAAAACCGACGGCGAGATCTACTGCGTCGTCGCGCATGCCAGCGACGGCTATTTCTTTACCGCCGCCTTCATGGCGATGGCCGGCATGCTGATCGTCAGCCTCGCCGTCGCCTATGGGCTGGAAGCCTGGTGGCTGTCGATCCGGCTGCCGCATTTCGTGCTCGCGCAGCTTCTGGCACTGGCATCGGTGCTCATTCTGTTGTGGGCGCTGCCTGCCTTGCGCATTCATCTGGTGCCACGCCGTCAGCGCTATAAGGCTGCGCATGACAATGCGCTCCGGCAATTCCTCGCCCGCAATGTCCATCGCACCACGGCGCGCACCGGTGTGCTGGTGTTCGTGTCGATCGCCGAGCGCTATGCCGAGGTGGTCGCCGACGCGGGCATCAACAGCAAGGTCGGCCAGCATGTCTGGGACGGCGTTATCCGCGACCTTACCCAGCATGCCGGCGACGACCGGCTCGCCGACGGCTTCGTCAAGGCGATCGAGCAGGTCGGCGCGGTGCTGGCCGAGCATTTCCCGGTTACATCGGGCGATACCAATGAGCTTGACGACCATCTGGTCGAGATCTGAGCCGCAAGCACTATCCAGACGGACGGCTGACCGCCTCGGCTGAGCGCGTTTTCAGGCAGGCTTTGCCTGATGTCAGCAGGTGTCGTGATCGGCTGTGAGAAAGCGGTTGGCGGGCTGGCCTCGACTCTTGCAAATGGCCGATGCGGGTTTATGGTTAACAAATCATGAATACGCTGAGCATCGACATCAGGAAAGCCGAACCGCGCGACGCCGGCGCCATTGCCGACGTGCATCAGCAGGCCTGGGAGGGCGCCTATTCCGGCATCATCCCGCATCGCTCGCTGACCTCGATGATCAACCGTCGCGGCGCCGACTGGTGGGCGAACGCCATCCGCCGTGCCGCCACCGTGCTGGTGGTCGAGATCGGCGGCACCATTGCCGGCTACGCCACGATCGGCAAGAACCGCGCTCGCGAACTCAGGCAGCAGGGCGAGATCTACGAGCTTTATCTGCGTCCGGAATATCAGGGCATCGGGCTCGGCAGCCGGCTGTTCAAGGCGGCGCGAGCACGGCTTGCCGACCACGGGCTGAAAGGCATGGTGGTGTGGGCGCTGGAAGACAACCAGAACGCGCTCGCCTTTTATGCCGGCGCCGGTGGCCGCGACGTCGCTGAGGGCGTGGAGGTTTTCGAGCAGAGGGCGCTGAAGAAGGTCGCCTTCGTCTGGGAATAACCAGCACCACCTCGGTTACAGCCCATTCACAAACTGTGCGCTTCCGTGAGCGCTGCGTACCAATCGCCGCATTGCGCGCTTGCGCTTCGCCCGCTATCGATCTCTAAAATCGAGAGAGGGATTTGAGCCATGCGCATTGAAGCCATTGCCAGCGGAAAGAACCCGCCTGACGACGTCAACGTCATCATCGAAGTGCCGATCGGCGGCGAGCCGATCAAGTACGAGATGGACAAGGAGGCCGGCACGCTGTTCGTCGACCGCTTCCTGCACACCTCGATGCGCTATCCCGGCAATTACGGCTTCGTGCCGCACACGCTGTCGGGCGATGGCGACCCGATCGACGTGCTGGTCTGCAATACCCGCGCGTTGGTGCCGGGCTGCGTCATCAATGTGCGGCCGATCGGCGTCCTGATCATGGAAGACAATGCCGGCCAGGACGAGAAGATCATCGCCGTGCCGTCGCCCAAGCTGACGCTGCGCTACGAAAACGTCACCGAATACACGCAGCTGCCCGACATCACCCGCCAGCAGGTGCAGCACTTCTTCGAGCACTACAAGGATCTCGAACCCGGCAAATGGGTCAAGATCGAAGGCTGGCACGATTCCAAATACGCCAAGAAGATGATCGTCGACGCCATCGCGCGGGCGAAGGCGTCGAAGTAGGCGACGCTGGGCCTCGCTTCCTTCGGGCGAAGCGGTGGTATCTTCAAAACACTGGCGCGAGGCACCCCCCTCTGGCCTGCCGGCCATCTCCCCCTCAAGGGGGGAGATCGGATGTCGCCACGGCTTTCGTCAATTTTCAGCGCCGAAAGAAAAAGTGCCGCCAGCGAAGCTGCCAATCTCCCCCCCTTGAGGGGGAGATGCCCGGCAGGGCAGAGGGGGGTGCCTCGCGCTGACGCGCCTAATTATCCACCCTACCAAAGGCCGGCACCTTGCCGATGACGGTGTGTCTGTCCTTACCGCAGGCAAACGTCCTGGCCTTTTCGTCGGCCAGCTTGCGCGCCTGGTCGTTGGCTTGCGGGTTGCCGGTGGCGAGCACCAGGCCGACGGTGCAGCCGTCGCGGGCATCCATCTGGGCGACCTTGGCGACGAGCAGCACTTCGGTCGGCTTGTTCTCATCCTCGGGATTGCTGATCGAGCGGCGGTGGATGGCGGCGAAGGGAACGACGACGTCGCCCTTAGTCTCGATGCGCCATTCGACCTTGGCGCCGGACGAGTTGAAGCCGGAAAAGCTCTCCCAAACCGAAGTCATGTCGCCGCCGGGCGGAAATCCGTAAAACAGCGATTCTCGGGCATCGTCATAGGCGATCAGCACGGGATAGCCGCGATAGCCGGAACAGGCGAGTTCGGCCCAGTCGCCGTCGCCTTCCTCGGACTGCGCATAGGTCACGCAATCCTTTTGCGAGTCGAGATCGGTGTAGACGCTGGATATGCCGTCGGCACGGGCGACGTGGCACAGGGCGGCGAGGGCAAGCGGGACCAGAAGCACACGCATGGCGGACAACTCCGTTTCGAGCCGCCGCAGCCTATCGCCTAGCGCTATTTCTTCAAGCTTGCTTCGATCAGCAGGTCGGCGTTGCGAGCGACCGATGCCGCTGGGCCGCCGAGACCGAAGAGCTGGCCGCTGATATAGGCGCCTTCGATCAGGAGCAGCATACCGTCGCCGAGCGTGTCGGGATCTTGCGCGCCCATTGCGGCCGCCATGGCGCGCAGGCGGCGGCGCAGTTCCTGCTTGTTGTCCTCGCTGACGACACGCGCCGGGTGGCCGTGTTCGGGGTATTCCACCGCCGCGTTGGTCATGCCGCAGCCACGATAGTCCGGCGTCTGCGTGCGCTTGCCGATGCGGGTAAAAAAGGCCTTGAGCTGCGCGCGCGGATCGCCGGGATGGGCGGCCACGGCTTCGTCGAAACGCTCCCAATACTCACGGTCATACTGCCTGAGATACGAAGCGGCCAACTCATCCTTTGACGGAAAGCTGCGGTACAGGCTGGGTTTGGTGACGCCGGCGCGCTTGACGATCTCGTCGACACCGATCGCCCTGATGCCGCGCCGGTAGAACAGGTCGTAGGCGACGTCGAGGATCTTCTTGGCAGCCTTCGGCGGCGCAGATGCATGATCGCCGCTGATGCTCAGTTCAATATTTTTGTCAGTAGGCATGGCATGACTCGATTGACGTGTTACCGATCGGTACGTATACATACCTCCACCCTGCAACGTACCGGTCAGTAACATGATAGCTCAATCCCGTCCCTTTGGCCAGCGCTACGCTTTCGTCGTGGTCGGCGTCATCTTCCTCTGCCTGCTGATCGCAGCCGGTCTGCGTTCGGCCCCCTCCGTGATGATGCTGCCGCTGGATAAGAGCTTCGGCTGGGGGCGCGATACCGTTTCGATTGCCGCCGCTATCGGCATTTTCCTCTACGGCCTGACCGGGCCGTTTGCCGCCGCGCTGATGGAGCGGATCGGCCTGCGCCGCACGCTGCTCGCCTCGCTGGTGATCATGTCGGGCTCGACCGCGCTCAGCCTGCTGATGACCGAGCCCTGGCATCTGTTCCTCACCTGGGGCGTGTTTTCCGGCATCGGCTCGGGCGCTGTCGCCACCGTGCTTGGCGCCACCATCGTCAATCGCTGGTTCAAGACCAATCGCGGTCTCGTCATGGGGCTGATGTCGGCCTCCAGCGCCACCGGCCTGCTGGTGTTTTTGCCGCTGCTCGCCTCGCTCGCCCAGTCTGGCGGCTGGCAGCCGGTCGCCATCGCTGTCTCTGTCGCCACCGCCTGTCTTCTGCCGCTGGTCTGGTTGCTGGTGCCGGAGCGCCCGGCTTCGATCGGCATGGTGCGCTATGGCGCCGAGGCCGATGACGTGCCGCCGGTATCGCCGGCATCGCAAGGCAACTTCCTCGCGCACACGCTGAACACGCTGCGCCGCGCCGCCGGCACTCGCGTCTTCTGGTATCTGTTCGCCACCTTCTTCATCTGCGGCTTCACCACCAACGGGCTGGTCGGCACGCACCTGATCTCGTTCTGCGGCGATATGGGCATCGGTGAGGTGCAGGCGGCCGGCCTTTTGTCGCTGATGGGCATATTCGACCTGATCGGCACGACCTTGTCGGGCTGGCTTACCGACCGTTTCGACCCGCGCAAGCTGCTCGGCGTCTACTACGGCATTCGCGGCCTGGCGCTGATCTATCTGCCCTATTCCGGCTTCTCGGCGACCAGCCTGATCATCTTCGCCGTGCTCTACGGTCTCGACTGGATCGCCACCGTGCCGCCGACACTGCGGCTGGCCAACGAAGCCTTCGGCGACCGCAGCGGTCCGATCGTCTTCGGCTGGATCGTCGCCGGACACCAGGTCGGCGCCGCCGCTGCCGCTGCCTTCGGCGGCACCATGCGGGAATTGCAGGGCAATTACGAACTGGCCTTCCTGATCGCCGGCATGACGGCGATTGTGGCGGCGTGTCTGTCGCTGCTGATCAATACCAGCAAGCCGGCTTTCGATCCGGAACCGCAGGCGGCTTGAGGCGTATCGATATTCAGGTGAGGCCGGCCTGCAAATGGCTGATCCCTGCGCTTCCGGTGCTCACGTACGAAAAGTACGCTCCGCTCCGGTTCTCGTGATCAACCATTTTCGGCGCGGCCTGACCTGAATCTCTAAACGCCTTCGAGGGCGTTGCTGTCTGTTGGTTGTTATCAAAACTTCATCTTTCCGAGATGCGGATGAAACATTGAGGCTGGACGCTGGTGGCGGACGTTCAAGCCATCAGGAGACAGCCATGAACAAGATCTCGTTGACCCGCCGCGCCTTCGTCACATCGGCGAGTGCGGCCGGTCTGCTCGGCGCATCGGGCCTCGCTTTGCCCTATTATTCGCGCGCCAGCCAGCGCCCGGCCTTCACCCATGGCGTCCAGTCCGGCGATGTCGATGCCTCGAGCGGCATGGTGTGGACGCGCACCGATCGTCCCTCGCGCGTCATGTTCGAGGTGTCGTCGACGGAGAATTTCGCCAACGCCACCCGGCTGGCGCCGCTCGATACCTCGCCGGCCAGCGACTTTACGGTCAAGCGGCTGCTCACCGACCTCGCTTCCGACCAGGACATCTTCTACCGCATGACGGCGGCCGATCTCGCCGACATCAATGTCGTTTCCGAGCCGATCGTCGGCCGCTTCCGTACCGCACCCGCCTCGAAGCGCGACATCAAGTTCGCCTGGTCGGGCGACACCGCCGGCCAGGGCTGGGGCATCGACGAGACCGGCATGAAGACCTACGCCACCATTGCCAAGCACACGCCTGACTTCTTCCTGCATTCCGGTGACACGATCTATGCCGATGGCGCCATGAAGGATGAGGTCGACCTGCCCGGCGGCGGCAAATGGAAGAACGTCGTCCTCATCGACGGCAAGCGTAAGGTCGCCGAGACGCTGGACGAGTACCGCGACCAGTGGAAGTACAACATGATGGACAAGAACGTCCTCGCTCTGAGCGCCATCTGCCCGACCTTCTACCAGTGGGACGATCACGAGGTGCTGAACAACTGGTCGGATTCGAAGAATCTGAGCGCCGACAGCCGTTACACCGAAAAGTCCATCCATGTGCTGGCAGCGCGTGCGGCGCGCGCCTTCCATGAGATGACGACGATCCGCTACGAACCGTCGGAACCCGGCCGCGTCTACCGCAAGATATCCCACGGGCCGCTGCTCGACGCGTTCTTCCTCGACATGCGCTCCTATCGCGGCCCGAATGGCCCGGACATGCAGGACACGATGACGCCGGAATCGCGCATGCTCGGCGAACAGCAGACGAAATGGCTGAAGCGCGAGCTGGCCAATTCCAAGGCGACCTGGAAGATCATCGCCGCCGACATGCCGCTCGGCCTCGTCGTCTGGGATGACGGCGCCAAGAAGGTCGGCGCGGAAGCGGTCAGCAATGGCGACAATGGTCTGCCGAAGGGCCGCGAACTCGAGATCGCCGACCTGCTGCGCTACATCAAGAACGCCGGCATCACCAACACGGTGTGGCTGACAGCCGACGTGCACTACACGGCCGCGCACTACTACAACCCCGACAAGGCGCAGTTCCAGGACTTCAACCCGTTCTGGGAATTCGTCTCCGGCCCGATCCACGCCGGCACCTTCGGCCCCAATGATTTCGACATGACCTTCGGGCCGGAATTGAAATTCATCAAGGCGCCGACCGCCGAACAGGGCCAAAACCTGCCGCCCTCAGCCGGCCTGCAGTTCTTCGGGCTGGTGGATATTTCAGGCGCGACCGAGCAGCTGACGGTGCGGCTGATGGATCGCGACGACAACGAGCTTTACAAGGTGACGCTCGATCCGGTGCGCTCGGCGTAGGCAGATAGGTTGGTGCGAGGCACCCCCCTCTGTCCTGCCGGACATCTCCCCCGCAAGGGGGGAGATTGGCAGTTTTGGCGCTAGCGCCGTTTCTTCCTCGTTGGAGATTGGCGAAAGCCAACGCGGCATCTGATCTCCCCCCTTGCGGGGGAGATGCCCGGCAGGGCAGAGGGGGGTGTGAAGGATCGCTACGCCTGTGGCAGAGCGACGGTCAATCCGGATAGCAAGCCGTTGGAATCTTTGGCCAAACCGCGCTGTCGCAGCCGGCTACCTGCTGCCTCTGCTTGAAGGAGGCGCTGACCGGGCCGGTGACCACGGGGTCGACGCCGTCAGGGGCGTCGGCAAACATCTGCTCGGCCGTCTGGTCGGACGACGAAGCGGGATTGGCTTCCTTCAGCGTCGCGGCCGATTGGGCGGCATTGGCCGCCAGCAGGGCAGCGAATGCGACCGAAGCGATGAGTGGCCAAAATCGGTTGAGTTTGTCGGTCATGAATTTCGAACTGCCCGGGCCCCTAAAGGTTCCCGCCTTGGTTAACAAAACCATCTCACACCGAGATGCTTAAGATTTGATGAGTATTTGGTGATGCGCCTCCTCTTTCGCAATTGCGAAAAACCCTGTATGAGCCGCGCAACCGAAAGAGGCGGCGCCTTTTGGCCTGCTGCCTGCAACGCTCCCGAGACCACAACATGAAAATTCGTAATATCGCGATCATCGCGCACGTCGACCATGGAAAAACCACCCTCGTCGACCAGTTGCTCCGGCAATCCGGCTCCTTCCGTGACAATCAGCGCGTCGCCGAGCGCGCCATGGATTCCAACGACCTCGAAAAGGAACGCGGCATCACCATCCTGGCCAAGGCGACCTCGGTCGACTGGAAGGATACCCGCATCAACATCGTTGACACACCCGGCCACGCCGATTTCGGCGGTGAGGTCGAGCGCATCCTGTCGATGGTGGATTCGGCCATCGTGCTGGTCGACGCCGCCGAGGGCCCGATGCCGCAGACCAAGTTCGTCGTCGGCAAGGCGCTCAAGGTCGGCCTGAAGCCGATCGTCGTCATCAACAAGATCGACCGTCCGGACGCCCGGCATGTCGAGGTGGTCAACGAGGTGTTCGACCTGTTTGCCGCACTCGACGCCACTGACGAACAGCTCGACTTCCCGATCCTCTACGGTTCGGGTCGCGATGGCTGGGTTTCGGAGAACCCCGAAGGCCCCAAGGATCAGCAGCTTGCGCCGCTGTTCGACCTCGTCATCAAGCATGTGCCGGAGCCGACCGTTCATCCCGGCCCGTTCCGCATGATCGGCACCATCCTGGAAGCCAACCCCTTCCTCGGCCGCATCATCACCGGTCGCATCGAGAGCGGCACGCTGAAGTCCAACATGGCCGTCAAGGTGCTGCACCATGACGGCACCCAGATCGAAACCGGACGTATTTCCAAAATCCTCGCCTTCCGCGGCCTCGAGCGCCAGCCGATCGACGAAGCGCAGGCGGGCGACATCGTCGCCATTGCCGGCCTGTCGAAAGGCACCGTCGCCGATACGTTCTGCGATCTGTCAGTGACCGAGCCGCTGCATGCGCAGCCGATCGATCCGCCGACCGTCACCATGTCCTTCCTGGTCAACGATTCGCCGCTCGCCGGTACCGAAGGCGACAAGGTCACCAGCCGCGTCATCCGCGATCGCCTGCTGCGCGAAGCCGAAGGCAATGTCGCGCTGAAGATCGAGGAATCGCCGGATAAGGATTCGTTCTTCGTCTCCGGCCGCGGCGAATTGCAGCTGGCCGTGCTGATCGAGACGATGCGCCGCGAAGGCTTCGAAATCGCCGTGTCGCGTCCGCGCGTCGTCATGCAGAAGGGCGAGGACGGCGAATTGCTGGAACCGGTCGAGGAAGTCGTCATCGACGTCGACGAGGAGCATGCCGGCGTCGTCGTGCAGAAAATGTCGGAACGCAAGGCCGAGATGGTTGAACTCCGCCCCTCCGGCGGCAACCGCCAGCGCATCGTCTTCCACGCACCGACGCGCGGCCTGATCGGCTACCAGTCGGAACTGTTGACCGACACGCGCGGCACCGCCGTGATGAACCGCCTGTTCCACGCCTACGAGGCCTACAAGGGCGAATTGCCCGGCCGCACCAATGGCGTGCTGATCTCCAACGAGCAGGGCGAGTCCGTCGCCTACGCCATGTGGAACCTGGAAGACCGCGGCCCGATGGTCATCGACCCGGGCGTCAAGGTCTATCAGGGCATGATCATCGGCATCCATAGCCGTGACAACGACCTCGAAGTGAACGTGCTGAAGGGCAAGAAGCTGACCAACATCCGCGCCGCCGGCAAGGATGAGGCGGTGAAGCTGACGCCGCCGATCCGCATGACGCTGGAGCGCGCGCTGGCCTGGATCCAGGACGACGAACTGGTCGAGGTGACGCCGAAGACCATCCGCCTGCGCAAGCTCTATCTCGACCCGAACGAGCGCAAGCGCTTCGAGAAGTCGGCGAAAGTGGTCGGCGCGGCGTAATCATCTGATTTTGCAGATTTGGAACGGGGCGAAGCACCAACATGCTTCGCCCCTTTTCGTTTATCCGCTGGCCGTAGAGATGATGGCTTCCCGGTCAGCTTCGCCGGCGAGATCAATTCGCACGGTGGTGCCGTGGCGGGCCGGCTTGCGCAGAGCCTTGGCGCCGTCGGGGGTGACGACCAGCAATCGCTTCTCCTCCAGCGCCTGAAGCCTCGACCGCGAGATGCCGAGTTCACCGGCGAGCAGCCAGTCGAGCCGCAGCGATGTCGGCATTTCGAGCGCGAGCCTGAGTTCGAGCGCGGTTGCGCTTCCCTCGTAGATCATCTGCTTGTGAACGGCGACATCGGAAAATTCCTCTACGCGTCCGACCCGGCTTCGCAACGTCACGACATCGAAGGCGTGGCGGCGGGCGAGGGCCGGATCGTTGCTTTCAAGGGCTGCAAGCAGCGCCGGTTCGATGTCACGGCGGTTGCAGCGTTCGAAAATGCCGAAATTCCAGGAATTGTCGCAGTCGACGCAACGATAGATCAGCCAGACGTCGATGCGCTTGCCATTGGCGTTGACGCGGAATTTGTCGCTGCAGCGATAGGCTTTCACCGTGCCGCAACGGTTGCAGTTGATCAGAGGCCGAGGTGCGGTGCCGGGCGCGACCGTCCAGCGAATAGCGAGATGTTGAGACAAGCCGAGAAACCTTCCAATGCGGAAGTTCTTCAGGCCGGCAATGTCGAGATGCCCATGCGGGCACGGCGTGGCGAGAGCTAGCTATTTCAGGAAGTCAGGTGTCACGGGCGGGGCCACGCGACAGCGGTTCAGCAGTGCCAAACCGGTCTCGAACCGCCGCCTGAGGAACACATGAAAATAAAGCAGACACCGCTAATGCGGCGCCCTGCCAGTGTGATCAGGGGAGTTGGCGAGACCGGCGGTTACTGAGGCAAAATCAAGCTCGAAAATTGTTTCGCGGCAGGTTTTCTAGCGATGAGATGTCGAACCGACAAGCCACTTCGTTCGCATCACTACCGTAGCGGATCGACTTTTGTCGTCCTCATTGCCCTCTTGGCTAATCCTTTGCCCTTTGGAGGTTTTGGCGTTGGTGGATCAAATCTTGCTGCCAATGTATCGTCCTGAGTGATCGCTCGCACAACCGAGCCTAGCAACTGTGTTCCAAAGCCTTCCTCTTCTAGGGTAAAGCTGGCTCTGTCATAGTATCTCGAAACATCATGCCCTATACCTGCACCAAATAATTCGATGTCTCCCTGATCTCTAATCCATTTAGTGGTCGTCATGAGATGGTCATCGAGTATTCTAGGGTCATTCTCAGAAAGTGTTGAGTCATCTACTGGAGCTCCGTCGCTTATGACAAGAACAATTCTTCTGTTAGCGGTCTGTTCTAATATACGAGAGCGGGCTAAAAGTAGCGCTTCTCCGTCAATATTTTCTTTTAAAAGCCCTTCGCGTAACATGATTGCAAAGTTTGGTAAACTCTCTTGGAATGAATTCCTGTACTCTTTGTACAGAAGATATCTGACGTCATTCAATCTACCTGGTGACCGCGGCTTGCCGTCCTTGAGCCAAAGCTCGCGTGATTGTCCTCCCTTCCATGCTCGGGTGGTGAAGCCTAGAATCTCGTGCGGGATTTCCACCTTTTGGAGCACATTGCTGACTATCGAAATCCAGGTAGCGACAGTGCTTATTTTGTTCCCGCGCATGCTCCCGGAGTTGTCGATCAAAATTGTGATTGCGATCTTGGTCCGGTCGGGCATTGATCCGAGCAGATGCTCTGCGGCTTTTATCGCTGAATCATGAGCTTTAAGCTGAATTCTTGATCTTACTAGGAGTAAAGATTGGAGTTTAAGAGTGTCTGACGGCTCAGAGATCGTAGTAGGGGTAATTAGTTCATCAAATATAGTGGTATAAGCGAAGTAAGTCATGGATCTTATGTCCGTCAACTGTGAATTTTCATCCTTTTGCTCTCTTGCTGCCTCCACTACTGGGGAGTATTTGGTCATTTGTATTTCAGACGGTGGACTTGGAGGCGACGGAAGGATTCTTTCTGCCGTAGGTTTCGCTGTTGCAACTCTCAGAACTTCACGCAGTTCATCCATCGCCGTTCCAATGGTTGAAGCCATTCCGGCGATAGGGTGCTAAGTGGATCAAATCGGTACTGACGCCAATCGGCCCAGTTGCGTGTCTTCAATACGTCGGCAATTGGGTCCGTCCCCACAAGGAAGCCGGCTTCCAGCTGCTTCGTTTGTACATAGTAGATGGGCAAGATAAGCCGATCCTCACCTAGTGCGTTTTCACGGATAAGGAAGGTCTCAAACTCTTTTCGGCACATCTCGCTTCTAAAGTAGGTCGGTGTGACGATCGGGATCAGAAAGGTGATGTCCAGAATCGTGGTCTCGATTCGTTCCTTCCAGACCTGACCCCATTTAATATCATTGCGATCCTGAAAGATCGGAAAGTCTTCGCCAGTCTGTATCTTGACCTCACCCTCGAGGCGTTGGCGTAGCTCGGTTATTCGACCAGAATCGTGGTCATCGTCTGATCGCACGTAGCTGAGAAACGCAATCGGTTGCTTCGTCGCCATCTGCCCTGCCCAGCAAAATTCTTCGTTGCGACTATAGCTATGTCTGTACGGTCGCAATAGACACTCTGCTCCGCGAGTTAGATCTAAACGGGTTGGAGCATCCTCCTATTTTGGAGGGAATGCTGGTCGAGTTCCAGCCCAGTTCGCCGCCCAAAGGAGAGTTCCGCCCCGCCGGTGCTACCGTCGCGGGAGCAACTGCGCTAACGTCAAAGTTGAACAGACCTTCTCAGCTAGAGACCCTCGGCCATGCACCTCACCTCGCTGCTCATCTTCGCCGCCGCTTTGTTCGTCGCCGCAGGCTCGCCTGGTCCGTCGATCGCAGCACTCGTCGCGCGCGTCATCTCCAAGGGTTTCCGCGATGTGTTTCCGTTCCTGCTCGCCATGTGGATTGGCGAGGGCATCTGGCTGTCGCTGGCGGTGTTCGGACTGGCCGTCGTTGCGCAGACTTTTCACTTCGCCTTCGTGGTCGTGAAATGGGTTGGCGTCGCCTATCTGGCTTACCTTGCTTTCAAGATGTGGACGGCGCCGGTCGACGCCAGGGAAGGCGAGATGCCACGCGAGGATTCGCCGGCAAAACTGTTCTTTGCCGGCATGGCGGTGACGCTCGGCAATCCGAAAATCATGATGTTCTATCTGGCGCTGCTGCCAACCATCATCGACCTCGCTTCGGTCAGCATTGTCGGCTGGGTCGAGCTGACGGCGACGATGGCGGTGGTTCTCATCGCCATCGATCTCGCCTGGGTGCTCGCGGCCTCGCAGGCGCGCAAGCTCTTGAAAAGCAAGCGCGCCATGAAGATCGCCAACCGCCTCAGCGCCACGACGATGGCCGGCGCCGCAGCGGCCATCGCGGCGCGATAACCTTCCCCTCGCCCCGTTTACGGGGAGAGGGTGGCCCGAAGGGTCGGGTGAGGGGCAGCGCAGCGCTCGACCCAACTGACAAAGGGTGATGCCGCCCCTCATCTGCCTGCCGGCACCTTCTCCCCGTAAACGTGGAGAAGGAAGCCTTCACCGCGCCATGGCGTGGTATTCGTCGTTCGGCCGCATGTCGATCGCCGCCGCTACGCGGTTGGACATGTTGAAGAAGGCGGCGGTCGAGGCGATGTCCCAGATGTCGCGGTTGGTGAAGCCGGCGTCACGCAATGCTGCCCGGTCGGCCTCGACGATCTTTGCCGGCTGTTCGGTCAGCTTCACCGCGAATTCGAGCATCGCCGTCTGCTTCGGGGACAGATTAGCGGCGCGGAAATTCATCACCATCATTTCGCCGAAGGCGGGGTCACCCGACAGCTGGCGCACCGCCGCGCCATGCGCGGTCAGGCAGTAGTAGCAATGGTTGATGGAGGAGACGACGACCGCGATCATCTCGCGCTCCAGCTTCGACAGGCCGGATTCACCCAGCATCAAATCATTGTAGGTGTCGGTGAAGGCGCGCAGCTTCTTCTCGTCGAAGGCATAGGCAAGAAGCACGTTGGGAACCAGGCCGAGCTTTTCCTCGCATTTGGCGAAATAGGCTTTTGTCGCCTCGCTCAGCTCCGCGATGCCGAGATCGAGTGCGCTGATTTTGCCGGACATGGGGTGCTCCTCCTCGTTCATTACCACCTGACCGCCGAATTCGGATAATTCTCGGCAAGCCGTCAAACCTTTGTCGCCAAACGGCGGTCATCTGCTACCATAGTCGTAAAAGCATATGACGGGAGGACATCATGGCGAGCGTGAAATCCGCAGCTAAGTCGAAGAAAAAAGCCACAGCGGCGGTGAAATCCGAGGACAGGCCGGGCAGGCTTGCCGACTATCTGCTGGCCCGCGCGCCGGCTGAAGACATTGCAACCTACGACGCCGCCGACCTCGAGCGTGCCGCCGATCTTGCGGGGCAAGCGGTCGCGGTCCACAAGAAGGGCCACAGCGTCGTTGCCGTCGATGCCGATTCCGGCGTCTCCCGCGAGGGTCGGCCGGTGACGGTCATCACCGTCGTCAACGACAACATGCCGTTCCTGTTCGATTCGATCCTCGGCGAGATCACCGAGACATCAGGCGAACCGACTTTGGTCACCCATCCGGTCATCGTCGTGCGCCATGGCAAGGCCGGCGTCGACGAGGTCCTCGGCGACGGCGGCATCCTCAAGGACGACGGCAATCACGACCGGCTGAGCGTTGTCCATGTCCACATCCCGCGCCTGACGGCGGAACAGGCGAACGCGCTGGCCGAACGCTTGCGCAAGATGCTGAACCAGGTGCGCGCCGCGGTCAGCGACTGGAAGCCGATGCTGGCCCGTCTCGACCAGGCGATCTCCGAGTTTCGCTATTCAGCGGTGCCTTTGGACAAGAAGAGCGTCGCCGAAGCGATCGCCTTCCTGGAATGGCTGCGCGACGACAATTTCACCTTCCTCGGCATGCGCGAGTTCAAATACACCGGCGGCGCGGAGAGCGGCAATCTGGAACGCGCCGACAAGCCCGGTCTCGGCATCCTCTCAGACCCGGATGTGCTGGTGCTGAGGCGCGGCACCGAGGCGGTGACGACGACGCCGGAAATCCGCGCCTTCCTGCACGGGCCGGAGCCGCTGATCGTCACCAAGGCCAACGCCAAGTCGCTGGTGCACCGGCGCATCTATCTCGACTATATCGGCGTCAAGACCTACACCGCCAAGGGCACGCTTGCCGGCGAACTGCGCATGGTCGGCCTGTTCACCTCGACCGCCTACACGCGCTCGGTGATGAAGATCCCGTATCTGCGGTCGAAGGCCGAAACCATCATCGCCAAGTCCGGTTTCGACCGCCACGACCATTCCGGCAAGGCGCTGATCAACGTGCTGGAAAGCTATCCGCGCGACGAACTGTTCCAGGTGCCGGTGCCGGTCCTGAAGAAGCACGCCGGCGCCATTCTCGGCCTGATCGAGCGGCCGCGGGTGCGGGCGCTGGTGCGCGTCGACCAGTTCGACCGCTTCGTCTCCATCCTCGTCTTCGTGCCGCGCGACCGCTATGACAGCGTCGTGCGCGAGAAGGTCGGCACCTATCTCAAGACTGTGTTCGAAGGCCGTTTGTCGGCTTACTATCCGGCCTTCCCCGAAGGCGGGCTGACGCGCGTCCACTTCATCATCGGCCGTTCCGGCGGCAAGACGCCGAAGGTCGATCAGGCGGCGATCGAGGCGGCCATCCGCGACATCGTGCGCACCTGGGATGACGCGCTGGCCGAGGCGGCGGAAGACGGCGGCAGCGATCCGTCGCTGAAGGCGATCGCCGCGCGGCTTCCCGAGAGCTATCGCGACTCCTTCAGCGCGGCCGTGGCGCTGGCCGACGCCGGGCGCATCGCCAAGATCAGCGCCAGCAATCCGATCGCCATCGACTATTACCGGCATGCCGAGCAGAAGCCGCACCAGGCGGCGCTGAAAATCTACCACCACGGCAGCCCGGTGGCGCTGTCGCGGCGTGTGCCGGTGCTGGAAAACATCGGCTTCCGCGTCATCAGCGAGCGCACGTTCGAAGTCGACGAGGAGGGCGGCGACACCGTCTTCGTCCACGACATGGAACTGGAGAACAGCTACGGCAAACCGATCGACCTCACTGACGGCGGCGCACTGTTCGAGGACGCCTTCCTGTCGGTGTGGCGCGGCGATGTCGACAATGACAGCTATAACGGCCTTGCCCAGACCGCCGGCCTGTGGTCGGGCGAAGTCACCATCCTGCGCGCCTATGGCCGCTACCTTCAGCAGGCCGGCATTCCGCAAAGCCAGGATTTCATTGCCGCCGCGCTCAACCGCTATCCCGACATCGCGCGCGGCCTGCATGCGCTGTTTGTCGCCCGCCTCGGCCCGACGGCCGCGACGGAAGGCGTCGTCGCCGCCAAGCACCTCAAGGCCAAGATCAAGGACGCCCTGGAAGAGGTGCCCAACATCGATGACGACACCATCATCCGCCGCTATCTCAATTTGATCCAGGCGTCGCTGCGCACCAACCATTTCGTTGCCGAAACGAAGGCGCGAGGCCAATCGCTGGCGATCAAGCTGGACTCGCAAGCCGTCGAAGGCCTGCCGGCGCCGCGGCCATGGCGCGAAATCTTCGTCTACGGTTCCGAAGTCGAGGGCGTGCACTTGCGCTTCGGCCCGGTGGCACGCGGCGGCCTGCGCTGGTCGGACCGCGCCCAGGACTACCGCACCGAAGTGCTCGGCCTGGTCAAGGCGCAGCAGGTCAAGAACGCCGTCATCGTGCCGGTCGGCGCCAAGGGCGGCTTCTTCCCCAAGCGCCTGCCCGCAGGCGGCAGCCGCGACGCCATCTTCGAGGCCGGCACGTCGGCCTACAAGAACTTCGTCTCCAGCCTGTTGTCGATCACCGACAATATCGGCCTGGACGGCGTCATCCCGCCTGCCGGCGTTGTCAGGCGCGACCCCGACGATCCCTATTTCGTCGTTGCCGCCGACAAGGGCACGGCGACCTTCTCCGATACCGCAAACGCTATCTCCGAGAAGCACGGCTTCTGGCTCGACGACGCCTTCGCCAGCGGCGGCTCGGCCGGCTACGACCACAAGAAGATGGGCATCACCGCCAAGGGCGCCTGGGAAGCGGTCAAGCGGCATTTTCGCGAGATGAACCGCGACATCCAGACCTCACCCTTCACCGTCGTCGGCGTCGGCGACATGTCGGGCGACGTGTTCGGCAACGGCATGCTGTTGTCGCCGCAGACCAGGCTGATCGCCGCCTTCGACCATCGCGACATCTTCATCGATCCCGATCCGGACAGGGTGGCCTCGATGGCCGAGCGCGTGCGCATGTTCGCGCTGCCGCGCTCGTCCTGGCAGGATTACGACAAGACCAAACTGTCGGAAGGCGGCGTCATCGTCTCGCGCAGCCAGAAGTCGATCACGCTGCCGCCGGCCGCGGCAGCGGCGATTGGGCTGACCAAGACCACGGCAACGCCAGCAGAGATCATGACCGCCATCCTCAAGGCGAATGTCGACCTGCTCTGGTTCGGCGGCATCGGTACGTATCTCAGGGCCTCCAGCGAAACCAACGCCGAAGTCGGCGACCGCGCCAATGACGCCATCCGCATCACCGCGCTCGATGTCCGGGCGAAAGTGATCGGCGAAGGCGCCAATCTCGGCGTCACCCAACGCGCCCGCATCGAGTTCGGGCTTGCCGGCGGCCGCTGCAACTCCGACGCCATCGACAATTCCGGCGGCGTCAACTGTTCCGACGTCGAGGTCAACATCAAGATCGCGCTGGCTTCCGCCATGCGCAAGGGATCGCTGACCCGGCCGGCGCGCAACAAATTGCTGGCCGAGATGACCGACGAGGTCACCGGGCTGGTGCTGTCCAACAATTACGAGCAGACGCTGGCGCTTTCCATCGCGCGCAAGCGTGGCCTCGCCGACATCGCGCATCAGAGCCGGTTCATGACGGCGCTGGAGGCGCGCGGGCTGCTCGACCGCGCCGTCGAGACACTGCCGTCGCCGGCCGCCCTTGCCGAGCGCGAGGCGCGCGGCGAGCCGCTGACCCGGGCCGAGCTCGGCGTGCTGCTTGCCTACGCCAAGATCGTGCTGTTCTCCGACATCGTCGCCAGCGACGTGCCGGACGATGCGCATTTCGACCGTGACCTGATGGGCTATTTCCCCGACCGGATGGCGAAGAAATACGCCACCGAGATCCACGGTCACCGGCTGCGCCGCGAGATCATCGCCCGTGTCGTCGCCAACGACCTCGTCAATCGCGGCGGTCCGTCCTTCGTCAACCGGCTGCAGGAAGCGACAGGCCGCACCGCCGCCGACGTCGTGCGCACCTTTGCCGTGGTGCGCGACGGCTTTGGCTTGCCGGCGCTCTACCGCGAGATCGACGCGCTGGACAGCCAGATCGACGGCCAGGCACAGCTCGACCTCTACCAGTCCGTCAGCCGGCTTATCTTTGTGACCAGCGGCTGGTATCTGAAGAACGATGCCGGCACCGCGGCGCTCGGCCAGCGCATCGCCGAACTGCAGGAGGCGCGCAAGGCGTTGGAGCCGAAGCTCGTCTCGCTGCTGCCGGCCTTCTCGCGTGAACGGATCGAGGAGCGGCGGCACGGCCTGTTCAAGGCCGGCGCGCCGGAGAAACTGGCCGAAAAGCTTGCGCTGGCCGATCTGGCGGAACTGATCCCCGATATCGCGCTGACGTCGCGCATGGCCAATGCCGACATCGTTGCGGCGGCCAAGGCGTTCTTCGCCGTCAGCGACGCCTTCCGCATTCCGCGCGTCGAGGACGCGGCGCGGTCGATCACGCCGTCGGACTATTACGACCAGCTGGCGCTGTCGCGCGCCACCGACACGATCGGCGCCGCCCGCCGCGGTATCGCGGTGGCGGCTCTCACCGGCCATGCCGGCACGGCGGACCCGGTGGCGGCATGGCTGGAAGCTGGCGGCGAGCGCGTGGCGCGCATCCGTGAGCGGCTGCAGGCATTGACCGAAGGCGGCGACATCACTGTGTCGCGGCTGTCGGTGGCGTCGGGGCTGATGAGCGATCTGACGGGGATGTGAGGCCTTACCCTCCCCCTTGTGGGGAGGGTCGCTGCGAAGCAGCGGGGTGGGGGTGCGGCACCGACCCCCACCCGGACCTGCGGTCCGACCTCCCCACAAGGGGGAGGTAGGGCGTCGCGCTTGTTATTTGCATGAGCATTCGAAACATGCAGACATGGCGCCCGACACGGGCGGAGCAGGGATTTTCAGCATGGCGGCGGTAGAAACAGTGCAGCGGGCATCGGGACGCGGCATCTGGGGATGGATGTTGTTCGACTGGGCGGCGCAGCCGTTTTTTACCGTCGTCACCACCTTCATCTTCGGCCCGTATTTCGTCTCGCGCATGGCCAGCAATCCGGAAAGCGGGCAGGCCGCCTGGGGATATGGCATCGCCGCGGCAGGGCTGGTCATCGCCGTTCTGTCGCCGATCCTCGGCTCGATTGCCGACCAGACCGGCCCGCGCAAACCCTGGATCGCCTTCTTCGCCTCGATCAAGATCGTCAGTCTTTGCCTGTTGTGGTTCGCCGCGCCGGGCTCGAACCTTTTCCTGGTGGTGCTGTTCTTCTCTCTGGCATCAGTGGCGGCGGAATTCTCGACGGTGTTCAACGATTCGATGATGCCGCGCCTGGTGCCGAAGAGCGAGATCGGCCACATCTCGAATATGGCCTGGGGCCTTGGCTATCTCGGCGGCATGATCGCGCTGATCTTCGTCGTCACCTGCCTCGCCGGTTCGGCCGAGACCGGCAAGACGATCATCGGCATCGATCCGCTGTTCGGGCTCGACCCGAAACTCGGCGAAGATGCGCGCGCCACCGGGCCGCTGTCGGCTGGCTGGTATTTCCTGTTCATCCTGCCGATGTTCTTCTTCACGCCGGACGCCATCAAAGGCATTCCGATCGGGCCTGCGGTGCGCGAAGGCCTGTCGGAGCTGAAGTCGACGCTGACCGAAGTGCGCCAGCGCAAAGGCATCTTCCGCTTCCTCGTCGCCCGCATGATCTACCAGGACGGCGTCAACGCGCTGCTTGCTTTGGGGGGCACCTTTGCGGCGGCGATGTTCCACTGGTCGATCACCGAGATCGGCATGTTCGGCATCATCCTCAATGTCGTCGCCATTGTCGGCTGCCTGGTTGCCGCATGGCTGGACACCGCGCTCGGCTCCAAGACCATCGTGATGATCTCGCTTGTCCTGCTCAGCCTCGCCACCATCGGCATCGTTTCGACCGGACCTGGCTACACGCTGTTCGGCGCCTGGATGATGCCGGGCGCCGACAGCGGCGGCCTGTTCGGCACTGCGGCGGAAAAGGCCTACATCTTCTACGGCCTGTTGATCGGGTTGGCCTTCGGGCCGGTGCAGGCGTCGTCGCGTTCCTACATGGCGCGCAGCGTGACTGCCGCCGAATCCGGCCGCTATTTCGGCATCTATGCGCTGGCCGGACGCGCCACGAGTTTCCTGGCGCCGTTCATGGTGGCGTCGATCACGCTCGCCAGCGGCTCCGCACGGCTCGGCATGGCTGCCATTGTGCTGTTTCTGGGCGTGGGGATCGCGATATTGATCTGGACGCCCTATCCGGCGGATCAGCCGGTGGAGTGAGCATTACCCTCCCCCTTGTGGGGAGGGTCGATCCGCGAAGCGGATCGGGGTGGGGGTGCGGCGCCAGTCACCCCACCCCGGTGCGCTCGCAAGCGGGCGCACCTACCCTCCCCATCGAGGGGAGGGTAAAGAGGCGCTAATGCCTAAAGTGCCTGACGCCCGTAAACACCATCGCAATGCCATGCGCATCCGCGGCGGCGATCACATCGTCGTCGCGCATCGAGCCGCCGGGCTGGATCACCGCCGTGGCGCCGGCTTCTATGGCTGAGATCAGCCCGTCGGCGAAAGGGAAGAAGGCGTCGGAAGCAACCACCGAGCCTTTGGTCAGCGGCTCCGCCAGACCTGCCGCTTCCGCCGCATCGAGCGCCTTGCGGGCGGCGATGCGCGAGGAATCGACGCGGCTCATCTGGCCGGCGCCGATGCCGACCGTGGCGCCGTCTTTGGCGTAGACGATGGCGTTCGACTTGACATGCTTGGCAATGCGGAAAGCGAATTTCAGGTCGGCCAGCTCAGCCGCCGTCGGCGCGCGCTTGGTCACCACCTTGAGTTCGAGGTCGTCGACCACGGCATTGTCGCGGCCTTGGACGAGCATGCCGCCGGCGACGGACTTCACCGTTGTGCCGGCAGAACGTGGATCGGGCAGGCCGCCGGTGACCAGCAGGCGCAAATTCTTCTTGGCGGCAACGATGCGGACTGCGTCTTCCGAGGCGTTCGGCGCGATGATCACCTCGGTGAAGGTTTTCACGATCTCCTCGGCCGCTTCGGCATCGAGGATGCGGTTCATGGCGACGATGCCGCCAAAGGCCGAGACCGGGTCACAGGCCAGCGCCCGTGCATAGGCCGCCGTCAGCGAATCGCCTTCGGCAACGCCGCAGGGGTTGGCGTGCTTGATGATCGCCACCGCGGCGCAGCGGTTGGGGTCGAATTCGCCGACCAGTTCGAAGGCGGCGTCGGTGTCGTTGATGTTGTTGTAAGACAGCTGCTTGCCCTGCAACTGGCGGGCCGTGGCGACGCCCGGACGCTTGTCGCCATTGACATAGAAGCCGGCGCTTTGATGCGGGTTCTCGCCATAGCGCATCACGCTCTCCAGCCGGCCGCCAAAGGCGCGCCAGGTGGGATGCTCGATCTCCAGCGTCTCGGCGAACCAGCCGGAGATCGCCGCATCGTAGCTGGCAGTACGGGCAAAGGCCTTGGCCGCCAGCTTCTTGCGGAAATCCAGCGACAGCGAGCCGATGTTCATCTCCAGCGCATTGAGCACCGCGGCATAGTCGCCGGGATCGGTGACGATGGCGACATAGGCGTGGTTCTTGGCCGAAGCGCGGATCATCGCCGGGCCGCCAATGTCGATGTTCTCGACGATCGCGGCATAGTCGGCGCCGGAGCGGCGGACCTCCTCGAACGGGTAGAGGTTGGAGACAAGAAGATCGATCGGCTCGATGCCGTGATCGTGCATCGCCTTGATATGCTCAGGATCGTCGCGCACGCCGAGCAGCGCGCCATGCACCGAGGGGTGCAGCGTCTTGACGCGGCCGTCCATGATCTCGGGAAAACCGGTCAGTTCGGAGACATCGCGCACGGCAAGGCCGGCTTCGGCAATCGCTTTTGCCGTGCCACCGGTCGAGACCAGCTCGACGCCAGCCGCGGCCAGGCCTTTGGCGAAGTCGATCAGCCCGGTCTTGTCGAAAACCGAAAGCAGCGCGCGGCGGACCGGAACGAGGTCAGGTGCCGGAATGTTCTTGGCGGCGACGGCCATGGGCTGGCGGCCTTTCAGGGCTGATTGGAGAGCGTTGCCGGGCCGTAGCACATGAGGTCAGGAAATCAAGCCGGAAGCTCGATCAGCCGGCGCCGGCAATGACACTCAGTTGTTTTCGGGGTAGCCGGCGATGCGGGTGCGCGTCAGCTGCCAATGGACCTCGGCAATCTCGGACGCCTTGAACGCCAGCATGATCTGGCGGCAGCGGCGCGGGCCGCCAAGGCCGGCGAAATAGATCGATTCCTCCACCTCCGGTATCACTTCCGAGCAGGTGAACACCCAGGTGTCGGCTTGGTCGGCGGTCAGCACCAGGCGGTCATGCTCGTCCTGCAAAAGGTTGATGTCGGGGTGGATGTGGAAGCGCACCACGACGAAGTCGCGGCCATTGTTGCGGATGGCGGCGCCGCCGGGGCGCAAAAAGCGGTCCCTGCCGGCGAGCACATTGCCCTCGCTCGACAGTTTCATCTCGCGCTCATGCAGGAAGCCGAAGCGCTGGATATAGCCGTCATGGCGGGCGATGAAGCCTTGCGTGCCCTTCTGGTCGATGCGTTTGCACGGCACCTGCTGCGGGCCGCCGAGCAATGGCGTGCCGAGCAGGTCGTTGACGCGCAGCGAATGGGAAAAGCGCGCCGACGAGGTGTCGTTGATGGTGGCGGTCGAATGCGCCGCGGTGGCGCGGGCCAGCGGCCGGAATTCGGCGGCGCCGTAAGTGTCTATGCCGGCATTGACGACATAGTGCTGGCGGCCCGAGGACAGTTCGAAGGCGAGGCACCCGGCATGCGCGGCGTTGGAGACGTCGACGGGCGGCGCCGCGCCGGTATCGGCAATCACGGTCACGCCGCCCATCGACAGCCGCTCATAGCCGGAATGCGGCGCGTGCAGCAGCGGTGCGCCGGCGGTGTCGTCATGGCGCAATATGGTGGCGATGCGATCGTGGATGGTGGCTCCCATGCCGTTGAAGCGGGCGAGGCTGCCGTCCTGGTGGCGGAAGAAGCGCAGCGCCGGCAGCATGCGGTCGATGGCGCCCATAAGGGCTGCCGGCGGCGTCTCGGCCTGGTTGGCATAGGTCTGGCGCAGCGGCAAAAGGTCGGCGAGAAGCTCGAGCACAGCCATCGGATTGCGCGAAATATGGCCGCCGTCGGGAAGGATCTGGCGGTCGAGCTCTTCCGCCAGATTGCGAGTGGCGCCACGCAACGCCGAGGCCGGCGCCGGCAGCGACAAAGCGGCGAAAGCCAGCGCAATGCGGGCGCGCAGCCTGTCCTTGCCATCCGGCATTTCGCGCGCCATCGAGCGGAGGTAGCGGATCTGCACCGCAAGCGATTTCAGGAAGGCGCGATAGAACGGAAATTCGGCCCCTTGTAGGACAACCGAGGAATGTTGCAGCCAGGCGATGACACGCTTGGCGGTGGTGCCGGGCTCCCAGGCGATGCCGGAAATCTGGTTGCCGTGCATGGCGATCCAATCGGAAACCAGCGCACGGGCATTGGCGGCGGCAAGCTCGGTGCCGGCGGCGCGCATGTGGCGCAGCCAGCGGAAGCCGTGCAGCGTCTTCACCCAGCCGCGATTGGGAACGTCGATCTGAAACGGCGATTTGCCGCCGGTCTCGACCAGGTGGCCCGACAGCGGGTAGCGGCCATAATAAATCTCTAGCGCGATCTGCGGGTCGGCGAGCCTGAGGTCCGGCGGAGCAATCAGGACGCGCTCCGGCGTGCGTCCGGAATAGCGCCAGCGATAGACCGGCCCTGCGCGCAGGCGCCGGCGCGTCTTGCGCCAAAACTCCTTGGCGACAAGCGTCCACAGACGTGTCGTACTGCCGGCAGCCAGTGCCAAAACCCCTCCTCGTCACCTAGTGATAGAGCGCGATGTTGTCCGAAAACCGCGTCATACTTTTAGGCATCATGCTCCAGTACCCCAGCACAAGCTTATATGATTCAAGAACTTATGCGAAGTCGAATTCGGCCGACGTGAAGGGCTTCACGCTGCCGGCGGCCAACCTACCCCGAAAAAAGTCGAGCGATTTCCGGGGCTAAAGCTGCAATCCGGTATTGTCTTGCAGTTGTAGAGAGAACGAAACTCGCCGAGCAAAAGTTTTGCGATCGGCCGAACAACGCAGACGAATATGCGCCACGGCATGGATTCCGGACTGTGCGGTCCGTGGTCCGTGCCGACAAATCCTAGGCGACACGCCGCATGCGGGCAGCGAAGAAGCCGTCCAGGCCGGAAATGCCCGGAGAGGCGAGATCGAGATCGGCTGGTGTGGTGCGCAGCGTGCCCTGGCTGGTCAGGAAAGCATCGAGGCCGGCGATCTCGCCCGGCTGCAACGGATCGTCGGCGACGGTCTTTGTGCCGGCCAGAAAGGCGCGATAAAGATCTTCGCCTTCGATCGGGTCGAGCGAGCAGTTGGAAAAAACAATCCGACCGCCCGGTTTGACCAAGGTGACGGCGCGGGCGAGCAGCTTTGCCTGCAGGTCGGCGAGCTTTTCGACGTCGGCCATGGTCTTCGTCCACGGCACGTCGGGATGCCTGCGCACCGTGCCGGTGGAAGAGCAGGGCGCGTCAAGCAGAACCGCGTCGAATAGCTCCGCCGGCTGGTATTTCAGCAGATCGGCCTGGACGATCTCCGCCGACACGCCGAGACGTTCGAGGTTCTGCGTTAGTCGTGCCAGCCGGTTCTTCGAGGTGTCGACCGCCGTGACCTTGGCGCCGGCAAGGATCAGCTGTGCGGTCTTGCCGCCCGGGGCGGCGCAGAGGTCGGCGACGCGCAAGCCGCTGACATTGCCGAACAGCCGCGCCGGAAAACTGGCGGCGGCATCCTGGACCCACCAGGCGCCTTCCTCAAAGCCGGGCAGTTCGGTGACGGAGGCGCTGAGCTTTTCCACCCGGATCGTGCCGGTCGGCAGCACGATGCCGCCGAGCTTTTCGGCCCAGAGTTCCGGATCGGCCTTGACCGTGAAGTCGACTGGCGCCTCGACGCGATGCGCGGCGAGAATCTGTTTCGTCCTGTCGGCGCCATAGGCCGCCTTCAGCCGGTCGGAAAACCATTTTGGCGCTTCGTCGGTGGCGGCCAGCGCTGCCGGCAATTCGCTGTCCTTGGCGCGTGCCAATGTGCGCAGCACGCCGTTGACGAGGCCGGAAAAGCGCTGCGTGCGCGGATCGGACTTGGCGTGGGTCACAGCCAAATCGACAGCAGCGCTGTCGGGAATGTCGAGAAACAGGATCTGCGCCGCCGCCACATGCAGTATGTGTGACAGGGCCGTGGCGTTGGGCGGCAGCGGCTTTTCCAACCGACGGGCGAGGAGCCCGGCAATGGTCATGCGGTAGCGCAGCGCCGTCACCAGTATGGCGCGCACCAGGCCGCGATCGCGCAGGTCGAGTGCCTTGTATTGCGGATGGCCGTTTTCGTGATCGGTCAGCCCATCGAGCGGCGTGCGCGCATCGATGACCGCGGCGAGCAGCCGCGCCGCCGCCTTGCGCGCGGCAAGGCCGGCGACGGACTCATCCGGGCTGTTTTCACGATTGCCTGAATGTGCGGGCCGGCCTTTGGCGCCGCTCACGACCACGGACCTTTGGGTCCGGTCGGGTTACGGCCCCACGGGTTGGGCTTTGGCTTGGCCGGTTCCGTCGGCAGCTCAGGCTGCGCAGCCTTGCCCCATGGACCTTGCTGGGTATCCGCCTGCAAGTCTTCCGCCGGCTCGGGCGGCGGCGCCTGGCGCGGCGCCTGCTGGCCGCCAGCCATGTCGCGCGCCATCGCCTGCAACGCGGCGATGCGGTTGTCGGTGTTCGGGTGGGTCGAAAACAGGCTGTCCATACGCTCGCCGTGCAAGGGATTGATGATGAAGAGATGCGCGGTCGCAGGGTTGCGCTCGGCATCCGGGTTGCGGATGCGTTCGGCGCCGCGGGCGATCTTGTCAAGCGCTGATGCCAGCCAGAGCGGATTTCCAACGATTTCGGCACCGCGCCGATCGGCCTCGTATTCGCGCGTGCGGCTGACCGCCATCTGCACGATCATGGCGGCGAACGGCGCCACCAGCATCGCCACCAGCACGCCGACAAAGCCGAGCGGGTTGTTGTTGCGGTTGCCGCCGAAGAAGAAGGCGAAATTGCCGAGCATCGAGATCGCGCCGGCGAGCGTCGCGACGATGGTCATGGTCAGCGTGTCGCGGTGCTGGATGTGGGCAAGCTCATGCGCCATCACAGCCGCCACCTCCTCATGCGAAAGCCGTTCCAGCAGCCCGGTCGAGGCTGCGACGGCAGCGTTCTCGGGATTGCGGCCGGTGGCGAAGGCGTTGGGCTGCGGATTGTCGATCAGATAGGTCTTCGGCATCGGCAGGCCGGCCTGCTTGGCCAGCGCTTCGACGATGGCATAGAATTCGGGCGCGTTCTTCGCGTCGACCTCGACGGCGTGGTTCATCGACAACACCATCTTGTCGGCGTTCCAGTAGCTGAACAGATTGGTGGCGGCGGCGACCAGGAAGGCGATCATCATGCCGCCGGTGCCGCCGATCAGAAAGCCGACGCCCATGAACAGCGCCGTCATGGCGGCCAGAAGCATGGCGGTGCGTAGCGTGCTCATCGTCTGCTCCGTTTGCGGCCGTGGCAAAAAGGGGTCGATCCGGGTGTCATCATCGCTATATGATGGGAAACGCCACCTCTCGTTTCAATCCGCCGGAACTATCGCATGACCGAAGAAACCAGCAAAGCCGACGCCGACCGGGAGAAGGACCTGACACCCGCTGCGCGCCGCGCGCTGGCCGAGGCCAAGGCGCGCCGTGAAGCGTATAGCCAGAAGGAAGCCACGTTGCCGAAGGAAATCGGCGGCCGCGGTGGCAAGGAACCCGGCCGCTATGGCGACTGGGAGGTGAAAGGTTTGGCTACGGACTTTTAGGCGCAGTGTTAAGCCGCGCTGCGTTGCGCCTCCAGCGACATCCAGCCGCTGTCGTCGATGGCAATGGAAACGGCGTCGTAGCCTGCAATCGAATTATGCTGCGTAGCCATTGGGTGCTGGTGGGTGGCGCTGATCACCATCACTGACGCGCCCGCGGCTTCCGCCGCGGCGATGCCGGCCGGCGCATCCTCGAAGACCAGGCAGTCGCCAATATCGACACCGAGCCGTTTTGCCGCCAGCAGAAAACAGTCGGGTGCCGGCTTGCCGTGCGAAACATCCTCGCCCGCGACCATCAAGGCCGGAACCGGGATGCCGGCCGCCTGCATGCGCAGCAGCGCTAGCGGGCGCGGCGCCGAGGTCACGATCGCCCAGCGCTCGGCCGGCAGGGCGTTGAGGAACGGCACGGCGCCGGCGATCGGCAGCACGCCTTCGACATCGTCGGACTCGGCCTGCAACAGCACCAGCGCCTCGTGCACCGGGTCGACGCCGGGAAGCGCCAGCCTGGTGATGGTCTCGACCGCGCGCACGCCATGGATCGTCGGCAGGAACGTTTCGACGTCGAGACCGTGCTTGCGCGCCCACGCCGCCCAGACGCGCTCGGCCGAAGCAATCGAATTGAGCACCGTGCCGTCCATATCGAAGAGGAAGGCGGCGAATTTTCTGCCTGCAAACATCAAATTATCCAAAGGGTTTTCGGGAGTGTTTCGGGGAGGGTCAAAACCTGTCTTTCGACCGTAACGCCATGGCGTGTGCCTGGGAAGGCGCGGGCAGTCTTTTCGATCGCTCCAGGGAACCATGACCCGGCTTCTGGCGTTTGAACCAAACTGTCTTCCACGACGAAATGACGGGGGAATCGCCATGCTGATCCGGCTCGGCTACGAAATCGCCATTGAATGCACCAATGCCACGCCGGTCATCTCGCTGCTCGAAATCCACAGCGAACGGCAAGCCGACATCAAGCGGCAGACGCGCGTGCTGACCTCACCTTCGGTGCCGAGCAGGCTCTATCACGACCTGTTCGGCAATGCCTGCCGCCGCTTTGTCGCGCCCGCCGGCAATTTCCGCATCCTCTACGATGCTGCCGTCGAGGACAGCGGCGAGCCCGATGCGGTCAACACGCTGGCCAGGGAAGTGCCGGTGGCGGAACTGCCGGACGATGTGCTCGGCTATCTCCTCGGCAGCCGCTATTGCGAGACCGATCACCTAAGCGGGCTGGCCTGGCAGCTTTTCGGCCATCTGCCGTCCGGCTGGGCGCGGGTGCAGGCGATCGTCGACTATGTCCATAACCGGCTGTCCTTCGGCTACGGCTACGCACGGCCGACGCGCACCGCGGCACAGGCGCATGAGGAGCGCGTCGGTGTCTGCCGCGACTTCGCGCATCTGGCGATTACGCTCTGCCGCTGCATGAATATCCCGGCCCGCTACGTGAACGGCTATCTCGGCGACATCGGCGTGCCGCTTGATCCGGCGCCGATGGATTTCTCGGCCTGGATGGAAGTCTATCTCGACGGCAAGTGGTACACGTTCGATCCCCGCCACAACAAACCCAGGATCGGTCGCGTCGTCATCGCGCGCGGCCGCGATGCGACCGACGTGCCCCTGTTGCACAGTTTCGGCCCGCATCAACTCAGCCTGTTCAAGGTCTGGACCTATGAGCAGGAGGGCAAGCTGTTCAATCCGCCCTATCACGGCGTCGACAAGACGGTCAGCGCGCACATGCTGGCTTAGAGCGGTTCGCGACCGAGAATTGATCCGCTTCGACACACTGTGTCTCCCGGACATCTGTGCCGGATCGGGACCGGGATTTGGCATGCGGCGGGTCATGGTAAGCACTTCGTAAACGAAGTCGCTTCGGTGAATTTCCGTTTACCGCTCGTTCACCTTGCGGCGATCCAGAACGAAGCAAAAACAATGGCTTGACCGATGGCTGGCTGCTTGCGCGGAGGCAACCGCGCGATCCGGCCGGAATCCTGCATTGGGCTTCCTGCGGCGACGAGGCCGAGGTGATCGGGGGCTAAAGGATGCGGAATTACGAGGGTCTTGTTCACGCCGCTGGCGATTTCGCCAGGGATCGCGGTGGAAGTTTCGCGGTGCTGTTCGGCCTTGCCGCTTCGGTGCTGGCACTCGGCGTAGGCTTTTCCGTCAACATCGCCCAGATCTACAATGCCAAATCGAGCCTGCAGGGCGTGGTCGATGCCGCTGTCACCTCGACAGCGCGCGACCTGACCACCGGGGTGATCAAGGAAGCCGATGCCAACAAGTCGGTGCAGGCCTTTCTCGACGCCAACAGCATGGCCGGCATACTGCAGGCCAACCAGGTCGTTCTCGACAAGCTGACCGTCGACAGGACCGCCAATACAGTGACGGCCGACGCACATGCCGATGTCGCGCTCTACTTTCCGTTGTTCAGCATCGGCGACATGCAGCGTGTCGGCGCTTCGACCACCGCGCTCTATTCCGACAAGACCATCGAAGTTTCGATGATGCTCGACGTCACCGGCTCGATGGCCGGCCAGAAGATCAAGGATTTGAAGGCAGCGGCCAGCAATGCCGTCGATGCGTTCCTCGCCGGTCAGGACATGTCGAAGCCGCGGGTGCGCGTCGCCATCGTCCCCTACGCCAATTCGGTCAATGCCGGCACGCTTGCCGCCAGCAGCGTGTTCGTCGAAACCAAGTCCAGCCAGCGCAAGCAGGCTCCCGCCAATGACGACCCGCAGGCCGTCTCGTCATCGGCGCGTCCGGACAATTGCGCCACCGAGCGCAAGGGCGCCAACCAGTATACAGACGCCGGCCCCGATGTAGGCATGGTCAATCGCGATTATTTGCTGTCGTCCTTCGCGCTGAACACCGGAACGGCGGCCTGCCCGGCAGCGGCGCTGATGCCGCTGACGGCCGACGCCAACGCGCTCAAGAGTGTGATCAAGAACTTCGCCGCCTCGGGCGGCACCGCCGGCCACATTGGGGTGCAATGGGCCTGGTACATGCTGTCGGAAAACTGGGGCAGCGTGATGAAGGCCTCGCAGCGGCCAGCCAAGATGGATCCGAAGAAGGTCGCCAAATTCGCGATCCTGATGACCGACGGCGAGTTCAACCTGTCCTATTTCGATGCCACCACGGTCAATGACGTCTACAACGACGCCGGCAAGGAACCGACCCGTACGGCAGCCAAGACCTTGTGCGGCGCGATGCGCAACAAGGGCATCGAGATCTTCACCATCGGCTTTGATCTCACCGAGAAGAACGCAAAGGCGACCTTGCAGGATTGCGCCAGCCCGGACACCGGCAGCATCAAGCATTTCTACCAGGTTGCCAGCGGTACCGAACTCAACGATGCCTTCCAGGCCATCGCCCGCAACATCGAGAATCTGGCGCTGACCAAGTAGCGGTTCGGCTGGCTGCAAAGGAAAAGGCCGCCGCTTCTTGACGAAGCCGGCGGCCTTCCGTGTTTCCGTCCATGGCGCGGCCGATGGCGGCGACCGAAGTCACCTACCGCGCTTCTCGCGCCTTAACGGGAAGTCTGCTTCCCGAAAGTGCAATCCGCTGAGGCCACGTTCTGGAAAACGAAATCACTCGACATCGGATCACCTCCTTTCGATTTGTTGAACACAACAGAGATGATGGGGTGCGTCGCAGCAAAAGACAAGATGCCGGTTTGAAATAGCCGGGGGGCTCCGTCCGTGCGCCGGGTTGCGAACGGCCGCCGGGGCGGGCAAACTCCCGCTGGGGGACCAGCATTCGGAGGAATGGCATGGAGGCAGCGGAAAAGGCCGCGCGCATCGTGCGAACGGTTATCGAAACGCTGAAGCCGGGTTTTGCGGTCAGGCTGTGGACCGGCGAGCGGATTGGCCCCGCCACCGGTCCGGTGCTCACCATCAACGACCAGGACATTGTCTGGCAGGTGGTGAAGCGGCCGTCTCTGTCGACGCTGATCGAGATGTGGATTTCCAAGACGATCGACATCGAAGACGGGACAATTTTCGATTTCTACGCCCTGCCGTCGCAAGGCAAGCTGAGAACCAAGATCAAGTCGCTGCCGAAGCTGGCGATCCTGCGCGACCTGCCGGCGGTGCTGTTGTCACGCAAGCAGATGAGCGCGCGGACCGATCTGTCGGGGCGCAATCCCTATGTCAGCGGCTCGAGCCAGGAAGCGATCCAGCATCACTACGACATTTCGAATGCCTTCTACCGACTCTTCCTCGACGAGCGCATGGTCTACAGCTGCGGCTACTTCAAGGATTTCGCCAACGGCATCGACGAGGCGCAGGCCGACAAGCTCGACCATATCTGCCGCAAGCTGCGGCTGAAGCCTGGCGAAAAGCTGCTCGACATCGGCTGCGGCTGGGGCGCGATGCTGATTCATGCAGCAAAGAACTACGGCGTCGTCGGCCATGGCGTGTCGCTGTCGCAGGCGCAGACCGACCTCGCCCGCGAACGCATTCGCGCCGAGGGACTGGAAGACCGCATCACCATCGAGATCAAGTCCTATGCCGAGCTTACCGGCTCCTTCGACAAGATATCGTCGATCGGCATGTTCGAGCATCTCGGGCTTGCCAACCACGACACCTATTTCAAGACCGTCCATCGGCTGCTGAAACCGGGCGGCATCTACCTGCACCACGCCATCACAAGGCGCAGCAAGGGCGATTTGAAGAAGACCCTGCGTAAGGGGCCGGAGTTCAAGGCGCTGCTCAAATACATTTTCCCCGGCGGCGAACTCGACACAATCGGCATGACGCTCGGCAATTTCGAGGCGCATGGCTTCCTGGTCTACGACGTCGAGAATTTGCGCGAGCACTATGCACGCACCTGCCGGCTGTGGGCCGAGCGGCTGCAGGCCCGCTTCGACGAGGCGGTCGCGGAGGTCGGCGAGGCCAAGGCGCGGCTGTGGCTGCTCTATCTCACCGGCTGCTCGATCACCTTCGAGCGCGCCTCGGCGCAGATTTTTCAGACCGTCGTCACCAAACGCGCACGCGGCCCGAGCGGCCTGCCGCCGACACGCGCGGATCTGTATCGGTAGCGAAGGCCTGATCCGAACCCCGCGCTACACGAACCGCATCGGCGCGCCGATCTCGACGCGGGCAGGCCGGTCCACCGTGCAATAGACGCCGAGATTATGGGCGTTGTGGCGGACCAGGTTGCGCAGGATGCCGGGGTCGGGGTCGAAGCCGTCCTGGGAGATGATGGTGAAGCCGCAACGGCGGCACGGTGCCGAGATGGTCACCAAGAGGTCGCCGATTGCGAGCTTGCGGCCGATCCATTCGGTCTCGGGAAATGAACCTTCAACCGCCGCCATGTCGACGACGATGTTGGGGCGGAAGCGGCGCGGGTCGGGCGTGCCTTCGGGGTGCAGTGCCTTCAGTCGCGCCAGCGATGCGGTGGTCAAGAGATGGATCGGCGCCTTATGGTAGCGCTCGGCGGTCAGCGGGCCGGTGTAGCCCGGCGCGATCTCCTGGCTGAACGGCCGGATCGAGGTGGCGAAGCCGAGATAGGCCGAGATGGCGCGGTCGCATTCCGCGCTAGGTGCGGCCAGCCAGTCGCCGTCGGCAACGGCAATCTCAAGCTTCCGGTCGTTGCTCAGCCGGGTGCGGATGCGCGGCACCTTGTGCCACTTCGCGTCGCGATCGGGCCGCGCGATTTCGTTGTCAGAGACATCGACGAGACCGAACAGGCGGTCGCCGTCGATGGTTTCAAGGCCGACCGAAATGGCGTCCTGGCGCTCACCGGCGAGCGAGCTCGCGGGATAGCGCCAGAGTTCGATGACGGAGCCAAGCTCAGCCATTTTGCGTCTTGCCATTCGTGCCTTGCCAAGCCTGGGACCGAATGACCGTCAGCCCTTCTTGTTCTGGCGGTTGGCGATCAGATCGTCGACGACAGCCGGATCGGCCAGGGTCGAGGTATCGCCGAGCGCGGAAAAATCGTCCTCGGCAATCTTGCGCAGGATGCGGCGCATGATCTTGCCGGAACGCGTTTTCGGCAGGCCTGGCGCGAACTGGAGCTTGTCTGGCGAAGCGATGGCGCCGATCTCCTTGCGGACATGGGCGACGAGCTCCTTGCGCAGCTCCTCGCTCGGTTCCACGCCTTTCATCAAGGTGACATAGCTGTAGATGCCCTGGCCCTTGATGTCGTGGGGATAGCCGACGACGGCGGCCTCCGAAACCTTGTCATGGCTGACCAGCGCCGATTCGACTTCCGCCGTGCCCATGCGATGGCCGGAGACGTTGATGACGTCGTCGACGCGGCCGGTGATCCAGTAGTAGCCGTCGGCGTCACGGCGGCAGCCGTCGCCGGTGAAGTATTTTCCCTTGTAGGTCGAGAAATAGGTCTGCACGAAGCGGTCGTGATCGCCATAGACGGTGCGCATCTGGCCGGGCCAGGAATCGGTGATGCAGAGATTGCCGTCGGCCGCCCCTTCCAGCACCTTGCCTTCGCCGTCGACCAGTTGCGGCTTGACGCCGAAGAAGGGCCGCGTCGCCGAACCTGCCTTGAGGTCGGTGGCGCCGGGCAGCGGGGTGATCAGGATGCCGCCGGTTTCGGTCTGCCACCATGTGTCGACGATCGGCACCTTGCCGTTGCCGACGACGTTGAAATACCACTGCCATGCCTCAGGATTGATCGGCTCGCCGACCGAACCCAGCACGCGCAGCGATTTGCGCGATGTCTTCTTCACCGGCTCGTCGCCGGCGCCCATCAGCGCGCGCAACGCCGTCGGCGCGGTGTAGAAGATGTTGACCTTGTGCTTGTCGATCACTTCCCAGAAGCGCGACTGCGAGGGGTAGTTCGGCACGCCTTCGAACATCAGCGTGGTAGCACCGTTGGCGAGCGGCCCGTAGACGATGTAGCTGTGGCCGGTGACCCAGCCGACATCGGCGGTGCACCAGTAGATATCGCCGTCATGGTAGTCGAAGACATACTGGTGCGTCATCGAGGCGTAGACGAGATAGCCGGCGGTGGTGTGCAGCACGCCCTTCGGCTTGCCGGTCGAGCCTGATGTGTAGAGGATGAACAGCGGATCCTCGGCCTTCATCTTCTCCGGCTTGCAGTCGCCCTTCACGGTCGCGATCTCGTCATGGTACCAGACGTCGCGGCCCTGGACCCAACCGGTCTTGCCGCCGGTGCGGCGCACGACAACCACTTTTTCAACCTTGGTGCCGGCCTTGGCGGCGATCTCGACCGCCTTGTCGGTGTTTTCCTTCAGCGGGATCGGCTTGCCGCCACGCAGCCCCTCGTCAGCGGTGATGATGAAGGTCGACTTGCAGTCGTCGATGCGGCCAGCCAGCGCGTCCGGCGAGAAGCCGCCGAAGACGATCGAATGGATGGCGCCGATGCGCGTGCAGGCCAGCATCGCGTAGGCGGCTTCCGGGATCATCGGCATGTAGATGGTGACGCGGTCGCCTTTCTTGACGCCGTGCTTCTTCATCACATTGGCCAGCCGGCAGACGTGCTCGTACAGCTCGTTATAGGTGATTTTCTTGTCGTCGTAGGGATTGTCGCCTTCCCAGATGATGGCGGTCTGGTTGCCGCGCTTCTTCAGGTGGCGGTCGATGCAATTGTAGGAGACGTTGGTCTCGCCGTCCTCGAACCATTTGATCGAGACCTTGCCGTCGAAGGAGGTGTTCTTGACCTTGCTGAAAGGCTTGAACCAGTCGATGCGCTTGCCGTGCTTGCCCCAGAACTTGTCCGGATTCTTCACGCTGTCGGCATACCATTTCAGGTAGGTGTCGTTGTCGATCAGCGCGTTCTTCTTCCACGCCGGCTGGACGCGGTGGACATGAACCTCGGACATTTCTCAGCATTCCTCCCGAACTGTTCCGCCGGCTTGTCGCCAACGGTTTCGCGGCGACGCAGCCGCGAATTCGGCGGCATTATTACCAGTTCCGCCGAGACGGCAACATTAGACGTTGGATTCGCGTGGCGGGATGCCGCAGTCCCTGTTTCCGGTGGTATCAGCACTCGGCGGCGGTCGCTGCTAACTGCATGTTTTCGCGCGGAAAACCCGTTTGCGATCAGGAAAAATCAATAGACAGTTAAGAAACGGCGCGCACAATTCGGTGTTGGGAGGCGAGGTTAATCAACCTGGGGACCGCAATGCGCGACCATGCCGAAATGGACCTGATGCTCAAAGGCTATGGGCTGACCACGGCCAAGATTCTCTATCACTTTCCCGACCACCCGCATCTCCTGCAGAGCTTCATCTGGCAGGATTACGATCTGGCGCCGAAGTTCCCGGTGCTGGTCCGCTTCATCGAGTTCTGGAAGGCCAAGCTCGACGGGCCGCTGCACTCGGTTGTCTACACGCACCAGAAGCTGATCGCGCCGAATGAATGGCGGAAGGTCGATGGGGAGTTCGTGCTGCACTAGGGTGCGCCGATATTCAGGTGAGGTCGGCCTGCGAACGACGGCTTCCTGCGCTTCCGGTGCTCACGTACCTTAAGTACGCTCCGCTCCGGTTCTCGGAAGCCATCATTCTCGACTCGACCTGACCTGAATCTCGGCACACCCAACCAACGCTGGTTTCACACCGCCGGCGGGCTCAGCCGCGCAAAGCCTTCCTGGCGGCGGTAGGGGAAGTACGGGTAGGGCGCGGTGACTTCGCTTGCCGCGTCGAGCTTCTTCATCTGCTCCGACGTCAGCGACCAGCCGACGGCGCCGAGGTTTTGGCGCAGCTGTTCCTCGTTGCGGGCGCCGATGATGACCGACGAAACGGTCGGACGCTGCAGCAGCCAGTTGATCGCGATCTGCGGCACGGTCTTGCCGGTCTCTTGCGCCACCGCATCGAGCGCATCCATGATCCGGTAGAGATGCTCATCCGCCACCGGCGGGCCGAAATCGGCGGTGTCGTGCAGCCGGCTCTTTTCCGGCAGGGGCTGGCCGCGGCGGATCTTGCCGGTCAGGCGGCCCCAGCCGAGTGGGCTCCAGACCAGCGCGCCGACGCCCTGGTCGAGGCCGAGCGGCATCAGTTCCCATTCATAGTCGCGGCCGAGCAGCGAATAGTAGACCTGGTGCGCGACATACCGGGCATGGCCATGCTTGTCGGCTTCGGCCAGCGACTTCATCACTTGCCAGCCGGAGAAGTTGGAGACGCCGACATAGCGCAGCTTGCCGGCGCGCACGAGATCGTCCAGCGTCGACAGCACCTCCTCGATCGGCGTGCCGGCATCGAAGGCGTGCAGCTGTAAGAGGTCGATGTAGTCGGTGCCCATGCGCTTCAAGGAAGCGTCCACGGCCTTGATCAGCCGCGAGCGCGACGAGCCCCAATCGGCCGGGCCGTCGCCCATCGGCAAAGACGTCTTGGTCGAAATCAGCACCGCGTCGCGGCGACCTTTGATGGCTTCGCCAAGCACCTCTTCGGAAGCGCCGCTCGAATAGACATCGGCCGTGTCGAACAGGTTGACGCCGGCCTCGAGACAGATGTCGATCAGCCGCCGCGCTTCCTTGGCGTCGCTGTTGCCC
This sequence comes from Mesorhizobium sp. P2_B11, assembly GCF_056404855.1. Classification (NCBI taxonomy): domain Bacteria; kingdom Pseudomonadati; phylum Pseudomonadota; class Alphaproteobacteria; order Hyphomicrobiales; family Phyllobacteriaceae; genus Mesorhizobium; species Mesorhizobium sp. P2_B11. The sequence continues at coordinate 375,623 of NZ_JBFUDF010000002.1, forward strand.
CAGGCGCCGAACAGCGGGCCGGAGCCGCCGAAAGTTCCGGCGCCGAAGGAGAGTGCGGGCACTTTCAGGCCCGATGCGCCGAGACGTCGATAATCCATAGTTTTTCTCCTTGATGATGTCGATTTGCGAGTGAAGCTCATGACTGGGCGCAGACCGGCGCGCCGAGCGCCGGGGTGCGATCGAGGCGCAGGGCCAGGGCGGCGACGCCGAGTGCCGCCACCGGCAGCAGGGCAGCGATCCAGGTCAGCGAGCCGAGACCGAGGCCATGGGCAATCACCGCGCCGCCCAGCCAGGCGCCGGCGGCATTGCCGAGGTTGAAGGCAGCGATGTTGAAGGACGAGGCGAGGCTTTGTCCCGCACCTTGCGCCTTCTCCAGCACCCACATTTGCAGCGGCGCCACGGTGGCGAAGGCGGCAGCACCCAGCAGGCCGACATAGATCACCGCCAGAACCTGGCTGTGGACGGCGAAGGTCATGGTTGCCAGCACCAGCGCCAGCACGACGAGGCTGCCGAGCACGGCCGGCACCAGCCAGCGGTCGGCGACCTTGCCGCCAAGCAGATTGCCGGCGATGAGGCCGCCGCCGAAGACCAGCAGGATCGGTGACACGGCGGCTTCCTTGAAACCGGTGATCTCGGTCAGCAGCGGGGCAATGTAGGTGAAGACGGCGAAAACGCCGGCATAGCCGAGCACGGTGGTGGCAAGGCCGAGCAGCACCGGCGTGCGGCGCAGCACGGCGAGGTCGGCGCGCAGGTTGGTCTTCTCGGGTGCTTCCTTGCTGCGCGGAACCAGAAGCAGGATGACGGCGAAGGCTGCCAGGCCGACCAGGGTCACGGCCCAGAAGGTGGCACGCCAGCCGAAGGCCTGGCCAAGCCAGGTGCCGAAGGGCACGCCGAGTATGTTGGCGATGGTCAGCCCGGTGAACATCAGCGCAATCGCCGAGGCCTTCTTGTTGGGCGCGACCAGGCCGGTGGCGACCACCGAGCCGACACCGAAGAAAGTGCCATGGGCAAAAGCGGTGATGATGCGAGCCCCCATCAGCGTCCAGTAGTCGGGCGCGATCGCACAAGCGAGATTGCCGAGCGTGAAGATGGCCATCAGCGCCAACAGCACGGTCTTGCGCGGCCAGTTGCCGGTGGCGATGGTCAAAAGCGGCGCGCCGATGACGACGCCCAGCGCATAGCCGGAAATCAGCTGGCCGGCGGCCGAGATCGAGACGCCAAGGTCTTTGCTGACGTCGATCAGCAGGCCCATGATGACGAATTCGGTGACACCGATGCCGAAGGCGCCGGCGGCGAGGGCATAAAGAGCGAGAGGCATGGCGGTTTCCACTTCCAAGACGGATGAGCGCCTTGTCCAATCCGCGCCCCGACCCGACAGATCGTGTTGCCATGCCTTGTGAACCAGACTTGCCTTAGGCATATTTCCTGTGAAATAGATTCACAGATGGCCAGACCCGACATCAACCGCTCCGGCGAGATCGAAGTGTTCGTGCGCGTCGTCGAGGCCGGCAGCTTCTCGGCGGCCGCTCGTGCCCTGCGCATGACGCCGTCGGCGGTCAGCAAGCTGATCGCGCGGCTGGAGGCCCGGCTCGGCGCGCGGCTGGTCAGCCGCTCGACGCGCAAGCTGCAGCTGACGCCGGAAGGGACGGCCTTCTATGACAGCGGGGTGCGCATCCTGGCCGACATGGCGGCGGCCGAACGCGAGGCCGCCGTGGGTGCCGCACCGCGCGGACGGCTGCGCGTCAACAGCTATGTGCCGTTCGGCGTGCATCGGCTGATCCCGCTGCTGCCGCGCTTCCTCGAACGCTACCCCGAGATCTCGGTCGATCTGGTGCTGACCGACAGCGTCATCGACCTGATGCAGGAGCGCGCCGATGTCGCCGTCCGCGCCGGACCGCTCGGCGAATCGCGACTGGTGGCACGCAAGCTCGGGCAATGCCGGATGACGGTCGTTGCCGCGCCGTCCTACCTTGCCACCCATGGCACGCCGCTGACGCCGGCCGACCTCGACCGGCACAATCGCATGGCTTTCGGCTTCGTCCGGCATGTCGATGGCTGGCAGTTTGTCGACGCAGCCGGCAACGCCATCATGGTGCCGATCACGGGAAACACAGTGGTCAGCGATGGCGAGTCGATGCGGCTGATGGCGGTTGGCGGCGCCGGCATCGCCCGGCTGGCCTACTGGCATGTAGCTGATGACATTGCAGCGGGCCGGCTGGTGGCGCTGCTGGAAAATTTCAATCCCGGCGACGAGGAGCCGACCCACGCCGTCTATGTCGGCCAGGGCCGGCATTTGCCGGCACGGGTGCGGGCGTTTCTCGACTTTCTGGTCGAGAGCGTGCGGATGAACTGAAGACATTCGGGAGCCAGCTGGCTCCCGAAGCCTCAGGCCGAGATGCGCCTACTTCTTCGGCACGAACGGCGCCGGGCGGCGGCCGGCGCCCTGACGCTCCAGCATCCAGCCGGGATATTCGGCCGGCAGGGCGCTGACCTCGTCCAGTTTGGCGAGATCGTCGGCGTCGAGCTTCACCTCGGCGGCGGCAAGGTTCTGTTCCAGCTGCTCCATGCGGCTGGCGCCGATGATGACGCTCATGACGAAGGGTTTTGCCAGGACGTAGCCGAGCGCGACGGTGGCGACGCTGACGTCGTGCTTTTTGGCGATGTCGCGCATGACGGCGACGGCCGCCCAGGCGCGGTCCTCATTGACCGGCGGGAAGTTGAAGGCGGCGCGACGTCCTTCGCCATTGCCGGGCGCGCCGGGGCCGTATTTGCCGGACAGCAGGCCGCCGGCCATTGGCGACCATACCATCAGGCCGAGCTTTTCCTCGTTGATGAGCGGCACGATCTCGCGCTCGAGGTCGCGGCCGGCGATCGAATAATAGGACTGGATGGTCTCGAAGCGGGAAAAGCCCTTGCGCTCGGCGATGCCCAGCGCCTTGGCGATGCGCCAGGCCTGCCAGTTGGAGACGCCGACATAACGCACCTTGCCGCTGGCAACGAGATCGTCTAGCGCCCGCAGCGTCTCGTCGATCGGCGTCACCGTGTCGGTGCCGTGCAGCTGGTAGAGATCGATATGGTCGAGCTGCAGCCGCTCCAGGCTGCCTTCGACCGAATCCATGATGTGGCCGCGCGAGGAGCCGCGCTCGTTCGGGCCCTGGCCCATGGCGCCATGCACCTTGGTGGCGATGATGACGTCCGAGCGCTTGACGCCGAGATCCCTGAGCGACTGGCCGAGCAGGCGTTCCGAATCACCAAAGGAATAGACGTCGGCGGTGTCGAAGAAATTGACGCCGGCGGCGATCGAACGGCCAACGATGTCGTTGACGCCCTTCTGGTCGAGGCTTGCGATCAGGCCCCATTGGGCATTCTCGCCGGCGGCGCCGAAGGTCATGGTGCCGAGGCAGAGTTCGGAGACGAACATCCCCGTATTTCCGAGTTGATTGTAGCGCATGGGTAGCGGCTCCAGCAGATGTGTGATGACGCCAATCAAATAGGAACGGTACGTTTCGTTTCTAGTCGTGGCGCAATGACCTTGGTAAGTTGGTCTAAAGCCTGCGGCTTGTCAGCGGCTGCCGAAGATTGCCGACCCAACCCTGACGCTGGTGGCGCCGAAGGCGATGGCGGTTTCGTAGTCGCCGGACATGCCCATCGACAGTTTTGCCACGCCGGCCTCCTTGGCGAGCTTTTCCAGCAGGGCGAAATGCGGGCCAGGGTTTTCGTCGGCCGGCGGGATGCACATCAGGCCTTGGATGGCGAGACCATGGACATCGCGACAACGAGCCACGAAGGCCACTGCGTCGCGCGGCTCGATGCCGGCCTTTTGCGGTTCCGAGCCGGTGTTGACCTGGACATAGAGCTTTGGCGTGCGGCCCTGACGCACGATCTCCTTGGCGAGCTCGGCGGCGATCTTTTCGCGGTCGACCGTCTCGATGACGTCGGCGAGCGCAACGGCTTCCTTGGCCTTGTTCGACTGCAGCGGGCCGATCAGATGCAGCTCGATGTCGGGGAATTCCTGCTTCAGTGCCGGCCATTTGGCCTGCGCTTCCTGGACGCGGTTTTCGCCGAAGACGCGCTGGCCGGCCTCGATGACCGGGCGGATGGCCTCGGCCTCAAAAGTCTTCGACACGGCAACCAGGGTCACGGAACCGGCATCGCGGCCGGCCTCGCGCTCGGCAGCAGTGATCCTCGTCTTGACGGCGAAAAACTGTTCGACGGCGCTGGCCATGCCTATATCCTGCCTGTCTTTAATCGTCCTGGCCGGCTCGCCGCAGTTGACGGGTCCGGCAATCCATGGTGAACACCGCGACGACATTTACCTTGGCCACCGGGCCTTGTCCGGCGGTCTGCGCCTGCTTTTAAGTGAAAATCATCCGATGGCAACCGAACGATACAATCCGCGCGCGTCAGAGCCCAAATGGCAGAAAGCCTGGGCTGAAAAGAAGCTGTTCGAAGCGCACAACAACGACCCCAAGCCGAAATACTACGTGCTGGAGATGTTCCCGTATCCGTCGGGGAAGATCCATATCGGCCACACCCGCAACTACACGATGGGCGACGTGGTGGCGCGCTACAAGCGGGCCAAGGGTTTCAACGTGCTGCACCCGATGGGTTGGGACGCGTTCGGCATGCCGGCCGAAAACGCCGCCATGCAGAACAAGGTTCATCCCAAGGAATGGACCTACGCCAACATCGCCGCCATGCGCGAGCAGCTCAAGATGATGGGCCTGTCGCTGGACTGGTCGCGCGAATTCGCGACCTGCGACGTCGACTATTACCACCGCCAGCAGATGCTGTTCCTGGATTTCGTCAAGAAGGGGCTGGTGACGCGCAAATCCTCCAAGGTCAATTGGGACCCGGAGGACATGACGGTGCTCGCCAACGAGCAGGTCATCGACGGGCGCGGCTGGCGCTCGGGCGCGCTGGTTGAACAGCGCGAGCTGACGCAGTGGTTCTTCAAGATCACCGATTTCGCGCAGGACCTGCTGGATTCGCTGAACGGTCTCGGCGAGTGGCCGGAAAAGGTCAAGCTGATGCAGCAGAACTGGATCGGCCGCTCGGAAGGGCTGCTGATCCGCTGGCCGCTGGCAGCACCCGTCGGCGACACGAAAGAGCTGGAAGTCTACACGACCCGGCCCGACACCATCTTCGGCGCGTCGTTCATGGCCGTTGCCGCCGACCATCCGCTGGCCAAAAAGGCCGCCGAGACCAATGTCGAGCTGGCCAAGTTCATCGACGAGGTCCGCCATATGGGCACCTCGGTGGCTGCACTGGAGACGGCCGAGAAGAAGGGCTTCGACACCGGCATCCGCGTCGTCCATCCGTTCGACGACTCGTGGACGCTGCCGGTCTACGTCGCCAATTTCGTGCTGATGGAATACGGCACCGGCGCCATTTTCGGCTGCCCGTCGGGCGACCAGCGCGACCTCGACTTCGCCAACAAATACGGCCTGCCGGTCATCCCGGTGGTGATGCCGGAAGGCGCCGACGCCAAGACCTTCCAGATCACCGAAGAGGCCTATGTCGATGATGGCGTGATGATCAATTCGCGCTTCCTCGACGGCATGAAGCCGGAGCAGGCTTTCGACGAGGTGGCGAAGCTCCTGGAGCAGAAGACGATCGGCGGCAGGCCGATGGCCGAGCGCAAGGTGAATTTCCGCCTGCGCGACTGGGGTATTTCGCGGCAACGTTATTGGGGTTGCCCGATCCCGATGATCCATTGCGAGGATTGCGGCGTGGTTCCGGTGCCGAAGGCCGACCTGCCGGTCAAGCTGCCCGACGACATCGAGTTCGACCGTCCCGGCAATCCACTCGACCGCCACCCGACCTGGCGGCACGTCAAATGCCCGCAATGCGGCAAGGATGCGCGGCGCGAGACCGACACGATGGACACGTTCGTCGATTCGTCCTGGTATTTCGCCCGCTTCACCGCGCCCTGGGCCAATGAGCCGACCGAGCCGAAGGCCGCCGATGACTGGCTGGCGGTCGACCAGTATATTGGCGGCATCGAGCACGCGATCCTGCATCTGCTCTATTCGCGCTTCTTCACTAGGGCGATGCGCGAGACCGGGCATCTCGATCTCGCCGAGCCGTTCAAGGGCCTGTTCACGCAAGGCATGGTGGTGCACGAGACCTACCGGGTCGGCGGCGCTTCGACCAATGGCCGCTGGCTGTCACCGGCTGAGGTCAGGATCGAGGATGTCGGCGGCAAGCGCCGCGCCATCGAGATCGCCACAGGCGAAGAGGCGGCAATCGGCTCGCTCGAAAAGATGTCGAAGTCGAAGAAGAACACGGTGAGCCCGGAAGACATTACCGATGGCTACGGCGCCGACACCGCGCGCTGGTTCATGCTGTCGGATTCCCCGCCCGAGCGCGATGTCGAATGGACCGACGATGGCGCCGCCGGCGCGCATCGTTTTATCCAGCGCATCTGGCGCCTGGTGTCGATCGCCGCCGAGACGCTTGGCGGCGTGAAGCCGCAGGCAGCGACGGATGGCGAGGCCGGCGCCGTGTCCAAGGCCGCGCACAAGATCCTGAAGGCGATCGGCGAGGATATCGAGAAACTCGGCTTCAACCGTGCGATCGCCCGCATCTACGAACTGGCCAATGCCTTGACCACGCCGCTCAACGACGTTGCCGAAGGCAAGGCCGATGCGGCGCTCAAAGGCGCCTGCCGCGATGCGGTGGAGATCCTGGTGCATGTGGTCGCGCCGGTGATGCCGCATCTGGCGGAGGAGTGCTGGCACACGCTGGGCGGCACCGATCTGGTCGCCGAACGGCCATGGCCGGTCTACGATCCGGCGCTGGTCGTCGACAACGAGGTTGTGCTGCCGGTCCAGGTCAACGGCAAGATGCGCGGCTATTTGACAATTGCCCGCGACGCGGACCAAGGTGCGATCGAAAAAGCGGTTCTGGCTCTCGACTTCGTGCAGAAAGCGCTGGAAGGTAAGGCGCCCCGCAAGGTGATCATCGTGCCGCAGAGGATCGTCAATGTCGTCACTTGATTCCGGAAAGACGATGCATGCACTGCGCCGCGCCGCGATGTACGGCATGGTCGCTTCGCTGGTGCTGGTTTCGGCCTGCACGGTCAGGCCGCTCTATTCCAGCGCGCCGTTGACGGCAGGCTCGACGCTCAGCGCTTCCGCCGAAATGGCGTCGATCGCGGTCAAGCCGGTCAAGACCCGCTACGCCCAGCAGGTCCGCAACAATCTGATCTTTGCCTTCGGCCAGGGCGCCGGCGAGCCGCCGGCACCGGTCTATATGCTCGATCTCGGCGTCACGGAGCTGGTGGAATCGGCGGCGCAAGTGCAGATCCAGACCGACGAGGACGAGCCGACCGCAGGCACGGTGACGCTGACGGCAAACTATGTGCTGACCGACGCCAAGACCGGTGCGGTCATCGCCACCGGCAAACGCTCGATCCCGTCATCCTTCGACAAACCGACGCAGGAGTTCGCTTCCTACCGGGCGCAGATCGACGCCGAGAACCGTGCCGCGCGCGAACTGGCTGAAATCGTGAGCCTGTCGGTCGCCCAGGATCTGGTCAAGCACGGCAAAAAGGCTGGCTAGCGCCGCTTTCGGTACACGGGAAACGCCATTTCGATTCTAAAGCGCGTCGCGCTGAAACGGATTCATGCGACGCGCTTTAGGTCTTTTTTTGACGCATGTCGTTCTCTCAAAACCGGAACCACTTTTGAGCGACATGTGTTAGCGCCCCGGCCCGCTTCGCGATGGCCGAGGTTCTTCCTTTTGACCCGACGCATGTGGATGAGAGGATGATCGTGGGACGACGATCGTCGGCTCGAATCCGTCCCACGCACCGTCGCCGTGAAAGATACATTTCGGCCGCTCCAAAAGCGCTGACGGGAAGCAACTGTTAACCACTCGCTCCCTATGTCTCAGCAGACATTTCAGAGTGAGTCTTGAGTATGGAATCCAGGCGTTTTCCTCGGGTCAATTCATTGAAGCCAGCTTCGACCGATGACCCCGAGGGGAAGCGTTCAAACGGCATCAGCGGCAAGATGGATGGCCGGCAGGCCGGTGCGACCAGGGCCGGCAATCTTGCGCCCCCCGTCGATCTCGCCGGCAATGAAAGCCCTGCCTGGCAGGATTATTTCTTCCTGGCGCCCAATGTGCGGTTCACGCGCACGCCGGACTATGAAGCCAGCACACGCCCGCGTGAGCAGGGTGATGCCGGGCAGCACGAGCAAACGGCGCAGCCGGCGCCGCAAGCAACCGCACGGGCGATCGCGCCGTCGCATCCGGATTTGCCCGCGCCGACGAGCGATCGCAATCCTGCCCTGGACGCCGCTCGGCCACCCGCCGGCAGCGCGGCCCATGCCCATGGCAACGCAAGGCAGCCTGCCTCGCCCGGTCATCCCGGTGATAAGGCAAGGGCGGGGACGGCCGCCGCGGCACGCACACCTGAAGCGCCTGCCCAGGGAACGGCGGCATCGGTCCGCTCACCAAGCCGCGGGAATCCGCGCTGGCCCTATCTGTCGGATCACGTCTTCTTCGAACTCATGGCGCCCTACATGATCGAGAGCTCGTTGCCGGCTCCGCAGGCGGTTCCGCGTCCGGCCGCACCCGTTGCCGGCCCACGGGTCGACATCCGTGCCGTGACGGCGGCCGATCCCACCGCATCGTTCCGTGTCATCGACTGCCTTCCAGGTCTGCAGGCGCCGTCTGCCGCGCCGGAGGTCCGTCCGGCCAACTCGAACCAGGCCGCGGCTCGGCCTGCGGCGAGCAGCACGCCGCAGCGCGCCCGGGCGGCGGTTCCCGCCGCTGCGGGCAAGGCCGCTCCGGCGCGGGTCGCGCAAGGCGCGGAAGATACCGTACAGGCCCCGGCCATGCGCGTGCCGGCGCCGCTGCCCATGGCGGGCAAGATCGTGTCCGCCACGACCGATGGAGCATACGAGCTCCCCTCGGAAGAGCTGCTGCAGCAGCCGCCGGAAGGGCAAGGCTTCTACATGTCGCAGGAGCGGCTCGAGCAGAATGCCGACCTCCTGGAAAGTGTGCTCGAGGATTTCGGCGTGCGCGGCGAAATCATCCATGTTCGTCCAGGTCCGGTCGTCACCCTCTATGAATTCGAGCCGGCGCCGGGCGTCAAATCGTCCCGCGTCATCGGGCTTGCCGACGATATAGCGCGTTCCATGTCGGCGGTTTCGGCACGCGTCGCCGTCGTGCCCGGCCGCAACGTCATCGGTATCGAGCTTCCGAACGAGACTCGCGAGACCGTCTATTTCCGCGAGCTGATCGAATCGCAGGGTTTTCGCAAGACCAGTTGCAAGCTGGCGCTTTGCCTCGGCAAGACGATCGGCGGCGAGCCCGTCATCGCCGAACTGGCGAAAATGCCGCATCTGCTGGTCGCCGGCACCACCGGCTCCGGCAAGTCGGTCGCCATCAACACCATGATCCTGTCGCTGCTCTACCGGCTGAAGCCGGAAGAATGCCGGCTGATCATGGTCGATCCCAAGATGCTCGAGCTCTCCGTCTATGACGGCATCCCGCATCTTCTGACCCCCGTCGTCACCGACCCCAAGAAGGCGGTCACCGCGCTCAAATGGGCTGTGCGCGAGATGGAGGACCGCTATCGCAAGATGGCACGGCTCGGCGTGCGCAATATCGACGGCTACAATGAGCGCGCCGCCCAAGCCCGCGACAAGGGCGAGGCGGTCGTCATGACGGTGCAGGCGGGCTTCGAGAAGGGCACCGGGGAGCCGCTGTTCGAGCAGCAGGAAATCGACCTTGCGCCGATGCCCTACATCGTCGTCATCGTCGACGAGATGGCCGACCTGATGATGGTCGCGGGCAAGGAGATCGAAGGCGCGATCCAGCGCCTGGCACAGATGGCCCGCGCCGCCGGCATCCATCTGATCATGGCCACGCAACGTCCCTCGGTCGATGTCATCACCGGCACGATCAAGGCCAACTTCCCGACCCGCATCTCCTTCCAGGTCACGTCCAAGATCGACAGCCGCACTATTTTGGGCGAGCAGGGTGCCGAGCAACTGCTCGGCCAGGGCGACATGCTGCACATGATGGGCGGCGGGCGTATCTCACGTGTTCACGGCCCCTTCGTCTCCGACGCGGAGGTCGAACATGTCGTGGCGCATCTGAAGGCGCAGGGCCGCCCGGAATATCTGGAAACCGTGACGGCGGACGAGGATGAGGAAGAAATCGAAGACGACGAGGGCGCGGTCTTCGACAAGGGATCCATCGCGGCCGAGGACGGCGATTCCAGCTATGACGAAGCGGTCAAGGTGGTGGTGCGCGACAAGAAGTGCTCGACATCATACATCCAGCGCCGCCTTGGCATCGGCTACAACCGCGCCGCTTCCCTGGTCGAGCGTATGGAAAAGGAAGGCTTGGTCGGCGCACCCAACCATGTCGGCAAACGCGAGATCATCATGGGGCGGCGCCCGCCGGCGGCCGCGCCTGACGATAAGGGGACGGACTGATCGGCGAAGGGGCTTCTTCTGAAGCGCAATAAAAAAGGCCGGTTTCCCGGCCTTTTTTGATATCGAATCCTGATCTCAGCCGATCTTCTGGCCGGTCTTGGCCCAGTCGGCGGCGAACTGATCCAGACCCTTGTCGGTCAGGGGGTGCTTGACCAGTGCCTTCAGCGTTGCCGCCGGCGCGGTCACGACATCGGCGCCGATCAGGGCTGCCTGTTTGACGTGGTTCACGGTGCGAACCGAAGCGACGAGGATCTCGGTGTCGAAATCATAATTGTCGTAGATCTGACGGATCTCCTGGATCAGCTCCATGCCGTCAGCGCCGGTGTCGTCGACGCGGCCGACGAAGGGCGAGATGAAGGAGGCGCCCGCCTTGGCTGCCAGCAGCGCCTGGTTGGCCGAGAAGCACAGCGTCACATTGACCAGGCGGTTCATCTCGGTGCGGATCGTCCTGCAGGCGCGCAGGCCGTCCAGCGTCAGCGGCACCTTGATGCAGATATTGTCGGCGATCTTGGCCAGGATCTTGGCCTCGGCCATCATGTCCTTGTACTCGGACGCGACAACCTCGGCCGAAACCGGGCCCTTGACGATGTCGCAGATCTGCTTGGTGACTTCGGCGATCTTGCCGCCGGATTTCAGGATCAGCGAGGGATTGGTGGTGACGCCGTCGAGCAGCCCCAGGTCGTTCAGTTCCTTGATGTCCTTGATGTCAGCGGTGTCGACAAAAAATTTCATGGGGGTCTCCTGAAAGATTTCCATGTGCATGCCATGCACATTCGGGGTTGCCCTTTGATCTAGACCAAAGTCGGGGCAAGGTCACGCCCGATGATCGAAGATTCGCCCTTTGTCGCAGCCGCGCCGGTGCTGGTGCCGATGCCGGCCGAACGGCCCTACACCTATGCGGTGCCTGCCGGCATGCGCGTGGTGCCGGGCTCGATCGTGCGCGTGCCGCTCGGTCCGCGCCAGGTTGCCGGCATCGTCTGGGACGGCGTGGTTGAAAAGGTCGATGCCAGGAAATTGCGGCCGATCGAGCAGGTTTTCGATTGCCCGCCGATCGATCGCGGCATGCGCCGCTTCGTCGACTGGATCGCGCAATACACGCTGTCGCCGCCCGGCATGGTGGCGCGCATGCTGCTGCGCGCGCCGGAAGCCCTCGATCCCGAACCGTGGATCGAGGGTCTGCAGCGAACCCTTCTCATGCCCGACCGGATGACGGATGCGAGGACACGCGTGCTGGAGACGGCGGAAGGCGGCTTGGCCTGGACACGCTCCGGGCTGGCGCATGCCGCCGGCGTGTCGTCGACGGTGATCGAGGGGCTCAAGGCGCAAGGCGTGTTCGAGACAGTGATGATCCCGCCGCGTCCGGTGGTCGCAGCGCCCGATCCCGCCTACGCCCTGCCGGAGCTGATGCCCGACCAGGCCGACGCGGCCGCCATGCTGCGCGCCAATGTCGCGGCGGGCGCTTTCAATGTGACGCTGCTCGACGGCGTCACCGGATCGGGCAAGACGGAAGTCTATTTCGAAGCGGTGGCGGCGGCTCTGGACCAGGGCAAGCAGGTGCTGATCCTTTTGCCGGAAATCGCGCTGACGCATGCTTTCCTCGAGCGCTTCCAGCAGCGTTTTGGCGCCAAGCCGGCCGAATGGCATTCCGACCTGCCGCCCCGGATGCGCGAAAAGGTCTGGCGGCAAGTGGCGGAAGGTGGCGTTCGCGTCGTCGCCGGCGCGCGCTCGGCGTTGTTCCTGCCGTTCCGGGAGCTCGGCCTGATCGTCGTCGACGAAGAACATGACCCTGCCTACAAGCAGGAGGACCGCGTCTTTTACAATGCGCGCGACATGGCGGTGGTGCGCGGCCATATCAGCAGTTTTCCGGTGGTGCTGGCATCGGCGACACCATCGGTCGAAAGCCGGGTCAATGCACAACAGGGTCGTTACAGCAGGGCGGTGCTGTCAGCGCGCTTTGCCGAGGCCGCCCTTCCCGATCTGAAGACAATCGACATGCGGCGCGCACCGCCGGCGCGCGGCGGCTTCCTGTCGCCGCTGCTGATCGATCAGATGCAACGCACGCTTGAGAAAAAGGAACAATCGCTGCTGTTCCTCAACCGGCGCGGCTATGCGCCGCTGACGCTGTGCCGGGTCTGTGGCCACCGCTTCGGCTGCCCTGTCTGCTCGGCCTGGCTGGTCGAGCATCGCTTTCGCGGCCAGCTCGTCTGCCACCATTGCGGGCACAATGAGAGGCGGCCGGATGCCTGCCCGGAATGCGGCACGCTCGACCATCTGGTGGCGTGCGGTCCTGGCGTCGAGCGCATTGCCGAGGAGGTCGTGGCGCATTTCCCCGATGCCCGCACCATCGTCCTGTCATCAGACTTGATGGGGGGCGTGCGGCGGCTGCGGCTTGAACTGGAGGCCATCGCCAATGGCGAGGCCGACATCGTCATCGGCACGCAGCTGGTCGCCAAGGGCCATAACTTCCCCAACATGACGCTGGTCGGCGTCGTCGATGCCGATCTCGGTCTCGCCAATGGCGATCCGCGCGCCGCCGAGCGCACTTTTCAGTTGCTCAGCCAGGTGACCGGCCGCGCCGGGCGCACCGGCAAGAAGAGCCTCGGCCTGCTGCAGACGTTCCAGCCGGACCATCCGGTGATGCGGGCGATCGTCTCCGGAGACGCCGAGGCGTTCTACGAGCGCGAGATCGCCGAGCGCGAGCGGGCCGCACTGCCGCCCTTCGGCCGGCTCGCCGGCGTCATCGTCAGCGCGGTGACCCGGGCCGAGGCCGAGGGCCATGCGCGCGGCCTGCGCCGTGCAGCACCCCAGGCCAGCGACCTGTTCGTGCTCGGCCCGGCCGAAGCGCCGCTGTCGCTGCTTGGCGGGCGGCATCGCTTCCGCCTGCTGATCCAGGGCGAGCGCCGCGCCGACATGCAAGGTTTCATCCGCACCATGCTCGCCGAAGGGCCGAAGCCACGCGGCTCTGTCCGCGTGCAGGTCGACATCGATCCGCAGAGCTTTCTGTAAGCTCAAAGGCTAGTGCCGACGCCAGCGCCCCGAAGCCGTTTTGTCAAGAAAGCTCAGTGTCTTAGCATCCGCTAAAACGCTCGCGGCTGATGTATCCAACTCCCGTTTCGTTTGCTGACTAATCCTGATCAAAAAACTCATAAAATAAATGTTGACTCGTTTTATCATGAATTATAACTGGGCCTTTCCGCTTTGGCACTGGGGACCAGGGCATGGATGGGGTCAGCATGCGCAGATTGTACATTTCACTTCTTTGGTCATCGGCCTTGGGTTCGTCGATCCTGGCAGGCACGGCCTTCGCCCAGGAGGCCAACCCGACAGACAAGCAAGGGGCCACCGTGCTTGACCAGATCCTCGTCACCGGCCGCAACGAACGGTCCATTTCCAGCGTTGCCCAGTCTGTCCAGGTCGTGGAACGGGAACAGGTTGAGGAAGCCGCGCAGGAGAACATCGACGCCGCGACCCTGATCAGCCGCATCGTCCCCGGCTATGCGCCACGCAACCAGACCATTTCGGGCGCCTCGGAAACCTTCCGCGGCCGCAGCGTTCTCATCATGGTCGACGGCGTGCCGCGCAACACGCCGCTGCGTGACGTATCACGCATCCTGTCGATGATCGACCTGAATTCGGTCGAGCGCATCGAGGTCATCAACGGCGCTTCCAGCCTTTATGGCGCCGGCGCCACCGGCGGCACGATCAACTTCATCACCAAACGCGGCGACAGCGACAAGCCGAAGGTGACGGTGCGCACCGGCGTCACCGCCTTCACCGAGAATCCCGGCAAATCGACCGGGCCCAGTACCAGCGTCTCGGTCGAGGGCAAGAAAGGCGATTTCGACTATTTCTTCTCGGCCTCGGGCGATCTGTCGCGCCGCACCTATGACGGCCACGGCAACGAGATGGCTTCGGACGCCATGCTCGGGCAAGGCGGCGGTGACCGCACCGGCACGGGCAATCTGTTCGGCGTGGCCGGCTACCAGTTCGATGCCAAGCGCTTCGAGGTCAGCGTCGACTGGACCTATGCCAACCAGAAGCCGGACTGGTTCACCGATTACACGACCAATCCCGTCTCCCCGGATTTCGATGACCCCTATGAAGGCAAGCCGCTGAAGGAAGATTCGAAATACCTGACCGCCAAATACACCGACAGCGACTTCGCGCTCGGAAACCTCGAGGTCAAGGCGTTCTACAACGACATCTTCAAGCAGTCGCCCTTCACCAAATTCTCGGCCGTCAACAGCCAGGTGTATTTGCCGTTCAATCCGACGCGTCCGGTGATCCTGCCGCCGGGCAGCGACCCGACGGCAGACTTCAACCAGACGGCGCTGCAGTCGCGGCGCAGCGGCGTCAACCTGACCGTCAACACGCCGATGGATTTTATCACCCAGGGCAGCACGCTGACCTGGGGCGCGGACTATGTCTTCGATTCCACCGATCAGCAGCTGACCAACGGCCAGGACGCCATTTCGCCCACGACCCAGAACTCGGTGGCCTTGTTTGCGCAGGGCGAAATTCCGGTGACGGATCGTTTTCGCATCAGCGGCGGGGCGCGCTACGACCAGTTCTACCTCAATGTCGAGGACTTCACCCGGCCTGCCGCTGCCGTTCTGCTTGGCCGCAACATTATCGGCCTGCCGGCGATCCGGGTGACCGGCGGCTCGTTCGACTACGATGCCGTCACCTTCAATGCCGGCGCCGTCTACGACCTGACCGAAAGGATGCAGCTTTTCGGCAATTTCTCGCAAGGCTACAGCCTGACCGACATTGGCGGCTTCACCCGTCGTGCCGGGTTGAACTCGAACGCTGAAACCTGCGACGCCTACGGCACGGCGATCCGGCCGCTGCTGCCCTGCACCAACGCGCCGGACTATGCGATCAGCTATGCCGATATCGCGCCCGAGCCACAGCTGGTGAACACCTGGGAAGCCGGCCTGCGCGGCGACTGGGGCGACTATCGCGGCGGCGTCAGCACCTATCTGTCGACCTCGGACAACGGCGTCAGCTACGACATCGTCAACAACCGGGTGTCGCAGCAGAAGGAACGCATCTGGGGCGTCGAGGCCAATCTCGAGGCCGACCTCAGCGGCATGTTCACGCTGGGCGGATCGGTCGGCTACGTCGAAGGCAAATACGATGCGGATCGCGACGGCCACATCGAGGCCAACGAATATTTGCCCAACAACCGCATTCCCTCGACCTACAAGGGCCTGGTCTATCTCACCACCCGTTTCGAGAACGAGCTGACCCTGCGCAGCGAGCTGGAGCTGTTCTCCGGGCGCGACCGCATCGCCACCCAGGAACTGGACGGCGCTGCGCTGGTCAATCTCGCCGTCTCGAAGAAGTTCGCCAATGAGAGCGTGCTGAACCTTGCCGTGCGCAACGTGTTCGACACCTACTACATCAACCCGTCCGCATCTGCGACGCGCGGCGCCGACGTTCCGGGTCTGGGGCGTTCCGTCGCGCTGTCGTACCAGATCACCTTCTGAGGGGCGGCGATGGCGGTGTCTCTCCAACGAAACGGTGCATTGGTCTCGCTGCTGGCAATGGCGCCCGCCGATCCGGCGGATGGCGGAGCCTACGTCGAGGCGCTCGGCCGCCTTTCCAAGGAACAAGAGCCGTTCGTTCTGCTGGTTGAGATCGGCATCGAGATCGCGCTGAGCAACGCCCAGCGCAAGGCGCAAAACCTCTGGTACAAGGCCGAACGCGAGCAGCTCGAAAAGACCTGCCGCGCCTGCGCCCTGGTGCGCTCCGCCGTCGACGGGACCATGCAGCGCGTCTGGCAAAGCCTGTTCGGCTTTCCGGTGCTCGTCACCCGCAGCCGGAAGGAGGCCGACGCTTTCCTCAACGGCTACGCGCCGAAGGAATATGCCAAATGAGCCGCGACGTAGAACGGCCGGCGCCTGCCGGGCTTTCGCGCCTGCGGCTTTTCGTCGTTCTGGCCTGCCTCTATCTGGCGCAGGCCATCCCGAGCTACCTGTTTGCGGCGGCGATCCCGCCGATCCTGCGCGAGCAGGGCGTGTCGCGCACCGCCATCGGCATGATGGCGCTGCTGATGCTGCCGCTGGTGCTGAAATTCCTGTGGGCGCCGCTGGTCGACCGCTTCCGGCCGCTGGCCCGCGCGCATCGCGCCGGCTGGGTCATCATCACCCAGATCGGCGTCATCGCCGGCATCGCCGCCATGCTGTGGATCGAGCCGACCGATGTCGCCGGCATCTTCGCGGTCGGCCTTGTTGTGAGCCTGCTGATGTCGACGCAGGACATCGCCACCGACGGCTACGCGGCCAAATATCTCGACCCGAAGGACAGGCCGATCGGCAATGCGATCCAGGGCGGCTCCGTCGCGCTCGGCGTCGTTCTGGGCGGCACGCTCGGTCTGCTAGCCTATCATCATGCCGGCTGGCAAACCATGGTGGCCATGGTGGCCGCACTGTCCGTCATCCCGCTGTTTGCCGCCCTGGCCATGCGCGAGACCGATCCTGTCGCGAGCGGCCCGCAGGCGGCCATCGACCGCCCCTCCATCCTGCGTTTCCTGCGCCGGCCGGAGGCGCGCCAGATCCTGTGGATCGCGCTTATCTACCGCGCCAGCGAAGGGCTGGTGAAGTCGATGGAAGGCTCCTATCTCGTCGATGCCGGGGTGCCGCTCGATATCATCGGCTATCTCTCGGGCGGCGCCGCGCTCACCGTCGGGCTTGGCGGCTCGGCGCTGGCGGCGTGGCTGCTGCACAAAAGGGGCGCCGCTTCGGTGCTCGGCCTGCTCGGCGCGCTGCGCACCATCTGCTTCCTGATCTTCGCGCTGCATGCGTTCGGCGCCATCGCCGGCTTCTGGCCGATCTTCGGCGCCTCGTTCCTGCAGACGCTGGTGCGCTACATGGAGATCGTGGCGCTCTACAGCCTGTTCATGGCCGTCACTTCGTCGGACCAGCCGGGCACCGATTTCACCATCCTGTCTTGCGCCCAGCTCATCGTCTACCTCGTCGGCTCCATGCTTGCCGGGCGCCTCGCCGACATGCTCGGCTACTCCGCGCTGTTCACCCTGGCGACCGTGCTGTCGGGCATTGCCGTGGTGGCGACCTATCGCATGCTGAACGCCCATTTTGCCGATGCCGCAAAAGCCCGGCCGGAAGATCCGATGCAGTCGCTGCCGGAGGTCGCCGAATGAGCGCGGTTTGGCTAGTGCCTGCGGACCATGGCGGCGAGACAGGCGGCGGCCAGAGCCAGCGCCGCGCAGCCGGCCAGTGGCGCAAAGGGCCAGAGCGTGAAGGCAAAGCCGCCGGCTACCGCGCCGATGCTCTGGCCGAGCACATGGGTGCTGGTCAGCCAACCGGCCGCGGCGCCCTGCTCGCCAGGCTCCAGGCGTTTCATCAGCCAGGCGGTGTAACCGGGCGTCGCCAGCGCAATGCCGGCCGCCGCTACCACCAGGGCAGCAGCCGAGACGGCATGGCCCGCGGTGACGGCCAGCATTGTCATGCCCACACAGACCAGAAGGCAGCCGACGACGACGCTGTTGCGCTCAGCCAGCCGCAGGCGCGCCACGATCATGCCCTGAACCAGAACCATGACGACGGCCACCAGCATCAAAGCGAGGCCGGTCACTGTCGTCGCCTGCGTCGCGCCAAGGGCGAAGCGCTGCTGGACCATCGGGCCGAGCATCATCTGCACCTGTCCGAAGCCCAGCGTCAGGCACAAGCCCATGGCCAGGCAAGGCAAAGCGCGACGGTCGAAGGGCGATATTCCGCGGCCGGCATCGGCCGCCTTGTCGTCGGTCTGTCCGCCGCTTTGCTCTCTGCCCGGCGCCAGCCACAGCAGCAGCGGGCTGAACAGGAACAGGATGGGCGGCAGCAGCGGCGACAGCACGGCGGCCGCAGCCGGCAGCGCGCCGGCCAGCCGTCCCATGCTGACGCCGGCGCCGAGCAGCCCCAGCGCGGCCTGCCGCCGGTCGTCGGCGACCGAGCGGCTGGCCCAGACCTGCGCCGTCGGCATGACGCCCGATGCAGCGAAGCCGTAGACGAAGCGCGAGAGCATCAGCAGAGCGATGCCGAGCGCGGCACCGGTCCCGGCTATCAGCAGCATGGCGAACACCGCCTGGCCTGCCAGCATGGCGAGGCCAAGCAGGCGCAGCAGCCTGGCGTGGCCAAGCCGCTCGCCCATGCGGCCCCACAGCGGCGAGCCGACGAGGAAGGCCGCCGCGCCGACAGCGGTCGCCGCGCCGACGGCAAATGTGTCGAGCCGCAGCCGCTCCATCACCATGGGAACGAGCGATACGAAGGCCGACTGGCCGAAGCCGATCGCGGAGACCGCGATTGCCAGGCGGCGAAGAAGCGAAGTTCGATTTTTCATATTGCCCATCACAACGAAAAGCTTATTTCTAGTTTTATCTAAATAATCAATAGAAATATTTAAAGTAACAAAAGTATAATATAGTACTAAATCGGATGATGAGGATGAATATGGAGAATGTAAAACCAGAACCTTCCTCTGCACTAAGCCCGTTCCTCAACGCGTTGCTGCGGGAATGGGATGGCTGGGGATTCATCGACGGGGACCAAACCGGGCTGTTCCGGCCGCAGACGCCCGTGTTGCGCCTGAATTTCCCTGCCTCGCGCGCGGCGGTGCTTGTCGAGGCGCGGCATCGCTCGAAGGTCGGCTACCACGATTTTGCGATGCCGCTGTGGCGACTCGATGCCGATGGCGAGGCGACCGAGATCGATCTTTTCAGTCTTCTGGCGCTGGTCCTGGCGGAACCCGACATCGCCGGCCGGGCGACAGCGAAAAGCCGGCTGACCTTTCTGCGCCGCAGCCTGGCCAGCATCGCCGCGATTGCCGAGGCGACTGCGGCGCGTGGATCGTCGCGGCCCTTCTCAGAAAGTGATCCGGATTTCATCGAAGCCGAAAGCGCTTTGCGCTTCGGCCACGCCGTGCACCCGGCGCCGATGAGCCGCGAAGAGTTCACGCAGTCGGACTCCGAGCGCTTCGGGCATGAATACGGCAATGCGTTCAAACTGCGCTGGTGGGCCGTCGACCCGGCCATCCTTGCCGGCGGCAGTGTCGAACCGCTTGATATCACTGAGATGGCCCGCGGGCTTGCCGTCAGCGACCGGCAGCTGCTGGCCCGTGCCGGCGAACAGCAGGGCAAGGTTCTGGTTCCGATGCATCCGTGGCAGGCGGCACGGCTGATGGTGGAAGACCGCGTCGAGAGGCTGTTTCGCGCCGGCCGCATCGTCGATCTTGGGCTCGGTGGACCGGCCTGGCGGGCCACAACCTCGCTGCGCACGATTCATTCAGCCGAAACCGAGTGGATGCTGAAATTCTCGCTCAGCCTGCGCCTGACCAACTCCCGGCGCATCGTCGAGGAGCATGAGTGCCGTCGCGGCCTTTCAGTCCACCGGCTGGTCAAGGGCAAGCTCGGCGATGCCTTGCAGCGGCGCTGCCCGACCATGACCGTGCTGGGCGAGCCGGCCTGGTTCGGCTTGCGCGACGAAGACGGCCGGCTGATGACGGACACCATCGTCTCGTTTCGCGAAAATCCGTTTCGCGGCACCGGCAGTCCGCGGGCTGCGGTTCTCGGC
This sequence comes from Mesorhizobium sp. P2_B11, assembly GCF_056404855.1. Lineage (NCBI taxonomy): Bacteria > Pseudomonadati > Pseudomonadota > Alphaproteobacteria > Hyphomicrobiales > Phyllobacteriaceae > Mesorhizobium > Mesorhizobium sp. P2_B11. The sequence continues at coordinate 395,652 of NZ_JBFUDF010000002.1, forward strand.
GCGCTTTGTGAGCGCCATCCCGGCCGCAGCGAGAGCCATCTGTCCGACCTGATCCACCGTATCGCCCGCGGTGAGAAAAGGCCGGTCGGGGAGACAGCGCGTCTGTGGTTCGAGCGGTTCCTCGAAACCGCCATCGAGCCGTTCATCGTCGCTTTCTCGGAATTCGGCCTGCTGTTCGGCGCCCACCAGCAGAACCTTGTCGTCGGCCTTTCCGGCGGCTGGCCGAATGCGCTCTATTTCCGCGACTGCCAGGGCACCGGCTATGTCAAGGAATTCCTGCCCAGGCTGCGCGAATTCCTGCCCGAGGCCGGTCAGGCGGGAGACCATGTCTTCCCGGCGGAAGCGGCCGCCAAGCTGTTCGGCTACTACCTGATCGTCAACGGCGCCTTCGCCGCCGTCGCAGCGCTTGCTGCCGCCGGCCTCAGCAGGGAAGACGACCTGCTGGCGATATTCCGCCGCTCGCTCGAGCGACTGGCTGCCACGCCGATGACCGACCGGTCCTGCGTCGACTATTTGCTCAACGCGCCGACGCTTGCCGCCAAAGGCAATTTCCTGATCGCACTGCGCGACATCAATGAGAACACCGAGGTGACCGACCCGCTGGCCGGTTACGTCGAGCTTCCCAACCCCCTGCATGTGAGAGAGTACGCATGAACATCGAGGCTATGAAAAACTGGTCACCCGCCACTGCTGCCGGCAACGACGGATGGCAGCATCTGGCTTCCGCCGCCGAGCCGCTGGCCATCCGCGCCGGGGATGGGCATGTCAGCCTGGTCAATGCTGAGGGAACAGCGCTCGGACAGGCCCGCATCTCGGTCGCGGACGGCCGCCTGCTCATCGACGACGTTGCTTTCGCCGCTGGCCGTCTCGACCAGCCGCAGATTCTGGCAGGTCTCGTCGATGCGGCGCTGCGCCTGCATCCTTCCGTCGACCGCGCCTTCCTGCCGGCGGCCAAGACACTGTGGCCGGTTTCGACGCTGGCCACCGAGACGGCAGCGGGTGAACCGGAACGCGCCATCATCCATCGCTCGGTCCTGCGCCAGCTGCCGCTGCTGTGGCGCAGCCAGGCCTCGCATGTCACCTATCCTGCGCTGACCACCACGATCGGCCCGCAAGACCGGCTGCCGCCATTGCGGCAACCGCGGCCCTGCGGCCCGATGTATGAGCGCTGGATCCCGGAGATCGGCCTCACCGTGTCGCTGCGTCCGATCGACCGCCGGACCGATCTCGATCTTTTCCATCGCTGGATGAACGATGGCCGCGTCGCCTTCTTCTGGGAGCTTGCCCAGAGCCATGAGGAGCTCGACAAATATCTCGCCGAGCAGGAAAGCGATCCGCATATTTTCGGCGTCATCGCCAGCTTCGACGGCGAGCCGACCGGCTATTTCGAGTTCTACTGGGCCAAGGAGGATCGGCTCGGACCCTATTACGAGCCGCTCGACTGGGACCGCGGCTGGCATGGGCTGATCGGCAATACGCGCCATCTCGGGCGGCCGAAGACGCTGGCTCTGTTCCGCTCCGTCACCCACTATCTGTTCCTGGATGAGCCGCGCACGCAGCGCATCGTCGGCGAGCCGCGCGCCGCGCACCAGAAGATGCTGAGCTATTGCGCCGATGCCGCCTACGACAAGGTCAAGGAGTTCGACTTTCCGCACAAGCGCGCGGCGCTGGTGTGCTGCGAACGCGAGCGCTTCTTCCGCGAGGTGCCGCTGTGACGGTGCAGCAACCGATCGCCAAGGCGGGGGAGGTGACGCACTGGACCGCGATCAACCGCGACGCCGTCGCCAAGGCCATTTCCGAACTGACCTTCGAGGAGTGCCTGGCGCCGCGCGCGCTCTCGCCCGGCCGATGGGAGCTGACGCCCAGTCCCGGCGTGACCTATCGCTTTGCTGCAACAAGGCGCCTGTGGGGCCAGATCTCTCTCCGCCCGGAGACGCTGACGCGCGACGCCGGCATCGAACTGCCGGTCGACGATGCGGTCGCCTTCTTCGCTGACGCACGCGAGACGCTCGGCATGTCGCCGGCAACGTTCTGCACCTATGCGAAGGAACTCTACAACACGCTGATGGCCGACATGCGCATCGCCAAGGCGCGCGGCAGCCGGCCGGCCGCCGAACTCGCCGACCTGCCGGACACCGAGTTGCAGGCGTTGCTCGACGGCCATCCGAAGGCGCCCGCCAACAAGGGCCGGCTCGGCTGGGGGCGGGACGACTTCGAGCGCTACGCGCCTGAATCGGCCGCCGCCATCCAGCTCTTCTGGCTTGCCGCTGCGCGCGACCGTTGTCAGCTGGCGCTCGACTGCGAGATTGACGAAGAGACGCTGTTGCAGGCGGCGCTTGGCGGCGCGGAGCGCGCAAGGCTCGAAGCGGCTTTCAGCGCCGCCGGGGTCTCCCGGTCGACGCACCGGCTGCTGCCGGTCCACCCCTGGCAATGGCAGGCGATGATCGCCTCGCAATATGGCGGCGAGATTGCCGCCGGCCGGCTGGTGCCGCTTGGCCCGTTCGGCGACCCGTTCCTGCCTTTGCAGTCGCTGCGCACGCTTGCCAATGCGGCACGGCCGGAGGCGCTGCACGTCAAGCTGCCGCTGACGATCCTCAACACCTCGGCCTGGCGCGGCGTGCCGGGCAAATACATGGAGATCGGCGCCGATCTGTCGCGCTGGCTGGGCACGGTGGCGGCCGCGGACCCGGTGCTCAACAACGTCAAGGTGTTGAAGGAAGTCGCCGGCGCCTTCTATCCGCATCCGCACTACATTGGCGTTGAAGGCGCGCCCTACCAGTTTTGCGAGATGCTGGGCGCCATCTGGCGCGAAAGCCCGGAAAAGGATTTGGCCACGGGCCAGCGCCCCATGATGATGGGTGCGCTGCCGCAGCGCGATGCGCATGGCAGGCCGATCGCCAGCGCCCTGATCGAACAATCCGGCCTTGGCCCGGAGGCCTGGCTGGACCGCCTGTTCTCCACGGTCTATGTGCCGCTCTACCACTTCATGTGCCGCTATGGCGTCGGCTTCATCGCGCACGGCCAGAACGTCACCATCATTCTCGACGGCGCGACGCCCGTCGGCGTGGCGGTCAAGGACTTTCAGGGCGACCTCGACCTCGTCGACCAGCCGTTTCCGGAACTGGCCGGCCTCGACGCAAAAATCCTGTCGACGCTGAAGCGCCGGCCGCCGGCGCATCTTCTCCAGCATCTGCAGACCGGCCACATCGTCAGCGTCCTGCGCTTCCTGTCCGAAGCGCTGGCCGCCTATGACCGCTTCGACGAGAGGATGTTCTACGCCATCCTCGCCGGCGTGATCCGGCGCTACCAGGCGCAGAACCCTGAGCTGGCGGAACGGTTCGCGCTTTTCGATCTCTTCGAACCAAAGATTCCGCGCATCGCCATCAACAAGGTGCGCTTCGCGATCGGTTATGGCGATAGCGGCGAACGCCCTCTGCCCGACCTCGGCACACCGCTCGACAATCCGCTCAACCCGAGCAAGCCCGGCGACCTCCCATCAGCCCAGCCAGCTCCAGAAGGAGTTCGCCATGACACACACGCTTGACCTCGCCGGCATCGGTATCGGGCCGTTCAACCTCAGCCTTGCCGCCCATCTCGATGCGGTGGACGGTTTTGAAGCCCGCTTCTTCGACCGGGCGACGCGGCTCGAATGGCACCCCGGCATGATGCTGCCGGGCGTCGAACTGCAGACGTCCTTCCTCAAGGATCTCGTCACCGCGACGCATCCGACCAGCCCGTGGTCGTTCATGTCCTATCTGGTGGCGCAGAAGCGGTTCTACGAATTCCTCAACGCGGATTTCTCCGCCATTCCGCGACCGGAATTCGCCCGCTATCTCGCCTGGGTCGGCGAGAACTTGTCATCGCTGCGCTTCTCCAGCGCCGTCGACCAGATCGACTTCGACGGAACGAATTTCAGGCTCCGCATCGGTCGTGAGGCGGTGAGCGCGCGCAATCTTGCCATCGCCGTCGGGCTGAAGCCCAACATCCCTGCCTGGGCGCGAGCGGCGGCGGGCGACCAATGTTTCCACAACGCCCAGGCCGCCAACCGCCTTGATCGCCTGAGCGGACAGCGTATCGCCGTGATCGGCGGTGGCCAGAGCGGCGCCGAAGTGTTGCTGCATCTGATCTCCTCCGACCGCTTCGCCGGCCGCGAGATCGAGTGGATCTCGATGCGGCCGAATTTCCTGCCGCTGGATGACTCGCCTTTCACCGACGAGCTCTTCACACCGGGTTATGTGGAAAATTTTCATCGGCTGCCGCAAGGGCGGCGTGAGACCATCCTGGAACAGCAGCTGCTTGCCGGCGACGGCGCATCGACGAGCACGCTGAAGGCGATCTACCGCCAGCTTTACACGCTGCGGCATCTCTCCGAGGAGACGACGGCGGTCAACATGACGCCGCACCGCGAAGTGCTGAACGTGACGCGGGAAGGCAGCGAATACCGGCTGATCATGCGCAACGGCTTCGACGGCGCCATCGAGACGCGCACGGTCGATGCGGTGGTGCTGGCCACCGGCTATGCCTTCGCCATTCCCGATTGCGTGGCGCCGCTCATGGACAGGATCGCGCTGGACGAGCGTGGCCACTACCGGCTCGACGCCAGCTTCGAGGTTGAATGGGACGGGCCCGATGACCGGCGCATCTACGCGCTCAATGCCGGTCGCCTCAGCCATGGCATAGCCGAGCCGCAGCTCAGCCTGATGGCCTGGCGCAGCGCCAAGATCGTCAATTCGCTGCTAGGACGGGCGCACTTCGACCTCGATCTGCCCGATCCGCCGGTTGCCTGGAGTTCGAGGCACACGACGCAAAGCCTGCATCATCTCGGTACCGGTGCAAGGATGACCGAATCGGGCGCGCGGTGATGTTTGGGCGGGGCAGGGCTGAATCGTCGGGGTCGGTGGACAGACTGAAGCTGCGCGGTGCGCGTTCAGATTGACATCGACCCGACATGGCTTTTGTGGACAGCAGGTTAAACTTTTGGGTCGTCCTCGGAGAACGGGTTCAAGTAAGGCACACCCAGAGTGGCAAAATGCCGGACGTTGGCTGTCAGCACGGAAAGATCGTTCAAACGGGCAGTCGCTGCGATCAAGACATCTGCCAAGCCCGGATTGAAGCCTCTGCCGATCGTGGCATCTTCCAGTCGTCCAGCTTCCCGCGCGACGGCCGCGTCGACCGGGATGATGCGTTGGTCGAAATCAATGACCAGGCTCTCGAACCAAAGGCTGAGGCGTTCTGCTTTTGCGCCCCCGCCAGACCGCATCAGTTTCGCAATGCCTCTTTCCACTTCCAGAACAACGATCGACGACAGGTGCCGCGCTCTCGTTGTTCTGCAACCCACTTGTGAATGCGAGCGGGAAGCGGGGCACGCTCAGGTGCGAAGGCCGAGAGGAAAGATGTATCAAGCAGGTGGCCGCTCAAAATTCGACTTCCCGCGATGGCGATTCGTTGCGTTCAAGCTCAATGCCGCCCGGATACCGGAGCAGGAAGTCGACAAAGGCCTTTTGGCTGTCCTGCGGATAGAGCTTTCGCCCCTCATCGATCGGGACGACCATGGCGGTCGGTTTGCCATGCTTGGTGATGATAGTAGGCTCGCCTTTTCCAGCCGCTTCGACCAGTGCCGAGAGTCCTGCCTTAGCCTCTCGAAGCTGCATGGTTTTCATACCGGCTCTCCTTGTGGTCTCATGTGGTCATAACATAGGAATTGCCAGCAAAAGGAACAGCTCGCATGAAAACCCTTGGCTTGCTCGGCGGCATGAGCTGGGAATCGACCGCCATCTACTATCGCTTGCTCAACGAGATCGTGCGCGAGCGGTTGGGCGGGCTGCATTCGGCCAAGCTGCTGCTCCATTCCTTCGACTTTTCCGAAATCGCCGAACGGCAGCATCATGGCGACTGGGACGGTGCGGGCGTGCTGCTGGCGGATGCCGCGCGCAAGCTGGAGGCGGGCGGCGCCGAAGGGCTGCTGATCTGCACCAACACCATGCACAAGCTCGCCGACCAGGTGCAGGCGGCGGTGTCGATCCCGGTTATTCATATTGCCGATGCCACGGCAGTGGCGGTCAAGGGCGCCGGCGTCAGGCGGCCGGCGCTGCTGGCGACGCGCTTCACCATGGAGCAGGATTTTTACAAGGGCCGGCTGGTGGACAAATATGGCCTCGAGCCGGTGGTGCCGGACCAGGCTGGGCGCGACATGGTGCACCGGGTGATCTATGACGAACTCTGCCAGGGCATCGTCAGCGCGCCGTCGAAGGCGGCCTATATCGATGAAGTCGCGCGCCTGCGGCGCGATGAACAGATCGACGGCGTCATCATGGGCTGCACCGAGATCACCATGCTGATCGGCGCGCGCGATTTCGACATTCCGGTGTTCGACACCACGCGCATCCATGCCGAGGCGGCGGTGGAATTCATGCTGCCCTGACGCAGTTCCAGGAAAGCTTCATCAGGGCGGCGCGGCGACGGCGACAGTTCCGCTGCCGACCACTTTCAGCTTCCATCCGTCGGCTTCCGTGCCGGCGAGATTGAGATGCCCGGTCAGGAAATACAGGCGATCGGTGTCGGGGCCTTTGGCGGTGCAAAACCGGTCCTGCAGATAGGATGGCGGCGTCGCCTGGTAGTAGAGATCCGCCTCGATGCTGGCGGGCCGTGCGCCCTTCGGCAGATCGGCAAGCGGTATCGAATAGCTCAGCGTGTCGCTGCCGCTGCCATCGACATAGTCGGGATCGTCCTCGACGGCGGTGGTTCCGACATCGACGGCGAGCTCTTCATCCGCGCCAAGGGCCTTGGCGATCTCGAGGCGGCTTGGGAGCGGCAGGAAGCCCGAAGGCAATATGCGGTTGTCCTTCACCTCCGTGCAGATCGACAGGAAGCTGGTGGTCAGTTCGCCTTCCGGCTTCGAATGCGCATTGCAGATCGGATTGGGCGTATCGGCTGGCGGCGTCGAGACCAGTTCCTGATAGATCTGAACCTGATCCTGGCGCGTGATCTTCTGGTAGTGCGGCTGGTGCGGCCGCTCGCCGGGATGGAGGCGGCCGGAACAATCGTCTTTCCACCAGAGCTCGCCATCGAGCGCTTTGCCGTCCGGGTCGGTGATAACACCGGCGGCGTTGGTGCGGCCGGAGACCCAGAGCGGCTCGCCGTTCTGGTCGAACACGCTGAAGGTCAAAAACGCGCGCCGGAAACCCACGCCAGAGGGAAATTTGTGACCGGCCAGGTTTTTCACCGTCACCTTGGCGTCAAGCGTGCCGGCTGAAATGGCGAGATCGCTGACAGCGACGGTGGCGGTTGCCTGTGAGGCCTGGTCAAGCATCGCCTGCTCGGTGAGCACGAGCGGATCTATGGCCTTCTTGCCCATCATCGGATCGCGCGTCCTGATGCCGAAGACGTCGGGAAACTGCTGCGCCATCTTGACCAGGAAGACATTGAGACCAACCAGCGTGTGGCGGGCAAAGTGTTCGCGGGCCACAAGGTCGGGCGCGTTGCTGGATTCGGTCTGCGGGAAATTGAGGTTCTCCTGGATGCTGGCGATCTTGCTCGTCGTCGGCGATCCGTCGGGTTCCTTCGACGACATATGGCAGCCCTGGCAGCTCTGTGGCGTGGCGCCGGGGCCAAGCGGAAGCGGCCCGTCGGGAGTGCTGCCGGTTCGATAGGCGCTGAACGCCCATTCCGGATAGGTGGTCTGCTCATAGATATGCGCCAGCGTTTCGGTGCCTTGCAGAACCGGCAAATGAACCGTGTGGCATGTCCCGCAAACTTCGGAACTTATGATCGTGGCGTCGTGAACCGGTTTGATGCCGAGAGCGGTATGCATCGGCCCGACCTCCGGCTTCTCGAAGGGGCCGATGAGCGTGTCAGGCGAACCGACCATGAAGCTGCCGGTGAAGGTCTTGGCAAAACCGGTCGCATGCGGATTGAGCAGCGCCTGGCGCTCGTCGACGCAAGCGTTCTGCGGCCGATCGCCGAGCGGTTCGCTGGCCTTGCTGTTAAGCACCATGCGGTGACAGGTCGTGCAGGTGATGCCGTCACGGGCAAGCATGCCGTAATTGGCATGCGCGGCACCCGGATTGCCGGCAGGCCACGGCACCGCATCGACCATGTCGCGGGAAAACAGTTCGCATTTGCCCGTGCGCGCCTTCTCGTCGATATGGAACTGGCGCTCACCGCCTATGCCATGACAGCCAAGGCAGACATCCTGAACGACGCCGGACATTTTGGGGTGGAAGCTCTGTGTCTCGCTGGCCAGCTGCGCGAAAAATATCGGGTCGCGGCCGCCCAGCCCCATCGGTGAGGTTCGCCAGGTCGCAAAGGGCGACATATTGATCAGGCCGTCGCCATGCGGGTTTGGCTTGGTCATGTCGAATTGCAGCCCGGTGCTGCCGGCATCATGACAGCCAAGACACTGGCTGGAGGTCAGGAAGGTGTCGGATGCGTCGGGCCCCTTGGCGCCGACCCAGGTGTTGTCATAGGTCTCGGATGGCATTCGCGCGACGGTGTCAAAAGTCGGCATCTCGCGCACATAGGCCCGCAGCGCCGCCACAACATCGGCGTTCGGACTGTAAAGCGGCTGGCCAAGGCGCGGGCTGGCATTGACCGGCAAAACGACGGTCTGATGCAAGGTCGGAGCAGGCTCGCTGGTGAAGAAATCCTGTGCGAGATAGTTGAGCGGCTTGCCCGGCTCGCCGGCGATGTTCTTGGGAGACGCGAAGGTCAGATTGTCGGTCGCCGAGGCATGACAGTTCATGCAGTACTGGGCGAAACCCATATTGGGCAGGCTGTTGTTGTCGGCCGGCAGGGCCGGCCAATCCGGAGTCCAGCCGCTCTGGCTGCCAAAGCCGTACCAACCCCAGAACCAGCCATCATAAGAAGCGCCGGCATCGCGAATCATGATAGCGGCGCCGCTGGTTGGAAAAAGCCTGACGGGATCGACCGTCCGGCAATCGGATGCCGGCTCCGAGAACATCTCCTTCACCATGATGGCGCCGTCGGGTACCGGCGGCGGATGACCAACCTCGCCCTCGGCCGGGCGGTTCTTGCGAAGCCAGTCCGCCATCTCGGGCGAATACCAGATCATGACAGGCGCGTGAGTTCCGAAATCCTTGCCCTGCCAGGCGCCGTTGACCAGGGTCGCGATGCGCGGTCCAGCCTGGCGGACGAATTTGTCGTGCACCCATCCGGCGGCCTCGTCGCGGTAGCAGTAGCTGCCCAGATATTGGTTGAGCTTGTTTTCGTAGTCTCCCAGGGACAGCGCCGATGGTTTCCTGATCGTGGGCTCGAGCTGCCGGCAGACCGAGGGGTCGGCGGGAACCATGGCTGTCGGCCGTTCGGCGATGCAGCCGGCGCTGGCGCCCTGCGCTATCCCGGCAAGCGCTGCCGCGGCGACCCAGAGTCTGGCCAGCTTCAAGGCCCGGAAAAGCACCGGCATGATCGTCTCCGCATCTGAGATCCTGCCTGCCACACTTTGTCCACGCAGATTTCGCAAGTGATCGTGAAACATGTGAAGCTGCTAATGTGAACAAGTGGTCGGCGAAACAAATATCGAGACGATAATACTTGGCTTCCCCAGCGGCAAGTCCGGCCATCTATACTGGTGAAGAAATTGCGCCGGGGATGCTTGCCTGGCTGAATTTGCTTGCGCAACAGTCAAATCGGCCCTGCGAGGACGGCCGTTCGTGGTGTGCACGTCCAGCAAGGCTTTGGCGAAGTCCCGGCGCGTCGGCTGCACGCTTGACTTCCGCCAAGGGTGACATTCAATGCACTGCAATTGTTGTAGGGGAGGAGACACAATGGAATTTGCGTTTCCGTGGCCAACCAGCCAGGGCGAATGGCTGGCGTGGTCGAGCGCCGTGGTCACCTTGGCGCTGGGTTTGCTGTTTTTCCTCATGCCGGGATTGGCCTTCAAGATTTTGCGGCTGCAGGTTCGACCGGAAAAGGCAGCGGCGATCGCCGAAGCGCGCGGCCGCATGTCGGGCTTCTATCTCGGCGTCAGCCTGTGCTGCATCCTGCTGGCGCAGCCATGGCTCTATATGGCGCTCGGCTTCTCCTGGCTGTTCACCGCTTTCGGCCGCTTGCTGTCGATGATGTCTGATGGCGCCAACACGCCTTTCAACTGGGTTTCGATCATTGTCGAGCTGGTGCTGGCCGCACTGCCGCTCGCCTTCGTCTTCGGCTTTCTGCCCTGAATCCAACGGCTTCGGTTGAACTCTGCCGCCGGATGCGACAATAGTGCCTGAAAAGCATGCGGAACGACGCATTGCGGTCTTAAAATGCCTGTGCTAGACGGCAATCGACTTTCGGCCGGGGATAGCGGAAGCCGCGTCTCCGTGCTTGGAAAAACTTAGTAAGGTCAAAGATTTAGCCAGAGTTTTTGCTCGCGCCAACAATCTGCGGCCTGTCAGACAAGAGAAAAGACGGTCCGTGGCTCAATCGTCATCGCCAATCTCAGGTGTCGCAGAACGCTACGCGGGTTCGCTGTTCGAACTCGCGCTGCAGTCCAATTCGGTGGCCAAGGTCGAGGCCGACCTCAACAGCTTCGCAACGATGCTGGATGGCAGCGCCGACCTGACCCGCCTCATCAACAGCCCGGTGTTCTCCAGCGAGGACCAGGCCAAGGCCATCGCGGCGATCGCCGACAAGGCCGGCATCACCGGCCTGACCGGCAATTTCCTGCGCGTCGTCGCCCGCAACCGGCGCCTGTTCGCCGTGCCCGGCATGATCAAGGCGTTCCGCCAGATCGCCGCCGAGCATCGCGGCGAGACCGCCGCCGAAGTCACCTCGGCGCATGAACTGACGGCGGCCCAGCAGACCGAACTCAAGGCCACGCTGAAAGGCGTCGCCGGCAAGGACGTGGCCATCTCGGTCACCGTCGATCCTTCGCTGCTCGGCGGGCTGGTGGTCAAGATGGGCTCGCGCCAGATCGATACGTCGCTCAAAACCAAACTCAATTCGCTCAAGCTTGCACTGAAAGAGGTCGGCTGATGGACATCCGCGCCGCGGAAATTTCCGCAATTCTGAAAGACCAGATCAAGAATTTCGGCAAGGAGGCCGAGGTCTCCGAAGTTGGACAGGTGCTGTCCGTCGGTGACGGTATCGCCCGCGTCTATGGCCTCGACAATGTCCAGGCCGGCGAGATGGTCGAATTCCCCGGCGGCATCCGTGGCATGGCGCTCAACCTCGAAGCCGACAATGTCGGCGTCGTCATCTTCGGCGCCGACCGCGACATCAAGGAAGGCGACACCGTCAAGCGCACCGGCGCCATCGTCGATGCGCCCGTCGGCATGGGCCTGCTCGGCCGCGTCGTCGACGCGCTCGGCAACCCGATCGACGGCAAGGGCCCGATCAAGGCGACCGAACGCAAGCGCGTCGACGTCAAGGCGCCCGGCATCATCCCGCGCAAGTCGGTGAACGAGCCGATGTCGACCGGCCTCAAGGCTATCGATGCGCTGATCCCGGTCGGCCGCGGCCAGCGCGAGCTGGTCATCGGCGATCGTCAGACCGGCAAGACCGCCATCATCCTCGACACGATGCTCAACCAGAAAGCGGTCCACGAGAATGGCCCGGAGAAGGAAAAGCTCTACTGCGTCTACGTCGCCATCGGTCAGAAGCGCTCGACCGTCGCGCAGTTCGTGAAGGTTCTCGAAGAGCGCGGCGCGCTTGAATATTCGATCATCGTCGCCGCCACCGCTTCCGATCCGGCGCCGATGCAGTTCCTGGCGCCGTTCACCGGCGCCACCATGGGCGAATATTTCCGCGACAACGGCATGCATGCGCTGATCAGCTATGACGATCTGTCGAAGCAGGCCGTCGCCTACCGCCAGATGTCGCTGCTGCTGCGCCGCCCGCCGGGCCGCGAAGCCTACCCGGGCGACGTGTTCTATCTGCACTCGCGCCTGCTCGAGCGCGCCGCCAAGCTCAACGACGATCTGGGCGGCGGTTCGCTGACCGCGCTGCCGATCATCGAGACGCAGGCCAACGACGTGTCGGCCTACATTCCGACCAACGTGATCTCGATCACCGACGGCCAGATATTCCTCGAAACCAACCTGTTCTTCCAGGGCATCCGTCCGGCGGTCAACGTCGGCCTGTCGGTGTCGCGCGTCGGTTCGTCGGCGCAGATCAAGGCGATGAAGCAGGTTGCCGGCTCGATCAAGGGCGAGCTCGCGCAGTACCGCGAAATGGCTGCGTTCGCGCAGTTTGGCTCCGACCTCGATGCCGCCACCCAGCGCCTGCTCAACCGCGGCTCGCGCCTGACGGAACTCCTGAAGCAGCCGCAGTTCTCGCCGCTCAAGGTCGAGGAACAGGTTTCGGTGATCTTCGCCGGCGTCAATGGCTATCTCGACAAGCTGGCGATCAACCAGGTCGGCAAGTTCGAACATGGCCTGCTCAACCACATGCGCTCGGCCGGCAAGGACGTGCTGGACGGCATCCGCAAGGAAAAGGCGCTGTCGGACGATCTGCGGGCCAAGCTGAAGGCCGAGATCGACGCCTTCGCCAAGACCTTTGCTTGAGAAAAGCCGGACGCACGGGATCAGGTTTGAAGCATGCCTTCGTTAAAAGACCTTCGTAACCGTATCGCCTCGGTCAAGGCGACGCAGAAGATCACCAAGGCGATGCAGATGGTCGCCGCGGCGAAGCTGCGCCGCGCGCAGGAAGCTGCGGAAGCAGCTAGACCCTATTCCGAGCGGATGGGCGCGGTGCTGGCCAACATCACCCAGGCGATCGGTGGCGGCGGCGATGCCCCGGCGCTGATGACCGGCACCGGCAAGGATGATGTGCATCTGCTCGTCGTCTGCACGGCCGAGCGCGGCCTGTGCGGCGGCTTCAATTCGCAGATCGCGCGTCTCGCCCGCGACCATATCCGCCGGCTTTTGGCCGACGGCAAGCAGGTCAAGATCATCTGCGTCGGCAAGAAGGGTTTCGACATCCTGCGCCGCGACTATGCTTCGATGATCCTCGAACGCGTCGATCTGCGCGAGGTCAAGACGCTTGGCTTCGTCAATGCCGACGCCATTGCCCGCAAGGTCATCCACCTCTTCAACGAGGGCGGTTTCGACATCTGCACGCTGTTTTATTCGCAGTTCAAGTCGGTGATCAGCCAGATCCCGACGACACAGCAGATCATCCCGGCCGGCATCGCTTCCACCCCGGCCGAGGCGACCGCCGGCGGCAATGCCGTCTACGAATACGAGCCGGAGCCGGGCGAAATCCTGACCGACCTCATTCCGCGCAACATCTCGGTCCAGGTCTTCCGCGCGCTGCTTGAAAACGCAGCCGGCGAGATGGGCGCCAAGATGAGCGCCATGGACAATGCGACGCGCAACGCCGGCGACATGATCAACAAGCTGTCGATCACCTACAACCGCCAGCGGCAGGCGCAGATCACCAAGGAACTGATCGAAATCATTTCGGGCGCCGAGGCGCTCTAGGCGCGACCGCCAGAGGGTTATCGACCTTCTGGTGGAGCGTGAGAAACAAAGGACGAAAAGGGTAAAGACGATGGCGAAAGCAGCGACCCCGAAGGCGGCAGCTCCCAAAGCGGCGGCAAAGGCTCCGGCAGCAGCGGCGAAGGCCGCTTCGGCCAAGACGGCGGCTGCGCCCGCCAAGGCAGCGGCCCCGGCCAAGGCTGCGGCAGCCAAGACGACGGCCACCGTCGTCAAGAAGACCGGTGTTGTCGGCAAGGTCCGCCAGGTCATCGGCGCCGTCGTCGACGTCCAGTTCGGCGACCATCTGCCGGCCATTTTGAACGCCATCGAGACCACCAATGTCGGCAATCGCCTGGTGCTCGAAGTTGCCCAGCACCTCGGTGAAAACACCGTGCGCTGCATCGCCATGGACTCCACCGAAGGTCTGGTGCGTGGCCAGGACGTCTATGACACCGGCGCGCCGATCACCGTGCCGGTCGGTCCGGGCATGCTCGGCCGCATCATCAACGTCATCGGCGAACCGGTCGATGAAGAAGGCCCGGTCGACGGCATCGAAATGCGCGCCATTCACCAGCCGGCTCCGTCCTACGTCGAGCAGTCGACGGAAGCGCAGATTCTGATCACCGGCATCAAGGTTCTCGACCTTCTGGCACCCTACGCCCGCGGCGGCAAGATCGGCCTGTTCGGCGGCGCCGGCGTCGGCAAGACCGTGCTGATCCAGGAACTGATCAACAACGTCGCTAAGGCGCATGGCGGCTTCTCGGTGTTCGCCGGCGTTGGCGAGCGCACCCGCGAAGGCAACGATCTCTATCACGAGTTCATCGAGTCCGGCGTCAACAAGAAGGGCGGCGGCGAAGGCTCCAAGGCGGCACTGGTCTATGGCCAGATGAACGAACCGCCGGGCGCGCGCGCCCGCGTCGGCCTGACCGGTCTGACGGTCGCCGAGTATTTCCGCGACCAGGGCCAGGACGTGCTGTTCTTCGTCGACAACATCTTCCGCTTCACGCAGGCCGGCTCGGAAGTGTCGGCGCTGCTCGGCCGTATTCCTTCGGCCGTGGGTTATCAGCCGACGCTCGCCACCGACATGGGCGCGCTGCAGGAGCGCATCACGACGACGACCAAGGGCTCGATCACCTCGGTGCAGGCGATCTACGTGCCCGCCGACGACTTGACCGATCCGGCGCCGGCGACCTCGTTCGCCCACCTCGACGCGACGACCGTGCTCAACCGCGCGATCTCGGAAAAGGGCATCTACCCGGCCGTCGATCCGCTCGATTCGACCTCGCGCATGCTCGATCCGATGGTTGTCGGCGAAGAGCATTATCAGGTCGCCCGCCAGGTGCAGTCGATCCTCCAGCGCTACAAGTCGCTGCAGGACATCATCGCCATCCTGGGCATGGACGAACTGTCGGAAGAGGACAAGCAGACGGTGGCCCGCGCCCGCAAGATCGAGCGCTTCCTGTCGCAGCCGTTCTTCGTCGCCGAAGTGTTCACGGGTTCGCCGGGCAAGCTGGTCGATCTCGCCGACACCATCAAGGGCTTCAAGGGCCTCTGCAACGGTGACTACGATCACCTGCCGGAAGCCGCCTTCTACATGGTCGGCGGTATCGACGAAGCCGTCGAGAAGGCACAGCGCCTGGCAGCTGAAGCGGCCTGATGAAAAATGGCGGACCCGAATACGCTTCAGGCGATCGGGTCCGTTTACTCCGGCTAGAAGAAGAGTTCTTTTCGGGGATGGTTGCCGAAATGGACCCTGAGGTCGTAGCCAGACTGAAAAGCCTCATTGGTTTGACGTGGACCGTTGAGGACTGGCATATCGAAACGGGCACGATTGGCATCGTATTCAAACACCCTCCGAAAGCGCCAACGCCGCTGGAGTGGATCTGGGTACCGCCCGAATGGATTGAACGGATAGTATAATGGCTGAAGCTTTCCAATTCGAACTGGTCTCGCCGGAACGTCTGCTGGTTTCCGAGCAGGTCGAAGCCGTCGTCATTCCGGGCGCCGAGGGTGAGATGACCGTGATGGCCAATCACGCACCGGTCATGACCACGATCAAGCCGGGCGTCGTCACGGTGAAGACCGTCGGCGGCAAGGAAGAGCGCTATGTGGTGTTCGGCGGCTTTGCCGATATCGTTCCGGCCGGCTGCACGCTGCTGGCCGAATCGGCGGTTGCCGTCGGCGACATCGACCGTGCCGACCTCGCCCGCCGCATCCAGGACGCCAAGGAAGATGCGGCCGATGCCAAGGACGATCAGTCCCGCAGCAAGGCCGAGCAGTTCCTCGCCCAGCTCACCACGCTCGAAAGCGCGCTGCTGGCAGCTTAAGCCGGCCCTTACAAGCGCGGGCTTCTGCAATTGTCGACGTAGGTGCGTCTTGGCAATTCAAAATCTTGTTGAGCTTTGTTATCCTCGGAGCACAAACTTGCGGGGATATTTCTATGTTTGGCTTGGACTTTAAAACTTGGTTGGGGTTTGGCGTCGTCGGCGCGATGGTATCGACCATAGGGTCAATTCTCGGAATTGTTATAAAAGAGTACTTCTTCTCTCGGTCCTTTGAGTTGTGGAAGCAAGACAGAACACTCGAACAAATTTATCAAAAGTACCGGGATCCGCTCAGGCTTTCTGCACGAGAGCTTGGGTATCGACTGACCGAAATTTGTGACAACTATCCGACCGTGTTCTTATCACAGAGGGTTTTCGAATCCCGGCCGCTAAAGCAAGAAAAAAAAGTGACCAAGATCCGTATTATCAGAGATATAAATTTATTAGTACTATCTATCGTATAGCTGCCTTTTTGGGCTGGTTAGAGCTGTACCGACAAGAGCTTACATTCTATCAGACATCCGAAAATCATCACACTGCCAAGGTGGATGAATCCTTGTATGCGATAAGATCCGCTTTTGCAGACGGGCACATCAACACTGCTAGCGACTGGGATAGCTGGCGTGACACGCTTATATTTCGCGAAGAATTACGGGCGATTGGCGAATCGATGATTGAAAGTAGAGGGTCGAGCAGGTCGATTGTCGGGTATGGACGCTTCGTCGATCTGATAAATAGCAATGATGGGAACTCGACCAAGCTGTGGTCGCAGGTTGTTCTCAATTTTCTCGCAGATCTCGAAGATAGCGACAAAGATTTTAGAAAAATCAGGCTACAGCGAATTCTTCGAAATGTTATTGATTTTATTCGCCTTATCGACAAGCGTGGCCTTGATGAAAGGCTAGAAGGTGCCAGCAAGAAATGGGGCGCTGCCTGATGGGTTCCTAAGCAGTTTCTTGTTGAACTGGCGCCAGACATTTCTCAGAATTGTTCGCCACCTATGCCGAGTGCCGCGAGCGCAAGCGCTATCCCGCCCTGGCGGATATGGACGCTGTGAGCGGCGACCAGGTCGATCAGCGTCTGCCTCTCCGACTTGCCGCTGGCGAAGCCGGCGAGGTCGAACACCGCCGCCACGCGTTCCTGCGTCCGCCGCTTGCCGAGTGCTGCCAGTGCGGCGTCGAGCGGGTCGGTGAAGTGGGCTTCCGGCAAGCTTTTGCCGCGCGCCTCGCAAGCAGCGATCCAGGCGGCGATCACCAGCGTCAGATGCTCGGGCACCAGCCCGGCCTGGATGCGCTCGATGGCGGAAGCGACAATGCGCTGCGGCAATTTCTGGCTGCCGTCATTGGCGATCTGCGCCGTGCGGTGGGCGAGCGCGGTGTTGGAGAAACGCTCTGCAAGTTCTGCCGTGTAGGCTGACGTGTCGAGCCCGGCGTCATCAGGCAAGGTCGGGATCGCCTCGGCCCAGAGCCGGTCGACGAATTCACGGATCGCCGGATCGGCGAAGGCGCGGTCGACGGTGGCGTGGCCGCTGAGCAGGCCGAGATAGGCGATGCCCGAATGGGCGCCGTTGAGCAGCCTGAGCTTCATGTCCTCGAACGGCCCGACATCCTCGACCATGGTGACGCCGAACTTTTCCCAGGCAGGTCGTCCGGCCGGGAACCTGTCTTCGATCACCCATTGCCGGAACGGTTCGGTCATCACTGGCCAGCCGTCCTCGACGCCGAGTTCGCCGGCGATGCGCACGCGATCGGCATCGGTGGTTGCCGGCACGATGCGGTCGACCATGCTTGACGGAAACGCGACCTCGTCGGCGATGTGGCCGGCGAGCGGCGCACCGCCCGATGCAGCGGCCCGGGCATCGCGCAGTTTCGCGAAGGCGACCAGCAACCGGTGCAGTGTGGCGCCATTGGCCGGCAAATTATCGCAGCACAGCACGGTGAAGGGCGGGGTGCCGGCGGCGCGGCGTCGCGCCAGCGACTCGGCCAGGAGGCCGTGCGCGGTCTTTGGCGATCCGGCATTACCGAGATCGTGCACAATATCGGGATGGTTCTCGTCGAGACTGCCGTCAGCAGCCCGGAGATAGGCCTTCTCGGTGATGGTCAGGGTCACGATGCGGGTTCGCGGATCGGTCAGCGCGGCCAGCACCGCGCCGGGATCTTCCGGCGCCACCAGCATCGACTGGATCGAGCCGATGACCTGGAGCTTTTCGCCGCCGCTATCCCTGACCGCCAGCGTGTAGAGCCCGTCCTGAGGTGCCAGCGCATCCCTCGTGTCGGGGCTGCGAAGCGAGACGCCGACAATGCCCCAGCCGGTCTCACCGGCGGCCAGGCAGTCATCGACATAGGCTGTCTGATGGGCGCGGTGAAAGGCGCCGACGCCGAGATGGACAATGCCAGGCGTGATGGCGGCGCGGTCATAGGCAGGGATCGCAACCGAGGCCGGCAAGGATTGCACCGCGTCGTTGGAAAGGCGTCTGCTTGTCATGATTTTGCTTCGTCGGGCTTGGCTTGTCGGGCTCGGCTTCGGTCGGGAGGCTAGCGGCGTACCATCCGTTCCTCCGCCGCACAATGACCCGATGTCGGCTAAAAGTCATCATACAACAATCTGATTTTTGTATGTTGACATTACTTCTTTCCAATCCTACCGATAGCGCCCTTGGGAGGATAGACGTGGCAGGATTGACCCACCCGGATCTGCTGTTTGCCGCCGAAGGCCGAGCGCTTTCGATCGCGCGCGATCTCCATGCCGGGGTCAAGAACCTGCCGATCGTCAGCCCGCACGGCCATACCGATCCGCGCTGGTATGCGGAGAACGAGCCGTTCCCCGACCCGGCGCAGTTGCTGGTCGTGCCCGACCACTACATTTTCCGCATGCTGTTCAGCCAGGGCGTACGGCTGGAGGACCTCGGCATATCGCCGTTCGACGGTTCACCGGTCGAGAGCGACCCAAGGGCGATCTGGCGGCGCTTTGCCGAGCACTACTACCTCTTCCGCGGCACGCCGACGCGGCTCTGGCTCGACCATGTGTTTGAGCATCTGTTCGGCATCGACGAGCCACTCGGCCCTGAGACCGCCGACCCGCACTACGACACCATCGCCGGCCTGCTGCAGCGCGACGACTATCGCCCGCGCGCGCTGTTCGAGCGCTTCAACATCGAAGTCATCGCGACGACCGAAGGCGCGCTCGACGATCTCAAATGGCACAAGACGATCCGCGACAGCGGCTGGCAGGGCCGCGTCGTCACTGCCTACCGGCCGGATGCGGTGGTTGATCCCGACTTTGAGGGCTTCCTGGCCAATCTCGACCGGCTGGGCGAGATCAGCGGTTGCGACACCGGCACATGGGCCGGCTATCTCGACGCACATCGCCAGCGCCGCACGTTCTTCAAAAGCTTCGGCGCGACCTCGTCCGACCATGGCCATCCGACGGCCGAGACCGCCAATCTTTCCGACGCGGCGGCACAAGAGCTGTTCAACCGCATCCGCCGCGGCTCCGACGACGAGCGCGAGCGCAAGCTGTTTCGCGCCCAGATGCTGACCGAAATGGGCAAGATGAGCCGCGACGACGGGCTGGTGATGCAGATCCATGCCGGTTCCTGGCGCAACCATTCGCCCGGCATTTTCCAGAAGTTCGGCCGTGACAAGGGCTTCGACATTCCGACCCGCACCGACTATGCGGCGGCGCTCAAACCCTTGCTCGACTGCGTCGGGCTGGAGCGTGACCTCTCCATCATCCTGTTCACGCTCGATGAGACCAGCTATGCGCGCGAACTCGCGCCGCTCGCCGGCGTCTATCCGGCGCTGAAGCTCGGGCCGGCGTGGTGGTTCCATGACAGCCCGGAAGGCATGCGCCGCTTCCGCGAGATGACCACCGAAACCGCCGGCTTCTACAACACCGTCGGCTTCAACGACGACACCCGTGCCTTTCCATCGATACCCGCTCGCCACGATGTAGCGCGCCGGGTCGACTGCGCGTTTCTCGCCCGCCTCGTCGCCGAGCATCGGCTGCGTGAGGACGAGGCGCATGAGCTGGCGCGAGCGCTGGCCTACACGCTTGCCAAGAAGGCGTACCGGCTTTGAACCGGGCGCTTTGATTTTTACAAAGGGAGGAAGACAGTCATGTTGCATTTTTCAAAACTGATGGCAGCCACATTCGCTTTCGGCTCGCTGATGATCGGCGTTGCCAGCGCCCAGACCGTGCTGCGCTCGGCCGACACGCATCCAGATGGCTATCCGACTGTCGATGCGGTCAAATATCTGGGCGATCTGATCAAGGAACGCACCGCCGGGCGCTATTCGATCGAGGTCTATCATTCGGCGCAGCTCGGCGAGGAGAAGGACACGATCGAGCAGACGCAGACCGGCGTGATCGATCTGAACCGTGTCTCGATGGGGCCGTTCAACGGCATCGTGCGCGAGACGGCGGTGCCGTCACTGCCTTACATCTTCCGCTCGGTCGACCACATGCGCCATGTCATGGACGGGCCGATCGGCGATCAGATCCTGAAGGCCTTTGAGGCGCACAATCTGGTCGGTCTTGCCTTCTACGATTCCGGCGCGCGCTCCTTCTACAACACCAAGAAGGACATCACCTCGATCGCCGACCTCAAGGGCATGAAGTTCCGCGTCATCCAGTCTGATGTGTTCGTCGACATGGTCAACGCGCTCGGCGCCAACGCCACGCCGATGGCCTATGGCGAGGTCTATTCGGCGCTCGAGACCGGCGTCATCGACGGCGCCGAAAACAACTGGCCGAGCTTCGAATCGGCCAAGCATTTCGAGGTCGCCAAGCACTACACGCTCGACCAGCACCAGATCGTGCCGGAAGTTCTGGTGATGTCGAAGGCCAGTTGGGACAAGCTGACGCCGGAAGACCAGGCGATCGTGCGCCAGGCAGCCAAGGACAGCGTCGTCAAGATGCGTGAGCTATGGGATGCGCGCGAGAAGAAGTCGCGCGATATCGTCGAAGCCGCCGGCGTCAAGGTCAGCGAGATCGACAAGCAGCCGCTGATCGACGCCATGAAGCCGGTCTACGAGAAATATCTCTCGACCCCCGAACTGAAAGACCTCGCCGCGCGCATCCAAGCAACCGAGTGATTTCTTGCAGATCGGGAGCCTTTGCGCTCCCGATCATCTGCCTGTCGCAGGGCAATCAGAGGAGGGTATCGATGGCGGACAGGAACGTTACAAGAAGAGGCGCTGCGTCGCTTCCGGACGCGTCGGCGTTACGACGCTTCAGCGCCATTCTGACCAGGCTGTGCGATCTCTCTCTCTATCTGGCCGGCGCCGGGCTCGTCGTCATGACGGCGCTCGTCGCCTATCAGGTCTTTTCCCGGTTTATCCTCAACGCATCGCCGAGCTGGACCGAGACCAGCGCCATCATGGTGATGAGCTGGTTCATCTTCCTCGGTGCCGCCGTCGGCGTGCGCGAGAATTTCCACATGGGGTTCGACGTGTTGCTCTATATCCTGCCCAAGGGCAGCAAAGGTGCGCTGCGCACCGTTTCCGACCTTGTCGCGCTGGCCTTTGGCATCGGCATGGTGTGGTACGGCGCCAAGCTGGTTGCGCTGACCTGGCAGGCCACCATCCCGGCGCTCGGGCTCCCCGGCGGTTTCGACTATCTGCCTTTGATGGTGGGCGGCGTGCTGATCAGCCTGTTTTCGCTGGAGCGCATCATGCTCAGATGGGCCGGGGTTGATGTCGACAAGGACATCAATCTCGAAGAAGTACCTGAAATGCCAGCCGTGCAGGAGGCCTAGGTCATGGAGATCTGGATCCTGTTCGGCGTCTTCACGCTGCTTATGTTCATAGGCACGCCGATCGCGTTCTGCCTCGGCGCCGCCAGCTTCGCCACCATCCTCTATCTCGGCCTGCCGCCGCTGGTGGTGTTCCAGCGGCTGAACTCCGGCATGAGCGTCTTTTCGCTGATGGCGATCCCGTTCTTCATCTATGCCGGCGACCTGATGGTGCGCGGCGGCATCGCCCAGCGCATCGTCTCCTTCGCCGGCTCGCTTGTCGGGCACATGCGCGGCGGGCTCGGCCAGGTCAACATCATCGCCGCCACCATGTTCGGCGGCATCTCCGGTTCGGCGGTTGCCGAGGCAGCAGCCGTCGGCGGGCTGATGATCCCGCAGATGAAGGAGCGCGGCTACGGCGCCGACTATGCCGTCAATGTCACCTCGATGGCGGCGCTGATCGCGCTCTTGCTGCCGCCTTCGCAGAACATGATCATCTATTCCATCGCCGGCGGCGGCAAGATTTCGATCGCCGACCTGTTCACCGCCGGTATCCTGCCCGGCCTGCTGCTTGCCGCGTCGCTGATGGTCACCGCCTATCTCGTTGCGCGCCACCGCGGCTATCCGACCGAGCCCTTTCCGGGCTTTGCCAGGGCCGGCCGTCTGTTCCTCATTTCGATACCTGGGCTGCTGCTTATAGGCATCATTTTCGGTGGCGTCCGCTCTGGCGTCTTCACGGCCAGCGAAAGCTCCTGCATCGCGGTCATCTACGCACTGCTGGTCACTGTGCTGGGCTATCGCTCGATGCGCTGGGACGATTTCGTGCACGCCACGATGGGTGCGGTGCGCACCACGGCAATGGTGCTGCTGATCATCGGCATGGCCGCTTCGTTCAGCTGGCTGATGGCCTATCTCAAGGTGCCTGCGGCATTGATCGCCGGCATGAACGCCATCTCCACCGACCCGCTGGCGGTGCTGCTTCTGCTCAACGTCCTGATGCTGCTACTCGGCACTTTCATGGATATGGGGCCGATGATCATCATCTGCACGCCGATCTTCCTGCCGCTGGTCACGCACTACGGCGTCGACCCCGTGCATTTCGGCGTCATCACCATCCTCAATCTCGGCATCGGACTGAACACGCCGCCGGTCGGCACGGTGCAGTTCGTCGCCTGTGCGGTGGGCAAGATCACGGTGTGGGAAGCGATGCGCTCGATCTGGCCGTTCTATGGCGCGGGTATCGTGGTCCTCGGGCTGGTGACGTATATTCCGGCGATCTCGCTCTGGCTGCCGAGCGTGTTCAAGTAGGGGCGTTTTCAAATAGGGGCGTCTTCAAACAGGGGTGCGACATGGCATCGGATAGCGCTGTAGATCTCAGGGTCGAGAGAAAACCCAAACTGTCGGAGACCGTGGTCGCGGCGATCCGCAAGCAGCTTCATGCCGGCGAGATCCTGCCCGGCCACAAACTGCCGACCGAGGGACAGCTCACCGAGACTTTCGGCGTCAGCCGCACCGTTATCCGCGAGGCGCTGGCCAAGCTTGCCGCCGACGGCCTGGTCGAGGCGCGCCAGGGCGCCGGCGTCTTCGTCACCGAACACATCTCGACGATGTTCGGAGCGCTAGCCGCCGATATGGGCAGCAAGGACTCGATCGCGCTCAACGTGCTCGAAGTGCGCCTGGCCGTCGAAATCGAATCGGCCGGGCTCGCCGCCATCCGCCGCAACGCCGCGCAGGAGGCGGCGATCCAGGAGGCCTTCTTCGAGTTCGAACGGCTGCTTCTCAACAGCGAGCCGACCGGTCCGGCCGATCTCGCCTTCCACCGGGCGATCGCCAGCGCCACCAATAACCCGTTCTATGTCGAGATGCTCGATGTGCTCGGACGCCGCGCCATTCCTTGCGACGTGACCTCGCCCTGGTCGACCGAACTGGTGCAGTCCGACAGCTATCAGCGCGGGCTGCAGCGCGAGCATCTGGTGATCCTGAATGCGATCACCTCGGGCGACGCGGAAGCGGCGCGCGAGGCGATGCGCGCCCATCTCACCGCCAGCCAGCAGCGCTACCGCGAGCGCCTGCACGCCCGCCAGGTGTTTTATGCCGACTCGGTCAAGGCGGCGGAAACCGAATAACCATTCAGCTGGAGCAGTAATGTCTCAAAGTCACCCGCATACCGACTACACTTCGCGTTTCGCCATCGACCCGGTCGCCGCGGCGTCCATGGGCACCGATGAACTGCGGCACAATTTCCATATTGACGACCTGTTCCAGCCCGGGCGCGTCAGCCTGACCTACACCCACTATGACCGCATGATCGTCGGCGGCGCCGTGCCTGTGGCGGAACCGCTGCCGCTGGAAGCGATCAAGCCGACGGGGACCAAGAATTTTCTCGACCGCCGCGAGCTGATCATCGTCAACATCGGCGGCGCCGGCTCGGTGACGGCAAACGGCGAGACCCATCCATTGCAGGCGCGCGACATGCTCTATCTCGGCATGGGCAGCACCGATGTGGCGTTCGCTTCGGCGGACAAATCTGCGCCCGCGAAGTTCTACCTGCTCAGCGCGCCGGCGCATCACACCTATCCAAACCGGCTGATCCGCATCGGCGACGCCAAGCGGCTCGACCTCGGCAGCAAGGAGACCTGCAACGAGCGCTCGATCTTCCAGTTCATCCATGCCGATGGCGCAAAAACCTGCCAGCTGGTGGTCGGCATGACGCAACTGGCGCCGGGCTCGGTGTGGAACACTATCCCCTGCCACGTGCATGATCGGCGCATGGAGGCCTATCTCTATTTCGATCTGCCGGAGACGGCGCGCGTCTTCCATTTCATGGGCGAGCCGGACGAAACCCGCCATCTGGTGATGGCGAATGAGGAGGCGGTGCTGTCGCCGGGCTGGTCGATCCATTCGGGCGCCGGCACGTCCAACTATGCCTTCATCTGGGCGATGGCGGGCGACAATGTCGACTACACCGACGTCGACCCTGTGCCGCTGGGCGAACTGCGTTGAGCGGGCCGTCCGCTTTCAGCCTGGCCGGCAAGCGCGTCCTGGTCACCGGCGCCAACACCGGCATCGGCCAGGGCATCGCCGTCTCGATCGCGCGCGCCGGCGGCACTGTCGTCGGCGTCGGCCGCTCGGCGATGAACGATACGCAAAAGAAGGTTGCCGACGTCGGCGGACAGTTCGAAGCCGTGCGCAGCGATCTGGCCGATCATGATGCCGCCAAGGCGATGCTCGATCATGTCTGGGAAACAACCGGGCCGATCGACGGGCTGGTCAACAATGCCGGCATCATCCGGCGTGCGGATGCGGTCGATTTCTCCGAGGCCGACTGGGACGACGTCATCGACGTTAATCTGAAGACGCTGTTCTTCCTCAGTCAGGCTTTTGCCAGACGCGTGCTGGCCGATCCGGGGCGGCGCGGCAAGATCGTCAACATCGCCTCGGTGCTGAGTTTTCAGGGCGGCATTCGCGTCGCGTCCTACACCGCGTCGAAACATGGCGCGCTCGGCATAACAAGGCTGCTCGCTTGCGAATGGGCAGCCAAGGGCATCAACGTCAATGCGATTGCGCCGGGCTATATCGAAACCAACAACACGGAAGCACTGCGCGCAGATCCCGATCGCAGCGCCGCCATACTGGCGCGCATCCCGGCCGGCCGCTGGGGTGGGCCGGAAGACATAGGCGACGCCGCCGTCTTCCTGTTGGCGCCGGCGTCCGACTATATGCATGGCGCCGTGGTTCCGGTCGACGGCGGCTGGCTGGCGCGATGAGGAGACGGTCATGACTGAAGCCAAGATCTTCGCGCAGCCCGGCGAGAGCGCCTGGACGCCGACGCCGGACGGCAACAGGCGGCGGGTTCTCCTCTCCACCGACGAGCTGATGATGGTCGAGTTCAGTTTCGACAAGGGCGGCGTCGGCGCGTTGCACTCGCATCCGCATGTCCAGGCAAGCTATGTCGCCGAAGGCCGCTTCGAGGTGACCATCGACGGCCGCACCGCAATCATCGAGACAGGCGGCAGCTTCATCGTGCCGTCCAATCTGGTGCATGGCGTCAAGGCGCTGGAAGCCGGGCGGCTGGTCGACAGCTTTACCCCGCACCGCGCCGATTTCCTGGCCTGAGTCTCTTTTTCGGCAATTCCAGAAACAGGAAACCCGCGCCTCGAAGAAGGCGCGGGCCTGTTGCCTGTGCGCTCATAGCGCAGCGGTACTCGAAACATCGCCGCAGGGTTTGGACGGTGCCGCAACATGATGAAGATTGGTTTAACGGCACCGGCCAGGTCAATCATCGGTGGGATGTTGCTGCTGCTTGTTGTGGTCGGACGAGGGCTGCGCTAATCGTTGCCCCATGCCGCTGCTTCGGGCGGCCGATCGAAAACATCCGTGATGCAGATATCGACGACGAGCGTTCCGGCGCACGATCCCAAACGGCGCGTCCTCAAGGACGTGTTCGGCTTCGATGATTTTCGCCCGGGACAGGCCTCGGTGATGGAGGCTTTGCTCGCCGGTCGTCATGTGCTGGCCGTGATGCCAACGGGCGCGGGCAAGTCGCTCTGCTATCAGGTCCCGGCACTGGTCAAGGGTGGGCTGACCATTGTCGTGTCGCCGCTGGTGGCGCTGATGCAGGACCAGGTCGCCGCCTTGCGCCTTGCCGGCGTTGCGGCCGATACGATCAACTCTTCCATCGAGCGCGACGCCAATGTCGCGGCATGGCGCCGCGTCGCGTCGGGTGAGACGCGCCTGCTTTATCTCGCGCCGGAACGGCTGATGACCGAGCGCATGCTCGATGCGTTGGCCAGGCTCGATGTCAGCCTGATCGCCATCGACGAGGCGCATTGTATTTCGCAATGGGGGCCGGCGTTCCGGCGCGAATATGAAGACCTGTCGCAGCTGCGCGGCATCTTTCCCGATGTGCCGATCATTGCGGTGACGGCGACGGCGGACGAGACGACGCGGGCAGACATCGAGACGCGTCTGTTTGGCGGGCGCGTGGAAACGCAGGTGCTTGGCTTCGACCGGCCCAACATCAAGCTTGCCATCGAGCCCAAGCAGGACAGCAAGCGGCAATTGCTCCATTTCATCGAGCGCCATCAGGGCAAGAGCGGCATCGTCTACTGCCTGTCGCGCAAGAAGACCGAGGAGATGGCGGCCTTCCTCGAGAAGAACGGCGTCACCGCGCTCGCCTATCACGCCGGCATGAGCAAGGAGGCACGTGACGCCAACCAGAACGCTTTCATGACGCTGTCGGGCGTCGTCATGGTGGCGACCATCGCCTTCGGCATGGGCATCGACAAGCCCGATGTCGCCTATGTCTTTCACACCGACCTGCCGGGCAGCCTCGAGGCCTATTACCAGGAAATCGGCCGTGCCGGCCGCGATGGAAGGGCGGCGGAGGCGCACATGCTCTACGGCCTCGGCGATATCCGCATGCGCCGCATGTTCATCGACGATGAGGACGCCGCCGTCGAGCACAAGCGCCGCTCGCATGGCCGGCTCGACACGCTGATCGGCTATTGCGAGACGGCCGAGTGCCGCCGGCAGGTGCTGCTCGGCTATTTCGGCGAAGAGGCGGCCCCTTGCGGCAATTGCGACAATTGCCTGGAACAGGCGCCGCGTGCCGACGGCACCGCCGAGGCAGGCCTCATCCTGGCGGCGGTGGCGCAGAGCGGCGAGCGCTTCGGCGCCGGCCATGTCATCGACATCCTGCTTGGCCACGAGACCGAAAAAGTGGCGGGCAGGGGTCATCACCGGCTGGCCGCCTTCGGCAGCGGTGCCGCGCACAAGAAGGATTTCTGGCTGTCGCTGATCCGTCAGCTCGTCGCGAACGGTTTCCTGATGCCGGATCCGGGCGGCCATGGCGGCCTGGCCATCGCCGAAAAAGGCCATGCGCTCGGCCGCGGCGAGGTGCCGTTCCAGTATCGCGTCGAGACGCGCACGCGCGCCGCGCGCCGCGCGGCTCGTGCTGGCCAGACTCCCCAGGGTGAGAATGTCGATGCGTCGCTGCTCGCCGCGCTGAAGACGCTGCGGCTGCGGCTGGCCAAGGAACGTCAGGTGCCGGCCTATGTGGTGTTCTCCGACCGCACGCTGATCGACATGGCCGAGCGTCGTCCGCAAGACCTCGACGACTTCGCCGAAGTGAACGGCGTCGGTGCGGCCAAGCTCAAGGAGTTCGGCAAGGTTTTCCTGAGCGCCATTGCCGCGCACCAATCGGGTGGGTGATTACGGGTTACGGCCCGCTTGCATCTGGTGCGGCAGATGGATCTCGGCGATCAATCCGCCGCCGGGCCGGTTTTTCAGCTCGAGCCTGCCTTCGATCGCCAGCGACAATTGATAGGCGATTGCCAGTCCTAATCCGGCGCCGCCGCTGCCGCGGTTGCGCGATTGTTCAAGCCGGAAGAACGGTTGCAGGACGGCCTCGAGCTGGTCGTGCGGAATGCCGGGGCCGCGATCGAGCACCTTGATGACGACGTGATCGCCGGGCCCCTTTTCCGCCAAAACTTCCGCCTCGCCGGTAAACTTCAACGCATTGTCGATGAGGTTGGTGAGGATGCGCCGCAACGCCTGCGGGCGCGTCACCACGGCGGCATCGATTTCCGCGCCGGATGACACGGCCTTGCCGGTGTCCTGGTAGTCATACACCAGGCTTTCGACGAAGGAGCCGAGGTCGATCCGCGACGGCTTTTCGAGGCTGCCGCGGGCGCTGCGGGCATAGGCCACGCCCTCATGCACGAGGTTCTCGATCTCGGCCAGATCGTGCATCAGCTTCTCCTTGCCCGGCGTCTCGTCGGACAGTTCGGCGCGCAGCTTCATGCGCGTGATCGGCGTCTGCAGATCATGCGAGATCGCGGCCAGGATTTGCATGCGCTCTTCGAGATGCTGGGCAATGCGCTCGCGCATCGAATTGAAAGCGGTTGCGGCATGCGCGACCTCCAGAGGCCCTGATTCGCTCAGACGCGGCGTCGGCTTGCCCGGATCGAGCGTGTCGGCGGCGTTGGCGAGATTGACAAGCGGACGTATCACCAGCCGGACGGCGAACCAGCTGCACAGCACCAGCAGAAGCAGCTGCGCCACCAGCACATAAGGCAGCCACCGCGCGAGCGGCATCAGCGAAGGGTGGATATCGATGGTGAGCGGTTCACCGTCGCTCAGCGTCAAATGCGCCTGAAGACGCTCTCCGTCGGCGGGAATGGATTCGAACATCACCGGGAAACGCGGGCCGGCAGCTGCGCTTATGGTTGTCGCGATCAAAGGTCCGGGGCCGGTCAGCTTGGGAACTCCCGGCAGTCCCGGCCCCAGCACATAGCGATAGGTGTTCCGGTCGAGCAGCGGCAGCCATTGCGGCCGTTCCACCGCGGGGACGCGGTCGAGGATGGCGATCGCGGACCGCACATCCCTGTCCAGCGTATCGGACATGATTGTCTGGGCCGAGGCAAAGCGCTCCGTAATCAAAAGCACAAAGGACAGGCCCTGCGCCACGATCAGGCCGGCCAGCAGGAGCAGGAACAGCCGCGAGCGCAAGGTGCGCGGCCATGGCAGGAAGCGCCGGGGTGTTGCCATCGGGCTCAACCCGGCTCGCTCACTTCGACAGGCATCGACAGCACATAGCCTTCGCTGCGCACCGTCTTGATGTAGGCCGGCTCGCGCGCATCATCGCGCAGGCGCTGGCGCAGGCGGCTGACCAAGAGGTCGATGGAGCGGTCGAAGATTTCGGCTTCGCGCCCCTGCGTCAGGTTCAGCAGCTGGTCGCGGTTCAAAACACGCTGCGGATGATCGACGAAGACACACAGAAGCCGGTATTCGGCGCCGCTCAGCGCAATCACCGTTCCATCCTCGTCGAGAAGATGGCGCGCCACCGTGTCGAGGCGCCACGCGCCGAATTTCAGCAACCGCCCGGTCTCCGTCACCTGGAGATTTGGCGGCAGCATGCGGGTGCGCCGCAACACGGCGTTGATGCGCGCCAGAAGCTCGCGCGCGGCGAAGGGTTTTACCAGATAGTCGTCGGCGCCCAGCTCCAGGCCGATGATCCGGTCGGTTTCGTCGTTGCGCGCGGTCAGCATCAGGATCGGCGTTGCCTTGTGCTTGCCGGCGCGCAACTGCCGGCACAGAACCAGCCCGTCGTCGCCGGGCATCATCACGTCGAGGATGATGAGATCGACGGAATCGGTATCGAGAAAGGCGCGCATCTGCCGGCCGTCCGGCACGGCGGTGGCGCGCAGGCCGTTCTTCTTGAGATAGCCGGAGACAAGCTCGCGGATTTCGCGATCGTCATCGACGATCAGGATGTGATCGACATGATCCATCGTGGATGCTTCCTGTCTTTCTTCGCCTGACGCCACCAGTACATTTTCCCCGGGGAAAGTGCATCAGGTGCCGCCGGCAGCGTGTTCGCGTGACGAGACAGGCTGCCGGCGGCTATGCCGTTGTTCTTTTTCAGCTAGACCAGCTCGATCGTGACGCCGATGTTACCACGCGTCGCCTTGGAGTAGGGGCAGGTCTGATGCGCGGCGTCGACCACGGCGCGGGCAGCGTCCCGATCCACGCCGGGAAGGCTGACATTGAGACGGGCCTGCAGCAGATAACCGCCCTCTCCCGTGGCCAGGTCGACTTCGGCATCGACGGCGAGATCGCTAGGCAAAGCGACGTTCATCTTGCGGGCCGCCAGGCCCATGGCGCCGATGAAGCACGCCGACCAGCCGGCGGCGAACAGCTGCTCCGGATTGGTGCCGGCGCCGGTGCCGGGCGGTGAAAGCCTGATGTCGAGGTGGCTGTCCGAGCTGCGGGAGGCGCCGTCGCGGCCGCCCGTGGTGTGGGTCTTGCCGGTGTAGAGGACTTTTTCGATCGTGGTCATGGGGATAATGTCCTTAGGGGAGGATCGCGTTGAGCCGCAATGGCCCGGAGGCCAGCGACATCCGCATAAGAGGCATGCGACGTATCCCGAATGTGTGCTGATCGGCCGGAAATGTATCCCAGTGTATCCGGGTGCCGCCTCGCTACTTCAGCTTTCAATTCGAACGGATGAGGACACATGGGAGATACACCCAGCCCATCCTTTCCAGCGGTATCAACTCAGCAGGAGAAACCCATGACCGACGAAATCAACCACGACCGCCGCCGCTTCTTCGGTACGGCAGCCCTGACCCTCGCCGCTGCCGGCCTCGTTGGCTCGGCCGGCGCACTGGTCGGCACGGCAAAGGCGGCGACCTTGCCCACGGTCAAGCCAGGGACGAACACGTCCTTCGCCGCGCTGAAGCAGATCAAGGCCGGGGATATCGAAATCGGCTATGCCGAGGCCGGTCCGGCCGACGGGCCACCGGTGATTCTCCTGCATGGCTGGCCTTACGATATCTACGCCTTTGTCGATGTCGCGCCGCTGCTGGCGTCGGCAGGTTACCGGGTGATCGTGCCCTATCTTCGCGGCTACGGCACGACGCGCTTCCTGTCCGCCGAGACGATGCGCAACGGTCAGCAATCGGTGGTCGCCCAGGACATCGTCGCGCTGATGGATGCACTCAGCATACCGAAGGCGATCCTTGCCGGTTTCGACTGGGGCGCGCGCTGCGCCTGCATCATCTCGGCGCTGTGGCCGGAACGTGTAAAGGCGCTGGTCTCGGTGAGCGGCTATCTCGTCAGCAACATCAAGACCGGCAAGGTGCCGCTGCCGCCAAGTGCCGAGCATGACTGGTGGTACCAGTTCTATTTCGCCACGGAGCGCGGCGCGGCCGGCTACGAGAAATACCGGCATGATTTCGCCAAGCTGATCTGGCAGACGGCGTCGCCGAAATGGGCGTTCGACGACGCCACTTTCGACCGCAGCGCGGCTGCCTTCGACAATCCGGACCACGTCGCCATCGTCATTCACAATTACCGCTGGCGCGGCGGGTTGGCGGCGGGCGATCCGCGCTATGACGATCTGGAAAACCGGCTTGCCGCCGGCCCGGTCATCGGCGTGCCGACAATCACGCTCGAGGGCGACGCCAATGGCGCGCCGCATCTCAACCCGACGGCCTATCGCAACAAGTTTTCGGGCAAGTATGCGCATCGAAACATCGAGGGCGGCATCGGCCACAATCTGCCGCAGGAAGCGCCGCAGGCTTTCGCCCAGGCCGTCATCGACGTCGACGGCTATTGATCCAGTCGCGGACGAAAACGAAGCGGGCGGCCAAAGGCCGCCCGCTTGTCGCTCCGGCAGGTCACGCCATATCGCCGCCATGGCGCAACCCGAGGCCGTCAACGACCGGATCGTCCAGTTCTTGCAAAGCAGAACTGTGTGAAAGGGTTCACAGAGGCGACCTTGGATAGGGCTAGTATGTATGAACGCAGCGAAGCAAGAGAGTCAGGATCTCTATTCCGCACCTGTGTTTGCTGAGCTTCGGGGGAAGTTCTTACAGCTTGCATCAAACGAACGAGGCGCGCCGGATTTTTCGGCGCCCGCTTGGCTATGGGAGCAGGGGCATGCCGACGCGTGAGGGGATCGACGTTTCGCACTATCAGAACGAGGCTGGGGGCAGCGGTGCCAGCGCCATCAGGTGGACGCGGGTCGCCAATGCCGGGGTCAAGTTCACCTTCGTCAAGATATCCGACAAGACCAGCAAGGACGCATTCGCGGTGCGCAATGTTGCCGATGCCAAGGCAGCGGGATTGCTGGTGGGGGGCTACCACTTTCTGCGCAACACCGCTTCGGGTGCCGACCAGGCGCATGCCTTCCTCAACACGGTGTCGTTCGGCAGTGGCGACCTCATTCCCTCGCTCGACATCGAACTCATTCCGGCAACGCCGGCGGCGCGGGCCGCCTATGTCCAGAAGGCGAAGGATTGGGTCGCGGCGGTGCGGTCGGCCCATGGCGGTCGCTGGCCGTGCATCTACACCCGCGCCAACATCTGGCAGCAGTTGGGCAACCCGAGCGGTTTCGGCAACTGCCCGCTCTGGCTTGCTCGCTACAGCTCGAGCCCGCCGCCGATACCGTCGGGCTTCACCAATTATGCCATCTGGCAATTCAGCGACTCGGGCAGCGTCTACGGGATCACCGGCCATGTCGACCAGAACCATCTGGCGATGTCCTTCGCCGAATTTCGCTCGCGCTACAGCCTGTAAGGGACGGCGATCCGGCGTGATCAGGCGGCCTCGCGTTCGCCCTGCGCAGGCGCGTCCGTCTCCAGGCGCCGGCTGTATTGTCGCGGCGAACAGCCCATGACGCGTTTGAACGCCGTGCTGAAGGCGCTTTCGGATTCGTAGCCGAGCGATAGCGCGATGACCGACACGGGATCGTTCGAATGCATCAGCCTGTCGCCGGCCAGCATCATGCGCCAGCGGGTCAGATAATCCAGCGGCGACGCCCCGACCGTCTGCTTGAACTTCAGCGCAAAGGTCGATCGCGACATGCCGGCGCGCTCGGCCAGCGTCTGCAATGTCCAGCCGTGCGCCGGGTCTTCGTGCATGGCGGCGATTGCGGCGCCGATCTGCCTGTCGGTCAGCGCGAACAGCCAGCCGACGCTGTCGCGCGCTCCCATATGCAGGCGCAAGGCCTCGATCAGGATCATGTGGGCGAGATGCTCGACGATGAGGAAGCCGCCAGGACGCCGCTGGCGCAGTTCCTGCATCATCCGTTCCACCGGCCAACGCAGCGCCGAATGGTCGCTCTCCGCGCGGATGTGAACGATCGGCGGCAGCATCCGCAGCAGGATGCCGGCATGGTCGCCGGACAGCGCGAAGCGGCTGCTGACCAGCAGGAACTCGCCGCCGCCATTGTAAGAGGTGATGCCGCCGGTGCGCGCTGGTGAAAAGATCGTGCTTGCATCGACCATCGGCAGGCCGAGATCGCTGGCAAGCCGGAAGGGCCGGCCGCGCGGCAGCAGGAAACAGTCGCCCGCGTCCAGCCGCACCGCGTCGGTGACGCCTTCGACCGACAGCCAGCATTGGCCGGAGACCACGGCGCCGCATTTGATGGCGGCCTGCTGGTCGGGGAACTGGATCGCCCAGTCGCCACCGGCCTCCAGGCCGGCGGACAGGTAATTGCGCGGCTTCAGCAGCGACAGCACGTCTGACAGCGGATCCATAAGCGTTCTCGGACGATTGCGAAGGTACCTCGGATTTTACAGCATAGATCGTATGATCTCAACGGCCTATCTCCTTCGGCAAGCGGGCCGCCTCAAGCGGCCTACGACGAAAACCCAAGGAGACATCAGCATGCGTGTGTTCGTTACCGGCGCCACCGGTTTTGTCGGCTCGGCGGTTGTGCGGGAATTGCTTCAGGCGGGTCATCAAGTGCTCGGCCTCGCGCGCTCGGAAGCGGGGGCGAAGGCGATCGTGGCAGCGGGTGCCGAGGCGCATCGCGGCGATATCGAGGACCTGGACAGTCTGCGCAGCGGCGCCGCCCACGCGGATGGCGTCATCCATACGGGCTTCAACCACGACTTTTCGAAGTTTGCCGCCAGTTGCGCCGCGGACCAGCGCGCCATCGAAACGCTCGGCGCGGTGCTGGAGGGTTCCGAGCGGCCGTTGCTTGTCACCTCCGGGCTCGCCGGGTTTGCGCAGGGAAGGCCGACGACCGAGGACGACAAGCCTGCGCCTCCTTCCGCCGCCATGCCGCGCGCTTCGGAAGCGACGGCTTTTGCGCTTGCCGCGCGAGGCGTGCGCGCCTCGACGGTGCGGCTGGCGCCGACCGTCCATGGCGATGGCGACCATGGCTTCATGCCCATGCTGATTGCCATTGCGCGCGAAAAGGGCGTCTCGGCCTATGTCGGGGACGGCAAGACTCGCTGGGCAGCGGTGCACCGGTCCGACGCCGCCACGCTGTACAGGCTGGCGCTGGAGAAGGGCACCGGCGGCGCCAGCTATCACGCGGTTGGCGAACAGGGGGTGGCGACCAGGGAGATCGCCGAGGTCATCGGCCGCCGCCTGAACCTGCCGGTCGTTTCCAAGAGCCCTGAGGAGGCGGCCGGCCATTTCGGCTTTCTCGGCCATTTCATCGGCAGGGATCTGTCGGCGTCAAGCGAGCAGACCCGCAACGCGCTGGGATGGCTGCCGACTGGGCCGGGGCTCATCGCCGATCTCGACCGTGT
The DNA here is from genome assembly GCF_056404855.1 of Mesorhizobium sp. P2_B11. NCBI lineage: Bacteria > Pseudomonadati > Pseudomonadota > Alphaproteobacteria > Hyphomicrobiales > Phyllobacteriaceae > Mesorhizobium > Mesorhizobium sp. P2_B11. The sequence goes on from NZ_JBFUDF010000002.1 coordinate 430,180, forward strand.
CAGCTATTTCGAGAGCTGAATGGGGTCAGGGCCAGCTGCGTTGCATTGCATTGAGTGACAGCCAGGCGATCAGCGGCAGCGCCAGCAGGATGGCCGTTCGCAACCCCGCTGATCGCGCTCCGTCCATGTCGCCGCGCCGGAGCCGCAGCCAGGCCTGCACGGCTGCGGCAAGGACGAACACGGCGTAGAGCCCGCCTGCAGCCCAAACGAGTTGCTCGCCCGTCACCGGAACACCGGCGCGATGCAGTGCATCGCCGATGGCTGCTCCGGGTATCGCGATGAAGAAGGCGACCGTGATGCCGAACAGGAAGCCGATCATCGCGCCGGGACCCGATGCTGCCGACAGCGCGACCACCACCGCCAGCAGGATGAGCAGGATAATGAATGCGCGTTGCGACACTGCCGGGAACTCCGCCAACTGACGACCGTGTAGCAGCAATGGCTTAGAAATCCGTTCCCGTCGCTGGCGTGCGAGGATTATTGCCCGCGCTTTGCCGGCTTCTACCTCTATTACCCAAGCCGCAGGAACGTCGCGCCGAAACTGCGCGTGCTGATCGACCATCTGAAACGTTGGCAACGATGATGCCTAAAATGGGCGACTGCTGTAGTGGCGGCTCAACAATGTGCGTTGCCGCTCAATTGACATTTGCGTAGCCGCTCAACGGACATCTTTGGGAGGCGGGAACCTGGAAGGTGCCGTCTACGCCTTTGCAGTTGCGGAATCCTCGTGGTGTTTGCGCCGCCTTTGATCTCGCTGGCGGCCGTGGCTTTGCCGCCTGGCGCTGTTCCCGTCTCGGCTTGACGCGGACCACCGGGGCAGGCTTTCGCACCCTTTGCGGCGTGGCGTTGTCCTGCCGCTTCGGTTCCGCTTCTGTCGCCTGCCGGGCGCGGTAGCTCTTCACGGCCTCGTCGGACTCAAGCTGCAGGGCGACATATTGCTTGCGGGTCAGGAAGGTTGTCGCGGGCAGGCTGTTTTCCTCTTGCCAGCGGCCGATAGCCCGGCGCGTTGCGGCGCCGAACGTGCCGTCGGCATCGTCCAGGTCGTAGCCCAGCGCCAGCAACCTCTCCTGCAGATCGATCTTTTCCCGGCGATCGAGCCCGATCGTCTCTTCCGTCAATGCCGTTCCGGCCTCGTTGTCGGCCCCCGTCGCTGCCGGTGTTTCATTCGCGGTGGTGGATCGCGACGCGTCGTCTTGCGCGTTGGCCACGACCGGCGGCGCCTTCTTGAGTTCATCCATGTTGATGCGGGCAAGCGCGGCGAAGGCGCCGTTGGGAAACTGCTGCAGATAGGCTTCGTAGTGGGCCACCGTGTTGCGCTTGGAGGCTTCGTCCCACACGCGCTGTTCGACTTCCCATCCCCGCGGGTCGGGCTCAGCGGCCTGGCTCGGCGTCTTGCTGTCCGCAGCCTGCAAAGATGGAGCGGGCGCTGCGGGTGCTGCCGGCGCTTGCGGGCCGATGAACACCTCGCGGCCGAGCGAGGCATTGTGCCACGGCCGCTGGCGGCCATTGGTTTCGGCCGTCACCTCGCCCCGCACGCGGGTCAGCGCGCTCTGGATATCGACGCCGGGCTCCGCCAGGTGTTTGGCAAGCGACCTCGTATAGGGGCTGTTGGCGCCATTGCCGTCATAGGACACCGCACCGGGATCGGTCGCGTAGGCGATCAGCACGCCGCCCGTGCCGACATCGCTCGACGCGATGTCGACCGCTGCAAGTCCGGGAGCCGTAGTCGAGCGGGTCTTCGGCAACGAGGCGGCGAGCGTCCTGGCCAGAGGATTGTCTCGGCAGGCGTCGAGAATGACGACGCCGACGCCCGGATCGGGCGGCAGGGCGTCAAGCAATTCGTCGATCTGAATGGTGCGGGTTCTGAGGTGCGCCGGCGCCGTCAACTCGGCATCGACCGGAACCAGGTAGTTCTTGCCATTCACCTGCATGCCGTGGCCGGCATAGTAGATCACCGCAAGGTCGGCATCGTAGGAGGCTTCGGTGAAGCGGTTCAGCCGGTCATGCATGCCGGCATAGTCGAGGTCGACGCCTTCGACGACCTTGAATCCGGCCCGGCGCAATGTCTCGGCCATCAGCCGTGCGTCGCTGGCGGGATTGGCGAGCGTCGGCGCATAGACATATTTGCTGTTGCCGATGACCAGCGCGACCCGACTGCCGCCCGCAGCCAAGGCTGTTGCCTGCATCAGGTCGGCTACGACCAGCAAAAGCAAGCCAGCAATGACGCCCCAGAACCTCATCGATCGTGCCCACAATCAAAGATGCGGTTCTGCTAACATAACCTCTGCCGTGCATTTCGTATATGAAATAGCCCACTCTCTCGTGGGCCAGTGGCTGGGGGTGCCTCAAGCTTCGCGTATCTGGCCACTCTCGGCCCATAGGAGGCCCAGTAACTTCGTTCCTATGATGCCCGCGCGATTTCCCGCGCTGTGGCCAGCTAGAGATCGCTCTTCCTGACCTTGCCGTAAACGATATTCCGGTTCGAGCCATAATATACGTGCGCTTCGAAAGAGCTCCCGCCGAGGGCGGCATCGATGATGTCTCGCATGTCGTCAGCCGAGCGCAAGATGAGCGGCCAATCCATGAAGGTCTCCATGTAGCCATCCGTCGTGATCTCGTCGCTGAAATTGGCAAACAGGAATTCGCCACCAGGCTTGACGAGTTCCATGGCTCTTTGCAGCAGGCGGACGCCGATGGCACGCGGCAGGTAATCGTAAAGGCCCGATGCGTAGACGAGGTCGAATGTGCCAAGAGGGTAGGCGCGACGAAGAATGCCGCGCACAGAGCCGTGGATTGCCTCGACTGCCGTGCCGGCAAAGTCGTTGTTCACCGTGGCTACGCTGACGGGGTCCTGGTCCAGGCCGATCCAACGTTGCAGTTTGCGCTTGGCCAACGCGTCGGAGCGTTCGGCTTCCCGCAGGTGGCCGCAGGCGATCGCCAGTATCTCCGCCTTTTCTACACAGCCGGCCGTCTCGTCCACCGTCCTGGCCAGAATATCGCGCCGCTCGCGCCCCGCCACCGAACTGGCAGCTTCACTGGTGTACGCGTAAATTCGCCGACCAAGTAAGGTCGATGAAGCCACGGTGTCGTCGGCAGCGGGATGCTTGTAGTAAATGTCCAGCAGGCCCGCATCGCCTGAATACCCGCGCGGCTTTTCGACCGACCAACGCGTGAACGGGTCCTGGATCAAATATTCCGCCACCCGGTGTTGCTGAGCCAAAGGGACGAGTTTCTGCCAGACCGCGGGAGCTACCTGCCGGCGGAGCTTATGGAGCCTGCCTGCCAGGCGGTCGACGGTGAGGGCGGCCGGTTTGTGCCGCGCGAAGGCTTGATCGGCAAGATCCAGTATCAGCGCCAACTGGGCCGCGCTGTTCCTCAACTCGTCGGCGTCAACCGTCTCTCCAGAGGTGGCGGCATGTTTCTTCATCCGGCTGGTGGTGACGAGGCTGTATTCGTCGAGCTGCAATTTTGGGTCGATGGGCATGCCGTTTCTCCGGGTTACCCCCGCCCGGTCCACGGCAAACAGCATAGGTGCGTCGCCGCATGATGCGAACAATTTTAATAAAATTTTAATAAAACTTTAGCCAATCGAACGGTCATCCACCTCCTGAACCGGCTAAATCCTAACCGCCCGTTTACCATCGGTTAGCGACATCCGACTTTTCCTGCGGACAGTGGTGCCTTCATTCTCCGACGGCGGGCGACCTCGGCTATTGCATTCGCTACTGCAGATCGCGGAGGAGCGTTGCAATGCAACTGAGCGAGGACGTTGCCCAGAAGGTGGCGGCAGCGATTGCCCGACCGCGGTGGCATTCGGCCGATCCGGAACTCCTGGCGCTGTTCCTGCAGAAAGATGCCGATGAAAATCGCAGTCTGGTGCGATGGGGCATTGCGGCTGCTGTAATCAGCTATGTGGCCTATGGCCTCTTCGATTGGTTTCTTTTTCCCGATATAGCCGGTCGGCTTGTTTTGACCCGCGTTACGCTTGGGATCACGTCCCTGGCGCTTGTCGAATTTGTCGCCCGACGCGGCTTCGCCCTTACCACCTTGCACCTTGTAGCAGCGCTGGCGATTGTATCCGGCGCCCTTGGATGGCTCGTATCCGCTCTTGGAACAGAGCATCAGGAAGCTCTCTCCCATTTCATGATTTTTGGCACCGTGTTCATCCTCGGTGCGAATCTGTTCTTCAACTTCCGGTTTTGGCTTTCAGCGATTGCCTCCGCGACGGTCGCCGCAAGCTTTGTGTGCGCCGCGCTGTTCTTCCTCCAGGCCGATATCGTGGGCCGGGTCGTGCTGTCGGCCTATTTCGTGAATTCTCTGGTGTTGTCGTTGTATCTCTCCTGGCGACTGAGCCTGGAGCGATATCAGACGTTCCTGCACGCACTTCGGGCACAGCTCCAGGAACAGGCTGCGATAAGGAAGGGGCAGAAGCTAACCGAGATCGCCGACACCGATCCGCTCACGGGAATGAAAAACCGCAGGGCGATCATTCGAGAATTCTCGGAGCTGCGCGAAGACTGGGCGGCGGACGACGATGAGATCGGCCTCATTCTGATCGACGTCGACTACTTCAAGAGATTCAACGACGGACTTGGTCATCAGGCCGGCGACGATTGTCTGATCAAACTCGCCCACATCCTTTCCGAGCTGGCGGCTTCCAACAACGCCGTCGCGGCCCGCTATGGCGGAGAAGAATTCGTCATTCTCTGCAAGGTCACCGGGCGAGCTCACCTTCGTGACATAACGCAGCAATTCTGTCGCGCTGTGGAGGACCTGGATATCTACCACCCCGATCGGGGTGACAAGCTCAACATCGTCACGATCAGTGCCGGAGCCTCGATGACGCGCGCCGATCAGAGCATAGAACTTAGAGTCCTGCTGCAGGAAGCTGACCGTGCACTCTACGCGTCCAAGTTTGCGGGTCGGGCTACGTTCACAATTTACGACCCGCACGCCACCGGGCCGGATCGCTCCGGCGAAAATCTTTCAGAACTACTGAAGCTGGCAATTTCCAACCAGCTTGTTTCTGTCGCCTACCAGCCAATTCGCGACCTGACGTCTGGACGAGTGCTGGGCCACGAGACTCTGATGCGGATATGTGACTTCGACGGCACCATGATCAGTCCGTTGGTGTTCATACCCGTTGCCGAGCAGACCGGAGCGATCGTGGAACTGGGCACGTGGCTGATCGATCGAGCCTGCGGTGACATGGCAGAATACGGATTGGGCTCGGTCGTGACCGTGAACGTATCTGTTCTCCAACTCAAGGTTCCCAACTTTTCACTGCGGGTCACCGAAATCCTTGCTCGGCACGGCCTTGCGCCACAGAAACTGGCCATCGAAATCACCGAAGGCAGTGACATCTTTCTGGAGGCGCAAGCGGTAAGAAACGTGGAGCGGCTGCGAAAATTGGGCGTTCAGATCTGGCTGGACGACTTCGGAACGGGATTTGCCGGCCTTACATGGCTCCGCCGGTTCAAATTCGACGTTGTCAAAATCGATCGCAGCTTCCTTCACGATTGCCAGACCTCTCGCGGCTTGAGCCTGTTGCGGGACATGGTCGGACTGCTTCGCAATCTCGGTCATGTCGTGCTCGCCGAGGGCGTTGAAACGGAAGAGCAGTACATGTTGCTGCAGCGCCTGGGGGTGCATTTGATGCAGGGCTTCCTCACCGGGCATCCGGTCCCGATCGAAGAAGTAGAGCAAATCAGGCAAGGACTCGTTGCCTAGCAGCCGCCGATCAAAGATCGAAATGAGCACTAAGCGGGATCTTCCGATGGCCGGAAAGCAAGATGGCGGAGAGGGAGGGACACTCTCCTCCAAGGCGCTGAACCCCTTGCATCCCTTGACATCCGGCCATTGGGGACTCATTTGTGGGGCACCATCGTGGGGCACCGGGGTACAAAATGGCCAATCCAAAGCAATATCTTGAATGGCACGGACAGCAGTGGCGAGTCCGCATTAAGGTGCCGGCGAAGGTGCGGGATTTGATTGGTCGAGGCAAGCTAACTCATCCTCTCCACACCGCCGACCTTAAGGATGCGGATGCCCGCAAATGGCCCATTGTGTCTCGCCTCAAGGGGGCCATTGCGGCAGCCGAGAAAGTGTTGGGGACGAATGATCCGTTGGAGGCGGAGGCGCTGCGACATCGGCTTTCGATGGACGATGAGGGCACTCAATACGCAATCAATTTGCGGGCCCATCAGATCGAGGAGACCAAGGGCCTAGACACGGCTAAAGCGTTCTTCGCGCTCGCCAGCGGGCAGGTCACCCCGCTTGACCACCATGCAGCCGAGTTTCTGAAACACCAGGGTTACCGCCTCAAATCTGAGGGGGATTTCCGGAGAGTTCTGGGATGGCTCGGTGACTGGCTACGGGACAGCCGGCTCCCAGTTGCTCTTGAAACGGTGCGACGCGTTGAGGCCGGTAACTTTATCTCGGAATCCCTTGTGGTGGGGAGGGGCCGGCAGAAGGCAACCGCCTATCTCGGGTTCATAAAGCAGTATTGGGTTTGGCTCCTTAGCAAGGGGCATTTGGCAGGCGAAAATCCGTGGGCTGGCCAATCGCTTCCATCAGCGCCCAGACAACGGCGTGAGGCCGAACCAGACAAAGGCAAGCGGCCCTTTGCGGATGGTGAGGTGGCAACCCTACTGGCGGGTGACGCCGGCCCGCTGCTCAATGACCTGATGCCTATCGGAGCGCTGAGCGGAATGCGCATCGAGGAGATTTGCCAGCTCCACGTTTCCGACTGCCGCCATGAGATGTTCAGCGTGTGGGCAGGAAAGACTGACAACGCCCGCCGTACCGTGCCGATCCACAGCGGCCTTAAAGAGATCGTAAACCGGCGTACGGCAGGCAAGAAGGACAGCGACTATCTGTTTGATGACTTGCCGCCCATCCCCAAGTCACGTGAGACACGCTCTGACCCGGCGGCCAAGCAGTTCACGCGGTATCGCCGCAAGGTTGGGGTTGATGAGCGCCCGAACGACAAGGCCAAGAGCAACGTGGACTTCCACTCGTTCCGCCGCTGGTTCATCCGGAAGGCGCGTGATGCCAAGCTTACGGGAGCCGAGGGCTTTGACGAGTGGACCATCACGTGGGTAGTAGGGCACACCGATAGCGAGCGGGCCAAGAGCCTAGACCTAAGCCAGCTCGGCTACGCCGGGCAGGACCCTGAGCAGGCGAAGAGGGCGCTTGTGGAGGCCGTGAAGCTACCTAGCCTAAGAAGCGCAACCTGAAGAAAATAACTGGTAGCTTTGATGAGGGTGGACTTTACTTTCCTCACGCAACCGTCTTTTCTGGCAAGAAAGGATGGGGCCATGTTACTTAACTGGCAGATACGCGATTTCAAAAGTTTTAAAGGCCACAACGAATTTCCGTTGGCTCCGATAACAATACTTTGTGGTGCCAATAGCTCAGGCAAGAGCAGCGTAATACAATCCATGTTGCTCATAAAACAGACGCTGCAACATTCGGCGGCTGGACGAGCAATTGCGCTCAATGGACCTTTGGTCCGATTAGGAAGCTTTAGCGACATCGAGAACTTCTCTTCGAAGCAGACTGCTACTCATCATTCGCTGGGCTTAGGTTGGCATCTTAGTCGTCCAACTGATGAAAACCAACCAAATAACTTGTTAGTTTCGGGACTCGAATCCATCGATGACCTCAAGGTTTCCTTCTCGATTGATGTCTCGGGTGCAAAGCAAGATCGAGAGGCTTTGGAACTTCAGCCGAACTTAACCGGTGTCCAGACTTCGGGGCATTTTTTTGACTCAGAGGGTAACGATCACAATTTTAGTATCAATGTCTGTAGATCGTCGGGAAAAGGTCGAAAATTCAATTATAGCAAATCTTCTCTAGAGGGTGTGTCAGATCCTTTCGCTTATACCGTGCGCGATTTGGATGACGAAACCAAAGCAAGAGCAACCGAAGGCTATCCAAAAGGAAAAATTGTTGGTTGCCAGCTAAGGTATTTCATGCCTTCTGCGCTGTTTGTTCGATTTGATAGAGGAAAACTGACGGCTCAGCAATTATACAACGCCATCTCAGTCGGACGAGCGAGCAGGCGGCTCTACAGCTTGGAGATACCAGCTATCGTCGCAAATATCTTGCGTGACATCGCAAAAGAAATTGCTTCCCCGCTACTTCCGATAGACCATTCACCTCTCGGAAATGCCGACCATCCCTTAGTAATCTCGGACTATACCGCAGCTATCTCTGGCTTTAACCCTGGGTATCGCCGCCGCTTTCTAAGTGCTGTTGACGAGAACAAAGTTCGAATTGAACGGGCGCTGCTAAATTATTGTGGTTCGGAGTTGCTCATAACGGCCTCGCGGCTCGATACCTTGCGCGAGTCCTGGCAGATGAATGACGCTTTTTTCCGCTTCTCCCTCCACTATGTCGGTCCATTGCGAGATGAGCCACGACCGCTGTATGCACTGCAGGCACTGTCGAGCCCGACCGATGTTGGGCCAAAGGGTGAACTGACGGCGGCTGTTCTGCACTTGAATGAACGCCGACCAATCACCTACGTTGCGGCAAGCTCCTTTGCGGAAGATGAAGTTAGAGAAGTTGTCAAAACTGGGACTCTAAGGGAGGCTCTTCTCGACTGGTTGATTTATTTGGGCATAGCGTTCGATTTCCAAACCTCGGAAAAAGGAAAATTTGGTCATGAGCTTAGGATAAAAACTGATGACGGTATGGAATTTCAAGATCTCACTAACGTAGGCGTCGGAGTAAGTCAGGTTCTGCCTATACTAGTTAGCTGTTTCTTGGCTACGAGAGGCTCCACTATCGTATTGGAGCAGCCGGAACTGCATCTTCACCCGGGCACTCAGGCTCGATTGGCCGACTTTTTCATAGCGATGGGGATGCTGGGTAAGCAATGCATTATAGAGACACATGGCGAACACATAATAGAACGGTTTCGGCTTCGCGTGGTGTCGGACATGGATGACTCGATACGGGAGATGACTAGAATTTACTTCTTCAAAAAGAGGTTTGGTAATACTGTTCTTAAGAGCGTAGAGCTCACAAAATTCGGTGCGATAGTCGATTGGCCAGAGGACTTCTTTGATCAGTCGCAGAAGGAAACAGAGAGGATCATGTCGAAGGCGCTTGAGCGGCGCCGAATAGAGTCCGCGAAAAGAGGCAGGACAGTTTAGTGCTGCCGTCCGTGGTCCTTGACCCATCTGTTTTCTGGATACTTGACGACAGCGATTCTGGGGATAATCGGCAGGAGTGGCTTACTAATTGTTTTGCTTGGCTAACGTCCGGGCTCGCACATGGTCTACCAGTTTTGGTTCCATTCACTGCTGTGCATAAGATATTCGATTTAGGTTTTTTGCCGATCGAGTCGCACCTGAGGACCATGTTCGCTCAACACGATCTTTCCGAAGTGATCAACGCGGGTGAGTTTGCTGCTGTGATCAATCGGGCGCTCACCAATCTTCCCGATCTCTTAGACGTTGGCTGGATAAATTACGCTCTTTTTGAAGATGTGACAGTTATTGAGGACATCACCGCTGAGGTGATTCCTGACGACCTTCGCGAGCTATCTCTTGATAGCATCGCTTTCGTAGCCGCAAACCAAGCTGTTGCTCCACCGCGATTCATCTACGCATTTCCGAGGGCAGGTAATGAGATTGACGGTGTCGCGGTAACGTTGAGGGTCGTCGCGGTCGATCCCGAAGATGAGTCGGAGAATTTGGGCGGAATAGTTGCGTCCGATGTCATGGTGGCGAATTCGCCCCGGCAAATCGCTAGCCTGCTTGATCCGCTTGCAATCTGGCAAAATGCGCAGTCTGACCGCGAAATAGCGATTGCGATCGCCGCAGCTGTGGCCAACTTACCTGGACAGATCGGGCCGCCTGTCAAATTTGCAATTGGGACAGGGTTTTGTGGTTCTCTCGATGCGAATGCTTGTTTGAATGGAGGTTCCTCATCTTTGACGCTGAGTAAGTGCGCCCAATTGATTGCTGCGGCGCCGAACCTCAGTGTTGAAGATTTTAGGGAGACCGGCTCACAGCAATCGCCTGCTAGAACTAGGCCGAGAGACGGTGCGCGAGCAAAGCGGTGTCACCTGACTACTGGACACGCTGGACTGAGACTCCTTTTCTGGGAGCTTGCGGACGGTTCCATCGAGTTGGCAAATGTGGGACCCAAGAACGAACTGATAATCTTGTATGGAGACCCTTAAGGCCGGCGGCCGAAAAAAGGGGGCTCTTATGTCAGAGGGCACTATCGTGTGGGGAATGCTGGTTTCCCCCCCCCCCCCCGCCCCCCTGTTGGTCGCTGGATTTGCCAGAATTCATCAATGTCGAGACCGACCCTGTCTGTGTGGTGATGGCCTTTCGGGCAGCAATTCGGGGCGAGACGCAGTCTCACTCGGGCAAGCCCATGTGAGTCTGCCAAATGGCCCGCTGCGATGTCTCACATGAATGGTCTCTTGACATCTTCCCGTTGTGTCTCACATAATAGTCTCACTTGATCGCCAATGGGAGACCCAATGCTATGACCACATCCGCACTAGTCGGCTACGCCCGCACTTCCACCACTGACCAAAAGGCAGGCCTTGAGGCCCAGCTTCGCGACCTTGAGCAAGCCGGATGCACCAAGGTGTTTCGCGAAGAGATTTCGTCTGTGGCGACCAAGCGGCCACAACTTGCCGCCGTGCTTGAATGGGTTCGCGACGGCGACACGCTGGTTGTGACCAAGCTGGACCGACTGGCACGCTCTGTGACCAACCTTGTGGAGATCACCAAGCAACTTAAAACCAAAGGCGTGGGCCTGCGCATTCTCGGCATGAACCTAGACACCGCTACCGCTCAAGGCGAGCTAATGGTGAATGTGTTTGCGGCCATTGCTCAGTTCGAACGGGAGCTGATGCTAGAGCGGCAACGGGAAGGCATCGCCAAGGCCAAGGCCGAAGGGAAGTATGCTGGCCGCCAACCTACAGCCCGCCGTCAAGCCGACGAGGTGTTGCGCCTCAAGGCCGGAGGGAAGTCCGCCAACGACATCGTGGCGGCTTTGGGAATCAGTCGTGCCTCAGTTTTTCGGATTCTGGCGGACAACGCGCAGCGACACGTTACAGCTTAGTAGGCGTATTTGCGGTTATGATGCATTTCACAAAGAGCTGGCGGCGGGCTATTTCTTGGGTTGCAACTTTCCCAACGTCTTCTCGATTTCGTCGATTATGCTCTCAACGTTCAACGCGCTTCTACGCGCCATCCGATAAAAGTCCTCTAGCCGTGAATAACGAGGGCTGTATGGGTCGGCCCTAACGAAATCTAACTGCTTTTCACCTTCGTATATCCCGACCGAGTATCCCTCGACATCGTTCTCTTGATCAGACCACTCCCAAGTCGATATTGTATATTTACCAACATTCACGTAAAATGCCATGTTTCGGATAGTCCATTGTAGGCGGCCATCCTCGGTCGCGGCTTGGACGGCAGGAAGCATTTCTTCAATTGTTTTCACTATTTTATTCCTTACTTTGACCGCGCCAGCGAGCTTTCCCAACCGGTAACGGTCTGCATTAGGCCATCCACCGCACGGTAGACGTGGGCTTCTTGGTATTTGGTGTCGCCGGCGCGAGCCCAAGCCAAATGCTTCTCAATCGTGCCGATTGCGCGGTTGACCGATTCAATCTCGTGCGACCTTCCGGGATCGCCGTGGCATTGCAGACGAAGAGACCGCTTCAGGGGTCCGAAGAAGGCGGAACCAAGACCGAAATCACGCGAGTGGATCATCTGTAAAAAGGTAATCAACTCGGCGCTTGCGTATGCAACGTTGGCCGTGTCGATCTGAACTTTGAGATGAGAGACTGAGTCTGCTGCCTTGTTCGCGGATCGTTTGGCTGCGACTGCCTGCCGAAACGTAAAGAAAAGACCTCCGACAGTAAGGATGGTGCCAACCCATGTGACTATCCCCACCGCCGCGTCGGACAGAAGCGCGTCGATCAAGTTGCGTATTGCCCCCATAATGCGATGGTCTAGCATGGAGCCATTAGGGGTGCGAGATACTTGAGGGAACGACCTTCGGAAAAATGTGCAATCTCTACAACATCACCACCAGCCAAGACGCCATCCGTGAGTGGACCCGCGCCATGCGGGACATCATGGGCAACCTTGAGCCCTCGCTAGACGTCTATCCCAACATGCCGGGCGTAGTGGTCCGCAATGCCCCCGATGGGCAGCGTGAGCTTGCCAAGCTGCTCTGGGGTATGCCGACGCCGGCCGAGCGGGTGAAGGGCAAGGCGGACTATGGCACCACCAACATTCGCAATCCGCAGTATGGCCATTGGCAGCAGTATGTTGGCGTCGAGCATCGCTGTGTGGTGCCGGTGACGAGCTTCGCAGAGCCCAGCCCAACCCCTGGAGACAGGGACCCCGAAACAGGCATTCAGCGAAACTACTGGTTTGCCCGTGGCGAAGATTGCCCGCTGTTCTTCTTTGCTGGCCTTTGGACGCCGTGGCATGGGGTTCGCAGGGTCAAGGACGGCCCAGGCGACTTCGAGCTTTACGGGTTTATGACGACAGCGCCTAACGCTCTCATCAAGCCGATCCATGAGAAGGCCATGCCGGTGATCCTGACCACGCCTGAGGAAGCCGAGACGTGGCTGACCGCGCCATGGTCGGAAGCGAAGCGGCTACAGCGGACTGCCCCGGACGACGCCCTTATGATTGTCGAGAAGCCGGCCACGCAGATCAAGTTTCCCACTCAAGTGCCACCACCTCCGGCTCAAGGCTCGCTGTTCTAGCCTCTCGCCTTCTGTAGGACCCAAATGTAGCCCTTCGGTGGGTGGTCTTGGTCAATGAACTGAGTCCTGACTGATGTGTCCATTCGACTGCACCGTTTGCATCTGAACTTGATGCCCTCCAACGGCTTGTTCCATCCCACCACCTTGGCCACATCGTTCGCCTTAAAGCGGCCCACGTGGTAGCAATGGCCGCATTCCACGATTAGCAGCATGTTGGCCTTAGCGGCCCGCCCAACGCTGTCCATTGGCCCGGCCATAGGTCACTTCCGCGTAGAGTAGTCCTCGGGGAGCGGAAGCAGGCCAAGATGCGCTGCCCGGTAGTCGGGCTCCTTCTCCGCCACTGTGGCGAGCACCTCGTGCAACTTCTCGACAAGCCCGTAAAGCTGCCAGAACAACGGGCCGCTCGGATTGAGATGCAACTGCGCCGCCAGCAGCGTTTCTCGAAGGTGAAGCGCGTCCAAAATGATCGCCTCCGCGTTACGTGCGAATAGCCTGTCGTATCGACTTTTTCGTCTGCCCATCGCGGCTCTCCATGCCTGTGAGTAACCGCCCCACCCATCGTCAAATAGGAACACAGTCCTCGCTGAGTCAATTCCAGCTTGACAATTTTGTTCCGTTTTTGTTCACTGCGCCCATCAAGCTTTTGGAGCAATCGCCATGGACCGCATTGTGACGCTGGACAGCCGCCAAGAAGCCGCCCTCCAGTCAATCGCAGACAAGTTCATTGCCCAGCATAAGGGGGACTCGGTGAAAGCCCTCAAGGAGATGATCGTACTCAATGGTCACCTCCAGGACCGCTTGGACGCGCTCACCGCACCACGCCGCGCAACACGCTAGGAGGGCACCGCAATGGGCATCATGCACCTAGACGCCGTAGCCAAGGCCGAACTGCACTCTGAAGCTGAGAAGCTCATCGCCCGCTACGCCAGCCCGCTTGAGACCGTGAAGGCGCTCATGGCCTACAACTGCGAGCTTGAGACTCAGATACTCGCCATCGCCCACCGGCATCCGGGGATAGTTTCTATCGGGTACGACGATACGCCGCCTGTTGTCGGATGACAGCCGCGGGCATCCTATCGGACCCGATGTCGCCGTCCAGTGAATGGGAGCTTGCTGCCGACGAGGCTATTGCTGCCCACGGTGGTGACGCTAGGGCGGCTGTGCAGGCGCTCCTTGCCACCAATGCATCCTTAGAGCGCGAGGTGGCCTTATGGGCTCCGGCGGTGAGCTATGGCTTCAGCCGGGGGTGGCACCGACGAAGGCGTGGAGAGACCGAGTAACGAGTCTCCTAGGAAAGTACCCACTATGTCAGACAACATCCTCCCGCAGCAGAAGATGCCGAAGCTGATCGTTGTCACGGCCTTCGACCGGGATGAGGGTGGCGACCTATATGCAGTCTATGGACCTGCTGAGCATCAGACCGAGGACCGGGCCATACGCACCGCAAAGGCCTTGGCGTCGAAGCACGCGGGGGTCATAGCGTGGTCACGTGAAGCCAACCCGTCGCTTGGGGAGTATGGCGAGCCGACGACGCTCTTCCATGGCGGCGACGTGCCAGACATGGAGTGACGCCCTAGTCCTACCGAATGAAGACGCCTGCCTCTTTGGTGGCTCCGATGAAGGCCTTGCGGGAGCTAGGTCTATGGCCGGATGTGCCGGTGTGTGCCTGACCGAGGCCGTGGTCTGTGGTGGGTAGGCTCTGTTGCCGAGCGGCTTCCCTAGAGCTGGTGGTCGAAGGGAGGGCACCTGCCTGAGGTTAGGGGTGTCTCGCTCGTAGTCCGACGCCTGACCTAGGGGGCGAGCCTATGGTGGCTGGGGGGTGGGCCCATGGGTAGGAGAGGGTGGTGCCGCCCTGGGTCGAGGTGGCAAGTATGCTTGTGGTCCAAGGGGGTAGGTAAGGTAAGGTGCAGTCGTGACCTTGCTCTTGCTCCCATGGTTGGAGATAGGGCCTCATAGCCCCTTGTCTCCTTGAAGCATAGGTTGGGGTCAAGTGCCACAATGACTGAAGGTCATACCTGCCTCCATGACTCTCGACACCGCATGAAGGCAAGTTGTATTGAAAATATCGAATAGAAATTGCAGATATACCATCAAATCGCCGCAATCGAGTAGTCGAATTGATGATGGGAGGAATACGCCAACAAAAAAGGAATTGAACGTGAAGTCAGCAGATCAGGGCCTCTCTTTTCGGGACGCACCTCTAGTTACAATCGATCGCCTCAAAATCGGCTGGAAGGCAGCTTTGGCAGTAGTCCCGGAATGGGCGAGTTTTCATGTTTTCCTGCCCGACCGAGTTGCCGTGGTTGTGGGCGTCAAACATCGCATCCCCATGCTTCTGCCGCCGCTAGAGATGGCGGTGCTGGCGGAGACAACTCGGCTCGGCCACGGCATTGTGACCAATACGAACGGCAGCGGCGCCGCTGCTCGGACCTACGCAAAGCTGTCGCTGAGAGATGCGGCCGACCGCAACCCAACTGTCAGGCGATATCTTTCGGGTGCGGATGAGGGCAGTGCGGCCAAGGCACTCGAAATTGAGACCGACTACAGCGCCGCCAACGCCTACTTCGTGCCCGATGGTCACGCCAAGAGAGCCGCTCGCGAGGAAGTTATGGTTCACGTGAAAGCCCTTGCCCAGGCCCAACTCACGACGCAAGACGCTAGTGCGTATCTCGCAAATCTCGCCACTCTCCTTGAAGCCCTTGACGGCGAACAACAGGATTGGCTGGACGCAGCAGAATAGCCTTGGGCATCGGGATCAACCCATTGGAGGATGGTGTCGCCCATTGTTCAGTTCCGGGATGTCGGCGGCCAACAGCGCTGGCAACCGGGATCGGGCGTGCTCCCTTCCATTGCCGCTACCATGTGCAGCACAAGGCCCGTCACGGGTCGCACTGGTGCAAAACCTATCGCGCCGCTGAACTCAAGCCATACGTCATTGCGGCATCGCGTTGGCTCGATGGCGAGCGGCATGTCGGTGCGGTAGCCGCGACGGTGCAGGAGCTAAGCAGGACCTTGGCCTTTGCGGGGCGCGTTGACCCAGCGATGAACCTGCGAGGGCAGCCGGCAGCCTACAGGGCGCATATTGCGTTCGCGCGGTTGCGTGAGGCCGGCGTTTCGCCGCGCCGCTTGTTGGCCATCTATCTGGGCGTGTGCGCGTTGATTGAGGATGACGGTGGGTCTCATCGCACTCGCGAGTTCAGGATCGTTCAGGCGGCGAAGGCGGTCCATCGGCTGGCCAGCGGCACCCATAGGCGTTGGGAAATGTTCAACCCGTTGGGGCCTGCGGTGCATACCGAACTTCACGCTTACCCGAGGTCTTCCGGCATAGTGCTCCGAAAGATGGGCGAGAAGTTAGAGAAGGCGGGGGAGTTCCTGGCTCGCGAGGCTGTGCCGGAAATCATCGCGATGAAGACAAAACTTTTCGGCGAACACCCGTCCCATCTTCCCGGTTGGCGACCGGCTTGGGATAGGCGGCGGCAATAGCCAGAATGGTGGCAGAGGGCAAACTATCGAGTGACTTGGTTGGGCACTACGGGTGCTCACATGTTGGAAACTCAAGGCGGCCTATCAGGAGCTTAGGTCCCCCCATATGCCTTGTGGTTCCCTGATGCTCCCTCTCAGCAGCCGAGCAAAGGCACGCCTCAGAGCCAAGGGAGATGGGGATGAATTGTCAGCTTCCCTCACCACCCAAGACATTTTGTTCGACCCTTGGGCAACTTCAAGCGGCCCTAAGCTTTCCGCCATCGCCGCAGAGGTGACGCAGGCCGTACTTGATGCCACCTCAAAGGAAGCGGGAAGCCGCATAAGGCGCCCCAAGGCCGAGGTGGTGGAGAGGACTGCAATGATAGTCTCCTCCGTCATCGCCAACCTTAAGCTCCTCCATGGAAACCATCGTTGGGGGCAGTACCTCGCCATGGACATGAAGCACACTGCTAGGACCCGCTATGACCGCCCGGGGCTCGGCATCATGCCAAGGGTGGTGGAGGGGATGGAGCTAGCTGGGCTCATCATGGTGCATCCTCCTAGGCCCCATGTGCGGAGGACAGGCATAGAGGCTACCGGCTGGCTTAGAGCTGCCCTGATGGCCTCTGAGGTCCCCGTTGCCGATATAGGGCGAGCCGAGGGTGAGGAGGTCATCAAGCTCTCCGCACGGGCGGGAAGGGACCAGTACGGCAGCAGGCTTTCCGTGATGGTGGACTATGAGGACACAGAGGAGACCTTGAGACTGAGGACGGAGATGGAAGAGATCAATGCCTTCCTCGCCACCCAACGCATCGAGGTCTACGGGGAGCGACAGGCTGCCTACAAGCTGACTCGGCGCTTCCTCTTGCGGTCACCATCGGACCCGAGAGGTTTCAACCTGCACGGCAGGCTCTACGGTGCCTTCTGGATATCGATGCCTAGGGCGCTGCGAGGGGGCCTGACAGTCAACGGTGAGCCGATAGCAGACCTGGACTATGCCAGCATGTTCCCGAGGCTAGCGTATGCTCGGGTGGGCAGTGAGCCGCCATTAGGGGACCTCTACGCCATTCCTGGCCTTGAGGGTTACAGACCAGGCGTCAAAGCGGGACTTTCCGCGCTCCTGTCGACTGAGACCGAGATGACCCGGTTGCCCCATGAGGTGAAAGAGGGCCTGCCAGCAGGATGGACAGCTTCAGGGTTCCGCAAAGCGGTCGCTGAAAAGCATCCGGCTCTTGTGCCTCTCTTTGGCAAAGACATCGCCATGGACCTGATGTTCACCGAAAGCAGCATCTTGGTTGCCGTCTTGCTGCGGCTGGCGAGGATGGGAATAGCGGCCCTACCGATGCATGATGGGATAATGGTGGCCTCTCGACACTGCGAGGTGGCCAAAAAGGTGATGACTGAATTGGCTGCCATGAGAGGGGGCACGTCGATTCCGGTGGTGGTCAAATGAGACCGAGGTCAGCCCATCACACCTTCGCCTTGCGCCAACCTGCCCACCAAGCCTCCCACTGCGAGCAGAACCATCGCTCCCCCCGAGCAGGGTTTATGCGGGTCGCCAAATAATACGCTTGGCCGGGCATATGGTAGATGTGCTCGCCCCACTCGTTGATGTTGCCCTTGATGTCGCAGCCGGACTGGTGGAAAGCGATTTGGCTGGAGGATGCACCGGGCGAGTGAACTGTTGGAAGGCGGGGCTGGCCACCAACTGTGAGGTAGGCAGCGGAAGCAGCCGCCAGCAGCGCCAGGGCTATAGGAAGGCGAGCCGCAAGAAGCAAGCGCCACAGTGGCCTTCGGCGCCTTGCCCAGTTGGGATGAACTGTTTTGCCCATCGCCTCTCCCCAGCGATAGAATGCGTCCGTTGCCACGGGGAGTCCAGAAGAAGCCGCCATGCTTCTCGTGCTGGGGAGAGGCGTCTCGCCTCCGGAAGGATGAGGTTGGCGTCCGGCGGGTAGAGGAGGGTGGCATCCGCTAAAGTCAGACCACGGGGCGCTTGAGGTCGATGATGAAATTGTTACCCGCCTCTGCGCCATAGTTCATCGCGGCAACCCCCGTGACTGTGAAGATAATCCCAAGAGGGAACACCACTGCGAGTAGCACGAAGGCAATGCCGAACAGCAGCCAGCCGTGGCGCACTAGGTAGGGCATGAGACCGATAGCTATCAGCAGCCGCATCTCTAGGTTCCAGACAGAGCCGAGGATACGCCCGACAATGGGCATCATCTCACTCAAGGAATCCTCGACCCGCTGATAGTCGCTGCGCGGAGCCTCAGGCTGCTCAATGGAGTCTTGGGTTGCCTTGACCTCAACCACCGCCGGGTCCACCACCGAGCTCGGCTCCGCGTCGGTGCCCAACCATCTCGTCGGCATCAACCACCCGATGACAAACCCGATGGGGCCAAAGACCACCGCTCCATTGACGCCGCCGCCCAATGCCACGACACCCGTGCTAAGACCAATGAAGCAGCCGAGCCCCCCGCAGAGCAAGCTGCGTGTGAGCCGACTTTTCAAGTATTGCGAGGGACCGTTCATCCGAATGAAAACGTGAAGGGCTTACCGCCTAGAGTGCCCGTGCCAGTTCCGCGCATGCCCGTCGAGACGAAGGTGAACGGCCCGCTTGAGCCGTCGCTGCAGGTGAACGTCCCGCTGCCCTCGCGCTGGGTCACGTAGACAAAGTCGCCTTTGCAGCTACGACCTTTGTTGCTCTTTATGGTGAGGTTTCCAGCGCCATCCGCGTAGCCTGTTGCGCTCCCGGTGAAGGTCTCTGAGCCGTCGCCAGCCTGTCCCCTAACCGGCAACGTCATGGCGCATCCGCCGAGCATCAAGCATGCGGCAAGTACCGCGCTTCGGTTCTTCATTTTGGCCCCCTTTTGCACTTCGCGGCCGCATACAGCCATAGGATGAGTCACCGCTCAAGTGCCCATTGAGACTGTCCACTGGACATGCCGACTGTGGCCCATACTATGTCCCCGCAGCTGGGGACTCAGTATGACTTGGGAATTTTTGGCGGGCTTGTGGGACAGTTTGCGAAAGGACGCACAGACGTGGTCCATGGTGGTCACCGCAGTTGCAACCATAGCCCTTGGGTTCTTCACCTGGGTTCTGGCGCGGGAAACGAAGAGGCTCTCAAGGGCAACGGCACAGGCCCACGTTGTGGCAACCCTTGAACCTAACGCCTGGTCCCTCATGCATGTTGATCTAATCGTCACGAACACAGGGAACGCCGCCGCACATGACGTGGCAGTGAGCTTTAGCCCGGAGTTTGAGAAGGACGGCCACAAAGACAAGGGTCGGCCTTTGACGCACATCAGCGTGCTGAAGCCGGGGCAATCGTTGTCGAGTTACGTGGGCGAGTACGATCTCTTTCACGACAAGACCTTTGAAGTCTCGACCAGTTGGAAGCACCAGCCGAGTGAGCGTGAGCACCAATCTCTTTCCTACGTGTTGTCTATGGGCGACTATGAGAACTATGGCCATCTGGGTGCTCGTTCGCCGCTTATTCAAATGGCGGAGCAACTCAAAAAGCTTCGGGAAGACTGGGAGTGGGTGGCAAGGGGGTCCCGTCGAGTCCAGACGGATAGCTACTCTGGCGATGATCGCGAGAAAGAACGGAGGCGACTGGAGGCGCAGCGCAAAAGCTTCACGAAATCCCCCAGGAAACCGAAGGTGGCGAAGACAAACGAGGGCACAGAGGACTAATCTTGGGGCACCCGCGTGGGGCACCGCAACTTTATAACTCCCCGGATGTTAGAACCTTTTCAGGCACTTAGACGATTGCCGGAAGAATGGCGGAGAGGGAGGGATTCGAACCCCCGATGGGCTTGCACCCATGCCGCATTTCGAGTGCGGTGCATTCGACCACTCTGCCACCTCTCCGCGGTCATGGTCGGCCGTTGCCGGCGCGGCGCACTAGATAACGGCTGGGCGGGCAGGTTACAAGGCCCAATCCACGAGGAAATTCAGCTTCCTGTGCGGGCCTTGTCGGGAGAGCTGTGTTGCGGTCGCATCGACAGGTGAGGCCGACCAGTCTTCGAGCACGAGGATCGGGCACGGCAAGGATCCGGCATGGCTAAGGAATCCGGCTGTTTGCCTTGACTTGCACCAAACCTTCGGTTAGGGGAAGCGCGCAATCGGCGTGGAGGGTTCTTCCACGCCGCTTGTTTTTTGAACCCGCAGACTGACAAAAAGACGGCCGAACCGCGTGAAGCGGTTCATCAAGGCCGACCGAACAGCGAAAGGCAAAAAATGTTCGCAGTCATTAAAACGGGCGGTAAGCAGTATCGCGTTGCCGCCAACGATCTCCTGAAGATCGAAAAGCTTGAAGCCAATGTCGGCGATATCGTCGAAATCGGCAGCGTTCTCGCCCATGGCGAGGGCGAAAATGTCACCTTCGGCGCACCGTTCGTCGATGGCGCTCTGGTCACGGCGGAAGTCGTCGAGCAGGGCAAGAACCGTACCGTCATCGCTTTCAAGAAGCGCCGCCGGCAGAATTCGCGCCGCAAGATCGGCCACCGCCAGCTTCTGACCACCGTGCGGATCGCCGAGATCCTGCTGGGTGGTGCCAAGCCTTCCAAGAAGGCTGCCGCCAAGGTTGAAGCCAAGGCGCCGGAAGCCAAGGCTGAGGTCGCATCCGAGGCGAAGGCCGAGGCCGCGCCGAAGGAAGCCAAGGCCAAGAAGGAAGCCAAGGCTGAGGCTGCCCCGAAGGCAGAAGCCAAGGCCGAGACCGCCGTCGCCGCGCCGCTGTTCAAGGCGCCGAAGGGCGAGCCGGACGATTTGACCGTGATCAAGGGCATCGGCCCGGTCGCCGCCAAGGATCTCAACGAGCAAGGCATCATCACCTTCGCGCAGCTGGCCAAGCTGACCGACAAGGATGTCGCCAAGATCGACGAGCACATGCCCTTCAGCGCCGACCAGATCAAGGACTGGCGCGAGCAGGCCAAGGAACTGGCGAAGAAGTAAAAAGAACCGGCGACAGCGTCGCCGGATCGGACTTGAAACGGAACGCGAACGCGTTCATAAGACCATTCAAGCGCCCCCAGGGCGCATCGGAGTTAGTTAGATGGCACACAAGAAAGCTGGCGGCTCGTCGCGCAACGGTCGCGACTCGCATTCCAAGCGTCTGGGCGTGAAGAAGTTCGGCGGCGAAGCCGTCATCCCGGGCAACATCATCATCCGTCAACGCGGCACCACCTGGCATCCCGGCGTCAATGTCGGCATGGGCACGGACCACACCCTTTTTGCGCTTGAGACCGGCGCAGTCACCTTCAACAAAAAAGCCAACGGCCGAACCTACGTATCGGTCAATCCGATTACCAAAGCCGCGGAGTAGCCGGTTCCGCACTACAAAACCGGCGCCCATCTCGGGAACCGGTGTCTGGCCAACCAGCGAATGGATAAGCCAGGAAAAGGATCAGGGGAGATGGGTTTTCCATCTCCCCTTTTTTCTTGCCTGGAGGACTAAAATGGTTGCCGAAGCGGAAGACACCGAAGACGAAAGTTACGCGATAGACTGCCCGGTCCTGGCCACGGAGCGGCTGGTGATGCGGGCGCCCTGCGAAGCCGATATTGCGCAACTGGTCGAGCTTGCCGACAACCGTCATGTTGCCGAAATGCTGGCCCGCATGCCGCACCCCTATCGCGAGGCCGAGGCGCGCGCCTTCCTGGCCATGACCCGGTCGCGCCGGGCCGGCATTGCTTACGCCCTGATGCTGGCCGGCACCGACACCTTCGTCGGCTGCGCCGGCCTCAACATGACCGATCGCGGGCTGGAGCTCGGCTACTGGATCGGCGAGCCCTATTGGAAGCGCGGCTATGCGACGGAGGCCGCGCACGCGCTGGTCGACCTCGCCTTCCAGCGGACCTCGACGCAGGTGCTGCAAGCCTCGACGCGGGTGATCAATCCGGCCTCGCGCCGGGTCATCCACAAGTGCGGCTTCCAGTATGCCGGCCAGGGCATGCTGAACTCGATCGTCGCCGGCCAGGTGCCGGTTGAAAGGTACCGGTTAGATAGGAAGACGTGGATCAGCTTGCGCAACTGGGTGCACTTTTAATGAGGCTTTGAAAGTGATCGCCTGAGCAAAGTGCCCCCTCACCCGGATTGCCAGCCGAATTGCGAAGAGCAATTCGGGGCAATCCGACCTCTCCCCAAGGGGAGAGGAGGTCTGAGGGACTGGCGCCAGTCTCTTCTCCCCAGCGGGGAGAAGGTGGCCGCGTAGCGGCCGGATGAGGGGGCAGACCACTTGAGCGATTGGCGACGCTCAGCCCATCTCAACCCAGACCGGCAGATGGTCCGATCCGACGGCTTTCTCGTCGACCCACAGGCGCTTCAGCGATCCGGCGAGCGAGGCCGAGGTGAAAATGTAGTCGATGCGTTTGTGGCGGCTTGTGTCTTGCGGCCGGTTGGGATCGACCCAGGTGACGATGTCCGACGCGTTGAGGCGCTGGGCGACATCGACGGCGAGATCGGCGGTCAACGGCATGCCGAACTCGTGGTCCGGTCGGCCGACCAGTTCGACATGTTCCGAGGAGCCGGACAGCATATTAAAGTCGCCCATGACGATGAAGGCTTCGGGGTAGGGCAGGTCCGGCAGGCCGATCTCGGGAATGCCGGAGAGGCCGCCACCCTCGAGCGCATAGTTCAGCAGGCGCTGGCGCAGAAAGCGGATCTGGCTGGCGCGTTCAACCGGGCTGCGATGGTCGAGATGGGTGGAATAGAAGCGGACGAAGCCGAGCGGGGTCTCGATCAGCGCCTCGAGCGCGCCGCGCTGGAAATTCATCGCCTCCAGGCTGCGGCTGCGCGGCAAAAGCAGATTGCGCGACAGATGGATGGGCGTCTTCGACAGCACCATGTTGCCGAGCTGGAAGGTGGTGGTGATGGCGCGGCCGGCCTCCAGGCGCGAGCCGACATTGACCTCGAAATTGCTGCCATAGGCGGCAAAATACTCGGGCAGCGCCTCACCGATCTCGGCCACCATGTCGCGGTTGCCGTTCCGCGGATTGTTGCGGGTCACTTCCTGCAGCGCGATCACGTCGGCGCCGCGCACCGCATCGGTGATGCGGCCGAGATCGTAGCGGCCATCGAGACCGATGCCGTACTGGATGTTATAGGTGACTGCCTTCATTCCCACGCCCCCCACGCTCCGTCCCGGGAACAGTGCTACCGCTTCCCCGGCAAAAGGGCATCCGGCGCTTTAGTCGCAAATCGGCCTCGCCCTTCGGTCCGCCTTGGTTTAGAGCAAGGCGCAAGGTTAGAGCAAAGCCGCAAGTCCAACAGCACAAACTGCGTAATCCAATGAAATTTCTCGATCAGGCCAAGGTCTATATCCGCTCCGGCGACGGCGGCGCCGGTTCGGTGTCGTTCCGGCGCGAAAAGTTCATCGAGTTCGGCGGCCCGGATGGCGGCGACGGCGGCCGCGGCGGCGATGTCTGGCTGGAAGCCGTCAACGGGCTGAACACGCTGATCGACTATCGCTACCAGCAGCATTTCAAGGCCAAGACCGGCGTCCACGGCATGGGCCGCAACATGACCGGTGCCAAGGGCGCCGACGTGACGCTGAAAGTGCCGGCCGGAACCCAGGTCTTTGCCGAGGACAATGAGACGCTGATCTGCGACCTGACCGTGGTCGGCCAGCGCTACCTCCTGGCCAAAGGCGGCAATGGCGGCTTCGGCAACCAGCATTTCAAGACTTCGACCAACCAGGCGCCGCGCCGCGCCAATCCGGGCCTGCCCGGCGAGGAGATGAATGTCTGGCTGCGGCTGAAGCTGATTGCCGATGCCGGCCTGGTCGGGCTGCCCAATGCCGGCAAATCGACCTTCCTGGCGGCGGTAACCGCGGCCAAGCCGAAGATCGCCGACTATCCCTTCACCACGCTGCATCCCGGCCTCGGCGTTGCCCGCATCGATGCGCGCGAATTCGTCATCGCCGACATTCCGGGCCTGATCGAAGGCGCGCATGAGGGCGTCGGCATCGGCGACCGTTTCCTCGGCCATGTCGAGCGCACGCGGGTGCTTTTGCATCTGGTCTCGGCGCAGGAGGAAAATCCTGGAAAGGCCTACAAGACGGTGCGCGCCGAACTCGAGGCTTACGGAAACGGTTTGACCGACAAGGTCGAGATCGTGGCGCTCAGCCAGGTCGACATTCTCGACGCCGATGCGCGCAAGAAGAAGGCCGCGTCGCTGAAACGCGCAGCGGGCCGCGCGCCGATGCTGTTGTCGGCGGTCACCGGCGAAGGCGTCGAAGCGGTGCTGCGCGCGCTGATGGCGGTGGTGGGCGAAGCGCGCGACAGAGCTACCGCTCCCGTCGAGACCCGCTGGAATTCATAACGATGACGGCGCAATCGCTGACAAAATACCGGCGCATCACGGTTAAGATCGGTTCGGCCTTGCTGGTCGACCGCACCAGCGGCCTGAAGCGCGACTGGCTGGCCTCGCTGGCCGACGACATTGCGGTGCTGGCCAATGGCGGCGCCGAGATCCTGGTTGTGTCGTCGGGCGCTATTGCGCTTGGCCGCACCATTCTGGGCCTCGGCAAGCGGGCATTGAAGCTTGAGGAGAGCCAGGCGGCGGCGGCCGTCGGGCAGATCGCGCTGGCCGGCGCATGGTCGGATGCGCTGGGCAAGGGCGCGCTGAAATCGGGCCAGATCCTGCTTACCCTAGGCGATACCGAAGAGCGCCGCCGCTATCTCAATGCGCGCGCCACGATCTCCACACTGCTCAAGATGAAGGCGGTGCCGGTCATCAACGAGAACGACACGGTGGCAACCTCCGAAATCCGCTATGGCGACAATGACCGGCTGGCGGCGCGGGTGGCGACGATGATGGGCGCCGATCTGCTTGTCCTGTTGTCCGACATTGACGGGCTCTACACCGCACCGCCGGCGCGCGACCCCGATGCCAAATTCATTCCGGTGGTCGACCGCATCACGCCCGATATCGAGGCGATGGCGGGTGCTGCCGCGTCTGAATTGTCGCGCGGCGGCATGCGCACGAAGCTCGACGCCGGCAAGATTGCAACTGCCGCCGGCACCGCCATGATCATCACCTCCGGCACCAGGCTGTCGCCGCTGATGGCGATCGAGCGCGGCGAGCGCGCCACCTTCTTCAAGCCGAGCGCCAATCCGGTGAAGGGCTACAAGACCTGGATCGCCGGCCAGCTCGAACCGGCGGGGCGGCTCACCGTCGATGCCGGCGCCATCGGCGCGCTGTTGTCGGGCAAATCGCTGCTGCCGGCTGGCGTCAGGCTGGTCAGCGGCAATTTTTCGCGCGGCGATACGGTGGCGATCCTGTCGCCTGAAGGACGCGAGATCGCGCGCGGGCTGGTTGCCTATGATGCCGCCGATGCCGTAAGGATCGCAGGCCTGAAGACCGCCGAGATCGAAACCGTGCTCGGCTACGAGGCGCGCTCTGCGATGATCCACAGGGATGACCTGGTGGTGAGTCACGCCGGAGGCGACACAGACGGAGGATGAGCCATGCTGAAGCTGCATGAAAAATCCGGAGATGACACGATCGCGCTGATGGCCGATATCGGCCGCCGCGCCCGCACTGCTGCCCGACCATTGGCCATCGCCACCACCGCCGCCAAGAATGCCGCACTGGTCGCCATGGCCGACGCGATCATCGCGCGCCAGCAGGAGATTCTCGACGCCAACGCCATCGATGTCTCGAATGGCCACGAATCCGGGCTCTCCGGCTCGTTCATGGACCGGCTGAAGCTCGATCCGGCGCGCGTCCGCGCAATGGCCGACGGCATTCGCGAAATCGCCGCTCTGCGCGATCCAGTGGGTGACGTCATTGCCGCCTGGAAGCGCCCCAACGGCCTGCAGATCGAGCGCGTGCGCACGCCGCTCGGCGTCGTCGGCGTCATTTATGAAAGCCGGCCGAATGTGACGGCGGATGCCGGCGCGCTTTGCCTCAAGGCCGGCAATCCGGTGATCCTGCGCGGCGGCTCGGATTCGCTCAATTCATCCGCCGCCATCCATGCCTGCCTGGTCGAAGGGCTGAAGGCGGCTAGCCTGCCGGAAGACGCCATCCAGTTGGTGCCGACCACCGACCGCGCCGCTGTTGGCGAGATGCTGAAGGGGCTTTCCGGCAATCTCGACGTGATCATTCCGCGTGGCGGCAAAAGTCTTGTCGGGCGCGTGCAGAACGAGGCGCGGGTGCCGGTCTTTGCCCATCTCGAAGGCATCTGCCATCTCTATATCGACCGTTCTGCCGATCTCGACATGGCGATAAAAATCGCCGTCAACGCCAAGATGCGCCGCACCGGCGTCTGCGGCGCGGCCGAGACGCTGCTGGTCGACCGCGCGGTCGCGTCGACCCACTTGGTGCCGATCCTCGACGCGCTGCGCGCTGCCGGCTGCGAAATCCATGCCGATCAAGAGGTGCTAAAACTGTTTTTCGACGCCAAGCCGGCGACCGATGCCGACTGGGTGACCGAATATCTCGACGCCATCATTGCGGTGAAGCTGGTCGACGGCATAGCCGGCGCCATCGATCATATCGAGACGTTTTCATCACACCATACCGAGGCGATCATCGCCGACGATGCCAAAGCGGTGGAGCGCTTCTTCAACGAGATCGATTCGGCGATCCTCCTGCACAACGCCTCGACGCAGTTCGCCGATGGCGGCGAGTTCGGTATGGGCGCCGAAATCGGCATCGCCACCGGCAAGATGCATGCGCGCGGACCGGTCGGCGTCGAACAGCTGACCTCGTTCAAATACCGCGTGCGTGGGTCGGGACAGGTGAGGCCTTGACGTTTTTCGCCTTGAAGGGCTGACAGCTTGCGCCCAGGCCCCCCTCTCTGGCCTGCCGGCCATCTCCCCCTCAAGGGGGGAGATGAGCTGGCATGCAAGGTTTCGCCAATCGCCGACGTTGCAAGATTTGCGCCTGCGAACGAGCTGCTAATCTCCCCCCTTGAGGGGGAGATGCCCGGCAGGGCAGAGAGGGGGGCCTAGCACCATGCTTTCCCTTTCTGAACCCGCCATCCCCTCCCACTACCTCCGCATGCCCCACGCCGAAAAAGGCCTTGCCGTCGGCCTGTTCGGCGGATCGTTCAACCCGCCGCATGCCGGTCATGCGCTGGTGGCCGAGATTGCGCTGCGGCGGCTGGCGCTTGACCAACTGTGGTGGATGGTCACCCCAGGCAATCCGCTGAAGAGCACCAGGGAATTGGCGCCGCTGAGCCATCGGCTGGCTCAGTCGGAACAGATCGCCAAGAACCCGAAGATCAAGGTCACCGCCTTCGAGGCGGCGCATCATATCCGCTTCACCGCCGACACGCTGGCGCTGGTCAAGGCGCGCAATCCCGGCGTCGATTTCGTCTGGATCATGGGCGCTGACTCACTTCGCGATTTCCACCGCTGGCAGCGCTGGCGCCAGATCGTCATGACCTTCCCGATCGCCGTCATCGACCGCCCGGGGGCGACGCTGTCCTTCCTGTCTTCGGTCGTCGCCAAGACCTTCGACTATGCCCGCGTCGACGAGGGCGACGCGCCCCGGCTTGCACGCATGAAGGCTCCGGCCTGGACTTTCATTCACGGCCCGCGCTCGTCGCTGTCATCGAGCGCCATTCGGAGGCAGGCCAAGGGGTAGGAATGGAAGGCTCCCCCTTCTCCCCCTGTGGGAGAAGGGGGCCGAGCGAAGCTCGGTCGGATGAGGGGTATTGGAAGGATCGCGGCTTTCAAGAATTAAGCGCTTGGAATCCCTCTATCTTTCCAAGTCTCACTCCGCTGGAACACCCCTCATCCGTCTTGCCGCTTCGCGGCAATCCACCTTCTCCCACAGGGGGAGAAGGGGAAAACCGCTGATGTCGCTTTTGCAGCGGCCTTTCTCCATTGGGTAGGCGATGCTTTGATATGGCCACTCTCGCTAATACCAAGACCGACTCTGACGACCACAGCGCGCCACCAGCGCCGGTGATCGCCATTGCCAGTGTCGTCGTGTCGATGGCGCTGATTGCGGTCGGCAATGGGTTGATGTTTGCCTATATCCCGGTCCGGCTCGGCGTCGAGCGCTTCGATCCAACCTGGGCCGGGCTGATCATCACCGGCCTATCCGCCGGCGGCCTTGCCGGCTGTATCCTGACAGGACCTCTCGTCAGAAGGGTCGGGCACGCCCGCGCCTTCATGGTGCTGTCGGCGCTGATTGCGCTGTCCAACGCCGCAATCGGCGCCGGCACCTATCCGCTGCTGTGGATTGCGGCGCGTGCGCTTTACGGTTTTGCCATATGCGGCCTGTTCATCGTCGCCCAGAGCTGGCTCAACGAT
The DNA here is from genome assembly GCF_056404855.1 of Mesorhizobium sp. P2_B11. Classification (NCBI taxonomy): domain Bacteria; kingdom Pseudomonadati; phylum Pseudomonadota; class Alphaproteobacteria; order Hyphomicrobiales; family Phyllobacteriaceae; genus Mesorhizobium; species Mesorhizobium sp. P2_B11. Next base: position 458,675 of record NZ_JBFUDF010000002.1, read on the forward strand.
GCCGTCGCCAACGCCATCAGAGGCCGGGTGATGGCGGTGTTCTACGTCGCCTATGTCGCCGGGCTCGGCGTTGGCTATGCCCTGCTCGCAGCCGTCGACATTGCGACGGCTGAAGCGCCGCTGATCGGCATCGCCTTCACCGCGGTGTCGATCCTGCCGGTCGGGATGACGCGGCTCGCCCAGCCGCCACCGCCCCGCGCGGCCTCGGTGGCGCTCGGCCGCGCCTGGCGGATCTCGCCGGTGGGCGTGGCTGGCATGCTGGCCGTCGGCGGCCTGTCGATGGCGATTTCGGGCTTTGCGCCGATCCATGCCACGGCCAAGGGCTACAGCCAGGCTGACGTGGCGCTGCTGTTGTCAGCCATGCCTGTCGGCACGCTGATCTTGCAGATTCCGCTCGGCTGGATCTCCGACCGCACCGACCGCCGCTACGTGCTGGCCGGTGCTGCGGCACTTGCCACCATCGCCGGCCTGCTCGCCATCGGCTTCGACGGCGGCGCGTTGATGGTTCTGGTGGTGATCTATGTGATCTGGGACGGCGCCTCGGAATCGATCTATTCGCTGGCCAGCGCGCATGCGGCCGACCGTGCAGGGAAGGACGACATGGTGGCGCTGTCGAGTACGCTTTTGTTTGCCTGGTCTCTGGCGGGCTTCATTGTGCCGGGCATCGTGACGGCCCTGTCGGCCGTCTATGGCACGCAGGCCTTCATCTATGTGGCGATCGTCATCGCCACCGTCTTCTGTCTGTTCGTGCTGTGGCGGGTGGCGACGACTCGCGCCGTGCCTGCCACGGAGACCGGCAGTTTCGCGCCGATGTCGGCGCAGGCGCCGCTGCCGGTGGAACTCGCCTACGCGCCGGAAGAGCAGCGCTAAACCAGTTTCAGAGATTTACTGCCTGGTGGCCGAAGCCTCCTGCCGGGCCTCCGGCGGTGGCGCCGGAACCGAGATGGCCTCGGCGTCGAAGGCTTGCTTGACGCGTTTGGTGAGATCGATCTGGGTGGCGAAGAAATCCGCCGCCGACGCCCAGTAGCGCAAGGTGATGGCGACATTGGCGTCGCCGACAGTGGCGACGAAAGCGATCGGCGCGGGCTCGCGTTTGATGCGGCGCTCGGAGTTGGCAACGCCGAGCATGGTCTTCTGCGCCAGGTCGATATCGTTCCACGAGCCGATGGTCAGCGTAATGTCGCTGCGACGCACGCCATTGCGGGTGAAATTGCGAACCGGCTGGTTCCACAGCGTCGAATTGGGCGCCGGCACCTATCCGCCGTCCGTTGTGCGCAGTCTGGTGGCAAACAGGCCGATTTCCTCGACGGTGCCGGCTATCGGCCCGACCTCGACATACTCGCCGATGCGGAATGGCCTGAGCGCCAGGAGCATGATGCCGGCGGCGATGTTCTGCAGCGTGCCTTGCAGCGCCAGTCCGATGGCGAGGCCGATCGCACCGATGGCGGCGATGATCGAGGCCGTCTGCACGCCGAACTGGCCGAGCACCATGATGACGACCAGAATCAGGATGGCGTAGCGGACGATCTTGGAGAAGAAATGCCGCAGCGTCGCGTCGAAGCCATGGATATGGCCGAGCCCGGCCGAGATCGAGCGTTCGGCAAGGCCGGCTACGAGGTAGCCGACAACCAGCAGGATGACAGCGCCGATGGCGGAGAAGGAATAGGAAACGATCAGGGTGCTCAGTTGCGCAAGCCCGGCCTGCACGGTGAGAAGCGTGTTCTGGGGGTCGATAGGCATCAGGAAAATCCGGTTGGGGGATGGGTCGATAACGTGTCGATAACCCTCGCGGACGCCATGGGTTCCGTCTTTTTTTGATGCCCGGCGGAACCGGAAGGCGGGCGCCACGTTCGCGCTCGCAGAGCCTCCGTCTTGAAACTGCAACGGAACTCTGCCTATCTATGGGGTGTCACCTGATTTCATGGGTGATTTGGTTGTTCTTGCTGCGAAAGGAAATACACTGAGAACAGCACTGCGGAAGAAGGCCGACATCGTGCCTTCGCCGGCCAGGATCAGCGTAGACGACGCCGTATCCCGCGCCATCAAGACAGTCCTTGCCAGTCTGGAAGACTCCAAGGCCGAAAATATTGTCTCAATCGACATTCAGGGGAAATCGAGCCTCGGCGACTATATGGTCGTCGCATCGGGCCGATCGCACCGTCATGTCTCGGCTGTCGCCGACCATCTCCTCAAGGCGCTCAAGGATGCCGGTCTCGGCATGGCGCGCGTCGAGGGATTGTCCGGCGCCGACTGGGTCCTGATCGATTCGGGCGATATCATCGTCCATGTCTTCCGCCCCGAAGTCCGCGAATTCTACAATCTTGAAAAGATGTGGCAGGCGCCGGATCTCGAGGAAGAGACCCTCCACTAAGCCGCTCGCGCGGCTTATAGAGGCGGGATGAAAGTATCAGTTCATGCCGTGGGCCGGATGAAGACCGGCCCCGAGAGAGAACTCGGCGACCGCTATTTCGAGCGTTTCGCCAAGAGCGGGCCCGCGATCGGGCTCGAATTCTCCGGTGTGACCGAGATTGTCGAGGGACGCTCCCAGAACGCCAATGAACGCCGCCGTGAGGAAGGCCAGAAGCTGCAGGCGCAGCTACAGCCGGGCACGGCGCTGTTCCTGCTCGACGAACGCGGCAAGAACCTGTCCTCTGACGATTTCGCCAGCCGTATCGGTCAGCTGCGCGACGGCGGCCGCAAGGCGCTCGTGATCGCCATTGGCGGCGCCGACGGGCATGACCAATCGGTTCGCGACCAGGCCGATCTGGTGCTGTCGTTCGGCGCGGCGACCTGGCCGCACCAGCTGGTGCGCGTCATGCTGGGCGAGCAACTCTACCGCGCGGCGACGATTCTCTCGGGACATCCCTATCATCGTTCTTAAACCAGTGGGTTGAGGTCAATCGTACGGATTTCCGCCCCAATGCACCGCTGTTTTATGCTAGGCTTCGATCTCGATCATGGTTGATGGTTCGTTAACGAAGCCACGCATAGAGTCGGGCTTCAATGGCTGACAGCAGGGAATCAGGAACGGGCTACCGGCGCGCGCGCTGCGGCATCGCTGTCGCGGTGCTGTTGCTGTCGCTTGGGTTTGCGCGGGCGCAGAGCGCGCTCGACATCGCGCCCGATCCCGATCAAAGCCGCGCCGAGTATGAGAAGGTTTCGGCCGAGATCACGCTGTCGGCGGAGCGGCTTGCCAAGCTTGCCGCCGATATTGCGGCCGTCAAGAAGGACCATGCCTCGATTACCGCGGCGCTGATCCAGTCGGCGATGACCGAGCAGAAGCTCGGCCAGGACATCGAGGATATCGGCGCCAGGCTCGAAGGCCTGAAGGGCGAGGAACAGAAGATCCGCGTCTCGCTGGCGGCGCGGCGCGACGTGCTTGCCGAGGTGCTGGGCGCGCTGCAGCGCATGGGGCTCAATCCGCCGCCGGCGATCCTGGTCAAGCCGGAAGACGCGCTGTCGTCGGTGCGCAGCGCCATCCTGCTCGGCGCCGTGGTGCCGGAACTGCGCCAGCAGACCGACAAATTGCTGGCCGACCTTAGGGAACAGTCGCGGGTGACTGCCTCGATCGAAGCCGAACGGACGCGGCTGACGGCGGCGGTCGGCGAACAGACGGCGGAGAAGAAACGCCTCTCCATGCTGCTCGAGGCCAAGCAGAAGCTTGAGGAGGACACCTGGACCGCGATGGCGGCCGAGAAGAAGCGATCGCAAGAGCTTGCGGCCAAGGCCGGCAGCCTAAAGGAGCTGATCGCTTCGCTCGAGGCCGACAAGAGCCGCAAGGCGGCGGATGCGGCCAAGGCAGGCGAACAGAAGGCGGCCGACGGCGACAGGCCGGACGCGGACACAACGGCGTCGACCGAGCTCGCCTCTTTGCCGGTGCCGGAAGGCAACCGCCTCACCGCCTCGGCGCCGTTTTCGGCGCTTCAGGGTCAGGTTTCGCTGCCGGTCACCGGCAAGATCAAGCGCCGTTTCGGGGCCGATGACGGTAACGGCGCGGTGATGCTTGGCGACATGGTTGCGACACAATCGGGAGCCATCGTCACGGCACCGGCGGACGGAAATGTGCTTTATGCGGGGCCGTTTCGCTCCTATGGTCAACTCTTGATCCTCAATGCGGGAGACGGCTATCATGTCGTCCTGGCGGGGATGAGCAGAATCAGCGTCGCGTCTGGCCAGTCGGTGCTCGCAGGAGAGCCGGTCGGCGCGATGGGAGAGGCCCGGGTGGCAAGCACCTCGGCCTCGAAGAATGGAAATGCCACGCCGGAGCTCTACGTCGAGTTCCGCAAGGATGGAAAACCCGTCGATCCGACCCCATGGTGGGCGGACCGCTTCTCTGGAAGGACGTGAAATGATGCGGAAACTGTCGCTTCTTATTGCCGGTGCGCTGATGGGCGCGTCAGCGATGAGCCTGGTCTATGGCGCGCCCGGCTCGACGGCGAACGCTGCAGGCTCCGAAACCTACAAGCAACTGGCGATCTTCGGCGACATTTTCGAGCGCGTGCGGGCGCAGTATGTGACGCCGCCGGACGACAAGTCGCTGGTCGAAAACGCCATCAACGGCATGCTTGCTTCGCTCGATCCGCACTCTTCCTACATGAATGCCGAGCAGGCGCAGGACATGCGCGTGCAGACCAAGGGTGAGTTCGGCGGCCTCGGCATCGAGGTCACCATGGAGAACGACCTGGTCAAGGTGATCACGCCGATCGACGATACCCCGGCTGCCAAGGCAGGCGTGCTGGCCGGCGACTATATCGCCAAGATCGACGGCCAAGAGGTTCGCGGCCTGACGCTCAACGACGCGGTCGAAAAGATGCGCGGCCCGGTCAACACGCCGATCAAGCTCACCATTCTGCGCCAGGGCGCCGACAAGCCGATCGAACTGACGGTCGTGCGCGACATCATCAAAGTCAAGGCGGTCAAGTTCCGGGTCGAGAACGACATCGGCTACATGAAGATCACCTCCTTCACCGAAAAGACCTATGACGACCTCGAGAACGCCATCGACACCATCAAGAAGCAGGTGCCGAACGACAAGCTCAAGGGCTATGTGCTCGACCTGCGCCTCAATCCGGGCGGCCTGCTCGACCAGGCGGTGAGCGTGTCCGACGCCTTCCTCGACCGTGGCGAGATCGTCTCGACCCGCGGCCGCGATCCAAAGGACGTCACCCGCTTCGACGCCAAGGCGGGCGACGACATCAACGCCAAGCCGCTGATCGTGTTGGTCAATGGCGGTTCGGCCAGTGCTTCGGAGATCGTTGCCGGCGCGCTGCAGGACCTGCGCCGCGCCACCGTGGTGGGCACGCAGTCCTTCGGCAAGGGCTCGGTGCAGACCATCATCCCGCTTGGCGAGAACGGCGCGCTGCGCCTGACGACGGCGCTCTATTACACGCCCTCGGGCAAGTCGATCCAGGGCAAGGGCATCACGCCCGACATCAAGGTCGACCAGCCGCTGCCGCCCGAACTGCAGGGCAAGGACCTGACGCGCGGCGAATCGGATCTCAAGGGCCACATCAAGGGTGCCGACGAGAGCGATACCGGTTCGGGCTCGGCTGCCTATGTGCCGCCGGATCCGAAGGACGATCTGCAGCTCATCTACGCCGAGCAGCTGCTGCGCGGCCAGAAGACGGATCCGGCGTTCCCGCCGAATCCGGAGAAGGCCGTGCTCAACCAGTAAGGCGGCTCTGGCTGCCCGATCGAAGCAATGCAATGCTGCCGGGACCGCAAGGTTCCGGCAGTTTGATTCGGGGGATCGGCGGGGCGCCGCGCCCCAAAAAACGGCGCCGGGGAAGGCGCCTAGAGTTTGGAATTTTGCGCATGGCGAAAAGTTTCGCCGATCATGCGCACGGGGATGCGGCTTGGCTGACATCGGCAAAGACATAGAACGCCCACTCGGACAGACCGCCCGGCCGCGCGCCGCGTCGCGCAGGCTGAGCGCCGGTGCTGTTGCCACCACGCTGGTCGTGCTGGCCGCGCTAGGCATTTCCGGCGCGATCGCGCTGCGCGAAAAGCCGTTCCGCAAGCCCGAACAGGCGGTGGTCTCGACGCCGAAGGTGACGGCGGCAGCGGAGCCCGCCGCAGCGGCGCCAACTGCCGCGCCCGCCGCGCCGAAGGCTGAAACGCCGCCCAAGGCAGCCGGGCCGCAGATCATTCATGTGCAGACCCAGGAGGGCGACAGTCCGCCAAATGCTGCCATCGTCATTCAGGACCCGTCGACGATCGGTCAGAATCTGAAGGTCGCGCATATTCCCGACAAGGCGCTAATCGAGGCCAGCGACACCGGCCCGCTGCCGGTCCGCGCCGCCGACGGGCGGCGGCCTTTCGATGTTTATGCCAGGCCGTGGTCAGGTTCCCGCGGCGCCCGCGTGGCGATTGTCATCGGTGGGCTTGCGGTGTCGCAGACCGGCACGCAGGCGGCGATCGCCAAGCTGCCGGCGGAAGTGACCTTGGCCTTCGCGCCGCAAGGCAACAGCATCGGCCGCTGGATGCAGGCGGCACGGCAGAGCGGTCATGAGGTCGTCATGCAGGTGCCGCTCGAACCGTTCGACTATCCCAACGTCAATCCCGGCCGTAACACGCTGACGGTGACGGCAAGCCCGGACGACAATCTGAAGAGCCTGCGCTGGGCACTGTCGCGGACCACCAACTACACCGGCGTCATGAACTATATGGGCGCGCGCTTCTCCGCCGACGCCACCGCAATGGGACCGTTCATGGCCGAACTCGGCAAGCGCGGCCTTGCCTATATCGATGACGGCTCGTCGGCGCGCAGCCTTGCGCCCGATCTGGCCCTGAAGGACGGCGTGCCGTTCGTCGCCGGCGATATGGCAATCGATGCCGTGCAGGATCGCGGTGCCATCCTGAAGAAGCTCGATGCGCTGGAAGCGACCGCGCGCGCCAAAGGTTCCGCCGTCGGCATAGGTTCGGCCTTCGACCTCACCGTCGACACGGTTGCGGCGTGGGTGCTCGAAGCGAAAAAGCGCGGCATCGAGATCGTGCCGATCTCGGCGGTGGCCATCGACCCGCAAAAGAATTAGCGCTATCTGCCGCACCGGCGCGAACTCTGGAAAACGGCTGGACCTGACAGATGGCTAAAAAGATCGATCCCGAAACGCTGCCCTATCGCCCCTGTGTCGGGCTGATGATCCTCAACGGCGACGGCTTGGTCTGGGTCGGCCACCGCATCGCCGAACCGGACAGCGAATTCGCCGGCACGAAACAGCTCTGGCAGATGCCGCAAGGCGGCATCGACAAAGGCGAGGAGCCGCTGCAGGCGGCCGGGCGTGAGCTCTATGAGGAGACCGGCATGCGCTCGGTCACTCTGCTCGCCGAAGCGCCGCACTGGATCAACTACGACCTGCCGGCCGATCTCGTCGGCATCGCCTTCAAGGGGCGTTATCGCGGCCAGACACAAAGATGGTTCGCCTACCGCTTTCATGGCGAGACCAGCGAGATCCAGATCAATCCGCCACCCGGCGGCCATACCGCCGAATTCGATGAATGGGCCTGGCGGCCGATGCAGGACCTGCCCGACCTGATCGTGCCGTTCAAGCGCAAGGTCTATGAGGACGTGGTGGCGGCGTTCCGGCATCTGTCGGCGTAGAGCTGCCGCCGGCGTCGAGTGCAGCGGCCACGGTTGCCGCGTCGGGGCGGCGGCCCTATTGATGGTTTGATGCAACAAGGGGCTGGCATGAGCAACGCCGCCGAAGGGTCTTTCCCCGAACCTGTCGACACTGCCGGCGAGCCGGTCAGCGAAGCGGCGGCCGGCGCGATTCTGACCATCGACCTTGGTGCCATCAGGGAAAACTACCGGCGATTGAAGGCGCAACTGGGCGGCGTGCGGTGCGCCGGTGTCGTCAAGGCCGACGGTTATGGTCTGGGCGCAGCGTCAGTCGCACGGGCGCTGACGGCCGAAGGCTGCACGATCTTCTTCGTCGCGCTTCTGGCCGAGGGTCTGGCGCTGCGCAAGGCTCTCGGACCCCAACCAGTGGTGCATGTTCTCAACGGCCTGCCGCCCGGTTCGGAACCAGAAGCGGTTGCGGCGGACCTTGTTCCCGTCATTAACAGCGCTGGCCAGCTCAAAGCCTGGGGCGAAGCCGCTCATGCAGCCGGACGCAAGCTGCCGGCCGCCATCCAGGTCGACAGCGGCATGTCGCGGCTCGGCATGGCACGTGCGGAAGTGGAAGCGATTGCTGCTGATCCGCATGCCTTCGACGGCATCGTCGTTACCCTCGTCATGAGTCATCTCGCTTGCGCCGACGAGCCGGAGCATCCGGCCAACGAGCGGCAATGGCTGGTCTTCGAACGGCTGCGCAAGATGCTGCCCGAGGCTCCCGCCTCGCTCGCCAATTCCTCCGGCATTTTCCTCGGGCCGGCCTTTCATTTCGACCTCGCCCGCCCGGGAGCCGCGCTCTATGGCATCAACCCGATGCCGGGCGAACCGAACCAGATGCTGCCGGTGGTGCGGCTGCAGGCCAAGGTCGTGCAGACGCGCAGCCTTGAAAGCGGGGCGGGCGTCGGCTACGGCCATGCGTTTCGCACCAGCGGTCCGTTGCGGGCGGCGACAATCTCGCTGGGCTATGCCGATGGTTGGCACCGGCGCGCCGCGTCGGCCGCCTGGTTCGAAGGTGTCAGGCTGCCCTTTGTCGGTCGGGTGTCGATGGATTCGATCATTCTAGACATTTCGGCGCTGCCGCCCGGCCGGCTGCGCGAGGGCGACCTTGTCGAACTGCTGGGTCCGTCGCAGAGCGTCGATGACGCCGCCGGCCATGCCGGCACTATCGGCTATGAAATCCTGACCAGCCTCGGCCCCCGCTTCCATCGCCGCTATGTCAACGGCTAGAAGCGGCCCCTTGGCGGACGCCGCAAAATCCGGCAGACAAGAGACGTCGGCCTTCTGACAGATGGCGTCTTGGAGAGTGATGCGATGAAGATCTTCGTGTTGGGCGGCGGCGTTATCGGGGTCACCACCGCCTATTATCTCGCCGAGGCCGGCCACGAGGTGACGGTGTTCGACCGCCAGAAGGGGCCGGCGCTGGAAACCAGCTTCGCCAATGCCGGCGAGGTGTCGCCCGGCTATGCCTCGCCCTGGGCCGGTCCCGGCATACCGCTGAAAGCGATCAAATGGCTGTTGATGAAGCATGGCCCGCTGGTGGTGCGGCCGGCCTTCGATCCGCATATGTGGACGTGGCTCATCAAGATGCTGCGCAATTGCACGGCCGATCGCTACGCCATCAACAAGGCGCGCATGGTGCCGCTCGCCGAATACAGCCGCGACACGCTGAAGGCGCTGCGCGAGGCGACCGGCATCGCTTATGACGAGCGCACCAAGGGCACGCTGCAGCTGTTTCGCACGCAAAAGCAGCTCGACGGCACTGGCGGCGATGTCGAGGTGCTGAAGAAATATGGCGTGCCCTACGAGTTGCTCGATCCCGATGGCTGCATTGCGGCCGAGCCGGCACTGGCCGGCGTCAGGGAAAAGTTCGTCGGCGGCCTTAGATTGCCCGGCGACGAAACCGGCGACTGCAAGATGTTCACCGACCGGCTGGCCGAGCTCTGCGTGGCGCGCGGCGTCACCTTCGAATACGGCACGCAGATCAGGCGTTTCACCAAGAACCGCAATCGCATCGTCAGCTTCGGCACCGACCAGCGCTCGCGCGCGGCCGACGCCTATGTGCTGGCGTTGGGCAGCTACTCGGCCCGCTTCATGCGGCTGCTCAGGCGGCCGATCCCGGTCTATCCGGTCAAGGGCTATTCGATCACCGTGCCGATCAAGAATGCCGCGGCTGCCCCGGAATCGACGGTGATGGATGAAACCTACAAGGTGGCGATCACCCGGCTCGGCGACCGCATCCGCGTCGGCGGCACGGCAGAGATTTCGGGCTTCGATCTCAGGTTGCACGAATCGCGCCGTCGCACGCTCGAACATTCGGTCGGCGATCTGTTCCCGGACGGTGGCGACCTCAAGGCCGCGTCGTTCTGGTGCGGCCTGCGGCCGATGACTCCTGACGGGCCGCCGCTGGTCGGCCGCACCGAGTTCTCCAATCTCTATCTCAACACCGGCCACGGCACGCTCGGCTGGACCATGGCCTGCGGCTCGGCCAAGGTGCTGTCCGATATCATCTCCAGCAAGGTGCCCGACATCGATGTGCGAGAGCTGGGGCCGGAACGATATTTGCGGTAGGGCGGAGGGCAACTGCCCAAGTCATCCAACGCTGGCGGGACAGCACCCCCCTCTGGCCTGCCGGCCATCTCCCCCTCAAGGGGGGAGATTGGATTTCACTTCGGCTTTCGCCAATCGCAGATGCTGGTGAAGGATCGCCACCGAACGGCTCTTCTGGCTAGAACGCCTCCTTCACCCAGCCCTTCAAGAATAGCCATCGATAGGCCCAGGGTATCGTCACTTTGGTCGAGACCGGGTTCGAATGGGCGACATAGTCGTCATAGACCGGCTGCATCCTGGCGTAGAAGGCGGGGTCGAGCACCGTCATGCCGTTCTCCAGGTCGTGGAAGAAGCTGCGGTTGTTGAGGTTGACCGACGAGATCGTCACCAGCCTTTCGTCGATCATCATGATCTTGGAATGCAGCACGACATCGGGCGCCTTGAATTCACGGATGTTGATGCGGTCGCCATATTTCTCGACGAACAGCTTGTTGAGCGCGGTCAGCAACTTGCCGCCAATGTCGCCCTTGAGGTCGATGCGGCCGACAATGTCGATCCTGACCCCGCGCGCCAGCGCCCGTTCGATGGCCAGGCTGAGCTTCGGCGTCAGATTGAGGTAGGGATTGACGATCTCGATATGGTGCTCTGCGGTGTCGATCATCTCGACGAAATAGGTCTCCAGCGCGTGGTTGTCCTCATAGGGCACGGAGATGAAATGGCGCACCGTGCCTGACGGCCGTCGGCCGTCGGTGCGCAGCGGGATGGAGAAGGGCCTGATGATGTTGGTGTCGGCGTCGCGCAGCCACAAGGTCGAGAGATGCGCGGCCAGCGTCTCGACCGTTGCCGGATCGGCGAACTCGATGTCGAAATCGCTCCAGTTCGAATAGTAGTTCAACGAGAAGCCGTCGGTCTTGCCGTATTGTTCCAGGTTCGGATAGCGCGACAGGTCGATCGGCTTGTGGAACAGGAAGCCGTCATGGATGTTGCGGCCGCCGATGATGACGCGCGAGCGGGCGGGATCTTCGGCAAGCGTCGCCAGCATCTTGACGTGATGGGTCTTGTGCAACTGCGACAGCTGCTCGTCGATCGGCGCGCCCTGGTCGGCCCGCCAGCGATATTCCTGCAGCTCGACATTGGGATAGTCGGCAGCCAGCCGGTGCAGCAGCGCGTCGTCCTTGTCGCGCTCCAGCACGTCGGTCACCATGATGCGTACCTTGGTGCCGAGGGCGGCGTGATGGCGGATCAGCCGCTCGAGGACGCGGCCGGAAAAGTCGGCCTTGAATTCCAGCGACGACAAATAGATCAGCTTGAGTTTCGGCGCGCGCGAGAAGTCGAGCGGCAGTTCGGGGTCGGCCTTGTCGAAGGCGCTGTCGGGCAGCGGCGCGCCGAGCAGCGCCTCGACCTTGGCGTTGAAGCCGTCGCGGGACTTGCGCAGAAGGCGCGGTGAACCGAGCGGCAGTGAGCAGGTCTGCGACAGCCAGCGGCCGGCATAAAAGGCGCGGTCGAGTTCCTCCAGCCCGGAGGGATCGGGCACCGGACAGCGCTCGTAGCGGCTGTCGAGCGCGGCAATCGCCGGATAGGCGACCTCTTCGCGCAGGATGGTGAGCTGCGTTCCCGCCGGGGACAGGCTGGAGCTGAGCTTGAGATCGCAACGGTTCAGACTGTCACCGGGAAACAGGGAGACCGTGGCTGGCTCTTCTCCCGAAAGGTGGAAGCGAAACGGTGCGCCTGCGGTGAGAGAGCGCGAGCCGCCGCCGGCGCGGATTGCCAGCGCGCCATCGCAGGCGCCTGCCAGGTCGACCGCCTGCTTTCCCGACTGGCGCAGCACGATCTCGACCGAGCGCGCCTGCAGGCCGGAAAAGCTGAACGTCTTTGGCGCGGAAGGCCGGGCGGCGGCGTCGATATAGAGCGTCTGGCGCGACACGCGCCAGCGGCCGCCGAAATGGCCTTCGCCAGCCATGCCGCTCGCCGCCGGCATCTGTTCGGCGCCAACCGGCTTTGCCAGCTGTTCCAGCGTCCGATAGGTGGCCTGGAAATCGCTGTTGGCGATGGCGTGGCGGTCATGGCCGAACGGACCGGTGCCGTTCGCCCTGTCCATGGCGCCGATCTGGTTGTGGGCGAGCAGCGCCAGAAACTGTCTTTCATAGTCACTGGTATCGGCATCGCCGAAAAACGCGGCGGCGGCGGTCCGCGGCCCCGGCGTGCCAGCCGATAGCGACGGCCGCTCGCAATCCGTCGCGCCGGGGAAAAAATCGCAGCTGTGTTTGAGCTGACCGGCGCAGGCGGCGAGGGCTGCGAGCGCCAGCCCGGCGATCGCCAGGCAAATGGCGCGATTCATCCGGTCGCCCTGTTCATTGTCTTCAGTTCGGCCGGGTCGCGCGGCGGCAGGAAGCCTTGCGGAAAGACCTTGCAGACGGGAAGCGCGAAGGTGGCGATCAAAAGTTCGGCCTCGCCGCGCATCTTTTTCGGCGCCGTCCTGTCGTCGCGGATCGCCTTTGCCGAGGCGACGAGAGCGCCGTCGCAGTCGCAATGGTTGTGCCGCGCGATGTAGCAGGCGTCATGGGTCTGGCAAGCGCTGTCGAGCCGGTTGACCGGACGAGCCGACAGGTCGCCGGTGCGGGTGCCCGGGCCGCAATAATTGCCGAAGACGAAAGGCGAGGGGCGGGCCATCGCGGTGCGGACCGGCTTGGGCAATTCGGCTTCCGGAACTTCGGTCCATGGATTGGCGCAGGCCGAAAACACGACAAGTGGCAGGATGGCAAGAACGGCTCGCAATTTGATCCGTGCCAGCTTTGCAAAAACATGTCCCACCCGGCGCAGCCAGTCCTTATGTGATCGGCGACATCGCGCTTGCCGCCACACTGGCGGATTTTGTGGCAAGGAAAAGGCGGCGCGATCGTGGCCCGCGCGTGCTACGATCTGCCTCGATATGGATCGGTCCGCAAGGGTTGTCCGATGCGAGGGCTTAGGCGAGGGGAGCGGCAGTGATGCATCCTTTGTTTCCGGCAATGGCCGGCGGAATTCTGCTTAGCGTCCAAATGGGCCCTTACAAGGCTGTGCATGACACCGACAACGGCTTTTCACTGACGTTTCCGGGAGATTGGGGCATCGAACCTGTTACTGGCGAGGCGATACGCCTAAAGATAAAGGCCGGCGAGCTGATCTGCCAAGTGTCAACTTCCCTCTACGACAAGTCTGCGTCAGGCAAGCCTTCCGACCCGAAAACATTCATCGAGAAGGACTGGTCAACCGAGAACTGGAGGCAAGTGATCGGTACAACCTACAGCACCGCCAATTTCAGCAATGAAAGACTGGAGTGGTTTCCCGATGGCTACCCTGTGCGTGTGGCCGACGTGGATTTCACGCTCGGCGACAAGAAGTCCGGCCTACACGGCCATTCCAGGATTGCTTTTTCCATCCGCGGCGCACGCTTTGGTTATGTCAACTGCATGGTGATGGGTGAAAACGTGGAACGGGTGGCGGAGAAGTGGATATGGGTGGCCGGCCCGGCCTGGAAGGTGGTGAGTTCGTTTGTTCTCGAAAGGCCGTGATCCACTAGACAAACAGCCCGCGTTCGCGCTCCACCGCCTTGGTGATGAAGTTGGCGACAATCTGGACGCGGCGCAGCGGGCGGACCGATTCGTGATAGACCAGCCAATAAGCGCGGCGGATCGGCGCGACGATGTCGACGGGGATCAGTTCCGGCATCGAGCGGGCGACGAAAGTGTGCAGGATGCCGATGCCGGCGCCCGAGCGCACCGCTTCGGCCTGGCCAAGCGCTGAGGAAATGGCAAAACTGGTGCGCCAGTCCGGGCTGAACTCGGCGGCATAGTCGAGTGACGGGCTGACTATGAGGTCCGGCACGTAGCCGATCAATGTATGCTGGCTCAGTTCCGCTGATGTCCGCGGCAGGCCATGCGCCTCGACATAGTCGCGCGAGGCAAACAGCCCCAGCGTGTAGTCGACCAGCTTTCCCGCCACCAGCCTGCCTTCGCTTGGCCGCTCCACGGTGATGGCGATGTCGGCCTCGCGCCGCGACAGCGAGAAGGAGCGCGGCACCGGCACCAGCTGAATGGTCAGTTCGCGGTGCATCGCCGTCAGCTCACCGAGGCGGGTGGCGAGGAAGGCGACGCCGAACCCGTCGGGCGCGCCGATGCGCACGGTGCCCGAGATATCGTCACCTTCGCCCGACACGGTCGAGCGCGCGGCGATCATGTCGCCCTCCATGCGCTCGGCAATGTCGAGAAAGCGCTCGCCGGCCGGCGTCAGTTCGCTGCCGGTGGTAAGCCGGCGAAAGAGTTTTGTCCTGAGCGCATCCTCGAGCGCCGCGATGCGGCGCGAGACGGTGGCGTGGTTGAGCTCGAGGCGCTTGGCGGCGCCCAGGATCTGCCCGGCGCGGGCGACAGCGAGGAAGATGCGCACGTCATCCCAGTTCATCTTACCCTCCCCCTCCAAAGGACGGGCTAGACCCGTGGCTTGCCCCGGTCGGTCGATCCGCGTAGCGGAGCGGGGTGGGGGTGACGCCGGCGCCAGACCCCCACCCCGGCGAACGATCTCCGCTTCGCTCCGACCGCTCGCCGACCCTCCCCACAAGGGGGAGGGTGAAGGCCGGGTCCGGCAGGACATAGGGGGGTGTGAAGGAACTCAACCTGTTGTCCTTTTGCGAACGTCTTCAGATGTCATCATTTGCGGCAATTAATGCACACTCATCCTTCGTTGTCTATTTTCTGCACAACGGTTGCGTTCTCCCTCGCGTTGCCTTCGCCCGCGCAAAGGCGTTGAATGCATCATCACAAACTCAGGGAGAGAAATCATGATCGAATACGGTCATTTCATCGGCGGCAAGCATGTCGCCGGGACCAGCGGGCGCAAGCAGGACGTGATGCAGCCAATGGACGGCTCGGTGCGCGGCACGGTGGCGCTGGCTTCGCCGGCGGAACTGCGCGCGGCGGTCGAAAACGCCAAGGAAGCGCAGCCGAAATGGGCCGCCACCAACCCGCAGCGCCGCGTGCGCGTGCTGATGAAGTTTCTTGAACTGGTCGCTCGCGACTATGATGAATTGGCCGACATCCTGGCGCGTGAGCATGGCAAGACTATTCCCGACGCCAAGGGCGACATCCAGCGCGGCCTCGAAGTGGTCGAAGTCTGCATCGGTGCGCCGCATATGATGAAAGGCGAATTCACCGATGGCGCCGGTCCCGGCATCGACGTCTATTCGATGCGCCAGCCGCTCGGCGTCGTCGCCGGCATCACCCCGTTCAATTTCCCGGCGATGATCCCGCTGTGGAAGATCGCGCCGGCAATCGCTTGCGGCAATGCGTTCATCCTGAAGCCTTCGGAGCGTGATCCGGGCGTGCCGATGCGCATCGCCGAACTGTTCATCGAGGCCGGCCTGCCTGCCGGTATCCTCAACGTGGTCAACGGCGACAAGGACGTCGTCGACGCCATTCTCGACGATGCCGACATCAAGGCCATCGGCTTTGTCGGCTCGACGCCGATTGCGCATTACATCTATTCGCGCGGTACGGCGGCGGGAAAGCGCGTGCAGTGCTTCGGCGGCGCCAAGAACCATATGATCATCATGCCCGACGCCGACATGGACCAGACCGTCGACGCGCTGATCGGCGCCGGCTACGGCTCGGCCGGCGAGCGCTGCATGGCGATCTCGGTGGCGGTTCCGGTCGGCAACGACACCGCCAATCGGCTGATGGAAAAGCTGGTGCCGCGCGTCGAGAGCCTCAAGGTCGGCCCGTCGACCGATTCGGGCGCTGATTTCGGCCCGCTGGTGACACGCCAGGCGCTGGAACGCGTCAAGGGTTATGTCGACACCGGCGTCAAGGAAGGCGCCAAGCTGGTCGTCGACGGCCGCGGCTTCTCCATGCAGGGCTACGAGGACGGCTACTATATGGGCGGTTGCCTGTTCGACAACGTGACCGCCGACATGCGCATCTACAAGGAAGAGATCTTTGGACCGGTGCTGTCGGTGGTGCGTGCGCCGACCTATGAGAGCGCCATCAAGCTCGCCAACGACCACGAAATGGGTAATGGCGTTGCCATCTTCACCCGCGACGGCGACGCCGCGCGCGACTTCGCTTCCCGCGTCCAGGTCGGCATGGTTGGCGTCAACGTGCCGATCCCGGTTCCGATCGCCTACTACACCTTCGGCGGCTGGAAGGCGTCGTCCTTCGGCGACCTCAACCAGCACGGCCCGGACGCGTTCCGCTTCTACACCAAGACCAAGACGGTGACGTCGCGCTGGCCGTCCGGCATCAAGGATGGTGCGGAGTTCGTCATCCCGACGATGAACTGATCCATCAAGAGAGAAACCATAAAAAGGGCGCGGCTTCGGTCGCGCCCTTTTTGCGTCATGCGCCGATCTCCAATCGCTTGATCTGGTCTTCGGCCAAGGTGAAGTTGTAGTGGAGCGTCGCCGGGCTGCCCGGAAAGTTCCCTGAGACGAGACCGGCGATCCGCCACGCGTTGCCGTTAACCTTTGCGTCGGTGACGTCGACCGTCACCCGGTATTTGCGTGTCGTTGCATCCATCCAGTCGCGAATGGCGGCGGACCCCTGATGGACTTCGCCTTCGTCGCGAACCGTCGCATCCGGTGCGAAGGGGATGAGCATTGCGTAGATGTCGTGCTGGTTCTTGGCAGCAAAGTAATCGGCCAGCGGCTGAGGAAGTTTCACGGTCATGGTCTCGTCTCCGGTTGTCGCCCGCCGGCTTGACGTCGGAGGTGCTTGCTCGGTCTCTAAGGTGAGGTATGCTGCGGAAATGACAAGAACCGACGAAAAAGTAAGGTACTTACCCGAAAGTAAGGTTGGGGCTGAAAGCAAGGTTGAGCTGCTCACGCCGTCATCCGCGGCGAGCGGCGTCGAGAATGTGCTGCGCATCCTTGAAGGCCGCTGGAAGCTGGTGATCCTGTTTCACCTGTTCGGCGGCAAGGTGCTGCGCTTCTCCGACCTCGAACGGGCGATCCCGGCGATCTCGCAGAAGATGCTGATCCAGCAGCTCAGGCAGATGGAGGCCGACGGCATCGTGCGCCGTATCGTGCACCACCAGGTGCCGCCGAAGGTGGAGTACTGCCTGACCGACTGGGGCCAGTCGCTGTGCCCGGCGCTCGATGCGCTGTTGACGTGGGCGGCCAAGAAAGAACCTGTCGAGGGCTGAGACTTATCGCGTCGCCGCCGTCTCGGCATGGCCGCGCAGCAGGGCCATCAGGCGCTTGGCATCCTTGGCGGCGGCTTCCTCGTCGCCGGCCAGGATCGAGCGGATCAGCGCGACATGGTGCTCGGCGGACTCGGCAAGGCCGGTGTCGGCCTTGTAGCGGAACCAGAAGCGGCGGCTGTGGGTCTGCAGGGGTGCGGCCAGCCGCGCCGCGAACGGGTTGTCGGCAGCGAGCGCCAGCGCCTCGTCCAGCGCCTTGTCGGCCTGGATGAAGGCCAGCACATTGCCCGAGATGACCGCCTTCTGCATGGCAAGTGCTGCGTCGTGAAACATGTCGGCAGCTTCGCGGGTGACGAAGCGGGCGGCCGAGCGAGCCAGCACCACCTCGACGCCGCGGCGCGCGTCAAGCACGCGCAGCCAGTCGCCCGGATGCAGCGGCGCAATGGCGATGCCGGCGCGCGGCCTTATGTCGAGCAGGCCTTCCCAGGCCAGGCGCTGGATCGCCTCGCGCACCGGCGTGCGGCCAAGGCTGAGCCTTTCGATCAGGGCGCCCTCGGTGACAAAGCTCGACGGCGCCAGTTCCAACGTCACGATCATATGCTCGAGCATGCGATAGGCCTTGGTGGCAGCCGGCTCCGGGGATGCAGTGTCGGTGGATATCAAAGGTCCGCTCCTGATATATTTTAGATATATCATAACACATTCCGCATTGACAGCGGAATTCCTATCAGATATACGGCTGATATATCAGATGGAGAGACAGCTATGTGGACCGGAGTTTTCCCCGCCGTCACGACCAAATTCACTGCCGACGATCGCCTCGACCATGCCGAGATGGAGCGCTGCTTCGCCTTGCAGATGGAGGCTGGCTGCGACGGCATCATCGTCTGCGGCTCGCTCGGCGAAGGCCCGATGCTGTCGCATGACGAGAAGATCGAAGTGCTGAAGACGGCGCAGAAGGTCGCAGGCAACAAGCCGGTGCTGCTGACGGTCAATGAGGCCGGCACCCGCGAGGCCGCAAGCATCGCCAAACGCGCGAGCCGGGAAGGTGCCAACGGCCTGATGGTGGTGCCGAGCCCGATCTACCACACCAATCCGGAAGAGACGGTCGCCGCCTTGCGCGCCGTCGCCCAGGCCGGCGACCTGCCGGTGATGATCTACTCCAACCGGCTCGCCTACCGCGTCGACGTCACCGTCGACCAGATGGAGGAGCTGGCCGCTGACAAGCGCTTCGTCGCCATCAAGGAATCGTCCGACGATATCCGGCGTTCGACCGAGATCATCAACCGCTTCGGCGACCGCTACGACCTCTTCACCGGCGTCGACAATCTCGCCTTCGAGGCGCTGTCGGTCGGCGCCATCGGCTGGGTGGCGGGTCTGGTCGTCGCCTTCCCGCGCGAGACCGTCGCCATATACCAGCTGATGAAGCAGGGCCGCCGCGAAGAGGCGCTTTCGATCTATCGCTGGTTCCGGCCGCTGCTCGATCTCGACGTGTCGACCTATCTGGTGCAGAACATCAAGCTTGCCGAAGTGCTCGCCATCAACACCAACGACCGCGTCCGCATGCCGCGCCAGCCTCTGTCGGGCGAGCGCCGCAAGGCGGTCGAGAAAATCGTCAGGGACGCGCTGGCGTTACGCCCGAAGCTGCCGACGTTCTGAATTGTCAATGCCGCAGACCCCCTCATCCGGCCGCTTCGCGGCCACCTTCTCCCCGTTGGGGAGAAGAGACTGGCGCCAGCGTTGGCGAACTCTTCTCCCCTCGGGGAGAAGGCGGCCCGAAGGGCCGGATGAGGGGGCTGGCTCGGAGACCCGAGATTGGCCATTTTGCACGGCGCGCGGTCATGAATAGCGATGCTGCGATCGACGTCGCCATTGTCGGTGGCGGCATTGTCGGCATTTGCGCGGCGGCCATGCTGGCCGAGGCCGGGCGCAGCGTCACGGTCTTCGACCGCACCGGCATCTGCGAGGAAACCAGCTCCGGCAATGCCGCCGCCTTCGCCTTTTCCGACGTGCTGCCGCTGGCGCATAAGGGCATGATGCGGCAATTGCCGAAATGGCTTGCCGACCCGCTCGGGCCTCTCAGCATCCCGCCGGCCTATTTGCCGAAGCTATTGCCATGGCTGTTCCGCTTCTGGCGCGCCGGGGCGCCGAGGCACTACGAGGCGAGCCTTGCTGCCCAGGCCGGGATGATGAAGCTCGCCGAGGCCGAATGGATGGGACTGCTCGATCGGTCGGGCACGCGGCCGATGCTGCACGAGGACGGTTCGCTGGAGCTTTACGAAAGCGAGGCGGAGTTTCAGAGCGGGCTCCCCGGCTGGGCGGCGCGCGCGCGCTTCGATATCGGCTTTCGCCATGTCGAAGGCGAGGAGCTGGCGCGGCTGCAGCCGGGACTTTCGCCGCGCTTCATCAAGGGCACGTTCGTGCCGGGATGGAGGACCGTTGCCGACCCGAAACTGCTCGGCAAGGCCGTGTGGGCCTATGCCGAAGGGCTGGGCGCGCGTTTCGAGAAAGCACGCATCGAGCGCGTCGCGACCAATGATGGCGGCGCGACGCTGACATTGGCCGACGGTACGACCAGGCAGGCAAGGCATCTCGTCGTCGCCGCCGGCGCATGGTCGCATCTGCTGGCGAAGGCGTTTGGCGATGCCATTCCGCTGGAGACAGAGCGCGGCTACAACACGACATTGCCGAAGGCCGCCTTTGCCGTGAAGCGGATGCTGATCTTCTCCGGCCACGGTTTCGTCATCACGCCGCTCGACACTGGACTGCGCGTCGGCGGCGCCGTCGAGTTGGGCGGACTCGACCGGCCGCCGAATTTTGCGCGCTCGAAGGCCATGCTGGAAAAAGCCAAGCAATTCCTGCCGGGGCTCGATCCCTCAGGTGGCCGCGAGTGGATGGGCTATCGTCCGTCGCTGCCGGATTCGCGGCCCGTCATCGGCACGGCGCGCACTGCACCCAACGTCGTCTATGCCTTCGGCCACGGCCATCTCGGCCTGACCCAGGCGGCGGCCAGCGGCCGCTTGATCCGCGATCTCGTTCTCGGGCAGACTTCGCCGATCGATCTTGCCCCCTTCAGCCCGCAACGGTTTTGAGAGTTCGAGGAAATCATGGCCAAAAAATCCTTCTTCTGCATCGACGGCCATACCTGCGGCAATCCGGTGCGGCTGGTCGCCGGCGGCGGGCCGCTGCTCGAGGGATCGACGATGATGGAACGGCGGGCGCATTTCCTGGCGGAGTATGACTGGATCCGCACCGGGCTGATGTTCGAGCCACGCGGCCATGACGTGATGTCGGGTTCGATCCTCTATCCGCCGACGCGCGAGGATTGCGACATTGCCATCCTGTTCATCGAAACGTCGGGCTGCCTGCCGATGTGCGGCCACGGCACGATCGGCACGGTGACGATGGCCATCGAGCATGGGCTGATCAAGCCGAAGACGCCGGGCGTGCTCAGGCTCGACACGCCGGCCGGGCTGGTCATCGCCGAATACAAACAGGTCGGCGACTATGTCGAGGAGGTGCGCATCACCAATGTGCCGTCCTTCCTCCATGCCGAGGGACTGACGGTCGAGTGCCCGCAGCTTGGCGAAATCACGGTCGATGTCGCCTATGGCGGCAATTTCTACGCCATCGTCGAGCCGCAGGCGAACTATCGCGACATGGCTGACTACTCCGCCGGCGATTTCATCGCCTGGAGCCCGGTGGTGCGGCAGCGGCTCAACGAAAAGTACTCGTTCGTGCATCCTGAAAACCCCGGCATCGTCGGGCTGTCGCACATGCTGTGGACCGGCAAACCAACGGTCGAAGGTGCTGATGCGCGCAACGCCGTCTTCTATGGCGACAAGGCGATCGACCGCTCACCCTGCGGCACCGGCACGTCGGCGCGCATGGCGCAGCTTCACGCCAAGGGCAAGCTCAAGGCAGGCGACAGCTTTGTCCACGAATCGATCATCGGCTCGCTGTTCAAGGGCAAGGTCGAAAGGGACGTCATCGTCGCCGGCAAGCCGGCCATCATCCCTTCGATCGGCGGCTGGGCGCGGATGACCGGCTTGAACACCATCTTCATCGACGACCGCGATCCGTTCGCGCATGGTTTTGTGGTCAAGTGAGATTGCCGGGCTGCTGATCATCCGGCCCGACAGACACCTCACGGCGAAACCAGTCGGCAAAGGTGCGTGCGGCGGGTAAGGCATTCGACGCCATGGTCAGGAAGTACGCCTTGTCGCGGTTGGTCGAGATGTCGGACAGGACCACGAGGTCGCCGCGCTTCAGCTCATCGCGGAAAACATCGACCGGACACAGCGCCACGCCATGGCCGGCGATGACTGCTGTCGCCAGAATGTTGAAGTCGGCAAAGACGGGTCCGTTGCCGACATCGACCTTGGCCAGCCCGGCCTCGGCAAACCACTCGCCCCAGCCCTGATGGTTTTCGTCATGCAGCAGGTCGGCGGCGGCGATCCCCGCAGGGGTGCGCAGATGCTCCCTGTCGGCCAAGTAATAGGGGCTGCACACCGGCCGGTTGAGCCGCGAAAACAGTTTCAGGCTGGTGACGCCGGGCGTCGGATCGGCACCGAGCGTGATCAGCACGTCATTGTCGCCATCGCCAAGCTTGTCCTCGGCCTTGGCATAGGCGACGCGCATGCCGATGTCGGGATGGCTGGCGGTGAAGGCGGGCAGGCGAGGCACAAGCCAGCGGCTGGCGATGGACGGGATGCAGCCGACGGAAATCGTCGCTGCGGCGGCGTTGCGCCGGATGCGCCGGCAGGTGGCGCCGAGCTCGGCAAGCGCGGCACTCGCCGAAGCCTGCAGGATCAGGCCGGCATCGGTCAGCCTTACCTTGCGTCCGTCGCGGTGGAAGAGAGGCACGCCCAGCCATTCCTCCAGACGCCTGATCTGGTGGCTGATCGCGGGATGGGTCACATGCAGCTCTTCGGCGGCAGCCGAAAAGCTCAGGCGACGGGAAGCAGCCTCGAAGGCACGGATGGCATTCAGCGGAATGTAGTCCATCTGTAAGATTTACTAACATGATCGGTGAGAAGCAATCATTTGAAGGTCGATGCGTTCTGCGCCACTTTTGAGCCAGACAATGGGATTTTGTTCACACCGCAGAGAAAGCAATCATGTTCACCAGGCAATTGGCTGATGTAGAAAAATCTGACTTCTTCGTGAATTGGGGCAATGGCACCAGCCACCGGCTGCTGACCCAGCAGGACGGCATGGGCTTCACCGTCTGCCACACTGTCGTGCGTGCGGGCAGCGAATCGCGCCTTCACTATCGGCGGCATTTCGAGGCCTGCTATTGCATCGCCGGCGCCGGCGAGGTCGAGGACATGTCAGGTGCCGTGCATCGCATCGAGCCGGGCACGATCTATGTGCTCAATGAGCATGACGAGCATTATCTGCGGGCCGACGCCGCAGGCGACATGATCCTGGTCAGCGTCTTCAATCCGCCCTTGAAAGGCACCGAGCGGCATGCGCTGAGCGAGGACGGCGGCTCCGCCTACTGATCGAAGACCGGCAGCCGCGTCCAGGGCCTGGCGGCCAAGCCTGGGCGCTCGGTTTCAACACTGTCTTCCACGGGCCATTGTGGTTCGCCCGGCGCGAGTCCGTAGCCAAGCAGCAAGAATCTTGCCTCTGTGGAAAGGAATGTGGCTAAAAAACGAAGCCTCTCAACAACGCAAGGATTCGTCTCAACACCTAATTTTGACGGTGATTTCTTCGAAATGAGGTGCATCGTCCGGCTGAATCGTCAAAGACATTGCGTTATGCCAATGATAGGGTCCGCGATAGTCCAGGGGTCGGGAGCAAAAAACGGGCAATCGGAAGGCGTGCCGGCAAAACACGCACGACGTTTGAAAAATCACGTTGCAATCCGGGCTCGAAACTTTACGACTAGGGGAAATACGAAAAGGAATGCGTCTGCATGGGCGACATTCCAGGGGAGCCATGTACACATGCAGTACTTTGTCCAGCAGCTTATCAATGGGCTGACGCTGGGATCGATCTATGGGCTGATCGCAATCGGCTACACGATGGTCTACGGCATCATCGGCATGATCAACTTCGCCCACGGCGACATTTTCATGGTCGGGGCATTCGCCGCCCTCGTCGTCTTCCTCATCCTCGGCTCCTTGTTCTATTCGGTGCCGGTCGTCCTGGCGCTGCTGATCATGATGATCGTGGCGATGCTGCTCACCAGCCTCTACAACTGGACGATCGAGAAGGTGGCCTACCGGCCGCTGCGCGGTTCGTTCCGGCTGGCGCCGCTGATCACCGCCATCGGCATGTCGATCGCGCTGTCGAACTTCATCCAGGTGACGCAGGGTCCGCGCAACAAGCCGATCCCGCCGATGGTCAGCCAGGTCTACAACATCAACGGCATCAGCATATCGCTGAAGCAGATCATCATCGTCATCGTCACCGCGCTGCTGCTCGCGCTGTTCTGGTACCTGGTCAACAGGACCTCGCTTGGCCGCGCCCAGCGCGCCTGCGAACAGGATCGCAAGATGGCTGCACTTCTCGGCGTCGATGTCGATCGTACGATCTCGATCACCTTCATCATGGGCGCCGCCCTTGCGGCCGTCGCCGGCACGCTGTTCCTGATGTATTACGGCGTCATCGCCTTCTCCGACGGCTTCGTGCCGGGGGTCAAGGCCTTCACCGCGGCCGTTCTCGGCGGCATCGGGTCTCTGCCGGGCGCGGTGCTCGGCGGGCTGCTGATCGGCTTCATCGAGAGCATGTGGTCGGCCTATTTCTCGATCGACTACAAGGACGTCGCGGCGTTCTCCATCCTGGCGATCGTGCTGATCTTCCTGCCTTCCGGCATTTTGGGCCGGCCAGAAGTCGAAAAGGTCTGAGACAATGGCGGTTACCGTATCCTCGGAGCGCGACACCGTCGCCTCCCCCGTGCAGCGCGCATTTCGTGAGGCGCTCTATGCCGGCGCCATCTCGCTGGGCCTGTTCGTTCTCTTCATCGGCCTGAAGACCGACCAGAACATCAGCAACCAGTTGATCCTGGTGACGCGCTGGTGGCTGCTCATCACCGTGGTCGTGCTGACCATGCTTGGCCGCTTTCTCTACATTGCCTATGGCCAGCCCTTCATGGCCAATCAGAAGATCGCCAATGTCGCCACCGGCCTGTTGCCGGCCAGCGTGGCGTCGCGCTTCTTCCTGCTTCCAGCCTTCATTGGGGCCATCGTGCTGGCGGGGGTGCTGTTCGTGTTCGGCGGCGCCTTGCCGGGGCTGTTGGGCGATGGTCTGGCCGGCTATCTGCAGTTCCTGCGCGCGCTGGCCGTCATCTATGCACTGGCCTGCGTGATCTTTTACTTCCGCGCCTACATCCATGACAATTTCACCAAGCTCGGGATCACCGCATTGGTGCTCTATCCGATCCTGGTCGTCGGCGTGTTGACGCTGATGTCGTGGTCGTTCGTCGGCGGGCTGCAGGGCTCGCTGAAGTGGATCGACAATTTTGGCATCCAGATCCTGATCTATGTGATGCTGGCCTGGGGGCTGAACATCGTCGTCGGCCTCGCCGGCCTGCTCGATCTCGGCTACGTCGCCTTCTACGCGGTCGGCGCCTATGCCTATGCGCTGCTCGGTTCGCATTATGGCCTGTCGTTCTGGATCCTGCTGCCGGCCGCCGGCGCCATGGCCGCCTTCTGGGGCGTGATGCTCGGCTTTCCGGTGCTCAGGCTGCGCGGCGATTATCTGGCGATCGTCACGCTGGCCTTCGGCGAGATCATCCGCCTGGTGCTGATCAACTGGCGTGAAGTCACCAACGGCTCCGCCGGCATCTCCGGTATCCCGAAAGTCACCTTCTTCGGCCTGATGACGTTCAATTCGGCGGACCCGAACTATATCGGCAAGGTGCTGCACATCGCCCAGTCGAGCGCCTACTACAAGATCTTCCTCTACTATCTGATCCTGGCGCTGGCGCTGCTTACCGCCTTCGTCACGATCCGGCTCCGGCGCATGCCGGTCGGCCGCGCCTGGGAGGCGCTGCGTGAGGACGAGATCGCCTGCCGCTCGCTCGGCATCAACACCACCACCACCAAGCTCACCGCCTTTGCCACCGGCGCCATGTTCGGCGGTTTTGCAGGCGCCTTCTTCGCCGCACGGCAAGGTTTCGTCAGCCCTGAATCCTTCGTCTTCCTGGAATCGGCGATCATCCTGGCCATCGTCGTGCTCGGCGGCATGGGCTCGCTGGTCGGCATTGCCGTCGCCGCAATGGTGATGATCGGCGGCACTGAGGCGTTGCGCGAGCTCGACTTCCTCAAGCAGGTCTTCGGCAAGGACTTCACGCCGGAGCTTTACCGCATGCTTCTGTTCGGCATGGCCATGGTCATCGTCATGCTTTGGAAGCCGCGCGGCTTCGTCGGCAGTCGTGAACCGACAGCCTTCCTCAAGGAGCGAAGAGCAGTCTCCTCTTCCTTCACCAAGGAAGGACACGGCTGATGAATGCGAGTTCGATTCAGAAGGCCAATCCGGGCATGAAAGACGCCATCCTCCAGGTCGAGCATCTGTCGATGAAGTTCGGCGGCCTGGTCGCCATCGGCGACCTGTCGTTCCAGGCCAAGCGCGGCGAGATCACCGCGCTGATCGGACCCAACGGCGCCGGCAAGACCACCGTGTTCAACTGCATCACCGGCTTCTACAAGCCGTCCGAAGGCATGATCACACTGAACCGGCAGGACGGCTCGAGCTTCCTGCTCGAGCGCCTGCCCAACCACGAAATCCCGGCGCGCGCCAAGGTGGCGCGTACCTTCCAGAACATCCGCCTGTTCTCGGGCATGACGCTCTTGGAGAATCTGCTGGTTGCCCAGCACAACAAGCTGATGAAGGCATCGGGCTATACGATCCTGGGCCTGTTCGGGATCGGCGGCTACCGCAGGGCCTCGGCCGAATCGGTGGAGCTTGCCAAGCACTGGCTGGAGAAGGCTGATCTCGTCGATCGCGCCGACGACCCGGCCGGCGACCTGCCCTATGGTGCGCAGCGGCGGCTCGAGATCGCGCGCGCCATGTGCACGGGGCCCGAGCTTCTGTGTCTCGACGAGCCGGCGGCCGGTCTCAATCCGAAGGAATCGGCAGCGCTCAATTCGCTGCTGATGGACATCAAGAGCAGCACCTCGATCCTGCTGATCGAGCACGACATGTCGGTGGTCATGCAGATCTCCGACCATGTCGTGGTGCTCGAATATGGCCGCAAGATTTCCGACGGCAGCCCGCAATCGGTGCGCACCGACCCGCGCGTCATCGCCGCCTATCTCGGCGTCGACGACGAGGAGGTCGAGACGGTGCTGACCGAGGTCGGCGATGAAGACGTCATCGAGCAGTTGGACATCGGGCCTGATACGGCGCACGGACCAGGCACGTCGTCGTCCTATCTCGCCGGCCCGGTGAGCGACACGATCGGCCACAGCGAGGGCGAGCGGGTCACGGTGTCGAAGGGAGCCTCGAAGGCCGCTCAGTTCGATGCAAGGGCCAACACCGCGCCGAGAAAACCGACCGAGCGGGCAACGGCCAAGCCCGCCGGGAAATCCCCGACATCCAAGCCGCGCGGAGGGCGTAAATGATGGCCGAGACTAAGCTGCTCGACATCAAGGGCGTCGAGACCTACTACGGCAACATCAAGGCGCTGAACGGCGTCGATGTGCACGTCAACCAGGGCGAGATCGTCGCCCTGATCGGCGCCAACGGCGCCGGCAAGTCGACGCTGATGATGACCATCTTCGGAGCGCCGCGGGCCCGTTCCGGCACCATCACTTTCGCCGGCACCGACATCACCCAGATGCCGACGCACGAGATCGCACGCATGCGCATCGCGCAGTCGCCGGAAGGCAGGCGCATTTTCCCGCGCATGACGGTGATGGAAAACCTGCAGATGGGCGCCGGTCTCGACAACCTCAAGCACTATGACGAGGATGCCGAGAAGGTGTTCACGCTGTTCCCGCGCCTCAAGGAGCGCATCGCCCAGCGCGGCGGCACGCTGTCGGGCGGCGAGCAGCAGATGCTGTCGATCGGACGCGCGCTGATGGCGCGGCCGAAGCTGCTCCTGCTCGACGAACCGTCGCTTGGCCTGGCGCCGCTGATCGTCAAGCAGATCTTCGACGCCATCCGCGAGCTGAATCGCACGCAAGGGCTGACCGTGTTCCTGGTCGAGCAGAACGCCTTCGGCGCGCTCAAGCTCGCCACGCGCGGCTATGTCATGGTCAACGGCAACGTGACCATGAGCGGCACCGGCAAGGAATTGCTCGCCAATCCGGAAGTGCGCGCGGCCTATCTCGAAGGCGGCCATCACTGATTTCAGGAGTCTTCACCATGCAAGGCATTCTTCACGAGGAACCTTCCATCTGGCAGTTCTTCTTCGTCACCTGCCTGCTCGGCGGCTGGGCGGCATGGATGACCGGTAAGGCCAGCGCCCAGACATGGCGCAGCCTGCCGGTGCTGTTCGTCTATCTGCTGGGGCTCGGCATCGGCATAAGGTTCATTCATCATGCCCTGTTCGGCGGCACGATGTTTTCACTGCAATACTATGTCGTGGACACAATCGTGCTCATGATATTGGGGTTTGTCGGCTATCAATACACGCGCACCAACCAGATGGTGACGCAGTATAATTGGCTTTACGAACGGGCTTCGATCTTAAGCTGGAAACCGAAAGCTTGACGTTCACCATTAACGCCGTCTCGGGGATGAATCGGCGTGACAAGGGCCTGAAAATCGGCAAAGTACACTTTCTGCGATAAGGGTGGGCATCGCATGAAAGTATCATCCACGCCCACCTCGTAAATGGGAGCGTTTAAATGAAGAAATCACTTTTGTCCGCCGTTGCCCTGACCGCGCTTGTCGCGTTCGGCGGTAACGCATGGGCTGATGTCCTCGTCGGCGTCGCCGGTCCGATCACCGGTCCGAATGCGGCCTTCGGTGCGCAGCTGCAGAAGGGTGCGGAAGCGGCTGTCGCCGATATCAACGCAGCAGGCGGCATGAATGGCGAGCAGATCAAGCTTGAAGTCGGCGACGACGTCTCCGATCCGAAGCAAGGCATCTCGGTCGCCAACAAGTTCGTCGGCGACGGCGTCAAGTTCGTGGTCGGTCACTTCAACTCGGGCGTCTCGATTCCGGTGTCGCAGGAAGTCTATGTCGACAACAACATTGTCGAAGTGACCCCGGCTGCGACCAACCCGAAATTCACCGAGCGCGGCCTGTGGAACGTGTTCCGCACCTGCGGACGCGACGACCAGCAGGGCGGCATCGCCGGCGCCTATATTGCGGCCAACTTCAAGGATGCCAAGGTTGCCGTCATCCACGACAAGACCCCCTACGGTCAGGGCCTTGCCGATGAGACCAAGAAGGCAATGAACGCAGCCGGCCTGACGGAAGTCATGTACGAAGGCGTCAATGTCGGCGATAAGGACTTCTCGGCGCTGATCGCCAAGATGAAGGACGCCGGCGTCACCCTGATCTATTGGGGCGGCCTGCACACCGAAGCCGGCCTGATCATCCGCCAGTCGGCTGACCAGGGCCTCAAGGCAACCCTGATGTCGGGCGACGGCATCGTCACCGACGAGCTGGCTGCGATCGCCGGCGACGCGGTTATCGGCACGCTGAACACCTTCGGTCCGGATCCGCGCTTGATCCCCGAGAACAAGGCACTGGTCGAGAAGTTCCGCGCCCAGGGCTTTGAGCCGGAAGCCTACACGCTCTACTCCTACGCTGCCATGCAGGTCATTGCTGCGGCCGCTGCCGTGGCCAAGTCGAATGACCCGGTGGAAGTGGCGAAGGCGATGCATGAGAAGGGTCCGTTCAAGACCGTTCTGGGCGACCTCGCCTATGACGAGAAGGGCGATCCGAAGCTCCCGGGCTACATCATGTACGAGTGGAAGAAGGGTCCGGACGGCAAGATCACCTGGCTGCCGAAGGGCTGATCGATTTAGCTCAACCTCTACGAAATGCCCGGCGCTTGCGCCGGGCATTTTTCTTTGACCGGTCGGAGACGGAGCGGTTGCGTTGGCTAAAAAACAACCGTTAGCCGGAAGCGGATTGTGCGCGGGATGACAATTCGCGTCACTTGGCGACGCCATTCGCACGCAGTCTTTCGCTTTGCGGTGCTAGAATCCATTTAAATCGGTTTAATCGTCCCTCGATTTTGGTTGCACTGCAGCATTTTCGCGTTAATCATTGCTGAGCCCCCATCCCTCCCTGTCCGGAGCCTTCTTCCTTGGCCATCACGAAGATCCTCGTCGCCAACCGGTCCGAAATTGCCATCCGCGTCTTTCGCGCGGCCAACGAGCTCGGCCTCAAAACCGTGGCGATCTGGGCCGAGGAGGACAAATATTCGCTGCACCGGTTCAAGGCCGATGAAAGCTATCAGGTCGGGCGCGGGCCGCATCTCAACAAGGACATGGGGCCGATCGAAAGCTACCTGTCGATCGAGGAAGTGATCCGCGTCGCCAAGCTGTCCGGCGCTGACGCCATCCACCCGGGCTATGGCCTTTTGTCGGAGAGCCCCGAATTCGCAGATGCCTGCGCTAAGGCCGGCATCACGTTTATTGGGCCGAAGCCCGACACGATGCGCCGGCTCGGCAACAAGGTCGCCGCGCGCAATCTCGCCATCGAGGTCGGCGTCCCGGTGATTCCGGCGACCGACCCACTGCCGGACGACGCAGAGGCGATCAAGAGGCTTGCTGCCGAGGTTGGCTATCCCATCATGCTCAAGGCGTCGTGGGGTGGCGGCGGCCGCGGCATGCGCGCGATCCGCTCGGAAGCCGACCTGCTGCGCGAGGTGACCGAAGGCAAGCGCGAGGCCAAGGCTGCCTTCGGCAAGGACGAGGTCTATCTCGAAAAGCTGATCGAGCGCGCCCGCCATGTCGAGGTCCAGGTGCTCGGCGACACCCACGGCAACGCGGTGCATCTGTTCGAGCGCGACTGCTCGATCCAGCGCCGCAACCAGAAGGTCGTCGAACGGGCGCCGGCACCCTATCTAAGCGAGGCATTGCGCCAGGAGCTTTGCGGCTATGCGCTCAAGATCGCGCGCGAGACCAGCTATATCGGCGCCGGCACGGTGGAATTCCTGCAGGACGCCGACACCGGCAAATTCTACTTCATCGAGGTCAATCCGCGCATCCAGGTCGAGCACACCGTCACCGAGCAGGTGACCGGCATCGACATCGTCAAGGCGCAGATCCACATCCTCGACGGTTTCGCCATCGGCACGAAAGAGTCGGGCGTGCCGGCGCAGGCCGACATCAGGCTGAACGGCCACGCGCTGCAGTGCCGCATCACCACCGAAGATCCCGAACATAATTTCATTCCGGATTATGGCCGCATCACTGCCTATCGGGGCGCCACCGGCTTCGGCATCCGGCTGGATGGCGGCACCGCCTATTCGGGCGCGGTCATCACCCGCTTCTACGACCCGCTGCTGGAGAAGGTGACGGCCTGGGCGCCGACGCCGGCCGAGACGATCGCCCGCATGAACCGGGCGCTGCGCGAATTCCGCATCCGCGGCGTCGCCACCAACCTCACCTTCCTCGAAGCGATCATCAATCACCCGAGCTTCGCCGACAATTCCTATACGACCAAGTTCATCGACACGACGCCGGAATTGTTCCAGCAGGTCAAGCGGCAGGACCGCGCCACCAAGCTGCTCAACTACCTGGCCGACGTGTCGGTCAACGGTCATCCCGAAACCCGCGGCCGGCCGATGCCGAAGGCCGATGCGGCCGCGCCCGTCGTGCCCTATCTCAACGGCAATGTGCCTGGTGGCAGCAAGCAGAAGCTCGACGTGCTCGGCCCGGAGAAATTTGCCGCCTGGATGCGTGAGCAAAAAGAGGTGCTGGTCACCGATACGACCATGCGCGACGGCCATCAGTCGCTGCTCGCCACCCGCATGCGTACGCATGACATTGCCGGTATTGCTGGCACCTATGCGCGGGCGCTGCCGCGGCTGTTGTCGCTGGAATGCTGGGGCGGCGCCACCTTCGACGTCGCCATGCGCTTCCTCACCGAGGATCCGTGGGAGCGGCTGAGCAAAGTGCGCGAGGCCGCCCCGAACCTTTTGCTGCAGATGCTTCTGCGCGGCGCCAATGGCGTCGGCTACACCAACTATCCCGACAATGTGGTGCAGCATTTCGTTCGCCAAGCGGCGAGCGGCGGCGTCGACCTGTTCCGCGTCTTCGACTGCCTGAACTGGGTCGAGAACATGCGCGTCGCCATGGACGCGGTGGGCGCCGAGGGCAAGCTGGTCGAAGCGGCGATCTGCTACACCGGCGACATCCTCGATCCGGCACGCGCCAAATACGACCTCAAATACTATGTCGGGCTGGCCAAGGAATTGCAGGCCGCCGGCGCCCACATCATCGCCGTCAAGGACATGGCGGGGCTGCTCAAGCCGGCTGCCGCACGCGTGCTGTTCAAGGCGCTGCGCGAGGCGACCGATTTGCCGATCCACTTCCACACCCACGACACGTCAGGCCTGTCGGCGGCGACGGTGCTGGCGGCGGTCGAAACCGGCGTCGACGCCATCGATGCGGCGATGGATTCCTTCTCCGGCAACACCTCGCAGCCTTGCCTCGGCTCGATCGTCGAGGCGCTGAAGGGAACCGAGCGCGATCCCGGCCTCGACCCGCAATGGATCCGCAACATTTCCTTCTATTGGGAAGCAGTGCGCAACCAGTACGCTGCCTTCGAAAGCGATCTCAAGGGGCCCGCCTCTGAGGTCTATTTGCACGAGATGCCGGGCGGCCAGTTTACCAACCTCAAGGAGCAGGCGCGTTCGCTCGGGCTGGAGACGCGCTGGCACGAGGTGGCCCAAGCCTATCATGACGTCAACCTGATGTTCGGCGACATCGTCAAGGTGACGCCGTCGTCCAAGGTGGTCGGCGACATGGCGCTGATGATGGTGAGCCAGGACCTGACCGTCGCCGATGTCGAAAACCCGGCCAAGGACATCGCCTTCCCGGACTCTGTCGTCTCGATGCTGCGCGGCGATCTCGGCCAGTCGCCGGGCGGCTGGCCTGAGAAGCTGCAGAAGAAGGCGCTGAAGGACAACAAGCCGATCACCGTGCGACCGGGCTCGCTGCTCAAGCCGGCCGATCTCAAGGCCAGCCGCAAGGAGATCGAGGCGAAGCTGGAGCGCACGCTCTCGGAGTACGAATTCGCGTCCTGGCTGATGTATCCGAAGGTGTTCACCGACTTCGCCGCCGCGCAGGAGACCTACGGGCCGGTCAGCGTCTTGCCGACGCCGACCTATTTCTACGGCATGAAGTCCGAGGACGAGATCTTCCTCGACATTGAGAAAGGCAAGACCCTTGTGGTGCGCTGCCTTGCGATCGGCGATGTCGATGAGAAGGGCATGGTCACCGTGTTCTTCGAGCTCAACGGTCAGCCGCGCAGGGTCAAGGTTCCGGACCGGGCGCATGGTGCGTCCGCCGCCAAGGCACGGCGCAAGGCCGAGCCCGGCAATGAGGCGCATGTCGGCGCGCCGATGCCGGGCGTGGTCTCCGCGCTTGCAGTTGCCCCCGGCCAGGCGGTCAAGGCCGGCGACGTGCTGTTGTCGATCGAAGCCATGAAGATGGAGACGGCGCTGCATGCCGAGCGCGACGGCACAGTGGCCGAAGTGCTGGTCAAGGCCGGCGACCAGATCGATGCCAAGGATCTGTTGATCGCCTTCACCTGAGGCGTATTGATATTCAGGTGAGGCCGGCCTGCAAACAGCGGCTTCCTGCGCTTCCGGTGCTCACGTACGAAAAGTACGCTCCGCTCCGGCCTTCGCCGGCCGAAGCCCTCATAAGTGCCTCCGCTCTATGAAAGGCTCCGGACGGCGTAGGCCGGTTCTCGGAAGCCACAGTTTTCGGCTCGGCCTGACCTGAATCTCAACACGCCTTAAGGCGCGTCATTATGAAGGGGACGGTTGGCAGCAGCCGTCCACGAAGCATCGATAATGGCTTGACCCGCCGCGCCCGCTCGGGCATCGAACCCGCTCCAATTTCGCCGCGGCAGAATCGCGGTGCTTAGAAATTAGCGGAGAAAAAACATGGCCGACGACATCACAGATACCAGCCAGACTGTTGCCGCCGGCCAGTTGCGCGCCTTCATCGAGCGCATCGAGCGGCTCGAGGAAGAAAAGAAGACCATCGCCGACGACATCAAGGAAGTGTTCGCCGAGGCCAAAGGCACCGGCTTCGACACCAAGGCGATCCGCACTATCATCCGGCTGCGCAAGAAGGACCAGGCCGAGCGGCAGGAAGAGGACGCCATCCTCGATCTGTATATGGCCGCGCTCGGCATGGTGTAAGGCTGGTCGCAGCCTCCGGGCGCCGGTAGCGGCGCCCTTCGACAGGTTGAACCATGAGCGAATTCGACTTTGGCGCCCGCCGCGCCTCTGAATTCCGCCAACGCAGCTTCTGGGCGCTGTTCGCCGAACGGCATCCCGAGGAACGCGCATCCATGGCGCGGCGCGGACCCTGGTTCTGGCAGCGCGGGCTGCCGGACTTCGCCCTGGTCCTGTCCATGTATGTCGCGCCGGCGCAGAACCATGTCGGCGTCTTCTTCGGCCGCAACGAGAAGTTCGGCGCCACACAAAGCTGGTCGCGGCTGAAGCCTTTCCAGCCGGCAATCGAAGACAGGCTGAAACTCAGACCGGAACAGAGCAGCGAGGGCCTCGGCATCAATTCGATATGGCGGGTGAACTGCTTTGCCGAGGACAATTGGCCGGCCATGGCCGATTGGCTGGTGACGGAATGCTCTCGCTTCGAGCGCGCCGTCGCCGAGGTGCTGGGGCCGAGCAAGATATGATATCCGCCATCGGGTCCTTCTTCGGCTCGCGCTGGCAAGGGCTGGTACCGCTCGACCGGCTGTTCTGGCGCGACATGGTTGTTGTCGGCACTGCGATCAACGTCGCGTCGTCAGTGGTCGCGCTCATCCTGCTCGGGCTGAAGCTGCCGCTGGTAGTGGTGCTGGCCGTACATTTCGCGCCGGTGCCCTACAACATCTTCCTGACGCTGGCCGTCTGGCGAATTGCGGAAAAGGCCGGCGGCGCAAAGGCCTCGGTGATGATGCTCGGCTCCGCGCTCTGGCTGATCCTGGTGGTCGTCGTCTGAAACGCCAGCCGGGCACGAAAAAGGGCGGCGGAGCCGCCCTTTGCAAGAGATGATGACCGGTTAGCTGTTGTTTTGACGCAATTCCGGACGGAAAACCGCTCACACTTTTCCTGGAATTGCTTTAAGCCGCCGGCTCGAATTTCAGCGCCACGCCGTTGATACAGTAGCGCAGGCCGGTCGGCGGCGGGCCGTCATCGAAGACATGGCCGAGATGGCTGCCGCAGCGCGAGCAGTGGCATTCGGTGCGGACCATGCCGTAGCTGCGGTCGACGGTGTTTTCGACCGAACCGGGCACCGGGTCGTTAAAGCTCGGCCAGCCGGTGCCGCTCTCGAACTTGAGCTTGGATTCAAACAGCGGCTGGTCGCAGCCGACGCAGGAAAACGTGCCGGCGCGCTTTTCATAGAGCAGGGCGCAGCTTCCGGGACGTTCGGTGCCATGGCCGCGCATGACGGCATATTGCTCCGGCGTCAGCCGGGCACGCCACTCGGCGTCGGTGCGGGTAACGGGATAGGTGTGGGTGTCCATTTGATCTCCTCAGCCTTGGCGGCTTGTTGTTGGTTGCAAGCTGTATTCGCTTAGAGATAGGGGTTTGTTACTGGTTCGACCAGCGCAACGATGTGCCGGAGCCTCAATGCTTGCGTGAAAGCTGTTTCGTCGCGCCCTCCAGCCCGGCCAGCGTCAGCGGGAACATGCGGCCGCCGAAGATATCGCGGATCATAGCGATCGAATGCGTAAAGCCCCAGTTCTTGGGGTTTTCAGGGTTCAGCCAGACCGCATTCGGCCATTGCTGTAACAGGCGGCCGAGCCAGACCGCACCCGCTTCCGGGTTCCAGTGTTCGACCGAGCCGCCGGGATGGGCGATCTCGTAGGGGCTCATCGAGGCGTCGCCGACGACGATCACCTTGTAGTCCGGGCCGTATTTGTGAAGCAGGTCGAAGGTCGGAATCGTCTCGGCATGCCTGCGGCGATTGTCCTTCCACACGCCTTCATAGAGGCAGTTGTGGAAGTAGAAATACTCGAGCTGGCGGAATTCGGCGCGAGCGGCCGAAAACAGCTCCTCGACGCCTTTGATGTGGTCGTCCATCGAGCCACCGACATCGAAGAACATCAGAAGCTTTACGGCGTTGCGCCGTTCAGGCCGCGTCTGCACATCGAGATAGCCGTGCTCGGCAGTGGCGTGAATGGTGCCGGGCAGATCTAACTCTTCCTCCGCGCCCTCGCGCACCCAGCGGCGCAAGCGCTTCAGCGCCACCTTGATGTTGCGGGTGCCGAGCTCGACCGCGTCGTCGAAATTTTTGAACTCACGCTTGTCCCAGACTTTCACTGCACGGCGGTTGCGGCTTTCATGCTGGCCGATGCGCACGCCTTCGGGATTGTAGCCATAGGCGCCGAAAGGTGAGGTGCCGCCGGTGCCGATCCATTTCGAGCCGCCCTGGTGGCGGCCCTTCTGTTCCTCGAGCCGCTGCTTCAAGGTCTCCATCAGCTTCTCGAAACCACCGAGCGCCTCGACCAGTTTTTTCTCTTCCTCGGTCAGGTGCTTCTCGGCGAGCCGGCGCAGCCATTCCTCAGGGATGTTGGCGACATCGACAGCATCGGGGCTGGTGAGTGCCTCGATGCCCTTGAAGACATGTGCAAATACCTGATCGAAGCGGTCGATATGACGCTCGTCCTTCACCAGGGCGGCGCGGGCGAGGTAATAAAAACCCTCGACGTCATAGTCGACCAACCCGGCCTCCAGCCCCTCCAGCAGCGACAGATATTCCCGGAGCGAAACGGGAACCCGCGCGGCCTTCAGTTCGAGAAAGAAGGGGAGGAACATGGCTATTGACCAAAGAGGAAAGTTGGCAAAACGCGGAACCATCGTCTGGCAGGCAGTATGGGGAAGTCAACGAGATCCTGGCGGCCGAGCAGCAGGAGTTCCTGCAGGAAAGTGCCGCTATCCTCCCGATGGTCGCGATAGGCGGCGGCCAATTCGTTTAGTTTTGCAGGCGTTTGCATGACCTCATCTGCCATGTTGCCGCCGATAGCTTGCGCAACAGCAGACACCAAATTGGTCAACTCGCTGAAATACTCCGGGACGCAGAGAATACGTTCAATGTGCCGGAGTTCGTGAAGTTCGTATTTCAACTGCCGACATAGGCCATCCAGGTGAGCGTATTGATAGCGTGGATTGGTTGGGTCCAGCAGAAATGCGACCTCCGTGCCATCGACGTCAGAGGACAGAGTGCCAAAGCCATAAACCCAAGCTTCTGGATTGGAGGGCTCCCGCTGCCGCCATTCCTGCCACAGCGGCCCAATCAGGCGCCGCAGTAGTTGTTCAGGCATTTGCCAGTTGTCCGGTGCGGGCCAACGATCCCAGTAGGCTTCGATTGCTCCGATGAGATGCCGGACGACTGACAGTCGAACTTCAAATGGATCCGATGCAATCTGCTCGATGAAGGCATCGAGCAGCGCGAAGGATTGTCTTCTTAGCCCACGCTCCCGCAATTCGACATATCCGATGTAGTTGGCATAGAGCGGTTGGAACTCGCTTTCCTGCAAGGCGGCAGATATGCGCTCCAACGCTGCAAATCGGTCAGCGTTCCAGATCAGCCGAGCGCGCTCTGCCGGCGACTTCATTACAGCAGATCATACTCGATGAAGCCCGTCCGCCGCGCCACATGGTCGTAGAGCTTGCGCGCGGTGGCGTTGGTTTCGTGGGTCATCCAGTAGACGTTCTTGACGCCGATCTTGCCTGCCTCGTCCCGCACGGCCTTGATCAGCGCCGCACCGATGCCTTTGCCGCGCACGTCGGGGTCGGCGAACAGGTCCTGCAGGTAGCAGTTGTTTTTCTCCGACCAGCCGGAGCGGTGATAGAGATAGTGGGTCAGGCCGACGGCCTTGCCGTCGAGGGTGGCGATAAAACCTTTCGGCTCGAATTCGCCTGCCGTGAACAGCCGCTTCCAGGTGATATCGTAGACCTCGTCCGGCAGCTTGGTTTCGTAGAAGGTGAGATAGGCGGTCCACAGCCGCCGCCAGTCGGCATGGTCGGACTGCGCCAGCGGGCGGACAGTGATCTCGGTCATTTTGCTTCCTCCAAAGCCCGATCCCTTGCGACGGAATCAGATCGCACAGCTTGGCCTAGGCAGCCGCCGATTTGTACTCGCGAAATGCGGTCGCCAGCACATGCAGCGCCTCACGCGCCCGCGGCGCCAGTGTGTGTGAATGCAGGACCACTTCGGACGGGTCAAGCGGCGGCAGGCCAAGCTTGCGGCCAACCTCGACCAGGCCGGGAGGAACGACGCGGTGGGCCAGCGCCGAAATGGCAAAGCCCGCCGACACCGCAATGTTGACGGCCGCGCCGCCGCCGCCGACGAAGGCCTCTTCCCAGGCGATGCCTGCCTTGTCCAGCGTCTCGACCGCCCGCACACGATCCGGGCAGCTGCATATTGTGCTCAGAAGCGCCAGGCGCAGCGGCGTTCCACGCTGCCATTCGAAGGAGGGGGTCGCGAACCAGCCATAGTGATTGCGCGACAAGGTCCGGCCCGGGCGGCTGTCGCCTTCGCGGTGTACGATGATCGCATCGAGTTCGCCGCGATCGAACGCCTCTTTGAGAATGGTGCTGGTGTCGATCCTCAAACTCAGCGTGAGCGATGGATCGTGCGCGTGGAGCTGGGCGATCAGGACGGAAAGCTCGGGGCCGGCGACATGATCGACAAAGCCGAGCGCGAGCCGGCAAGGGGCTTCGGCAAACTCGGCCATGGCGCGCTCATGCGCGGCCAGGAAATCGCGTGCGGAGGGCAGGAACACGGCGCCCTTGGCCGACAGGCTGACGCGGCGCGGTGTGCGTTCAATCAACCGCGCCCCGAGCTTTTCCTCGAGCCGGCGCAGCTTGACGCTGATCGTTGCCTGGGTGCTGCCAAGCGCTGCGGCGGCACGGGTGAAGCTCTGCAGGTCGGCCACCATCACGAAGGTGCGGACGGCATCGACATCGAGGCTGGTCATTTACAACCTTCCATTGGCAGCATGCCAATTTGTCATTTCTGATATAGCCAACCATAGCCTTTTTTCATGATCAAGTCTCCTCTATTTCAGGCTGATCGCGGTTTGAAGAGCATCGCCGCCCATGTTCCGATGGAGAGAGATCGATATGCCGTTGCCAATTCAACGAAACACCATTGCGCTGACCGGCGTGTGCCTGGCGTCGCTGCTGTTCGGGCTCGAAATCTCCAGCGTGCCGGTAATCCTGCCGAAACTGGAAAGCGTGCTCGCCGCCGATTTCAAAGACCTGCAGTGGATCATGAATGCCTACACCATTGCCTGCACGACGGTGCTGATGGCGACGGGGACATTGGCTGACCGGTTCGGCCGCAAGAGCGTGATGGTGATCACCACCGTCGCCTTCGGCCTCGCCTCGCTGCTGTGCGGTCTCGCCCCCAGCGCGCCGCTGCTGATCGCCGCCCGCTTTCTGCAAGGCCTTGCCGGCGGCGCGATGCTGACCTGCAGCGTGGCGGTGCTGTCGCACCAGTTCCAGGACGGAAAGGCGCGCGGCAGGGCTTTTGTCGCCTGGAGCGTCGTCGCGGGCATCGGGCTCGGTTTCGGGCCAGCCATCGGCGGCCTGATCGTGGCGCTGTCGAATTGGCAGTGGGTGTTCCTCATCCATGTGCCGCTGTCGATCCTGGCGCTTGCCTTCATCGGCGCCGGCGTCACGCAATCGCGCGATCACAACGCCCAGAAGCTTGACTGGGCGGGCATGCTGACGCTGTCGGCGGCAGTGTTCGGCTTCTCCTATCTGATCACGCAAGGTGCAGACCTCGGAGCCACCGCCCGTATCGGCGTGATTGCCGCGTCGTTGGCGGCCTTCATTGCTTTCCTCGTCGCCGAGAAGGTCAATGCCTATCCGATGTTCGATTTTTCAGTGTTCCGCATCCGCCAGTTTTCGGGTGCGATCATGGGCGCTATCGGCATGAATTTCAGCTACTGGCCGTTCATCATCTATCTGCCGATCTATTACTCCGGTGTGCTCGGCTATGACAGCACGACGACCGGATTGCTGCTGCTCGTCTACACGCTGCCCTTCATGGTGATGCCGCCGATCGCCGAGCGTATTCGCGCCCGCTACCAGGCGCGGATCGCCATCCCGCTCGGCCTTTTGACATTGGGCATCGGCTTCATCGCCATGTGGATCGGCTCCGGGCTCGAAGGCGCGACCTGGCTGACCATGCTGCCCGGCACGCTGATCGCCGGCATCGGCATCGGCCTCACCAATTCGCCGACCACCAACACCACGACCGGCGCGGTGTCGCCGGATCGCGCCGGCATGGCGTCCGGCATCGACATCAGCGCACGCCTGATCACGCTCGCCATCAACATTGCGGTGCTCGGCCTGCTGCTGACGCAGGGGATCGCCTCTTACCTCGGCAACGCATTTGGCACGGCTTTGAGCCCCACCGCGGTGCGCGCGCTGGCAGAAAGGATCGCCACCGGCAATCTCCACGACCTTGCGCAGGGGACGCCTGAGCTCGCAACCGTCGATCCCTCCGGCGCCATTGTGCACGACGCTCTGGTCAACGGTTTTAGCTGGGTCATGCTCTATTGCGGGATCGGCGTTCTCGCTTTGTCGGTCATCGGCTTCGTCATCTTCGGACCGAAGCGTGTCGCGCCGCAGGAGACAGAGTTTGCTCCTGCCGAGTGAGCGGCCGAAGCCCGCCTGTAGAAGGTGAGGCGGTCTTGGGTAATACAGGAGCGGTTTAACGAAACGACCAAACGTTCAACCGCTCTGGTTTGCCTGGCGCTTCGATAGGAGCTGACTGGCGAAGATTTCGAAGCGATGGACCTCCTCGAGCGATTCGACAGAGTCCGGTTGAAACGTATCGATTTCTGCGATCTGCCGGCCTTCCTCGTCCTGCTCTCGGGATAGCACCAAGCAACGCACGTCACCGGGTCGAGGATAGCTGCTATTTGCATCCAGCCATTCAGACGAAACATAGGTCTGCTTTTCGTGGAACCGCCACTGGCGGCCAAACCGGTCGCTGAACTCGAATTCAACGATTCCCGGTTGGGGATCGATGTCGATCCATCGCGTTATTGAAACTGCTATGTCCGCATATTCTTTGGACATGCCTAACCTTGCCGTCTGGCCATGAAAGCCAGGCGTTCGAACAGATGCACGTCCTGCTCGTTCTTTAAGAGCGCGCCATGCAGCTTCGGCAGCGCGTTCTTGGGATCGGCGCGCAGATCTTCGGGTGCGATGTCGTCGGCGACCAGCAGACGAATCCAGTCGAGCGCTTCCGATGTCGACGGCTTCTTCTTCAGGCCGGGGACGTCACGGATTTCATAGAATTGGGTGAGGGCCGCGCGCACCAGGTTCTGCTTGATGCCGGGATAGTGGACGTCGACGATTTTGTGCAGCGTCTCGACATCGGGAAAGCGGATGTAGTGGAAGAAGCAGCGGCGCAGGAAGGCGTCCGGCAGCTCCTTCTCATTGTTGGAGGTGATGATGACGATCGGCCGGACGGCAGCACGGATCGTCTCGCCGGTCTCGTAAACGAAGAACTCCATCCGATCGAGCTCCAGCAACAGATCGTTGGGGAATTCGATGTCGGCCTTGTCGATCTCGTCGATGAGAAGAACGACCTTCTTGCCGGCTGCAAAAGCTTCCCAGAGCTTGCCGCGCTTGATGTAGTTTTTGATGTCGTTAAAGCGCTCGTCGCCGAGCTGGCTGTCGCGCAGCCG
Source organism: Mesorhizobium sp. P2_B11 (assembly GCF_056404855.1). Taxonomy (NCBI): domain Bacteria; kingdom Pseudomonadati; phylum Pseudomonadota; class Alphaproteobacteria; order Hyphomicrobiales; family Phyllobacteriaceae; genus Mesorhizobium; species Mesorhizobium sp. P2_B11. The sequence goes on from NZ_JBFUDF010000002.1 coordinate 499,818, forward strand.
CGAGACCGCGTCATACTCATAGAGGCCCTGCTGCGCCCGCGTCGTCGACTTGACGTGCCATTCGATGAGGTCGAGACCGAGTGCTGATGCCACCTGGCGGGCGAGCTCGGTCTTGCCGGTGCCGGGCTCGCCCTTGACCAGCAAGGGCCGCTCCAGCGCGATCGCCGCATTGACCGCCACCATCAGGTCCTTGTCGGCGACATAGGCCGCCGTGCCTTCAAAACGCATGCTTGCTCCTCGGTTGGTCATCGCGACCGTAAGGACGCCGCCTGGCCTGTGCAAGGGCGAGCCGGTCGCGACGAAAAGGGCGTGCATCCGAAATGGAAACATCGGCTCAGTGTCACTGGCGCTTAGCCGACCCGCGGCCTATATTGGGGAGGACGGTCTGTGCTTCCCGGCAGGAGAACATTTTCCCCGGGGCCTTAACGATCCTTAGGGAGCTGTCCCTGGGAAGACCCGTGGGTTTTCTCATACGGCGCCCACCTACTTTGTAGGTTCCCGGGATCGCTCTCTCCACCGGTTGTGTGGATCGTCACTTCTTGCCTCAATCCACGCATTTGGTGGATCATGCGGTAGAAAACGTCGCTCCTAAAACGCCGCCAGAAACCGACCTTTTCTATCGTTCAGCGCATGACATCCTCAAAAGACCTGAAGAAACAACTGCGCCGCGAAGCTCTCGGCCGCCGCGATGCGCTCGATCCGATGTGGCGGGTGGAGATCGCGCTTGAGATGGCCGAGACGGCGCGCGATCACCTCGCTATCGAGCCCGGCCAGATCGTTTCAGCCTTTTGGCCGATGCGATCGGAAGTCGACGTCAGGCCGCTGATGTTTGCCTTGCGCGAGAAGGGAGCCAGGCTTTGCCTGCCGGCGATTCTCGACAAGACCACCATCGTCTTTCGCGAACTGGTGCGCGGCGCGCCGATGGTCGAGATGGGCTTCGGCACCGTGGGACCTCATGCGGAGGCCGAGGTGCTCGACCCCGCGGTGATGCTGGTGCCGCTCGCCGCTTTCGATGCGCGCGGCCACCGCATCGGCTACGGCGCCGGCTATTACGACCGCGCCATCGCCAGGCTGGTCGACAAGGGCCAGCCGCCACGGCTGATCGGCATCGCCTTCGATTGCCAGGAGGTGGCGCTGGTGCCGGACGAGCCACATGATGTCATCGTCCCGGAAATACTCACCGAGAGCGGGCTGCGCCGTTTCGCTTAAAAGGTCGCGATCTTGGTTTGATGCATGTCGTTGTCTCAAAGCCGGGCCACTTTTGAGCGACATGCATTAACGCGTTTCCAAGACATGCCGGATAGTATTTTCGCACTACAATCCGAGCCGATGGCGGTCGTCATGTTTGTCTTAGCACGCTACCTGCTGATGCCGTTCGCGCTCATCGCGGTGGCGCTGTTCGCGATGGCATTGCACATCGTTGGAACCGCCCTGCACCATCAGATCGCCTGGCATCAGACGGTTGCCACCGTGACGGATGTCAGTCCCTATACCGAGAAGCAGAAAAACGGCCTCACCACGAATGGCATCAACGTCGCTGTCGCCTATATCGCCAACGATGCGCCGATGAGCTGGTCCGGCAAGGGAAAGGACATTGGTCTTTACACCGCGTCCAAGGGCGACGCGGTGGAGTTGTATTACAACCCTGCCAATCCATCGACCCTCGATACCGCCGCGATGAAGGGCTGGCGCGGCGGGCTGCTGCTCCTGGCCGCCACCGGCGGCTTCACCGTTCTCTACGTCTGGTTCTTCTGGCTGCGGGGCCGGAAGGCCCCACCGGCGTCGCCGATGATGTCTTCGGCAGGCCCCAGCGCAAAGCCGTCCCAACAGCGGCGTGGCACTTTCGGCCGGGGTTAGAACCAATCGCTCCGTAGCGCTTGCCTAGCGTCCATACCTCTGGATAGAAGTGGGCATGAGACTTCTCTTCCTCGGCGACATGGTAGGCAAATCGGGACGTACGGCAGTGTGGGAACAACTGCCCGGCCTGATATCCGATTTCAAACTCGACTTCGTCATCGTCAATGGTGAGAACGCAGCCGGCGGCTTCGGCATCACCGAAGACATTTTCCGCGACACGATTGCCGCCGGCGCCGATGTCGTCACCACTGGCAACCACGTCTGGGACCAGCGTGACGCGCTGGCCTTCGCGCCGCGCGAGGAGMGCTTTTTGCGCCCGTCCAATTTTCCCAAGGGCACGCCGGGGCGCGGCTCCGGCGTCTACATCGCCAAAAACGGTGCGCGCGTTCTGGTCGCCAACATTATGGGCCGGGTGTTCATGCATCCCGAGCTCGACGATCCGTTCCAGGCCGGCGAGCGCGAGCTGGCCGCCTGTCCGCTGGGCGAGCAGGCGGACGCCGTGGTCATCGACTTCCACGCCGAGGCGACTTCGGAGAAAATGTGCTTCGCGCATTTCGTCGACGGCCGCGCCAGTCTCGTCATCGGTACCCACACGCACCAGCCGACCGCCGATCACCAGATCCTCAATGGCGGCACCGGCTATATGTCCGACGCCGGCATGTGCGGCGACTATGATTCCTCGCTCGGCATGGACAAGGAAGAACCGCTCAACCGGTTCCTGTCGAAAGTGCCGAAAGGCCGCTTCGAGGCGGCGACCGGACCGGCGACATTGTGCGGTGTCGGTGTCACACTTTCCGATCGTACGGGCCTGACCGAGAAGATCGCGCCGTTTCGTCGCGGGCCGCGGCTTGAAGAAACCGCGCCATCCTTCTGGTCGTGACATTGATATGGGCGCACGCAATACCTAACTGCCGGCGACACTGCTCTAGATCGTAGGGGACGACCTCCATGCAGCTCATTGAATTCCTGGCGCCGCATTTTCAATTTGTTTCCGATCCAACCGCGTGGGTCGCGTTGCTGACGCTGATTGTGCTCGAGGTCGTGCTCGGCATCGACAATCTGATCTTCATCTCGATCCTGACCAACAAATTGCCGGAAGCGCAGCGCGCCCGCGCCCGCCGTCTCGGCATCTCGGCGGCGCTGATCATGCGGCTGGTGCTGCTGGCCACCATTTCCATCATCGTCCAGTTGACGACGCCGGTGTTCACCGCTTTCGGGCACGGCTTTTCCTGGCGCGACCTGATCCTGATCGCCGGCGGCCTGTTCCTGGTATGGAAGGCGACCAAGGAAATCCATCACACGGTCGATCCGGAAGACCACAAGGACAATATGCTGGGCGAGACGCTGCAGATCTCGCTTGCCGGCGCGATCTTCCAGATCCTGCTGCTCGATCTCGTCTTCTCGATCGATTCCATCATCACCGCCGTCGGCATGACCGACGAGATCGCCATCATGTATATCGCCGTCATCGTGGCGGTGAGCGTGATGATGCTGGCGGCCGGACCGCTGGCCAATTTCATCGCCAAGAACCCGAGCATCGTCATGCTGGCGCTGGGCTTCCTGCTGATGATCGGCATGACGCTGATCGCCGACGGCATGGGCTACCATGTGCCCAAGGGCTACATCTACGCCGCCATGGGTTTCTCCGCGCTGGTCGAAGGCCTCAACATGCTGACGCGGCGGAAGAAGAAATCCGGCGGCGGGCACTGAAGCTGGTTCGCCGGGGCACAGTGAACGCCGTGTCTGGACGAATTGAGCCGATTTATCTATAAGCCGGCCATTCCGACAAAGAGCGCCGTATGCCTTCGCAGGCATGCGAGAGACGTTCTGAAAATTAAATTCGAGCATGCAGAGGACGAGGCGGGAACGCCTCGCCTCGGAATGCTCTAGCCGAAGACGACAGGGGTGCCATGGCTGGCCATTCACAGTTCAAGAACATCATGCACCGCAAGGGCCGCCAGGACGCGGTGCGGTCGAAAATGTTTTCCAAGCTGGCGCGCGAAATCACCGTCGCCGCCAAGAGCGGGACGCCGGATCCGTCGATGAACCCGCGCCTGCGCCTGGCGATCCAGAACGCCAAGGCGGTGTCGATGCCGAAGGACAACATCCAGCGCGCCATCAACAAGGCGTCGATGGGCGATGCCGAGAATTACGAAGCGGTGCGCTATGAAGGCTACGGCCCGGGTGGCGTGGCGCTGATCGTCGAGGCGCTGACCGACAACCGCAACCGTTCGGCCTCGAATGTGCGCGCCGCCTTCACCAAGGCCGGCGGGGCACTCGGCGAAACCGGCTCGGTGTCGTTCATGTGGAACCGCGCCGGCGAGATCTACTATCCAGCTTCAGTCGGCAGCGCCGACAAGGTCATGGACGCCGCTATCGAGGCCGGCGCCGATGACGTCGAGTCCGACGAGGAAGGTCACACCATCTACTGTGCCTTCGAGAGCATGGGCGAAGTGTCGAAGGCGCTGGAAGCCTCGCTGGGCGAAGCCGAATCGGTGAAGCCGATCTGGCAGCCGCAGAACAATGTTCCGGTCGACGAAGAGCGCGCGCAGTCACTGATGAAGCTGGTGGCAACGCTCGAGGACGATGACGACGTGCAGAGCGTCTACGCCAATTTCGAGGTCGACGACGAGACCATGGCCAAGCTCAGCGCGGCGTGAGTTTTTGACCGTCACGCGGAAGTGTAGAGGAACACCGTAGTCAAGGACTCCCAGCCCAACGTATAGCTCAGTGAGTTGTCGACGGGAGGGGAGATGACTGGCGACAGGATTGAAGTTGCCACTGCGATGGCTTGGCCTCGCCGGGGTGGCATATGGCGTCGGTTCCTAGCTTTGGTCATCGACTATCTTGTCGTGATCATACCCCTCTATTTTCTGGTTGCTGGCCTGTTCGTGGTGGCCGGCGGTGGGGTGAAGGATCACTTCGTAGAAATATGCAGGTCGGGCAAGGTGCATGGCGGTCTGTTGCCCGAACGTCGGCAAGTGTGCAAATCTTATAACTTCGACGTTCCAGTTGCCGATTGGGCGGTCGAAAAAGCGAAGATGGCCCAGCTTGCAAAGTCCGAGACGGTTTCGATCAAAGTTGGTTCGGAGGAGACGTTTCGACTTACGACATTGGATCAGGGTTTCCTCCAGTTACCCGCTCTGGCGATCTATCTTCTTGTCATGGAGATGGCCTTTGGCCAATCGGTCGGCAAGCGGGCTTTGGTGCTCGTCGTCTATGACCAGGATCACTGGCAAAGGAGAGGCCTGCCATTGCAAAAGGCGTTTCATCGACAGCTTATCAAGTTTCTCGGCGCTTTCCCCCTCGTACTGACGGGAGCCTGGTCCGCCTTTCAGACCTGGGGGAGCGTTCCGACACCTGCGCCGAGCTATTCCTGGCTGGAAATCGTTACTACGTTGGCTTTGGTCTGGCCCGCCTGGATCGGAATTTCGATAGCGTCGGGCCATGAGCCGATCCATGATCGGATCGCTGGCACGACCGTCCGCACGCGCGAGATCTATCAATGAGCCTGCCGCAGAAGAAACCTCGGATCGTCATCACCTATTGCACGCAATGCATGTGGCTGCTGCGTGCCGGCTGGATGGCGCAGGAGCTGCTCTCTACTTTCGGCACCGATCTCGGCGAAGTGACGCTGGTGCCGGGCACCGGCGGCATCTTCACCATTTCCTGCAACGACGTGCTGGTCTGGGATCGCAAGCGCGACGGGGGTTTCCCGGAGGCAGCAAAACTCAAGCAACTGGTTCGCGATGTTATCGATCCGGATCGCGACCTCGGCCACTCCGATCGCAAGGGTCACACATCAAAGGGCCACACGCAAAAAGACCCCGCCTGAGCGGGGTCTTTTGCACTTGCGACGTGCCATCTTCAGAGCAATGCGAAGATGAAGCAGGCCATCGACACGATGGCGGTGATGGTGCGGACGTGGTTCCACATCACCCATTGGCTCAGATGGTTCGCCCACACGGCGGCGCCGTTGGCGCTGGCCGGGTCGACGGCGGCGAGCGCATCGTTGAGCGGCACATTGAAGACCATGGTCACGATCGGGTTGCCGATCAGGTAGATCACCGCGCCGGCAAGCAGCCAGTACGACCCGGACTGGCTCCAGCCCATGATGGCGGCGGCGATAAGCACCAGGCAGAGCAGGCCGGTGCCGAACAGCGCCGTCATGAAGGTAGGCGTGATCACCGTGATGTTGATCGAATTCATCGCTGCAATGCCTTGCGGGACGGGCAGTCGGGCAAGTGCTGCCATGACAAAGTTGGAAAAGGCGAAGAACACGCCGCCGACGACGCCCGAACCGATTGCGGCAATGATGGTGAGGGCGGGAAGAAGCTTGGTCATCTCAGTTGCTCCAGATGCCGGTTGCGGCGGTTTCATTTGCGTAGGCGGAAAAGTCTTTCGGCGCGCGGCCGAGCACGCGCTGGACGCCATCGGTCAACGTCTCGTTGCGGCCGTCAAGCACTTCGGTGAACAGCTCGTTGAGCAGCCAGGTGATCTCAGGCGGCAGTTCATATGCGGCCATCGCGGTGGTGAATTCGTCATGCGAGACCTTGATAAAGCGGATGTCGCGGCCGGCCGCCTTGGCGATCTCGGCGACCGCGTCGGCGAAGGTCAGCAGGCGCGGCCCGGTCAGTTCGTAGAGCTGGCCGACATGGCCTTGTTCGGTCAGCGCGACAAAGGCGGCGTCGGCAATGTCGTCGGCATCGATGAAGGGCTCACCGACAGTGCCGACCGGCAGGGCAACTTCGCCCCCGAGCAAGGACTCGATGAGAAAGCCCTCGCTGAAGTTCTGCGAAAACCAGGCGCAGCGCAGGATCGTCCAGTCGGCGCCCGAAGCCTTGACCATCTCTTCGGCGCGCTGGGCCTCCGTCTCGCCGCGTCCGGAGAGCAGCACCAGGCGGGTGATGCCGCTGGCCCCTGCAAGCCTAGCGAAGGCGCCGACGGTATCGGCGGCACCCGGCACGGCGATATCGGGATAGTAGCTGATGTAGATGGCGCTCACACCTTGCATGGCGGGGCCCCAGGTCGCGGGAACTTCCCAGTCGAAGCGCGGGCTGCCCGAGCGCGAGCCGATGCGCACGGGAACGCCCCGCGCGGTTAGCCGCTCGGCGAGGCGACGGCCGGTCTTGCCGGTGCCGCCGAGGATCAGGATTGGTTTGGTGTCAGTCATTGTGGTTTTCCTCTGTTTGAAAATATGAGCAATCCTCACATTTGCAAAACGTGATAAACCCTCGTATTTTGCGAGTCAAGCCGCTTGTTGGCAATTTTTTCGAGACCGGAGACAGTCATGGACGACACAGCAACGCCTGCATCTGCCCAGGAACAGGTCGCATCGCCGCGGCGGGCGCCGACGCAGCAACGCAGCCGCGAGCGGGTCGAACGGATGCTGGCCGCCGCCTCGGCGCTGATTGCCGAGCAGGGCAGCGACGCCATGCGCATGGGTGAGGTGGCGGAACGGGCCGAGGTGTCGATCGGTTCGCTCTACCAGTTCTTTCCCGACAAGCGGGCGATCGTCTGGGCGCTGGCCGAGCGCTACACCGCCGAAAGCCAGGCCTGTATCTCCTCGGCACTCAAGGATGTCGGCGACGCCGAAGGTCTGCGGCAGGCGTTTTCGGAGCTGGTCGATATCTACTACCGGCTGTTCCTGGCCGAGCCGGTGATGCGCGACATATGGTCGGGCACCCAGGCCGACAAGGCGCTGCGCCAGCTCGAACTCGCCGACAGCCGCGCCAATGCCGAATTCCTGACTGCGGTGCTGAAGCGGCTGCAACCCGGCGCCGATCCGGTGGCGCTGGAGACGACGGCGTTTCTGGTCTGGCAGATGGGCGAGGCCGCGGTGCGGCTGGCGATCTCGGTCGACCGGCAGGAGGGCGACAGGCTGGTCGAAGCCTACAAGCGCATGGCGTTGAGGGAGTTGCTGGAGGGGTAGGCGCCCACCCTCCCCCTTGTGGGGAGGGTCGCTGCGCAGCAGCGGGGTGGGGGCGGCGCCAGACCCCCACCCGGACCTTCGGTCCGACCTCCCCACAAGGGGGAGGTAGAGGCCAGGTGCGAGCTGCAGCAACAAAAAACCCGCCACAAGGGCGGGTTCCTGGTTCTGCGATGCAGATAAAACTTAGAGGCCGAAACCTTCAAAGCGCTTCTTGAACTTCGACAGGCGGCCGCCGCGGTCGAGCAGGGTCTGCTGGCCGCCGGTCCAGGCCGGGTGCGTGGTCGGGTCGATATCGAGGTTCATCGTATCGCCTTCCTTGCCCCAGGTCGAACGGGTCATGTATTCGGTGCCATCGGTCATGACGACCTTGATGGTGTGGTAATCGGGATGGATGTCAGCCTTCATTGTCGTTTTTCCTGGCTTGTGGCGCTGCCGACGGGCCCGTGGCCTGCGTCGATGCGCCCCTTTTTAAAACTCGAAGCCGCAGCTATTGAAAAGCCACGGCTTCTAAAACGGTCGGCGAGCCTATACATCAGCCGGAATTGAATCACAAGGCCGCGGCAGGCGCATATTGAAGCGCTCACCTGGAAACGGCCAGAGGAAACGGTCATGGCGGATATCAGCGGCGAGCAAAACGAGCGCAGACGCTCGCTCGGACCGCTCAGGCGCCTCTATCCCTACATCGCCCGCTATCGCAAACTGGTCGTCGGCGCGGTCATTTCGCTGGCCATCGCGGCAGCGACCACGCTGGCGTTGCCACTCGCCGTGCGGCGCATGATCGATCACGGTTTCAGCGCGTCCGGCACCACCTTCATCGCCGAATATTTCGCCGCTTTGGTGGCGATGGCAGCCATTCTGGCGGCGGCATCGGCCGGCCGCTACTATTTCGTCATCACGCTTGGCGAGCGGGTCGTTGCCGACATCCGCAGCGCTGTGTTTTCCCATGTCACGACGCTGTCGCCTTCCTTTTTCGATACGGCGCAGTCGGGTGAGATCGTCTCGCGGCTTGCGGCCGATACGACGCAGGTCAAATCCGCCGTCGGCGCCACCGCCTCGGTGGCGCTGCGCAACGTCATCCTCGGCCTTGGCGCGGTGGCGATGATGGTCGTCACCAGCCCGAAACTGTCCGGCCTGGTCATCGCAGCCATTCCGGTGATCGTGCTGCCGCTGGTCGCCTTCGGTCGCTCGGTCCGGCGCCGGTCGCGGCAGGCGCAAGACACGCTGGCGCAGGCGATCGCCTATGCCAGCGAGCAGATCGGCGCGGTGCGCACGCTGCAAGCCTTCACCAACGAGACGCTGGTCACCGGCCGGTTTTCGGCCGCGGTGGAAGCCGCCTTCCAGGCGGCGCGCTCGTCGATTTTCGCCCGCTCTTTCCTCACCTTCTTTGCCATTTTCATGATCTTTTCCTCGGTCGTGGCGGTGCTGTGGTTCGGTTCGCGCGATGTGCTTGCCGGCACGATGTCGCCCGGCACGCTCGGCCAGTTCCTGCTCTATTCGGTGTTTGCCGCCGGGGCGCTCGGCGCACTGTCGGAAGTCTGGGGTGAGCTCTCCCAGGCGGCAGGTGCTGCCGAACGGCTGACCGAGATCCTCGACGAGAAGCCGGCGATCCTGGCGCCCGCCGAACCGCTGCCGCTGCCGGCCAAGGCGAAAGGCGCGATCAGCTTCGACGATGTCTCCTTCTCCTATCCGGCAAGGCCGGACCGCGCCGCCGTCCATGGCCTGAGTTTTCAGGTCAAGCCGGGCGAGACGGTGGCGATCGTTGGGCCCTCGGGCGCCGGCAAAAGCACGGTCTTTTCGTTGATCCTGCGGTTTTACGATCCCGAGACCGGCCGCATCGCCATCGACGGCGTCGACGTCCGCGAGGCCGATCCGGCTGCTGTCCGGGAGCGCATCGCGATTGTGCCGCAGGATGTCACCATCTTTGCCGCGAGCGCGCGCGACAATATCGGCTTCGGCCGGCCGGGCGCCACGAATGCCGAGATCGAGGCGGCCGCCAGGGACGCGCTGGCCGACGAATTCATCCTTAAACTCGACAAGGGCTACGACAGTCAGGTCGGCGAGCGCGGCGTGACCTTGTCCGGCGGCCAGCGTCAGCGCGTGGCGATCGCCCGCGCCATCCTGCGCGACGCGCCGATCCTGCTGCTCGACGAGGCGACCTCGGCACTTGATGCCGAAAGCGAGACGCTGGTGCAAAAGGCGCTGGAACGGCTGATGCAGGGCCGCACCACCATCGTCATCGCCCACCGTCTGGCAACGGTGCTGAAAGCCGACCGCATCCTGGTCATGGATGGCGGCCGCATCGTCGAGGAAGGCACGCATCAGAGCCTGGTCGCCAAGGGCGGCATCTATGCGCGACTGGCCAAGCTGCAGTTCGAAACCGGAGCCAGCGCGTTCAGGGGTGCCGCGGAGTAGGTGCTGCTGCGCAGATAGAGTTCAGCCGCGGGCAAGCTGGCGCCGGCCGCGCCGGACAGCGATGAACACCGGGACGCCGACGAACAAGGTCAACAGGAACATGCTGGCGATGACCTGCCGCTGCTGCGTGGCCGGATCGCTGACCTTCACTTCGGCGGGCGGCGGATCGACGTAGGTAAAGTCATACTGCCACTGAACGTCCTTGGAGATGTCCTCGACGGATTTCAGATAATCCGCAATCGCGTTGGCGGGAACTTCGCTTGCCAGCGTCTGCAGATTCCATTCCACCCGGAACTCGGTGCGTGTGTTGCTCCAGGACGTCTTCAGCGACACGTAGGGTGTCACGATGTTCTTTATTTCCTCGCCGGAAAACCTGGCCTTGAGGTTGCGCACGGTCACGCTGTGACGGCGGTAATATGGACTGCCGAGCGATATCGGGCCGCGGCGGCCGACGATGGTCGGGGTCGGGAGATAGCTGCCGAGATCCGCCGCCTGGATAGGGAAACTCTTGGCAAGATCGTTGGCGGCAAGCGCCTGCGCCGGCAGTGAGTAGCTCTCCTTCACGCTGACGACGTTGCCGTCGCGTTGGTCCAGGATTTCCAGCTTTGCGGTGCTTTGAATGCCCGGATACTGCTTGCTGTAATATTTCAGGTAGTTGTCCGCCAGCTCGGTCAGCGACTGGCCAGCCAGCCTGTTGCGCATCGAGTCGGCGTCGGCGCCTTCGTACATGGAAAAGACAGTCAGCGACAGCGGATCGCCCGGCTTCTCGGGGAAGTCGAATTCTTCGGCGACCTGGATCGATGGGCTGGTCAGTTCCGGGGTTGGCATCTTCTCCAATCCGCCGGTGCTGGAAAGCGGCAGCGCGAAGCCATAATCGGCCTGCGCAATATTGTATGCCTTGCCGCCCTGAAGGTCGTTGGTGGCATCCAGCCAGTATGTCTTGGTTCCGATCTTCGCCTTGACGATGGCGTGGTCGAAATCGCGCAGCGCCGGCAGGTGCTGGTCGAGAGCCCGGCCATGGTCGAGATCGGCCAAGGCGACGTCGGCAGAAATGCCAAGTCGCACGAGCGACGAGGCAAGCAGCAATGCCTTGTCCTTGCAATCGCCAAACCCGCTTTGCAGGACTGTCGCCGGATCGCGCGGAATGTAGGATCCCGCACCGATCGACAGGCTGACATAACGGATCTGGTCCTGCACCAGCCGTGTCGCCTGGATCATCCGGTCTTCTGCCATGGGATGCTTGACGGCGATGTCGTCGAGCTTGGCTGCGAAGTCGGCGGGAAAATCGGTCACCGGCCTGTAGTGGGGCGCAATGGCGTCGACGACGCTTTGCCAGTCTGCTGTCGACGCCACGTCGATTGAGCCCCAGGCCGGATACTGCACCGGCAGGTTGTCCTCGACCTTGACCGGCTTGGGATTGCGGGCTTCCCACACATAGACCGTGTCCGATCCCGACGACGAGATCGCCGGCTTGAGTTCCGTTCCCCTTGGCTTGATCTGCAGCGGCTGACTGGCGGGCCAGGTGATGCTTGCGTGGATGAGCGCCACCGGCTCTTCCCACTCGGTCGCAAAGCTGAAGAAGAAAAGATCCTTGCCGACAAGCGGCGTGATCTCGTAGGTCGTCGCATAATCGACAGTGTCACCGACACGCACATCCTCGACGTTGATATGGGCCGTCAGCCAGCCGTCGTACAGGCCTTTCTCGGCGTCCTTTTCCTGCCTGAAAATATCGAATTTCGTGCTTGCCAGCCGGTCGATCACGGCGCCACCGCGGATGATGCGCAAATGGTTCAAGGTGACCTTGTGGCGCGACGGATCGAACTGCAGGTTGATCCCGGCGCCCTGCTCGAGGCCGGGCCGGTCGACGATCTTGTAGACCGTGCGCGAGTACTGGTCGTAGCCGCCGCTGCGATGGACGATCTGGTCGTCCGAGAGCAGCCACGAGATGCCGTTCCTGATTTGGTCGGAACGGGTGGCGTCAGCCGAGGGAACATCGACCAGCCTGGTCCAGTCCGGTGCGGGTCCGATCAAGACCACGTCGTCGGACAGGGCCGGAGAACTCGAGTTGACCAGAAACAGGGCGAAAGCAATGAGCCGCCAGCAAGACTTGATCATACGAAAACCAATACAGGCCGACATTTTCAGTTTCGCTACCGCCGAAGAGCCCTTTTGTCAGAGGCTTTCCAACGGAAGTAAAGACCATGCGACGATGTTTTTGGGCGAGGCGCGAACCGGAAGGGCTCAAACGCCGTATCGCTTTTCGCGGCAGAGTAATTTGCGATTTTTCTCTACAGGAACGTCGCTATGTCCTTGAGCGGCCGCTTTTCCAGCGCGTGCGCCGGAATTGTCGCCCCTTCCTTGGGATAGCCGACGACCATCAGGATATAGGGTTTGTCGTGTGGGTCGCGTCCGCAAATTTCATTGAGGAAGCTCATCGGGTTGGGCGTATGGGTGAGCATGACAAGGCCTGCCCGGTGCAGCGCCGCGATCAGGAAGCCGGTGGCGATGCTGACTGATTCCGGCACGTAGTAGTTCTTACGCAGCACGCCGTCGGCCGAGCGGCTTTTGCGCTCGCCGAAGATGCAGATCAGCCACGGCGCCTCTTCCAGGAATGGTTTGTTCTCGTCGGTTCCAAGCGGAGCCAGGGCGGCCAGCCATTCCTCGCCGGCTCGGCCGGCATAGAAGGCGCGCTCCTCGGCTTCGGCTGCATTGCGGATTTTCCTCTTCATTGTGGGATCGCCGATCACCGCGAAATGCCAAGGCTGATGGTTGGCGCCATTCGGCGCCGTGCCTGCCGCAAGGATGCAGGTTTCGATGATGTCGCGCGGCACCGGCCTGGCCGAGAATTCGCGCACCGTGTGGCGCGCACGCAGCTCGGTATAGAAGGCCTCGGCATTGGCGCGCATCGTCTCGACCGGGATCTCGCGATAGTCGGGCAGCGGGATCGGCAGATAGGCTTGTGTTGCGGTCATGGTTTCAATGCCTCTGAAAATTGTCAGACAATATTGTCAGACAATCCTGCAGAACGCAAGACCGCTGTTTGCTCGCGGGCGTCAGGCGGAAGCGAAATGCTCGTCGGAGAGTTGCTGGACCAGTTGCCGCGACGTGTCGACATGGTCCCGCATTGCCGCCTGCGCAGCTTGCACGTCGCCGGCGATGATCGCCTCGACGACAAGCCGATGTTGGGCATTGCTTTGAAAAACGTCTTGCCGGTTGACCAGCAACCGGAACTGCAGCCAGTAGATCGAATTGGAAAGCCGCGCGAGCGATTCTTCCAGAAGCGTGTTCTCAGCGAGTTGCGGGAACAAGCCATGGAAACGACGGTTGAGTTCCGAGAAGCCAGCCATGTCGTTTGCCTCGACGGCGCGGTCCATTTCATTTTGCAGAATGAGCAGCTGTTGCGGAGCGGCGCGTAATTTGTGCGCCGCAAGGCTGACGGCCAGGGCCTCGAGCGCGCCGCGAACCTCGAACAGATTGTCGACCTCCTTGCGCGACAGCTGGCGCACAATGACACCGCGATGCGGTTCGAAGGTCAGCAGGCCGTCCGCGGCGAGGCGCTGAAAGGCCTCGCGGACCGATGACCGGGAGACATTGAACCGGCGCACGAACTCAGCTTCCGTCAGCCTTTGCCCCGGCGCCAGATGGCCGCCACGCACCGCAGCCGTGATCGCGGACGCGATCTGCTGGACGGTTGAAGCACTCTGCTGATCGACCAATGGTCCCCCCGTCCGCACCTTTGCCGGTCGCGTTTCCGACAACTCAAATTCCACCAGCGGTGCGGGATGAGAGCACTACCGCACCCCCATTGCTTCGGCAAATGGCTGACAGCCACCATCGCCTGCGGAAACACTTTCCGGCCGGGCTGTGGATCCCGGCAGCGATCTTACCCGCCGTAGCGCTGCTGCAGGTGACGGGTGAAATGCGCGGCGTTGAGCTTTTCACCGGTGGCGCGTTCGAGCAGGTCGGGCGTCGACCAGTGAGAGCCCTGCGACCAGATCTTGTCGCGGCGCCAGCCGTTGATGGCGGCGAAGTTTCCTTTTGCCAAATCGTCGTCGGCGGAAGGATGTTCGCTGGTCAGCGCCGCCCATTGCTGCGCCGCCATCATGGCGCCCAGCGTATAGGACGGGAAATAGCCGAAGGCCGCACCTGGCCAATGCACGTCCTGCATCGGTCCGTCGGCCGGATTGTCTATGGTCGACAGGCCAAGATACTCCCGCATCTTGGCGTCCCACGCCTCGGGCAGGTCGGCGGCCTGCAGCCGACCCGAGACAAGCTCCTGCTCCAGCTCGTAGCGCAGGATGACATGCAGCGGATAGGTGACCTCGTCGGCATCGACGCGGATCAGGCCGCGCTCGACCCGGTGCACATGCGGCAGGATGTCGTCGAGCGACCAGGCCTCGCCGAGATGCTTTTCGACCACCGGCAGCGCCCAGCGCCAGAATTCGGGGTTGCGGCCGATCTGCTTTTCGACGAACAGGCTCTGGCTTTCGTGCACGGCCATGCCGCGCGCCTTGCCCAGCGGCCAGTGCGCCCAGGCCTTCGGCAGGTTCTGCTCGTAGAGCGCGTGGCCGGTCTCGTGCAGCACGCCCATCAGCGCCGAAAGGAAATCCGAGGTCTTGTAGCGGGTGGTGATGCGCACGTCGCTCGGCACGCCACCGCAGAAGGGATGATGCGACACCGACAGCGAGCCATGGGTGAGGTCGAAGCCGACCGCCGCCATCATGGCAAGGCCAAGCTCGCGCTGCCGGTCGATCGCATAGCTGCCCGAGAGCGGCTTAAGCGAGCGCTTGGCCAGACGTGCTTCCTGCACGGCCAGCGCCTCTGGCACGAAAGACTTCAGGAACGTCTTCAACTCGGTGAAGACCGGCGTGATATCGGCGGCGCGGTTGCCGGGATCGTATTGCTCCATCAGCGCGTCATAGGGATCGAGGCCGAGCGCGTCGGCGCGCAGCGCAGCCTCCTCGCGCACCAGCGCGATCACACCTTCGAGTGCCGGCAGGAAACCTGCCCAGTCGTTCTTGGCGCGCAGGTCACGCCAGAGCTGCTCGGAGCGCATGCGCGCCACCGTCTGGCGCTCGACGAACTCGACCGGCAGGCAGGTCAGGTTGGTGTATTGACGGCGCAATTCCCGCACCGCCGCCTGCTGCTCCTCATTCAACGCCTCCTGTTCGGCGGAGGCGAGCCAGTCGGCGATTTCCGGCGCCATTGCCCTGATATGCAGCATGCCGGCAAGCGAAGACATGGCTTCGGCGCGCTTCTCGCCGCCGCCGACAGCCATGTGGGTCGCCTCGTCGGCGCCGAGGATGGCGAGCGCATGTTCCAGCGCTTCGAGCTTGTGGCCGAGATCATCGAGTTTCTCAAAGGACATGGCAGGTTCCGCGTTTGGACGGCGGGAAAAGATACCAATGCGCCAGGCTTGGCAACCCTCAAAGGTTGCTCTCGCCGATGCAGCTTGCACAGGCGAGGGCGTGCATGGAATGCTGGCCAGCGGCGCAACACCGCCATGAGGGGAGAGCAATATGATCGGCAATATTCTGGTTGGGCTGGTGGCGCTGATCCACCTCTACATCGTCTATCTGGAAATGGTGTTGTGGGACACGCCGCGCGGCCACAAGGCGTTCAACCTCAAGCCGGATTTTGCCAGTGCGTCGAAGGTCCTGGCCGCCAATCAGGGCCTTTACAACGGCTTCCTTGCCGCCGGGCTGATCTGGGGCCTCTACCTCGGCGCGGCCGGATTCCAGATCAAGGTGTTCTTCCTGCTTTGCGTCGCCATCGCAGGGGTCTATGGCGCGGCGACTGTTGGCAGGAAAATCCTGTACATCCAGACCGTTCCGGCAGTGCTGGCGCTCGCCGCGCTGTGGCTTGGCTGGTGACAAAAAGGACGCCCTTGGGGCAGAGCTGCTCACCGTTTTCACGAAAATGGCGAACCGCTCTGTCTCTTGCTTGACGCAATTCCGGACGGAAAACCGCTTCACACTTTTCCTGGAATTGCTCTAGATCCCGAGGGCGTCAGACAGTCCCTTCCTCATTCCGGGAATATCAAGAGCGGAGCTCAGCCGTTCGGATAGTTGCCGCCGTCGGAGCCGTCACCCATCATGAAGCCGCTGCCGGTGTCGGACATGAGCGCCTGGTCGACATTGTCGAGACGGCGCAGCAGATCGCGGTACTTCGCGGCCGGGATCCTGCCATGATCCGCGGCGGCCGTCCGCTCGGCAGCCTGGGTGATATGGGCGGCCCGCATGTGCAGCCTCTGCGCCTCGGCCGCCGTGATCGTGTTGGCCTGCCTTGCATCGGTGATGCCCTGTTCGACGCCCTGCGCCTGCTCAATGAGGCCGGTCACGCGCGGGCCGGTCATGTCGGTCGGGGAGCTGGCGTCGAGGGCGCCCTTGTGGTGGTCACCGGCGGCATAGGCGCCGGCGAGCGGAACGGCGATCAGAAGTGTCGTGAGGGCTGCAGTCCTGAGAGTCTTCAAAGAGCGCATGATGTGCGTCTCCTCCTGCTGTGGAAGGGGCAAGCGCTTTCGCTCCGCCTTCCGGACGCGGGCCGTCGGTCCCGTCGCGTCGCGATGGGAGGCATCGCCGGCGGTTCTCGGCCCTGCGCGGCAAATTAGGAGCCCGAAAAAGCGAAGTGTAATTAAAAAAAGATAATGTTTTCAGGCCTTGCCGAGGCTGTCTTGCGCCCTAGAGTTGAGCCGACGAACAAATTCGCGTGACTGAAAATCACCGTTCGGTGAGCTTCAGTTCAATGCGGCGGTTCTTGTTGCGGGCCTCTTCGGTGTCGGCGGGATCGAGCGGCTGGAATTCGCCGAAGCCGGCGGCGACCAGCCGGTTTGCCGGCACGCCGTTCTCGATCAGGAATTTCACCACCGAGGTCGAGCGCGCCGTCGACAATTCCCAATTGTCGCGGTAGCGGCCGGCGCCGGACAGCGGCTTGTTGTCGGTGTGGCCATCGACCCGCAGCACCCAGTTGATCTCCGGCGGAATCTCTTTTTGCAATTCGATGATGGCGTCGGCGAGCTTTTTCATCTCGACCTTGCCGGCATCGTTGATCTCTTCGGATCCGGTCGGGAAAAGGACTTCCGACTGGAAGACGAAACGGTCGCCGACGATGCGGATGTTCTCGCGGTCGGCGAGGATTTCGCGCAGGCGGCCGAAGAAGTCGGAGCGGTAGCGGTTCAGCTCCTGCACGCGCTGCGCCAGCGCGACGTTCAGCCGACGGCCGAGATCGGCGATCTTGGTGTTGGAATCGCGGTCGCGGGTTTCGGAGACGTTGAGGGCGTCCTCGAGCGCGCCGATCTGCTTGCGCAGTGCTGCGATCTGCTGGTTGAGGATCTCGACCTGGCTCAGCGCCTGCTGGCTGATCTGGCGCTGGTTGTCGAGTTCGCCGCCCAGTTCAGCCGCACGCTGGTTGGCGGCGTCGCCGGCGCCCGCACCTTGCGCCAGCAATTGCTCCAGCCGGCTCTTCTCCGCTACCGCCGCCGACAGCGACGCCTGCAGGTTGGCCAGCGAATCGTCCTTGTCCTGCGTCGTCGAACGCTCAAGCGCCAGCAACTGGGTCAGTTCGTTGATCTGCGAGTTGAGGCGTGTGAGCGCGGTATCCTTGCCCGAGAGTTCGCGGCCGAGCAGGAACTGCGCCAGCACGAAGACGGTGAGCAAGAACATGATGGCCAGAAGCAGCGTCGACAGCGCGTCGACGAAGCCCGGCCAATAGTCGATGCGGCGGTCGGTGCGCCGGCCCCTGGCAAGCGCCATGCTAGTGCACCCCAGGCTTCTTCAGCGCGTCGGCGATCTTTTCCAGCGTGTTGCGCATCGCCTTCTGCTCGTCCGACTGGGCCTCGACCCAGTCGCGCATGATCTGCTGCTCGGAGCGCATGTTCTTGACCAGGCCGGAAATGCCGTCGGCGAGATTGGCCATGGCGGTGGCGACGCGCGGATTGGAGCCGCCGCCGCTTTCCTGCATGCTGCGCAGCCGTTCCGACAGAAGGCGGATCTCGTCGGAAGGTTCGCTCTTGGCCGGATCGGCAACGACGATGTCGGAGGAGAGATCGGTGACCGACGACAGCCAGTTTTCGAGCTCGGTGTAGAAGCGGGTCTGGGCGCGGCCGGCCTGCAGGTCGAGGAAGCCGAGCACCAGCGAACCGGACAGGCCGAACAGCGAGGACGAGAAGGCGGTGCCCATGCCGGCCAGCGGCGCCGACAATCCCTGCTTCAGCGAATCGAGCACGGCGGCGGCATCACCGGTGCCGGGATCGAGCGATTCGATGGTCTCGCGGATCGAGCCGATGGTGTTCAACAAGCCCCAGAAGGTGCCGAGCAGGCCGAGGAACACCAGCAGTCCGACGAGGTAGCGCGAGGTATCGCGGCTTTCGTCGAGGCGGGTGGCGATCGAATCCAGCATGGTGCGCATCGAGGAGGTCGAGAAGGCCACGGTCGAGGAGCGGCCGATCATCGCCTTCATCGGCGCCAGCAGCACCGGTTCGGTGGTCTCGGAGCCGGCGCGGAAAGAATTGACCCAGCGCACTTCGCGAAACAGCCGCCCGACCTGGGCGAAGGCAAGCAGGATGCCGACCACCAGCACGCCGACGATCAGGCCGTTGAGGCCGGGATTGCTGCCGAAGGCGGTCGAGATCTGGCGGGTGAGGATGGCGGCGATGAAGGCGACGATGACCAGGAAGATGACCATGGTCAGGAGGAAAACCTGCGGGCTCGACAGCTTGTGCGGATCGTACATCAGGACATCAGAGCGTCTGCCCACGCCGAAGGATCTGAGAAAAGCCATCCGTGCCCCGTTTCCGATGCTCTTTATTTGCCTTGACGCAATTCCGAACGGGAAACCGCTTTCCCTGGAATTGCTCCAGTGCCGCCGATCACGTAATTCGCGACTCTAAACGGAATTGTGACCAAATTGAATGGCGCTTGGCAATATTGCCCGACAGGGCGGGCCGCGCTCCGCCGTTCAGAGGCGGTTGATGACCAGGCAGTCGACCATGGCGGCAAGATGCAGCCCGGCGCCGGTGATGACAAAGCCGTGCCAGACGGCATTGTGGAAACGCAGCCCCTTCCAGGCGAAGAAGATGACGCCGCAGGAATAGACGATGCCGCCGGCGACGATCAGCGCGATCGACGTTGTCGGCAGCGTCGCGACCAGCGGCTTGACCAGAACGATGCCGCTCCAGCCGATGGCGAGATAGAAGACAATGGCCAGGCGGTCGAAGCGGCCGGGCAGGAACACTTTGATGGCGATGCCGGTCACGGCCGCGGTCCAGACGAGGACAATCATCGGCAACGCCAGCGGCGAGCCGTCGAGCTGAGCCAGAAAGGGCGTGTAGGTCGCGGCGATCAGGAGATAGATCGCGGCATGATCGAACCGCCGCAAGATCCATTTCGCCGGCGACGTCACCGGCCACAGATTGTAGGTCAGCGATATCGACAGCACGGTCAGCAGCGACACCACAAAGAAGACGGCGGCGACATATTCGCCGGGACCGGCATGGAAGGCGGCCAGCGCCAGCAGTGCCGAGCCGGCCGCTATCGCCAGCACAATGCCGACCGCATGCACGATGCCATCGGCGATCATTTCCGCACGCGAATAGTGCCAGCGGCCGATGAAGGGGATCTCAACCGGCGATTCTTGCGGGGATACTGGCGGCGTGCTCGTCATCAAAGGTCCTGCGTCATCCCTATCTGGGAGGTCGCCGGCCAGTATTTCAAGCTTCGGTTGCGGTTTTACGACTGCGGCGCTTCAGCGCGCCAGTCCTGTCAGCGCGCCGAGATCGGCTTCTTCACCGCCTTGAGCAGCGCGCGCTGGATCACTTCGTTGCCGGCAACGACCGAGCCGGCGTTGAGCATGTCCTGGCCGCCATCCATGTCGGAGACGAAACCGCCAGCTTCGCGGACCAAAAGCAGACCGGCGGCAATGTCCCAGGCCGACAGGCCGGTTTCCCAGAAGCCGTCCACGCGGCCGGCAGCGACATAGGCGAGATCGAGCGCGGCGGAACCGAGGCGGCGCACGCCCGAGACCTCGGCCATGACATTGCGCAACTCGACCAGGAAGTTGCCGTGCTGGCCGCGGCCGAGATGCGGGATGCCGCAGCCGATCACGCAGTCGGTGAGCTTGATACGGCCGGCAACGCGCAGCCGGCGGTCGTTCATGAAGGCGCCGCCGCCGCGCTCGGCGGTGTAGAGTTCGTCCATTGCCGGATTGTAGATGACGGCGGCGACCAGCTGGCCCTGGCGTTCCAGCGCGATCGAGATGGAAAAGATCGGGATGCCGTGCAGGAAATTCGTGGTGCCGTCGAGCGGGTCGACGATCCAGCGGTGCTGGTCGTCCTCGCCTTCGACCGCGCCGCGCTCTTCCATCAGGAAGGCATAACCGGGGCGCGCCTTCGACAGTTCGGCAAACAGGATGTCCTCGGCCTTGCGGTCGGCCTGGCTGACATAGTCGCCCGGCCCCTTCATCGATACTTGCAGGTTCTGCACCTCGCCGAAGTCGCGCGCCAGCGAACGGCCGGCCTTCATGGCGGCCTGGACCATGACATTGAGAAGTGCTGAGCGTGCCATCGTATTTTCTTCCTGCTGCTGCGCCTTAGTCTGCGCGGCGCATGTAGGTGAGTTCGTTGGTGTCGACGACGATGCGTTCGCCGGCGCCGATGAATGGCGGCACCAGCACGCGGATGCCGTTTTCCAGCACCGCCGGCTTGTAGGAGGACGCCGCGGTCTGGCCCTTCACCACGGGGTCGGCCTCGGTGATGGTCAGCGTCACCTGGTCGGGCAGCGAAATGCCAATCGGCCTGTCCTCATAGAGCTGGACGGTCACCATCATGCCGTCCTGCAGGAAGGCGGCGCGGTCGCCGACGAAATCCTTGGCCAGTTCGAGCTGCTCGTAGCTCTGCGTGTCCATGAACACCAGCGCGTCGTCCTGCGCGTAGAGGAAGGAAAAATCCTTCAGGTCGAGCCGGATCTGCTCGACGGTCTCGGCCGAGCGGAAGCGCTCGTTGAGCTTGGTGCCGTTGATCAGGTTCTTCAGTTCGACCTGGTTGTAGGCGCCGCCCTTGCCGGGCTTGACGGTGTTGGTCTTGACCGCCACCCAGAGGCCGCCATCGTGCTCGATGACATAGCCGGGACGGATTTCGTTGCCATTGATCTTGGCCATGATGATGTTGATCCGGGAATGAGATGGTCGCTGGACAAGCGATTTCGGGCTCCCAAGACCACAAATCACCCGAAGAGGCAAGGGAGCCGGCAGGTTGGCGCCGACCGGAAGGCATCGATATGCGCATGTCGGGCACTGGATACGGCGCCGACACGGACACGATCAGTCGGGCTGATTGACAACCGAACCGACCGCGTCGGCGATGGCCTGGGCGACCTTCGCCAACCGATGGATGTGCGGCGAGCGCAGGACAACGACCTGCAGCGACAGGTCGAGTGCCTTCGTTTCGACGAGCGTCACGCCCTGCGGCACCTGCTTGCCGAAAAGGCGCATCGGCATCAGGCCAACACCATGGCCGCGGCGCACCCATTCCAGCTGCATGGTCGGATCCTGGATTTCAGCGGCAATGGATAGTCTGCGGCCGTCATCGCCAAGAGCAGCAAGCAGACGCTGGCGCGCATCACAGGGCGCAGGGCTCAAAATCCAGGCTGCATTTTTGAGGTCGGGTATCTGCCCCGCCTGCTCGTTCGTCACGATGCCGAGACGTTCGGTGCCGATGCAGGCACCGCCGTGCTCGCTGCCGCCCGCGCGCAGCACGATAGCGAGGTCGAGTTGTCCGCGATCGAACTGATCGACCAGTTCGGCGCTCCAGCCGGTCTTCAGCCGCAACGACACTTTTGGGAAGAGCGCCGCGGCGTTGGCGATGGCTTCCGCAACGTCGCGGTCGGAGAGGCCATGGGCGAGGCCAAGGCGAAGCAGGCCTTCCGGCTCGGCCTTGCCGGCAAAGGATTTCAGCGCTTCCACCGAAGCCAGGATGTCGCGGCCGCGCGCCAGCACTTCCAGACCCGCCGGCGTCAGTCGCGGCGGCTTTTGCCGGCGGTCGAGCAATGTCGTGCCAAGCATGTCCTCCAGCCGTTGAATCTGCCTTGTCACGGCCGGCTGGGTCAGCGGCAGGCGCCGGGCGACCTTCTGGATCGAGCCTTCCTCGGCAAAAAGAGCAAGCGTGCGCAGTTCCTCAAGCATCTCAGAAGTCATGTTCAATGGACATAATTATTCTCAACATTATGAATTTGAAATCCATCGTCTGGCAAGCGATTTTCCGTTCAAAGCAAAGGACGATGAGATGAAGGCAATCGAACTGCAGAGCCCGGGCGGCATCGACAATCTCAAGATGGTCGAACGACCGATACCGGAACCCGGCCGTCAGGAGATGATCATCAGGGTCAAGGCGACGGCGCTCAACTACCGCGATGTCGAGATCGCGCGCGGCAGCTATCACACGACATTCCCGCTGCCGCTGGTGCCACTTTCCGACGGCGTCGGCGAGGTGGTTGCGGTCGGCGCCGAGGTCAGCCGCTTCAAGGTCGGCGACCGGGTCTGCGGCACGTTCTGGCAGCGCTGGGTCGGCGGCGGCTTCGCGATGGCGGAAGCCTCCTACCAGCGCGGCGGTCCGATCGACGGCTTGCTCAGCGAATTCGCCCGGCTGGACGAACAGGCGGCCGTGTCGGTCCCGGCGTATCTCAGCGATGTCGAGGCGGCGACATTGCCTTGCGCCGCCGTCACCGCCTGGCATGCGTTGTTCACCGAAGGCAAGCTCAAGCCGGGCGAAACCGTGCTCAGCCTCGGCACCGGCGGCGTGTCGCTGTTTGCCGTGCAGTTCGCAAAGGTCGCCGGCGCGCGCGTCATCGTTACGTCGAGCAGCGATGAGAAACTTGCGCGGGCAAAAGAGCTTGGCGCGCATGACGGCGTCAACTACCGCGACACTGCGGACTGGTCGTCAGCCGTGCTGGCGCTGACCGATGGCCGTGGCGCCGATCACATCATCGAAGTCGGCGGCCCGCAAAGTTTCGCGCAGTCGCTCAAGGCGTCGGCGCGGGGCGCCCAGATCAATGTCATCGGCTATCTCGGCGGCAGCGAAGGGGCGATCAATCCGCTCGACATCTTCCGCCGCCAGGTGAAAGCACGCGGCATTCCGGTCGGCTCGCGCGAATCCTTCGAGGCGATGAACCGGGCGCTCGCCGTCAACCGGCTGCGGCCGGTGATCGACCAGGTTTTTCCCTGGGCAGAGGCGGCAAGGGCCTTTCGCCATCTCGAACATGGCTCGCCCTTCGGCAAGGTCGTGCTCGATCATGTCAGGTGACGTCGCCCGTCAGGGCAGGCGGTTGGCCTTCTGCAAGGCCTGCTTGGTCTGGTCGTCAGTCAGCCCTTGCAGAAAATCGTCCATCTCCGGATCGATAAGGCCGGCGCGGCGGGCGACCACGTACCAGGCTCCGGCCAGGATCAGGTCGGGGTCGGTGCCGATGCCGCCCATGTAAAGCTTTGCCAGCCGGTTCTGGGCGGCGACGTTGCCGCCTTCGGCGGCCTGCTTCATCCAGTTGAAGCCAGATTTCAGGTCGCGAGCACCGCCGCGGCCCTCGATCATCCAGGCGGCAAGATCGATCTGCGCGGTGTCGTAGTTCTGCCTGGCGGCCTGCGTCAGCAGGCGGCGTGCCTGGGCATCGTCGTGCGGCTTGCCGCCGACGCCATTGGCATAGACCTGCGCCATCGCATACTGGGCATCGGCAAGGCCGGTCGCCGCGGCGCGCTCATAGTAGGGCACGGCCCTGGCGATGCCGGCGTCGCCCGGATCCTGCTGGACCAGCAGCTGCGCGAAGTTGAACTGCGCCAGGCGGTTGCCGGCCTCGGCGGCGGCCTGCATCAGCGCATACGCGCCCTTCTCGTCCTTCTTGACGTAGCGGCCGTCGAGCAGCATCAGCGCATACTGGAACTGCGATTCAGGAATCCCTTGTTCGGCAGCCTGCGCATACCATTTGGCGGCCTCGGCCGGGTTGAGCGGCACGCCCAGTCCGCGCGACAGGATCTCGGCCACCAGCGTTTGCGCCGCCGGGTCGCCATTCTGGGCCCGCACCAGCGCCAGATTGTAGGCGGTCTTGTAGAGGCCGCGCTGAAAAGCGCCATAGGCGGGGTCCGCCGGCTTGGCGCCGAAACGCTCGGGGTTGATGGCGTCGGCCGACGGCAGCGGCGCGGTCGTCGCGGGCTGCGGCAGCGGGGTCTCGATCGGCTTGTCGACATGAACGCCGGAGTTCGTGGCATCGGTCTTTGTGGCACCGGCCTTTGCGGCACCAGCATCGGGGGCGTTCGCATCAGCCGCGCCGGTATCGGGTGCGCTCGTGTCGGGCCTCGGCTGCGGCAGCGGAACGGGCTCCGCCGCCATCGCTGCCCCGCTCATCAAGGCCGCAACCAGAACCGCGATCGGAAGTCCGGGTCGGCGCACGTCAGTCCTCGAAGCGCGGCGCGGTTTCGTCGAGTAGCGCATTGGCGGCAGCAATCGCCGCCTTCGGATCGGCGCCGTCGGCGAAGACGGCGCTCGACAGGGCTACGAATTCGGCGCCGGTGTCGGCCACTGCCTCGACCGAAGCAAGGTCCGACCCGGCCATGACGATGCAAGGGATCTGGATCATGTCGGCCCACCAGCGGCCGAGCGACAGATTGCGCGGATGCGGCTCCGGTTTGTTGTCGTAGCCGAAGCGGCCGAAGAAGATGTAATCGGGCCTGGTTTCGCCGAGCTCCAGCGCGTCGTCGCGGGTCTTGGCGCCGCCGGCGCCGACCATCATCTTGCCCTGGAAGTGTTCGATGGTTTCGGCGAGCGCGTCCTTGGAGACCTCGACATGAATGCCGTCGGCCTGGACGCGGCCGGCAATGCGGGTGTCGCCGGCGATGATGACGGCGATGCCGGCCGCTTGCGCCACCGGCACGATCTGTTCGGCAAAGGCCTGGAAGGCAGCCTCGTCCATGCCGTTTTCAGGCAGGATCAGCGAAGCGATATCGCCGCCCTCGAACGCAGCTGTAATGCGCTGCGCCTCTGCGTCCTTGGGCGCGATCAGCACGATGCGGCAGCGATTGGGGGGTGTTGCGTCGTTCATTGGCTTTCGATCCGGGAATTCGCCTATGCCGGGCGAAGATGGTTGCATTGCGGCGGCATAGAGCAAAGCGCCCGCCTTGAACAGGCGGGCGGGGATCGATGCGACGGCTTGGTTTACGATCGCCGGCGAGCAGCCGGTCCGCGGCTCATTTGACGGCTTGCGGGCTTTCGGCCGGCGATTTGGCCTTCCACAAAGTCCAGCCGAGATTCATGCCGGCGGCGGCGATCAGGATGGCAGCGGCGCCAACCAACTGGGCCGGGTGCAACCGATGGCCGAAAGCCATGACGTCGACCAGGATCGCCACGACCGGATAGATGAACGACAGCGACCCCTGCAGATGCGTCGGCAGTTTCTGGATGGCGCCATACATCAATATGTAGACCAGGCCGGTGTGGACAACGCCGAGCGTGACCAGCATGGCCCAGCTCCAGCTGTCGGTAGGCAAATGTGAGAGGTTGGCAAAGGGCGCCAGCATGATGACGCCGACGCAGACCTGGATCAGCGCGATCAGATGCGGTGGAGTGCCCTTGAGCTTCTTGGCGACGATGGCCGCGACAGCCCAGAAGAAGGCAGCACCCAGCGCCATGCCGATGCCGGTGACATAATCGGTGCCGACGATGCCGGAACCGGCATCAGGCCCTGTCTGCACGATCAGCAGCATCCCGGCGAAGGCGATGCCGAGCCAGGTCAGCTTGGTCAGGGTCAGGCGCTCGCCGAAGAACAGCGCGCCGAAGCCGACCAGCATGAAGGGCTGGGTGTTGTAGACTGCCGTGGCGATCGAGATCGAGGCGCGGGAAAAGGCGCTGAACAGCAACAGCCAGTTGATGACGATGGCCGCGCCGCCGAGCGCGGCGATGGCAACAATGCGAAGCGTCAGCCTGCCGCGCAGCAGCCCGAGTGCTGCGCAGGTGATGAGCAGCGCTACCGCGCCGAAGGCGCAACGCCAGAACACCACGTCCATGACCGGCTGGCCCGACATGACGACGAACCAGCCGATCGTGCCGATGATTGTCATCGCCGCCGTCATTTCGATCGTGCCGCGCACCGTGCTGTCCATGACAATACCTCCGATATCTGTTGAGGCGGGATAATCTCATGCGATTCTGAGGGTTTATATGATCTATGAAAGGTGATATGTGTGTATCACCTAATTTAATAAGGCGATCTCTGCCTTTTGCGAGGAAACGAAAAATGCTGGACGAGCTGGACAGAAAGCTTCTCGATATACTGGTCA
This sequence comes from Mesorhizobium sp. P2_B11, assembly GCF_056404855.1. Lineage (NCBI taxonomy): Bacteria > Pseudomonadati > Pseudomonadota > Alphaproteobacteria > Hyphomicrobiales > Phyllobacteriaceae > Mesorhizobium > Mesorhizobium sp. P2_B11. The sequence goes on from NZ_JBFUDF010000002.1 coordinate 526,327, forward strand.
AGGATTCCCGGACCTCGTTGAAGGAACTGGCGCAGCAGGTCGGGCTGTCGTCACCGAGTGTGTCCGAGCGGCTGCGGCGGCTGGAGGAGCGCGGCGTCATCCGCGCCTTCACCGTCGAGATCGATCCGGAGGCGCTGGGTTTTCCGCTGCAAGCGATCGTGCGGGTGCGGCCGTTGCCGGGCAAGCTGCATATCGTGCAGCAGCTGATCGAAGAGATCCCCGAATTCGGCGAGTGCGACAAGGTCACCGGCGACGATTGTTTCGTGGCGCGGCTTTATGTGCGTTCGATGGGCGAACTCGACAAGCTGCTCGACCGCATCGCCGACAAGGCCGAAACCAGCACCGCCATCATCAAGGCGCAGCCGATCCGCCGCCGGCCGCCACCGCTCGGGTAAACGGCTTTCGAGCTATAGCTCCAGTTTGTAGCCGATGTGGCTGGCCTTGAAGCCGAGCCGGTCATAGAAGCGATGCGCGTCGTGGCGGCTCTTGTTGGTGGTCAGCTGGACAATTTTGCAGCCGCGTGCGCGGCATTGCTCGACCGCCCATTCCAGCAGGCGCTGCCCCAGCCTTTCGCTGCGCCGGTCAGCGGCGACGCGTACGGCCTCGATCTGGCCGCGCCAGGCGCCCTGCAGCGACAGGCCGGCAAGGTAGCTGATCTGCAGCGTGCCGATCACCTTGCCGTCGTCCGTCATCACGGCGAGAAACTGATTGGGGTCGGCGCTCACAGCCGCAAAGGCATCGCGATAGGCTTTGGCCAGCGGTTCGCTGGCGTCCTCGCGGCTGCTGCCGAGGGGATCGTCCGCAAGCATGGCGACAATGGCCGGCAGGTCGGCTGCTTCGGCGCGGCGGATGTTGGGTTCGCTCATTGTCAAAACCTGGGGTCAAAAGCTGGTGCATCGGGGGATGGCGCCCTTATGCATCGGGGGCGATCTTGCCGCAAATCCCGAACGGTCAAATTACGGACAGTTGATAGCTTACATCGCCGGCCGGCATTTTCGCTGTCGCGGCGCACAGGTTTCTGAGCTATGGCAGGCGACAATTTCCCTCCAGCCCCCTTCATCCCATGTCAGGTCTGCTCGCCGATCCGTGGTTCTATGCCGCCGCCATTCCGGCGGTCATCCTTGTCGGCTTGTCGAAAGGCGGCTTCGGCGGCGCCGTCGGCTTTGTCGGCGTGCCGCTGATGGCACTGGCCATGCCACCGGTGCAGGCGGCCGCCATCCTGCTGCCGATCCTGTGCCTGATGGACATCGTTTCGGTGTGGACGTGGTGGGGCGTCTATGACCGCAAGATGCTGGTCGACATGATGCCGGGCGCGGTGATCGGCATCGGGCTTGGCTGGCTGACGGCAGCCCTGGTCACCGAAGAGATGGTGCGGCTCATCGTCGGCGCTGTCGCGCTCATCTTCGTGCTGCGCTGGCTCTATCTGCAGTTTCGCCACGGTTCGGACCATGCGGCGGCGCCCAACCGCATCGCCGCCGCCTTCTGGGGCACCGTCGCCGGCTTCACCAGCTTCGTCGCCCATGTCGGTGGACCGCCCTTCCAGGTCTATGCGCTGCCGATCCGGCTCGACCCGAAAGTGCTGTCGGGGACATCGGCAATCTTCTTTGCCGCCACCAATGCGCTGAAGCTGATCCCCTATTTCGCGCTTGGCCAGTTCGACACCGCCAATCTGACGGCATCCGCCGTGCTGATGCCGCTGGCGCCGCTGGCCACCATTGCCGGCGCCTGGCTGGTGCGGCGCATGCGGCCGGAGATCTTTTATCCCTTCACCTACGCGACCGTGGCCGTGGTCGCGGTCAAGCTTTTGTGGGACGGGATCGCCGGCCTGATGTAAGCGGCGCGAGGCGGCCGCACGGTCGCCTCCATACTCTCGGGTGTTAGACAGCGCTCGGCACGAGGCGGCGGTTGCCGCCAAAGGCCAGTGCGGCGCCGGTGACGACAACCAAAACCATGGCAGCGAGAATACCGATGTCGTGCTCGGACGGCTTGAGCACCATGTCCGCGACCACGACCAGCATCACGGCATAGTCGAAGCGTGCCACGCTCATCATGCGCTGGCCCATGGCAAGGACGAGAGGTGACATGCCCTCCTTGGCGATCGCGGCTCCCATGCGCTCGCCGATCGGTTTGAAGACGAACATGCCGATCGAAAAGGTGGTGGCGTAGCCGACAAGGCCAATGACGATCCACAGATCGGCGAACCCCACCCAGAAGCTGCACATGATCAAGCCGAAGATCAGCGTCAGCATCGACATCGGCGCGAAAAACCTGCCGCCCAGCTGGCCGCTGGCGCGGATCGCCTGCAGCTTTTCCTCGATGTTGCCGGCACGCTCGGCAAGCATGCCGAGCAGGAACAGCACGAACCCGCCTCCGACCCACAAGGTGGCCGTAACGATGTGGAGAAATTTGACGATCGAATACCAGTCCATTGCCGCTCCTTTTGCGTCGTTCCAGGGCAAACGCTGGTTGCGCGTCTGCTGCCAAAGGAGGGCGAATTATCGCCGTACATGTATCCAGGAGATGCCGCACGGGTGCCGGTTTGTTGCGGCGGCGCGATCACCGGTTTTGCCGCGAGCCCTGAGAATACCCGGCATTTGCCGGATAGACGTCTTGTCGGGTTTGGCTAGTTTCGCGGCATGATTCTGAAACCTGCCGGGACTAAGCCGCTGGCGACCGACGTTTCATTTTGGCCGCGTGCGATCGGACCAAGTCTGCGGCAATCAACGAGGGTATCCCATGCAAGGCGTAGCACGAAATTTCTTCACCCTGGCCGTCATCTATTCGCTGTGCGGCATGGCCCTGGGCCTGCACATGGCGATCACCAATGATCACGGGCAGATGCCGACCCATGCGCACACCATGGTGGCGGGCTGGCTGATGTCGGCGGTGTTCGCCTTCTTCTACCATTTGTTCCCGGCTGTCGGGCAAAAGACGATTGCCGTCGTGCATTTCTGGCTGACGGCAATCAGCGGCATCGCGCTGATGATCGGGCTTTATTTTGAACTTGCCGGCCATCCGGAGATCGAGCCGGTGCTGGCCTCTTCCTCGATCGGTTTTTATGCGGGAATGCTGCTCTTCGCCTTCATTTCCTTGCCGGCGATCTGGAAGAAGGCGTGAGCAACCCGACGATCAGGTTCCGCCGGCCGTTGTGCTGATACGGCACAGAAGGGCAGCGGTCGATCAAGAAATATCCGCTCCGTTAAGGGTTCATTAAGCTTTACAGGTGTTTACTATGTCCATCCAGTTATCTGGATTCTTACCGAGTGGTTGGAGCCACTTCGTTTGACGCCTCCCTGTTAAACTCCTGAGAGCCGCCTTATCCGCGGCTCTTTTTTTGCCCGCATTTCAGGCAACACAGCACCCATGCGCCGGCGTTAACCGTTTGTTAAACATGTGCTTGCCTTCGCCAATCGCGAAGCGCATTTTCAAGCTTCAGTCATCTAGGGTGCCGGCGTGACGGCGAAGAAGCCGAATCAGCCGACGGGGCAGTGCAGGGGCGTACGATGAACGAGCCTTCGAAGGGCAGCGCGAAAACCATCAAGCTGGCGGAACGCCGGGTTTTCTCCCAATCCTTCAAACCGCTTTACCAGGAAGGCATGGGCCTGGTTGAGCAAGCAGCCGAATATCTCGACGGCAAGGGCCGGGCTGAGGCGAAAAAGCTGTCCAGGCTGGCAGCGACGCTCTATGCGGCCGAGTCAATGCGGCTGACCACCAGGCTGATGCAGGTTGCTTCCTGGCTGCTTTTACAGCGGGCGGCGAACTCCGGCGAGATGACCCGCGACCAGGTCGCTTCGGAAAAATCCAAGGTGCGCCTCGATACCGCTTCGGCGCATGACGAAGCTGCCGGCTGGAACGAACTGCCGAAGGATTTCCTCGACCTCGTCACCCGCTCGCTGCGCCTGCAGGCGCTGGTGCGTCGCATGGACGAGGAGATCTATGGTGGGGCGTTCGCCGAGGCGCCGTCGGCCGTCCGCCGCGCCAATCCGGTTTCAGACCAGATCACGCTGCTCAACACGGCTTTCGCCCGGGGTTAAACGCCTCCCGTTTCCGGTTTGTTCACATTTCGCTGGCATCGCTGTCCGCCGGAGGTAGACTCGGGCACATGGGGCAAGCGATTCGCATCATCGGTATCGACCCGGGGCTTAGGCGCACCGGCTGGGGCATTGTCGAAAGCCTCGGCAATTCGTTGCGCTTTATTGGCTCCGGCACCGTGCGCTCCGACGACAAGGCGGCGTTGGCGACACGGCTTTGTCAGTTGCATGACGGGCTGGCCGAGATCCTGCATGCAGCCATGCCGCACGAGGCGGCCGTCGAACAGACCTTCGTCAACAAGGATGCGGTGGCGACGCTGAAGCTCGGCCAGGCCCGCGGCATTGCCATGCTGGTGCCGGCGCGCGCGGGCCTTGTCGTCGCCGAATATGCCCCCAATGCCGTCAAGAAAGCGGTGATCGGCGTTGGCCATGGCGACAAGAAGCAGATCCACATGATGGTCAAGGTGCTGTTGCCGAAAGCCACTTTCGATACCGAACATGCCGCCGACGCACTGGCCATCGCCATCTGCCACGCGCATCACCGGCAAAGCGTCGCCTACCGGATGGCGGCGCTGGCATGAGGGATCTGGCATGATCGGCAAGTTGAAAGGCACGCTCGACGAGATCGACGAGGATTTCTGCCTCGTCGACGTGCATGGCGTCGGCTATGTCGCCCATTGTTCGGCGCGCACACTGGCGTCGCTGCCTTCGCCCGGCGAGGCGGTGGTGCTGTTCATCGAAACCTATGTGCGTGAGGACATGATCCGGTTGTATGGCTTCCAGTCGGTGCTGGAACGCGAATGGTTCCGGCTGTTGATGAACAATGTGCAGGGCGTCGGCGCCAAGGTGGCGCTGGCCATCCTGTCGACGCTGGCTCCGGCCGACCTCGCCAATGCGATCGCGCTGCGCGACATTGCCATGGTCTCCAGAGCGCCCGGCGTCGGCAAGAAGGTCGCCGAGCGCATCGTCACCGAATTGAAGAACAAGGCGCCGGCCTATGCCGGAACCGCCTCCGGCACGATCGGCCTCAAACAGGAACTCGGCGAAGGCGTCGCGCCGGCGCCGATCACCGACGCCGTCTCGGCGCTGGTCAATCTCGGCTATTCGCGTGACACCGCAGCCAATGCGGTGGCGGCGGCGCTGAAGACTGCCGGCGAGGATGCGGATGCCTCGAAGCTCATTCGATTTGGACTGAAGGAACTGGCGCGGTGAGTGTGAAACGCAACGCCGGATTGACTTCGCGTGTGGTTTGGTTTTCTTAATGTTATCGATTTTGCAAGAGTATCCGACGTGCGCCTTTTCGCCATCAACAATCAGGTAAATTCGGGACCGGCATTTGCCGAGTCCGAACGTCGCGCGCGCCTGCGGCATTGTCGAAGATAGCTTACCACAGCAATCCGTTCGTCAGGCCGCTTCCAAAGAAGCGGCCTTTTTATTTTGGGGTGGGAAATGTTCCCGATAATCGAAACCATAGATGATGTTTTGCCGCATATTCAGGGCAATATCGGGTTCTTTGTAACGCGGTTCGATAACTACGATGTCATCGACTATGGATTTGTGGGTGACGAGACTTTCCGGAGCCCCATGGCGCTGGAGTGCCGTGGCCTGAAGTTCACCAAGGATGGACGGCTTATGGCTCGTCCGTTCCACAAGTTCTTCAATCTCGGAGAGAGGCAGCGTCCGGAAGATATCGACTGGGCATTGCCTCACATCGTCATGTCAAAGCTCGACGGCTCGATGGTTCATCCCTGTGTCATCAGTGGTGAACTGGTGTTCATGACGCGGATGGGTATCACGACGCAGTCGAAGATCGCCTTGTCGTATGCCGGGGAGAACGTTCTCAAGCTTTCGAAAGCCGCTATTGAAGCAGGTATGACGGCGCTTTTCGAATTTACATCGTCCGAAAACAGGGTCGTCATCGCTTATGATCAGCCGTCGCTGACGCTCCTGGCCGCACGCGATAACCGAACCGGACGCTATTCGTCGCACCAGGAACTTCAATCGCTGGCCGATCAATTCGACGTGCCGCTGATCCAGCCGCTTCAGTATGCGGGCTCAACGAAGGAGTTCGCAACGCTTGCACGAGGCCAGGAAGGTATCGAGGGCTATGTCATCGCTTTCGAGGATGGCCACAGACTCAAGCTCAAGACCGCGTTCTATGCTTTGCGGCATAAAGCGCTGTCCGGCCTCGCCTTCGAGAAAAACATTCTCGCATGGGTGGCGGAAGGGGCGGTCGACGATGTCGTCCCCCTCCTGGCGCCTGACCTCGCCGAGGCCCTGAAGGCCTACCAACTCGTGGTGGCCAACGGTCTCAACAGTCACCTTCGCGAGGTTGAATCCTTCGTTGCCGAACACTCGGGCCGGGGGCGGAAGGAGTTCGCCGCTGCTGTTGGCTCAAATCTCGACAAGAGACTTCAGCCAGTCGCCTTTGCCATGTTCGATGGAAAAGACGGCAGCGAAGTGCTCAGGAAACAATTACTCTGGGCCAGCTTCAGTGAGTCGCGGCTTGAAAGCATCCGCGATCTCTATGGCATGTCATGGAAGTCTCCTGCTGTGATCGTGGAGGCCGGTTGACCGGATGAGTTTGGAATGCCCGAGCAAGGACGAGGATAGATTGTGAACGAGCGTCTCATTGCGCCCGACAAACGCGGCGAGGATGCCGAGCAGACCTTGCGGCCGCAGACGCTTGCCGATTTCGTCGGCCAGGCAGCGGTCAGGGCCAATCTCAAAGTGTTCATCGAGGCTGCCAAGGGCCGCAGCGAGGCGCTCGACCATGTGCTGTTCGTCGGTCCGCCGGGACTGGGCAAGACGACACTGGCGCAGATCATGGCGCGCGAACTCGGCGTCAATTTCCGTTCGACCTCGGGCCCGGTCATCGCCAAGGCCGGCGACCTCGCGGCGCTGCTCACCAATCTCGAAGACCGCGACGTGCTGTTCATCGACGAGATCCACCGACTCAATCCGGCGGTGGAGGAAATCCTCTATCCGGCGATGGAGGATTTCCAGCTCGACCTGATCATCGGCGAGGGGCCGGCGGCGCGCTCGGTCAAGATCGACCTTGCCCGCTTCACGCTGGTCGCTGCCACCACGCGGCTTGGGCTGTTGACCAATCCGCTGCGCGACCGTTTCGGCATTCCGGTGAGGCTCAATTTCTATTCGGTCGAGGAGCTGGAGCAGATCGTGCGCCGTGGCGCCCGTATCCTGCAAATGCCGCTCGGCGACGATGGTGCACTCGAGATCGCGCGCCGCGCCCGCGGCACGCCGCGCATCGCCGGCCGGCTGCTGCGCCGGGTGCGCGATTTCGCCTCCGTTGCCGGCGACGGTCATGTCGACAGGCAGATTGCCGACGAAGCCCTGACGCGGCTGGAGGTCGACGGGCTCGGCCTCGACGCGCTCGACCGCCGCTATCTCTCGATGATCGCCCGCAATTTCGGCGGCGGTCCCGTCGGCATCGAGACCATTGCCGCCGGCCTGTCGGAGCCGCGCGACGCCATCGAGGATATTATCGAGCCCTATCTGATCCAGCAGGGTTTCATTCAGCGCACGCCGCGAGGCCGCGTGCTGACCGCCAATGCCTGGCGCCATCTCGGCCTCGATGTGCCGAAGGACCTGGCCCAGCAGCAGATCAACCTGTTCCAGGAGGAGTAACGGAGATTTGTTCTCCGGAACGGTTTGTCTGCGCAGAATCTCCTCAAGCCTGCCAGCGTGAAGGCGCATTCCTGGATTTTATCGAGCGTAATGTCGGCGCGGACCGCTCCGATCAAGCGCCGGAGCCGGGAAAGTGATCACCAGACGCGGGTTCCTGAAATTCGTCGGGGGTTCGTTCCTCTCGCTGGCTTCGCTCAGCGCCTATGCGGTTGGCATCGAGCCGATGCTGCTGACGCATGTGAAGCGCTATCATCTGACGCCGCCGCATTGGCCGGCGGGTTTGAAGCTGCGCGTCGCGGTGCTTTCCGATATCCATGCCTGCCACCCCTGGATGACGCCGGAGCGGATCGCTTCGCTCGCCGCCGAGGCGAATGCGCTCAAGCCGGATGTGATCCTCATGCTTGGCGACTATCCGGCCGGGACGCGCATGGTGACGGGCTGGGTGGATGCCTCGGAATGGGCGCCGGCACTTTCCGGCCTCACGGCGCCGCTCGGCGTGTGGTCTGTCCTCGGCAACCATGACTGGTGGGAAGACCGCACCGCGCAAAAGGCCGGCGCCGGACCGACGATTTCACGCAAGGCGCTGGAGGCCGTCGGCATTCCGGTGCTGGAAAACGATGTCGTGCGCCTGGAAAAGGACGGGCACGGCTTCTGGCTCGCCGGTCTTGCCGATCAGTTGGCGCTGCTCCCCGGCCGGGCCTGGGGCCGCAGCCGTGGCAAGGGCCTGGACGATCTCGACGGCACGCTGGCCAAGATCACCGACCAGGCGCCGATCATCCTGCTCGCCCACGAGCCCGACATTTTCCCTGAAGTGCCATGGCGGGTCTCGCTGACGCTGTCGGGCCACACCCATGGCGGACAGGTCAGGCTGTTCGGCTATTCGCCGGTGGTGCCGTCCCGCTTCGGCAATCGTTTCGCCTATGGCCATGTCGTCGAGAATGACCGTAACCTGATTGTCTCAGGCGGGCTCGGCTTCAGCATTGCACCGGTGCGCTTTGGTATGCGGCCGGAGATTCTGCAGATCGATCTAGGTTCAGCCTAGCGCCCGCTCTGCTAGGGAAGCGATCGGATCGCATCCATCACGGCAGGCTCGGCTTTTTCGCCGTTGAAGGCATCGACGATGCCGAAGGCGCCGCCAAAACTCCACACCGACCATGAGAAACCGTGCGCCTCGGCGCGCGCGATCATGTCCTTGACGTAAGCCGCGCGGTATTGCGGCGGCATCACATAGTGATTGCCATACTCCTGGCGGATCATGCCGAACTCGCCCAGCGTGATGTTTTCCGGCTTGATGCCATTGGCCTTGGCCCAGGCATCGACCTTTTCGAAGGGTGCATCCATGACCCCAAGCAGCTTCTCGTCCGTGTCCATGCTCGCCACCTGCTCGTCGAGATAGGCGAGCAGGCCATTGCGCCTGGTCCACGGCGCCTCAGCCTTCATCTTGGCGCGGATCGCGTCCAGCTTTGCATCGAGTTCGGCACGCGGCACTGCGGTGAGCGGATAGGGCAGGCCGGTGACATAAGGAATGAAATCGCCGGCCCAGGTTGCGCCCTGATGGGTCAGCAGGAACGGATCGTAGGAGTGGAACGTCCAGATGATGTTGTCGTCAGGGATCGTCTTCGGGTCGATCTTCACCAGCGAAGTCGCATTTGAGTAGCAGGCGCCGGTCAGGATCAGCGTCAGCCTGGTGGCCGAGGCGCGCGCGGCGGCGAACAGTTTCTGCTGACGCTCCGGCCACAGGCTGGTGCCGTCACTGTCGCAGTCGACGATCGGCTCGTTCATGGGCTCGAAAGCGACCTGCGTCGGATCCTCTGCGGCGAGCGTGCGCGCCATTTTGCGGATGACCTCGACATAGGCGTCGAAAATGGCGGGATCGTCCATCACCTGGCCCATGCCGATCTCGCGGCCACCACCAGCCGGTATGAGGTGCATGTCGACGATCACTTTCAGGCCGGCGCGGTTGATCATGCGGGCCGAGTCCCGCACGCTGGCATAAAGGTCGTCGCGCAGCGCCGTGGTCTGGTCCGACATGAACGGCGAGGGGTCGACCGGCATGCGCAGGAAGTCGAAGCCGGCGGCCTTCAGCGCCTTGAGGTCGTCCTCGTTGAGGAACTTGCGCCATTCCGGATAGGGCAGGATGGCTTTGGGGTCGTTCCATTTGTCTTCCCCGACCCAGGTCGTCCACTGGTCGAGGTTGAGGCCGCGCTTCATCGAAAAGCTTGCGGCCTGGCCGGGCAGCGCGGACGCCGCCAGCACCAGCAGCGCCGCCATCAAGGTCTTGATCATCGCCGTCAACAGTGCCATCCGGTTTGCTGCGCTGGTGATTTTGGCAAGACAGGTGCCCCGCCGGGGGCAAAAAGGAAAGCGCGATGGACGATCATGGTGAATCGGCGGCGCTCACTGCCGGGCTATCCGGGGCGCTGACGGAATTCGGCCATCGGCTGATGGCGCGGGTCTATTATGCCGACACCGACTTCTCCGGCGTCGTCTACCACGCGCGCTATCTCGAATTCTTCGAGCGCGGCCGCTCCGACTATCTCAGGCTGGCCGGCGTCCACCACACCGAACTTCACGAGGGCAAGCACGGCGAGCGCATCGTCTGGGTGGTGCGTCGCATGGAGATCGATTTTCGTTCGCCCGCCCGCATGGACGATATCCTGACCATCGACACGCGCACCGAAGACATTTCCGGCGCCCGCATCGTCATGGCTCAGCAATTGAAGCGCGGCGACGAGGTGCTGGTCGAGGCGAAGGTCCAGGCGGCGATCATCGGCGAGAATGGCCGGCCGAAACGCTTCCCGAAAGAATGGATAGCAGCCTTCATACCGAAGGCAAACGGGTAAGGCTGCGTGTCGCCGGCGACTCCGAGCGGCGTTTGAGTGCACCTGCAGAACAAGAAGCGTGGCCGCCGCGACTCCACCCGGGGCGCGGCAATGCGCCGCGCCATATTTCCTAACCCATCCTTAACCATAACGGTTCATGAAGAGATCGGTGAAGATTGGAAGAATCCGCGCGCCTTCCTTTCACCAATATTTGCCCTGAAAAGGCCGCTAACGGTGCATTTTGGGGTAATCCGCAAGCCCAGCGCGAACGGACCACAAGGGATGCCCATGGGCCAGCCGCCAGCGATGCCCGGAAAATCTTAAGGACTTGAACGATGGAAAATATCGCACTCGCCGACCCGGCAGCGCATTTGTCGATTTGGGCGCTGTTCATGCAGGCCGGCTGGGTGGTCAAGCTGGTCATGATCGGTCTGCTCTGCGCCTCGGTCTGGACCTGGGCGATCATCGTCGACAAGCTGGTCAGCTATGCCCGCATGCGGCTGTCGCTCAACCGTTTCGAACAGGTGTTCTGGTCGGGACAGTCGCTGGAGGAGCTTTACCGCACGCTCGCCGATCGCAAGACCACGGGCATGGGCGCGATCTTTGTCGCCGCGATGCGCGAATGGAAGAAGAGCTTTGAGAAGGGCGCCAAATCGCCGCTCGGCCTGCAGACTCGTATCGACAAGGCCATGGATCTGGCGCTGACGCGCGAGATGGAGCGGCTGGAGGGACGGCTCGGCTTCCTCGCCACCACCGGTTCCGCCGCACCCTTCATCGGCCTGTTCGGCACCGTCATCGGCATCATGACTTCTTTCCAGGCCATTGCTGCTTCCAAGAATACCAGTCTTTCGGTGGTGGCGCCGGGCATCGCCGAGGCGCTGCTGGCAACGGCCATCGGCCTGCTCGCCGCCATCCCGGCTGTTATCGCCTACAACAAGCTGTCATCGGACGCGAACAAGATCGCGGTGCGGATGGAAGGGTTCTCGGACGAGTTCTCCGCCATACTCTCGCGCCAAATCGATGAAAAAGTAGCGCCGAAGGCCTGAGGAGCAGCAAGATGGGTATGTCCGTAGGCATCTCGGGACGCGGCGGGCGCGGCCACAGGCGGCGCGGCCGCCATCACGCGCTGATATCGGAAATCAACGTCACGCCGATGGTCGACGTGATGCTGGTGCTGTTGATCATCTTCATGGTCGCGGCCCCCCTGCTGACGGTCGGCGTGCCGATCGACCTGCCGGACACGCAGGCCAAGGCGATGAACGCCGACACGCAACCGATCACTGTCTCGATCAACGCCGCGGGCCAGATTTATCTGCAAGAGACCGAAATCCCGATCGAAGAACTGGTGGCCAAGCTTCAGGCGATCTCCAAGACGGGTTATGAGGAGCGCATCTTCATCCGCGGCGACAAGTCGACCGACTATGGCACCGCTATGAAGGTGATGGCCCGCATTTCGGCCGCTGGCTACAAGAACATCGGCCTGGTTTCACTGCAGGAACAGGAACAGTAGCACCAAGATGCGGACCGGCCTCACCACATCGGTGATCTTGCATACGGTAGCGTTGGCCTTCGGGCTGTTCACGCTGTCGTCGCCGCCTGCCATGCCGGCGTCCGATGCTGAATCGGTCTCGGTCGCCATCGTGCCGGTGGAGGCCGTCGCGCAGACGCTGCAGGGCGACAAGAAAGCCGTGATGCGCGAAAAGCCGGCCCCCACCCCGACCAAGCGGCCCGATATCGTGCCGGCGGCACAGACGATTGGTGAGAACAGCGTCGACACCGACAAGCCGGTGACGGACGAGCCCAAGCCGAAGCCGGTCGAGAAAACAGCGACGGCTGCCCCGGCGCCGACGCCGACCGAAAAGCCGAAGACCGAGGACACGCCGAAGCCAAAGGAAGAGCCGAAGCCGACACCGGCAACGGAAGTGGCGCCAACGCCGCAGCCGAAGGAAGAGGTCAAGCCCGAGCCGGTGAAGCAGGTTGAACCGAAGCCGACGCCGGTGAAGGAGCCGGCGCCCGCGCCACAGCCGGACACGACTGCCGCCATCCAGTCGAAGCCCGAGGTCAAGCCCGACGCTGTCGCCGACGCCATATCGGAACAACAGCCTCCGGAGGAGGCGCAGTTGCCGAATTCCGCACCCGCGCCCGAAGCGCGGCCGAAGCCGCAACCTGCGCAGGCTGAAAGCGCCAAGGCGCCGGACCGCAAGGATGCCGAGAAGCCGGTCAAGGAAGCGTCGTCGAAGCCGAAGTCCGAGGAAAAGCAGTTCAATGAAGGTGAGATCACTCAGCTGCTCGACAAGCAGAAGCCTTCTGGCGGCGGCGACAAGCGCTCGACGCAGCAGGCGTCGCTCGGCGCCGACAAGACCCAGGGCCAGAAACTGTCGCAGGCCGAAATGGGCACTTTGTCGGATCAGCTCGGCAATAACTGGACCCTTCCGGCCGGGCTCGAAGGCTCGGAAAACTTCGTCGCCGTGATCGTGTTCAATCTGGATGCCTCCGGCAAGCTTGACGGCCGTCCGACCGTCGAAAAGTCGAGCGGAAACCGCCAATTCGACGAGAGTGCGGTGCGTGCCGTCCAGAAAGCAAACATGGCTGGTCTGCAAGTTCCCGCCGGCAAGCAGGATATCTGGGCCCAGGTTCGGGTCACCTTCGATCCTAGGGAGATGCTTGGGCTCTAGGCCTGGCGTCCACCAAATCAGTTAAGAGAAGCGAGAAGACATGAAATCCATCCTCAAGTCGCTCCTGACGATTGCAGCCATGGCGCTGGGCATGACTGCCGTTGCCACCTTGCCGGCGCGAGCACTCGTCGAGATCAACGTCAACAAGGGCAATGTCGAGCCGTTGCCAATCGCCATCACCGATTTTCAAGGTGAGATTGGCGCTCAGATTTCCGATATCGTCAGCGCAGATCTGAAACGCTCCGGCCTGTTCGCCCCGATAGACAAGAACGCCTTCATCGAGAAGATCGCCAATCCGGATGCGCAGCCGCGGTTCGACGACTGGAAGGTGATCAATGCGCAGGCGCTGGTTACCGGTAGCGTCGGCAAGGAGGCGGACGGCCGTATCCGCGCCCAGTACCGGCTGTGGGACACTTTTGCCGGCCAACAGATGTCGGGCGAGCAGTTCTTCGCCAACGACGCCAACACCAGGCGCGTCGCCCACATCATCGCCGACGCGATCTATGAGCGGCTGACCGGCGAGAAAGGCTATTTCGACACCCGCGTCGTCTTCATCGACGAATCCGGCGCCAAGAATGCGCGCAAGAAGCGCCTCGCCATCATGGACCAGGACGGCGCCAACGTCCGCTATCTCTCGGACGGCAAATCGATCGTGCTGACGCCGCGTTTCTCGCCGAACCGGCAGGAAATCACCTATATGTCGTACGAAAGCGGCCAGCCGCGGGTGTATCTGCTGCAGATCGAGACCGGGCAGCGCGAGCTGGTCGGCAACTTTCCCGGCATGACCTTTGCGCCACGCTTTTCGCCCGATGGCCAGAAGGTGATCATGAGCCTGCTGCGCGATGACGGCAATTCCAACATCTTCGCCATGGATCTGCGCAGCCGCTCGACAACCCGGCTGACCAACTCGACCGCCATCGACACCTCGCCCTCTTATTCGCCGGACGGCAGCAAGGTGGTGTTCACCTCCGACCGTGGCGGTCGCGCACAGATTTATGTGATGGGTGCCGACGGCTCGGGCCAGACCCGCATCTCGTTCGGTGACGGCGTCTATTCGACGCCGGTGTGGTCGCCGCGCGGCGACCTCGTCGCCTTCACCAAGCAGACCGGCGGCGAATTCCAGATCGGCGTGATGAAGACCGACGGCTCGGGCGAGCGCATCCTCTCCTCGGGCTTCCAGCAGGAAGGACCGACCTGGGCGCCCAACGGCCGCGTGCTAATGTTCTTCCGCGACTCCGCCGGTGGCCCAAAACTGGTTTCGGTCGACCTCACCGGCCGCAACGAGCAGTCGATACCGACCGCGAATTTCGCTTCGGACCCGGCCTGGTCGCCGCTGCTGGAGTAACCACGTTTCAGCCGAGCCGCTGCGCGCCTCGTTGCAACTTGGCAACAGTGCCCTAAAAGCCCCGTTTCGGGGCTTTTTTCACGCCAAAGTCGCCTTTTGGCCGCATTTCCGCCTACGGTCCGCGACCATTGTGGCATCAGGTGATTTCGGCTGCGGACGGGCGGCTGAAACCAAATTTTAACCGTGTTTCTTGAATGCCGGTTAACCCAAACGTGGTTACTGGGTGATCAACGAAATCACTCGAAATACGAAGGAGAGGCGGCATGGGCCGTATCGCAGCACTTACCAGAAACCCGGCGATGATTGCGCTGATCGCGATGCTCGCCATCACCGGTTGCGCCTCGAAGAAAACCCCGAACAACGCCGCCGACCTCGGCCTCAATGGCGCGGGTGCCGCAACGCCCGGCTCGGCGCAGGACTTCACCGTCAACATCGGCGACCGTATCTTCTTCGACACCGACTCGACCGCGATCCGCGCCGATGCGCAGACGACGCTGTCGCGCCAGGCGCAGTGGCTCAACCAGTACAAGCAGTATGCCATCGTCGTCGAAGGCCATGCCGATGAGCGCGGCACGCGCGAATACAATCTGGCGCTTGGCGCCCGCCGCGCGGCCGCCACCCGTGACTTCCTGGTTGCCAAGGGCGTTTCGGCAAGCCGCCTTAAGACGATTTCCTACGGCAAGGAGCGCCCGGTCGCGGTTTGCGACGACATCTCCTGCTGGTCGCAGAATCGCCGCGCCGTCACCACGCTCTCCGGCGCCGGCTCCTGATAAGCAAGATGGCGGCGCTTTAGTCGCATAATTGCAACACCTCCATGCGAAAGGCGGCCATTGGCCGCCTTTTTCAGTTCTGGTCCCGGAAACAAAATGCGGAAACAAAATTTGGCCGAAGTCTCGCCTCCTGCTAAGAGCCGAGGGCGCCTGGCTGGTCCCACTGTGATTGGAAGGCGCGAACAGGCTCACGAATTACACGGCGAGAGGCACATGCATTTCAGATCGGTCTTGAGCGGCACGCTTGCGCTGCTGCTCCTATCAGGCTTCGCGGCTACTGCGAGCGGCACCGGACAACCCGCCGATAGCGGCTTTTCCTTCCATCTGCCGACGCTCGGCATTTTCGGCAAGAAGGAGAAGCCGGAGCAGCAACAGATCGCGCAGCAGCAGGACGGCACCACCGCCGCCAGCCTCGAAGAACAGCTGCGGCAGATGAACGGCAAGATCGAGGAACTCAATTTCCAGGTCCTGCAGATGCAGGAGCAGATGCGCAAGCAGCAGGAAGACAACGAGTTCCGCTTCCAGCAGCTGGAAGGCGGCTCCAGCGGGCAGCCGCCGGCGCAGAAGAAGTCAGAGGCCGCGCCGCAGGATGGCGATACCGGCAACAGCGTTGCCGAAGCCCCGGCAACGCAGGCGCCGGCCGATTCGGCTGCACAATCGGATGGCGGCCAGAGCGTCGGCGAAGTCATCGTCGAATCGCAGACCGGCGATCCCGGCAAGGTGATCACCGGCACCCCGCCAAAGACCTTCGGCACCATCACTGTCGACAAGAACGGCAATGTGGTCGACGCTGGCGGCAACACGCAGGCGATCGCGCCGGCGGAAGGTGCGGCGCCTGCCGCCGAGGCGCCGGCGACCGGCCCCAAGACCGGCAAGTCCAACGGCACGGTGGTGGCGGCGCTGCCTTCCACCAACGATCCGGAAGAAATCTACCGCAACTCCTACCAGTTTATCCTGTCGGGCGACTACAGCACCGCGGAGCAGGGGTTTCGCGACCACATCTCCCGCTTCCCCAAGGACGCCAAGGCGGCGGATGCGCATTACTGGCTGGGTGAATCCCTGCTCGGCCAGCAGAAGTATCATGACGCGGCCGAGGTTTTCCTCGCGGCCAGCAAGGACTATCCGAAGGCCAAGAAGGCGCCCGACATGCTTTTGAAGCTCGGTGTGTCGC
Source organism: Mesorhizobium sp. P2_B11 (assembly GCF_056404855.1). Classification (NCBI taxonomy): domain Bacteria; kingdom Pseudomonadati; phylum Pseudomonadota; class Alphaproteobacteria; order Hyphomicrobiales; family Phyllobacteriaceae; genus Mesorhizobium; species Mesorhizobium sp. P2_B11. The sequence goes on from NZ_JBFUDF010000002.1 coordinate 542,789, forward strand.
TGGTCGGCCTTAAGCAGAAGGATGTCGCCTGCGCCACTTTCGGCGAGATCGGCAAGCGCTATCCCGATATTTCGGCCGCGCTCAAGGAACGCGTCAAACAGGAAAGGGCGCTGGCGGCGTGCTAGTCTTCGCCTTGCGTGTCGGCGTCCGGGGACCAGTTTTGGGCGACATGCATTGATGCTCGATACCGAGCCTGACCTTTCGGACTTTTCAACGATAGACTTTTCCAACGGCGCTGTTGCGGCCGTGTCCGGCGGCAGCGACTCGACCGCCCTCCTTCTTCTCCTCAAAGCTCACCTCGACCGCAGCGCCCCGACAGCCAGGCTGCTGGCGGTGACGATCGACCACGGTCTGCGTCCGGAAGCGGCGGCGGAAGCACACGCGGTGGCAAAGCTCTGTGCCGAGCGCGGCATCATGCACCGCACGCTCAACTGGTCCGGCGCCAAGCCGTCGACCGGCCTGCCCGCCGCGGCGCGCGAGGCACGCTACCGGCTGCTGGCCGAGGCCGCGCAAGCGCTAGGCATCGGTGTGATCGTGACCGGACACACCGCGGACGACCAGGCCGAGACCGTGCTGATGCGAGCCGCGCGAAATGATGGTCACGAGCCTGGTGAAACGGCAGGCCGAGGCCTCGCCGGCATGGCGCCGGCAACCCTTTATGACTGGCGGATCTGGATCGCGCGGCCGCTGCTCGGTGTACGGCGCGCGGCATTGCGCGCCTTCCTGCGGCGCGAACATGTCGGCTGGGCGGACGACCCGACCAACACGGATGCGCATTTCGAGCGGCCGCGCATTCGCAGCGTGCTCGGCGAAGACCGGAGCGGGCAGCGTTTTGCCGAGGCGATCGGCCTGGCCAGGCGTGCCGCAGCCGAGCGCGAACAACTCGGCCGCCGCGCCGCCGGGCTGATCGGTGAATTTGCCAGCCGGCCGGCGAAGGGTCTCATCCGCCTCGATCCCGGATTGGTCAAAGCCGACGACGCGGATGCAGCGGTCTATGCGCTGCGTGTTCTGCTGGCGGCGACCGGCGGCGTCGCCTTGTTGCCGGACCAGGCGCGTAGCGAAGCGCTGTTGGAGCAAATGCGGGCCGGACCGCTTTGCGCCACATTGTCGCGGACGGTCGTCGATAGCAGGCGCACCGGCATCTTCCTGTACCGTGAATCGCGCGACCTGCCGCCCGCCGCACCGCTGGCGGTGGGACTCTGGGACGGTCGCAGGCGGGTCACCGAAGCAGAGGCGATCACATTGGGCGACAGGTCCGGGGCATTGTTGATCGCGCCGCTCGGCGCTGCCGCCGCCGCCAAAGCGATTGCCGGGAATGGCGCACCGCCGAGCCTTGTCCGCGCCGCTTTGGCTGCGGAACCGGCGCTGTGGCGCGGCGGCGAATGCCTTGGCTTTGCCGGGGATGCAACGACGGTGCCGGCAAATGCCCTCAGCCCGGCCGTGACGCCTTTTGCACGCTTCCTGCCGTGCTTCGATCTGGCGCTGGCCGGGGCCATCGCCGAACTGACGGGCGCGCCGCCCGTCCCGGCCTTGCCTTCCAGCCGCCACAGTGCCGGTTGATGGTGGCGTGAAAGCTTAACCCAGACGTGCTGTTATGCTTGGCAAGGGGAGGCGCTCTCCCTATGTTAGGCCCAAGTTTCCTCATACGCGTGCCCCACCAGGTACCAACGGGACAATTGATGAATCCGAATTATCGCAATCTCGCGCTCTGGGCGATCATAGCGGTCTTGCTCATTGCTCTCTTCAATCTGTTCCAGACGCCGCAGACGCGCGGAGCCTCGCAAGACGTTCCCTATTCGCAGTTCCTGCAGGAGGTCGCGGCCGGCCGGGTCAAGACCGTGGTCATCGCCGGCGCCCGCATCTCCGGCACCTACGCCGACAACGCCAACGGCTTCCAGACCTATTCGCCTGGCGACCCGCAGCTGGTCTCGCGGCTGCAGGACAAGAACGTCACCATCAACGCACGTCCTGAATCGGACGGCTCCGGCTCGCTGTTCAGCTATCTCATCTCCTACCTGCCGATGATCCTGATCCTCGGCGTGTGGATATTCTTCATGCGCCAGATGCAGTCCGGCTCCGGGCGCGCCATGGGCTTCGGCAAGTCGAAGGCCAAGCTTCTGACCGAGGCGCATGGCCGTGTCACCTTCCAGGATGTCGCCGGCGTCGACGAGGCCAAGGAAGATCTGGAAGAGATCGTCGAGTTCCTGCGCGATCCGCAGAAGTTCCAGCGCCTGGGCGGCAAGATCCCGCGCGGCGTGCTGCTCGTCGGCCCTCCCGGCACCGGCAAGACGCTGCTCGCCCGCTCGGTCGCCGGCGAAGCCAACGTGCCCTTCTTCACCATTTCGGGTTCGGACTTCGTCGAGATGTTCGTCGGCGTCGGCGCAAGCCGCGTGCGCGACATGTTCGATCAGGCCAAGAAGAACGCGCCCTGCATCATCTTCATCGACGAAATCGATGCCGTCGGCCGTCATCGCGGCGCGGGCCTCGGCGGCGGCAATGACGAGCGCGAGCAGACGCTGAACCAGCTGCTGGTCGAGATGGACGGCTTCGAATCCAACGAGAGCATCATCCTGATCGCCGCCACCAACCGGCCCGACGTGCTCGATCCTGCGCTGTTGCGCCCGGGCCGTTTCGACCGTCAGGTGGTGGTGCCGAACCCCGACATCGTCGGCCGCGAGAAGATCCTCAAGGTGCATGTGCGCAACGTGCCGCTGGCGCCCAATGTCGACCTCAAGGTGGTCGCACGTGGCACGCCGGGCTTCTCCGGCGCCGATCTGATGAACCTGGTCAACGAATCCGCCCTGATGGCGGCGCGGCGCAACAAGCGCCTCGTCACCATGGCCGAGTTCGAGGACGCCAAGGACAAGATCATGATGGGCGCCGAGCGCCGCTCGTCGGCCATGACCCAGGCCGAGAAGGAGCTCACCGCCTACCACGAGGCCGGTCACGCCATTCTGGCGCTCAACGTGCCGTCCGCCGATCCGCTGCACAAGGCGACCATCATCCCGCGCGGCCGTGCGCTCGGCATGGTCATGCAGCTGCCGGAAGGCGACCGCTATTCGATGAGCTACAAGTACATGGTCTCGCGGCTTGCCATCATGATGGGCGGCCGCGTCGCCGAGGAGTTCAAGTTCGGCAAGGAGAACATCACTTCGGGCGCTTCCTCCGACATCGAGCAGGCAACCAAGCTGGCACGCGCCATGGTCACGCGCTGGGGCTTCTCCGACAAGCTCGGCCATGTCGCCTATGGCGACAACCAGGAAGAGGTCTTCCTCGGCCATTCGGTGGCGCGCACGCAGAACATCTCGGAAGAGACCGCGCAGATCATCGACGCCGAAGTGCGCCGGCTGATCGACGAGGCCTATGTCTCGGCCAAGTCCATCCTGACCAAGAAGAAGAAGGAATGGATCGCCCTGGCGCAAGGCCTGCTCGAATACGAGACGCTCTCCGGCGAGGAGATCAAGCAGCTGATCGCCGGGCAGAAGCCGGCGCGCGATCTGGGCGATGATACCCCGCCAAGCCGTGGCTCGGCCGTGCCGAAGTCCGGCCGTCGCAAGAAGGGCCCGGAGCCCGAAGGCGGCATGGAACCTCAGCCTTCGAGCTGAGGTACGGCCCGGACATCGATCGGAAAAACGCCGCGGTCTGACCGCGGCGTTTTTGGTTTTTGGGCGCAAGAGTTCCCGGCCGGACCGACGTCGCATCCATTCGCTTGACTCCTTTCACAGTCGGTATTGATTTAGCCGGCTGTCGTCGGGTCAACCGACGCGGGTGCGTGGGAGGTTATCATGGGCAAGAAGGACAAGCGGGCCAGAAATGCGCCGGTCGGAGGTGAGGTCCATCTCGACGCCGTTGAGGGCGAGGCAAAGGAAGCAGCCTGGAAATTGCCGAACGGTGATGCCGGCTACGGCAAGAAAAAGAAGAAGAAAGCCAAGCACGCCGACGCAAAAAAATCCTACCGCTACGTCGACGAACTGGTCCGGCTGCAATTCGAACTGATCAAGTTGCAGGACTGGGTCCAGAAGGAAGGGTTGAAGGTCGTCGTGATCTTCGAAGGCCGCGACGCGGCCGGCAAGGGCGGTGTCATCAAACGCATCACCGAAAGCCTCAATCCGCGCATCTGCCGCGTCGTGGCGTTGGGCACGCCGACCGAGCGCGAACGCAGCCAATGGTATTTCCAGCGCTATGTCCAGCACCTGCCCGGCAAGGGTGAGATCGTGCTGTTCGACCGCTCCTGGTACAACCGCGCCGGTGTCGAGCGCGTCATGGGCTTCTGCACCGACGACGAATACAGCGAGTTCCTGCGCTCCTGCCCCCTGTTCGAGGAAATGCTGATCAAGTCCGGTATCATCTTGATCAAATACTGGTTCTCGGTTGGGGACGACGAACAGGAACGCCGCTTCAAGGAGCGCATCGACAACCCGATCAAGCGCTGGAAGCTGTCGCCCATGGACCTCAAGTCGCGCGAACACTGGGTCGAGTATTCCCGGGCCAAGGACATGATGCAGAAATTCACCGATACCGATCAGTCGCCGTGGAACATCGTCGATGCCGACAACAAGAAGAAGGCAAGGCTCAATTGCATCAGTCATCTGCTGACGCGGATTCCGTATAAAGAGATCCGCCCGGCAAAGATAAAGCTGAGCCCGCGTCAGAAGGACGACGGCTATGTCCGTCCGCCCAAGACCAGCCAGCACTGGGTACCGACCGTCTACTGATCCTGCACAAAAGAAAAACCCCGCGAACCTGGACAGGTCCGCGGGGTCCTTTATCAGCTCGAAGCTTGGGAAATCAGCTCTTCAGCCGTGCATTGCACAGGCTGTAATAGCCGCCGCCCTTCTGGATCCAGCGCAGGCCGTTCAACGTACCTGCGTCCTTGTTGCCGTGGTAACCCTGCAGGCAGGTCTTCATCCGCGCCTTCGCGGGCTTTTCGGTCTTGAACTCGGCGGCGAGGGTGGTCGGGAATGTCACGCCCTCCGGTGCTACAGTGGGGGCGACCGCCGCGCTGGTTTCCTTCTTTGGCTGCGGCTCGGTTTTGACCGTATCCGCGCTGGCACTCTCCGCAGCGGACGTCGCGCATTTCTCCGTGCGGAAAGCGTTCCAATCCATGCCGTTCAGAGTGCCGCTTTCCTTGGCTGTGCGATAGGCCTCGCCACATTCCTTCATCGTCAGTGCGCTTGCGGGGGCGACGCTCCAAGCAACCCATGCCGTCACAACCAATGCCACCAATTTCAATCTGGACATAAGACCCTCCTGGTTGACAAAAGTTCGATGTCTTTTTGTATACTGTTTGTTCCGTATATGTTCAATCGGAATCTTTGCGAGCCATCGATAAGTCTGGCGGTGGGCAGTGTGGGCGAATAGATGATGCCGACAGCTTCCGCCATGTAGACGCGAGCAAAGCCGGGCATCTTCGAGCGCAACAAAAAGGCCCGCGCATGTTGCCATGCGCGGGCCTTTGTCTGGAGAATATGGCTACGCGGTCAGCTCTTCAGCTTGGCGTTGCACAGGCTGTAGAAGCCGCCGCCCTTCTGAATCCACTTCAGGCCTTTCAACGCATTGGCGTCCTTGAGAGCATAGTACTGCTCGAGGCAAGTATGCATGCGGGCCTTGCCGGGGGTTTCGCTGGCATATTTCTTGGAGATCGCGGTCGGGAACTTCACGCCCTTGGGAGCAACGACGGTCGGGGCTTCCGGATCGGCCTTGTAGCTCGCCTCGCTCGGAGCCGGCACGGTGTCGTCGTCATCTGCACCTGCGCCGCATTCGGCCTTGCGGAAGTCGTTCCACTTCTTGCCGCCCAGCGTGTTGGCAGACTTGGCCGCCTGATACTTGGCGCTGCAATCGGCCATGCTCAGGCCCTTGCCGCTGCTGTCGGCAGCTGCCTTGGCCGGTTGTACTGCCGCGGATGCGCCAGCGGCGCATTCGGTCTTGCGGAAGTCGTTCCACTTCGCGCCGTTGAGCGTGCCGGCAGCTTTGGCGGCCTGGTACTTGGCGCTGCATTCCTTTGATGTCAGGCCCTTGGCGCCATCGTCGGCTGCGGCTGCTGCCTTGGTCGTCGCCTTGGCGGGTTCTACCGCCGCGGATGCGCCGGCGGCGCATTCGGTCTTGCGGAAGTCGTTCCACTTCGCGCCGTTGAGCGTGCCGGCGGCCTTTGCCGCCTGGTATTTGGCGCTGCATTCCTTGGCTGTCAGGCCCTTGGCGCCGTCGTCGGCGGCAGCGGCTGCCTTGGTCGTGTCCGCCTTGGCCGCGGCGGCCTTCTTGGCCGGCTTGGCGGTCTCGGTGGTGGCGGCCGCGTCGGTGCCGCATTCGGCCTTACGGAATTGATTCCAGGTCTGTCCGTTCAGCGTGCCGCCGTCCTTGGCGGCATTATACTTGGTACTGCACTCGGCCATGGTCAGCGCGCTGGCGGGCGCCGCCATGAACAAGGTTGCGACGGCAAGACCCGTCAAAGTTGCAAGTTTATGGATGAGCATGGCGTTTCTCCCGTTGCTGCCGCCGCCGATGGTGTCCCTTTGGTGAATCAATAGCTCTCAACGCTAGGCTGCGCCAGATGCCAACCCGCGCCGATACCCCTGGAAAGCGCGTGCTCTCGACAAGGTGATGAAATCATTGCGATCTGCGGCCTCCAACAGCAGGGTTTGCCGGATCAAACTGCGCCGAGCGGTCCAGTGTGACTGGTATATTGCGGCGAGACCGTGTCATCGTGCTGCGCGGCGAACGGGCCTAGACAGCCCGCTACAATGATTTTCTAAGAATTCGTAATATACAATCACACAATGTGATCGTAAGGCCCGCCCGATTGTGGCATTAGAAGCCGGCTGAAAAACCGACGGGGATTCTGGCTAACATGGCAGGACGATATTTCGGCACCGACGGCATTCGCGGGCGCGCCAACAAATTTCCGATGACGGCTGAGATCGCGATGCGGGTCGGCATGGCCGCCGGCCTGTCGTTCCAGCGCGGCAGCCATCGCCACCGCGTCGTGCTCGGCAAGGACACGCGGCTGTCCGGCTACATGATCGAGAATGCCATGGTGGCCGGCCTTTGTGCCGCCGGTATGGATGTGTTCCTGCTCGGCCCGATTCCGACGCCGGCGGTGGCCATGCTGGTGCGCTCGCTGCGCGCCGATATCGGCGTCATGATCTCGGCCTCGCACAATCCTTACTTCGACAACGGCATCAAGCTGTTTGGGCCTGACGGCTACAAGCTCTCCGACGAGATCGAGGAGCGCATCGAGAGCATGCTCGACAAGGACATCGAATTGGCGCTGGCCGATTCCGACGGGCTTGGCCGCGCCAAGCGCGTCGACGGCGTGCATGACCGCTACATCGAATTCGCCAAGCGCACGCTGCCACGCTCGATGTCTCTGTCGGGTCTCAGGATCGTCGTCGATTGCGCCAATGGCGCCGCCTACAAGGTGGCGCCGGCCGCCCTTTGGGAACTGGGCGCCGAGGTCATTGCCATCAATGTCGAGCCGAACGGCTTCAACATCAACAAGGAATGCGGCTCGACCCATCCGGCCGGTCTGCAGAAGAAGGTGCATGAAGTGCGCGCCGATATCGGCATCGCGCTCGACGGCGATGCCGACCGCGTCGTCATTGTCGACGAGAACGGCACGATCGTCGACGGCGACCAGATCATGGCGCTGATTGCCGAGTCCTGGCACCAGAGCGGGCGGCTCGCCGGCGGCGGCGTCGTCTCGACGGTGATGTCCAATCTCGGCCTCGAACGCTTTCTCGGCGACATCAAGCTGCAGTTGCACCGCACCAAGGTCGGCGACCGTTATGTCGTCGAGCATATGCGCGCGCATGGGTTGAATGTCGGCGGTGAGCAATCAGGCCACATCGTGCTGTCCGATTTCTCGACCACTGGCGACGGGCTTGTCTCGGCGCTGCAGGTGCTGGCCTGCATCAAGCGGCAGAACCGGCCGGTCAGCGAATTGTCGAAGAAGTTCGAGCCGGTGCCGCAGCTGTTGAAGAATGTCCGCATCGCCGGCGGCAAGCCGCTCGAGGAAGCCCCGGTCAAGGCGGCGATCGAAGATGCGCGCAACCGTCTCGGCAAGGCCGGGCGACTGGTCATCCGGCCCTCCGGCACCGAGCCGCTGATCCGCGTCATGGCCGAAGGCGACGACCCACAACTCGTCGAAGCCGTGGTCAACGACATCGTCGACATCATTTCGGAAACGCGCAGCGCCGCCTGATCATGCTGCCTCCAGAGCGTTTCGCCGTTTCACGGAAAGGGCGAAACGCTCTATCTCTTTGTTTTTACGCAATTCCCAAGGGAAAGCGCTACGCGCTTTTCCCGGGAAAACCGCTCACATTTTCCTGGAATTGCTCCAGCGGCAGGCGCGAACTGCCGGCTCAAAGACCTCAAGGCCCGCCCTCCAGGCGGGCTTTTTGTTTTGGCCAGGGCGGTCCCGGCATGATGCCGGCAGAGGCTATTTGCTAAAATATCGAGAATTCGTGGTTAATCGACAGGGTTAAACGCCTTTTAACTTTTGCAATTCATTATCCACAACTGAGGTCAATCATATTCGGGCGGGCTGGACTTTCCCGACGGTTCTCAGGGGTGACAAGCATGTTCAATACAGCAAAAAAGGCTCTCCTTGCCGCGCTGCTCGCAGGCGTGGCCGGGCCGGTATTCGCCGCTGATCTGGCGGAGCCGCAAGTTGAGGAAGCACCGCCGCAGGCGGTTTACGAGCAGCCGGCAGATGTCGGTGGCTGGTACATCCGTGGCGATCTCGATTACCACAAGTCGGATCTACGCGGCGTCAACTATACGACTTATACAATCGATCCCGTCACCAACCTCATCACGCCTGGCGAAAGAAGTTTTGATACCGCCAAGCTCAAGGCCGGTTTCTCGCTCGGTGCCGGCGTCGGTTACAAGATCAACGAACACTTCCGTACCGATCTGACGGCCGACTACTGGTTCAAGTCGAAATTCAACGGCTCGACCTCGGATATCAACGGGACTTCGGTCGAAGTGTCGGAGATGAGCGCCTTGCTGCTGCTCGCCAACGCCTATGTCGATATCGGCACCTGGCATGGCGTGACGCCTTATGTCGGCGCCGGTATCGGTGGCGCGCATATCAAGTGGGATACGGTCCACGATCCGAATACCACCGAGACCAATCCCGGCTCGTCCAACTGGCGCTTCGCCTATGCGCTCATGGCCGGCGCTTCCTATTGCCTTACCGACAAAATCATCTTCGATGCGGGCTATCGCTTCTCCCATATTCAGGGCGGCCGCATGTTCGAATGGGATGCAAGCAGTTCCGGCCCAGGCCACGATCGTGGCTTCAATACGCACGAAGTGCGCGGTGGCTTGCGCTACCAGTTCGGCGGCAACAATGGGTGCGCCGCGCCGGTGGTGGCCTATCAGCCCGAGCCGGAGCCGATCTACACCAAGTAGTCGCTTCGAAATCCTGGAATTCGCGAACCGCCCGGCAAAGCCGGGCGGTTTTCGTTTGCGGATTGCGGTGCATTTCAATCGGCCGCGTGCGCTGAAGAAAGCCTATCGAAATCAATTCGGTAACGCCGCGTTATCCTTAACCCGCACTTAACCACTATGGTTAACAATGCCTGCTGAAACGGCGCTTGCAATCAAATGACGTGCGCCAATTTCAGGAGCCGGGGACCCATGAATTTCAAATTGCTGACAGTGCCGGCGCTCGCCGCACTCATGCTTGCTCCGCTGACGCCGGCGCAGGCCGCCGACTACGATCCGCCGGTCTATGTCGATCAGGCACCGGACTATCAACCGGTCGAGGTCGGCTCGGGCTGGTATCTGCGCGGCGACGTCTCCTATCTGGCGCAGAAGAGCTACCAGGATCAGGATTTCACCTTCGCGCCGGCGAGCTTCAGTGAAAAGCAGGATCCGGCCTTCGCCAGCATCGGCTTCGGTTATCATTTCAACGACTATCTGCGCGCCGACATCAATCTCGGCTATCTGCCGGGCAACAAGGTCGGCATCCACTACGACGACAGCGCGATCGTGGTAGTGCCGGCCACGGCAACGGTGGCGTCGGCATCCCTGGAGAACTATTCCCTGTCGGGGATGGTCAACGGCTATGTCGATCTCGGCACCTATGTCGGGATCACGCCCTATCTGGGCGCCGGCATCGGGCTCACCCGGAACAAATACAAGCTGTCGGCGAGTTACTTCACCGACAATCTCGACCCTACGGATGACTTCGAGCGGAGCGACAACAAGACCCAGTATGCCTTGGCCTATACGCTGGATGCGGGCCTGGCCTATCAGGTGACCAAGAATGTTTCCGTCGATCTCGGCTATCAGTATTTTTCGTCGCCGGATGCCGAATATGTCACGGCCGCGAGCCTGAACTCCTATCCGGTCCGCAAGGGCATCAGCAATCATCAGGTCAAACTCGGGCTGCGCTACGACCTCTGGTAGGCTGGCCAAGGACATCAAGCCCGACGGCGGATCTCTTCGATCCGCCGTTTGCGTTTGAGGTCACGACATCCTGATCGCGGATTTGCCAGTATCTTGTCAGCGACAAAAACTTTCCTCTTGACGCCTGATGGCTGAACGCATATCGCCGTCCGTGGGCCACCCCTCCCCAACGAGGGGCCACTATCTGGAAGGATAGACCACGATGACGACGCATACGAAGCCCGGACTCCGTCCGGCAAACCCCAATTTCTCTTCAGGTCCCTGCGCAAAGCGCCCCGGCTGGTCGGTCGAAGCGCTGAAGAATGCTGCGCTCGGCCGGTCCCACCGCGCCAAGATCGGCAAGACCAAGCTCGAACAGGCGATCGAGCTGACGCGGGAAGTTCTCCAGGTTCCAGCGGATTACCGCATCGGCATCGTGCCGGCGTCGGACACCGGTGCCGTCGAGATGGCGCTGTGGTCGCTGCTTGGCGAGCGCGGCGTCGATATGGTCGCCTGGGAAAGCTTTGGCTCCGGCTGGGTGACCGATGTCGTCAAGCAGCTGAAGCTCGCCGATACCAGAAAGATCGAAGCGGGTTATGGCGAGCTGCCCGATCTGGCCAAGATCGATTTCGACCGCGACGTGGTCTTCACCTGGAACGGCACGACCTCAGGCGTTCGGGTGCCGAATGGCGATTTCATTCCGGCCGACCGCGGCGGCTTGACCATCTGCGACGCGACCTCGGCCGCCTTCGCCCAGAGGCTCGATTTACAGAAGCTGGATGTCGTCACCTTCTCCTGGCAGAAAGTGCTGGGCGGCGAGGGTGCGCATGGCATGCTGATCCTCAGCCCGCGCGCCGTCGAGCGGCTGGAAACCTACAAGCCGGCGTGGCCGCTGCCGAAGATCTTCCGCCTGACCTCGGGCGGCAAGCTGATCGAAGGCATCTTCAAGGGCGAGACCATCAACACGCCGTCGATGCTGTGCGTCGAGGATTATCTCGATGCGCTTCATTGGGCGAAATCGATCGGCGGTCTCGATGCGTTGATTGCCAGAGCGGATGCCAATGCCGCGGTGCTCGACGGCTTTGTCGACAGATCCGCATGGCTCGGCCATCTCGCAGTCGATGCGGCGACACGGTCCAACACCTCCGTGTGTCTGTCCTTCAGCGATAGCCAAGTTGCGGCGCTCGATGCCGACGGGCAGGCGGCTTTCGCCAAGGCGATCGTCTCTGTGCTCGACAAGGAAGGCGTCGCCTATGACATCGGCTCCTATCGCGACGCTCCGCCCGGCCTGCGCATCTGGTGCGGCGCGACTGTCGAGACGTCCGATCTCGAAGCGCTGCTGCCCTGGCTCGACTGGGCCTTCGCCACGCAGAAGGCGTCGCTGAAGGCAGCGGCCTGAGATTGCATGGCGGCCCGCGGGCCGCCATTTCCCCGACAATCCAATTTAAGGAGGCCGCCATGGCGCCCCGCGTTCTCGTCTCGGATAAACTCTCCACCACCGCCGTGCAGATCTTCAAAGACCGCGGCATCGAGGTCGACTATCTGCCCGATCTCGGCAAGGACAAGGAAAAGCTGCTCGAAGTCATCGACCAGTATGATGGTCTTGCCATCCGTTCGGCGACCAAGGTCACGGAAAAGCTGATCAACGCCGCGACAAAACTCAAGGTCGTCGGCCGCGCCGGCATCGGTGTCGACAATGTCGACATCCCGGCGGCAAGCCGCAAGGGCATCATCGTGATGAACACGCCCTTCGGCAATTCGATCACCACGGCCGAGCATGCTGTGGCGATGATCTTCGCACTCGCCCGCCAGATTCCCGAAGCCAATGCCTCGACCCATGCCGGCAAGTGGGAAAAGAACCGCTTCATGGGCGTCGAGATCACCGGCAAGACGCTGGGCGTCGTCGGCTGCGGCAATATCGGCTCGATCGTCGCGACACGCGGCGTCGGCTTGAAGATGCATGTCGTGGCCTTCGATCCGTTCCTGTCGGACAGCCGCGCCGAGGAACTCGGTGTCGAGAAGGTCGAGCTCGACGAACTGTTCGCCCGCGCTGACTTCATCACGCTGCACACGCCGCTGACCGACAAGACGCGCAACATCATCGACGCAGCGGCGATCGCCAAGATGAAGAACGGCGTGCGCATCATCAACTGCGCTCGCGGCGGGCTGATCGTCGAGGCCGATCTGGTCGCGGCGCTGAAGAGCGGCAAGGTGGCCGGCGCCGGCGTCGATGTGTTCGAGGTCGAACCGGCGGAGAACAACGCGTTGTTCGGCATGGAAAATGTGGTGGCGACGCCGCATCTCGGCGCCTCGACGGCCGAGGCGCAGGAAAATGTTGCGCTGCAGGTGGCCGAGCAGATGGCCGACTATCTGATCAAGGGTGCGGTGTCCAACGCCATCAACATGCCTTCGATCACGGCGGAGGAAGCGCCGCGGCTGAAGCCCTTCGTCAAGCTCGCCGAAGTGCTCGGCGCCTTTGTCGGCCAGGTCACCGAGGATCCGATCAAGGAGGTCGAGATCCTGTTCGACGGCTCGACCGCAACGATGAACACGCGGGCGCTGATCAGTGCGACGCTCGCCGGACTGATCCGGCCGCAGGTCGCCGACGTCAACATGGTGTCGGCGCCGATCATGGTGAAGGAACGCGGCATCATCGTCGCCGAGGTCAAGCGCGACAAGTCGGGCGTGTTCGACGGCTACATCAAGCTCACGGTGAAGACCGAGCACATGACGCGCTCGATCGCCGGCACCTGCTTCTCCGACGGCAAGCCGCGTTTCATCCAGATCAAGGGCATCAATCTCGACGCCGAGGTCGGCCAGCACATGCTCTACACCACCAATGCCGATGCGCCCGGCATTATCGGCCTGCTCGGCACGGTGTGCGGCGAGAACGGCGTCAACATCGCCAACTTCCAGCTTGGCCGCAACCGGCCAGGCGGCGACGCCATCGCGCTGCTCTATCTCGATGCGCCGTTCCCGGAGAATGTGCTGGAACAGGTCAAGGCGCACAAGTCGATCGACTCGGCCAAACGGCTGCAGTTCGACGTCAACGCGATGTGATCCGCACTTCTCGCGACAGATCGAAAGGCTCGGCCCAGGCCGCGCCTTTTTCGTTTAAGCCGCCGGCAAGGTCACCGTCTTGCGCCCGCGATATTCGGCGAGCGAGATTCCGCCCAACACCAGGACGAGCGACAACGCCTGGTAGAGCTGGAATGTCTCGCCGACGATGATCACCGAAAGCAGCGTGCCGAAGATCGGCACCAAATTGATGAACAGGCCGGCGCGGTTGGCGCCGATCAGCTCGTTTCCCCTGATGTACGTCACTTGCGAGATGACCGAAGCGCCGATCGCGGTGTAGACGATGACGGACCAGCCCTTGATATCGGGAACGATGACCTTGCCGGCCGCGATCTCCCACAGGACGAAGGGCAGAGACGTGATGAGCGCCGCAACCGCAAGGGACAGCATCAGGCTCTGCCAGCGCATCACCGGTTTCAGCCGCAACCCGACCGAATAACCGCTGTAGAGGACGACTGCGACCAGCATGATGGCGTCGCCGAAATTGAGTTCCAATGTGAGCAGCCGGCGTGGATCGCCGTGGCAAGCGGTCAGGATGACGCCGAAAATGGTCAGCACCACGCCGGCAACCTGCGCCCAGCTCACGCGCAGGCGAAAGAAGATGAAATTGGCTGTCATGATCAGCACCGGCATCGCCGCCTGTTCGATCGAGACATTGATCGCCGTGGTGTAGTTGAGCGCTGTGTAGAAAATGGTGTTGAACAAGGTGAAGCCGCTGGCCCCAAGTGCAGCCAGGACGAACCAGTGTTTGCGCACCACCGGCCAGTCCTCCTTGATCGTGCGCCAGCCGATCGGCAGCAGGATCGCCACCGCCAGCACCCAGCGCAGGAAGACCAGCATCATCGGCGAGACATGGTCGACCGCCAGTTTGCCGGCGACGGAATTGCCGCCCCACAGCAAGGTGGTGATCAGCAGGAACAGGTAGGCGCGTCGGTGCATTGAGGGATTCCGGCCGCCGCAAGAGCTGTGGCGTTTGCCGGCCTATTGCCCCCGCCCACCCAAGTAAATGATGGCAAAGCCGAAAATTGTTGTGCCTCAGGGCATTTTCGGCGGCAAAGAAAGGTCGCGCTTGCGAGGTCTTGACGCTATAGAGGCCTGTCGTTTCGAACCATATCCAGGCCGCCAGGGCGGCATCTCAAGGGAAAAGAAACATGGCCAATGTGGTGGTCGTCGGCTCGCAATGGGGCGACGAAGGCAAGGGCAAGATCGTCGACTGGTTGTCGGAGCGCGCCGACGTGGTCGTGCGCTTCCAGGGTGGCCACAATGCCGGCCATACGCTGGTCGTCGACGGCAAGGTCTACAAACTGTCGCTGCTGCCGTCGGGCGTGGTGCGGCAGGGCAAGCTGTCGATCATCGGCAATGGCGTCGTCTTCGACCCGCACGCCTTTGTCGCCGAAGTGGCAAAACTCAAGGCGCAAGGCGTCGAGGTGACTCCGGACCGCCTGAAAATAGCCGAAAACACCGCGCTTATCCTGTCGCTGCACCGGGAGCTGGACGGATTCCGCGAGGACGCCGCCTCCAATTCCGGGACGAAAATTGGCACGACCCGTCGTGGCATCGGCCCCGCCTATGAGGACAAGGTGGGCCGGCGCGCGGTTCGGGTGATGGATCTGGCGGATTTGGAAACGCTGCCCCTCAAGGTCGACAGGCTGCTGACGCATCATAATGCGCTGCGTCGCGGGCTTGGCCATAGCGAAGTCACGCATGAGGCGATCATGACCGAGCTGACTTCGGTCGCCGATGAGATCCTGCCCTATATGGACCGCGTCTGGAAAATCCTCGAAGACAAGCGGCGCGCCGGCGAGCGCATTTTGTTCGAGGGCGCGCAAGGCACGCTGCTCGACATCGATCACGGCACCTATCCGTTCGTCACCTCGTCCAACACCGTCGCCGGCCAGGCCGCTGCCGGCTCAGGCGTCGGCCCCGGCGCCATCGGCTATGTGCTGGGTATCACCAAGGCCTATACGACGCGCGTCGGCGAAGGCCCGTTCCCGACCGAGCAGAAGAACGAAATCGGCGAATTCCTCGGCACGCGTGGCCACGAATTCGGCGTCGTCACCGGCCGCAAGCGCCGTTGCGGCTGGTTCGACGCCGTGCTGGTGCGCCAGGCCGTCGCCGTCAATGGCATCAAGGGCATTGCGCTGACCAAGCTCGACGTGCTCGACGGGTTGGATGAGATCAAGGTCTGCACCGGTTACCGGCTCGACGGCGAGGCGATCGACTATCTGCCGGCGAGCCAAGGCGCGCAGGCGCGCGTCGAACCGGTCTACGAGACGCTGGAAGGCTGGAAAGGCACCACCGCCGGCGCACGCAGCTGGAACGACCTTCCGGCGCAGGCCGTCAAATATGTCCGTTACATCGAGGAGCTCATCGGCGCACCCGTCGCGCTCCTTTCCACCAGCCCGGAACGGGACGACACAATACTTGTGACCGATCCGTTTCAAGACTAGTTTTCTGAAGCCTTTCCGGGCATCGCGGCCGATTTGCGGGGGCCGGCGCGGAAACAAACTACAGGTCGACTGAAGCATGGCAGATTTCGTTGCTGTTCTGAAAAAGGCGCTCGACAAATATGGCGAGCCGGCGCTCGACGTGCGCACGCGGACCTATGACGGCGCCCGTGCGGCGCTGGTCAAAAAGCTTGCGGATTTTTCGCCGCCGCTGTCCGCCGACGTCATCGCCAAGCAGAAACGCTCCCTGGAAGACGCCATCTCAAGTGTCGAGCGGGACTATGCCAAGGCTACGCCGGCATCCGATCCGCTGGCTGAACTCGAGCACATCTTCTCCTCCATCGACCGCAACAAGAACCAGCCCAGCCACATAAAGCCGTCCACCACGCCTGCACCTGCCTGGCAGCCGGCGAAACCTGCGCCGTCGGCGCCGGTTGCCCGGACGGAGCCGAGCTGGCAGCGGCCCGCAACGACACCACCGCCGCCCGCTGCGCGTGCCGAAAGCGTCAACGAGCCGGTCGCGGAGCTGGACGCCGACGACGACAGCGCCGATGTGTTTGCCAATGACGAGCAGCCGGCCACGGACACCTTCCAGCGCCTGCGCCCGGCCGAGCGCAAGCGCAGCTATGGCGGGCTGATCGCCGCTGGCGTCGCCCTGCTGGTGGTCGCCGGCGGCGGCTATGGCATCTGGCTGAACAAGGATGCGTTTGGCTCGATGCTCGGTTTTGGCGGCGACGCCAAGACGGTCTCGACCGAACCGCTGGTCAAGCCGGCACCGGCCAAGCCCGCGGCCGAAGCGCCCGCACCGGCTGCCGCCGGCGAGGGAACGAAATTCACGCAGCGCCTGACGCCCGAAGGCGGCGAGACCGACCCAGGTCCCGCGGCCGGTCAAAGCGGCATTGGCGAGGGCGAGTCCGTCGCAGCGCTGACCACGCCGCCGCCACCGGCTCCGGCCCCTGCTGCGGCGCCAGCGCCTGCGACCCCGCCGCCCGGCGATGCCGCAGCCACGGCGGCGCCTGCCACGCCGGCGCCTGACGCTTCCGCTACGCCACCGGCAACGCCGCCAGCCGATGGCGCCGCGCCGCCGGCCAATGGGGCGGCACCGGCTGATTCCGCGGCCACGCCGCCGGCGCCCGCTGCTGGCACGCCGCCAGCGGCACCGACGGCTGCAGCGCCCGAGCCGACCGTTGCGGTCGGCCAGAAGGCGATTTTCTATGAGGAGCGTACCTCGACCGCGCAGGGTTCGGCCGAACCCGGCAGCATCGTCTGGTCGCTGGTGCAGGAATCACCCGGCGGCGACCTGCCGCCGGAGCCGGCGATCCGCGCCGAGGCAAGCATTCCCGGCAAAAACATCCAGCTGCGCATGACCATCCGCCGCAACACCGACCAGACGCTGCCGGCGAGCCATATCATCGAGATGATCTTCCTGACGCCCGAAGGCTTTGACGGCGGTGGCGTCGACAACATCCTGCGCGTTGCCATGAAGAGTTCGGAACAGGACGCCGGCAGCCCGCTGATCGGCATCCCGGCCAAAATCGCCGACGGCTTCTTCCTGGTCGCGCTCAACGACACCAAAGCCGACGAGGACGCCAACCTGACCTTGCTAAGGGGCCAGGACTGGATCGACGTGCCGGTGGTCTACAAGACCGGCCGCCGGGCGCTGCTGACCATGGAAAAGGGCATTCCCGGCGAGAAGGTGTTCGACGAGGCGCTGAAGGCCTGGCAGGCGAAGACGGCGGGCTGATAGGGCCGCCGTAACGGGTTGGCCTCGCTCAGAAGCCTTGAAACAGCATGTCGAGCGCGGCGACGATGTCGTCGTGATGCCTGGAAAGATTTCCCTCAGGGTTACGCAGTTCGGAAACGCTGAAGGCCGAGACAAATTGCGTGACCATCACATGATCTTTGCCGTTTATGGCGAAGGTCGGGTTTAGTCGGCGACCGGGAACCGGGGCTATCTTGGGTGGCATCAAAGGGACGACTACCCTAGTGCTCAGTCCTTCGAGGATGTCTGACTGCACGTCGAGAAGATAGCCGCCGCTCTCGGTATTCAGATAGAAATCGTAACGCGCCATCAGAACGGCCGGTGTTTGGCCAATGGCAGCCCGTTCTTTCTGACATACTCATTGGAGCTTTCGATGGCTTCCTTGTTTTCTTCCTGCCACCGGCGCGTTTTTTCCGCTGCAATCGCTTTCGCTATGCCTGCTTCGGCAGCCCGGGAGATGTTGATGCCCAGCGCTTTGGCGTCCTTGATCAACTGAGAATCAATTGACGTATTGACGGATGTTCGCTGAGTCTTTGACGTCGATTGAAGCATGATGATGCCCTTCTTTATGCGCATAATATACGCGCATAAAGAGCCGCATGCAATCGCTCACCCCTCCATCTCCTCGCGCAGCATCTCGAGTTCCAGCCACTCTTCCTCCAGCGCTGCCAGCGTGGCGCGTTCCTTGTCGAGGGCGGCGATGGTCTTCTGGAACGAGGCGGGGTCGCGCTCGTAATAGGCGGGGTCGGCGATGTTGTTTTCCAGCCGTGAGATCGAGGCCGTCACCGCCTCGATTTTCTTGGGCAGCGATTCCAGCGCGAATTTTTGCTTGAACGACAGTTTCTTTGCCGGCCCTTTAGGTGCTGCCGTTTCGCCTTTGGGCGCAGCCGGTGGGTCGCCGGCCTCAGTCTTGGTCCGCGCCTTGCGGTCATCGAGCCTTGTGCCGCCGCGCTGCGCCAGCATGTCGGAATAGCCGCCGGCATATTCGACCCAGCGGCCGCCACTGTCCGGCGCGATGATGCTGGTTACCGTGCGGTCGAGGAAGTCGCGGTCGTGGCTGACCAGGATGACGGTGCCGGCAAAGCCGGCGACCAGCTCCTGCAGCAGTTCCAGCGTCTCCATATCGAGATCGTTGGTCGGCTCATCAAGAACCAGAAGGTTCGCCGGCCGCGCCAGCACGCGGGCCAGGATCAGCCGCGCCCGCTCGCCGCCGGACAGCTCGCGCACCGGTGTGCGTGCCTGCTCCGGCTTGAACAGGAAATCCTTCATGTAGGAAACGACATGGCGTTGCTCGCCATTGATGACGAGGTTCTCGCCACGACCGTCGGTGAGATACTGCGCCAGCGTCTCCTGGGGATCGACCGCCTCGCGCTTCTGGTCGAGCGTAGCGATCTCCAGATTGGTGCCGAGCCGCACCGAGCCGGCATCGGGCTTCATCTCGCCGGTCAGCATCTTCAACAGCGTCGTCTTGCCGGCGCCGTTCGGCCCGACCAGACCGACGCGGTCGCCGCGCTGGATGCGGGTCGAAAAGCCTTTGACCACGGTGAGGTCGCCAAAGCTCTTCTCGATGTTCTTGGCCTCGATCACCAGCTTGCCGGATTCGGCGGCATCGCTGGCCACCATGGTGGCGGTGCCTTCAGCGCCGCGATGGCCACGAAAACGCTGGCGCATGGTCTGCAGTTCGCCGAGGCGGCGCATGTTGCGCTTGCGCCGCGCCGTCACGCCGTAGCGCAGCCAGTGCTCCTCGCGCACGATCTGGCGACCGAGCTTGTGCTGCTCGCGCTCTTCCTCTTCCAGCACCAGGTCGCGCCATTCCTCGAAATGGCCAAAACCCTTGTCGAGGCGGCGGGTCTGGCCGCGATCCAGCCAGACGGTGGCGCGCGAGACGCGTTCGAGGAAGCGGCGATCGTGCGAGATGACGATCAGCGCCGAAGAGGTGCGGACGAGCTCCTCTTCCAGCCACTCGATAACCGACAAATCGAGATGGTTGGTCGGCTCATCAAGAAGCAGAATGTCAGGCTCCGGCGCCATGACGCGGGCAAGTGCCGCGCGGCGCGCCTCGCCGCCGGAGAGGTCGTTGGGACTTTCCGTACCGGCAAGGCCGAGATGCTCCATCAGATAGGTGGCGCGGTAGGGATCGTCGGCCGGTCCCAGCCCCGCCTCGACATAGGCGCGCACATTGGCAAAGCCCTCCATGTCGGGCATTTGCGGGAGATAACGCACCGTCGCCGAAGGCTGGCGGAAGACCTCGCCGTCCTGCGGCTCGATCAGCCCGGCGGCGATCTTCAAAAGCGTCGACTTGCCCGAGCCGTTGCGGCCGACCAGCGCGATCTTGTCGCCGGCGGATGCGGTGAGTTCGGCGCCATCGAGCAGCGGTGCGCCGCCGAAGGTCAGTCTTATCCCGTCGAGATTGAGAAGGGGCGGGGCCATGTCAGCTTTCAGGCAAGGGGAAGGGGTGAGCAAGCAGCAGCGCGCGGCCGTGGCCGAGCGCGATTTCGAGCCGGCCCCCGGACTTGTTGGACTTGACTTCGTTGGAGATGGTCAGCGACGAGCCGAAGGCGACCTCGACATGGTCGAGCGGCCATTTGGCGCCGGACACGGTGAGGCCCGAAAGATCGGAAAAGCCGAGCACGGAGAACAGCGTGCCGTCGGCATAGTCGAAGCCAGCCTTGCCCGGTAGCAAGGGCACCCCCTCCTGCGCGCCGCTGGTCAACAGCACTTTCGTGCCGGCCTCGGCCAGCCGCAGGCTGAGCGCCAGATGCAGGAAAGCGTGGTCGGCGCGCTTACCGCCGAAAGCGCCGGCCAGAACCAGGCTGGTGGCGCCGCGTTCCAGAGCGGCTGCGATGGCCAGTTCGCCGTCGGTCTTGTCTTTTTCTGGCGGAAATACCTGGCGCGGCACGGCGGCGAGATCGGCGGGCAGGTCCGCCGGAACGGAATCAAAGTCGCCCACCCATAGCTCCGGCATCAGGCCGAGCATCCGGGCATGACCGATGCCGGCGTCGGCGGCGATGACGCGCGTGCCCTCGACCTGACGGTCGAGCCGCGGCGTGCGGATGAGATCGCCGCCAAGCAGGATGGTGAATGTGCTCATATCCGGTGGCCCTTACCAGCCCGGCGAATGAAACGGAAGGCCGGCCGGTATTGCTGTCGGCAAACTTCCACTTGCGTGGCACCTTGGCCGGGCCTATGTGTCGAAACGCTCTAACGGGGTGCCGGACGCGATCTTCGCGGACCGGCTGAGAGGCAGTCTCGCCAACCCGCTGAACCTGATCCGGCTTGTACCGGCGGAGGGATTAGACGCTTCGGACAGAACCGACGCCTCAATTCCTTTCAACACGAATGAAGGAGGCGCCGATGCGCATGTTCTTGTCCCGTCTTGTCCCAGCCCTGGGTCTTGCCGTTTCGCTTCTCGCTGCGCCTGCGTCCGCGCAGGAAAAACTCACCGTCTATACCTATGAGAGTTTTACTGCCGACTGGGGCCCGGGTCCTGCGGTGAAGAAGGAATTCGAAGCCGAATGCGGCTGCAGCGTCGATTTCGTCTCGGTCGCCGACGGCGTCGCGCTGCTCAACCGCGTCAAGCTGGAAGGGGCGTCGACCAAGGCGGATATCGTGCTTGGCCTCGACACCAACCTCACCGCCGAAGCCAGGGCCTCCGGCCTGTTTGTCCCGCATGGCCCGGTGGCTGAAAACAGCGTGCCGGGCGGCTGGAGCGACGATATTTTCGTCCCCTTCGACTATGGCTATTTCGCCGTCGTCTACGACACCGAGAAGCTGAAGACCCCGCCGAAGAGCCTGAAGGAATTGGTCGAAGGCGCTGCTGCCGACAAGATCGTCATCCAGGATCCGCGTACGTCGACGCCGGGTCTCGGCCTCCTGCTGTGGGTCAAGTCGGTCTATGGCGACAAGGCGCCGGAAGCCTGGGCGAAGCTCAAGCCGAAGGTGCTGACGGTGACGCCGGGCTGGAGCGAGGCCTATGGCCTGTTCACCAAAGGCGAGGCGCCGATGGTGCTGTCCTACACGACCTCGCCGGCCTACCACATGGTGGCCGAGAACACCGAGCGCTACCAGGCGGCGTCCTTCGAGGAGGGCGAGTATCTGCAGATTGAGGTCGCCGGCATCACCACCACGGGTGCGAAAAACCCGCTGGCGGCAAAGTTCCTGGCCTTCATGACCGGGCCGAAATTCCAAAATGTCATTCCCGAAACCAACTGGATGTTCCCGGCGGGCAAGACCGACAAGCCGCTCAACCCGGCGTTCGACAAACTGGTCAAGCCGGCGAAGACGCTGCTGTTCAGCCCGGAAGAGGTTGCGGCCAACCGCAAGGCCTGGGTGGATGAGTGGCTGGGTGTGATGAGCAAATGAGCGCCCTCTTCACCCTCCCCCTTGTGGGGAGGGTCGATCCGCGAAGCGGAGCGGGGTGGGGGTAGCGACGTTGAACCCAGCCTCACCCCCACCCCGGCTCGCGGACACCGCTTCGCGGCATCCGCGCTCCGACCCTCCCCACAAGGGGGAGGGTGGAAGGCGCGCAGCCTCTGATCCCCGCGTCACCGCTGGCATTGTCGCGCTCGCGGCCATCGCGCTGCTGATCGGCGGCGCCTTTGCCGGGCTCATCCGCGAAGGCGCGCACGACCTCTCCGGCGCCCTATCCGCCTTCGATCTCTATCTCCTGCGCGTCGTCCGCTTCACGCTCTGGCAGGCCGTGCTTTCGACGCTGCTTTCCGTCGTACCGGCGCTGTTCGTCGCCCGCGCTCTGTCGCGGCATCCGCGCTTCCTCGGCCGCGGCTTCATCCTGCAGCTGTTCACCGTGCCGCTGGCGCTGCCGGCTATCGTTGCGGCGCTGGGCATACTGGCGCTCTATGGCCGGGCCGGCTACTTCGCCGCGATCGGCGGCCAAAGCTGGCCCGATATCTATGGGCTGTCGGGCATCCTCGTTGCGCATGTGTTCTTCAACCTGCCACTGGCGACGCGGCTGTTCCTTGAGGCACTGGGCACGGTGCCGACCGATCAATGGCGGCTGGCGAGCCAGCTCGGCATGGGGGCTAGGCCAGCCTTCCGGCTGATCGAATGGCCGGTGCTGCGGGCAGCACTGCCGGGCGTGGCCGGCCTTGTCTTCATGCTCTGCATCACTTCCTTCACCATCGTCCTCATCCTCGGCGGCGGGCCGGCGGCGACGACGCTGGAGGTCGCCGTCTACCAGGCACTGCGCTTCGACTTCGATCCGGCCCGAGCGGTGACGCTGACGGTGCTGCAGATTGCACTGACCTTTGCCGTCGTGCTGGCGTTGGCGCGGCTGGGCGCCAATGTCACCGGCGACGCCAACCTGCCGGTGGCGCCGCGCCGCTATCTCCCGGCCGGTAGAGCCGAGACGGCGCTCAACGCTGCCCTGATCGTGCTCGCCTTGCTGTTCGTCGCTGGGCCGATGGCGGCAACTGTCGCATCTGGCCTTGGCGCCGATCTCAGCCGGCTGGCCGGCGAGAGCGCCGTGCGACAGGCGACGTTGACCAGCGCCGTCCTGGGCCTGCTGGCGGCGCTGCTTTCGGTGGCGCTGTCGCTGTCGCTGATCATGGCGCGCCGGGCGCTGTCCCTGCGCCGCCGCGTCGGTGCCCGCCCGTTGCTCGAATATGTCACCGACACCGGCGCCGGTTTTGTCCTCGTCGTGCCTCCCATCGTCATCGGTGCCGGCTGGTTTCTCTTGCTGCGCACGATCAGCGATGTCTTTGCCATCGCGCCGGTCATGGTCGTCACCGTCAACGCGGTGATGGCGATGCCCTTTGCCATCCGCGCCATGCGCCCCGCCTATGATGCGGCGAGCGAACGCCACGAAAAGCTGTGCGCACAGCTCGGCATTTCGGGCTGGAGCCGGCTGCGTCTGATCGACTGGCCGTCGCTGCGGCGGCCGCTGGCCACCGGTTTTGCCTTCGCCATGGCGCTGTCGCTCGGAGATCTCGGCGTCATCGCGCTGTTCGGCAGCGATTCGGTGCAGACATTGCCTTTTCTGCTCCTCGCGCGCATGGGCAGTTATCGCACCGCGGATGCTGCCGGACTGGCTTTGCTGCTTGGACTGATCTGCCTCGCACTGGTGGTCGCCGCGGACTGGTTGGGACGGGGAGAAAGATCGTGAATTCCGCCAACAAGGGCGCGGCCGTGCGGCTGGACAAGGTCGCATTCAGCTATGGCGAGACGCCGTTCCTGTTCGATGTCGAATTCGCCGCCTCGAAGATCACCGCCATCATGGGCGCGAGCGGTTCGGGAAAGTCGACCTTGCTCAACCTGGTGGCCGGCTTCGAGACGCCGCAATCCGGCCGTGTGCTGATCGGTGGCGCTGATGTTGGTGCTTCCGCGCCTTCGGCACGGCCGGTCTCGATGGTGTTCCAGGAGAACAACCTCTTTGCCCATCTCTCGGTGGAAAAGAACGTCGGGCTCGGCCGCTCGCCATCGCTTAGCCTGACGCAAACCGATCGCGCTGCAATCGCCGACGCGCTCGAGCGTGTCGGCCTTGCCGGCAAGGAAAAGCGCCTGCCGCGCGAACTCTCCGGCGGCGAAAGGCAGCGCGTGGCGCTCGCCCGCGTGCTGGTGCGCGACCGGCCGGTGCTGCTGCTCGACGAGCCGTTCGCTTCGCTCGGACCGGCATTGCGCGACGACATGCTCGACCTGGTGGCCGGCGTCCATGCCGAGCGGCCGATGACGGTGCTGTTCGTCACGCATCAGCCGGAAGACGCGCGCCGCATCGGCGAGGACATGGTTTTTCTCGACAATGGCAGGGTTGCCGTAACGGGAACTGCGGCTGATTTTTTCGATGGCACTGGCCCTGAAGCATTTCGGCGCTATATCGGCGCAAGTTCGGGCGGATCACGCGATATTGCCCGGAAGCGGACATAATTTACGACCAAACCGGCTACAGGTGATGTGGCGCTTGCTTGCCATGGTCCAGCTGATGTGGCTAGGTCCGCCCAGTATTGGTCCGGCACAAGCCGTGATTTGCCCCCTACAGCGCCGCATCCATCCGGATGCGTAAAACGCTGTAGGTTTTTTGATTTGTGCAGGATTGCCACCGAAAATTCGTTTTTTCGCTGGCGCGGACCCCTTGGGTCCAGGTCATGCGCCGAGAGCTGAAGGGACGCCGTGCTGTCGACCGGCACTGACACTTTGAGACGCAGGCCGCTGGCGCGCTTCCTGGCGCTGGCCGGCCTTGCCGTGGCGCTGGCCAGTTGCCAGATGTTCACGCCTCCGGAAGTGCAGGAATCCGGCTTCCAGCCTTCCGACAAGCCGATCACGGTCGACAATGTCGCCGCCAACAGCAAGCTCGCCGAACTGGCGAAGGCGCAGCACCCGCGCATCCTCGCCACCTATGGCGGCGAGTATTCCGATCCCAAGCTCGAGCGCATGGTGGCCAAAGTCGTCGGCAGCCTGACCGTGGTGTCGGCCAATCCGACCCAGACCTATCGCATCACCATCCTCAATTCGCCCAACGTCAACGCCTTCGCGCTGCCGGGCGGCTATCTCTACGTCACTCGCGGCCTCCTGGCGCTGGCCAATGATTCGGCCGAACTCGCCGCCGTCATCGCGCATGAGATGGGCCACGTCACCGCCAATCACGGCCTGCAGCGCCAGCAGCTCGAGGCCGAGGAAGGCCTGGCGACCAAGGTGGTCTCCGATGTGCTCGGCGACAGCCCGACCGCCAAGGCGGCGTTGATCCGCGGCAAGCTCAGGCTGGCGCAGTTCTCGCGCAACCAGGAGCTGGAGGCCGACGCCATCGGCATCAAGTCGATCGGCGAAGCGGGCTACGATCCCTATGCCGCCGGCCGCTTCCTGCAGTCGATGTCGGCCTATACCGATTTCCGCTCGATATCAGGCGCCACCGATGCCAGCCTCGACTTCCTGGCCACGCACCCCAACACGCCGCAGCGCATCGACCTGGCGCAGCGCCATGCCCGCCAGTTCGGCGCGCCGGGCGTCGGTACGCGCGACCGCGATTCCTTCTTGGCCGGCATTGACGGCCTGCTCTACGGCGACACGCCGGAAGAAGGCTATGTGCGCGGCCAGACCTTCCTGCATCCGGGGCTCGGCGTATCGTTCACCGTGCCGGACGGTTTCCTCATCGACAATACGGCTGCGGCGGTGACGGCGACCGGCCCGGGCGACATGGCGGTCCGCTTCGACGGCGTGTCGATCGACAAGGACCGCGCGCTGACCGACTATATCAAAAGCGGCTGGGTGGCCGGTCTCGACGAGACCAGCGTGCGCCAGGAGACCATCAACGGCAATGAGGCGGCGACCGCGCATGCCGGCGCCGACGGCTGGCAGTTCGACATTGCGGTGATCCGTGCCGGCGGCCAGGTCTACCGGCTGTTGACGGCGGCCCCCTCGGCCAGCACGACACTCGACCCGGTGGCGCGCTCGGTCAGCGGCTCGTTCCGCATCCTGAGTGCGGCCGAAAAGGCGGCGCTGAAGCCACTGCATATCCGCGTCGTCACCGTTCAGGCCGGCCAGACCATGGGTTCACTCTCGGCGCAAATGGTCGGCGTCGACCGCAAGCTCGACCTGTTCAGGGTGCTCAACGCGATGTCGCCGGGCGCCTCGGTTTCGGCCGGCGACAAGGTCAAGATCGTCACCGACAAGTAAGAATTGGGCAGGCAGGCGGCGCTGCCGGTCGCAGCCGGTGGTGGCGAAGGTGATTCCACCCACATTGTCTGGTCGGCCACCAATGACCGCCGCGGTCAGCCAGGGCTGCCGCCGCCGCCTTGTCCGCCATTGCCGCTGCCACCGCCCCGCCAGGGCACAGTGAATGGATCGGGTTCGCTCGGCATCGGCACGGGTCCGAGCAGTTTCGGGAGGGGCTCCCTTCTCGGCTTGGCGACCTTGGGCGGCTTCGTGCGAATGACCTTTGTCTTGATGATCGTTTTCGTTTCGGGCTTGCAGGCTGCGATCGCCAGGGCATTGCGCCCGGCAGGACCGAGAATGCTCATCGTATAGATGTTCTGGCGTTCGATACCGGCCCTGAGGAAGGCCACGGCACGGGCCGAGTCGGCGGGCACGCCATTGCGACCGTCCTTGAAGATCACGGCGAGATCGTTCATGGCATTGCTATGTCCCATCGCCGCCGCCTTGAGCAGCAGGTCCAATCCCTTGCCGGTATCGCGTTTCACGCCGAGGCCATTGAACAAGGCTCGTCCCCACGCCGTCATCGCGTAAGGGTCGCCCTTGGCGGACGCTTCTGAATAGAGGCCATTGGCTTTCGTGGAATCCGCAGTCGTCCCTATTCCGGACGAGGCGATGCGGCCGAGTTCGAAGACGGCCCGGACATGTCCCCTGTCGGCAGCCAACTGGATCGCCTTGCTGGCTTCGTCGACCTTGCCTGACGCCAGCAAGGCACGCCCCAGCTCATAGTGGAAGCGGGCGATGTCGGGGTAGGCCTTCACCGCCGCCTGGCAAAGCTCGACCGCGTTGCCGCCGATCTCGTTGGGCAGCAGTCCTGGGACCACGCCTTGCAGGTCGAGGGGTTCGCCTGCCGCCTGGTCGCAAGGGTCGACCTCTGGCGACAGCGTCATCGTCGCCCGTTTCGACGAATTGTTGGCTCGGATTTCGAAGCCGATCTTGACGGCAGCTGTCGAGCCGACCTGCGGCTCATAACGCAGATCACCGACTTCATTGGCCATCATGCTCGATTGTAGCGACAGGATGCGGTCCGGCAGCGACAGCGTTCCCGTTGCCGGATAGCTGGCGAGCTTCAGGCTGATGCCTGGATCCTTTGCCGGCAGATCCAGCTTCAGCGGCACCGGGCCTATTCCGACCGGAACCTTGACATCGCGATCGCCGATCGCCTCGGCGGCGCCGGAAATATGGATGCCGCGCTCCAGCACCCGCTGCTTCTGCTCATCCTTGAGCGAGGCGATGATCTGCTTGCCGTCGGCGCCCTCGCCGCTCTTGACCCGCAGCACCAGAACGCCTTTGGATTCGCCGCCCCAGTCGTCGTGCGTGGCGTAGGCCAGCGTGTCGACTTGTTCCTGCGCGCCGACGCCCTTGGGGACTTCCATCTTCAGACGCGGCAGATCCTTGCTCTGGATCGGCTGGCCCACTTTGACAGGTTTGCCATCCAGCGTCAGCCGGCCGAGCGTCGGCGGGCTTTCAATGCTGACGGTGACCGCGCCGCCGTCGACGTCTACAGGCTGCGGCAGGTCCAGCGCGACAGGACCGACGCCGGACGGCACGACCTTCTCCAGCACTGGCGGCAGCGAGGGCCGGGTCACACGACGCATCAGCACGACGTCGTCGATCAGCGAGGAGTTTTCCCACGGAACCTGCTTGCCATCCGTGGCCTTGACGACATCACGGCGCACCGCGGCCATGACCGTGCGTATCTCCTGGTTCGGCGCCAGCGCCCGGCGCGAGAATGCCGACGAGAAAGGGCTGAGATTGCCGGACCCGTCATAGGCGATCGCTCCAGGTTCCGTGGCAAAGGCGATCAACGTGTTCTGCGAGCTTTTGACTTGCGCGAGGCCGGTGCCGCTGGTGGCGATCAATTGATCGCGCAGCCAATAGTCCTTGCGTGGAAACGGATTGTTGCGGCAGGCATCGAGAATGATCACCTGGATCTTGGATTTCGAGCGCAGCTGCTCAAGCACATCATCCAGCTTGACGGCCTGGACCTCGATGTCGGCTGCATCCTTGAGCGAGGCATCGACCGGGATCAGAAAATTCTCGCCGCCGATCTGGAAGCCGTGGCCGGAGTAGTAGACGACGGCCAGATCGGCGCCGTCCGCGGCCGCGAGATAGTTGCGGAACTGCTCCTCGAACTGAAGTCTGGTGACGTCCTTGGCAAGGAATACATTGAAGCCAGCCTGCCGAAAAGTGTTCGACACATCGTCGACGTCGTTGTCAGGATTCTTGAGAGCGGGAATGTTCCGGTACTCGGAATTGCCGATGACAAAGGCAACCCGTCGATCGGCGCGAGCATCGAATGTCGTCAGGCCCACGAGGACCAAGGCCGCAAGGATCGCATAGCATCGCAACATGACAAACCTCCATCCGCTATGACCGGTTCGGTCGCACGAACGCAGCGGCCGGTCTGTAAAGCGGGTCACAATCTGCAAATATATTGTAGAGGAATGCCGCCATGACGGCGATACATTATTACTTAATCAAATTCTTACTTATCACCTCAGAAAAATCGCAGGTGCGTTCAGGCTGCCTGCGTCTGAAACTCCGGGTTCTGCTTGACCAGCGCGACCTTGAGCTTTTCCATCGCGCGGGCCTCGATCTGGCGGACACGCTCCTTGGAAATGCCGAGCGTCTCGCCGAGCGCTTCCAGTGTCGCGCCGTCGTCGCTCAGCCGGCGTTCCTCGATGATCCTGAGTTCACGGGCATTGAGCGCGCCGAGCGCTGCCCTCAACCAGAGCAGGCGGCGTTCGAAATCGATGGTGTCGCTGGCGACTTCGTCCGGCAGCGGATCGTCCGAGATCAGGAAGTCCATCCGCTCGGTGGTGCCGGTATCGTCGGCGAGTGGCGCGTTGAGCGAGGAGTCAGGCGCGGAAAGCCTGGAATCCATCATCGCCACATCGGCCTCGGAGACGCCGAGCGCCACCGAGACTTCGCGGTAGAGCGTGGCGTTGGAGATTGGCTCGGCGCCATTGGCCAGCCGGGCACGCAAGCGCCGCAGATTGAAGAACAGCGCCTTTTGTGCCGAAGAGGTGCCGCCGCGCACGATCGACCAGTTGCGCAGGATGTAGTCCTGCATCGAGGCACGGATCCACCAGGTCGCATAGGTCGAGAAGCGCACCTCGCGCTCCGGCTCGAAGCGCGCCGCCGCTTCCAGCAGCCCGACATGGCCCTCCTGGACCAGATCGCCGAGCGGCAGTCCGTAGTGGCGGAATTTCGAAGCCATCGAGATGACCAGCCGCATATGCGCGACGGTGATCTGGTGCAGCGCCTGCTGGTCCTGGTCTTCCTTCCAGCGCAAGGCGAGGACATGTTCCTCGTCACGTTCGAGATAGGGGGCTTTCATCGCCGCTCGGACCATGGTCCGTCCTGCCGTGTCTTCGATCATGCCGCGCTCCTGCTCTCGGACATTTTCGGACGGCCTGGCGGCCGCTATCTGTAATCAGGTGCAGCGAGGGTTCTTGAAATGGCAACGCCGCGCCCTACAACACGGCATGAACGTGCCACACCGGGGATTGGTTCCGCCGCCGATGGCGGTTGTTTTGTGCCGTGCGACAGAGTGCGCCGACAGCGCCGAGCGGGCCGATTGGCACGGATAAGATTTGTTTTGAGAATCTGATTTCTGGATCGCCATTTTTTTGAAATCTGGTTCCTTATTTTGCGGCTCTCTATCTGTCAGTTTCCGGCTCTCACAAGCGCCGGACGCCGGCCAAGGACGGGATCACAGAAAAATGAAATGGCTCAATTCGCTCATCGTCGCCGGAACGCTGCAGGTTCTGGCTGTCACATCCGGTCATGCCGGCGCCAATCTCGACCAGATCAAGCAGGCCGGCACCATCAAGGTCGGCACGGAAGGCACCTATGCGCCTTTCACCTATCATGACGATTCAGGCGCGCTGGTCGGCTTCGACGTCGAGATCGCCAAGGCGATCGGCGACAAGCTCGGCGTGAAAGTCGAGTTCCTCGAAGGCAAATGGGACGGGCTGATCGCCGGTCTCGACGCCAACCGCTATGACGCCGTCATCAACGAGGTCGGCATCACCGACGCACGCAAGGCGAAGTACGACTTCTCCGATCCCTACATCGCCTCCAAGGCGGTGCTGATCGTGCGCGGCGACGACACCGCCATCAAGACCTTTGCCGATCTCAAGGGCAAGAAGGCGGCGCAGTCGCTGACCTCGAATTTCGGCAAGCTCGCCGAGACCAATGGCGCCGAACTCGTCGGCACCGACGGCTTCGACCAGTCGATCCAGCTTTTGCTCACCGGCCGCGCCGACGCCACCATCAATGACAGCCTGTCCTTCCTCGACTTCAAGAAGCACAAGCCCGATGCCAATGTGAAGATCGCCGCGCAGGAAGAAAACGCCGACTATTCCGGCGTCATCGTGCGCAAGGGCGATCCGGAACTGGTGGCCGCTATCAACAAGGCGCTGGCCGACATCAAGGCCGACGGCACCTACAAGAAGATCGCCGATACCTATTTCGGCCAGGACGTTTCGCAGTAACGAAGGTCTCCCGGCGGTTTGCCGGCAACGACACAAGAGCGGCGGGCCGTCTTTGACGGCTCGCCGTTTTTCGCATGATATGAGAAGCACATAATCGCACTGCCGGTCATCGCCGGCGGTCTGTGAGCGAAGGAGCCGTTCGTGCCGCACTGGCTGCATCTGATGCTGGATTCGTTGCCGACGCTGTTGTGGGCGGCACTGATCTTCACCGTACCGCTGACGCTGCTGTCGTTCGCGCTCGGCCTGTTCGTCGGGCTGGTTGTCGCCCTGGTACGGCTGTTCGGGCCGAAGCCGCTGGTCGCCGTGGTTCGCTTCTATGTCTGGATCTTTCGCGGCACGCCGCTTCTGGTGCAGCTGTTCCTGATCTTCTACGGCCTGCCCTCGGTCGGCATATTGCTCGATGCGTTTCCGGCGGCGCTGATCGGCTTCACCCTCAACATCGGCGCCTACAGCTCCGAAATCATCCGCGCGGTGATCGGCTCGGTGCCGAAGGGGCAGTGGGAAGCCGCCTATTCGATCGGGATGACCTGGAGCCAGGCGATGCGGCGCACCATCCTGCCGCAAGCCGGCCGCGTCGCGGTGCCGCCGCTCTCCAACACGTTCATCTCGCTGGTCAAGGACACGTCGCTGGCGGCGGCGATCACCGTGCCGGAGATGTTCCAGGCGGCGCAGCGCATCGTCGCCACCACCTATGAGCCGCTGATCCTCTATGTAGAAGCGGCGATCCTTTATCTGGCGATGAGCTCGGTGCTGTCGGCCTTGCAGACGCGGCTTGAAACGCGGCTCAACCGCTATGGCGGCTTCCTGGAGGCGCGCTCATGATCGGCCTCACCGACATCGAAAAGCGCTTCGGCGACAATCTCGTGCTGAAGGGTGTTACGGTCACCATCGCCGAAGGCAGCGTCACCGCGCTGGTCGGCCCGTCCGGTGGCGGCAAGAGCACGCTGCTGCGTTGCATCAACCTCCTGGAAATCCCGACCTCGGGCACGGTGCGCATCGGCGACGAGACGCTGCAATTCCGCCCCGGCATCAAGATCCCCAGCCGGGACATCCAGCGCCTGCGGCTGCAGACCGGCATGGTGTTCCAGAATTTCCAGCTGTTCCCGCACCGCACCGCCATCGAGAATGTCATGGAGGGGCTGGTGACGGTGCTGAAATGGCCAACGGCAAAGGCGCGGGAGCGGGCGCTGGCGCTGCTCGAGAAGGTCGGCATGGCGCACAAGGCGGATGCCTGGCCGGCGACGCTGTCAGGCGGCCAGCAGCAGCGCGTGGCGATTGCCCGCGCGCTGGCGCCGTCGCCAAAGGTGCTGCTCTGCGACGAGCCGACCTCGGCGCTCGATCCCGAACTGGCGCAGGAAGTGGTCGACGTGCTGGGAAAGCTCGCCAGCGAAGGCACGACCATGGTGATGGCCACGCACGATCTGCGCCTCGCCTCCAAGATCGCGCAGGAGGTGGTGTTCCTCGACGCCGGTGTCGTCGTCGAGAAGGGGCCGTCCTCCGTGGTGTTCGCTAACCCGGAGCGCGAACGGACGAAACGTTTTATCGCCACGCTGAAGCAGGAAGCCGAGAAGGAAGGTAGCTGAGTTCCCTACCTCCCCCTTGTGGGGAGGTCGGACCGAAGGTCCGGGTGGGGGTCGGTGCCGCACCCCCACCCGGCTGCTTCGCAGCCACCCTCTCCACAAGGGGGAGGGTAAAAACAAAAAACCCGGCACAAGGCCGGGTTTTTCATGAATTCGACGGTGGAAGCGATCAGGCAGCTTCTTCCTGTTCGGCTTCCTCATTGTCGGCCTTGGCGCCGCGCTTAGGGCCCTTGTTGAGGTTGACCTCGATCAGGCGCACGGCTTCGGTTTCCGACATGCGGTTGACCGCGGCGATCTCACGAGCCATGCGATCGAGTGCCGCCTCATAGAGCTGACGCTCGGAATAGGACTGCTCCGGCTGGTTGTCGGCGCGGTAGAGGTCGCGCACGACTTCCGAGATCGAGATCAGATCGCCCGAATTGATCTTGGCATCATATTCCTGGGCGCGGCGCGACCACATGGTGCGCTTGACGCGGGCGCGGCCCTGCACGACCTTCAGCGCGCGCTCGACATAATCCTCTTCCGACAGCTTGCGCATGCCGATGGAGGTCGCCTTGGCGACCGGCACCTTCAGCCGCATCTTGTCCTTCTGGAAGTCGATGACGAACAGTTCCAGCTTGTGGCCAGCTACTTCCTGCTCGTCGATCGAGACGATCTGGCCGACGCCGTGCGCCGGATAGACGATGTACTCGCCGGTCTTGAAACCGTGACGTGCCGCGCTGGACTTCTTCTGCGGGGTGATCGTTGCCATTACGCCCTGAACTCCTTGTTGTGGTACCGGCGGCCTGCCGGTCCGAACGCCTGCGACCGGGGACACCGATCGTTAGCCGCACAACAGATGAACCCATCGGAAAAAGCCGGGACCGGCACCGCCTGCATAGCGACTGCCTGGCCCAGATTGCTCTGGTCCGATTGGGGATTTCACCTTTCGATGATTTTGGGCGCTTGCGCCATAAATCGACGTTGTGTCACCGGCATGTTTCAGTCTGTGTAACACAAAAAGTCGGAAGAATCAAGGTTTTGCTGCAAACGCGAAGGTCGAGCGCCGTCGCCGCCTGTCAAGGCAGTTATTGTGTCATCGGCGTTACGCAGCGTTATGACGGCCGATCGGCCCTCTTGTTTTCCAGTTTGCGCATGGTCCTTTCCGAAATCGATTCCGATTTCGGGGCCATGCGCTAGTCGCCTTCGCCTGGCTCGGCGGAGAAATATTTCTCGAACTTGCCGGTCTCGCCATCGAAGGTCTTGGCGTCGGCCGGAGGCTCCTTCTTGGCGGTGATGTTGGGCCACTTCTCGGCGTATTCGGTGTTGACCTGCAGCCATTTGTCGAGACCCGGCTCGGTGTCGGGCTTGATCGCGTCGGCCGGGCATTCCGGTTCGCAGACGCCGCAGTCGATGCACTCGTCGGGATGTATGACGAGCATGTTCTCGCCTTCGTAGAAACAGTCGACCGGACAGACCTCGATGCAGTCCATGTACTTGCATTTGATGCAGTTGTCGGTCACGACATAGGTCATTGGTCGGCTCCGGGATGTCCCGTTTTTGTCAGGCTTTTTTGGTGAGGTAACGCCTTTGCCTGCCGCTTGCAAGGGCGGCCATGCCTGGCGGGACCGGCGCTTCCGAAATGGAATTCCAGATCACCGCCATGGCGAAGAGCGCCAAGGCTTCAGTCTTCACCGAACAGCCGGTCGGTTTGCCTGCGTTCTTTCTTGGTCGGCCGGCCGCTGCCGGCCTCGCGCAACGCGGGAATGGCATCGGGAACAGCCTCGCCTTTTGGCACCGGCGGCGGGGACATGTCCTCGTAGAGCGTGCGGGCTTCTTCGGCCGGGCCACGCCGCACGCCTGTCGCCAGCACCTTCCAGACGGAGATGCGGCGATCAAGTGTGATGGTCAAAACGTCGCCAGGCTTGACCAGATCCGATGCCTGCGCTGCTTTGTCGCTGTTGATGCGAACGCGTCCGGCGACCACCAGCTTGGCCGCCAGCGAGCGCGATTTCACCGCACGCGAAAAGAACAGCCACTTGTCGATGCGTTGCCGGCCTTCTGCGACCATCGCGCCGTGCTATCTCTTTTTGGGGAGCATGATCTCCGGACAAAACGGTCCCCGTTTTGTCTGAGAAAACCGGTTCCCACTTTTCGGGATCATGCTCGGAGCCTACTTCTTCAGCTGGTCGCGCAAGGCGGCGAGCTTGGCGAAGGGCGAGTCCGGGTCGAAGCGCACGGGACGTTCCTCGCGCGGCTTGGCCTGGAACGCCGGCTTGCCGCCTTGCGGGCCGCCTTTGCCTTCCGGCCTGCCACCTTTCCAGTCGGGGCGGCCTTCGCGGGGACGCTCGCCTTGCGGCTTGCCCTCGCGGCGCTGTTCGCCTTCGGCCTGCGGCTTTGGCTTGAACTTCGAGCGGTCGAAGCGCGGCTTGGCAGCACCGTCGCGCTGGTCGCGCCGGCCCTGATAGGCTGGGCGCTCGCCGGTTGCGGGCTGTCCGCCGGCGGCGTCCGCAGGTGCCTCGCCGCGCGCGGCCTGGCCATTGCGCGGTCGATTGTCGCGGCGGTTGTCCTGGCGATGGCGCGGGCGCTGCTCGAAACGGCCCTGGCGCCACAGGAGGATCGGCTTTGGGGCCTCCGCTTCGGCGGCAGGCTCGACGGCTCCACCCTCCCCCTCGTGGGGAGGGTCGGCGCGCAGCGCCGGGGCGGGGGCCGCGCCGGCGTCGGCAGCGTCGGCTGTGCCTGCTTCGTCTGCGCTATCACCCCCACCCGCGTCGCTTTGCGACGCGACCTCCCCCATCGAGGGGGAGGTAGGGGCGTCGGCGCTTTCGGTGACGGTGGCGTCAGCGGCAGCTTCTGCGGCGACCGGAACGTCGTCCGCTATTTCTGCCGGAGCTTCGACCTGCACTTCCGCAACAGCCTCCACTGCGGGTTCGGCTGCGGGCTCTACGGTATCCTCTGACGTACCCTCTGCGGCGGTAGCTTCAATAGCCGCATCCGGCTCAGTGCCCTCGGCCGGCGCGTCGACAATGGCGTCGGCATTGGCCGCTGCTTCCGCCGCCTGGGCCTGTTCGGCCTTTGCAGCCGCTTCAGCCAGCTTGGCGGCCGCGGCTTCGCGCGCGGCATTGTCCTGCGCTTCCAGCCGCGCCTTGACCTCTGCGGGCGGCTTTGGCTCGGCGCGGTAGCCAAGGCCTTTCAGGATCTCTTCCATGTCGTCGGCGGTGGCGCCGAGGATCGACATCATCGGCGGCGTCACCATGAAGGACTGGCCGTCATAGGCGCCGTCCGGGCGCTGGCCGAGGCCGGGCTTCCAGTTGGTCGCCGGGCGGATCAGGTCGGCCAACCGTTCCAGAATGTCGATGCGCACGGCGCGGCGGCCGAGATTGCGATAGCCGGCGAGCTTGTAAAAAGTCTTGTCGAAGGCCGGGTCGATGACCACCGAGGTGCGGCCGGAGGCCAGCGCGTGCACCACGTCGCCAAAGCCGGGCTTATCCTTGCCGTCGTTCTTCAGCGCCCACAAAAGTGTAATCAGTCCGGCGGGTGCGGGCTTGATCAGCGCCGGCACGAAGACATGGTAGGCGCCGAAACGGACACCGAGCCGGCGGAGTGCCGCGCGTCCCTCCTGGTCGAGCGACTTCATCTCTTCGGCGATGTCGCGGCGGTTGATGAGGCCGAAATGCTCTACGAGCTGGAAGGCGATGCCACGGCCGATGCCGGTGATCTGCTCGGCATTCTTCAAGTCGACCAGCGGCTTCAGCAGCGACTCGATCTGGAAATTGACGAAGCGCTCGGCGCGGGCGGCGACCTTGTCGCGGGCGGGGCCGGTCAGCTGCTCGTCGGCCAAAAGCACCAGGCGCGGCTTCAGCGCGTCTTCGCCGGAGACCAGCGTGCCGATCGGCGCGCCGATCCAGCGCAGCGTGCCGTCGGAGCCGAGTGCCAGGTCGCCATTGGCGCAGGCGCCGAAGCGTTCGGCGCGCGCGTCGAACTCGGCGGCCAGCGCTTTTTGCGCTGCCGTGCGCACGGCCTTGGCGTCTTCGCCGCCGGCGCTCTGGTCGGCGGTGAAGCGGAACCCTTGCAACTCGCCGACATGATGGCCTTCGACAAGGACGGTTCCGGTAGGACTGATTTCGGCTTCAGGCATTGTATTTTCTCTAAGGCGCCGCATGAGGACGGAAGTCCTGCGGTCTACAAACCGTTTCGTCAACCGCTCATGCAGCGCATCCGACAATCTGTCTTCGATTTCGCGCGTCTTTTCCTGCCAGTGTGCCTGATCGGCCAGCCAGCCCGGCCGGTTGGACACGAATGTCCAGGTGCGGATCTGAGCAATGCGGTGCGACAGCGTATCGATATCGCCTTCGGTCGTGTCGGCCCGGCGCACCTGCTCGGCCATGTAGTTCTCGTCGACATGGCCGTGTTTGGCGAGGTCCGTGTAGATCGAGGCGATCAGGTCGGAGTGCTGGGCCGGCGCGATCTTGCGGTAGTCGGGCAGCGCGCAAGCCTCCCACAGCAGCGCCACGCGCTTGGAATTGGTGGCGAGCGCGCGGATCTCCTCGTCGCGGGAGAGATGCTCGAGCGCCTGCGCATCGACTGCCGGCAGCGCCCGCGTCAGGCCTTCGACCGGCGCGTTGGTCTCGATCGAGCGTTTCAGCGCGTCGAGGCTGGCGAAATCGAAATGCGCGGTGCGCCACTGCAGCACCTTCACCGGGTCGAATTCATGGCCTTCGATGCGCTTGACCAGTTCTTCATCGAGTGGATCGACCTGGCCGGTGACGCCAAAAGTGCCGTCGCGCAGATGGCGTCCGGCGCGGCCGGCGATCTGGCCGAGCTCGGCAGCCGTCAGATTGCGATACTGGTAGCCGTCGAACTTGCGGTTCTGGGCGAAGGCGACATGGTCGAGATCGAGGTTGAGACCCATGCCGATGGCGTCTGTGGCGACGAGATAGTCGACGTCGCCCGCCTGGAACATCGCCACCTGAGCGTTGCGGGTACGTGGGCTGAGCGCGCCGAGCACGACGGCGGCGCCACCTTGCTGGCGGCGGATCAGTTCGCCGATGGCATAGACCTCGTCGGCGGAGAAGGCGACGATGGCGGTGCGGCGCGGCAAACGGGTCAGCTTCTTCGAACCGGCATAGGCGAGATGCGAAAGCCGTGGCCGCGTCACCACCGACACGCCCTTCAGCAGGCGCTGCAGGATGCCATGCATGGTGGCGGCGCCGAGCAGCAGCGTTTCCTGGCGGCCGCGCAGGTGCAGGATGCGGTCGGTGAAGATATGGCCGCGTTCGAGATCGCCGGCCAGTTGCACCTCGTCGATGGCGACGAAAGCGGCATCGGTCTCGCGCGGCATCGCCTCGACGGTGCAGACCGAATATTTCGCGCCGGGCGGCTGGATTTTTTCCTCGCCGGTGATCAGCGCCACCTTGTGGGCGCCGACCTTTTCGCAGACGCGGGCGTAGACTTCTCGTGCCAGAAGGCGGAGCGGCAGGCCGATGATGCCGCTCTCATGCGCGACCATGCGCTCGATGGCGAGATGGGTCTTGCCGGTGTTGGTCGGCCCAAGCACAGCGGTCACGTCGCGGCCCGACAGGATCAGCGGTTCGGTATGTTTCGGCTGGATGTTCATCGGCCCGGAAATGAGGCTTTCTGCATCGTGTTGTCGGGAGCGCACCTTAAATGGCGCGTATGACAGGCGACACATAGGGATTTCAGCCGCGAAGCGAAAGCGGAATGTTCCGGCCGTCAGTTGCGGAGTCGTCTTCGAGGTCTGGATTCGCTGCCGATTAACAGTTGGAACGAGTCTGGAACGAATCGGCGACGAATCAGTGACTCAAGCAGATTCACTTTTTGTTCACGGCTACATGTGGGTTTTGCGACCGCGAGTCTCACCACATGCTGAATCCATTGAACTGGCCCGATTCATGCAAGGCGAGCTTAGCCATTAACCTTGGCCGGCGAAGCTTGGTCATCGGTCAACTGCTATTGGCCAAGATTATGAAATTATTGACTTTTTTTAACGAGCCCTAACCATTTGGCCGGGCAATTCGGCGTTCGCCATTAACGTTTCGGTCAAAGCCGGAACAAATCGACGACAAATCAGGGATGTCAGGATTTTCCCGGTTTGTTCACCCCAATATGTTGTGTTATCCACAGCTTACCCACCGAGAATTCACAGCTTGTGAAGCGGGTTTCGCACAGGGGCCAGCGGCCGCCGTTAATCTTTGCGTGCCGGAATGGGGCAGTACCTCCACGAGGAAGTCTGGGAGCATGTCCGTCGGCGACAAAAAAACGGGCCAGTCAACGGCCCGTTTTTCTCTCAGCCGAACATCTTGGTCTCAGGCGAAGTACTGGCCGCCATTGGCGGTGATGGTCGAGCCGGTGATGAAGCCGGCGTCTTCGGAGGCGAGGAAGACGACGCAGCGTGCGATCTCTTCGGGCTCGCCGAGGCGGCCGACCGGGATCTGCGGGATGATGCGTTCGTTGAGCACCTTCTCGTCGATCGCCTTGACCATCTCGGTGGCGATGTAGCCGGGACAGATGACGTTGACGGTGATGCCGGCGCGAGCCCCTTCCTGGGCGAGCGCCTTGGAGAAGCCGATGTCGCCGGCCTTGGCGGCGGAATAGTTGACCTGGCCGGCCTGGCCCTTCTGGCCGTTGATCGACGAGATGGTGATGACGCGGCCGAACTTGCGGTCGCGCATGCCACCCCACAGCGGATGCGTCATGTTGAAGACGCCCGAAAGGTTGGTGTCGATGACCTCTTTCCACTGCTCGCGCGTCAGCTTGTGGAACATGGCGTCGCGGGTGATGCCGGCATTGTTGACCAGCACAGAGACGGGGCCGAGATCGGCCTCGACCTGTTTGATCCCGGCCGCACAGGCGTCGTAGTCGGCGACGGACCATTTGTAGGTCTTGATGCCGGTCTCGGCGCTGAATTTCGCCGCAGCCTCGTCATTGCCGGCATAGTTGGCGGCAACGGTGTAACCCGCATTTTTCAGGCCGATCGAAATGGCGGCGCCGATGCCGCGCGATCCACCGGTGACGAGCGCTACTTTGGTCATGTGTCCTCCCAGGCATTAAGGTTGTCGCATGAACGAGTGGGTAATTCCTCTTTCCCCACTCGCTTCCGTTGGTACCTAATTGTCGTTATTACAGCGCTTCCACGCACAAGGCGACGCCCATGCCGCCGCCGATGCAGAGCGTGGCGAGACCCTTCTTGGCGCCTCGGCGGCGCATCTCGAAAACCAGCGTGTTGAAGACGCGTGCGCCCGACGCGCCGATCGGATGGCCGATGGCAATGGCGCCGCCATTGACGTTGACGATCGAAGTATCCCAGCCCATGCCCTTGTTGACGGCACAGGCCTGGGCGGCGAAGGCTTCGTTGGCCTCGACGAGGTCGAGGTCCTTGACCGACCAGCCGGCCTTCTCCAGCGCCCGCTTCGAAGCGGGAATAGGTCCGGTGCCCATGATCGCCGGATCGACGCCTGCGGTTGCCCAGGACGCGATGCGCACCAGCGGGGTAATGCCGCGACGGGTGGCTTCGGCCTCGGTCATCAGCAGCGCGCCGGCGGCGCCGTCATTGATGCCGGAAGCATTGGCGGCGGTCACCGTGCCGTCCTTGTCGAAGGCCGGCTTCAGCTTGGTCATGGCGTCGATGGTGGCGCCGTGGCGGATGTATTCGTCCTGATCGACGACGGTGTCGCCCTTCCTGCCCTTGATGGTGACGGCGACGATCTCGTCCTTGAACTTGCCGGCCTTCTGCGCGGCCTCGGCCTTGTTCTGCGAGGCCAATGCGAACTGGTCCTGGTCATCGCGGGTGATCTGGAACTGGCGGGCGACGTTCTCGGCGGTGTTGCCCATGTGGTAGCCGTTGAAGGCATCCCACAGGCCGTCCTTGATCATGGTGTCGATCATCTTGTAGTCGCCCATCTTGACCCCGGCGCGCAGGTGCTCGGCGTGCGGCGACAGCGACATTGATTCCTGGCCGCCGGCGATGATCACCTTGGCGTCGCCAGTGGCGATCTGCTGCATGCCGAGCGCGATGGCGCGCAGGCCCGAGCCGCAAACCTGGTTGAGGCCCCAGGCGGTGGTCTCCTTGGGCAGGCCGGCATTGATCGATGCCTGGCGGGCGGGGTTCTGGCCCTGGGCTGCCGTCAGCACCTGGCCGAGAATGACCTCGTCGACTTCACCCGGCTCGACGCCGGCGCGCGACAGAAGCTCCTTGATGACGACGGCGCCAAGCTCATGCGCCGGGGTGGCGGCGAAGGCGCCGTTGAAGGAGCCGACAGCGGTGCGGGCGGCGCTGGCGACGACGATTGAATTGGCAGCGGACATGTTTCTCTCCAGACTTCGAGGTCGTATTCTCTAGTGTTGTTGGGACTTTTCTTGCCCGTTCCACACCCCAAGTCAAACCGGAAATGGGCATGCCGGCCATGCGCCGCAAGCAGGGCACGAGCGGCCGGCGCGATCGCTTGGCCATTGCTGCGCAGCATATTTGGCCCGCCATGCAGCAATAAATGATGCCGCACTGCACAAAGCGCTTGGAATTATGGAGCTTTTGCGCATATCCTTAAAAATGGCGCAATCGTTACCGGCGGCTTACTCAGGCGCGCCGGTGTCCCCGGGAGGATGCTGATGGCCGCGAAAGACGACCCAATCATTATCAAGAAATATGCCAACCGCCGTCTCTACAACACCGGCACCAGCACCTATGTGACGCTCGAGGATCTGGCCGAGATGGTCAAGAAGGGCGAGGAGTTCACCGTCCAGGACGCCAAGACCGGCGACGACATCACCCATCCGGTGCTGACGCAGATCATCTTCGAGCTGGAGAACAAGGACGGGCAGAACATGCTGCCGATTCCGTTCCTGCGCCAGCTGATCGCCTTCTACGGCGACCAGATGCAGATGATCGTGCCGAGCTTCCTCGAACAGTCGATGATCGCCTTCTCCAAGGAACAGGAACGCTTCCGCGAGCAGATGAAGGGCGCGA
This sequence comes from Mesorhizobium sp. P2_B11, assembly GCF_056404855.1. NCBI lineage: Bacteria > Pseudomonadati > Pseudomonadota > Alphaproteobacteria > Hyphomicrobiales > Phyllobacteriaceae > Mesorhizobium > Mesorhizobium sp. P2_B11. The sequence goes on from NZ_JBFUDF010000002.1 coordinate 584,170, forward strand.
TCGGCAAGTCGCCACTCGACGTGATGAAGATCGCCACGCCGATCAAGGCGCTGGAAGAGCAGACGCGTCGGAACATGGAAATGTTCCAGAACGCCATGCGCTTGTTCACGCCGTTCCCGTCAGCCACCTCGAACGGCGCTGCCGCGGCCGCACCCGAGCCGGCCCGCAAGGAAGCGCCGGAAAAAGGCGGCGACGACCTTCAGGAGTTGAAGGAACAGATCGCCGCCATGCAACGCAAGCTCGACACTATGTCGTAGCGGCGGCCGTATGGCCTGACCGGTTCAACCCGGTTGGGCCTTGCCGTCACGGGTCGATTTTCAGCTGCCACGGTTCCCAGATTTCATCGGGCTGCCCGCCGAGCGAGCGGTAGAAGGCCTTCGCCGGCAGGTTGGATTTCAGCACCGTCCATTTGATGGCGGAGGCGCCAATGTCGGCGGCGTATTGGCGAAGGTGTTCAACAAGGGCATGGCCGACCGCCATGCCTCGAGCTGCCTCGGCGACGTAGAGTTCCTTCAGCCAGACAATCGGCTTCAGATCGTAAGTCCAGGGGATGATGTAGTGGACGGCGATGCCGACGATGACGTCCTCTTGCTCCGCCACGAGCACGCCGAACCGGGGCGATGGCCCCAGCCCGTGCTCGATGAGGTCCGCTTCGGTGAGGCGGAACTTGTCGTCATAGCCCTCGAAGACGGCCAGCGCCCGCATGAGAACGAGCACCGCGCCGACATCCTGCCGCGCGAACGGACGAACTGTAGCCATCGTCTTCTGCATTCTTTCGCTTGTCTGCCAGGTCGACCATATCGCGTACACGCTCCCGCGCCAGCTAGCGATCATGCACTAAAGACGCCGGGCTCCTTGCCAGAAGCGAAGGGGAGTTCCTCGTCCTGCCAGCCGGTGATGCCGCCGATCATGATCTTTGCGGGACGGCCGAGGCTGGCCAGCTTGAAGGCCGCCCGATCCGCGCCATTGCAATGGGGTCCGGCGCAATAGACGACGAACAGCGTCTGCGCCGGCCACTGCGCCATCCGCTCGGCTGATATTTCGCGGTGCGGCAGATGCAGCGCGCCCGGCACATGGCGGCGTTCATAGGCGTCCGGCGAACCGACCACATGCAGAAGCACAAAATCCTGCTCGCCGCTGCGCAGCACTGCTGCGACATCGGAACAGTCGGTCTCGACGGAAAGCCGGCGCAGGAAATGGTCGCGGGCGATGTCCGGCGATGCCGCCGGAATGTCTGTGACGTAGCTCATTTCGCTTATCTCCGTTGCTGATGCGACGGAGAGATAAAGCACCTGATAGAGTGATTGCAGCTGGCAGCTTTGCCATATATCGTCAAGATCATGCCAAATGTGCTCTCCGCCCACCCGCGTCCTGCCAACCCGCTCGTCGTAGCAGTTGCCTATGACGGCTTGTGCACGTTCGAGTTTGGCGTGGCAGTCGAAGTCTTCGCCTTGCCCAGGCCGGAAATGGGCAAGGATTGGTACCGTTTTGCCGTCGCCGGGATCGATGCCGGTGAAATGCGCGCGCTGGGCGGCGTGCGTATCGTCGCCGATGGCGGGGTCGATCTGATCGGCCAGGCCAGCACGGTGATTGTTCCCGGATGGCGCGGATCGGAGGCGCCGGTGCCGCCGGTGCTGATCGAGGCGCTTCGCAAGGCACACGAGCGCGGCGCCCGCATTCTGTCGATCTGTTCGGGCGTGTTCGTGCTTGCCGCTGCCGGCCTGCTTGCAGGCAAAAGGGCGACCACGCATTGGCGCTACAGCGAGAAGCTGACGGAGCTGTACCCCGACATCACCGTGGTTCCTGATGTCCTCTACATCGATGAGGGAAATGTGCTGACGTCGGCGGGCAGTGCCGCGGGCATCGACCTTTGTCTGCATCTGGTCAGGCGCGACTTCGGCACCAAAGCCGCAAACATGGTGGCGCGTCGTCTGGTGGTGCCGCCGCATCGCGACGGCGGTCAGGCGCAGTATGTCGAGAGTTCGGTTCCCGAACCGCACGAGCGCAGCCGACTTGGACCGCTGATCGACAGGATGCGCGCCGATATTTCCGCCGACTATTCCGTCGCCACTCTGGCCGGGCTTGCCGGGATGAGCGAGCGGACATTTCTGCGCCGGTTCGCGGCCGCAACCGGCGTCACGCCGGCACGCTGGCTGCTTTCGGAACGGCTGTCGCGGGCGCGCACGCTGCTGGAAGACACCGCCATGCCGATCGAGCTGATTGCCGAGACCGCCGGCTTTGGCGCGGCCGGGACATTGCGGCATCACTTCCGTCAGCAGTTTTCCACGACCCCCGTCGCGTATCGCGCGCGGTTCGGGGCCAATGCCAAGTCGGCCTGACGCCGGTCAAACAATGCGCTGTCAGGTCAACGACCCCTCATAGCGGCCACGCGGCCTGATGATGCTGCCGCTCATGATCTGTTCGACCATATGCGCGGCCCAGCCGACGCTGCGCCCAAGCGCAAACAGCTGGAATGGCGCATCGCGCGGCAGGCCAAAACTGCGCGTCAGCGCGGCCAGGGCAAAGTCGATGTTCGGGTGTGTGCCGGTCGCGGCGAAGGCGGCCTTTTCCAACTGTTGCAGTGTCTCGTCGACGGGGATGACTGCCAGAAGTGCGGTGGCTCGCGGATCGCCTTCGGGATAGAGCGGATGGCCGAATGCCGGCAAGGGCCGGTCATGGCCAAGCCAGCGGCGGATCGCCGCCTCGGCGCCGTGCCGAGCCGCATCCTCCGCCAGTTGCAGCACCGCTTCCCCGGCGCCGCCGTGGCGCGGGCCGGTCAGCGTCGCCAGGCCCGCCAGCAGGCAGGCGGAAGGCGAAGCTCCGGTCGAGGCGGCGACGCGGGCAGTGAAGGTCGATGCGTTGAGTTCATGATCGGCGAGCAGGACGAGGGCGCAGCGGATCGCCTCCGCGCCGGCATCATCCACCGACCAGCCCTGCGCCAGACGTCGATGGACAGGCGCTGTGCCGGCTGCAGCACCCAACGATTGCGCCAGCGCTGCTATTGTGTGCGCAGCCTCGGCGCACAGTGAGGCGGCGCTGCGTCCCAGCGAAGGCCGCGCCTGGCCGGCCAGCATGGCAAGCTGGGCAAAGGCGGCAGCGCGACCGGCTGAATGAGGTGGCTCAGACGACGGTGCCTTGAACGCCACCGGTTCGGCCGAAGCCCAGAGCACGGCGGCGGTTTCCTCTAACGTCGCCGATCTGGCGAGCGCAACGGCATCCTGACCGCGATAGATGAGGCGACCATGCAGAACGGTCGAAATCGCCGTTGCGATCGACGGCTCGCCCCAGGCAATCGCGCTCTCGGCGATGGCAGAGGGGCTGCGTCCGCGCGCCCGGCGGGTTGCCAGGGCGGCGATGTCGTCGGCACGGTACTGGCTGCGGCGCGGATCAGTCTCATCCGGCCGCATGCCGATGCGTCCACGGCTGACATAGGCGTAGAGCGTTTGCGGCCGGACTTTCAGCCTTTCCAGCGCCTCTTCCCGCGACAGCCATTCGGACATTTCGAGCCTGATATTGATTATATTGATCAAGATTGATTATGGCGCGGTTCGACCCTTATCTCTTGTGGAGAAAAGTCGCAAGGAGATGAGACATGGCAAACGGGCTCGATGATGTGGTGGCTGCGGAGACCGTGCTCTCCGATGTTGATGGCCTCGGCGGCCATCTGACGATCCGCGGTCATTCGCTACCGGAACTCGCCGGTCGCTGGCGCTACGCGCAGGTGGTGCGCCTGCTGCTGGATGCCTTCTTCGATGACCTTCCCGGCGATGCCGAACTGGCAGCGCGACTGGGCGAGGCTCGCGTCGAGGTGTTCGAACGGCTCAAGCCTTCGCTGCCACTTTTAGCGCCGCTCGAAATCTACAGCGCCATGCGCGCCGGCATGGCGCTGCTGCCGGACGGCGAGACGCTGACGGACGCCTTGCGGCTGATAGCGGCGCCCGCGGTGCTAACGCCGGCCCTGCTGCGCTTCAAGCGCGGCGTGCAGCCGATCACGCCGGATGCCAAGGCCGATCATGCTGCCGACATGTTGCGGATGCTCAAGGAGTCGGTCCCGTCGCCGGCTTTGGCAAAAGCGCTCGACACCTATCTGGTCACCGTCTGCGACCACGGCCTCAACGCCTCGACTTTTGCTACCCGCGTCGTTGCTTCGACGCAGGCCGGGCTGACATCTTCCATCCTGGCCGGGCTCGGCGCGCTCAAGGGGCCGCTGCACGGCGGCGCGCCCGGGCCGGTGATCGAGATGCTCGATGCAATCGAGGCGCATGGCGATGCCGCCACCTGGCTGCGCGACGAAATCCAGCAGGGCAGGCGCATCATGGGCTTTGGTCACCGCATCTACCGCGTGCGCGATCCGCGCGCCGACGTGCTGAAAGCGGTCGTGCGGCAACTCGGCAGCGAAGGCGAAACCGGCCGCCGGCTGGCCTTCGCCGAAAAGGTCGAGCAGACGGCGCTCGAGGTGCTTCGCATCGCCAAGCCGCAGCGCTCGCTGCAGACCAATGTCGAGTTCTACACCGCGCTCGTGCTGGAAGCGGCGGGTTTTCCGCCGCAGGCCTTCAGCAATGTCTTCGCCGCCGGCCGCGTCGCCGGCTGGATCGCGCATGCGCGCGAACAGCAGACGACCGGACGGCTGATCCGTCCGCAGTCGCGCTATATCGGGCCGGTGCCGAAGCTTGTGGCCTGAGACCTCAAGAAAGATTCTTGCGAAGAGGACCCCCACCCTAGCCCTCCCCACAAGGGGGAGGGAAGCTGCCGCACGCCATGCTTTTTGGCGTCGAACCTCGGCGATTTGCGGAGATGAGCGCCTACCAAGTCTCCCTCCCCCTTGTGGGGAGGGATTAAGGGTGGGGGTATTCGTAAGGCGGGGACTTCGGCGGGAAGAACATTTTCCTCATGACCAAAATTTCATGTGATCACGCGACCGTGTTCGTGTTCTTGCCTCGGTCATCACTTACATGCTGCACTGCAACATAAGTCCACTGCCGTCGAACCCTCTCGATTCCCGGGCGGGATGAGACAGCAGCGACCAAACCGATACAGGAACGCCATGACGAAAAACGGCAAGGCGGAGGAAACGAAAAAGATCAACATTGCGCTACAGGGCGGCGGCTCGCACGGGGCTTTCTCCTGGGGCGTGCTCGACCGGCTGCTGGAGGATGGCAGGCTCGATATTTCGGCGGTTTCCGGCACCAGCGCCGGCGCCATGAATGCCGTGGCCCTGGCCGACGGTTTTGTGCGCGGCGGCGTTGAAGGCGCACGCAAGAAGCTCGACGATTTCTGGCGCGCGGTGGCGGCGAAGGGCCGCTTCAGCCCGGTGCAACGCATGCCGTGGGACGTCGCTTGGGGCAACTGGTCGATCGAGAACACGCCCGGCTATTTCTTCTTCGACACCATGTCGCGGGTGTTCTCGCCCTATGTCGCCAATCCGCTCGGGCTGAACCCGCTGCGCGACGTGGTCGAGCAGGAGATCGATTTCGCCAATGTCCACGCCTGCAAGTCGATGGAGCTGTTCATTTCGGCGACCAATGTCGAGACTGGCCAGCTGCGGGTGTTTTCCGATGGCGAGATCGATCTCGACACGGTGATGGCCTCGGCCTGCCTGCCGCAACTGTTCCGCGCCGTCGAGATCAAGGGCGTGCCCTATTGGGATGGCGGCTATGGCGGCAATCCGGCGCTTTACCCGTTCTTCAAGACGGCGGCGACCGAGGATGTGCTTCTGGTGCAGATCAATCCGGTGGTGCGCGAAGGCACGCCAAAAAGCGCTAATGAAATCCAGAACCGCATCGACGAGATCACCTTCAATGCCGGGCTGCTGAACGAGTTCCGTTCGATCGCCTTCGTCAAGGAGCTGATCGCCGCCGGCCGTCTGCCGCGCGGCGAATACCGCGACATCCGCATGCACCGCATCGATGCCGACGAGGCGTTCAAGGATCTGTCGGCGTCGTCGAAGGTCAATGCCGAATGGGCGTTCCTGAGCTATCTCAGAGATCTCGGCCGCACGGCAGCCAGCGACTGGCTGGAGGAGAATTACGACGCCGTGGGCAAGCGGCCGACGCTTGATCTCTCCGGCGAACTGGACGACGGCTTCAAGCCGGTGCGCGGCCCTGCGCCGGGCCGCCGGGTCAAGGAATTCCTCGCTGCGCGCAAGAAGCCGGAAGCGGAACGCCGTCAGGCCTGAAGGGCGAGGTCGATCACCTTGACCAGCGCGGCCGCGGCCGTGCGCTGTTCGTCCGGGTCGCTGATGCGCGCTTTCATGCCTTCCAACCCGTCAAGCAGCATGTCGGCGAGCAGACGCGCCGACAGGCCCTTGGCCGCCAGATCGGCGCCGTTGCGCCTGGCTTCGCTGTCGATCGCCGCGGCGATATGCGCGCCAAGGCCGTCGCGCCAGCAGCCGACGAGGTCGGCAAGGCTCGACTTCATGTCGAGCAGTTCGGCGCCGTGCGGCGAGGCAATGACGGTGCGCATCATCGAGATCAGCGCTTCGTCGATGGCCCGCATGACGCGCTCGGCAAAAGCGCCTTCGCCGGCCAGCGCGATTTTTGCCGCCTCGACCGAGCGCGACAAGATCATCATCGCTATGGCGCGAAAAATGTCGGTCTTGTTCTTGAACAGCAGATAGAGCGCCGGCCGCGACATGTCGGCGGCGCGCGCAATGTCGTCCATGGTGGTGCGCGAAAAACCATAGGCCAGGAACACCTTCAAGGCGCCGTCCAGAATACGGATGCGCCTGGGGTCTGTGGTGGTGATGTCTTCGATCTGATTCACGGCTGCGACACTATCTGCGGAACCTCTATTGACAAAATTACGAAATTTGTCAACTTGTAAAGGCGAGATGGCAGTCAGCCATTTCGCCCGGGCTATGGACGACAACGAAGGGTATCCCCATGCGCCTCACGGTCGACGGCCAGTCGTTCGACATCGATGCCGATCCCGAAATGCCGCTGCTGTGGGCGCTGCGCGACCTCATCGGCAAGACCGGACCGAAATTCGGCTGCGGCATCGCCGCTTGTGGCGCCTGCACGGTCCATGTCGACGGCCAGCCGGTCCGCTCCTGCTCACTGCCGGTCGGCCAGGCGACAGGCGCCATCACCACCATCGAGGGCATCGGCACGCCGGGCAAGCTGCATCCTGTGCAGCAGGCCTGGCTGGAGGAGCAGGTCGCGCAATGCGGCTATTGCCAGGCCGGCCAGATCATGAGCGCGGTGGCGTTGCTCGACGAGGTTGCCGACCCGACCGACGCCGACATCGACAACGCCATGGGCGGCAATCTCTGCCGCTGCGGGACCTATCCGAAGATCCGCGCCGCCATCAAGAAGGCGGCTGTCCTCAAGACGGCGGGGCTCTGATCATGGCCAGTGTCGGAAAGATCGCGCGGCGCAGTTTTCTCATCGGCGCGGCGGCCATCGCCGGTGGCGTCGCCGTCGGCTATTACTATTACCGCAAGCCCTACCCGAACCCGCTGGAAGGCGATCTCGCCGCCGGCGAGGCGACTTTCAATCCTTATGTGAAGATCGGCGCCGACAACTCCATCACCATAGTCGCGCCGCGCGCCGAGATGGGGCAAGGCATCTCGACGACGCTTGCCGTCATGGTCGCCGAAGAGCTCGATGTCAGCCTCGACCAGGTCAAGGTCGAACACGGACCGGCCTCCTACGCCTACTACAATGCGGCGATCCTGGAAGAGGGCGGCCCGTTCGCTTTCTTCGACGAGAGCATGACCGCCGAGGCGGTGCGTTCTGGTCTGGGCGTGGTCGGCAAATTCCTCGCCTTGCAAGGCACTGGCGGCTCGGCCTCGACCCGCGACGGTTTCGTCAAGATGCGGCAGGCGGGTGCGGCCGCGCGGCAGATGCTGATCGCGGCGGCGGCGCAGAAGCTTGGCGTCGCCGCAGCCGATCTGGAAACGGCCAATGGCTCGATCCTGCACAAGGCATCAGGCAAGTCGCTGACCTATGGCGAGGTCGCCGCGAGCGCTGCCGCAATGGCGCCGCCGGCCGAAGTCCGGCTCAAGGACAAGGCCGACTGGAAGCTTTTGGGCAAGCCGCAAAAGCGCATCGACATGCTGGCCAAGGTCACCGGCGCGCCGATCTTCGGCATCGATGTCAGGCTGCCGGACATGCTCTACGGCACGGTGAAGATGAGCCCGCGCTTCTGGTCAAAGCCGGTCAAGGCGGACCTAGCCGAGGCGGGAAAAATGCCGGGCGTGATCAAGATCGTGCCACTCGAAACGAACTACGGCCATGGCTTCGGCATCATCGCGGAAAACACCTGGGCGGCGTTCAAGGCGGCCGATGCGATCGACGCCAAGTGGGCCGATCCCGAATATCCGCTGGACAGCGCCGCCATCTCCGAAGTGCTGAAGCAGGCGCTGGCCACCAAAGGTTCGGCGCTGCGCGACGATGGCGATATTGCCAAGGCTTTTGCCGATGCGCCGCGCGAAAAGATCATCGAGGCGGACTATGCTGTGCCCTATCTGGCACACGCAACGATGGAGCCGATGAATGCCACGGCGCGGCTGAAGGATGGCGTCCTCGACATCTGGTGCGGCAACCAGGCGCCGACGCTGGTGCGGCAGCTCTGCGCCAATGTCCTCGGCATAGAACAAGACAACGTCACGGTGCACACCACCTTCATGGGCGGTGGCTTCGGCCGCCGAGTCGAGATGGACTATGCGCTGTGCGCGGCGCTGATGGCGAAAGCGGCCGACGGACGCCCTGTCAAAGTGACGTGGACGCGCGAAGAGGACATGCGCCACGACGCCTACCGGCCGGCGGCCGTCGGCAAATTTCGCGCGAGGCTTGGCGATGACGGCCTGCCGGTCGCCGTCGACATGACGATCGCCTCGCCATCGGTGATCGCCGGCACCTTGCGCCGGTTGTTTCCCTCGATATCGCCACTCGGCCCCGACAAATCCATCGTCGATGGCGCCTACGACCAGCCCTACACCATCCCGAACTATCGGGTGACCGGCATCGCGGCACCCGTCACCATCCCCGTCGGTTCCTGGCGATCGGTCGGCAGTTCGATCAATGGCTTCTTCCACGAAGGATTTCTGGACGAAATCGCCGTGGCCGGAAAGACCGACCCGGTCGCGTTGCGCAAGACACTGATGGCCGCCTATCCCTCAGCGGTCGCGGTGGTGGAGAAGGTCGCCGCGATGGCGAAATGGGGTGAGGCGTTGCCAGCCGGCAAGGCCAAGGGCATGGCCTTCACGCTGTCCTTCGGCAGCTGGGTCGGCGAGATCGTCCAGGTGGCCGACACGCCGGCCGGCATCCGCATCGAGAAGGTGTGGATCGCTGCCGATGTCGGCACCGCGCTCGACCCAGGCATCATCGAGGCGCAGCTCATCTCGGCCGCCATCTACGGTCTGTCGGCGGCGATGGGCCAGGAAATCACCTTCGCCGACGGCATGGTCGAACAGTCGAATTTTCACGACTTCGATGCCATGCGCATCTTCCAGTGCCCGGCCTTCGAAGTCGCGATATTGGAGAATTTCCATAAGATGGGCGGCGTCGGCGAGATCGGCACGCCGCCGGCGGCGCCCGCACTGGCCAATGCCATTTTCGCGCTCACCGGCAAACGCATCCGGACACTGCCGCTGTCGAAGGCGGTGGCCTTCGCATGAAAAAGCTCCTCATCATCCTGACGTCTGTTGCCACCCTGTTGTCAGGGTCGCTCTTCGCAACCGCACAAGAAAGCCAGACACCGGCGCCGGCGGCGGTCGACCCCGCCAAAGGCTTGCCCGAATGGAACAAGATCTACGCCGTGTTCTCGCATCCGCGCTGCGCCGACTGCCATGTCGCCGACGACCGGCCGCGCTGGTCTGGCGCTCATTATGGCGGCACGCGCGTTCATGCCTTCAACGTCCAGCGTGGCGCCGACGGCTCCGGCTTCGGCAATCCGGGCCTGCGCTGCACGACGTGTCATTTCGCCAGCAATTCCAGTGCATTGCACGGACCGCCCGGTGCTGAGAACTGGCGTCTGGCGCCCGCCGAGATGGTCTGGTTTGGCAAATCCTCGGCGGAAATCTGCGCCCAGATCAAGGATCGCAACCGCAATGGCGACCGCAGCCTGGAGGATGTTGCGCTGCATGTGCGCGACGACAAACTGGTCGCCTGGGGCTGGGCGCCAGGTGCAGGTCGCGAGCCGGCGCCCGGCTCGGCCGAAGCGACCTATCAAGCAATCGAGAACTGGATGGCGGCAGGCGCGCCGTGTCCCGTGACGCAATGATCGCGCAACTTTTGTGACTATATTGCGCTGCAACTTTGATGTAGAAGCGCGGGTCGCCGTTCACGGCAAATTGAACACGGCCTAGCGCGCACCCATATCGGCGACGCGCCCGAGTTGAAAGACGCGGAAGCACCTACAAGACGGTTTGGCCGAACCCCACAGTGGAAAAACGATGATGCCGAAAATCAGGTTTCACAAGCTTGCCGCTATAGTCGTGCTCATCGGCTTTGCTGCCTGGATGGGAACAGGCGCGTTCTCGTCCGTAGGCAGCGCCGCTGTGGAAGGCGCGGCGAAGGCCGGCGATCAGGCCAAGCCAGGCGATCAGGCCAAGGCGCCGGATGCTGCCAAGCCGAAGGCCGCCGAGGCAGAGCCCAAGGCACCGCTGCGCACCGTCGCGGTGGTGACGCCGCCGCGCAAGACCTATGCCCGCGCCATCCGTATTTCCGGGCTGACCGAGGCCGACAAGCGCGCAGTGCTCGCCACGCGCGTCGCCGGCGTCATCGAGAAGCTGCCGGTCAAGCAGGGCGATCACGTCAAGACCGGCGATCTGGTGCTGATGCTGGCGGCAGAAGAAAAGATCTCGATGGTCGACAACGCCAAGCAGTTGGTCGTGCAGCGCCAGGCCGAATTGGAGGCATCGCTGAAGCTGATGAAGACCGGCAACCTGCCCAAGCTGCAGCTCGACACCGCGCGCTCGAACCTGACCGCGGCGCAGTCGCAGCTGGAGACGGCGCAGGCCGAACTCGACCGCAATCTGGTCAAGGCGCCCTTCGATGGCGTCATCGACCGCGTGCCGGTGGAGCTTGGCAGCTCCGTCATGCAGGGCGGCGAAGTCGCCACCATCCTCAAGCTCGATCCGGTGATTGCGCGCGGCGAAATCAGTGAACGCGACCTCGGCTATCTCAAGCTCGGCGACAAGGCCGCCGTGCGCCTCGTCAGCGGCCAGACCGTCGAAGGCACAGTGCGCTACATCAGCCGCGACGCTTCGACGGCGACCCGTACCTTCCGCGTCGAGATCGCCATCCCCAATGGCGACGGCTCGGTGCCGGCTGGCATGACGGCTGAGATTGCGCTCAGCGCGCTGCCGACCGACGCCGTCATGTTGCCGCGCTCGGTGGTGACGCTGAGCGACAAGGGCGACCTCGGCATCCGCGCCGTCGACAAGGACAACAAGGTGGTGTTCTTCCCGATCGACCTGGTCGACGATTCGCCTAGAGGCCTCGTGCTTGGCGGCATTCCTGCGGACGCCCGCGTCATCGTCGCCGGCCAGGAACTGGTCAAGGAAGGCGATGTCGTCAAGCCGGTCGAGGCCGACCAGGCGATCATCCAGAAACTGTTGGGCGAAGCGACAACGCAGTAGCGCCGGGATGTCTCCGGGCGGGGACAGCCGGCCGCAATGCGGCTCCTGAAATTTTGAGAACAGGCGTTAGCCAATGGATATCGTCAAACTCGCGATCAACAATGCCCGGCTGACCATTTCGGCCCTGCTGTTCCTGCTGGTCGCCGGCTGGGTTGCCTATGAATCGACACCGAAGGAAGCGGAACCCGACGTTCCGATTCCGATGATGTATGTCAGCCTGATCTATCAGGGCATTTCGCCTGAGGATTCCGAGCGTCTTCTGCTGCGACCGATGGAAAGCAAGCTGAAGAGCCTGAAGGGCCTCAAGGAAATGCGCTCGGCCGCCTTCCAGGGCGGCGGCTATGTGCTGGTCGAGTTCCAGCCGCAGACCAATCTGGCGACCGCGCTGCAGGACACGCGCTCCAAGGTGCAGGACGGCAAGGCCGACCTGCCGCAGGCCGCCGAAGAGCCTGTCGTCACCGAGGTCAACATCTCCGAATTCCCCGTGCTGGTGGTGACGCTGTCGGGCGAATTGCCCGAGCGCGTGCTGACGGCCGCCGCGCGCGAATTGCGCGACCGCATCGAGGAGGTGCCGGGCGTTCTCGAAGGCTCGCTGCAGGGTTCGCGCGACGATCTCGTCGAAGTCGTCATCGATCCGATGAAGCTGTCGTCCTACGGCCTGCAGCTCGACCAGCTGATCGGCGCTGTCGGCGCCTCGAACAGCCTGGTTGCCGCCGGCAATCTTGAGGGCTCGGAAGGCAAATACGCGGTCAAGGTGCCGTCGCTGATCGAGACGCCCGAGGATGTGGCTGCCCTGCCGGTCGTCGCCGGCCCCAATGCCGTCGTGCAGGCCAAGGACATTGCCACGGTCCGTTCGACCTTCAAGGACGCCGAGACGATCACCCGCCTCAACGGCAAGCCGGCCATCGCCATCGAAGTCAAGAAGCGCATCGGCGCCAATCTGATCGACACGCTGGCCAAGGTGCGGGAAGTGTCCGACGGCTTCGTCAAGACGATGCCGGAAGGCATGAACGTCACCTACACACAGGACAAGTCGGTCTTCGTCAATCAGCTTCTGGGTGACCTGCAGAACCACGTGATGATCGCCGTCATCCTGGTGTTCATCGTCATCCTCTATGCGCTGTCGGGCCGCGCCTCGCTGCTGATCGGGCTTGCCATTCCGTCATCCTTCCTGATCGGCATCCTGCTGCTTGCGATGATGGGCTACACGATCAACATGATCGTGCTGTTCAGCCTCATCCTGGCGGTCGGCATGCTGGTCGACGATGCCATCATCGTCACCGAGTTCGCCGAACGGCGCATGGGCGAAGGCATGCCGAAGGCGGAAGCCTTCGCGCTGGCCGCCAAGCGCATGGCCGGTCCGGTCATCGCCGCGACCATGACGCGCATCGCGGCCTTCTCGCCGCTCTTGTTCTGGCCCGGCATCATCGGCGACTTCATGAAATACATGCCGATCACGCTGATCGTCACGCTGTCGGCGTCGATGCTCTACGCGCTGGTGTTCGCGCCGACGCTCGGCGCGCTCTTCGCCAAGGCGCCGGAGCATCATGAGGAAAACCGCGACGGCTGGTATATGGCGCTGGTCAAACAGGCGGTGCGCTTCCCCATCACCGTGCTGGTGATGACCGCCGTGCTTTTGACCGGCATCGTCTTCGCCTATTCGAAATATGGCGCCGGCGTCGAGTTCTTCCCCAGCGTCGAGCCGGATTATGGCCTGCTCTATGTGCATGCCCGCGGCAATCTTTCGCTGGACGAAATGGACACCGCAACCAAGATCGCGGAAAACCGGCTGCTCGGCTGGCCCGGCGTGAAATCGGTCTACACCCGCGTCGGCAAGACGCAGGGCGGCGGCCAGGATGTGCCGGAAGATGTCGTCGGCGTCATCCAGTACGAATTCATCGACTGGCGCGAGCGCAAGTCGGCGAACCAGATCCTGGACGAGTTGCGCACTGTCATGGCCGGCATTCCCGGCGTCGATGTCGAGGTGCGCGTGCCGGAGGCCGGCCCGCCCACAGGCAAGCCGATCCAGATCAGGCTTTCGGCCGTCGATCCCAAGGGGCTCGACGACCAGGCCCGTGCCGTTGCGGCGCGCATCGCCAAGGTGCCCGGCGTAATCGACATTTCCGACGGCCTGCCGCCGCCCGGCGTCGACTGGGCGCTCGAGGTCGACCGCGCCAAGGCGGCGCAGTACGGCATCAGCCCGACGGCGGTCGGCACAGTGGTGCAATTGGTGACCAACGGGTTGAAGCTGTCGGAGTATAGGCCTGCCGGCGCCGACGATGCCGTCGACATCAGGCTGCGTCTGCCCGAAGACCGTCGTACGCTGTCGACACTCGACGAGCTTCGCGTGCAGACCTCGCAAGGCTCGGTGCCGATCTCGAATTTCGTCGTGCGCAAGCCCGAGCCGACGGTCGGCATCCTCAACCGCATCGACGGTGCGCGCACCGTGGTCGTCCAGGCCAATGTCAGCGCCGGCGCCCAGGTCGCGGCAGTGCAGGCGGAGGTGACCAAGGCGGTCACCGACATGAAGCTCGACAACGGCATACGCTGGAAGCTGGCAGGCTCGAACGAGGACAGCGCCGAAGCCAGCGCCTTCCTCGGCAAGGCTTTTGGCGCGGCGATCTTCCTGATCTTCCTCGTGCTGCTGATGCAGTTCAACAAGTTCACCAGCGTGCTGCTGGTGCTGTCCTGCGTGGTCATGGCGACGATCGGTGTGTTCTTGGGCCTGCTCCTGACCGGCGAGGCCTTCGGCATCGTCATGTCGGGCATCGGCGTGATTGCGCTTGCCGGCGTGGTGGTGAACAACAACATCGTGTTGATCGACACCTATGACCGGCTGCGCGAAGAGGGCTGGGACAAGATGGAGGCGGTGCTGCAGACCTGCCGCGAGCGTGCCCGGCCGGTGGTGCTGACGGCGGTGTCGGCGATCCTCGGCGTGCTGCCGATCGCCTTTGGCCTCGGGCTCGAAATCTTCCACCACGAGACGACGATCAACGCGCCGTCGACGCAATGGTGGATTTCGCTGTCCTCGGCCATCGTCTTCGGCCTGTCCTTCGCCACTCTGCTGACGCTGGTGGTGACGCCGTCCATGCTGATGATCTTCACCCGCAGCAAGAACAGCCGCTTCTACGCGTTCTTCCGCGGCCAATTCGGCGGCGACATGAGGAAAAAGGCTGCGACCGCGCCCGACACGGATGCCGGCGACGGGCCGGCTATCGCCTTCCCGAAAGCCGCCGAATAGGTCCGCTTTCACCGCTCAGACAAAAGGCCGTCCGGAACAACCGGGCGGCCTTTTGCATTGTGCCATCCGAGCGATGCGAAGCATCGTCTCGTATCTGCAGTGCAAGGCGAGGGATTCCTAATGACCGTCACCACCATCCTGATCATTGTTTTGATCCTGATCCTGATCGGCGCCGTGCCGGCCTGGCCGCACTCGCGCTCGTGGGGCTACGGTCCCTCAGGCATCGCCGGCGTCGTGTTGGTGGTGCTGCTGATCCTGGTGCTGATGGGCAGGATTTGATCGGGGCAATCGCGTTTGGTTGTCGCCCTACGAGTACCCCCCACCCCTAACCCTCCCCACAAGGGGGAGGAGGACTCTCGCCGGTGCTGACCTCAAGCAGACTGCGTGGATTCCACACTGAAATAAGGGCGCGCGGCAGCGTTCCCTCCCCCTTGTGGGGAGGGTTAGGGTGGGGGTCCTCTTCATAAGAGTCCGATAGCCGTGCGCCGCCCCCCCTTGGCCGCGTAGCTCCCTTGCGTATACGCTGCCCGCAGAACAATCATCGCGGGAGCTATCGCCGTGACCGAAGCCACTCCAAGGCCTCTCGCTGAGATCGCCAGCTATCACGCCCATATCTACTATGGCGGGCCGGCCGAGCGGCAACATGCCGAATGGCTGCGCCTGCGCATCGGCGAGCGTTTCCGCGTGCGGCTGGGCAATTGGCGCGACGAGCCGGTCGGCCCGCATGAGCAGGCCATGTACCAGGTCTCCTTCGCCACCGAGATTTTTGCCTCGCTGGTTCCATGGCTGATGCTGAACCATGGCGGCTTAAGCATCCTCATCCACCCCAACACGACCAACCCCAAGCGCGACCATCTGGTCGATCCGATCTGGATCGGCCGCCCGCTGGGGGTGCATGGCGAGGTGCTGGGCGAGGAGGATGAAGCGGAAGAGGCGCTGGAGGTGAATACGGAGCCGACGCTGGGGGTTTAGGGGTACGAGTCGACGGCGGATGGCCGTCATTCAGCCGCACCCTTATTGGCCTCGCTTCTCCGGGGTACGGTCAAGCCGTCGGCGCTGCGCTGCGCCGCTCGAGCGCGGTCTTGCGGATGATTTCCGCGATCTCCGGGCTGCTCGAGCACAGCATCTGGAAGTCCACCGCGTGCAGCGACAGGAGTGAGACCGCCGTTGCGGCACTGACGGTCGCCATACGCGGTTCGCCGCTGATCAGTGCCATCTCGCCGAAGAAGGCGCCGGCGCCAAGCTCCACCGCGTTCGGCGTCGCGACAGTGACGCGCCCCTCGACGACGAAGAACATCTGGTCACCGGGATCGCCTCTGCGGCAGATCACGGCGCCCGCCGGCACCGTGCGCGGTCTTAGCGCGCGCACGATCTCGACCAGCACGGCCGGGCCGAGTTTTTGAAACAACGGCACGCCGGCGACCAATTGCCAATTGCGGACGAATTCCCCGCGACGAACTTCCTGAGAGAAGCCGGTGGCAAGAATGCCCGCCCACAGCGCGAAGATGCCGATGCCGCTCATCATGACTGCGCCGGCAAGGACGCGGCCGGCGAAGCTTTGCGGAATTTCGTCGCCATAGCCGGTGGTGGACAGCGTGACCACCGCCCACCACATGGCCTGCGGGATGCTGCCGAACTTGTCCGGCTGGATGTCGCGCTCGATGACATAGCCCGCGAGCGCGACGCCAAACAGAACGACGCCGAACAGCGTGGTGACGCCGATCAGGTTGCGCGCCTCGTTGGCCAGCACCCTGCCCAGCACCGGGAAGAAGGTCGAGTCGCGCAGCGGTTTCAGCAGCCAGACGGCACAATAGAGGCTCCGGTCGGGCGTGCGGATAAGCAGGAATGCCGCGAGTGGAACCAGGACCGCGATCATATCTATGGTGATTTCGGCCGTGCTGCTGCTTACGTCTCCGGCCCGGCGCTTGAGCAGCGTCGCGGCCAGCTGCACAAGATAGGCGGCCCAAATGACAGCGAGCAGGGCAACCAGTGCCAGTCTGCTTCGTCCCGACATGTTCGGTGTCGTGAGCGCAGCCACCGCCAGCAGCCCGGGCGCAGCCAGCACCGCGTTGAGCGGCGCGTAAATTCTTAGGGATCGCAGTACCGACATTTCATGCCCACGCGCGGCGACTATCCTGCAGAATAGGATGGCTTCAAGGCAAGCGCAAAAGGTGCTTGCCGCCGCCGCGATGTGCATCACCAACGCTGTGATAAAATCCACACCGGAACCGTGCTAGGATGCCTGCCGCACGCGATCTGTCGTGCTTCGAATTGGCCAGGAACGATTGTCATGCTCAATCCGATTTCCATCATGGCCGACCGGCTCGGCGACCATCTGTCGGAACTCTATCTGCAGTATTTCTCGCATCGCAATTCGGAGTATGCGGCCTACATAGGCGGCGCGGCCCGCCTTGTCCTGGAGCGCATCGGCAATTCGAACGCGCTGTATCACAACATCGAGCACACGCTGATGGTTACGCTCGCCGGCCAGCAGATCATCCGCGGCCGGCTGCTTTCGGAATCCCTGACCCCCGATGACTGGCTGCATTACACTTGCGCGCTGCTGGTCCACGACATCGGCATGGTGCACGGCATATGCCCGGGCGACAGCGACGACAGCTTCATCATCAACGAGGCCGGCGAGCGCCATACGCCACCGCGCGGCGCTTCCGACGCGGTGCTTGCGCCCTATCATATCGAGCGCGCCAAGATCTATGCGCGCCAGCGCTTCGGGTCCTCGAAGTTCATCGACGAGGAGCGCATCGTCGCGGCGATCGAGATGACGCGCTTTCCGGTACCGGACGATCCGGCCTATCAGGCCACCAACACCGAGCCGGCGCTGGTCCGGGCCGCGGATCTGATCGGCCAGCTCGCCGATCCCTTCTACCACCGCAAGCTGCCGGCGCTGTTTGCCGAGTTCTGCGAGACCGGGATGGTGGAAAAACTCGGCTGCAAGACCGCCGCCGATCTCGGCGCCTGCTTCAGCGATTTCTTCACGCTGAAGGTCGAGCCCTATATCGGCGACGCGATCCGCTATCTGGAGCTGACGACCGAAGGCAAGCAGTGGGTCGCCAACCTGCACAGCAACCTGTTCCAGTCCGGGCTGCGGCCCGCCAGGATCGGACCRTTCCCCGGCGTGGCGCAGCCGGCGAGCCTTGCGGTGGTGACCTGAGAGCGGGGGGTTGTTTTCCGCCGGTGCCATCTTCGCTGATGGGTAGATTATTGCCCACGTAGCCGGCGGTGGGTGCCGTTTCAAAAGGGGGGAGGCATGGCCAGACTTGTCGCACTCTACAAGACGCCGAAGGACCCGGCCGCATTCGACCGATACTATTTTTCGACCCACATTCCGCTGGCCAAAACCATTCCCGGCTTGACGAAATACGAGGTCAGCGATGGCGGGGTGCATGCCCCGGAAGGACCCTCAGCCTATCATCTGATGGCGATCCTCCACTTCGGTTCCCTCGCCGACATTCAAGCCGCGTTTGCCTCTCCCGAGGGACAGGCCACGGCGGCCGATCTCGGCAATTTCGCCGGTGGCGGCGTGGAGCTTTTGCTGTTCGAGACCAGCGAAGTCTGAGCCGCGCCCCAAGAGGTTTGTCCGCCGGGCACGCGTGGCGCTCCCGGCACGAAAGTGCCGGGAGCGGTATCGTCACTTCACCAGTGCGGCCTTTTCAATCACCGCGGCGACTTCCTTGGCGTGGACGACGAGGGAGGCATGGCTGCCGGCGACCTCCGTGGTCTGCGCCTTCATCCTTTCGGCGAAGATCTTCTGGACCTCGGGGGCGATGACCTTGTCCTTCGTGCTGATGACATAGAAATTCGGCTTGTCGTGCCAGGCTGCCGTGTCGACGGGAGCCTCGAACGCCGTGTGGTTCAACGGCAGCTGATGGTTTGCCAGGGATTCGGCGATCTCCTTGGGAAGGTCGGCCGCGACAGCCGAGGGGAACACTTTGGGATCGATGTAGAGATCGCCCTTTTCGTCGGGATGGATAGCAGCGCCGCCTTCGGTTGCCGGACCGCTCTTGGACAGGCTGGCCAGGGATTCGCCTACGTCGGGCGCGAATGCGGAGACGTAGACGAGCGCCGAGACATTTGGTTCGTCACCTGCTTGCGTGATGACCACACCGCCCCAGGAGTGGCCGACAAGAACGGTCTTGCCGGTCTGTTTCGCGAGCGCCTGCTTGGTGGCATCGACGTCGGCTTGAAGCGAGGTGAGCGGGTTTTCGACCAGCGTTACGTTGTAGCCCTTCTTGGTCAGGATATCGGCAACCGGCTGCCAGCTCGTCTGGTCAACGAAAGCGCCATGGACGAGCACGATGTTGTGCGCCGCCCCCTTGGGCAGTTGAGCTGATTGCGCGGGGGCGGCAAACGTTGCTCCGGCCATGAGGACAGCGGCGGCTGAGAGTAGAAGATTTCGCATTCAATGCTCCTGTTGGGATGACGGACGACGGGGGTCCTGGGAGGCAGGCGTGTCGACAAGAGTCTTGGGTTCCCCCGTACGCCGTTGGCGTGATGGTTTGCCGCGCGACCCGTTGGCTCGACCTGCGATCAGTTAGTACGGGGAGCATTTGGACGTTAGGCCTCAATCGTCCGAATATTGTGTCGGACCGTCCGTCGTAGTAGCATCCGAGCGGATGGACATCCTCGGCCAGGTGCTGGATCGCGTTCGCCTCGGTGGAACCCTGCTCTTCCACTTCGAGCTCGGCCATCCATGGAATCTGGCATTGCCGGCGCGCCCCTACGCGCTGTTCCATTATCTCAGCCGCGGCTCGGCTACCCTTGCGCTCGATGAGGGACGAGAACTCCACATGAGCGAGGGCGACTTTGTCGTCATCACACGCGGCGAGCCTCACGTGATCTATTCGGATAGCCGCACCACGCCGCTGCTGATTATTGATCTCGATCGACCGGCCGGACGTCTTGGCGTCGTTCGTCATGGCGGCGACGGGGAGCCGCTCTCGACGATGATCTGCGGCAATTTCACCGTGGAGCGGCCCTCGCGCGGCAGCGTGCTGGAATTGCTTCCGCCCCTGCTTCTCCTGAGGCCGACGGAAGACGGCGGATGGCTCGATTCTATCCTGCAACGCATGGTGAGCGAGTCGGCGCTTGCGCGCCCCGGCCAGGACGTCGCCCTCTCCCGGCTGACGGAAGTGCTCTTCGTCGAGGTGCTGCGAAGCTGGATCAAGTCTCTCGATTCGGGGGAAGGCGGGTGGCTGGGGGCGATGGCGGACCCGCACATAGGACCGGCGCTTCAGTTGATCCACGAACGACCGGATCAGCCCTGGACGCTTGGCGACCTCGGACAGCGCGTGGGACTTGGTCGCTCGGCGTTTTCGGCCCGCTTCACCAAGCTCGTCGGCCAGTCCATGTACCGCTATCTGATCGCACGCCGGATGTCCGAGGCCGCGTTTCTGCTCGAAACAAGCGACGAGGGGATTGCACGGATCGCGACCCGTGTCGGCTACGAGACCGCGGCCGCGTTTTCGAAGCTGTTCCAACGCCATCATGGCCTATCGCCCGGTCGCTATCGAGCAGCTCGCCGGGGTGACGGTGGTCGAAGGCAAGGGGCGGTGCTGGAAGCAGAAGTCGCCAACTGACCTCAATAGAGCTGGCTTCCCGAAGGTCTGGGGCGATGGGCGGCGGGCGGCACCGGTAGGAGGCGCAAGAGGCGCTGGAAGTGGATACCGAGCCGACGCTGGAGGCTTAAGAGAGTGACGAGGGTCGGGCCTCGGCCTCGGAAACCGCATTCGCCTACAGTTTGGTTCCGTCATGCATGACCGGCCGCTTTACGCCTCACGGCGGTCATACAAGCTAGCTTCACCGTCTCCTCAAAAGCCGACACTACTCGATCGACGTTTAGTAAGCTGGCTCATGGCGGTGGCAAGAAGCCAACTCAGAACTTGGCGACCTTGGCCTCAAACCCCAGGTTGGCTAAAGTTGGCACCATGCTAAATGCCATCCACCACGTCGCGCTCATCTGCACCGACTACGACCGGTCGCGACGGTTCTACGTCGAACTCCTCGGCCTCGATCTGATCCGAGAGGTCTATCGGGAGGAGCGGCAGTCATGGAAGGCGGATTTGCGGATCGGATCGCTCCAGCTGGAACTGTTCTCCTTCCCCGCACCCGTGATGCGGCCCTCCCATCCAGAGGCGACAGGCTTGAGACATCTGGCATTTGCTGTGGCTGATCTCGATCTGGTCATAGCGCGGCTGGAAGCCGCCAACGTTGCCGTTGAGCCAATCCGGATCGACCCATATACGGATCAACGGTTTACATTTTTCAGAGACCCAGACGACTTGCCGCTGGAATTGTACGAAGTCCCTGTGAGGAACGGGTCGCTTTCGTAACGTCATCGACGTGGAATGGCGGTGACGCGGGAATGGTAGTCGAGTCATCCGTTCGCGACGCATATTGAAAGTCGTGAGGCGCGCCGTTTTCGCGCCGTCTACCTTTCTTGCCGGGTCAGGTCCGACTTTGTCAGCCAGTCTCGCACCTGCTCGGTGGTCCGCCGCTCCTGAAGGCCCTCCATGACGAACCCTGGGGCAAAACTCGCCTGTGGCGCGGCCATTGCTATAATTTCGCGGCTGTTCCCAAGACCGTAGCCTCCGTGCAGATTGAACGGGATTATGGTCTTCCCGGAGAAGTCCTGATTGGCCAGGAACGAACGAACAATCGGTGGAGCCGAAGCGCCCCAAATTGGAAAACCGAGGAACACCGTGTTGTAAGAACTGAGATTGCCGACGCTCGCTTTGAGTGGCGGCAGGAAATTTCTCTCGCGTTCCTGCGTCGCCTGGTCGACCGTCTCGAAATAGTCGGCGGGATAGGGCGTGGCCGGCTCTATCTCGAACAGGTCGCCGCCGAGATCACGGCTGAGCAGGGCGGCAATGGTGCGGGTGTTGCCGCTGCGTGTAAAATAGGCGACCAGCGGCTTGCCGCCTGCGCCAGCCGATGCAGCGGAGACAGCGCTGACGGCGACCAGCGGAAAAAGCAGCGAAGACACAAGCATCTCTCGTCGAGTCGTTTTCGTGGAGTTGGGCATCATCGTGCTCGGCTTGGTACGCATCACGATCTCGGCGCCGCTTCCACGCCCGAATAGGCCAGGACTGCATCGGGCAACCGCTGACCGTACACCTCGATCGCCGCAACCGCTGCATTCAGCTCCGCAACCTCTGACGGCGAAAATTCAATCGAGGCTGCTCCTATGTTCTCGAGCATGTGGGCCATTTGAGTGGTGCCGGGGATGGGGACAATCCACGGCTTCTGCGCCATGAGCCATGCAAGGCCGATCTGACCGGGCGTTGCGTTCTTGCGCTTGGCCCAGTCTTTGACGAGGGCAACCAGCGCAAGATTGTTCGGCAGGTTATCCGGCGAAAAGCGGGTCTCAACGGCCCGGATGTCGCCGGGAGCAAAACGTGTAGCCTGGTCAATAGCTCCGGTCAGGAAGCCAACCCCCAGCGGGCTCCATGGGACGAAGCCGATGCCGAGCTCCTGGCAAGTCGCAAGGACCGATTCCTCCGGTCCACGCCACAGCATCGAGTATTCGCTCTGCACCGCCGTCACGGGCCGTTCGGCATGGGCGCGCCGAAGCGTCTTGAGACCCATTTCGCTGAGGCCCCAATGGAGGACCTTGCCCTCTGCCATGAGATCTCCGACGGCGCCGGCAACGTCCTCGATCGGCACCTCCGGATCGATGCGATGCTGGTATAGCAGATCGATCCTGTCGGTGCGCAGCCGCTTGAGCATGCCCTCGACAGCGAGCTTGATGTGATCGGGCTTGCTGTTGAGCCCCGGGAGGCGTTTGCCGGTCTCCAGATCGATGTTCCAACCAAATTTCGAGGTGATCGCGACTTTGTCACGGAAACCCTCGATACCCTCGCCCAGGATCCGCTCGACCTCATGGGGGCCATAGGCTTCGGCCGCGTCGAAGAAGGTTACACCGTGATCAAAGGCGGCCCGGATGATGTTGTGCATCTCGGTTCGTGTAGGGACCGTCATCTGATAGGTGCGGCTCATATTCTGGACACCAAGCCCGACGGCCGAGACTTCAAGGGAGCCCAGTTTCCGGCGCTTTGACACTCCTGCCTGCGGCGCATTTGCGATGGTTGGCGAAGCTCCATTCGACTGAGCGTAGGCATCGCTTGCGAACGGTGCGGCCGCCAGCAGGCCTGCCGCTGCAAGCAGGCTGCGACGGCTTACCCGGGTGTTTTCTGATCGCATTGCTTATTCCTTCCTTCGTGAGTTCATCCAAGGCGGGCGATGCGTTCTCAGAGCCCGGTCATTTTCAGGACCGCCTCCGGCAACCGCTCGCCTTGCACTTCGATTTTGGACAGACCGACGCGGATCTCGGAAAGGTCGGCGTCGGTCAGCTCGACATCGGCGCTGCCGACATTCTCTTCGACACGTGAAAGCCTTTTCGTGCCGGGGATCGGCACGACCCAGGGCTTCTGCGCCAGCAGCCAGGCCAGTGCGACCTGGGCAGGCGTGTCGCCCTTACGCTCGGCAACTGTTTTGACCACATCGACCAGCGCCATATTGGCCTTGCGCGCTTCAGGCGAGAACCGGGGCACCGAGTTGCGGAAGTCACCTGCCTCGAATTTCGTGTTCTCGTCGATCTTGCCAGCCAGGAAACCGGCGCCGAGCGGGCTGAACGGCACAAAGCCGATCCCAAGCTCTTGAAGCACCGGCAGCAGCTCGGTCTCAGGGCCGCGCCAAAACAGGGAGTATTCGCTCTGAACGGCCGTGAGCGGGTGAACCGCGTGGGCGCGGCGGATGGTGCCGACACCGGCTTCCGAGAGCCCGAAGTGCCTCACCTTGCCTTCGGCGATGAGATCCTTCACGGCACCGGCGACGTCCTCGATCGGCACATTCGGGTCGACGCGGTGCTGATAGAACAGGTCGATATGGTCAGTGCGCAGCCGTTTGAGGGCGGCCTCCGCGACGGCCTTGATATGCTCCGGGCGGCTGTTGGTCCCGCCATTGCGTTTGCCGGTCGCGAGATCGATGTCGAAGCCGAACTTGGTGGCGATGACGACTTTATCCCGGATCGGTTGGAGGGCTTCGCCCACCAGCTCCTCATTGGTGAAAGGCCCGTAGGCTTCAGCGGTGTCGAAAAGGGTAACGCCGAGATCGAAGGCACCACGAATGATGCGAATTGCCTCCTGGTGGTCGCCCGTCTGACCGTAAGTCGACGCGAAGCTCATGCAGCCAAGGCCGATCGCCGAGACTTCCAGGTCTTTTCCAATTGTGCGCTTCTTCATGTCTTTCTCCGTTTCCTTAGTCTGCCTGCGGCAGCATGCCGGAAGCAGGCCGCGCGGCGCCGGCGCTCCTGCTGGCCGGCAGGATGAACGCTGCCGCCAGGGCTATCGCGACGATGTTCATGATGGCCGCGCCCAGCATCGCGGCATTGATCTGGTGGCCTATCGCCGCCACTCCCGAGGCAGCGGGATCGGCCGCGGTAGCGAAGACCACAATTAGAACGCTGAGACCGATCGATCCGCCGAGTTGGTGGGCAACGTTGACTACCCCTGAGGCTGCACCTTGATCGCGAGGTTCGACGCCGCGGACGCCCGCAGCGGTCAGCGGCGCCATGGCGGTGCCGTTCCCGATGCCGATGAGGATCATCGGAAGCGCCAGCTGCCAATAGGTTGCGGTGGCTCCGGCTTGGGCCAGCCAGACCAGGCCGACTGCCATGGAGGCCAGCGCACCGATGAGAAGCGCGGGCCCACCCACGACGCGGGTCAGTCGTGGAATCGTCACCGCCGAGCCGAAGGTCAGAACAGTCATCGGCAGGAAACCCAGCCCGGCCTGCAGTGCTGTGTAACCCAGCACCTGCTGCATGAACTGCGTGGTGAAGAAGAAGAACGACACCATCGAGCCGATATACAGCATGCGCCCGGCATGGGCGGCCGACCGCTCCCGGCTCGCGAAAAGACGCAGGGGCAGCACTGGGAAGGCGACACGCCTTTCGAACCACACAAAGAAAGCCAGGACGACTACGGCTGCACCTAAGGAAAGCCACGTGACAGGGGTGTGCCAGCCCTGAGCGGCCGAATTTACCAAACCATAGACCAGCAGGCCCATGCCGAGTGTCGAGGCGATGGCGCCAACAATGTCGAAGCGGCCTTGCATGCGTTCGCCGTCCGGAATGATGCGATTGATCGCGAAGAGGAGGCCGATGCCGATCGGAAGGTTGACGAGGAAGCCAATACGCCACGACAGCAGCCCCGCAAAAATCCCGCCCAGGACCATGCCAAGACTGGCACCGGCGCCGGCGACGACCGAGTACCATGACAGGGCGCGGGTGCGCTCGCTGCCTTCGGCGAAGGTGGCCGAGATCACCGCCAGCACGCTCGGCGCCAGGATCGAAGCCCCAAGACCCTGCACGGCGCGCGCAGCGATCAGCTCATAAGACGATTGCGAGAGGCCTATGACGAGCGAAGCCAGCGTGAACAGGACGACGCCCAGTTGCAGGGCTCGCTTCCGACCGAACGTGTCGCCGAGACGAGCCGACAAAAGCAAAAAGCCGCCGAAAAACAGCAGATAGGCATTTTGAACCCACGTCTGCATGATTGCGCTCATGGCCATGGTGCGGCCAATTTCCGGCATGCCCGTGTAGACGATGGAAAGGTCCAGCAGGATCATCAGGTACACGGTCAGCACAGTGGCGAGAACCGTGTTGGGAGTCGCTACTTGCCCAGTTCGCGAAGTCATTGGCGTTGCTTTCGTTGCCGGCGGCACGTCCGCCCATCTCGTGTCAGCAATCTAGGTCCATTTCATTCATTCGATTAGGTGCTAATATCGGCAAGGACCAATAAGAGGGGCTAATGAATGCGGCGAGAGGACATGACTGACCTGCTCGCGCTCGTGGCCGTCGCCAGGGAGCGCAGCTTCACCCGGGCGGCCGCCCAGATGGGAGTTTCTCAGTCTGCGCTGAGCCAAACCATACGCGGGCTTGAGGATCGGCTCGGGATCAGGCTTTTGACGCGCACCACCCGCAGTGTGTCCACCACGGAAGCCGGCGAGAGGCTGATCAGGGCGGCTGCGCCGCGACTGGAAGAGATCGAGTCGGAATTGGCGGCGTTAAGCGACTTGCGGGACAAGCCAGCCGGCACGGTGCGCATCACCTGCAGCGAAAACGCAGCCGATACAGTCGTGTGGCCGAAGCTGGCTGCAGGTCTCGCCGGGTTTCCGGACATCAAGGTTGAGCTCTACATCGATCATGGCTTCACAGACATTGCTGCGGAGCGCTTCGATGCCGGTGTGCGCCTGGGAGAGAGCCTGGAAAAGGACATGATTGCCGTGCGCATCGGGCCCGACGTACGGCTCGTGCCGGTAGGATCTGCCGGCTATTTCTCACGGACCCCCCGGCCAGAGGTTCCGCAAGACCTCATCCGGCACAATTGCATCAATTTGCGCCTGGCCACGTTGGGTGGTCTTTACGCCTGGGAATTTGAAAAGGACGGCCGCGCCCAGCGGGTTCGCGTCGATGGGCAGCTGACCTTCAACACCATCAGGTCTCTGGTGACGGCGGCAATCGCCGGCTACGGCATTGCTTTCGTTCCCGAGGACAGCGTCGCCGAGTACCTAGCCGACGGCACACTGATAGGGGTACTCAGCGAATGGTGTCCGCCCACGTCGGGTTTTCATCTCTACTATCCAAGCCGGCGACAGAATTCGCCGGCGTTCCAGACCGTCGTCGAACTGCTGCGCCACCGAAACTGAATCATAAGCTTTAGAGCAAGCGTCCAAAAAGACTGATTTCGAAAATGTCTGAGTTGTCAGGCGCCAGTCTGCTTTCGGCCCAATCCAAGACGTTCGAGGCCCTGATGCCAGGCGATGGCGGAGGCACTCACCCCCCAGCCAGTCTTGGCAGCAGAAAAATCTCCGCGCCCTTTGGCAATTCCTTTGACCAGGTATCGCGATAGATCGTGCCGTCGATGGCCACGGCGATGCCCTTCTCGATCCAGGGCTCTATGCCGGGATACTGTTCAGCCAGTTTCCTGAACAGCTCCCTGATGTCCTTGGCCTCGACCTCGACCTTGCTCTGGCCGCCGGCGAGCTGGCCCAGCGCACCCCATAGGGTGACTTCGACCATCCGCTCGACCCCTATTCTTGATGGAGCATGATGTTCGGCATCATGCCCTGCCTTCCCGTTCCGCTTCGATCGCAGCGAGAACCCTTGGCGGCGACATCGGGATGTGGGTCATGCGCACGCCGGCGGCGTTCGACATCGCGTTGGCGATCGCCGCCAGCGGCGGCACGATCGAGGTTTCGCCGACGCCGCGCACGCCATAGGGGTGGTTGGGGTTGGGTATTTCCAGGATCTGCGTGTCGATCATCGGCAAGTCCGAGCAGACCGGGATGCGATAGTCGAGGAAGCCGGCGTTCTGGAGACGTCCGTCCTTGCCGTAAATATACTCCTCGTTGAGCGCCCAGCCGATGCCTTGCGCGGCACCGCCCTGGTACTGGCCCTCGACATAGGTCGGGTGCACCGCCTTGCCGGCATCCTGGATCACCGTGTAGCGGATCACGCGCGCGGCACCCGTCTCGGGGTCGACCTCGATGTCGCAGATGTGGGTGGCGAAGGAGACGCCGGCGCCGTCGGCGACGAGCTCGCTGTGGCCGGCGATCGGCCCACCCGTGGTGCCGGACTTGGCGGCGATCTCCTTCAGCGACAGGGCTGCAAGGTTGCCGTACTTCTCGCCCTTGGCGATGGCGTGGCCGTTTTCCCAGATGACGTCGTCGACGGGGATGTCCCACATTTGCGCTGCGCGATCCCTAAGGATTTTTATCGCGTTGCGGGCGGCCGAGATCGTCGCCATCGAGGACGAGAAGGTGCCGCGGCTGCCGTCGGTCATGTCGTTGTAACCGAGGGAAGACGTGTCGGCGACCACCGCTTTGAGCTGGGCATAGTCGATGCCGAGCTCTTCGGCCGCCACCAGCGACAGCGACGCGCGTGAACCACCGACGTCCACCGTGCCGACAGCGAGCGACACCGATCCGTCCATGCCGATGTTGAGGTCGACGCAGGTCTGGCCTCCAAAATTGAACCAGAAGCCGCAGGCCATGCCGCGGCCCTGGTTTTTGCCGAGCGGCGCTTTCATGTGCGGATGGGTCTTTGCCGCCTCCAGCGTCGGGCCGATGCCGATCGGGCCGTAGACCGGGCCGTAGGAGGAGCGGGTGCCTTCCTGCGCGGCGTTCTTGATGCGGAACTCGACCGGGTCCATGCCGATTTCCTTGGCGAGCTCGTCGACAGCGCTTTCCACGGCAAACGCCGCCATGGGGGCGGAGGGCGCACGGTAGGCCGCGGTCTTCGGCCGGTTGACCAGCACTTCGTAGCCGACGGTCTTGACGTTATCGAGCTTGTAACAGGCGAACGCCGTCATGGCGCCGATCTCGGCCCAGGTGCCGGCATAGGGGCCGCTGGAATAGCGCAGCGTCGCCTCGGCGGCGGTGATGGTGCCGTCCTTGCGGGCGCCGATCTTCACGTCGATCGAGGTGGCGCTGGTCGGACCCGAGGCGCGGAACACTTCGTCGCGCGTCATCACCAGCTTCACCGGGCGGCCGGCCTTGCGCGACAGCGCCAGCGCCACCGGTTCGGCCCAGACATGGGTCTTGCCGCCAAAGCCGCCGCCGATCTCCGACGAGGTGACGCGCAGTTTCGAGGCTTCCAGCCCGAGCAGTTGCGCGCAATGCTGGCGGTAGACGAAATGGCCCTGCGTGCAGACCCAGAGGTCGGCGGTGCCGTCGAGGTTCACGTTCGCCACGCAGGCATGCGGCTCGATATAGCCCTGATGCGTCTGCTCGGTCTTGAAGGAGCGCTCGACGATGAAATCGGCATGGCCGAAACCCTGATGGACATCGCCATGGCCGAACTGGCTGCGCTTGGTGACGTTGGAAGGCTTTACCGGCTTTTCCTCGAGGCCTTCTGTGAAGATCGTGTCGTTGATCAGCGGGGCATGATGCTTCATCGCCTCGTCGACATCGGTGACATGCGGCAACAGCTCATAGTCGACCACGATCAGCTTTAGCGCCTGCCGCGCCGTGTGGGCATCGACGGCGGCAACCGCGGCCACGGCATGGCCGTCATAGAGCGCCTTGCTGCGCGCCATGCAATTGTCGAGGACGTCGTACATGCCGGCATCGCCATCGGTGAGGTCCGGCAGGTCTTTCGCCGTGATCACCGCTTTCACGCCGGCCAGCTTTTCCGCCTTCGAGGTGTCGATCTTCAGGATCTTTGCGTGGGCATGCGGGCTGCGCAGAACGCGTCCGACCAACTGTCCCGCCATGTTGAAGTCGGCGCCGTAGCGGGCGCGTCCCGTCACCTTGTCGATGCCGTCAGGGCGGAGGGGGCGGGTGCCGACGGATGCAAATTTGCGGCCCGAAAAGCGCGGATCGAAATTCATGGTCTTCAAGCTCCCTTCATCACGATGGCGGCGTCCTGGACGGCGCGCACGATCTTGTCGTAGCCGGTGCAGCGGCAGAGATTGCCGGCAAGGCCGAAGCGGATTTCTTCTTCCGACGGATCTGGGTTTTTGGCCAGCAGGTCCTTCGCCGCGATCAGGAACCCCGGCGTGCAGATGCCGCATTGCAGGGCGGCATGTTCGAGGAATTTCTGCTGCAGCGTGTGCAGCTTCTCGCCATGTGCCATGCCCTCGACGGTCTCGACCTGCCGCCCTTCAGCCTCCGCGCCCAGCACCAGGCACGAGCAGACCAGCCGGTTGTCGAGGATGATCGAGCAGGCGCCGCAGTCGCCGGTGCCGCAGCCTTCCTTGGCGCCGGTCAGGCCGAGCCGGTCGCGCAGGACGTCGAGCAACGTCTCGTCGGGTTGGCAAAGGTACTCGACGTGATCGCCGTTGATTGTCGTTGAAACTGCTATACCGGCCATCATTTGCCTCCTGCACGTGCGTAGGCGGTCGTCGCGGCACGTCTGGCTAGCACGCCCGCAACTTTTCGCCTGAACTCGATGGTGCCGCGCTTGTCGTCGATGGGCCGGCAGGCCCCCGCGCAGACTTTTGCCAGCCGCTCAAGCGCTGCGTCATCGAGCTTGCGGCCGATGAGAGCCTCGGCGGCTTCTTCGACCAGAAGCACGGTCGGAGCGGCCGCGCCCAGCGCGACGCGGGCGGCTGTGATGACGCCATGCTCGTCAAGCGTCAGGTTGACGCCGGCGCTGACCACCGCGATGTCCATCTCGGTGCGTGGAATGAAGCGCAGATAGGCGTCGCCCGAACGCGGTGCGCGTTTGTCGAGCAGGATCGCCTCGATGATCTCGCCCTTGGCGAGCGAGGTCTTGCCCGGACCGACCGGCACGGCCTCAACGGCAACGGTGCGCTTGCCGGAGGGACCGGCAATCACTGCCTTTGCGCCGGCGGCCACCAAAGCCGGGACGCTGTCGGCGGCCGGAGAGGCGTTGCAGAGATTACCGGTTATCGTACAACGGCCTTGCACTTGCTTAGAGCCGATCAGCTTCGCCGCTTCGACGACGCCGGGCCAGGCCTTCTTCAGGGCTGCGTTTTCTCCCAGCACCGCGCAGGGAACGGCGGCGCCGATGCTGAAGCCGTCAGGCGTCTGCCTTATCTCGCTCAGGCCCTCGATTGCCTTGATGTCGACGATCAGGTCGGGTTCGACAAACCCGCCCTTCATCCTCACCAGAAGGTCGCTGCCTCCCGCCAGAATGGCTGATGTGCCGGAAGAGCCGGCCAGCAGGCCAACGGCATCTTCGATTGAAAGCGGACGTATGTAACGCATCGTCTCCCCTTGGTGATCATGATCTCGGCGACCGTTATAAACTGTCTCCTCATAATGACCATCCGGTTGGTCATTTCCGCGATTGGGCCAGGCGCGAGGTGGGTTTCGTACCAACCGCGACTGACGCTTGGCCCAGTATGGCTAGACCGGTCCACCGTTTCACGGCGAACCGCTCTAGCTCCTTCTTTTTGCGCAATTCCCAAGGGAAAGCGCTACGCGCTTTTCCCGGGAAAACCGCGTACACTTTTCCTGGAATTGCTTAGGCTGCCTCTTTTGCATGATGAGTGGTGAGGCCGATGTCCTCGAGCGCCTTGGCCACAGCCTGGTCCAGCGGGGTGTGCGGGACTTCGCCGATGATGCCTTCCAGCCGGTCGGACACGAGCCGGTGCGGTTCGAAGCGCAGATAAGACATCGAGACGATCTCGCGCCACATCGCGACGAACGGGCTGCCGGCGCGCAGCACCCACCAGGGCATGAAGGTCAGTTTCAGCGGACGGTCCAGCGCCCTTTCAGCGGCGGCCTTGATGTCCATGTCGGTGATGGCATGGCCGGGGAAGTTGAGCGCCTCGTAGAAGCCGAGCTTGTCGAGGTTGCGTGCCAGCCCGACGAAGGCCACGGCGAAGTCCGGCAAATACGCCCATTCATGCACGAGGTTGGCCGGGCCGGGCGCGGTGTAGACGCCCTTGTTCATCTTGGCGGCGACGACCAGGTCGAACCATGACCCGCTGCCGGTGCCGCCGAAGAAATCGCCGGCGCGCAAAATGATGGTGCGGACATGGCCGGCATCGGCCTCTGCGCGAAACAGCGCTTCCATGGCGCAGCGGATGCGGCCCTTCTCGGTTGTCGGGCGGAACGGCGTGTCTTCCGTCACCACCTGCGGCAATGGCGAGCCGTAATTATAGACAGTGCCGGGGAAGAGATGCAGCGCGCCATTGGCGTGGCAGGCGGCCATGACGTTCTCGGCCATTGGCAGGCACTTGCCCCAGTCGGTGTAGATCGGGTTGAGGCCATTGAAGACGATGTCGACGCCCTCTGTGGCGTGGATCAGCGACTGGCGGTCCATGGCGTCGCCGGCGACGGCGGTGGCGCCGTTGAGTTCGGCCGGGACCTTGCCGGTGCGGGTGACGGCGCGGACGTCGAAGCCTGCGTCGATGAAGGCCTTGCCAACCACGCGGCCGAGCCGGCCATTGGCGCCCAGAATTGCGATCTTGGTCATTTTTCGTCTCCGTGTTTCGTGTTTGCAGGCCGAATATGATGCCTTCATCTTCGAATGAAAATTGACTGAGATTGGCGTTCTGATATTCATAAATGTATGGCTGAAATCGACTGGAACCTGATCAAGAGCTTCGTCACCGTGGCGGAGACCGGCAGCCTGTCGGCCGCGGCGCGCAAGCTGTCGGCCAGCCAGCCGACGCTTGGCCGCCACATCGGTGAGCTCGAACAGGCGCTGGGCGTCACGCTGTTCCGGCGCGGGCGGCGCGGCTATGCGCTGACGGAAGCCGGCGCCACGCTGTTCGAACGCGGCAGGGCGGTAAGTGAGCAGGCGAGCGCCTTTTCGCTGCTGGCGCTGGGCTCGGTCGAGGCGATCGAAGGCACGGTGCGCATTGCCGCCAGCGAGGTGGTGGCGGCCTATGTGCTGCCGAAGATGACGGCGCGGCTCGGCATCGAGGAGCCCGGCATCGAGGTCGAGATCGTCGCCTCGAACCAGGTCGAGAACCTGCTGCGCCGGGATGCCGACATCGCCATCCGCATGGTCAAGCCGGCGCAGAACGAACTGACGGCGCGCAAGGTCTGCGACATTCCGCTCTGCTGCTGCGCGGCCACATCCTATCTCGACCGGCACGGCCGGCCGCTTGTGCCCGCCGACCTTGTCGGCCACCCGCTGATCGGCTTCGACCGCAGCGACGAGATGATCCGCGGCTTTACCCAGTTCGGCATACCGGTCACCCGTAGCAATTTTCGTTTCAGGACCGACAACCAGATCGTTTTGTGGGAAGCGCTACGGGCGGGAAACGGCATCGGTCTCGGCCAGGAGCCGCTCGCCGACAGCGACCCGTTGCTGGAAAAACTGCTGCCCGGTCTGCCCTTGCCCAGCCTGCCGGTGTGGCTCGCCATGCATCGCGACGTGCGCACCAGCGTGCGCATCCGCCGCGTCGCGGATTTCCTCTACGAGGAGTTGAAGCGTTATTCGGCCGGGGCGGGCGCGAATTCGGCGCGTTGAGCGAGTCCAGCCATCAACAGCACGACGATCAGCAGACCCGACATGGCGACGAAGATCGGGCCGAAGCTCAAATGCTCGGCGACGAAGCCGATCGCCGACGGCGCAACCAATATGCCGGAATAGCCCATGGTGGTGACGACGCTCATGCCGGTGCCCGACGACATGCCTTCCTGGTTGCCGCCGGCCGAAAAGATGATCGGCACCATGTTGGCGATGCCGAAGCCGCAAAGAGCAAAGGCTGCGATGGCGATCCATGGCGAAGGCGACAGGCCGGCGACCAGCATGCCGGCGGCGGCGACCACCGCCGAGCCGCGCAGCGTCGCCACCGCGCCGAAACGGTTGCGCACGCCGTCGCCGAAGAAGCGCATGACCGCCATGACGCCGGAGAAGGCGGCGTAGGCGAGGCCGGCAATGGCGAGGTCGGCGCCGAGTTCCTGTCGCAGATATAGCGCTGCCCAGTCGAGCACGGCGCCCTCGGAAATCATCGTCAGCAGCGCCATCAGCCCGACCAGATAGACCAGCGGATTGGAGGGCAGCGCAAATTTGTGATGCTCGGCCGCCTGCGGCCTGTCTTCGGCGATGAGGTAGCCGACCGCGACCGCAATGACGGCAAAAGCGATGACCGTGACGACAGCCGCATGGGCGAGGTGGCCGTAAGTCTGGATGGCGTAACCGCCCAAGCCGCCACCGGCAAAACCGCCGAGGCTCCAGAACCCATGCGACGAGGACATGATGGCGCGGGACAGCCGGCGCTCGACCACCACGGCATTGGCGTTCATGGCGACATCCATGCCGCCGATCGAACCGCCGAAGATGACCATGGCGATCGCCGCCAGCGGCACATTGGGCGCCAGCGCCACGACCAGCAGGCCGAGGCTGCCGCACAGGCCGAACCAGCGCAGCACGGTGCGCGAGCCATGTTTGGAGATCAGATGCCCGCACCAACTCATAGCGCCGACCGCGCCGACGCCGAACAAAAGGATCAGCAGGCCGAGCGTGAATTTCGAAATGTCGAGCCGGGTCAGGAACACCGGAATCTGCGGCGCCCAGCTGCCGGTCAGGAAGCCGTTGGCGAGGAAGATGGCAGCGACCGCCCATCGCCCGCGAACGGCGCTCTGCATCGCGTTTTGCGCGCTCATGGTTGGAATCCGGTCAAAAATGGCTTTGCGCGGCAAATTAGATCGATTCAACTTTCAGTCAAGCGCCTGGCTGCGAAAGCATTTAGGCCAAGTCGAAGGGACAAAGTAGTCGACAGCGTTCCTTCGCGCCCCCCTCTGTCCTGCCGGACATCTCCCCCACGAGGGGGGAGATCAGCAGCTTTGGCGCTTCGGTCCTTTCTGCACCGCTGGAGATTGGCGAAAGCCAGGATGACAGCTGATCTCCCCCCTTGTGGGGGAGATGTCCGGCAGGACAGAGGGGGGCGCTGTCCYGCCGCCGTCAAATCCTGTGAACCGCGCCGCTAGCTCAGTGATCCCTTGGCCTTCTCGCCTCAAACTCCGCCTTCTTGGCGTCCGAAGCCTCGGTCTGGTTCAGCGCCTGCCACTCGGCGTAAGGCATGCCGTAGACGATCTCGCGCGACTGATCCTTGGACAATGCAAGGCCCTCGGCCTCGGCTGCCTCGCGGTACCAATTGGACAGGCAGTTGCGGCAGAAGCCGGCGAGGTTCATCAGGTCGATGTTCTGGACATCGCTGCGCTCGCGCAAATGCTCGACCAGCCGGCGGAAGGCAGCGGCCTCGAAATCGCGTTTCTGTTCGTCGCTGAGCTCGGTCATGTCTCGATCCTCACAGCGGCCCGGTGCGCGAGCCGAACATCTTCACCTGATGTATATCGGGACGACGATCGATGGCGTCAACGATCGGCGCCAGCCGTTCGGCCCAGGCCAGCGCGCCCTTGCTGTCTGCGATCAGGTCCTGGCGGATCTCGATCAGCGCATGGGCAAAGCCGTTGACGATGGCGTGCTTGAACATGGTGTCGCCGCGCAGCGCGCCGTCATAGGGTTCGTTGTCGCCGACGACGAGGTTTTTATCCTCGCCCAGCATGTCGATCAGCGGCCGCGCCACGCGGTCGTCGAGGTCCCACAGAATGCCGACGTGCCACGGGCGCGCAACGCCTTGCATGACCGGGGTGAAGGAGTGGACGGAGAAGATGAAAGGCGCTTTGCCCGAGGCCTGCGCCACCGAAGCAATCATGGCGCCGACGGCGTCGTGATAGGGCCGATAGAAACCGTCGAGCCGCCTTTCGCGCTCTGTCGCCGCCATCGGGTAGTTTCCCGGCACCACGGTGCCGTCATAGAGCTGACGGATCAGCGTCGGGTCGTCCTCGCCGCGATTGGGGTCGATCAGCAGGCGCGAAAAATTGGCGATCACCGCCGGCACGTCGAGTGCTGCCGCCAGTTCGCGCGTCACCATCTCGACGCCGATGTCGTAAGCGATGTGACGCTCGAGTTCCGCCGCCGGCAGGCCGAGGCTGCCATACTCCTCCGGCAGGTCGCGGCGGGCATGGTCGGCGACAAGCACGATGCCCCGCTTGCGGTCGCCCTCGACAAGATCGAAAGGCGCGAAAACTGTGGATCGGGTCATTGGCTGAAAAGGTCTGTTCGCTGGCGTCCGGGGAGGGTGGTATCGTCATTCCACGAAGAGGACGCCGGCGCAATGCCGTTGTTTGGCCACGGTTTCTGCGAAAATCCGGTCACACGCGGCAAATTGCGTGTCGGGGGCCTTTCTAAATCGATTGGAATTGGACAGAACGGCGCGTTGACATGCGCCCGGACTTTTCCGAAAAGGGGCGTTGAGAGATGCAGATGACGTTGTTGAGGGGTTTCGGAATGGGTTCCGCCGGCAGGCCGCGCGCGCGCGGCGCCTTTGCCGTGCCGCTCCTGGCCTTGACCGTGGGGCTTACCGCGCTGGTCGCGGCCTCGCCCGCCCGCGCCGATTTCCGCGTCTGCAACGCGACGCAGAACCTGGTCGGCGTCGGCATCGGCTACCGCGCCAAGGCCGGCTGGATCACCGAGGGCTGGTGGCACATCGAAGGATCGACCTGCAAGACGCTGATCGAAGGGCCGCTGTCATCAAGGTTTTACTATCTTTATGCAGAAGACGCCGAGCGTGGCGGGCGTTGGGATGGCCCGATCAACATGTGCGTGGCCGAAAAAGAGTTCAAGATCGCCGGCGTAACCGATTGCGTCGCCCGGGGCTTCCAGCGCGCCGGATTCCAGGAATATGACACGGGCGAGCAGGCAAGCTGGATGGTCCAGCTGACCGATGAGTCCACAACGGGAGGCGCACCAGCCGCCCCGGGAACAAACAGTCAATGAGACGTAGCCGCAAGGTCAAGATCCTCGCCACCATCGGTCCGGCCTCCTCGTCCGAGGAGATGCTGCAGAAGCTGTTCGAAGCCGGTGCCGATGTCTTCCGTATCAATATGAGCCACACCGACCACGAGCTGATGCGCACGCTGGTCGCCCGCATCCGTGCCGTCGAGGAAAAGGTCGGCCGTCCGATCGGCATCCTGGCCGATCTGCAGGGGCCGAAGCTGCGCGTCGGCAAGTTCGCCAACGGCAAGGAGGTGCTGACCGCTGGCCAGACCTTCACGCTCGACAACAATCCCGAGCCCGGCAATTCGACCAGGGTCTACCTGCCGCATCCCGAAATCCTGAGCTCGGTCGAGGCCGGTCACCGTCTGTTGATCGACGACGGCAAGCTGGAGCTGAAGGCTCTGAAGAGCGACGGCAAGTCGATCACCTGCACGGTGGTCGCCGGCACGACGATTTCCGACAAGAAGGGTGTCAGCCTGCCCGACACCGACCTGCCGGTCGGCGCGCTGACCGAGAAGGACCGCAAGGACCTCGATGCGGTGCTGGCGGCAAGCGTCGACTGGGTGGCGCTGTCCTTCGTGCAGCGGCCGGAGGATCTCGCCGAAGCCCGCAAGATCGCGCGCGGCCGGGCACTGATCATGGCCAAGATCGAAAAGCCGCAGGCCGTTGCCCGGCTGGCGGAAATCATCGAACTCTCCGACGCGCTGATGGTCGCGCGCGGCGATCTCGGCGTCGAAATGCCGCTGGAAGCGGTGCCCGGCATCCAGAAGCAGATCACGCGCGCGGCGCGCCGAGCCGGCAAGCCGGTGGTCGTCGCCACCCAGATGCTGGAATCGATGATCACCGCGCCGGTGCCGACCCGCGCCGAGGTCTCCGACGTGTCGATTGCCGTGTTCGAGGGCGCCGATGCCATCATGCTTTCGGCCGAGTCTGCGGCCGGCGCCTATCCGGTCGAGGCGGTGGCGATGATGAACCGCATCGCCACCAAGGTCGAAACCGACCCGACCTATGCCGGCATCATCAACGCGCAGCGCTCGGAACCGGAAGCAACCGGCGCCGATGCCATTTCGCTCGCCGCGCGCGAGATCGCCGAAACGCTGAAACTGTCTGCGATCATCACCTATACGGCGTCGGGCACCACCGGCCTGCGCGCCGCGCGCGAGCGGCCGCAAGTGCCGATCATCGCGCTGTCGCCGATCCTCAACACGGCGCGGCGGTTGTCGCTGCTGTGGGGCACGCATTGCGTCGTCTCGCCCGATGCCGTCGATCTCGACGACATGGTCGACCGTGCCTGCCGCATCGCTTTCGAAGAGGGGTTTGGCCAACCGGGCGACCGCGTCATCATCACGGCGGGCGTGCCGCTGCGGACGCCGGGTTCGACCAACATGCTGCGCATCGCCTATGTCGGATCGGACGTGCAGGCCACCCGCAACATAGGCTGAGAGAGGCTTCAGCTCGTCACAGTCCGCAGCGCTCTTGCCGCGGCTTCGGCGTGATCGATGCGCCGAAGGAATAGGAGGGCCCGGGGAATGGGGTCGTGCAGATACTGGTCCGGACCCAGTATCGTTCGCCGGTTGAGTTCGACTGTGTCGAGCAGATCGAAATCGACCGTCTCCAGCGTGCAGTGCCATCCGGGACTGTGCGATGCCCAGCCTCTTTCGTGGTGCTCCAGCAACCGCCCACGGGCGGAATAGCCGTGGTAGTCGAAGGCGATCACGCCGTTCGTCACATAGATGTGGTTTCCGGAAAAGCCTTCGCCTGGAAGGATGCGCTCGCCGTAAAATCCCTCCAGCGGGGGATGCTCGAGAAAGACGCCAGCGAGAATGGCGCAGGCGCCGTGACCGAAGAAGATGCGGTCCGGCAATGCCCACCGCCTCTCCGGGTTTTTCTTGATGCCGTGCTTCAGGACATACATGGCGATCAGGTGGGCGCGAGTTCCGCGTCAGGCACCGTGATGTCGGGGCATTGTGCGTCGTAATAGGCATCGCCGGCGATCCGCGCCTCCACGGCTTTCGCCAGCACCTCGAGGTCGACGTCCTGGCCCGCGACCTTTTCGATGGCGCCGACGACGAGGTCTGGGGCGATCCAGTCCGGCTTGTGGCCGAGATTGTGGACCCAGATCAGTTCGGCGCCGGGAATGTCGCGGACCAGGCCGACCGAATGGATCGAGGCATAGACCACCTTGTCGCGATCGCCCGAAATGACGATCGTCGGCGCCGTGATGTCACGGTAGTGCGGCGCAGCCTTCAGCGCATAGTCGTAGAGGCCGGCGACATCGATCGCGTTGGCGCGGAAGGCGCGGGGACGTAGCACCAGCGGGATCGAGGCATTGCCGACGTAGCCGTCCGGCACCTTGTTGGGCGAAAACACGCAGGCAGTGGCGCTGCTCATCTGCAGCGTGCCGGCCGGATACGTCAGTGTCTCCGAGAACAGCCAGCCAATGATGGGGGTGGCGGTCAGCTTGTAGTACCAGGCGGTTGCGCCGCCCGGCCAGGGATGGCTGACCGGCGACAGGAACACCAGGCCGAGCGTCTTATCTGGGTGTTCGCGGCCGAATGCGGCGGTGATCACGCCGCCGAAGGAATGGCCGACGATGATCGCCTTGCGGATGCCGAGGCGGTCCATCAGCCTGGCGATGGTGTTCGCCTGCGCCGACGGGCTCTCATTGTTTCCGGGGCCGCGCTCCGACCAGCCGAAGCCGGGCCGGTCGAGGAAGACCATCTCGGCGCGGCCTTCGAGCAACGGCGTGATCGGCAGCATCTGATCCCTGAGGTTGGCGCTGGCGCCATGGATGAAGACGATCGCCGGCAGCTCGGCTTTTTGCGGCGCCGGCACGTGGACATAGTGGATGCGGGCGCCGTCAATGTCGGCAAATTCGCCGGCCGGCGGGTTGCGCCACTCGATCAGCCACGCCCCGGCGCGGGTGACACCGGCAAGGGCAAAGACGAGCGCGAGGAGGAAGGCGCAGGCGGCGTAAATGAGGTTCATGCGCGGAGATACGGGGGTGGAGGGGGAATAGTTCTAGGCAGTAGGGCAGGAGGGCAGCAGGGCAGCAGGGCAGCAGGGCAGCAGGGCAGCAGGGCAGCAGGGCAGCAGGGCAGTAGGGCAGTAGGGCAGTAGGGCAGTAGGGCAGTAGGGCAGTAGGGGTGAGCCATTCCCGGCCCTTCACATACTGCCCTACTGCCTTATTCCCCTGACTCAAATTCCTTCGCCGGCAAGCTCTTCCGACAGTGCCGAGACCTGGTCCTGGGCGCTGCGCATCATCGGATAGATGGCGAGCACCTTCTGCCAGGCTTCGAGCGCCGATTGCTTGTGGCCGGTGGCGGCCATGATCTGGGCCAGGCCGGAAAGCGCGCCGAAATGGCGTGGTTCGAGCTGCAGCGTCTGGTCGATGTCGGACATCGACTTCCCGAAATTCTTCATCATGTAATGGACGGTGGCGCGCCGGTTCCAGCCTTCGGCGTATTTCGGCTGCAGGATGACGACCTGATCGAGGAAGTCGAGGGCGACGTCGAACTTCTGGTCGTCCATCGCCTTTTGTGACCATTGCATCATCAGGTCGATCGAGGCGCTGCCGGACTGGAACCATTCGCCCCAGATGCGCCCGGCAATGCGCTGGGCCGCCTTTTCGTTGCGCTCGCGCTTCAAGTCGGCAAACAGCTGGTCGAGCCGGGCTTCCCTGGTCACGGCAACCGGCGGCGTCGTGGCGGCCGGCGGCGGTGCCGGCGGATCGTCGGCACGCGCGGCAATGGTGCCGAACAGCAAAAAGGCCGAGAAAAATGAAAAAAGAATCCGCATCGCCGGAATCTAACCCCGGACGGCGGATCGTCAAACTGAAATTAGCGTGAAAGTGCCTGATATCAGGCAAATAACATCACAGGGACGGAGGCAACGAGCCTCCGGCCGAAAACTCAGCCCTGGCGCGCCTTGTAGCGCGGAGCGGTCTTGTTGATGATGTAGACGCGGCCCTTGCGGCGAACCAGCTGGTTGTCGCGGTGACGCGCCTTCAGCGCCTTGAGCGAATTCTTGATCTTCATGGTCTTGCCCGTCGGTCTGGGCCCGGTTCGGGCCGAACTATTTAAGGCGCGCCAGAAGACGCGCCTTTGAACTTGCGGTGGCTCATAAACGAGGAGCCGCATCCGTGTCAACCGCAGGCGTGCTGCATAGAGGCCAAGAACGGCTTTGGCCATCAAATATCCGCCATCTCGGCTCGACGCCATTGCGCCGCCGAAGGCGGGCTGGAATGGTGCGGCGCCTGCACGCTGATTTGGAGAGGGTCCATGCGCCTGTTGTTTGCGTCCGCCTGCCTTGCCGTTCTGGCAGCGGCCTCCACGGCGCAGGCGCAGGAATGCGACCGCAACGACGACAGCCAGCAGATGATGAATATCTGTGCCGGCGAGGACTTTCAGGCGGCCGATGCCAAGCTCAACCAGGCCTACAAGGATCTCGTCGGCCGCAATGACGACAACAACAGGAAGCTGCTGCAGGTCGCGCAACGCGCCTGGATCGTCTTTCGCGACGCCGAATGCGCATATACGACCGCGGACAGCGAGGGCGGCTCCATCCATCCGATGGAGGTCTCGCAATGCCTGACCGAACTGACGGACCTGCGCACCAAGCAGCTGATCTCGGGCGCTAACTGCCAGGAAGGTGATGCTAGTTGCGCCAACCCTGACGAGGGTG
The DNA here is from genome assembly GCF_056404855.1 of Mesorhizobium sp. P2_B11. Taxonomy (NCBI): domain Bacteria; kingdom Pseudomonadati; phylum Pseudomonadota; class Alphaproteobacteria; order Hyphomicrobiales; family Phyllobacteriaceae; genus Mesorhizobium; species Mesorhizobium sp. P2_B11. The sequence goes on from NZ_JBFUDF010000002.1 coordinate 624,964, forward strand.
GGGATCTGAACGACGAGCTGCAATAGGGGTCCACACCCCTCAGGCAAAGCGTCGCGCGATTTCCTGGAATTGCTTTACGCGCGGCGGCTGATGCGCGTGAAATGGCCCATCTTGCGGCCGGGGCGGGCTTCCGCCTTGCCGTAGAGATGCAGCATCAGATCGGGCTCGGCGAGCAGAGCAGGCACGCGCAGGACGTCGTCGCCGATCAAATTTTCCATGACGCAGTTGGAATGCCGGCCAGGATTGCCCAACGGCAGGCCGGCAATGGCGCGGATATGCTGCTCGAACTGCGAGACGATGCAGGCGGCTTCCGTCCAGTGGCCGGAATTGTGCACGCGCGGCGCCATCTCGTTGGCCAGCAGCGTGCCGTCGGCAAGGGCGAAGAACTCGACACCGATGACGCCGACATAGTCGAGGGCCGACAGGATTTTTGCCGCCGCCGCTTGTGCCGCCGCCGCCGTTTCCAGCCCGATTTGGGCCGGCAGGGTCGAGGTGTGCAGGATGCCGTCGCGGTGGACATTTTCGGCCGGATCGTAAGCGGCGACAGCGCCGTCCAGCCCGCGCGCGGCGATCACCGAAATCTCGCGCTCGAAAGCGACGAAGGATTCCAGGATCAGCGGCACATTGCCCATGGCCTCGCAGGTACCGGCAAAGCCGCCGGTCTCCATGTTGCGGAAGACACGCTGGCCTTTGCCGTCATAGCCCATGCGCCGCGTTTTCAAGATGCCGCTGCCGCTGAATTCCCGCAGCGCCGCCGTCAGTTCGTCGTCATTGTCGACGGCACGGAAATCCGCGGTTTTGATGCCGATGCCGTTGAGGAATTGCTTTTCCGTGACCCGGTCCTGCGACACTTCCAGCGCCCGCGGCGGCGGATAGACCGGCACCTTGGCGGCAAGCGCGCTGGCGGCGGCCACCGGCACATTCTCGAATTCGTAGGTGACGACGGCGCTGACGGCTGCCAGTTCGGCAAGGGCGGCGGCATCGTCATAGGCGGCGGTGATCTGCCGGTTGGCGACCTGCGCGGCCGGGCAATCGGCCTGCGGCTCGAGGATCACGGTGCCGTAGTCAAGGCGTGCTGCAGCCATGGCCAGCATGCGGCCGAGCTGGCCACCGCCGATGACGCCGATGGTCGATCCCGCCGGCAGGCTCACGGCGCGTCCGTCGGCTCTGCGGCGACCTTGGCGGTCTGGGCGGCGCGCCAGGCATCGAGCCGGGCGGCGAGCCGCTCGTCGTTGAGTGCCAGCACGGCGGCCGCCAGAAGGGCGGCGTTGGCCGCACCCGCCTTGCCGATCGCCAGCGTGCCGACCGGAATGCCGGCCGGCATCTGGACGATGGAAAGCAGCGAATCCTGGCCCGACAGCGCCTTGGATTCGACCGGTACGCCGAACACCGGCAACGGGGTCATCGCCGCGGTCATGCCGGGCAAATGCGCGGCGCCGCCGGCGCCGGCGATGATCACCTTGTAGCCGGCCGCCTTGGCGCCCTTGGCGAAATCATAGAGCCGGTCGGGGGTGCGGTGGGCGGAGACGATCAGCCGCTTGTGCGGAATGCCAAGCGCTTCCAGTGTTTCGGCGGCGTGGCGCATCGTCGCCCAGTCGGACTGGCTGCCCATGATGATGGCGACGTCGGCGCGGTGATCGGTCAAGCGCATGCTCCCGGCGGCAAAGGCGCCCCTTAGCGGAATTCGGCATCGACGGCAAGGATGCGTGGCGCCTGGTGTCTTTTGGGGATGTCAAAACCGGCCGTTAGCTACCGGCACGTTCGGCCCGCGGCGCCGAGACCAGCACGGCCGAAGCGGCGTTGGCGGCGGCCAGGGCCGCCCGCATGGCCTGTCCCCTGGCAAGGGCTGCGGCCAGCGCACCGACGAATTCGTCGCCCGCGCCATGCGTGCTGACAACCTTGACCGGAATGGCAGGGAGCGCGAAGGCTTCGCCGCTCCGCTCACAACAGGCGACACCTTCGCCGCCCGCCGTGACAATTGCCGTGGGGCAGAGATCGACAAGGCGTCGCGCTGCCTGCGCCGCACCGTCGAGCGTTTCGACCACCGCCATGCCGGCCAGGAATTCGGCCTCGATGGCGTTGACGATGAGGATGTCGACCAGCGCGATCAGATCATCGGAGAGTTTGCGGGCCGGAGCCGCGTTGAGCACGACCCGGCCGCCCCTCGTTTTCACCGCGCGCGCGGCGGCGATGTTGGCGGCCTCGGGCACTTCGTTCTGCAGCAGCAGCACCGCCGTTTGGGCCACCATTTCGGAAGCCGAGGCAATGTCGGCCTCGCCCAAAGTGAGGTTGCTGCCCGAGACGATCACTGCGCCGTAGTCGCCTTCTGCGTCGAAGATCGCGACGCTCATGCCGGAGCCTGTATTCCGCGCCACCCACACACAGCTGTGGTCGACGCCGGCGCGTGTGAGATTGGCCAGCAGAGCCGTGCCGAAATCATCGTCGCCGACGGCTCCGATCATCGCCGCACGCACGCCGGCGCGCGCCGCCGAGACCGCCTGGTTGCCGCCCTTGCCGCCACATTTCGGGTGCCAGGCGTGGCCGGTTACCGTCTCGCCCTTGCGTGGTCGGTCAGGCGCATCGACCATGATGTCGTAATGCAGGCTGCCAAACACGGTGACCAGGGGCGGATTGCTCATGAGCCGCGGTCTTTTCGTTTTGATTTCACCGCCGACATGGTGCGGCCAAGATTGCGCTCCGCCGCCTGGTAATCGCGCTGCGCCACCGCCACGAACAGCGCGTCGAGAATATTCAGCTGTGCAATGCGTGCCGCCGCATTCTCTCCCATCAATGGCGAGCCCTGCGCAGTCGAACACAGCACGATGTCGGCCAGCCCAGCGAGTGGAGACCTGTCGTAGTTGGTGATGGCCAGCGTGCGTGCGCCGTTGCTGCGGGCCAACTGGATGGCGTCGATCACAGCCGACGTGTTGCCGGAATGCGAGAAACCGACGGCGATATCATCAGCGCCGAGCAGCGATGCCGACATCAGCATCATGTGCGAATCGTCATACACGGACGCGCGGATGCCGATGCGCAGGAATTTGTGCGAGACGTCGCGCGCGATCTGCGCCGAACCGCCGACCCCATAGAAGTCACGATTCCTTGCCCTGTAGAGCAAATCGGCAGCGCGATCGAACTCTGCGATATCAAGGATCGCCAGCGTCTCCTCCAGAGCCTGGATCGAGGTGCGGAACACTTTTTGCACGATTTCCGCAGGGCCGTCGTCGAACGACAGCTCCCGGTGCATCTCCGCCGTCGGCAGGCGGCTGTATTCATAGACGGCGGTGCGGAACTCGCGATAACCGGAGAAGCCCAGCTTTTTGGCGATCTTGACCACCATCGCTTCGGACACGCCCGACTCCCCGGCGATCTCCTTCAGGGGAATGCTCTCGTCGAAGCGGCGTCGGCCGAAGACGGTCTCCACCACCTTCGCTTCGAGCGGAGTGAGGTTCGGCATCATCATGCGAATGCGCGGACCTACCGCTTTCAGGTCCAGCCCGCTCAGGCTCATGTGTTCGCTCCGAGCATGATTTCCTGGACGATGGCCTGCGATGTCACCGCGTCCTGGCTGCCGATCGCGGCGGACAGACGGTTGTCGCGGTCGAGCCGGTCGACGATGTGCAGCATGCGTTTGACGGTGGCGATGTTGACTTCGCATTCGTGGACCGGATCGAGCCCCGTCATGTCGGGGAACGTGTCGAAATAGATTGCGCCGACGTAGCCGTCCCGGCGGATCTGCCGCAGCAGTTCGATGGTCTGCAGCGTATGCACGGCGCCAACCATCAGCCCATCGTCGCGCTTGGCGTAGCCGTCGTTGAGATGCACGCCGAGCAGCTTGCTGTGACGCGCCACCAGAGCGGCGGCAAAGGCCGGTTGCTCGTCGGCATAGAGCACATGGGCAAAGTCGAGCGTAACGCCGAGATTGGGAAGGCCGACATCGCGGATCGCCAGCAGTGTCGTCGCCGCATCCGGCATCAGGCTGTAGGAGCGGGGTTCATTGGGTTTGTATTCCAGGCTGATCTGGCAATCCGGATCATGCGCCGCGACTTCACGAATTCCTTCAATCTCGTGTTCCCACATCACCGCGTAGTCCGCCTGGAAGGCATAGTCGAAACCATCCTGGCCAAGCCACAGAGTCATCAGGCTGGCGCCGGCCTCGCGCGCAGCATCGATGCCGGCCTTGGTCATGTCGATGGCCTCGCGGCGCACCGTCGGATCCGGATTGGTAAAGGCGCCGAGCTTGAAAGCCGGATTGGAATAGTAGCGCATGGCAAAACCATTGATGCCAAGGCCGAGATCGCCAAGTCTGCGGGCAATTTCGGCAGGCTTTTCGCCGACATGGTCGGGAAAATTCAGATCGACGTCGGTCAGCCCGGCAACCTTCGCGGCGCGCGCGGCCATCTGCATCAGGGACGGCTTTCCGGTGAGGCCGGGCCACTCCGCCTGTGGGCGCGAAGCAAAGGAATTCAGGCGCGTGGCGAAACGACTGGCTGTCATGGTCGACCCTTGTGGCGACCGTTACTTCACACAAATGAAGAGTTTTGTAAAGTTCTGACTTGAACGGCAGGACTGGCGCTACACCGCTGCCTTGCGGAAGCGGGCGACGAAATCGTCGAGCTCTGGGCGCTCCATGTCGGAGATCGCCCAGTAGGAGAAGGCGCCGTCGCTCCAGTGCACCATGGAGAAGCCGCCCGAGGAAACGTCCTTCGGCTCGGTGACACGGCCGCCTTGCTGCGGTTCGGCGACGAGCGTGATCAGGTGCTCGCGGTGGCGGTAGACCAGCGCCGGCACCGGACGGCCCGAAACCACCTCGACCCGGCCGCCGATCAGCGCGAAGCCGTCCGTGGCAAGATCGGGCGCCGGCGGCGAGACGCCGATACGGGCATCGAGCCATGGCTTCACCGTGTGGCGGTCGGAGGAGACGATGTCGATCGGGCTGGCGGCAAGCAGGCTGCGGCGATGGTCGCCTGCGATCTCGGCTGCGATACTGTCGGAGGCGCTGTTGAACATCACCCATTGCGTGGCGCCGCTGGCCAGCACTGCGGTCATGACGATCGACGCCGCCATGGCGCGCCAGTCGAACGAGCCGAAGCGACGCGCCGCCGGCCGCGCCCGGGACAGCCGCGTATCGGTCGCTCGCCGTGGCTGGGCTGCAGCGGCGGTCAATCCGGGCAGCGCCGGCGCTGCGCTCCGCTCCTCGTCTTGCGTCTTCTGTTCTGACGATGCCGCACCGATCGCCGCAATGCGGGCCCGAAAGGCATCGCTGACATCGGGGCGAGGCAAGCGGCTGACCGCGCCTTGCACGGCAAGGATGCGGGCGTGTTCGGCGGCAAGCGTCGGATCAGCGGCGATGCGGCGTTCCACCGCGAGTGCGGCAGCCGCATCGAGTTCACCATCAACCAGAGCGTGGATCATCAGCCTGATGCCTTCGGGATCGTTGGGCAGTCCGTCATCATGGGCGGTCATGGCGCTCTCCCCAGTTCGGACGCAAGCAGGCCGCGGGCCCGCGCCAGCCGTGACATCACCGTGCCGATCGGCACGCTGAGCATCACCGATATGTCGCGGTAGCTGAGCCCGTTAATGTCGCGCAGCACCAGCGTTTCGCGGAACGGCTGCGGCAGCGCCGCGATCGCGGCTTCCAGCGCCGCCGTGTCGGCCTTGGCGATCAGGCTCGCCTCCGGGCCGTTCTCGTCCGGCACGCTCGTACCGCGTGCCGCCGCCATCTCGTCGAGATCGCCGAGGTCACCGACGGCCATCATGACGCGCGGCCGGTTGCGCGACATCCAGGTGTAGGCGGTGTTGCGCACGATGGTCAGCAGCCACGCGCGTGGGTTACCGCCGGCGTAGCCCGCCATCCCGGCATGCGCCTTGATGCAGGCATCCTGCACGACATCCTCGGCATCGGCGGCATTGCCGGTCAGCCAGCGCGCAAGCGCAAGCGCGTCGCCGAGATGCGGCAGCACCACCTCGTTGAAGCGTTCGGCCAAGGCCCTCTCGCTCAAAGCAGCACCATGATCCGATACTCCGGGGCGGACGGCGCTGTCAGGCAGCGACGGCGATCTCGCCCTGCGGGCGAACCCCGCGGGAACAGGCAAGGCCGCCTGCTGCGGCGAAAGAGAAGTCATCTGCGTCACCAGTGTCAAGCGCCAGGCAGGAGACGCTGATGACGATCATACGGTCCAGCACGCGACCAAGGCTGATGCTGTGGTCAGGGTCTCTGTGTTCGCAACGATCGGACAATCCGGTCTCCTCAACGCCAGCAGAGGCGTATGCCGAGAAGACCCGTCATCGCGGCGGTTTATTCCCACAGCGGACAAATCCGACTGTTCACAGTCGCGTGATCAGCCGGTTGCATCAGCTTTGTCTGGCCCGCTTGATGCTCAATCCGGCCAGCGCAAGGCGCCGGACGAATCCTTTCGCGGCTGCCTCATCGCATCCGCCGGCCGCTCGGCCGCAGTCAGCACGGCGCGCAGGCGCTCGGCGACGATCTCGGCCTCGCCGGGGTGCAGGTTGCACGGGTCGAGGAAGAAATGGCCGCGCTCGACCTCGTGGTTGCGCACGATGATCGGCGGCGAACCGGCGGCCAGTGCCGAGGCGAGGCCGGCGGCGGTGAAGCGGCTTTCGGGCGAGACGAAGATCTGCAGCCGATCGAGCGGATTGGCGGTCGGGTCGGGAATGATGTGGGCGGCGATGCCCGGTATCCCCTGCAGCGCGCCCTTCCACAGAGTGAGCGCCGCTTCCTCGCGCCGCCGGATGCCGGCATGGTCGCGCTTTTCCCAGGCTTCCAGCGCCGCCATGGTGCCGGCGATGCTTTCCTTGCCGACCTTCATGGCGCGGGCGACGCCGCGGTTTTGCAGATAAGCGGCGCGGACAAGATCCTTGCGGCCGGTGACGATGCCGCTGGTCGGCCCCGAGAGGAATTTGTGGCCGCTGTAGACGACGATGTCGGCGCCGCGTGCCAGAAAACTGCGCAGATCATATTCGGAAGCCGCGTCGACGATCACCGGCACGCCCCTGGCGTGGCAGATCTCGCAGAATTCCTCGAGGGACAGCATGCCGTACTGCACGGTGTGGTGCGCGACGACGTAGAGCGCTGCGGCCGTGCGCTCGTTGATCGCCTCGCGCACATGATAGTCCTGGGTGACGCTGACGGTGCCCGCCGGGATGACCTTGGCGCCGGCGACGCGGATCGACTGGTCGATCGGCGCGCCGTAATTGACGATGTGGCCAAGCTGGATGACGACTTCGGACTTCAGTCCCTCGGTGTCGTCGGGCAGCCGTTCGATCGCCAGCAAATTGGTGCCGGTCATCGCCCCGGCGATCGCCATGGTGATGCCCGAGGCGCAGCAGGCGGTGATGAAGCCGGCTTCGCCGCCGGTCAGGCGCGCAGTGATCACGCTTGCGGCGCGCTGCAGATCGTCCATCTCCACCCATTGCGAGGCGATCTCGGCCATGGCGCTGATCGCCTCGGGAACAATGATCGAGGCGCCGAGCGTCGTCATCGTGCCGGAGACGTTGATGATCGGCCGCAGTCCCAGCCGTTCGCGGATCGTGGTGTTGGAGCCGGTGTCGGAATAGGTTTTCATGTTCAGCAATCCCTTGACTGTCAGACAGCGATCTCGACGACCGCTTCGATTTCGACGGTGATGTTTCCAGGCAGCGAGCCGACGCCGATCGCCGAGCGCGCATGGCCGCCTATTCTGTCGAAGACGTTGGCAAACAGGTCCGAGCAGCCGTTGACCACTTTCGGGTGGTCGCTGAAGGTCGGCGTCGCGTTGACGAAACCGAGCAATTTGACGACGCGCACGATGCGGCCGAGATCGCCGGCGGCGGCATGCATGACGGCCAGCAGATTGAGGCCGGTGAGGCGGGCATGCTCATAGGCCTGCTCGACGGTGACGTCGTCGCCGACCTTGCCGGTGCACAGCGTGCCGTCGGCGCGCAGCGGCCCCTGGCCCGAAAGAAAGATCAACCGGCCGCTTTCGGCATGGGTGACGAAATTGGCGATCGGTGTCGGCGGCTCGGGCAGCGTCAGGCCGAGTTCGGCGAGCCGGATGTAAGGCGTCATGAAAGAATTCTCCTTGGGGCGGCTTGTTTTGCGCAATTCCGGACGGAAAACCGCTTACACTTTTCCTGGAATTGCTTTGGGCCGCCCATGTCAGAAATGCGAGGCGCGGAAGCGCGCCAGGAAAGAGCGCAGGCGCTCGTTGGTGGTCTCTTGGGCGAGGATCTCCTTCGGCGGACCGACAGCGCTGACACTGCCATCGGCCATGAAGACGATGCGGCTCGAAGCGTCGCGGGCAAAGGCCATCTCGTGGGTGACCATCACCATGGTCATGCCGTCTTCGGCCAGGCTGCGCACAACAGCCAGCACCTCGCCGACCAGTTCGGGATCGAGTGCCGAGGTGATCTCGTCGAGCAGCAGGATTTTTGGCTCCATGGCGACGGCACGCGCTATGCCGACGCGTTGCTGCTGGCCGCCAGAGAGTTCCGCCGGCAGGCTGTCGGCCTTGTGGGCGAGACCGACGCGGCCCAGCCAATGCTCGGCGATCTGGCGCGCCTCGGCCTTGCTCTTGCCGCGCACCTTGGTGAGGCCGAGCATGATGTTGCCGGCGGCGGTGAGGTGCGGAAACAGGTTGAAGCTCTGGAACACCATGCCGGTCTCGGCGCGCATGGCGGCCAGGTCGCGCTCGCTGCGCCGCTGGCGCGCGCCTGCCTCGCGAAAACCGACCTCCTTGCCGTCGATGCGGATCGAGCCGCTATCATAGCTTTCGAGGAAGTTGACGCAGCGCAAAAGGGTCGTCTTGCCGCTGCCCGAAGGGCCGATGACGGTGACCACCTCGCCCTTCTCGACCTTGAGGCTGACAGAGCGCAGCACCTCGACCGAACCGAAGGCTTTCGAAACCCCGGCAATGTCGAGAAGCGCTGTTGTGTCGTTCGAGCTTGTGGCCATCGTGCTAGTCCCGGATGAAGGCGAAGCGCCGTTCCAGCCGCCGGCTGGCGTAGGAAAGCGCATAATTGACGGCGAAATAGATGAGCGCGCCGAGGATATAGAGCGGCATCGCCTCATAGGTGCGGCCGATCACCTGGTTGATCGCCTGCATCAGGTCGGTGATGCCGAGCAGCGAGACCAGCGCGCTGCCCTTGACCGCATCGGTCACGCCGTTGATCCAGGGCGGCAGGAAGCGGCGGAAGGCCTGCGGGAAGATGACGGAGGTGAGCCGTTGGCGAAAGGTGAGGCCGATCGCCATCGCCGCCTCGGACTGGCCTTTGGGAATGGAGCCGACGGCGCCGCGCACATACTCGACGACCTGCGCCGTCTTGAACAAGGTCAGCGCCAGCACGGCGGCCCAGAAGGACTGCAGGTGCAGCCCGGCGGCGGGCAGGCCGTAATAGACGAAGAACATCAGCACCAGGATCGGGATGCCACGGATGGTGTCCGAGAAAATGCGCACCGCCCAGCGCAGTGGCGCCGGGCCATAGACCAGGCCGACACCGAGCGCGACGCCGGCAATCAGCGACAGCACCACGACCAGCAGCGACACCCACAGAGTGATGGCGAAGCCTTGGGCAAGGAACGGTACGGCGTAGAGGATCTGGCTCAGCATGTCAGCGCGCCGCCCTGAACCGGCGCTCGGCCAGCCGCAGCCCGAAGAGCAAGGCGTAGCCGGTCAGCAGATACATCGCCGTCGTCACCAGATAGACCTCGACGATGCGGAACGTGTTGAAGTTGATCCACTGGGCGCCATAGGTCAGCTCGGGCACGGAGATGACCGAGGCGATAGACGTGTCCTTGAACAGCGAGATGAAGGTGTTGGACAGCGCCGGCAGGGTGATGCGCAGCATCGTTGGCAGGCGCACATGAACCAGCCGCTGCCAGGGCGTCAGGCCGATCGCCTTGCCGGCATCGAGCTGGCCACGTGGCACGGCTTCCAGGCCGGAGCGGAACACTTCGACCAGATAGGCGCCACTATAGACCGACAGCGTCAGCACGAACGAGGTCGGTGCGTCGTAGGCGAGATCAACCACGGTCGGCACGCCGTAGAAGACGAGATAGACCAGCAAGATCAACGGCACGTTGCGGATGAATTCGACATAAGCCGCGATGATGGCGCGCACCACGCGTCCGGCCGAGACATACCAGACCGCCAGCACCAGGCCGATGACGATGCCGATGGCAATCGAAATCACGGCAAGCTCGAGGCTGAGCAGCAGGCCGCCCCAGAGCTTGTCGAAATGGCGCCAGATCAGATTGAAGTTGAGGGCATAGCCCATGCGTTCGCCTCAATAGCCAGGTGAGACGAATCTGAAATTCGTCCCGCTCCGGAGCCGTGTCGAGGAAAAAGAGGCGGAAGGACGCTGGCGCATCCTTCCGCCGGCTTGTCAGATGACCGGAAAACCGGGATGCCGCGCCGGCGGCTCCAACCCGAAATAGTCCTTGAATGCCGCGTCGTAGAGCGCCGTTTCATGACCGAACATCGCCGTCGCGAAGGTTGTGTTGACGAAGGTCAGCCAGTCGAGATCGCCTTGCCGGAGCGCCGCGCCGTAAAGCATCGAGAACCAGCTCTTGCCGGCATCGAAGTATTTGTCGGGATTGCGCGAGGCGAGCCAGCGGACCGTCGAGAGATCGACGGCGGCGGCGTCGACGCGCTTCGATTCCAGCGCCTGCAGCACGTTGGCCTGGGTGTCGATCTGCATCACCTGTGACTGCGGCAGGACGAGGTGCACATTTTGCTCGGCATCGACATTCTGCAGGATGGATATCCGGGTTGCCGAACCGCCGGCGAGCAGCTTGTCGAATGTCTTGTTCTCGGCTGTCGGAAGCGTCAGCAACGCGACGCCTTCTACGTAGTATGGCCTGGAGAAGTTGATCAGCTGAGAGCGCTGCGCTGTCATGGTCATGAACTGGATGGTGATGTCGACCTTGTTGGTGGTGACATTGGGAATGCGCTGCGCCGGATCCTGCATGACGAACTCGACCTTGGTCGGGTCGTCGAACAGGCCCTTGGCCAGGATGTGGCCCATGGTGATGTCCATGCCGACCAGTTCGCCGGCATCGTTTTCGAAATGCCAGGGCGCGTTGGTGCTGCCGGTGCCGACGATCAGCTTGCCGCGGTCCAGCGCGGTGCGAAGCACGCTGTCGGATGCGGCTTGTGCTGCGGCCTTTTCGGCGCTGACCGCGGTCATAACGCCGGCCGTTGCCAGTCCGGCCATGCCCAGTTTCAGAAAATCTCGCTTGGATGTGTCGTTCACTGCGACCTCCTGTTTGTCTGAGTTCCCCTTACAGGCACATGTGTCGCATGCGATTTGTCTCTTACAAAAGACACATGTATCCTATACAAGACAGATACTAACATTAGGAATCGACAATGCAAGACGGCAATGACGTCACCGATCAGGCAGTTCTTGGCCCAGCCGCGGACAAGACCTCAGGCTCGCGCGAAAAAGGTCTCAACCGGGTGCTGGAGATCCTGGAGTTCCTGCATGTCACCCAGCGCGCCATCGGCATTGGCGACCTCGCGAAGGGGGTGAATGCGCCGCGCTCCACCACCTACACACTGGTGCGTTCGCTGGTCGATGCCGGGCTGCTGGAGATGGAAGGCGACGGCAACCGGGTCTATTTCGGCAAGAAGCTCTACCTCTACGGAATGGACTATGTCCGGGGCAACGACCTGCTCCGGCGCGGCCGCCAGGAGGTCGACAATCTGTCGCGCGAGACCGGCGAGACCTCCGAATTGTGCATGCTGCAAAGCGGCCGCTACACCATCGTCCATTCCAGCCCCGGCACCAGGCCGTTCCGCATCAGTTCGGCCACCGGCCTGCAGATCCCTTTGCCATGGACGGCATCCGGGCGGCTGCTTCTGGCCGGGTTCGAAAGGGCCAGCATCCAGGACATGGTGTCGGAAGACGACCTGTTGCTGCCGGACGGCCGCAGGCTCCAACTCGACGATTTCATCGCCGATATCGCGACGGCCAGGACGACGGGCTATTGCATCACGTCGGGGCTGGTCGACGCCTACACGAAATGCCTGGCTGCCCCGGTCTTTTCGGCCGCCGGCAAGGTCGAGGCGACCATGTGCCTGGTGGTGCCGATCGACACCGCCAAGGAAAAAACCGACGCGCTTATTGCGCTGTTGCGTGAACGCGCCGCAAGGCTTTCGATCCCGGGATAAGGGGTCAGGCTCTGAGGCTATCGCTCAGGCGATGATGTCCGGAATGATCTTGTCTTCCAGCGCCATCAGCCGGTCCTTGAGGAACAGCTTCTTCTTCTTCATGCGCTGGATCTGCAGGGGATCACAGCCCATGGCGATCATCGCATTGATGGCCGCGTCGAAATCGGCATGCTCTTGTTTCAGCCGAGAAAATTCGAGGCGGATATCAGCCTGTTCCTGTTCGGACATTATCTACCGTCTGCACGTCTGCGGCGCCCAATGATGGGCCTGATTGGGCGGGACCGGCGGGGTTTTGTAGCCGGCGCGCAGCCAATACCACATTTCACATTGTCGTGGAATGCTACCACGCAGCATTCGACATCGCCGCCAGATGGTGGCAGAGTGTCATGGTGCCGTCACAGAACCCCCGCGGTGGACGTGCCTTTGACGGCTGCAATCGAGGAAACCATGAAAGGGAGAACCAATCATGTCTCTTGCATCCCATCTTGATGAGTTGCAGCGGAAACACGGTGACATCGAACGCGAGATCGATGACGCGATGAACCATCCATCGGTCGACGACCTCGAAATCGTGAATCTCAAGCGACGCAAGCTGGCACTCAAGGACGAGATTGAAAAACTGAAGGCGACGAAACACTGACGCTCTTTCTGGATTAGACGCGCCACTCCGGCGCCTATCCTTCGCTCCGGTGGCGACACGCCGCCGGAGACCTGTCCTTGTTATTGATTCCAACACCGTTGGCCGGCCGGATCCGTTTGTGACGGGTCGCCGCGCCGCGGCGATTTGGCGGCTCGGCCGGCCTGTCGCCATTGACAAGCCATCTTTGCTCCTCCACCTCATGCCCGGACCTCAGCGCAACGCGCTGGCAACTGTTTGAGCGTAGTTGTGCGTCATCGCACGCCGCTCGGGTGATCAAGAGGCTGCCGGCATGACCGGATATTTTTCCTCCCCCTTTCCACGCCGGACTTCGGTCGGCGTCGATGTCGGCGGCGTGATCGTCGGCGGTGGCGCGCCGGTCGTCGTGCAATCGATGACCAACACCGACACGGCCGATATCGACCAGACGGTCGCGCAGGTTGCGGCGCTGCATCGCGCCGGCTCCGAGATTGTGCGCATCACGGTCGACCGTGACGAGAGCGCTGCCGCCGTGCCGCGCATCCGTGAGCGGCTCGAACGGCTCGGCATCAACGTGCCGCTGGTCGGCGATTTCCACTATATCGGCCACAAGCTGCTTGCCGATCATCCGGCCTGCGCCGAGGCGCTGGCCAAATACCGCATCAATCCCGGCAATGTAGGCTTCAAGGACAAGAAGGACCGCCAGTTCGCGGCGATCGTCGAAATGGCGATCAAGCATGACAAGCCGGTGCGCATCGGCGTCAATTGGGGCTCGCTCGACCAGGAGCTGCTCACCCGGCTGATGGACGAAAACCAGCGCCAGGGTTTTCCGATGACGGCGCAGGAGGTCACCCGCGAGGCGATCGTGCAGTCGGCGATCCTGTCGGCCGAAATGGCCGAAGAAATCGGCCTGGCCCGCGAAAAGATCATCCTGTCGGCCAAGGTCAGTGGCGTGCAGGATTTGATTGCTGTCTATACCGAGCTTGCCACCCGCTCCAACCATGCGCTGCATCTCGGCCTCACCGAAGCCGGCATGGGTTCCAAGGGCATCGTCGCCTCGTCGGCCGCCATGGGCATTCTTTTGCAGCAAGGCATTGGCGACACCATCCGCATCTCGCTGACGCCGGAGCCGAATGGCGACCGCACGCGCGAGGTGCAAGTGTCGCAGGAACTCTTGCAGACCATGGGCTTCCGCCAGTTCGTGCCGATCGTCGCCGCTTGCCCCGGTTGCGGCCGCACGACATCCACCGTGTTCCAGGAGCTGGCGCAGAACATCCAGGCAGACCTGCGCAAGAACATGCCGGTGTGGCGCGAAAAATATCCCGGCGTGGAAAACCTCAAGGTCGCGGTGATGGGCTGCATCGTCAACGGTCCCGGCGAATCCAAGCATGCTGATATCGGCATATCGCTGCCCGGCACCGGCGAGACGCCGACGGCGCCGGTCTTCGTCGACGGCAAGAAGGCGGCGACGCTGCGCGGCCCGTCGATCGCCGCCGATTTCGAGAAAATGGTCGCCGACTATGTCGAGCAGCGGTTTGGACAGCACGGCAAAGCTGCAGCGGAGTAAGCGATGCGGCGTTTCGCCAGGGCGACGCTGATCCTGCTTTGCGGACTGTCATGGTCGACGGCCGTCCAGGCCGATCCACCGCAATCGCGCTCGGCGGCGAAACGATTGATCGGCCGCGTCTGCGATCTGATCGAGGCGCATGCCGAGCAGAACGGTCTGCCCAAGGATTACTTCGCCCGGCTGATCTGGAAGGAAAGCCGCTTCGATCCCAATGCGGTGAGCCCTGTCGGTGCCGAAGGCATCGCCCAGTTCATGCCGGGAACCGCCAAGATGCGCGGGCTGGCCGACCCCTTCGACATCGAGCAGGCGATCCCGGCCTCGGCGAAATATCTCGGCGAGATGAAGGTCAGCTACGGCAATCTCGGCCTGGCCGCCGCCGCCTACAATGCCGGTGAGAACCGGGTGTCGCGCTGGCTCGCCTCCGGCGGTTTCCTGCCGATGGAGACGGAAAGCTACGTTTTCGATGTCATGGGCGAGCCGGTCGACAAGTTTTCCGACAGTGCCTACGCCGGAACGGTCGAGCCGCTCGATGCCAAGACAAGCTTTGCCGTCGCCTGCCGCAAGCTGCCGGTGATCATGTCGAGAACCGTGGCGATGGCCTCGATCAATGTGAAGCCATGGGGCGTGCAGGTGGCCGGCAATTTCCGCCGGGGTGCGGCGATCAATCAATGGCTGCGGGTCCGGGGTCGGTTTCCGGCCCTGCTCGCCAGCCGTGATCCAGTGGTCAGCCGGGTGCGCACGCCGATCGGCCGGCGCGGTATCTATGCCGTCAGGATCGGTGTCGACGACCGTGCTGCAGCCAATGTCATCTGCCAGAAACTGCAGAGCGTCGGCGGTGCCTGTATCGTCGTGCGCAACCGGTAGGCACGAGGGGGCGACATGACGGCCAAAATCGTCCTGCTCAACGGCGTCGGCAGTGCCGGCAAGAGTTCGATCGCGAGAGCCCTGCAGACAATCACCACCGAGCCCTTCCTGCATGTCCAGATGGACGCCTTCCTCGACATGTTGCCGGAGGCACTGCAGAACCATGCCGACGGGTTCTCGTTCGAGACCGTGCTGGAAGACGGCAGGCCGTCGGTGGTGATCAGGAGCGGACCGGTCGGCGCGCGCACCATGCGCGGCATGCGCCACGCCATCGCGGCCATGGCCGGGCAAGGCAACAACCTCATCGTCGACGACGTGATCTTCAGTGACGAGATCGCGGAATATCGCGAATTGCTGTCAGGCTTCGAACTGCATCTGGTCGGCGTGACGGCGCCGCTGGAGGTGCTGGAAGCGCGTGAAGCCGCGCGCGGCGACAGGCTGCCTGGCCTGGCGCGCTGGCAGTATCCACGCGTCCACAAGGGCGTCGACTACGATCTCGAAGTCGACAGCAGTCGGCTTACACCACTCGAATGCGCCCGTCGCATCCGGGAGAGATTCCAACTATAGTGGCCGGCGTCTTTTATCGCGATCGGGGCTTCTCTTTTCGCCGGCGAACCGTTGGTCAGTCGCGGATGGCTCAGCACCGAGTCGACTAGATATTAATGAGCCCTGCCGTAGTAAGAGCATTCGGTAATCTCCAGCGCAGAACTTCTGCAGCCGCTAAAGGGGGGCAGCATGCCGGTGATGAATTTCCTCAGAAGGGTTGTCGGCGAGCTTGAAACACCGCGTGCCAAGCGGCCATTCGGTTCCGGCTGGCTGTCCGGTTCGATCGCGCTGCTTGCCGGGGTCACCGCCCTGCTGATGGTCATCGTGCTGCGCTATCCATCGCTGACCTCAATGCCGGATCTGGCGCCCATCCACCAGATGCTGTTCTTCAAGCCGGTGCTCTATTTCGTGCTGATCTCAGGATACATCCTGGCCATATTGAGCATGATGCTGCGCAGGCAAAAGACACTTGGCGCGGCGGCCATGTTCACGGTGCTCCTTGCATCGCTGATCGGCATGCTTCCGGTTCGGCACCAGCTTCAAATCGATGGGGTATTCTTCGGCCTTGATTTCTTCATCCTGAACGCCCTGTTCATGGGCGTGCTGTTCGTTCCGCTCGAACGCCTGTTCGCTCGCAACAAGGATCAGACAGTGTTTCGCGACGAATGGCGCGAGGACCTGTTCTACTATCTGGTCTCGTCGCTGCTGGTGCAGATCTTGACGTATCTCACTCTGGCACCGTCCAACCTCGTCAATGCGCAGGGCGCCCTTGGGTCGGTGCGCGCGTGGGTCCACCAGTTGCCTTGGGTGGTGCAGTTGCTGGCGGTGATGTTTCTGACCGATCTTGCCCAATATTGGGTGCACCGGGCTTTCCACCGCATTCCCTGGCTGTGGAAATTTCATGCCGTGCATCATTCCGCCAAGTCGATGGACTGGATTGCCGGTGCGCGCATGCATTTCCTGGAGATCATCGTGCTGCGCAGTCTGACCGCAACGCCGATGTTCGTGCTGGGCTTCGATGAATCGGCCATCCAGACGTATATTTTGATCGTCTACGTCTATTCGTCCTTCATCCATTCCAACATCGGAACCAGTTTCGGCTCGGCCGAAAAACTGCTGGTTTCACCGCGCTATCATCACTGGCATCACGGCCTCGAGAAAGAGGCGATCGACGTAAACTTCGCCATCCATTTCCCGTTGCTCGACCGGCTGTTCGGCACCTACCATATGCCCGAGGGACGCTGGCCGAAGGGCTACGGGATTCATGGGCACCCCGTTCCGAACGGATATTGGCGGCAATTCCTCTATCCATTTCGGCGCGGGTAAAGGGTTTCGCCAGGCGTAGCGTGTCATCGCGCTTGGCCTGATTGCCCAGCCTGTGACAAGCGATAGGGTCCGAGATGCTTGACGGCTATATAATCTGCGGCACGCCCAGAACCGGAAGCACTTTGCTGTGCGGCCTGCTGGCCTCGACAAAGACGACCGGCGATCCTCATTCGTTCTACCGGCGGCAGGACATAGAGGAGTGGGCCGAAGAGTGGCATTTGCCGCGTCCCGAGACGATGAGCGCGCATGGCTTCGATGTCGCCTATCTCGAAGCGGCAATCCGGGCCGGGAAGGGCGGAACAAGCGTTTTCGGCCTGCGCCTGATGCGGGAAAATCTGGACGAGCTTTCGGCGATCCTCGACCGGATTTTCTCAGGCCTACCATCGGACAAAGCGCGTTTCGAAACGGCCTTCGGCCGTGTCCTCTACATCCATCTTTCGCGCGAAAACAAGCTGGCGCAGGCGGTGTCGCTGATCAAGGCGGAGCAGACCGGTCTCTGGCATATCGCGCCTGACGGAACCGAGATCGAACGCGTCGCGCCGCCGCAGGAACCGCGCTACGATTTCGAGCGGATCCAGCATGAACTCGCCAAACTCGAAGCCTATGATGCAGCCTGGAACATCTGGTTCACGGAGCAGGGAATAACTCCGCTGCGCATCGGCTATGAAAGCCTGTCAGCCAATCCGGCCGCGACATTGGCGTCGATCTGCGAGGCCCTGGGCGTTCCATCGCCCAATGCCACTGAGGTAAAGCCGGGCGTTGCAAAGCTCTCGGACGCGATCAGCCTCGACTGGATGCGCCGCTATCGTCTGAGGCAGCGATTTGATTAAGCCGTCTTCGCCGCCACCGTCTCGCTCAGCCAGGTGCCGATCTTGCTGCCGAGGCGGTCGGGCGAGACGGGCTTGGGCAGATAGTCGTCCATGCCGGCCTCGATGCATTTGTCGCGGTCGCCCTTCAGCGCGTGCGCGGTGACGCCGATGATCGGCGTGTGGTCGCCTGTCGCTGCCTCCGCCGCCCGGATGGCGCGGGTCGCCTCGTAGCCGTTCATCTCCGGCATGGAGACGTCCATCAGGATCAGCTTCGGCCGCAGCGCCCGGTACATTTCGACGGCGGTGCGGCCATTGCCGGCGATGCGGTAGCTGAGGCCAAGGCCATTGAGGATCTGGCCGAAGACCAGCTGGTTCACGTCATTGTCCTCGGCAATCAGGATGTCGATCGGGCCGTTCGGCGTGGTCACCGATTCGGGCACAGTGGCCGCAGGCATCACCGGGCCGCGAATGACGGTGAAGGCCGGTGGCGCTACGGGCGCCGCCTGCACAACGACGGGCTCGCGAACGAAGTGGGCCTTGCCGGTCTGCGCGCGGGCCCTCTGGATGACCGAGATGACGGTGCCGAGCAGGATGGCCGAGCGCGCCGGCTTGGTCAGATGCGCGGCAATGCCGAAATCGATGACCATCTTGCCGAAATCGACCTGGTCGACCGAGGTCAGCAGCACCATCGGGATGGCGGACAAGCGGCTGTCGGCGGAAATCGCCTTGGCGACATCGGCGCCGTTCATGCCCGGCATCTGGTAGTCGAGAATGATGCAATCGACCGCGGCACCGAGTTGGCTGGCGCGGTCGAGGAAGGCGAGGCCGACAGCGCCGCTTTCGGCTGCCGCACAGTCGAAGCCCCAGCTTCTGAGCTGCTCCAGCAAGATCTCGCGGTTGACCGGGTTGTCGTCGATGACCAGCACGCGGGCGCCGGTGACGTCGACCGGCACGATCTCGTCGCGCGAGTCCTGCTGATGCGCCGGCAGCGGCACGGCGAACCAGAACACCGAGCCGCGGCCGATTTCGCTTTCGACGCCGATCTTGCCGCCCATCAGGTCGACGAGGCGGGCGGCAATCGCAAGGCCGAGGCCAGTGCCTTCATGGCGGCGCGTCGACGAGCCGTCGACCTGGGCGAATTTCTCGAACACGTTCTCCAGCTTCTCGGCCGGAATGCCGATGCCGGTGTCCTCGACGCGAACCTTGAGCTGGACCAGGCCGTCGACCACCTCGCCGCCGACATCGATCAGCACATGGCCCTTTTCGGTGAACTTCACCGCATTGCCGAGCAGATTGGTGACGATCTGGCGGAAGCGTCCGGCATCGCCCACGACATGGGCCGGCAGGCGCGGGTCGACACGCACGATCAGTTCGAGGTTCTTTTCGGCGACGCGCGCCGACACCAGCGTGGCCACGTCCTCGACGGCTTCGGCAAGCCGGAAAGGCGCGGGATCGAGCGTCAGCTGGCCGGCATTGATTTTTGAGAAATCGAGAATGTCGTTGATGATGGTGAGCAGTGCATTGCCGGATTTGACGATGACGTCGGTGAAGGTCTTCTGGCGCGGGGTCAGGTCGGTCTTGGCGAGCAGTTCGGCCATGCCCAGCACGCCGTTCATCGGCGTGCGGATCTCGTGGCTCATATTGGCCAGGAATTCCGATTTGGCGCGGTCGGCGGCTTCGGCCTTGAACAAGGATGCGGCGGATTCGGTGAAAGCGCGGCGGATCGCCTTTTCCATCGGCCGGAAGATCCACATTGCGGCGATGGCAAGAACCGCAAACAAAAGGCCGCTTGCCCACAAAAGCAGCCGGTCGCTGGAGGCGTCGGCCAGATGGCGTTCACTGTCCATGGCGGTGCGCACCCGCACCAGCATCGGCTGGACGAACAGATCGTTCTGGTTGACGATTTCGCGCGAACTCCATTCGTCGGTCTTTTGCGCCGCCGACATCAGGTTGAAGTTGCGCACAATATCGCGCGACGACCAGAACAGGTCGCCGTTGACGGAAGCGGAGGAAAGTTCGTTGAGGGTCCTGGCCGACAGGCTCGGCTTGATCGCGGCAAGCTGGGCGGTCAGCGTTTCGATCTCACCAGTCAGGCGTTGCGAATGGCCGCGCGCGGCGGCGGCAAGGCCGTCACGGGTTTCCGTGCGCCAGGCGGTGCTGGCGGTTTCGGCAAAACTTGAGGCGTTGCGCAGGTCGCGGGTGAAGACGACGAGATTGCTGCTCAGCGCATCGACATCGTGCCGGAAGGAGTTGACGCGATTGAGCGCGAACATCACGGCGGCCGAGGCCAGCGCAAAGATCAGCAATCCCGAGATGTAGCGGATCCGGATCGAACGGATGAAGGAAGAGTATTCCGGCATGCGCAACCCCAACACATACGCATCATTTTAACGGTCGGGATTACGCTTGATTTACATTAAAATTTCGTTCGTGCCGGTCGTCCCGCATCTCCTGCAGGATGGCGGCATGCATAAAAAACCTGGCATGGATGTCACATCAGACCATGTTGCCTCGTCATGAGAGCGTACCCAACAACAAGGACTGCAATCATGACTGCCAAAATTGACCTCTTCGCCGCCGCCCCTGCGCTGATTAAGCAATGGCAGCGCGCATCCACCGAGCTCTCTGTCGCCGCCGGGCTCGAGCATAGCCTCAACGAGCTGGTCAAGCTTCGGGCGTCGCAGATCAATGGCTGCGCCAACTGCATCAATCTGCATGCGACCGAAGCCCGCGAGAATGGCGAGACCGAGCAGCGCATTTATCTGCTGCCGGCCTGGCGCGAGGCGCCCTGCTACAGCGATCGTGAGCGTGCCGCGCTCGGCTGGACCGATGCGCTCACGCGCCTCTCGGAAGGGCAGGACCGCGAACGCGCCTATGCCGATCTGAAGGCGCACTTCACCGACGAAGAGCAGGTCAAGCTCACCTTGTTGATCAACATCATCAATGGCTGGAACCGCATCGCCGTTGGCTTCGGGCTTTACACCGATGCGGCAGCGATCCGATCCAGCGCCAAGGCGGCAGCCGCTTGATGACTGAGGCTGAAACCGGGGATGCGGCAGCGGGCTTCGGCCCGCTGCGGCCGACGCTGATGCGCGTCGCATACCGTATGCTGGGTTCGGTAAGCGACGGCGAGGATGTCGTGCAGGAGGCCTTCATCCGCTGGATGGGGACGGACCGGTCGCAGGTGCGCGAACCCGAAGCGTTCCTGCGCCGCACGGTGACGCGGCTTTGCGTCGACCAGCTCAAATCCGCGCGGCGCCAGCGCGAAACCTATATCGGCCCCTGGCTGCCCGAGCCGATCGTCGAAGAGGACGATCTGGAAGACGTCACCTTGCCGCTGATGCTGGCTTTGGAACGGCTTTCGCCGCTCGAGCGGGCAGCCTTCCTGTTGCACGATGTGTTCGGGCTGGAGTTTGAGGAAGTCGCTACTGCCATCGATCGCGACTCCGCCGCCTGCCGCCAGCTCGCGGCCCGTGCACGCGGCCATGTCCGTGAGGCGCGGCCCCGCTTCAAGGTGGAGAAGCAACGCGGCCTCGAGATCGCCGAGGCATTCTTCGCGGCGTCGCGCAGCGGCGACATGCAGGCGCTCGGCGCGCTGCTGACCGCCGATGTCAGCGGCCATGCCGATGGCGGCGGCAAGCGTCCGGCGGCCATGCAACCGCTGCTGGGGTTCGATGCCGTCATGAAGCAGTACGAGCAGGTGGCGGTCTGGCTGCGCGAGAAGGGGTCGACACTGGTTCGCGTCGGTTTCATCAATGGATTGCCGGGGTTCATCACGCTGGAAGCCGATGGCGAACTGCAGACCACCGCCCTCGACATCGAGGACGGCAAGATCGCGGCCATCTATGTCATGCGCAATCCCGACAAGCTTAGGCATCTGCATTAGAGCGTAGACTCATAGGCCCTGAATCAGAATCCGGCGCAATGTGAAGCAGCCAAGGTAGTGTCTCAACTGAGACACTACCGCAGCCAGTCGGCAAACGACCTCATTCCGGCTATTGGTCACCCGTGCCAACAGGGCAACTAGAGGACATACAATCGCTGCATATGCGGTCAAACGGGAGAGCGGCAGCGCATGCATAGCGACCAGGTGCGCATCGAAATCGACCTCGCGCGAGACCTGATCCGCGATCAGTTTCCTCAGTATGGAGATCAGAAGATCGTGCCGCTGGTAACAGCAGGTACCGTCAACGCAATTTTCCGCATCGGCGCGAAATACGCCGTACGCTTCCCCTTGCGATTGATGGACCAAACCCAATGCACCATCCTGCTGAGGGCGGAAGCGGCTGCGATGAACGAATTGGAGGAATATTGCCCGTTTCCAACGCCTCAACCGATTGGGCTAGGCAGACCGAGCCCAGCCTACCCCATGCCTTGGCTCGTACAGACTTGGATAGAGGGCGAAACGGCGACGCCCACCGGGCTGAGCGGTTCAACAGCCTTCTCACTCGATCTTGCTCATCTCGTGACCTCGCTTCGCAGGGGAGATGTGAAGGGGCGACGTTTCGATGGACGAGGGCGAGGCGGGAACCTCTCAGATCATGACGATTGGATGGAGGTCTGCTTCTCCAAAAGTGAAGACCTTCTCGACGTCGCGCGTCTCCGGCACCTCTGGGCTGTCCTGCGCGAACTGCCTCCTGCAGGTTCCGAGGTAATGAGCCATAAGGACCTCATCCCAGCAAACCTCTTGGTAGAAGGGGAAAGGCTGGTCGGAGTTCTGGACGGTGGCAGCTTCGGCCCAGCCGATCCGGCGCTCGATCTCGTCGTTGCATGGCACCTCCTCGACCGGGCCCGTCGGGCAGCCTTTCGCGAAGCCACTCAAGCCGGTGAGTTGGAATGGAGGCGTGGCGCCGCATGGGCTTTCCAGCAGGCGATGGGTCTCGTCTGGTACTATCGGGTGACCAATCCGACCATGAGTGCTCTGGGGCGGAGCACGATCTCGCGTCTGCTTGAGGATCTTGCAGTCTAGTCCGCGACATTCGGTTCCAGTATGGCGCACTCCGATCTCTAGGATGCCTTCTGATCCTCACCTGGCTGGATCAGCCTTCGCGCCGCATCTGCTCCTGCGGCAAGGATGCGATCCGACAAATCCGTCCCTGCCACCGCGCGGGCCAGTTGAAGCGTGCCGATGAGGGTCGCAAAGACACCCATGGCGGCGCCTTCCGGATCCTTGGTGTGCGGAAGCGCTGCAGACAACTGGCGGACCAAAACCAACAAGCGTTCGGTGTAGACTTCGCGCGTTTCGAGCGGCTGACGCGCGAGTTCCGGCAGCAGCGCGGCGTTGGCGCAGCCCGTTCCCGGATTATCCCGGTGCTCAGCCGACAGATACGCCGCTATGCCCATCTCCGGGCCACCGGCGGCCAATACCTCGTGCAGTTGCTGCGACTGGATCTCCATGGCCGCCACCAGGCTTTCGCGCACAAGCTCCGCCTTGGATTGGAAATGCGGATAGAAGGCTCCGTTCGTCAACCCGGCGTCGCCCATGATGGCTGCCAGTCCGGACGCGGCGATGCCGTCACCGCGAAAACGCTGGGCGGCGACCTCCACGATCCGATCGCGTGACGCGTCCTTTCGGCCCTTCTCGTAGCGCATGGCGACGTTTCCCTTCTGCTATTGCATTATGCTCGTAATTTGATATTATGATCGTAATTCAACCGCTGGCAAAAAGCTAGCCCTCATGTCTCCGGAGTATCAAATGAGTGCATTTTCGGGAAGAACCGCCGTCGTGACCGGAGCCTCATCGGGCATCGGCCGCGCCAGCGCCGAGGCCTTGGCGCGGGCAGGATATACCGTCTTCGGGACAAGTCGTGGCAAGTCCGGCAACGGTCCGACGCAGGTGTCCATGCTGACGTGCGACGTGACCGATGGCGACTCCGTTAGCGCCCTCGTTTCAACCGTGCTGGCGCAGACCGGGCGGATCGACCTCCTGGTCAACAATGCCGGTATCGGCCTGCTTGGCGGCGCCGAGGAATTCTCGATCGCACAGGTGCAGGCCCTGTTCGACGTCAATCTGTTCGGCGTCATCCGGATGACCAATGCGGTGTTGCCGTGGATGCGGCAGCAAGGCGGAGGGCGCATCGTCAACATCGGCTCGATTCTGGGATTGGTACCCGCGCCATATTCAGCCCACTATTCGGCGGTCAAGCACGCGCTCGAGGGCTATTCGGAATCGCTCGATCACGAGGTGCGTGCCTTCAATATTCGCGTCTCGGTCATCGAGCCGGCATTCGTGCGTACCGTCTTCGACCAGAACGGCATCGAGCCGGATTCTCTCTTGAAGGAATACGATCAGGCGCGAGCCGGGCTCAAGGCGCTGCTTGCCGATGTGATGCCCAAAGCCGATCGGCCGGAAGTGGTGGCGGATGTGGTCGTCAAGGCGGCGACCGATGCCCGTCCGCGACGGCGCTATACCGCAGGGAAGGCAGCGCGCCAGGTCAGCCTGCTGCGCCGCTTCGCCCCAGCGGCGATGTTCGACAAGACCTTGCGCAAGCAGTTCCGCTTGCCGGTCTGAACAACGGCAAGACGGCGAATTTCACGCGCAAACGAGACAGCAACAGACACTTTCAGAAAGTCACTGCCATGAAGGCATTCGTTGTCGATAAATATAACAAGAAAGGCATTCTGCGGCTGGCTGAGATGCCGGAGCCGGAGCTACTGGACAATGATGTCATGGTCGAGGTCCATGCCGCAGGGTTGAACCTGCTGGATTCCAAGGTCAGGACCGGCGAATTCAAGCTCATCCTGCCCTATCGCCGGCCCTTCATCCTTGGCCACGACGTAGCTGGGCGGGTTGTCAGGGTGGGCTCGAAAGTCCGCAAATTCAAACCCGGCGACGCTGTCTATGCGCGGCCGCGCGACGGCCGGATCGGAACATTTGCCGAATTCATCGCAATCGACGAAGCCGATGTGGCCCTGAAGCCCGCGAACCTCAGCATGGAGGAAGCGGCTTCAATCCCACTGGTCGGTCTGACCGCGTGGCAGACTCTCATCGAGAGGGCTGGCCTGAAGAAAGGCCAGAAAGTCTTCATCCAGGCTGGCTCCGGCGGCGTGGGGACATTCGCCATCCAACTGGCAAAGCATCTCGGCGCGACCGTTGCGACAACGGCGAGCGCGGCGAGTGCCGATCTGGTCAAGGGTCTCGGCGCCGATGTCGTCGTCGACTACAAGAAAGACGACTTCGAGAAAATTCTGTCGGGCTATGACGTCGTCCTGAACAGCCAGGACGCCAAGACGCTTGAAAAGTCCCTGAATGTGCTGAAGCCGGGCGGCAAGCTGATCTCCATTTCCGGTCCGCCGGATCCCGAATTTGCCAGAAAACAGGGACTGAACCTGGCGCTAAGGCTGGTGCTGCGCCTGCTGAGCCGCGGTATCCGGACCAAAGCCAAGCGCCGAGGCGTGGGATTTTCGTTCCTGTTCATGTGGGCGCAAGGTGAGCAGCTGAGCAAAATCACGTCCCTCATCGAAGACGGGGCGATCCGTCCGGTTGTCGACAGGGTCTTTCCCTTTGAAGCGACCAATGAGGCGCTGGCGTACGTCGAAACAGGACGTGCCAAGGGCAAGGTCGTGGTTAAGGTCAGATAGCGAGCTCACGCAAGCGCCCATCTGCCAATAGCCAAAACCTCAGTTGTTGCGGATTGCCACGAAACTTGCCGCAGCCTTCAGCAAGGCTGCCTGTTCGCCGTAAGGCTCAAGCAATTCATGCGCCTGCTTGACCAGCCCATGGAGCTGGCTGCGCGCCCAATTCGTGCCGTGCAGCGCCACCAGCGTCGCCTTGCCGGCGGCGGCGTCCTTGCCGGTCGCCTTGCCCATCTGGCTGGCATCGGCGGTCAGGTCGAGCAGATCGTCGGCAAGCTGGAAGGCAAGCCCGACCGCCGATCCGAATTCGGCCAGCCGGTCACGGTCCTGCGGGGCGGCGCCGGCAATGATCGCACCGGCTTCGCAGGCGAAGCGGATCAGCGCGCCGGTCTTCATCGCCTGCAGCCGAATGATGCCGGCCTCGTCGGGCCTGTTGCGCTCGGCGTCGAGGTCGAGCGTCTGGCCGCCGACCATGCCGCCGGCGCCGGCGGCACGGGCCAGCGCCAGCACCAGGGCTGCACGGCGTTCCGCCGGCAAGGCCGTCGCCTCGTCGGCGAGGATATCGAAGGCAAGCGTCAACAGCGCGTCGCCGGCCAGGATGGCGGTGGCCTCGTCGAAAGCCTTGTGCACCGTCGGCTGGCCGCGGCGCAGATCGTCGTCGTCCATGGACGGCAGATCGTCATGGATCAGCGAATAGCAGTGCACGCATTCGAGTGCGGCCGCCACGCGGAGTGCCGCCTCGCCATCGGCGTCGAAAAGCGCGGCACTTTCCATGACCAGGAAGGGCCGCAGTCGCTTGCCGCCGTTCAGCACGCCATGGCGCATGGCAGCCATCAGGCGCTCCGGCCGGGCGATCTCGCCGGCAAGCGTACGGCCGTCGAGCAACAGCCGCAGTTCGGTCTCGATTGCCGCCGCTCGCACCAAAAGTGCGGCTTCAAAGGCTATTTGCTCGTCTTTCGTCATGGCCGGGAGCGGTAGCCGACACTCAGACGTTGCGCAAGAAGCCTCGCGCCATTATGCCGGAGGCGGGAGAATGGCGCGGGTGGGGCGGCTTGACGGAACCTATCGTCGATCATGAAACCGAAGGGCTGGACATGGCGCGACCGAGGCGCGTGAACCGCGCCGGTCTGAAGCGCCTGGGTCGGCGCTGCCTGGTCGTCGCCGCCGTGCTGGCGGCGATACCCGTTGTGCTGACCTTCCTTTATTTGCCGTCCTTCGTGCATCCGATATCGACCTTGATGGTCAAAGATCTGGCGACGTTTTCCGGCTACGACCGGCGCTGGGTTTCGATCGACGATGTTTCGCCGGTGCTGGCCAATTCCGTGATCATGTCGGAGGACGGGCAGTTCTGCTTCCATCGCGGCGTCGACCTCGGCGAATTGCGCGGCGTCGTCGACGATGCGCTGGCCGGCGAGGCAACGCGCGGCGCCTCGACCATCACCATGCAGACGGTGAAGAACCTTTTCCTGTGGTCGCGGCCGCTGGGCTCGGTGCGCAAGGTGGTCGAACTGCCGCTGGCCGTCTATTTCGACGCGGTGATGTCGAAACGGCGGATCATGGAGATCTACCTCAACATCGCCGAGTGGGGGCCGGGCATTTACGGCATCGAGGCGGCGGCCCAGCATCATTTCGGCGTTTCGGCCAAGCAGCTGTCGCGGCGGCAGGCGGCCCTGCTGGCCGTCTCGCTGCCCAACCCGATCGCCCGCAATCCGGCCAAGCCCGGTCCAGGTCTGCGGCGGCTGGCGTCGCTGATCGAACGCCGCGCCGGGCGCTCTGGCGCATATGTCGGGTGTCTGGATTAGGACGAAGCGCTGCCGGCTCAAAAAAATTTGCCTCAACGCTGGCCAAAACGGCGTAGGGCGTGTATAGGCACCCGACTTTCTCAGATTATGGCCCTGACGCGGCCCTTTCACGAGGGCTATCGGGGCATTTTGACCATGTAGTGGAGCATATCCATGGCCGTTCCGAAACGAAAAACCTCTCCGTCCAAGCGCGGCATGCGCCGCTCGGCCGACGCTCTCAAGGCCCCGACCTATGTCGAGGACAAGAATTCCGGCGAAATGCGCCGCCCGCACCACATCGACCTGAAGACCGGCATGTATCGCGGCCGCCAGGTTCTGACGCCCAAGGAAAGCTGAGCCCAGCTTTTTCGACGGTTTGACATAGCGAAGGACCGGCCAATGGCCGGTCTTTTTGCGTTTGGCGGCCTACTGGCGTCAAGCTGAGCGCCTTCTATGCCAAAGACCGGGGCGTCCGTGGCGATACTCGCTACAACGGCAGTGCTGTATTGGGTCCGCATGCCTTGTCGTGGCGCTTCCGCGAGACGACCGACCGGCTTTGGAGGACAAGTATGGCCAAGCTCACCACCGCACCGCGTGATGTCTTCCAGACCTTCATGAATTTCCCGCTGGTCGAGGATCTCGATGCGCTGAAGGCCGATGTCGCCATCATCGGCATGCCTTACGGCACCCCCTACACGATCGACGAGCTGGTCAACGACCAGACCAACGCGCCGACCGCAGTGCGGCGCGCCTCGCAACGCATCAGCCTGGGGCTCGACCGCTATGATTTCGACATTGGCGGAACCCTGTTCGACGGGCAGGACGTCAGGGTGGTCGATGTCGGCGATGTCCCCGGCGATGCCGCGGGCGGGCACTACGGGCGGGCCGAGGCGGCGATCCGCAAGATCCGCGCCGCCGGTGCCTTGCCGATCACCATTGGCGGCGATCACGGCATTCCGATCCCGATCTTCCGGGCGCTTGACGGCGAAGGGCCGATCACCCTGGTGCAGATCGATGCCCATCTCGACTGGCGCGACAATGTCAACGGCGTCAGGGAAGGCTATTCCAGCCCCATCCGCCGCGCCTCGGAGATGGCGCATATCGCCGAGATTTTCCAGCTCGGCATCCGTGGTCAGGGCAGCGCCCGCGTCGAGGAGGTGGAGGCGGCCCGCGCCTATGGCTCCAACATCGTCACCGCCAATGAATGGCAGGATATCGGCACGGCGGCGCTGCTGGAGCGCATCCCGGCCGGTGGCCGCTACTACCTCACCATCGACGCCGACGGCCTCGATCCCGCGGTAATGCCGGCGGTCGAGGGACCGGCGCCTGGCGGCATCAGCTACCGGCAGACGATCGAGCTGATAAAGGGACTGTTCGCCAAGGGGCGCGTCGTCGGCATGGACATCGTCGAGATCGCGCCGGCGCGCGACGTCAACGAGATCACATCGATGACCGCCGGCCTTTTCATCCTCAATGCCATCGGCGCTGCGGTGCGCACCGGGCAGTTCAGGCGTTGAGCCGGGTGACACGGTTGTTGCACCCGGTCTTCGACCGTGTTCACGGCTGTTAGCGAAAAATCTTGACGGCGTGCCTGCGGAGCATTCTACAGAAGGTGCCCCCATCGTTTACGCAGTTCCGGAGCGCTCACGCTTTCCCGGAATTGCCAGAGGAGACGCCTGATGTTCGGTGCCATCCCGCTGCTGATCGTGCCCTTCGTGGCCTACAATCTCGGACTCCTCGGAATATTCGGCAGCGGCGACGACCCCTGGGCGACCGAGATCTTCTCGTTCCATATGATGTCGGGCGGGGTGTTTTCGATGACGCTCGGCGACCTGATGGTGCTGATCGGGCTGATCTTCCTGTTCCTCGAAATGGTGAAGTCGGTGCGCACCACCAATGCCTCGATCATGGACCACCTGTTGTCGACACTGGTCTTCGTGGCGTTCCTGGTCGAGTTCCTGCTGGTGAAGGGCGCGGCGCACTCCGTCTTCTTCACACTGATGGTGATCGCCCTGTTCGACGTGCTGGCCGGTTTCTCGGTGTCGATGCGGTCGGCCAGCCGGGATATCAACCTCAACTAGCCGAAGGGTCGGTCAGCCCGGATCGGCCGTGAAGCCTGCGGCTTCGATGCCGGCGATGGCGGCGGCCTCGTCATTGTCCGACGTGTCGCCCGAAATGCCGACGGCGCCGATGACCGTGCCGGCCTTATCGCGGATCAAGACGCCGCCGACGACCGGCAGGACGCGTCCGCCCGAGACGTCGGAAATGCCGGCGACGAGATGTGGGCGCTCCTTCGCGAAAGCCTCGACGCGGCGCGAGCCCATGCCGACGGCAAGCGCGCCATAGGCCTTGCCGGCCGACATTTGCGGGCGCAGGAACGAGGCGCCGTCCTGGCGCTGGAAGGCGACGAGGTGAGCCCCGGCATCGAGCACGGAGACGCCGAGCGGCTTGAGCTTCAGCTCGGCGCCCTTGGCGAAAGCGGCGTCGATGATGTGCTTGGCCTTTTCGAGGGTCAGTGCGGTCATGGCGGTCTCCTGTTCAAAACACGTCGATCATCGACCTGACACGCGAGATGCGAAATCCCGGTTGCGGTTGAAATTGCTTCGCGTGGGAAAGCGGAATGGCAGGTTGCTATAGCGGCGTGCCGTTGACCGGCATCCGGCCGCCAGCCGCTCCAGTCAGCCATCGACTATTGGGGCCGTCAGGCGATTTTCTTCTTGGCCCGGGTCGGCTTCTTGACCGGGGCGGCAGGGGCGTTGGCGAGGTCTTCGGCTTCCTTGGCAAGGCGCAATGCCCTGAGCTTGTTGGTCTTGGCCTGGCGGGCGTCTGCCTCGGCGACATACTCCGCCATCGCCTTTTGCCGCACCGTGGCTGCTTCTTCCTGCTTCTTGAAACGCATATCTGCCCGGGCGCGGGCAGTATCCTTAGAGTTCTCAACCAAGAGCGTTATCCAATCCCATAAATTATGTTTTTCGGCCCCTTGATAGCAGAGCCGCCCCATAAATGGGAAAATAAGTTGGTCAGGAGGCCGGGGCCTGGCCGGCGCTGGACGCCTTGCGAGCCACCGCCGCCTCATACCCGGCCTGCAATGTGGCGCGAACTGAAGGCCGCCCCGGCCCGGTGGCAGGCGCGCCCAGATGCTCATGGCGCAGCTCGTCCATGAACTGCTCCCACAGTGGCGGCCCGCCCTTCTCCAGAAGCTCGGCGCGAACCGAAAGCTCTTCGCTGGCCGGCAGCCAGACGCGGCCCCAGGCGCCGAGATGAGCCATGATCGGCACCAGGGTGATCGCCATCTCGGTCAGGCTGTAGATCGCCTTCTGCTTGTGCGAGGGGTCGTCGGCCTTGGTCAGCATGCCAAGTTCCATCAGCCGCTTCAGCCGGTCGGCCAGGATGTTGGAAGCGATGCCCTCGATCGAGCGATTCAGCAGTTCGCGAAAATGGCGTTTGCCGCCAAAAATCATGTCGCGCAGGATGATCAGGCTCCAGCGGTCGCCAAACACTTCCAGCGACAGATTGATCGGGCATCCCGAGCGGTGTTCGGTTTTCATCCGACTCTCCCCAAAAAACCAGTTGCATTATCGTATCAGTTTTATTATCGTGCAACCGATTGCAAAACGCAATCAGATTGAAGCATAAGCGAGGACATTCCCATGACAAAGGCCGCTGCACCCGAAATCGTCTCCCAGACGTTTGGCGATCCCGGGAATCCAGCCATGCTGCTGATCATGGGCTCCATGGCCTCGATGCTGTGGTGGCCGGAGGTGCTTTGCAAGAAACTCGCCGGCGAAGGCCGCTTCGTGATCCGCTTCGACAACCGCGATACCGGCCTTTCGACCAAATATGCGGCGGGCGAGCCGCCCTATACATTCGATGACATGGCGGACGATGCCGTCGGCGTCCTCGACAGCTACGGCATCGGCAAGGCGCATGTGGTCGGGATGTCAATGGGCGGCATGATCGCGCAACGGCTGACCTTGAAACATCCCTCGCGTGTCATCTCGCTGACGGTGATCAGCAGTTCGCCGGTGGGCATCGACACATCGCATCTACCGGGGACGACCGAGGCCTATATGGAGCACTCGGCCGACGGCGCAAAAGTCGACTGGTCGGACCGCGAACAGGTGGTCGGCTTTGTCGTCAAGGACGCGCACGCCATCGCAAGCACCGCGCATCCGTTCGACGCGAAGGCGATGAGGGCCTTCATTGAACGAGACTATGACCGGTCCGGCGGCTTTTTGAGCGCGACCAACCATTTCATGCTGAAAGGCGGCGAGGATCTGAAAGGGCGCCTGCACGAGATCGAGGCGCCGCTGCTCGTCATCCATGGGACATCGGATCCGATCTTTCCGGTCGAACATGGCGCAGCCCTTGCCGATGCTGTAGCCGGGGCACGGCTTGTCCGCATCGAAGGCGGTGGCCACGAACTGCATCCCCAAGATTGGGACACGATTGCCGCCGCCATCGTCGCCCATACCAAGCCCTGACAGAGGCTTGACAGGCTCCCCTGCGGAAAAGCCAGGTGACATTTCGGTGTTGTCAGGCAGTGTCAACGAATTCGAAAACAAGCGAGCAAAGCATGTCCCTGACGTTCCATTTTCATCCGCTGGCATCGTTCTGCTGGAAGCCGCTGATTGCGTTCTATGAAAACGACACGCCCTTCACGCCGATCATCGTCGATCTCGGCGACGCGCAGTCGCGCGCGGCGTTCCTGAAGGTGTCGCCGACTGGCAAGATGCCGGCGCTGCGCGATGACGCGCGAAACCGCACGGTGCTGGAATCGACCATCGTCATCGAATATCTGGCCGCGCATTATCCGGGGCCGGTCGAGCTCATACCGGCCGAGGTTGACCTCGCTCTTCAGGTCCGCCAGGCCGACCGTTTCTACGATTTCTATGTGCAGGCGCCGATGCAGAAGATCGTCGGCGACAGGTTGCGGCCGCAGGACAAGACCGATCCGTTCGGGGTCGAGGAGGCGCGCGCGCAACTGCGCAACGCCTATGCGATTGTGGAAGAGGAGATGCGCTTGAAAATCTGGGCGGCCGGACACACTTTCACCATGGCCGACTGTGCGGCCTCGCCGGCGCTGTTCTATGCCAACAAGGTCGAGCCGTTCGGCGACAAATATCCGGCCGTGAAACGCTATCACGACCGCCTGCTCAAGCGGCCCTCTTTCGCCAGGGTGATCGAGGAGGCGCAGCCCTATTTCAAGTTCTTCCCCTACAACAACGGCTGATCGCGATGCTGCGCCGAGTTATGGCGCTATCAGCTTCTCGCGTCCTTCCGGCTCCACCATCTTGAGCCGGGTTTCGGCGCCGTCGGCGTCCAGGATGACGTAGCTCAAATCATCGCCGCCGACGAAACTCAATCCGGCGCTGGCGGTCGAGGCAGCGATCTTGACCGAGGGCTGGCCGTTTGGCGTGATCAGCCGAAACAGCACGGTCTCGGCCTCGCCCGCCGCCGCCGGCAGGATGGAAATGCTGGAGCGCAGGCGGCCCTCGCCATCGACGATCTCAAGCCCGCTGCCGCGCAAGATGCCGACGGCGTCCTGCGCTTTGGCCGGAAGAATCTGCATCAAAGCGGTTGCTGCAAACAGCACCAGATTAGCCGCAGTCACGGCACCAAGTATCACTTCGCGTCGCATCGGCTGGTCCTCCTGTCATGAAACCAGGGGAGCTAGGACCGGCTGTATTTTCCGCGTCGCGCCGGCCTATGCTTCCCAGAACTGATCAAGCCAAATATTGAGCCTGAGGAAGCCGGCATTGCTGACCGTATAGACCCGCCGCGTGCCTTCGGCCTTGGCGTGGACCAGGCCGGCGTCGAGCAATACTTTCAAGTGCTGGGAAACGGCCGGGCGTGAGACTGGCAGGCCGGCGGCCAGCTCGTTGACGGTTTTCGGGCCGCGCCGGAGCTCTTCTAAGAGATAGCGCCGGTTGGGATCGGCAATCGCCATGAAGGCGTCTGAAAAGATCATGCCTGTATTTGTGAGGCAAAGCTTTTCGAATCTCAACCGTCGACTTCAGCTTTTCTTCTGGGGTCCAGCCGCAATGCTTCAGGGGTGACCGAGCGGTCGGCCGGCTGGGTCTTGAAGGCATCGCGGTCTTCGATCGGCACCGGCGCGCGGCGACTGATGCGCAGCAGCGTGTAGGCGGCGAGGCTCAGATGCGCCAGCGCGGTGGCCAGGAACAGCCCTTCGGGGCGGAGCCAACCCATCAAAGCGGCGGCCAGCAAGGGCCCGATCATGGTGCCGAAGCCGTACAGAAGCAGCAGGCCGCCCGAGACCTTGACGAAGTCCTCCGACCGCGCGTGGTCGTTGGCATGCGCCACGGCGATCGAATAGAGCGTGTAGGCGAAGGCGCCGTAAGCGGCGGTCAAGACGATGACAAAGACAGCCGAGCGCGGTTCGAACAGGAAAATCAGGATCGCAACCAACGCCCCGCCGAATGCGGCGCCGGCCAGCACGAAACGGCGGTCGGTCTTGTCGGAGAGGCGGCCGGCCGGAAGCTGCATGGCCGCGCCGGCAACGACGACAAGGCTCATCATCAGTGCGATCTCGGCCGTGGAAATGCCGATGCGGGCGCCGTAGACCGCACCCAGCGTGCCCCAGGCGCCATTGGCGATGCCGACCAGCAGGCAAGCGATCGCCGACACCGGTGAGTTGGCATAAAGCCCTTTGACGTCGAGCTTGACGTCCTGCAACGGTTTGGGAGACGAAGCCGACGACACGGCGGTCGGGATCAGCGACAGGCAGAACAAGATGCCGGTGATCATGAACAGCGATGCCGATCTGACGTCGCCGCCGGCAACGATCATCTGGCCTCCCATGATCGAGGCATAGGTGACCATCATATAGAGGCCGAAAACGGTGCCGCGGTTCTCATTGGTGGCCTTCTCGTTCAGCCAGCTTTCGATGACCATGAAGGCGCCGGCCATGGTGAAGCCGGTGAAGGCGCGCAGCAGGATCCAGACATATTCGTCGATGATCAGACCGGTGAGCAAAGCGACGATGGCGCCCGACGCGGCAAAGGCGCCGAAGGCCCTGACGTGGCCGGCGCGGCGTACCAGGCGCGGTGCGAAGAAGCAGCCGGTGACGAAGCCGCCGGCCCAGGCCGTGCCCATCAGGCCGAGCGACGCGGTTGAAAATCCTTCGAGCTGGCCACGCAGCGGCAGCAGCAGGCCGTGCAACCCCGATGCCGCAAGCAGGAAAGCGGTGCCGCGAAGCAGCGAGAGGATCGGTCTGTAGCTTGCAAACATGTTTTGATCCGGCTCGAGGGGCTTGTCAGTTCTGAAAACGGGGGCAGCTTTGAAGACAGGCGCATTCGGGCTTTTCGGCGGCGAATGCTTCGGCGCTGAAAACTAGCGCAAAAACTAGCCGCGGCGAAACAGGGCTTCGGCCGCCGATTTGGTGCTGCCCTTGGCCTGGAGTTCGGCTTCCAGCCGGGCAATCTCGTCGCGCAATATGCCGATCCGCTCGGTCAGGTCACCGACCGAAAGCAGCGACAGATCCTGTCCGATCTCATGCGGCCGGGCTTTCTTTTTGGGTTCGTCGTCGAAGATCGCCATCGTCGCTCCTCCCTGATCAGTATTGGCCTGATTTCAGCATTTGCCTGATCCGGCAATCAGCATACATAGGGCAGGGGTGCTGATGCAAACAGTCGGCAAGAAACTGGCAGCCGGCGACAGACCGGCAAGATCGAGACGGGAAATTTCATGGCGAGCGGACACAAAATTCCGGCCAGGATGACGGCCATCGCAATTTCGCAGCCCGGTGGGCCGCGGGTGCTGAAACCGGAAACGCGCGACGTGCCGGTGCCCGGCCCCGGCGAAATCCTGATCCGGGTGCGTGCCGCCGGCGTCAACCGGCCCGACGTGCAGCAGCGCAAGGGCGCCTATCCGCCACCGCCCGGCGCGTCCGACCTGCCGGGCCTCGAGGCATCGGGCGAAGTGGCGGCCCTTGGCGACGAGATATCGCGCTGGCGCATCGGCGACCGGGTCTGCGCGCTCACCCCCGGTGGCGGCTATGCCGAATATGTCAAGGTTCATGCCGGCAGCGTGCTGCCGCTGCCCGCCGGCTTCACCCATACGGAAGCCGCCGCCGTGCCGGAGAACTATTTCACCGTCTGGCACAACGTGTTCGAGCGCGGCGGCCTGAAGAAAGGCGAGACGCTGCTCGTCCATGGCGGCTCGTCCGGCATCGGCACCACGGCGATCCAGCTGGGCTCGGCCTTCGGCGCCACTGTCATCGCCACCGCCGGTTCGAAGGAAAAGTGCGACGCCTGCCTGAAGCTTGGCGCCGACCGGGCGATCAACTACCGCGAGGAGGATTTCGTCACCGCGGTCAAGGATGCCACCGGCGGCAAGGGCGCCGACGTCATCCTCGACATGGTCGGCGGCGACTATGTCGCGCGCAACTACGAGGCGGCGGCGGTCGAGGGCCGGATCGTCCAGATCGCCGTCCAGGCCGGTGCGGTGGCGAGCGCCGACTTTTCAAAAATCATGGTCAAGCGGCTGACCCATACCGGCTCGACTCTGCGGCCACGCACGGTCGAGTTCAAGGCAGCGATCGCCGCGTCGCTGGAAGCGCAGGTGTGGCCGCTGCTCGGCACCCGCAAGGTGTCACCGGTCATGGACATGATCTTCCCGCTGACTGATGCCTGGCGCGCGCATGAGCGCATGGAAGAGGGCGAGCATATCGGCAAGATCGTTCTCGACGTCGGCTAGGGCATATCGAGGGTTCAGGTGAGGCCGGTCTGCAAATGATGGCGTCCTGCGCTTCCGGTGCTCACGTACGAAAAGTACGCTCCGCTCCGGTTCTCGGACGCCACCATTTTCGACTCGGCCTGACCTGAATCTCGACACGCCCTGGGCGTGTGTCGCCTGCCGGCAAGATGAACAGAACCTTAATTGTGCAATGCAGCATTTGCATTGCGGCTATGCAAAGACGTCTGTTCAATTCGTGGGCAGCACTGCCTATCTAAGCGTCATCGAAACGAATTGATCCACCAAATGGAGGAATACCATGAACCCGATCCGCGCTTTCCGTAACTGGCGTATGTACAACGAGACCGTGCGCGAGCTGAACAAGCTCAACGCCCGTCAGCTCAACGACCTCGGCATCAGCCGTGGCGATATCGAGCGGATCGCCCGCAAGGCGATCTAACTCGAAGCATGGTCGGCCGCTAAGGCTTGACCACGCGGCAGAAGCAAGAGCCGCCGCAGACGGTTTCCCGTCGCCGGTTCCGAGCCCGCTGGACCTTGTCCGGCGGGTTTTGTCGTTTTGGACCGCCTTTTACCGACTCCGCATCAGCGATCGCCGAGGCTGAGGCCTTTTCCGACCTCCACGCGGTCTCGCGCCCGGCGGCTGCGCCCTCCTGCCAAAAACATTGCGAAACGGCAGCGGAGCGGTTATACAGGCCGCGAATTTCCCATTTTGGTGGCTCTAAACCACCGCCCGCGCGGGAACGCGGGCGAACGAGAAGGATTTTTGAAATGGCCAATACGCTGCTGATGCCCAAGGCGACCGCCGTCTGGCTGGTCGACAACACCGCGCTCTCCTTCGAGCAGATCGCGCAGTTCTGCGGGCTGCATCCGCTCGAGGTCAAGGCGATCGCCGACGGCGAATCGGCGCAAGGCATCAAGGGCATGGACCCGATCATGACCGGACAGCTGACCCGCGACGAGATCGCGCGCGCCGAGAAGGATCCGAACCAGCGCCTGAAGCTGTCCGATCCGAAGGTGCGGGTGCCGGAATCCAAGCGCAAAGGTCCGCGCTACACGCCGCTGTCGAAGCGCCAGGACCGGCCCAATGCCATCCTGTGGCTGGTGCGCAACCATCCGGAATTGAAGGACGCGCAGATTTCGCGCCTCGTCGGCACCACCAAGTCGACGATCGAGCAGATCCGCGAGCGCAAGCACTGGAACTCGGCCAATCTGCAGCCGATGGATCCGGTGACGCTGGGTCTCGCCTCGCAGATCGACCTCGACATGGAAGTCAACCGCGCCTCGCGCGGCCGCGAACAGGCGCAGCCTGTCGGCGATACGCTGCTGCCGGCGGCCCTGACCGAGCGCCTGGTGCCGGCGCCGGAGAAGCCGAAGGACGAGGATGCCGAGCTCGACGCCAATGCCGTGTTCGCCAAGCTGTCGGCGCTCAAGTCCAAGAAAGAAGATTCCGACGACGAGGAATAAGGTCTGCGACAGACCAATAAAAAAGCCCGCTTCGAGCGGGCTTTTTTATTGCGATCTCAGCTTCGCGCCGCCCGGTCCGGCGTCATGCCGTAATCCTCCGAACGTTCGACCGCGCGGTAGAAATCGGCGAGCTGCTTGCCGCGCTCCGGCTTGAAGATGCGGCCGGCGATGACCACCGAGGCGATGCGGTCGATGCGGAAGGCGCGGAAATCTTCGCGCATCTCGCACCAGGCGATCAGCGTCCACACCTTGCCCCAGAACCACAGGCCGAGCGGGCGGATATCGCGCCCGGTGCTGCGGCCGGCCTCGTCGCGATAGTCGATGGTCAGCACCTGGCGCTTCTCGACGGCGCGCTCGATCAGGTCGATCGCCTCACGGGCAGCATCGCTCACCACCCACATGGGCGTATGGATCTCGGTGCGGGCGATGCGGTCCTTTTCGGCGTCGGGCAGCACGGCGCCGATCTTGACCAGCGCCTCGTCGGCGGCCCGCGCCATGGCAGCACCGCCAAAGGCGCGCACCATCCGGGCGCCGGCAACCAGCGCCACGATCTCGTCACGGGTGAACATCAGCGGCGGAAGGTCGAAACCCTCCCTCATCATGTAGCCAACGCCCGCCTCGCCGTCGATCGGCACCCCGGTCGACTGCAAATCGGCAATATCGCGGTAGATGGTTCGTTCGGAAACCTCGAGCCAGGTGCCAAGCTTCTGGGCGGTGACCAATCTGCCACCGCGCAGATGCTGCACGATCTGGAAGAGCCTGTCGGCACGGCGCATCGTATGGTCCCTCGGCTGCGTTTCTATGAATGTCGTGGTCCCTGAACCGGGCCCGGGCGACATCCATTATGGTTTCAATCCTTCGCGCTTACGCTGCGCGGCGACGAATTCCGCGCCGAAGGACAGTTTCTTCGTCGTCGGCGCGTTGGTGTCGAGCACGCGCCAGAACGGTGCGATATCGCTCAACGTCATGCCGCGTTCGAGATCCTCGTTGGCGGCTTCTGCAACAGTGCGCAGATGATAGCCGATGGTGACCGGACATGTCACTTGCGCCCCGTGCTCGATGGCGAGCGCCGTGCGCAAGGCGCGGACGTCCATCTCGACGCCTTTGGGTATGGAGCGGATGAAATCATCGACCTGACGGGCCGTCGGCACCAGCATCGGCTGGCCCTCGACGACGTCGCCCATCGTGCGCGGCGTCGGTTTCACGCCATTGATGCCTGGCGTGTTCAGCCTGTCGTTCCAGCTCTTCACCATTCATGTCTCCTGACACGTTTATGGCATGGCGCTCCTGACAGCATTCTGTCAGGAGCCTTCAGCATTGTGCGTGGCGACCGTCGAAAGGTGTTCCGCCAGTCACGAGGCATCGCTGCCCAAGGTTCATGTCAATGATCTGGGCGTGGCAGGGGCCGTATCCAAGCATTGCCATGAAAAAAAGCCTCAGATCTCACGCATGCGGCGGTGACCTTCATACATATCGGGCCAGCCAATGTCCTTGCGGATGTCTGCCGGCAAGGAGTTCATGAAGCGCTGGGTACGGACTTCATTGCGCATCGTGCGGATCTTGCCGACATAGTGCTGTACGCTGTTCAAAATACCGAAGCTGTTCATGACCGTCTCCTCTTCTCTGATGGAGACACTATCGCACACCCCTCCTGACAGCAGTCTGTCAGGAGCCTGTCAGGTCGCTGAAGAAAGCTGCGAGGTGCTTTGCGAGCGGCCCGGAACCGAGCCGATTGTCAGGAATGGCCGGATTGGCAAAGACCATGCAAGAAGCGCTTTGACAGCCGTCCGCGATGCTGGTCAAAGGCTGCATGTCGAAACTGCTCGCCCTTGTCATCATCGGCATGATGGCCATTCAGCTGATCAAGCCGCTCGGTTGGCCGGGCTTGAGGCGGCGCGGCGATTTCTGGAAGCTGGCGCTGCTTGCCATGGCCGCCATCGCGCTGGCCGGCGCGCTGGGGCACTGGACATAGAGCGCATCTCTCGCCTCTTTCGCCAGCGGTTCCGGGCGCTTCTGCCCTCAGCCGGTCGCGATCAGGTCGGGTCGACCGTTCCCATGGCGATCATGCGAATTGCGGTGAGGCTGGGGACGAAGAAGTAATCGCCACCGCGCGTCGTCACGAATTCAGGCAGGTTCGCCGCGATGAAGGGTGTGGCATTGGCCGGCCCGGCCGGAATGACGTGCTTGCTGGATTCTGCGCGGTTGCCGGTCAATGGGCAGGTGTCATTGCCGGCTTCGAAATCCAGGCCGTAGCTCATCCATTGTTGCTGGATGAATTCGAACTGCCGGAAAATGCTCGAACAGATCGCCATCATGATGACGCCCCGTTCGCCGTCGGGATCGGCATAGGGCAGCCCGCGGCGCAGGATGCGGCGGCGGTTGGTGAGCGTGCTTGCCCCATGCGTGTCGCTCAGCAGCGGGTCGAGCATGTCGCGCGGATTGGCGCGGCGAATGTGGGCGCCGAACGGGCATTTGGCGCCGTCGGGATCATCGCCGTAACGGAAGCCGGTGAGCAGCCGGGCAAAGGCGGCGAGCCGTTCCTGGTGCTTGGCGTCTTCGCGCGGCTTGCGCAACGCGGGATCGATGCAATCCGCCCATTCGACCATCAAACGCTGATGGTCGGCCCAGCTCGGCGCGGCCAGCAGGGGAATGCCGGACCGCCAGCGGCCGACCAGCTTGGCCGAGACGGTCTCATAGGCCTCCACGTCGTCGGCAATGCCGGTAACCTGCTTCCACAGGGCCGCCTGCCGCCGCATCTCGGCCTCGAACCCCGGCACGTCCTGGCGCAGCTTGCGCCAGACCATGAAGGTGCCGTTGCGGGCAAAACCGGGCGGCTGCGTGGCGACCGGAAATTCCTGGCCCTCGTCGACCTGACCGAGGATGAACTCGCCGGTTTCCAGCGCTTTCCAGCTGGTCTTGGGATCGTAGGGGCCCTCAGCGATCTTGCCGGCGCCGATGACGGCGCGCGCCTCTGCGTCGGCCTGAAACTGGCCGCGAAAGACCGGATCGCTGATGCCGTCGGTGAAGCCGAAGGGCTCCTTCGGCTGCGGGACCATCGTGCCGTCGGGACCGGGGTCCATCAGCGCGGCGGAATCCTGCCAAAAGCCTTGTCCGTCGGCTCCGTGCCCTGCGAGGA
The DNA here is from genome assembly GCF_056404855.1 of Mesorhizobium sp. P2_B11. NCBI lineage: Bacteria > Pseudomonadati > Pseudomonadota > Alphaproteobacteria > Hyphomicrobiales > Phyllobacteriaceae > Mesorhizobium > Mesorhizobium sp. P2_B11. The sequence continues at coordinate 665,539 of NZ_JBFUDF010000002.1, forward strand.
GAGCCACGCCGCCACTGGACTTTGCCGCGAGTTCCTGCAGCCATGTCGTCCACTGGGCAAGTTCAGGCAGCGGCGTGCCGTCGGGGTTGGCGCCGACATTGAGCGACACCCAGACATGAACCGGCCGAACGGCGCCGTCGAGATGCGAGCGCCACACCGGGTCCCACCGCTGCGGCGCGCTGCCTTCGACATCGCCGAGGATGTCGGCGCGGCAGCCCATGCCGTCGATGAACTCGTCGGGCAAAAGTCGCAGCGTACGGGTCGGCAAATCGAGCGCGCGCAGGCCGAGAAAGGTGAAGCCGATGTTGAGCGTGATCGGCGGCTTGGGCAGCAGTGTGGGTCCGGCGCCGCCAGCCTCCGACTTGCCCCATGGCTCGGCGGTGGTGATGCGCGGCCGGATGCCTTGCACGAACAGCCGGCCGGCAGCAGCGTCAGCGATGGTGAAAAACAGATGCCGGCTGTGCGGAAAGCCAAAACGGCCATAGGGGCGATGGATGTTGCCCTGGATGTCGGGAAGGTCGAGCTCGATCATCTTGCCCACTCCGCCGCCGGCGCCCGGATTTCTCCGGCCTGCTGTGTGGGTCCCGTCGGATCCTCCGGTTTTATGGCGCCGAGAAAGGCACCGAAGCGGGCGTGAAGTGCTGTGTCGTCAAGGCCCTGCGCTTCGATGGCGAAGCGGGTGAAATGCTGCTGGATGAACAGCGATTTCAGCACCGAAGGCAGGTCGGCGCCGGGTGCGGTTGGAAACGGCGTCATGCCCTGTTGGAAGACCTTGCGATACAGGCTCCAGGCCATGAGCAACGTCACGAGGACCAGCAGCGAAACCACGGCGACGCCCCATGTGGCTGCCGTCGCGATCCATTGCGCAAAAGCATTGTGAACGCCGAAGACAGCGAAGATGCCGTGCAGGAGGAGGATCGCAAGCCAGATTGCGATCGCGCCTGCCGTGGCGATGCCAACGGGCTTGAGCGCGCCGATCTCCAGCTTCTTGTCTTTGACGTCGAGGCCGTCCGGCCAGTAGTCGTTGAACGGCATCGTCGTCTCGATCTGGCAGCGTTTGATATAGGCGTGAAAATCCTCGGCCGTTTTGACACCGTCAAAGCCGACGCAATGGCCGAAAATGACCGTCAGATCGCTTTGCATCGTCGCCCACAATTGATCGGTGTAGGCGCGCAGCGCATCGCCCTTCGCCTGTGCGTCAATATCGGCCGCGAACAGCAGAAAGGGCGTGCCCAGCTGGTCGACAGACTGCGGCGCCAGCGGATTGACGCTGCGTATGGCGCCGACCAGCGCATCGCCCGAAATGCGTCCGTTGAAGGCTGGCCGTTGATGATGACGAAGCGCGCGAGATGGTTCAGCGTGTTGCGCGAGAAGGGCGACGGCCATGCATCCGGCGGCGATACCGCCGTCTGCTTTCCCGTGGCCATCAGCGCCAGCTTCTGCGCCAGCATCTGCCGGTGCGAGCGCGAACGGCCGATTTCCGGGTCGATCATCATGTCGACCCGGATGGGAGCCAGGACCGTCAGGAAATAGTGGCCGCCGTCAAGGTTTGGCATTGGCCGCCCCATGCTTCTTGTTCAGCATGTCGATGAATTCGTGCCGCGCCTTGTCGGCCTTGCGCGTCGCCACCGAGGCGATCGGGGCAAAGCCGGGCGAGGCCAGCGAATTGGCCACCTTCACAAGCGCCTGCCTGTAAGCCTGCGCGAACGCCTTCGGGTCGCCACCGGCATGAAGCCTGGCGAGCTTTAGCACTTCATTGCGCACGCGCAGCGCTGCCTTGATGTCGCGCTGCGCGGCACCCGGCGTGGCGTTGTAATAGTAGTTGGTATGGATCTGGTTGGCGCCGATATAGTCCTTGAAGCTCGAGATCGGGATCGAGTGCGGATACTTGGTGCTGGCGTACCAGAACATGTCCAGGCCGCTCGGAATGCCGTCGGCGAAGGCGTCGATATACTGGTCCCAGGTGCCGTTGAAGTTGGACAGGAACAGCATGTAGTCGTTCTGGATGGCCTGCTTGCCCTGGCCGAGATCAGGCCATTGGTCGCGCCGGATGATCACCCAACGCGCGAAATGAATGAGCTTCAGTCCAAGCAAACCCGACAGCTGCGCGGGCCCGGCGCGGGCCACCATGAAAATCAGGTGCTGGATCCAGGTCCACCGAGGCCGCATCGGCGTCAGCACATTCATGGCATATGCTTTGCCGGCAATGTTCGACATGCCACCCAACCCCCTTGCCCAATGGCAGAATGACCCAGCAGTAGTGAATCCGCAAGGCGGTGTTGAAGAAGTAACGCCTGTTTGGCGCATCCCTGTTGTTTTGACTTGAAATATTCTGCTGCCAATCCATTGGAGGCAGCCTGCAATCAACAGTATTTCGAAAATAACCGATCCAGTTCTCCGAACCGGCTAGCCTGAGCCGGTGCGCGCTCTGGTCAATCGGCGAGGACCTGCCCAAGCAGATGTTCGGCCCAGGCCCGGTAGCCTGCTTCCGAGGCATGAAAACCGTCGGAGGCAAAACCCTCTTCCGGATTGGTGATCGGCAGCCGCGGGGCGGGTACGGCGCCGCGCTCGAAACACAGGCGCTCGCCCATGCGGTTCATTGCAGTGGCGCGGATCTCGAGAATCTTGCCCAGCAGCGGCGGCATGGCCGGCGCGCGGGTGAATTCCAGCACCGGCGACCAGACGACGCGCGCCTCCGGCCATTTGGCCCGAAGTGCGTATAGCAGGCCACCGAACTCTTTCTTGAAGCGCGGCACCGAGTGGAAATTCTTGGTGTCGTTGGTGCCGATGGCGAGCACGATATGCGTCCACGGATCGGCCGACAGATTGGGCAGCACATGGTCGCGGATCTGGCCCGACGTTGCCGAGTTGAAACCGGCGGCGCGCCAGCGCACGGCGTTGCCGGTGCGCTGCGCGACCATCACGGCAAGCTGCGCGGCCAGCCCATCCTCGGAATTGCCGATGCCGACCGAAGCGGCTGAGGAATCGCCCAGCACCAGCAGCGAGATTGCCGGCGCCTTGCCCGATATCTCATGCATGACCGGCCCTTGTGCCGGCAGCATGCGGGTGGTGCGACGACGCACGCCGAGCCCCTGCCAGACATAGACAGGGTAAGCGAGCCAGGTGAGAAGGGCCGGGAAGCGCATGGCGGTACCGTTATAGATTGGCGGCAGGCTTAGCGCATGTTCGAGCTGAGGTGAACGCGCATCTCTTTGCTTGACGCAATTCCCAAGGGAAAGCGCTACGCGCTTTTCCCGGGAAAACCGCTTCACACTTTTCCTGGGATTGCTCTAGTCGCAGCAGCTGGGCTTGTCGGCCTGCCTGTCCTGATACTCGTCATGCAGCCGCACCCAGTCCATCAGGCTTTGGTAGGGGCCGGTCTCGTCGCGGCCCTTCGGCGTCATATCGAGATACTCATAGGTACCGATCTGCGCCTCGCCGCCGCGGGCGCGCGACATAAAGGTGAGGAAAATGTCGCCGTTCTCGTCCTTGTAGAACACGCTGGTGCCGGGAAGGTCCTTCGACGTGCGCGGACGCGTGTCGAAATTGTAGGTGGTGTCGCCGGCGGCGATCTGCTTGTCGGTGAAGGAGACCTGCATGTCGAAGTTGAAATCCGAGGCATAGGACGACACCCAGTCGAACTTCCAGCCCATGCGCTGCTTGTAGGGCAGCAGCTCCGCCAGCGGCGCGCGCGCGATCACCACCAATGATACGTCGTGATGCCTGAGATGCTGGTTGGCGCCGTCTATGTGGTCTGCGAGGAAAGAGCAGCCTTCGCAGCGATGATCCGACCCTGGCGTCATCATGAAGTGATAGACGATGAGCTGGCTGTTGGCGCCGAACAGGCTAGCCAGGTTCTTCGGGCCCTGCTCGGTGTCGAAGACGTAATCCTTGCGGATCTTCAGCCAGGGCAATTCACGTCGTTCGGCCGCGATGCGCTCGCGCAACCGCGTCAGCTCCTTCTCGCGCGCCAGATGCGCCTTGTGTGCCTGAAACCAGTCTTCGCGCGAAACCACCTTGTTGCGAGGCATGAATTTCTCCCTGTCTGTCACCCCAAGGACGTTTGGGATGGGCGCGAACCGACATCGCCCAGCGGTTTTTGCCGAAAGGGAGATAAGGACGGGCAGGCTCGGCCCCAAGGCCGGGCTCGGCACAAACAAAAACCCGGGCGCATCGGCCCGGGTTTGAAAGAGGAAAAGAAGATGTGGGTCAGGCGGCCTGTTCGAGGTTCGCCTTCCATTTTCCCAAGGCCGCCAGATGGTTCATGTGGGCGCGATGGGTGAAGGCGGCCTGGCCGGCGGCGACGTTCGATGCCTTGCCGCTCCAGGCCTTCTGCGGGGCGGCCTGCAGGGCGCGGCCGTAGGAGAAGGTCAGCTTCCACGGATGCGGGCCGATGGCATTGATGGCGTTGAGGTTGGCGGTCGCCTCCTCGTCCTCCTGGCCGCCGGAGAGGAAGGCGATGCCCGGCACAGCCGCGGGTACCGTCTCGCGGAACAGTTTTATGGTCATCTCGGCGACCTTTTCGGGACTGTCCACGGTGCCGGACTTCTTGCCCGACAGCACCATGTTGGGCTTCAGGATCGTGCCTTCGAGCACGACGCCGGCCGCATGGAGTTCATCATAAAGCTTGATCAGCGTCGCCTTCGAGATGGCGTAGCAGGTGTCGATGTCGTGGGCGCCGTCCATCAGCACTTCCGGCTCGACGATCGGCACGATGCCGGCTTCCTGGCAAAGTGCCGCATAGCGGGCGAGCGCGTGGGTGTTGGAGGCGATCGAATTGGCCGAGGGCACGCCCTTGCCGGTGTCGATGTCGATCACCGCGCGCCATTTGGCGAAGCGGGCGCCGAGCTTGTAGTAGTCGGCAAGGCGGTCGCGCAGGCCGTCGAGGCCTTCGGTGATGGTGTCGCCGGGAAAGCCGGCCAAAGGCTTCGCGCCGGCGTCGACCTTGATGCCGGGAATGGCGCCCGCGGCCTTGATGATGTCGACCAGCGGCGTGCCGTCGGCGGCCTTCTGGCGGATGGTCTCGTCATAGAGGATGACGCCAGAGATGTATTTCGTCATCGCGTCCTTGGCGCGAAACATCATCTCGCGGTAGTCGCGGCGGCTGTCGGCGGTCGATTCGACACCGATGACGTCGAAGCGCTTCTTGATGGTGCCGGAGCTTTCGTCGGCTGCCAGCAGGCCTTTGCCGCCGGCCACGATCGCGGCGGCAATGTCTTCGAGACGTTCGCTCATTCTTGCTTCTCCTTGGACGGTGTTGTTCCGCGCTTAACGGAAGTCTACCGCCAAAGGAATGGCATCGGAAAGCTCGAATCGATTGAAAGTCTCAGCTGCCTCCCGGGGCTCTCTCTATGTTGATCGCTTCAGTGCTTCAGCACGTCGACGCCGGGCAGCGGCTTGCCTTCCATCCATTCCAGGAAGGCGCCGCCGGCGGTCGAGACATAGGTGAAGTCGTCGGCGACGCCGGCATGGTTGAGCGCGGCCACCGTATCGCCGCCGCCGGCGACCGAGACCAGCTTTCCGGCCGTGGTGCGGGCCGCCGCATGCTTTGCTGCTGCTACCGTCGCGTGGTCGAAAGGCTCGATCTCGAAGGCGCCGAGTGGGCCGTTCCAGACCAGTGTCGCGGCGCGGTCGATCCATTCGCCGATCGCCTTCACGGTCTTTTCGCCGACGTCGAGGATCATGCCGTCGGCCGGCACGTCCGAGATGGCGACGGTTTGGCAAGCGGCGCCCGCCTTGAATTCCTTGGCGACGACGCCGTCGACCGGCAGGATGATGGCGCAGCCGGCCTCGGCGGCCTCGATCATGATCTGCTTGGCGGTCGGAGCAAGATCATGCTCGCACAGCGACTTGCCGACAGCAGTGCCGCGCGCGGCAAGGAAGGTGTTGGCCATGCCGCCGCCGATGACCAGCGCGTCGACCTTCTTCACCAGGTTCATCAACAGGTCGATCTTGGTCGAGACCTTGGCGCCGCCGACAATGGCAACGACCGGACGGACGGGATTGCCGAGCCCCTTCTCCAGCGCCTCGAGCTCGGCCTGCATGGTGCGGCCGGCATAGGCCGGCAACAGCCGCGCCAGGCCTTCGGTCGAGGAGTGGGCGCGATGGGCAGCCGAGAACGCGTCGTTGACGAAAATGTCGCCATTGGCGGCAAGCCGCTCGGTGAAATCAGGATCGTTCTTTTCCTCGGTCTTGTAGAAACGGGTGTTTTCCAACAGCAGCACATCGCCCTTGTTCATGGCAGCGACAGCGCTTCCGGCCGTGTCGCCGACGCAATCCGAGGCGAAGCCGACGGGGCGGCCAAGCACCTCTGCCGTCGCCTTGGCAATCGGCTCCAGCGAGAATTCCGGCGTGGGGCCGTCCTTCGGCCGGCCGAAATGGGCGAGCAGGATGACCTTGGCGCCCTTGCCGGACAGTTCGGCGATGGTCGGCGCGATGCGTTCGATGCGGGTGGCGTCGGTGACCTTGCCGTCGGCGACAGGCACGTTGAGGTCGACCCGCACCAGCACGCGCTTGCCGCTGATATTGCCGATATCGTCGAGTGTCTTGAAGGCGGCCATGCTGGTTCCTTTCGGTGAAAAATCGCCGGGACCATACCTTGCATCGATGACGATGCAAGGCTTGAGCCGGGGCGGCAGCGAAAATTTGAAGCTTTGATCGAAGGCAGCGCGGACGGTTGCCTTGTCAGCTCTCTGTCGTTGCCTTTTCCGGCTCCGGAGCCGGCTTCTCGTCGGCTCGCGCCTCTGCAGTCTCCACCGGCTTGCGCCAGTTGCGGATGAAGGCAGAGAGACGATCGCCCATCTCGCCGGCGCTCAAGAAAACCGGCACCCGCGCCACCGGCGCGGTCGGCTCGAAGGACAGGCCGAGCCCTGTGATCTTGCCCTTGTCGTCGACGTCGCGGACGATCAGCTCGATCGGGCCGATCAGCACCCGGTCGGCATATTCGGCATGGCCGCCGAGCCTTGCCGCCACCAGCGCGCCGACGGTCAGCTTCTGCTCGGCCTCGGTCAGGCCCGGCGTGTAGGCTGCTTCCAGTTCTCCGGCCGAGCGGGCCGGATCGACGGCGAAGGCGCCGAAGAAATCGGCATCCTCGGGGTCGACCACGGCGCGGCTGGCGAACAGCTTGTCGAGCAGGCGCGGATAGCGGTCGGGCACGAAGATATAGACCTGGTCGCCGGCGGCGAGCCGGCCCATGTCCTGGAAGCGCATCGAGCGGCCGTCGCGCAGCACCAGCGAAGGCCTGGCCCAGCGCGGGATGCGCTCGCCGCGCGCCACCGGGCTGCCGGGTGCGACGCGGTAGGCGAGAAGCTCGTGGTGGGCCGAGCCCGGCAGTTCTAGCTCGACCTTGTCCAGCGGACCCAGTCTTGCCGGTACGATCAGGCCGAGGCGGCGCGCCAGCGGGCCGACCGTCCAGCCCTGCACCACCAGCGACACCAGCACGATGATGAAGGCGACATTGAAGATGACGCGGCCGTTCTCCAGTCCGCCGAGCAGCGGGGTGATGGCAAGCAGGATGGAGACCGCGCCGCGCAGGCCGACCCAGGACACGAAAGCGACCTCGGGGCGCGGCAGGCGGAACGGGATCAGGCAGAGCCAGACGGCGACCGGGCGCGCCACAAACATCAGGAACAGGCCAAGCAGCACCGCCGGCACCAGGATCGCCGGAAATTGCGACGGCGTCGCGAACAGGCCGAGGATCAGGAACATGATGATCTGCGCCAGCCATGACATGCCGTCCTGGAAGCGTTTCAGGATGGTGACGGCGCGGATGTCGGAATTGCCGGCGATCAGCCCGGCGAGATAGACCGCCAGGAAGCCGGAGCCGCCAATGGCGCCGGCGGCGGCAAACACCATCAGCGACAAGGTCAGCACGAAGATCGGCAACAGGCCGTGGTCGAGGTTGAGCCGGTCGACGAGGCGTACGATGGCAAGGCCGCCAAGCGCGCCGACAATGGCGCCGAGGCCCATATTGAGCACGAAACCGAGGACCAGATTGGTGACCAGCACATGGGTCTCAGGATTGGCATGGGCGGCGATGACCTCGACCAGGGTGATGGTCAGAAAGATGGCGATCGGGTCGTTGGTGCCGGATTCGACTTCCAGGGTCGCACGCACGCGCTCGCGCAGATTGATCTCGCCGGCGCGCAGCAGGAAGAACACCGCGGCCGCGTCGGTCGAGGCGACGGCGGCCCCCAGCAGGAACGATTCCAGCCAGCTGAGGTCGAGCAGATAATAGGCGGCGGCGCCGAACAGGCCGGTGGTCAGGATCACGCCGAAGGTCGCCAGCGACAATGCCGGCCCGGCCGCCTGGCGCAGCGCGTTGAGCGGCGTGCCGAAACCCGAATCGAACAGGATGACCGCCAGCGCCAGTGAGCCGGCAAAATATGCCACGCGCGCATTGTCGAATTCGATGCCGAGGCCGTCAGTGCCGGTGGCGAGGCCGATGCAGAGGAACAAGAGCAGCAGCGGGGCGCCGAAGCGGAAGGCGATCAGGCTCGAAAACGCGGCGGCGACGACGAGCGCTGTGCCGACCAGCGTGACGAGATAGATCGCATGCTCCATCCGTGACTTGCCCCTCGAATTCCTCTTTCTCCCGATTTACGGGAGAGTGGGGCGAAGGCATGGCCAGTGCAAGGCGGGAGGGTGGTTTTTTGCCCTATGCCGCTGATTTTCTAACGATAGGGACGTTCCTGTCCCGGCAAATGAAAACGCCCGGGCAAAGCCGGGCGTTTGAAGCTGTCAGACGTGGGTCTGCGATCAGGCGATGGTCTTGCCGAAGGCGACCGCGGTGTCGCCCATGCGGTTCGAGAAACCCCACTCATTGTCGTACCAGGACAGCACCGAAACGAAGTTGCCGTCCATGACCTTGGTCTGGTCGAGCGCCAGGATCGAGGAGCGCGGATCATGGTTGAAGTCGATCGAGACATTCGGGTGATGGGTGACGCCGAGAATGCCCTTGAGCTTGCCGTTGGAGGCAGCGATCACGGCTTCGTTGACCTCCTGCACGGTGGTGGCGCGCTTGGCGATGAACTTGAAGTCGACGACCGAGACGTTCGGGGTCGGCACGCGGATCGAGATGCCGTCGAGCTTGCCCTTGAGGTCGGGCAGAACAAGGCCGATCGCCTTGGCGGCGCCGGTCGAGGTCGGGATCTGCGAGAGCGCTGCGGCGCGGGCGCGGTAGAGATCCTTGTGCATGGTGTCCAGCGTCGGCTGGTCGCCCGTGTAGGAGTGGATCGTCGTCATCATGCCTTTTTCGATGCCGACGGTCTCGTGCAGCACGGCGGCCAGCGGCGCCAGGCAGTTGGTGGTGCAGGACGCATTCGAGATGACGATGTGGTCCTTGGTCAGCTTGTCGTGGTTGATGCCGTAGACGACGGTGAGGTCAGCGCCCTCAGCCGGCGCCGAGACCAGCACGCGCTTGGCGCCGGCGGTCAGGTGTGCTGCGGCCTTGTCGCGGGCGGTGAAGATGCCGGTGCATTCGAGCGCGATGTCGACGCCCAGTTCCTTCCACGGCAGCTGCGCCGGGTCCTTGATGGCGGTAACCTTGAACTTTTCCTTGCCGACGGTGATCTGGTCGCCATCGACGCTCACTTCATGCGGGAAGCGGCCGTGCACGCTGTCATAGCGCAGCAGGTGGGCGTTGGTCTCGACCGGGCCGAGATCGTTGACGGCGACGACGTCGATATCCTTGCGGCCGGATTCATGGATGGCGCGCAGGATGTTGCGGCCGATGCGGCCAAATCCGTTGATGGCAACTCTGACGGTCATTTTACTCTCCCTGGGAGCTCGAAAGGCGGCAGATGGGTCCGCAGCTTCATAGCTGCGGATGGGACAAGAATCCAGCCGCAGAAAGCTGAATTTAAATCGATTAGGTTGGTCCAGTCCCGCGAAACCGCCTTGAGCGGTTCGCGAGGCTGGGCAGTGATTACTTAGCGTGCAGGCGGGCTTCCGCTGCCTTGGCTGCCGCTTCGGCGGTGATGCCGAAATGCGGGTAGAGTTGCTCGATGGTGCCGGAAGCGCCAAAGCCATGCATGCCGATGAAGATGCCGTCGGAGCCGATCAGGTGATCCCAGCCCTGGCGAATGCCGGCCTCGATCGCCATCTTGATCGGCGCGTCACCGATGGTCTTCTTGCGGTAGGCATCGCTCTGCTGGTCGAACAGCTCGAAGCAAGGCACCGACACGACGCGGGTCGGATGGCCGTGCTTTTCAAGCAGGTCGCGGGCGCCGAGCGCGATCTCGACCTCTGAGCCCGTGGCGAAGATCGTCACCGCGGCATCACCGCTAGCCGCGGCCAGTTCATAGGCGCCCTGGCTCGACAGGTTCTTGGCCGCGTATTCGGTGCGCACCGTCGGCAGGTTCTGGCGGGTCAGCGCCAGGGTCGACGGCGTCTTCTCCGTCTCAATGGCAATCTGCCAGCATTCGGCGGTTTCCACCGCGTCGGCCGGTCGGAAGACATTGTGGTTGGGAATGGCGCGCAGCGCCGCCAGATGTTCGACCGGCTGGTGGGTCGGGCCGTCTTCGCCGAGACCGATGGAATCATGGGTCATGACGAAGATCGAGCGGATGCCCATCAGCGAGGCCAGCCGCATCGACGGGCGGGCATAGTCGGAGAAGCACATGAAGGTGCCGCCATAGGCGATGAGGCCGCCATGCAGCGTCAGGCCGTTGAGCGCGGCCGCCATGCCATGCTCGCGGATGCCGTAGTGGACATAGCGCTGGCCGTAATCGTCAGGCGTGATGTTCTTGGTCTGGCTGGTCTTGGTGTTGTTGGAGCCGGTGAGATCGGCCGAACCGCCGATGGTCTCGGGCACAGCGCCATTGATGACTTCAAGCGCCATTTCCGACGATTTGCGGGTGGCGACCTTCGGCTTGTCGGCCGACAGCTTCTTCTTGTAGTCGGCGATGACGGCATCGAAGTTCGACGGCAGTTTGCCGGCGAGGCGGCGCTCGAACTCGGCCTTGAGCTTGGGCTCAGCCTTGGCCAGACGGCCTTCCCAGTCGGTGCGCGGCTTGGCGCCGGCCTTGCCGGCGGTGCGCCAGGCGTCGAGGATGTCGGCCGGAATCTCGAAGGGCGGCGAGTCCCAGTTGAAGAACTTGCGCGCGCCGGCAATTTCGTCAGCGCCGAGCGGCGAACCATGCGCCTTGTTGGTGCCGGCCTTGGTCGGCGCGCCGAAGCCGATGGTCGTCTTGCAGGCGATCATCGTCGGCTTGTCGGAATGGCGGGCGGCCTCGATGGCATAGGCGATTGCCTCAGGATCGGTGCCGTCGATGTGGCTGGCGTTCCAGCCGCTAGCCTGGAAGCGGGCGACCTGGTCAGTGTTGTCGGCAAGCGAGACCGGGCCGTCGATGGAGATGTTGTTGTTGTCCCAGAAGACGATCAGCTTGTTCAGCTTGAGGTGGCCGGCAAGCGCGATGGCTTCCTGCGACACGCCTTCCATCAGGCAGCCGTCACCGGCCAGCACATAGGTGTAGTGGCTGACGAGGTCGTTGCCGAAAGCGGCGTTCATGATGCGCTCGCCGAGCGCGAAGCCGACCGAATTGGCAAGGCCCTGGCCGAGCGGGCCGGTCGTCGTCTCGATACCGGTGGCATGGCCGTATTCGGGATGGCCGGCGGTTTTCGACCCCAGCTGGCGGAAGTGCTTGATCTGGTCGAGGGTCATGTCCTCGTAGCCGGTCAGGTGCAGCAGCGAATAGAGCAGCATCGAACCATGGCCTGCCGACAGGATGAAGCGGTCGCGGTCCGGCCAATGGGGGTTCTGAGGATCGTATTTCAGGAACTTGGTGAACAGCACGGTGGCGATGTCGGCGCAGCCCATGGGCAGGCCTGGGTGGCCGGACTGGGCCTTTTCGACAGCGTCCATGGCGAGAAAACGGATCGCATTGGCCATCCGGTCATGTTGTTCACGCGACGTCATGGTACCTCCAAGGGTGGGGATTTGCGGGCTTGGGCGAGCCCTGGAAAGGGTGCGCGACACATAGCAGGCGCGGGTTTTTAGTCAACAAATCGGCTGCACATTTGCCGGTCTTGTGATGCCGGCGGCAGGCCTACATTAGCGTTAGCGGGGGACAGTCGCGAGAGCTTTGTTGACGTTGCCTTCACCCGGTGCCTAATGTTTCCGGGATAACGCGTTCTGAACGCGAGCGATTCGGTGATGGGCAGGGCACAGGACGAAGGCCATGACCGGGGAAACCACACTCAAGGAAGTCATCCACAGGCTGGGCAAGGCCATCGAGGGCCTGGAAAACGCCGTCGCGGCCAAGCTCGAGCATGAGCGCGACTATTCCGAAGCCGAGGCTGAAGTGCAGCGCATGAACGCCGACCGGTCCCGGCTGGCGCAGGAACTCGACAATTCCGAAGCCCGCGCCGAACGGCTGGAAGATGCCAACAAGGAAGTGTCGCGCCGCTTGGTGACCGCCATGGAAACCATCCGCGCGGTGCTGGACAGGTAGGAGCTGCAGGCCATGGCACAGGTCACGGTTTCCATCGACGGCAAGCAATACCGCATGGCTTGCGACGAGGGCCAGGAAGAGCACCTGATCGACCTTGCCGAGCGCTTCGACCGTTATGTCTCGCATCTGAAGGATTCGTTCGGCGAGATCGGCGACCAGCGGCTGACGGTGATGGCCGGCATCATGGTGATGGACGAGCTGTCGGAGCTGCAGAAGCGGGTCAAGGGCATGGAGACCGAGGTGCAGACGCTGCGCAAGACGCGCGACGAAGCGCTGACCAAGGCCGACAAGAACGACACCGTGCTGACCAGCGCGCTCGGCGCGCTTGCGCAGCGCATGGAAGACCTGGCCACGTCGCTGGCGGTCAACAAGGCCTGAGCCCAGGCTGTTCTCGCAGAAGCGAAAGATTGTCGGCCACAACGCCGGGTCCGTAGCACGAAAGTGCTCGTTCCGCCGCCGACAAGAGTTTCCTATTATCTCCCAGCCGCAATTTATGCGCTAAGATGCGGCAAATGCCGGAGCGTGAGCGCCGCCTTGGTGCTGCTCCTAACGAAATCTGTTGCAGGGGAAATGTGCCATGAGCCTTCGTATCAACGACATCGCGCCGGACTTCACCGCCGAAACCACACAAGGGACGATCAATTTCCATGACTGGATCGGCGACGGCTGGGCGATCCTGTTCAGCCACCCGAAGAATTTTACGCCGGTGTGCACCACCGAGCTCGGCACGATGGCGGGCCTGGCGGGCGAGTTCAAAAAGCGCAACGTCAAGGTCATCGGCATTTCCGTCGATCCGGTTGCGAGCCACGACAAGTGGCAGGCCGACATCAAGACGGCGACCGGCCAGACGGTGAATTACCCGCTGATCGGCGACAAGGATCTCAAGGTGGCTAAGCTCTACGAGATGCTGCCGGCGGGCGCCGGCGAGACGTCGGAAGGCCGCACGCCGGCCGACAACGCCACGGTGCGCTCGGTCTACGTCATCGGGCCGGACAAGAAGATCAAGCTGGTGCTGACCTATCCGATGACCACCGGCCGCAACTTCGACGAGATCCTGCGCGCGGTCGATTCCATGCAGCTGACCGCCAAGCACCAAGTGGCGACGCCGGCGAACTGGAAGCTGGGCGAGGATGTCATCATCACTGCTGCCGTCTCCAATGAAGACGCGATCAAGCGCTTCGGTTCGTTCGACACGATCCTGCCCTATCTGAGGAAGACCAAGCAGCCGTCTGCCTAGAGCAATTCCAGGAAAAGTGTGGGCGGTTTTCCGTCCGGAATTGCGTAGAAACAAGAGATAGAGCGGTTCGCCGTTTCCGTGAAACGGTGAAACGCTCTAGGTTTTCGCGACCGGATCATATCGATTTTTGTCCGGTTTCCGGCAGGGCGTGCTTGACGGGTGCGCCTTGCTGGAAGACCATGCTCCGGGTTCATTCCAGCAGAGAAAATCATTCCTGCCGGAGCGAAGGGCAGGGGACTGAAATTGGACGCAGCTTTGGCCAAGCCGCTGGTCAGCGGCTTCTACGACAAGCCGACCGGAGCCATACAGTATGTCGTCGCCGATCCGGCGACGAAAAGCTGCGCCATCATCGACCCGATCCTCGATTTCGACGAAAGGTCCGGCGCCACGGCGACGAAAAGCGCCGATGCCTTGCTGGACTTCATCCGGGCAAATGGGCTGAAGCTCGAGTGGATTCTCGATACCCATCCGCATGCCGATCATTTCTCGGCGGCGCATTATCTCCGGGAGAAGACCGGCGCGCCGACGGCGATCGGCGACGGGGTCGTCGAGGTCCAGAAGCTCTGGAAGGCGATCTACAACTGGCCGGATTTTCCCGCCGACGGGTCGCAGTGGGACAGGTTGTTTGGGGAAGGCGAGACGTTCCTGATCGGCAGCCTTCCGGTCAAGGTGCTGTTCTCGCCGGGGCATACGCTCGCCTCAATCACCTATGTCATAGGTGACGCCGCCTTCATCCACGATACGCTGTTCATACCCGACAGCGGTACGGCAAGGGCAGACTTTCCCGGTGGCAGCGCGACACGGCTGTGGCGCTCGATCCAGGGGATCTTGGCGCTGCCGGACGACACGCGGGTGTTCGTTGGCCACGACTACCAGGAGGGTGGCCGCGAGCCGCGTTGGGAAAGCACTGTCGCTGAGCAGAAGGCGAAGAATATCCATTTGGTTGCGGCGCATACCGAGGCCGCGTTCGTCGCCTTGCGCGAGGCGCGCGACAAGACATTGCCGATGCCGCGGCTGATCCTGCATGCGCTGCAGGTCAACATGAATGGCGGCAGGCTGCCGGAACCGGAAGCCAATGGACGGCGATATCTGAAGTTTCCGCTGGATGGGCTGTGAGGGCTGCCGCTTGAACTGCTAATCTCCCCCCTTGCGGGGGAGATGCCCGGCAGGGCAGAGAGGGGTGCTGTCCCGCCGGCATATCAGCTAATTGGAGCCGTGCCTTTAATCGCCGGTTGGCGTGACTGACGCCGAAATTTGGCGCTCCTTCACACCCCTCTCTGTCCTGCCGGACATCTCCCCCGCAAGGGGGGAGATYAGCAGTCATCTCGGTTTTCGCCCATCACCATTAGACACAAAAAGGCGGCGCCGGTTTCCCGACGCCGCCTTTTGTTTCGTACACCGAACCCGGCTTAAGCTGCGGGCTGTGCCTCGATGGTGCGCAGGGCCTGCATCTGGCGCTTGGCGGCGGCCTTGACCGCATCCTGCACCTTTTCGAAGGCGCGCACCTCGATCTGGCGCACGCGCTCGCGGCTGATGTCGAACTCGGCCGACAGCTCTTCCAGGGTCAGCGGCTCTTCGGCGAGGCGACGGGCCTCGAAGATGCGCCGCTCGCGATCATTGAGCACGGCAAGAGCGCCCGACAGCATGCCGCGCCGGTTTTCCAGCTCGTCCTGCTCGATCAGCATGTCTTCCTGGTTTTCGTGGTCGTCGACCAGCCAGTCCTGCCATTCGCCTGATTCACCTTCGCTGGCGCGGATCGGCGCGTTGAGCGATGCATCGCCCGACAGGCGACGGTTCATCGACACGACTTCGGCTTCGGAGACGTTCAGCCTGGTGGCGATCTCGGTGATCTGGTCGGGCTTCAAATCGCCGTCGTCCAGCGCCTGGATCTTGCCCTTCACCTTGCGTAGGTTGAAGAACAGGCGCTTCTGGTTGGCGGTCGTGCCCATCTTGACCAGGCTCCACGAGCGCAGGATGTACTCCTGGATCGAGGCCTTGATCCACCACATGGCGTATGTCGCGAGGCGGAAGCCGCGCTCGGGTTCGAATTTCTTGACGGCCTGCATCAGGCCGACATTGCCTTCCGAAATCACTTCGCCGATCGGCAGGCCGTAGCCGCGATAGCCCATGGCGATCTTGGCGACGAGCCGAAGGTGGCTGGTAACGAGCTTGTGCGCAGCGGAAGTGTCTTCATGCTCGGCGTAACGCTTGGCGAGCATGTACTCTTCCTGCGGCTGAAGCATGGGAAAGCGGCGGATTTCTTCCAGGTAGCGGCTGAGGCCGCCTTCGCCGGAAACGATACTGGGTAGTGACTGGGCCATGATAGCGCCCCCTCTCTATTGGAGTGATGCCCCCGAAACGCGGCGGGCATGTGACGCGAGCACCAAAAGGCTCGCCCGCGACAACCGATTTATATAGGAACAAAACCAGAAAAGACAGGCATTTGTTCAACACGAAACAGTGTGTCACGCCAAAGTGAACAATGCCGCTCAGGTTTTAGATGGCGGGTTCAGAGCTTGCGAAAGCCGCCGACGAGTTCCTCCATGTCCCCCGGTATCGGCGCCTCGAACCTCATCGATAAATGGGTAGTCGGGTGACGAAATGCAAGGAGCCAGGCATGCAAGGCCTGCCTGGAAAATGCCTTGACCTGGCTTTTCAGCGGTTCGGGCAGCCGGTTGGCCTTGGTGCGGAAGGCCTGGCCATAATCCGGGTCGCCGATGACGGGATGGCCGATATGGGCCATGTGGACGCGGATCTGGTGGGTGCGGCCGGTTTCCAGCCGGCATTCGACCAGGCTGGCGGTGGCGAACGCCTGCTGGTCCTCGCCGAAACGCTCCTTGACGGTGAAATGGGTGACGGCGTGGCGGGCGTCGTCGCGGCCTTCGGGCACCACGGCGCGGCGCACGCGGTCGGCGGCGCGGCCGAGCGGCGCGTCGACCGTTCCGGTCGGCCGGGGCGGGATGCCCCAGACCAGCGCCAGATAGGCGCGTTCGAGGTCACCGGTGCGGCCATGGTCGGCAAAGGCCTCGGACAGCGCCTTGTGGGCACGGTCGGTCTTGGCCACCACCATGACGCCGCTGGTCTCCTTGTCGAGGCGATGGACGATGCCCGGGCGCCTGACGCCGCCAATGCCCGAGAGACTGTCGCCGCAATGGTGGATCAGGGCGTTGACCAGCGTGCCGGTCCAGTTGCCGGCGCCGGGATGGACGACGAGGCCGGCCGGCTTGTTGATGACGATCAGCTCGTCGTCTTCATAAAGCACGTCGAGCGCGATGGCCTCGCCTTGCGGTTCGGCGGGTTCGGGTTCGGGCATGACGACCGAGACGCGCTCGCCAGCGCTCATCTTGCGCTTGGTCTCGTCGACCGGTTTGCCGTCGATCGTGACAGCGCCCTGTTTGATCAGCATCTGCACGCGGCTGCGCGACATGTCGGGGCCGAGGCTCGCCGCAAGCCACTGGTCGAGGCGCTGGCCGGCGGCATCCGTGCCGGCTTCGAGCACGGTTGGTTCCGCCTCTATGAATTGTCTGGTCTCTTCGCTATGAGCGCTCATCGAAAAAACTTCCGGAATGTTCTGCCATGGCCCGGCCCGCCGACGACGAAGATCAGGAAAAGCCGCTCGACCCCGAGATCGAAAAGGTGCGCGGCAGGCTCATCCGCTTCATGGCCATCAATCTCGGCCTGCTTTTGCTGGCCCTTATGGTGGTGATCGCGGCCATTGTCTACAAATCGCGCAAAGCGCCGCCTGCGAACCCGCCGCTGGCCAGCGACATCCAGGTGCCGGGTGGCGAGCCGCTGGCAGAGGACATCGTGCTGCCGGTCGGGGCCAAGGTGATCAGCCAGTCGCTGTCGGGCAACCGTATCTCGATCGACGCCGAGCTTGCCGACGGCAGCCGCGCGATCTTCGTCTACGACATCGCCGAGCGACGCATGATCGGGCGCTTCGCCATTCGTAATAAATAACTGGGCGTAACAAATAGCTGGGCCGCAAATGCAGCAAACAAGGTTGCAGCAGATATGACCGGTTTTGCCGAAGGCCGCCGCATTGCCACCGTCACGCTCGTCGTCGCCGATTATGACGAGGCGATCGCCTGGTATGTCGGCAAGCTTGGCTTTGCGCTCATCGACGACATCGATCTCGGTGACGGCAAGCGCTGGGTGACGGTGACGCCGACGGCGGGGCAAGGCCCGCGGCTGCTTCTGGCCGAAGCGTCGGACGATTTGCAGAAAAGCCGCGTCGGCGACCAGACCGGCGGCCGGGTGGCTTTCTTCCTCGAAACCGATGATTTTGCCAGAGACCATGCGGCGATGCTCAAAAACGGCGTCGACTTCCATGAAACGCCACGCCATGAGCCCTACGGCACGGTGGCGGTTTTCGCCGATCTCTACGGCAATCTCTGGGACCTGATCGAGCCGAAACGCTAGAGCTTTTCACCGTTTCACGGAAACGGCGAACCGCTCTATCTCTTTGTTTTGACGCAATTCCGGACGGAAAACCGCTCACACTTTTCCTGGAATTGCTCTAGGTCCGCAAACCGACATTCCATAGAACCGGTCCGGCCGTTCGAAGCCCAGTTGCTTTTTCCAAACCGTCAGCCTATATCGCCGGTTCTTGAACGCGCCCATCGTCTAGCGGTCAGGACACCGCCCTCTCACGGCGGGAACAGGGGTTCGATTCCCCTTGGGCGTACCAAGGATTTCAATCCATCCGCCGAGCCTATGGCTCGCTACAGGGCCAATCTTCAGGCCTCGTCAAGCCAGAAGGCAACTCGGTCCGGGCGTCTCCGCAAGCCATGTTGAGCTGCCACTGGGACAGACCCGTCGAATTGGAAAGATCGAGGCCCTCGATACGGGTCTGAAAGAAAAAAGCGCGGTCAAAGTCTATCGGCGCGGTGAACGTCGCTCCTCGGAAGTCCGCCCGCGCGAGATTGGCAAACGAAAAGCGGCTGCCGCTGATATCGGCGTCATGGAATTGCGCTCGCCCCAATTCCGCCTTTGTGAAATCAACGTTGGTCAGATTGGCGTCCTGGAAATTCGAGCGCTGCACTTCCGCGCCCGTAAACACAGCGCCCTGCGCGTCCATATGGCTGAAGTCGGTCCTGTAGGCCTCGATTTTGTCGAACCGGGCGCCTTTTGCGGTCGAGCCGGCCAGAGAAGCACGCACAAGCGTTGCCTTCTCAAAATTTGCCGCAAGGAGATTGCTGTTCCTGAGGTCGGTCGACGTGAAATCAACACTGATCAGGTTCGCCCCGCTCAGGTCCTGTCCTTCCAGGATGAGAAGCTTTTTGTCACAGTCCTGCCAATTGACGCCAGCCGCCGCGGCTGCGTCGCAATTTTGAGCGGCAGCGGCGTTCTGCCAGGCGAATACAATGCAAGCCGCTAGAACCAAGCCGGATGCGCCGTGAGCTATGGTTCGTCTCAAAGTCATTGTTGCTGGACCTCTGCTACTCGCCGACAATCAACCTTACCACATCCGCTGACACTCGAAAGCGACGGCGTTTTGACCGCTCGTCCGTGTGGCCGGATACACCCAATTTAAGTCAGGGCGCCACGCTTGGAAGCGAAGCAATTTCTGTTACTTAACGCGTGGGGATAGCATCTGCGGCAACGCGGATTTGGGTTGGGTAGAGCGGCTATGAGTTCGGTAAAAATGACATGTCCGCGCTGTTACGGCAGCGGCAAGGTTTTCGATTGCTCCAGATGGCGCGCGTCAAAAGGGCATTGCTGCCCGCAAGGCACGCATCGGGCCGGTTGCCCCGGCCAGACCATGGCGTGCGCCGAATGCGCGGGTCTCGGCGCGCTGGCGGAGGCCGAGTTCAGGGCTGTCGCTTAGCCAATATCCTGCGCCCTCAAGGCTTTTTCACGGTCGAGCGCCCGCAGGCTCTGCTAGCTTCTGGCGTGGTGCCGACAATTGCACTAGCATCAAGGCCGAAGCTTTGCAGCAAAGGCTCGTTGGCGGCGCGCAGAACGCCGGGGAACGGATCGGGAAAAGCCGCCATGCCTGCACATCCGCCGCGCGCATAGCGTGCGGCGATGGTATGATTTGGCAAGATGATCCAAGCTCGCCCAAGAAGGCGAGGGGCCTGCGGGGAGAAGACCGATGCAGAAACTGCAGTCGCAGGGCGTCCATCACATCACGCTGGTCGGCGCGGGGCGACAGACCTCGATCGATTTCTGGGAGGGCGTGCTCGGCATGCCGTTCATCTTCGAGCAGCCCAATCTCGACAAGCCCAAGGAGAGCCACCTCTATTTCGATCCGGGCGACGGCAGGCTGATCACCGTCTTCACCGACGAGAGCCGCACCGCGGTGGCGCGGCGCACGCCGACCGAGCCGGGCTGCGTCCACCACATCGCTTTCTCGGTGTCGCGCGTCACCTTCCTGCAGGCGGTCGCGCGGCTCGACGAGCGCGCCATCAAGCACAGCGGCGTCAAGGATCGCGGCTTTATGGATTCGATCTATTTCGAGGATCCGCTCGGCCTTTTGATCGAACTGGCATCCTACCGCTTCGAGCCGCCCACAGGCTTCACCCATGCCGACGTCTTGATGCAGGCGCACAAGCTGCGCGTCGCGCGCGGCGACTACAACATCGCCGAAGTGCATCTCGCCGACGCGATCCAGACGCTGGTGGAGAGTTCCCGCGCGACCTTGTCGGACGACCGGACGCCGAAGAATCCATACTGACGGCCAACAAAAAGGGGAGGAACCACAATGGCAAAGACAGTGACCAAGAGCGCGAAGAAGCCGGCGGCCAAGGCAGCGCCGAAAGCCGCCGCCAAGCCGGCAGCAAAAGCGGCTGCCAAACCAGCGGCAAAGGCATCGGCAAAGCCTGCTGCGAAAGCCGCGGCAAAGCCGGCCAAGTCGAAAAAGCCGGCATTGAAGATCAGCATGTTGAAGCCGAGCGTCAACAACATGACGGTGCGGGTGTTTGCGCGTGCGGCCGGGTTCGACGCCGCCGAGACCGATGCCTGGGGCCACACGCGCTCGCCCGAATATATGGCGCGCAACCCGGCGYATCTGACGCCGATGATCGAGGACAAGGGGCTGCCGCGCGGCGTGCTCTGGGAAAGCTGCGCCATCATGCAGTATCTCGCCAACAAGCACGGGCTGGAGAAATTTTATCCCAAGGCGCCGGCCAAGCGGGCGATGGTCGACAGCGCCATGTTCTACCTCATCGGTACGCTCTATCCCTATGTGGCACGCGCCACCTATCCGGCACTCAACTTCCCGCAATATGCCGGCGAAGTCGGCCACAGCGATGCACATCCCGACAAGAAATCCGAGGCGCAGAAGGCGGCGATGGCGGCGATTGCCGAGCCGCTGGAGGTGTTTCATTCCTTCTTCCGGGACGGCAAGCCGTTCATCGGCGGCAAGCACCCGTCGATCGCCGACATTCGCCTGGCATCGACGCTCGAGTTCCTGGCCGTCATCGACTACGCTCTGCCCAAATGGGCGAAAGAGTATGTCGCGGCGATCGAGAAGAAACTCGGCAAGGCCTATGCCGAGCCGGCCGGCGACGTCAGAGGCTATATCGCCTATGTGAAGTCGCAGGCGTCCGCGTGAAACAGCGATCCATGGTTCTGGCCGTTGTGGTTTCTGTGCTTGCGATTGCCCTGAGCGGCCCGTCCCTTGCCAAGGACAGGACGATTACCGGCAGCATCCGAAGTTTCGAATGCGGCGACAATTGCTACCTGACCATTGTCGACAGCAAGAAGGCCGAGCAGGTTGGCCTTTGTGCCGCGCCCGAATGCGCGAGCTGGAACGAGGAGGCCGCGATGCCATCCCGTTACAAGGGCAAGCGCGTAAAAGTCACGGTTGGGCAAGGGCAGCAGGTCGACGACAGCGGCAATGTCATGGGAGAGATGATGGCGTTCAAGAAGATTAAATTTCTGAACTGAAGCGCGTCGCGTGAAATTAAGGTTTCGTTTACCAAAAGCCTGTCTATTGCAGGCAACCAGCTTTCGGCTCGCGACCACGGATGTACTGGCGCAAATGTCGAGGTAGGAAAGGTCGGCGCAATGCCGGCCTTTTTGCTTTTTTGCCAGTGCGGCCTTCACCGACAATCAGTGATGGGCGCGCCGCAAATTGACGTGCCGTTGCAACTCCGGCATCTCGAAGACGTAGTCGGCCCAGGCAGATTCCGGTATCTGCCCGGCCAGATAGCATTCCAAAAGCAGGTTCTGTTCAGGATCGAGCGGTCTCAGCCCCCATTCATGGTCGAGCCCCAGCGAGTGGAACAGGTTCCGGGTCAAGCCAGAGACAGTGAAGTGAATAGACATCTTCGGTCTCCTTTGCCCACATAACGCGGGACACCGGAGAAAGGTTTCAACCGCAAGGGCCGATAATGCGGGATTGATCATGGCGCCGCTTGGCCATCGCCGATGCCTGGCTTCGTCTCAATCTTGAAACAAAAGTGTAATAGCGAATTTACAGGAGCCGGCATAATACAGGAGATGTAAAATACCTGGCCGTTGCTGGCTTCTCTTAATTAGACTTGCCTTATATATTGAAGCTCAATCGGCCGGAGCGGCTATCGGCTCCACAGGTACAAGGATCGGGGTCGCCGATGATGCGTTTGTGGCTGGCCGTGATCTTCGCCCTGGTGTCGCTGACGGCGACCGTGCTTGGAAGCTCGCCTTCCCTTGCCGATCCATGCGCGGCGCTCAGGGGCCAGATGACCTCGTCCGGCCGTGGCAGTGGGATCAGCCCCGAGCTTGCGCAGCTGCGCCGCCAGCTGGCGGCAATCCAGGGTCTGGAGAGGCAGCGCCGCTGCACGGCGCAAAGTGCTTCGGGCGGCTTCTTCAACGCTTGCGCCGATCTCGCCAGAAGCCGCGCGCAGGTGCAACGCCAGATCGCCGGCGCCGCGATGTCGGGCAGGGATACGTCCGGGCTGCAGGCCAGGCTCGTCGCGCTCGGCTGCGCGCCCGCTGCCGGGCAACAGAAACAGCGTCCGGCGGGTGCCATGATCGGCAGAAATTCGATGTTGTTTTGCGTTCGCCTGTCCGACGGCTATTTCTTCCCGGCGCCGAAATCGCAGTTCGTGCAAGGCGACGATGTCAAGCAGATGGTCGATCAGTGCCGCTACATCTGCGACGATGCCGGCGTCGACCTGTACACGCTCAGTGATCCAAGCCTTGAAACTGAAGAGATGGTCGCGCTCGATACGCGCAAACCTTACAAGGACCTCCCGGCGGCCTTCAAATACCGCGACGACGCGACTTTCAAAGCCTGTGACGTCAAGCGTTACTCCAGGCGTGTCGCCGAACTGAGAGCGCGCACGGTGACGCCAGCCAATATGAGCAACGCCATCATTCCCTTGCCATCGGCCAAGCCGGATCTCGGCACCGTTGCGCAAATCCCCCGGACCGAAGCCGATGCCCCGGAGGCTATCGGCGCTGCCCAGCAGCAATCGGTCGAAGCTTTCTCGCGGCCGGTCAGGATGGTCGGGCCGGCATTCTTCCCGGCGGACTGACCCGCGGGGCCGAAATTCCCTGTTTTATGCATGTCGCGATCCCAAAACCGGGTCACTTTAGGCGACATGCATCGGGAGCCTATTCGCAGACCATTTTGTAGCGCTTGCCGGGTTGGCTGACATTCTTGCAGGTGAGCGGGTCGGCCGGTTCGGAAGCCATCGCGGGCGGGCTGGATCTGACGTGCCGTCTCGGCGAAGCGATCGTTGTCGTGTGGCGGCGTACCGCCGGCCGGTACGGCTCCTGCGGCGGCGGCGTCGGAAACACGCCTGCCTGTGCCTGCATCTTGCTGGCCTCGGTCTGCGACGGGTCGCGATCCCAGACCCGCCTGATATCGAGCGGCCTCGGGATCACAACCGTGCCGTCATAGCTGCGCGCGCAGCCGCTGCTCGCAAGCAGCGTCAGCCCCAGGAAACAAGGCACGATCCAACCAGTCATCCGCAATACCCCTGCCGACTTATAGCCCGGCCGGGGTTCCGCCGACAACCGGCGGATTACCGCAGGGCAATGTGGGCTCTGGGCGCAGTCTGGATGCGTTATGGTTAGCGGATCATTAATGCTTCTCGGGCACATTCCGCCGGCGAACCGCTAAGGGGGTTCGGCCTTGGCTTTCGGGGTGGGAACGGGATGGCTGACGGGACTGTTGGAACACGCGGTGGACGCGGTTCCCGAAAAGGGGCTGTGAACGGCGAGGATACGTCCGTCGCGGCGTTACCCGAAGCGCTGCACGAACTGGTCGAGGCCGACGCCGACTGGGTCTGGGAGACCGACGCCGAACTGCGCTTTTCCTGGCTCTCGGAGAATTACCAGGCCGCTACCGGCATCGATCCCGCCAGCATTCTTGGCCGCTTCCGCTTCGATTTCCTCAAGCAGATGGCGCATGGCAATCGACACGCTGCCGCGCATCTGGAGGATCTGCAGGCGCATCGGCCGTTTCGCGATTTCGTCTATGAATTGAAGGGCGGCCGTCCTGGCTGCCGCTGGGTTTCGATCAGCGGCTCCCCACGGTTCGACGGCGAGGGCGAGTTTACCGGCTATCGCGGCATTGGCCGCAACGTCACGGCTCTGGCCGGCGCATTGGACGACCTTCGGCAGACCCAGAGCCGTCAGCCGGCGGCAGACGAAAGCACGCAGCATCTTGCCGATCTCGAGCGGACGATGGATGCCATGCATATGGGCGTCGTGCTGCTCGACGCCAAGCTCGACACGCTCATCGTCAACAAGGCCTATCGCGACCTCTCCAGGATTCCCGACGGCGCCGTCACCGTCGGCGCACCGTTCAGTCTCTTGATGGAGCTCAACCGCCGCAACGGCATCTATGGCGATCTCGATGAGCAGCAGTGGCAGCATTACCTCGCCACCCGCATCGAGGAGATCCGCGCCGGCTCGGTTGCGCCGCGCGAATTTCTCCATGCCAATGGCAGGACGATGATGTTCTCGGTGACGGCATTGTCCGGCGGCAAGCGGCTATTGACCTACTACGATGTCTCCGAGCTCAAGCGTCGCGACGCCGAGATCGAGAGTGCCAACGCCAAAATCACCGAGACCTTCGCCAATCTTCGCACGATGGTCGACCAGATGCCGATCGGCGTGCTTGTGCTCGATGCGGACATGCGCGCCGAGGTGATCAACCGCGCCTTCTATGATTTCTGGGAAATAGATCCCCGACGCGCCGGGATCGGCTGCGACTTCCGCGAGCTGATGCAGGCCAGCCGCGATATGGACCCCTACGGCGCGGACGACGCCGAATGGCAGGGCCACATCGCCGAGCGCGAAGCAGAAATCACGGCCGGTGTGGTGGGCTCCAGGCAATTGCCGCGCAATGACGGCCGTACGCTGATTGCATCGCTGGCGCCGCTCGCCGGCGGCAAAAGGCTGATCTCCTATGTCGACGTCACCGACATGAAGGACCGCCAGGCCGAACTCGCCGAGGCGCTGGAAAAATCGCGCCTTGCCGAGGCGGTGATCAACGCCGTCGAGGACCCGATTTTCGTCAAGGACGACAATCTGCGCTTCGTCTTCGTCAACGAGGCGTTCTCGGCGCTGTTCGGACAGACGCCGCAAGCGATGCTGGGCAGGCCCGGCGGTGACTTCATGCCGGGCAAGGATGCCGCGCTGTTCGAAGACAGCGAACGCGCCGTGCTGGCGACCGGCACGCCCTATGAGATCGAGGAGAATTTCGAGGTCGAGGGCGCCAGGCGCTCGCGCATCGTGCGCAAGAACCGCGTCGGCATGCCGAGTGGCCGCAACTATGTCGCCGGTTTCCTGTTCGACATCTCCGACATGAAGCGCCGCGAGACGGAAGCCGAAGACGCGCGCAAGACCCTCGCCACTGTACTGGAATCGCTGCCTGCGGCCGTCATCATCTACGACCGCGACGACAAGTTCGTCTTCGCCAACCGCAAGCTGCAGGATACGCTGCCGGCACTGGTGCCGGCATGGCAGCCCGGCAGCACCTTCCGCGACGCGCTGGAACTGGGACACTCGGTCGGCTATTTCCGATCGAGCGGCGATCCGGAGATCGACAGGCTCTATGACGGCGACCGCGAGGTCTGGCTCAAAGCCATCCTCGCCCGCTACCACTTGCCGAACACCTCCTACGAGCGCCTCAATCCGGACGGCCGCTGGTACCAGGTCTACGATATGCGCACCGAGGACGGTACGTTCATCGGCGTGCGCGTCGACATTTCGGAGATCAAAAGCCGCGAAAAGGCGCTGCAGGAAAGCATGCGTCAGATCGACCTGTTCCGCCACGTCATGGACGAACTTCCGGTCGCCGCCTTCATCAAGGCGCAGGATCTGAGCATGGAATTCGTCAACAAGGCCTGGTGCGCGCTGACCGGCATCCCCAAGGAGGAGGTTATCGGCCGGACCGATCTCCAGCTTTTCAACATCGACGACGCCGAAACCTACACCCGTGACGACACCGAGGTCGTCGTCACTGGCCGCGGTCGCGAGGTCGAGGAGCCCGTCACCCATCGCGACGGCACCGTGCGGCAATTGATGACCCGCAAGAGCCGCCTGGTGGCCCTCGACGGCTCGGTGCATCTGGTCGGCTCCAGCACCGACATCACCGACGTCAAGGCGCGCGAGCAGGCGCTGGAAGAGAGCATGCGCGAGAACGAGGTGTTCCGCAATCTCATCGACAATGTGCCGGTGTCGATCTACGCCAAGCGCTCGGACCTGCGCCAATTCTACGTCAACAAGGGTTGGTGCGACCTGACCGGCCTCAGCAAGGAAGAGGCGATCGGCAAGACCGACGTCGAGATCTTCGGGGCGGACGGCGAAGCCTTCGTCGCCGGTGATATGGCCGTGCTGCGCACCGGCGAGACGCAGGAGATCGAGGAGACGGTGACGCTTGCCGATGGCAATGTGCGTCACCAGTTCGCGCGCAAGGGCGCGATGATCGCCTCGGATGGTTCGCTCTATCTCATCGGATCGACCACCGACATCACCGAATTGAAGATGCGTGAGGCCGAGCTGCGCGAGGCGCGCCAGCGCGCCGTGCTCGCCGACCGCGCCAAGTCGGAATTCCTGGCCAATATGAGCCACGAGATCCGCACGCCGATGAACGGCGTGCTGGGCATGGCCGAGCTGCTCGCCAAATCCGACCTCGACCCCAAGCAGAAGACGTTCACCGACATCATCGTCAAGTCGGGCAACGCGCTGCTTACGATCATCAACGACATATTGGACTTCTCCAAGATCGATGCCGGCCAGCTCGTGCTCGACCCGGCGCCGTTCAACCTGCCCGAGGCGATCGAGGATGTGGCGACGTTGGTGTCGACCCGCGCCAAGGAGAAGGACCTCGAACTGATCGTGCGCGTCGAGCCGGGCCTGGAAAGCCTGTTCATCGGCGATGTCGGCCGCATCAGGCAGATCGTCACCAATCTGCTCGGCAATGCGGTGAAATTCACCGACGAAGGCCATGTGCTGGTCGATGTCACGGGGACAAGGGTTGTGGCCGGAACCAGGCTCACCATTTCGGTCACCGACACCGGCATCGGCATTCCGGAAGACAAGCTGAAGGCCGTCTTCGAAAAGTTCAATCAGGTCGATACCTCGTCGACCAGGCGCCATGAAGGCACCGGGCTCGGCCTTGCCATCACCTCGCGGCTGGTCGAGCTGATGGGCGGCGAGATCGGCGTCGAGAGCGCCGAGGGCAAGGGTTCGACCTTCTGGTTCACCGTCACGCTGCCCAGGGCCGGCCAGCAGACAGGGCAGCGCATCATGCCCGTCGACGTCACCGGCGCGCGGGTGCTGATCGTCGACGACAACGCCGTCAACCGCTCGATCCTGACCGAGCAGATGGTGTCATGGACGTTCGATTCCTGCGCCGCCGAAAGCGGTGCCGAAGGGCTGAAGGTGCTGGTCGCCGCGGCTGCCTATGGCGTGCCTGTCGACTGCGTCGTGCTCGACTACCAGATGCCGGGGATGAGCGGCGCCGAAATGGCGCGCATCGTGCGCAACACCGCAGGGCTGACCGACACGCCGATCATCATGCTGACGTCGGTCGACCAGTCGCTCGCCAACACCAGCTACCGCGACCTCGGCATCGATGCGCAGCTGATCAAGCCGGCGCGCTCCTCGGTGCTGCTGGAGACGCTGGTCGCGACCATCCAGCGCCATCGCCACAGCACGACAGGCGATGCGCCGGAGGCGGCAAGCGGCGCTTCCGGCCAGGCAATGGTACAGCCGCCGCCCGCGCGAGCGGCATCCGAGCGGGCGCAGCTGCATCCGCCGCCGGTTCGCGCCCGTGCCCGGGCAGGCGGCAACGAACGCGGGCTCGACATCCTCGTTGCCGAGGACAATGAGGTGAACCAGATGGTGTTCACCCAGATCCTCGGTGAAACCGGCTTCAGCTTCGAGATCGTCGGCAACGGCCGCAAGGCGCTCGACGCGTTTGGCCGGCTCAATCCGCGCATGATCCTGATGGATGTCTCGATGCCGGAGATGAACGGGCTCGAAGCCACGGCCGCGATTCGCCGGCTGGAGGAAGAGAGCGGCACGCATATCCCGATCGTCGGTGTCACCGCGCATGCCTTGAAGGGCGACCGCGAGCGCTGCCTGGAAGCCGGCATGGACGACTATCTGCCCAAGCCGATCAGTCCCAAGGCGCTGCTGGAAAAGGTCGAGCGTTGGGCCGGCATCGCGAGCGAAGCCCAACGCGACGCCGGCTAACTCATATTATTACCGGGATTCGGCAGCTCAGCGGCGTCCAGCGGTATGGTGCGATCGCACCATATCAAAGCTTGCGCCCATTCAGGAAAATGGCGGCAACAAAACCGCTCATTCAGTTACGGGCGGGAGCAAGCGACCGCCGACAAGAAACAGCGTCGAAATCTACCCCAACGGACCTGTTTTTGGCGATGGCTCGGCCAAGATACGCTCTGGCCACGGGCAACGCGCTTCCGTCCGGTTTTTCTTTCTCGGCATCGCAGCCTGCGATCCGCCGGGACAAATGCCGGCGCAAAATCCCGCAAGCTTATGATTCCAGCGGCAAACTGCGGCTCTCCCGGAGAGGCCGGCCGGCTGCGGCTTTCTGTGCGTCCATCCGACGTTACCGGGCTGACACGAAACTGTCATGCGACTGTAATAATCGAAGGCTATTGGCCTCAGCGGGCGCCGGCTGAAGAGGGCGCCGAGAGACCATCTTCCGAACAGGAGCAGGCCACATGAAGAAATTCCTCGTTACGGCATCGGCCGTGGCGGTAGCGTTCGCCGCATCGTCGGGCGTCGCCGCTGCACGCGACCAGATCCAGGTCGCCGGTTCGTCGACCGTGCTACCCTACGCCAAGATCGTCGCCGAGCAGTTCGGCGAAACCTTCACCAACTTCAAGACCCCGGTCGTCGAGTCCGGCGGCAGCGGCGCCGGCATCAAGGAATTCTGCAAGGGCGTCGGCGAAGACACCATCGACATCGCCAACTCCTCGCGTCCGATCAAGAAGGACGAGCTGAAGTCCTGCGCCGACGCCGGCGTGAAGGAAGTCCAGGAAGTCCGCATCGGCTATGACGGCATCGTTTTCGCCACCGACATCAAGGGCCCGGATTGGGCGCTGGTTCCCGCCGACATCTACAAGGCGCTGGCCGCCAAGCTGGTCGTCGACGGCAAGCTCGTCGACAATCCGAACACCAAGTGGAGCCAGGTCAACCCGAAGCTGCCCGACTGGGATATCGCCGCCTACATCCCCGGTGAAAAGCACGGCACCCGCGAAGTGTTCGAGACCAAGCTTCTCGACGCCGGCTGCGACAAGGCTGCTATCAAGGCCACCGGCATTGCCGACGACAAGGAAATCGGCAAGACCTGCATCGCCATCCGCAAGGACGGCAAGGCTGTCGACATCGACGGCGACTACACCGAGACGCTCGCCCGCATCGACTCCAACAAGACCGGCGTCGGCGTGTTCGGCCTCGCTTTCTACGAAAACAACGCCGACAAGCTGAAGGTCGCCACCGTGGAAGGCATCGTGCCTTCGACCGAGACGATCGCAACCGGCAAGTATCCGGTTTCGCGCCCGCTGTTCTTCTACGTCAAGAAGGCGCATCTCGGCGTCGTTCCCGGCCTCAAGGAATATGTCGAGTTCTTCCTTGACGACCAGATGATCGGCCCGGAAAGCCCGCTCGCCCAGTACGGCCTGGTGTCGGCTCCCGACGCAGAGCGTCAGAGCCAGCGCGACGCCTTCGCCGCCGGAAAGACGATGTAATCAGTCTATCGGATCAGGGCGCGGACCAAATCCGCGCCCTGATTTCGCCGCTTGCCGCAACGGCGGCGGCGATCTGAATTTTCCCTGGGGTGGGTGATGTCGTCCTTGCTCGTACTCGCCATAGTCATTGCCATCGGCGTGGTCGCCTTCGTGATCGGCCGCCAGCGCGCCGCGGCGCACGAAACCGGCAAGGTCAAGCCGCATTCGCGCGCCCACTATCACGGCTGGTGGGCCTTTCTGCTCGCCGTCCTGCCTGCTGTCCTGCTGCTCGCCGTCTGGGACATCGGCTCGTCCTTCTATCTTGACCGGCACATCCACGCCGCCCTGCCCGAGCGCACTGTCGACTCCAAGGTTGCCAGCGAAGCGCTCGACGCCAGCCTGGTGAAGAGCCTCGCCAAGGGCCTGCGCCGGCTTGATTCCGGTACGCCGCTTCCCGCCACGTTCGCTGAGTTGCAGCCGATGCTCGCCGCCAAGGGCGTGGCGCTGGCGACAGATACCCAGGACTACATGATCCCGATCGCGGTCGAGGCGAATGCCGTTCAGGACCGGCTTGGGCTGTTCGGCGCCGTCATCACCTTCGCTCTGTCGATCGCCGGCGCCTTCTACGCGCTGCGGCAGATCGCGCCGCGCGCCAGAGCGCGCAACAATGTCGAGCGGCTGATGCTGTGGGGGCTGCTTGCGGCCTCGACCATCGCCATCCTGACCACGGTCGGCATCGTGCTGTCGATGCTGTTCCAGACCATCACCTTCTTCGAAAGCGTGTCGCCGATGAGCTTCTTCTTCGGCACGGTGTGGGATCCGCGTTTCGCCGCTGCCGGTTCCGGTGGCAGCCAGGGCCAGTTCGGCCTGATCCCGCTGCTCGCCGGCACGCTCTACATCGCCGCCGTCGCTCTGCTGGTCGCAGTGCCGGTCGGGTTGATGTCGGCGGTCTACATGTCCGAATACGCCTCTCGCAGCGTGCGTTCGGTGGTCAAGCCGGCGCTGGAACTGCTGGCCGGCATCCCGACCATCGTCTACGGCATCTTCGCCGTGGTCACGCTCGGGCCGTTCCTGCGCGACCTGTCGGCGGCACTCACCGGCGGCTCCCCCTTCATCCAGGGCCAGAGCATCTTCACCGCCGGCCTGGTGATGGGCGTCATGCTGATCCCGGTCGTGTCCTCGCTGTCCGACGACATCATCACCGCGGTGCCGCGCGCCATGCGTGACGGCTCGCTCGGCCTGGGTGCTACGCGCTCCGAGACGATCAAGCGGGTGATCCTGCCGGCAGCACTTCCCGGCATTGTCGGCGCCATTCTGCTCACCGCCTCGCGTGCCATCGGCGAGACGATGATCGTCGTGCTGGCCGCCGGCGTCGCCGCCAACCTGACCGCCAATCCATTCGAGGCGATGACGACCATCACCGTCAAGATCGTCAACCAGCTGACCGGCGACCTTGAGTTCAACTCGCCGCAGACGCTCGTCGCTTTCGCGCTCGGTCTGACGCTGTTCGCGCTGACGCTGGTGATGAACATCGTCGCCCTCTACATCGTGCGCAAGTACCGGGAGCAGTACGAATGACCGACATTCCCCTGGACACGATGGCGGGCACTGTCGCGCGTCCGCGCCGCGACATCGGGCTGAAGGCGCGCTACGCCGCCGAACGCCGATTCCGCATCTATGGTGTGATTGCGATCTCGGTCGGCCTGGCGTTCCTGGCTATCATGCTGATCACCATCGTCTCGAAAGGCTACACCGCCTTCTGGCAGACGACGGTGACTTTGCCGATCACTTTCGACGAGAAAATCATCGACCCCTCGAACAAGCGCGCCACCGACCCGAGCGTACTGATCAAGGCGAACTATCCCAAGCTTGCCGACACTGCGCTGATGGCCAAACTCGGCATCGACCCCAACAACAAGCCGATGGTCATGAAGCTCAAGGGTTTCCTGTCGGAAGGCGCCCGTGTCCAGCTGCGCGACATCGTCGCCGCCGATCCCTCGGTGATCGGCACCACGCGCGACGTCAACATCCTGGCCGCGGCCAATCTCGACTCCGCCTTCAAGGGCCAGATCGACCTCAGCGTCGATGAGGCGCGCCGCAAGGTGTCCAACCAGCAGATCGACTGGATGACCAAGCTCAAGGCCGACGGCGTGATGGCCGAGCATTTCAACACCGGCCTGTTCACCTATGGCGCCTCCAGCCGGCCTGAGACGTCGGGCATGGGCGTGGCCATCATCGGCTCGTTCTATATGATGGTGATCGTGCTGCTTTTGGCGCTGCCGATCGGCGTCGCCGCCTCCATCTATCTCGAGGAATTCGCCAAGAAGAACCGCTTCACCGACCTGATCGAGGTCAACATCAACAATCTGGCGGCGGTGCCGTCGATCGTCTTTGGCCTGCTCGGGCTTGCCGTGTTCATCAACTTCCTCGGCATGCCGCGCTCCGCCGCCTTCGTCGGCGGCCTGGTGCTGACGCTGATGACGCTGCCGACCATCATCATCGCCACGCGCGCCGCCCTTGCCGCGGTGCCACCGTCGATCCGCTCGGCCGCACTCGGCCTTGGCGCCTCCAAGATGCAGATGGTGTTCCAGCACATACTGCCGCTGGCCGCTCCCGGCATCCTGACCGGAACCATTATCGGCCTGGCGCGTGCGCTGGGCGAGACAGCACCGCTGCTTCTGATCGGCATGGTCGCCTTTGTCGCCGACTATCCGAAGACGCCTTTCGATCCGGCAACCGCACTGCCGGTGCAGATATACATGTGGGCAAACGAGGCCGAACGCGCTTTTGTCGAGCGCATGTCCGGCGCCATCATCATCCTGCTCGTCTTCCTCATGGCCATGAACATCACCGCGATCGTGCTTCGGCGCCGGTTCGAGCGGCGCTGGTAGAAAAAAGGCAATTTGGTATGAACATCATGACCGAACAGTCCCTTGAAAACGCAGTGGGCGACAAAATGAACGCCAAGTCGAACGAAGTCATCAAGATGCGCGGCGACAAGGTCGGCGTGTTCTATGGCGAGAAGCAGGCGCTGTTCGACGTCAATCTCGACGTCCGCCTCAATCAGGTGACGGCGCTGATCGGCCCGTCCGGCTGCGGCAAGTCGACCTTCCTGCGCTGCCTCAACCGCATGAACGACACCATCGATTCGGCGCGGGTGACCGGCAAGATCACGCTCGACGAGGACGACATCTACGACAAGAACATCGACGTCGTTGAGCTCAGGGCCCGCGTCGGCATGGTGTTTCAGAAGCCCAACCCGTTCCCGAAGTCGATCTACGAGAACGTGGCCTACGGCCCGCGCATCCATGGCCTGGCCAAGCGCAAGTCCGACATGGACCAGATCGTCGAATCCAGCCTGAAGAAGGCGGCGATCTGGAACGAGGTCAAGGACCGCCTGCAGGAGCCCGGCACAGGCCTGTCTGGCGGCCAGCAGCAGCGCCTGTGCATCGCGCGCGCCATTGCCGTGTCGCCGGAAGTGATCCTGATGGACGAGCCCTGCTCGGCGCTCGACCCGATCGCGACCGCCCGCGTCGAGGAGCTGATCGACGAACTGCGCCAGAACTACACCATCGTCATCGTCACCCACTCGATGCAGCAGGCGGCGCGCGTGTCGCAGCGCACGGCGATGTTCCATCTCGGCTACCTGGTCGAGGAGGGCGCCACCGACAAGATGTTCACCAATCCCGACGACAAGCGCACCCAGGACTACATCACCGGCCGCTTCGGCTGAGCCGTCCAGCGGTTGAATTTTCAGGCACGAGGACCAGGATCATGGGTGAACATACCGTCGCCTCCTTCGATGAAGAACTGGGGCAGATCAGCAAGCTGATCCGCGACATGGGCGATCTCGCCGGCTCGATGGTCAGCGGCTCGACCAAGGCGCTGCTCAATTCGGACAATGCGCTGGCGCAGCGTGTGGTTTCGGACGACGCCATCATGGACGCGCGCCAGCGTGAACTCGACGACCGCGCCATCACGCTGATCGCCAAGCGCCAGCCGATGGCCAACGATCTGCGTGCAGTGGTCGGCTCGATCCGCATGGCCGGCGACCTTGAGCGCATCGGCGACCTGGCCAAGAACATCGCCAAGCGCGTCGGTACCGTCGGTTTGAGCGTCACGCCGCGCGACCTCTCGCATTCCATCGATGCAATGGCGCAGCTGGTGCTGATCCAGGTGCAAGGGGTGGTCGAGGAATATGCTGCCGCGGATGCGGCTGCGCTGGCGAAGCTCAGGAATGACGACGAGCGCATCGACGTCAAATACACGTCGGTGTTTCGTGAACTCTTGACCTACATGATGGAAGACCCGCGCAACATCACCGCCTGCACGCATCTGCTGTTCTGCGCCAAGAATCTGGAGCGCATCGGCGATCATGTCACCAACATCGCTGAAAATGCGTATTATGTGCTAACCGGCCAGCAACTCCCCGCCAATCGCCCGAAGCAGGACGAGACGGCGATGGCCACGTCGGCCTGACAAGGGTGAACTGCTGATGATTGCGCCACGCATCATGGTCGTGGAGGACGAGGAGCCGCTGGGCGTGCTTCTCCGCTACAACCTCGAATCCGAAGGCTACCAGGTCGAAGTGGTGACGCGCGGCGACGAGGCCGAAATCCGGCTGCAGGAAAACGTCCCCGACCTGCTGGTGCTCGACTGGATGGTGCCGGCGGTGTCCGGCATCGAGCTCTGCCGGCGGCTCAGGATGCGGCCGGAAACCGAACGGCTGCCGATCATCATGCTGACCGCGCGCGGCGAGGAGAGCGACCGCGTGCGCGGCCTGTCCACCGGCGCCGACGATTATCTGGTCAAGCCGTTCTCGACGCCGGAATTCATGGCGCGCGTGAAGGCGCTGCTGCGCCGCGCCAAGCCGGAAGTCCTGTCCAGCGTGCTCAAGGTCGGCGACATTGTGCTCGACCGTGAATCGCACCGCGTCTACCGCAAGAAGAGCGAGATCCGGCTCGGGCCGACCGAATTCCGCCTGCTCGAATTCATGATGCGCCACCCCGGCCGGGTGTTCTCGCGCAGCCAGCTGCTCGACAATGTCTGGGGCGAGACGATCTATATCGACGAGCGCACGGTCGACGTTCATGTCGGGCGCCTGCGCAAGGCGGTCAACAATGGCCGCATGCCGGATGTCATCCGCACCATCCGCGGCGCCGGCTACGCTATCCGGGAAGATTAGGCGCGCCGCGCCGTCGCCGGCCTCTCAGGCGACGTGCTTGCCGGTCTTCGCCTGAATCCCCGGCGCAAAAATCTCCTGGTCGACGAAGCCGAGCGCGCGCATGGCGCAGCCTTCGCGGATCAGCGGCAGTTCGTTGGGCTCGGTGTCGAAGGAGATCGACTTCGAGTGCTGGCCGCCGGCGGTCTGGGCGATGGCCTCGCGCAATGCCGGCTCGATCAGATCGAAGGCGGCGGCGCTGACGCCGACCATGGCGACAGGGGCGGGATCGATCAGGGCAAACAGGCTGCCAAGGCCGAAGCCGAGCGCCTCGCCGGCCTTGCGATAGGCCTCGCGCTCCGGGCCATCCGTCTCGCGGGCGCGTGCGGCCAGCGCCCGCATATCGGCATCGCCGACATCGACCGGTTCGGCATCCTCGCTCATCATCTTGGCGCTGCGCCAGATGGCGTAATTGCCGGCATAGGCCTCGACGCAGCCGCGCCGCCCGCAGCGGCAGAGCGCGCCGCCGGGACGGTGGATCATGTGGCCGAACTCGCCGCCGGACGAATGGGTGCCGGTGAACAGCTCGCCCTTGAGCACCAGCCCCATGCCGATGCCGTGCGAGAGCAGGATGGCGATGAAATCGTCGCGGTAGCGCTCGGGTTGGCGCCATTGCAACGCCACCGCCATCATGTTGCAGTCGTTCTCCATGGTGGCCGGAATGCCGAACTCCGCTTCCAATATGTCGGCAAAGCCAATGTCGGTCAGCGGCGTGATCGGCGACCATAGCATGGCGCGCGCATGCGAATCGGTGATGCCCTGGATGCCCATGGCAATGCGCGCGACGCTCTGCACATCGAGGTCGGGATCCTCGAGCCGCCGGCGTACGATTGCCGTACATTCGCCGATCAGCTCGTCGCGCGGCATGGTCAGCGTGTCCAGCCGGCGCTGTTCCTCGGCGACCACCTGGCCGGCATAGTCGATGACGGTGACGGAGAGGAAGTTCAGCGACAGCACCACGGTCATCACCGCCGCTGCCTCCGGGTTGAGGCCAAGGCCGACCTGCGGCCTGCCGCGCTTCAGCGCGCCGGTCTCGCCGGGCTTGCTCTCGGCCAGGATGCCTTCCGCAATCAAATCCGAGGAGATAGCCGATATGGTCGAGTGGCTGAGACCGGTGGTCGCCGCAATCTCGGTCCGCGACGGCTGGCCGGCCCGGCGCACGGCCGAAATCACCATCGCACGGTTGCGACGGCGCAAATCGTCGTGGCGGATTCCAACCGACATCTTTTATCTTCCTCCCGGTCCTCCTCGCGCCTCAATGATAGTGGAGGCATTTGGCGGCACCAGCCAAATATTGGCAGAAGCCGGCCGTGCTGTCATTGTTTATTGCGAGTCTCGAAAAAATTCGTTGAGGCCATCAGATTCCATCAGAATCGATGTTGACAGCGCCCCGCCGTTGGACCAGTATTTTTTCGAGGCTCGAAAAAATGGAGCCTCTGTGTGCCGGCCTTCGGGCCAGTTTTGTCGCGCCGTGCGCGGCGCAGGGAGGATTATCATGAACAGATTTGCAGCCGCCATGCTGGCGGGTGTCGCCATGTCGCTGACGCTGGTGTCGGTCGCGCAGGCGAAGGACAAGGTCATCGGCGTGTCGTGGTCGAACTTCCAGGAAGAGCGCTGGAAGACCGACGAAGCGGCGATGAAGGCCGCGATCGAAGCTGCCGGCGACAAGTACATTTCCGCCGACGCGCAGTCCAATCCGGGTAAGCAGCTGACCGACGTCGAGAGCCTGATCTCGCAGGGCGCCAACTCGCTGATCATCCTGGCGCAGGACGCCTCGGCCATCGGCCCGGCAGTGCAGAAGGCGCTGGACGAAGGCATTCCGGTCGTCGGCTATGACCGCCTGATCGAGAACAAGGACGTCTTCTATCTGACCTTCGACAACAAGGAAGTCGGCCGCATGCAGGCCCGCGAAGTGTTCAAAGCCAAGCCGGAAGGCAACTACGTCTTCATCAAGGGCTCGGGCTCTGATCCGAATGCCGACTTCCTGTTCTCGGGCTCGATGGAAGTGCTCAAGGAAGCCATCGACTCGGGCAAGATCAAGAATGTCGGCGAGGCCTACACGGACGGCTGGCTGCCCGCCAACGCCCAGAAGAACATGGAACAGTTCCTGACCGCCAATGACAACAAGGTCGATGCGGTGGTCGCGGCCAATGATGGCACCGCCGGCGGCGTCGTCGCCGCGCTGACGGCGCAGGGTCTTGCCGGAACCGTTCCGGTCTCGGGCCAGGACGGCGACCATGCCGCTCTGAACCGCATCGCGCTCGGCACGCAGACTGTGTCGGTGTGGAAGGATGCGCGCGAACTCGGCAAGAACGCCGCCGAGATCGCCTCGCAGCTCGCCGACGGCAAGAAGACCGGCGACATCGCCGGCGCCAAGGACTTCACCACGCCTGGCGGCAACACCGTCAAATCGCTGTTCCTCACCCCGGTCGCGATCACCAAGGACAACCTCAACGTTGTCATCGATGCCGGCTGGATCAAGAAGGACGAAGTCTGCACGGGCGTCGCCGCCGGCAGCGTCGCGGCCTGCAACTAAGCTTGGCTTGTTTCCCTTCGATATCGACGCCGCGGCTTGGAGCGGTTCAGTGATTGATCACTGAACCGCTCCGGTTTCTTTATCTTGCGCAATTCCGGACGGAAAACCGCTACGCACTTTTCCTGGAATTGCTTCAAAGCCGCGGCGTTTTCTCAACAAGATTTGTGTTTCCGCCATAGGCGGCTAACTTCTAGGCTGTGGTCCGGCATCCGCGTCAGACGGCAAGCCGCTGGGAGGACATCATGACCGACACGACCTCGACTTCGCAGGCCGACACCGCGCGTGCGTCGGAACTCGGCGCGGTCGCCCGGTTCCTGAAAGCGACCGAGATCGACACGCGCATGCTCGGCATGGTCGGTGCGCTGCTGGTCATCTGGATCGGCATACACATCCTGTCGGGTGGTCTTTTCCTAACGCCGCGCAACCTGTGGAACCTGTCGGTGCAGACCTCAGCCGTGGCGATCATGGCCTCCGGCATGGTGCTGGTCATCGTCATGCGCAACATCGACCTGTCGGTCGGATCGGCCGAAGGGGTGATCGGTATGGTGATGGGCTTCGCCCAGGTGCATTTCCTGGTGCGGTTCGTCGGGCTTGAATTGGGAAATCCGTGGATCTGGGTGCTGGCGCTGGTCATTGGTCTGGCGCTCGGCCTGCTTATCGGCGCCTTTCAGGGCTTCATCATCGCCTATCTCGAAGTACCGGCCTTCATCGTCACGCTGGGTGGCCTGCTGGTCTGGCGCGGTGCGGCCTGGTGGGTGACCAGCGGCCAGACCGTGGCGCCGCTCGACGCCACCTTCCAGCTGATGGGCGGCGGTCCCGCCGGATCGATCGGCGCGACCTGGAGCTGGGTCGTCGGCATCGTCGCCTGCCTTGCCGTGGTGTTCGCGTTGTTCAACGGGCGCGTGCAGCGCAAACGCTTCCATTTCCCCTTGCGTCCCATCTGGGCCGAGATGCTGCTCGGCACCGTCACCTGCGCAATCATCCTGGGCGCGGTGTGGGTTGCCAACTCCTATCCATGGCCGGTCGGCATTGTGAAGCGGTATGCGGAGGCCAACAACATCACCGTGCCGGAAGGCGGGCTGTTCATCGCCCACGGCATCGCCATTCCGGTGCTGATGGCTGTGGTGGTGGGCATCGTCATGACCTTCATCTCCAACCGCACGCGTTTCGGGCGTTATGTCTTTGCCATTGGCGGCAATCCAGAGGCCGCCAATCTCGCCGGCATCAACACGCGCTGGATCACCATGAAGGTGTTCATGATCATGGGCGTGCTGGCAACGATCGCCGCGGCGATCTCTTCGGCCCGGCTGAATTCGGCAACCAATGCGCTCGGCACGCTGGACGAGCTGCTGGTCATCGCCGCCGCCGTCATTGGCGGAACCTCGCTTGCCGGCGGTTCGGGAACCGTCATCGGCGCCATGCTGGGCGCGCTTTTGATGCAATCGCTGCAGTCCGGCATGGTGCTGCTCGGCGTCGACTCGCCGCTGCAGAGCATTGTCGTCGGGGCCGTGCTGGTCATCGCGGTGTTTCTCGACACCGTCTATCGCAAGCGCGTTTAGGGAGGAGATACGATCATGGAAAAGACTGCTCCCACCAGTGCGCCTAGCGGCACACCGCTGATCGACATGCGCAACATCTCGATCGCTTTCGGCGGCATCCGCGCTGTCKACGATGCGTCGATCGATCTCTTTCCAGGCGAGGTCGTCGCGCTGCTCGGCCATAACGGCGCCGGCAAATCGACGCTGATCAAGATCCTGTCGGGCGCCTACAAGCGCGATGCCGGCCACATCTTCGTCAGTGGTCAGGAGGCCTCCATCTCCAACCCGCGCGATGCCAAGAAGTACGGCATCGAGACCATCTACCAGACGCTGGCGCTGGCCGACAATGTCGACGCCGCCGCCAATCTGTTCCTCGGCCGCGAAATCATGACGGCCTGGGGCACGCTCGACGATGTCGCCATGGAGGCCGAAGCGCGCAAGGTGATGGGCCGTCTCAATCCGCGCTTCCAGCGCTTCAAGGAGCCGGTGGTCAAGCTGTCAGGCGGCCAGCGGCAGTCGGTGGCGATCGCACGCGCCATCCTGTTCAACGCCCGCATCCTGATCATGGATGAACCGACGGCGGCACTCGGTCCGCAGGAAACGGCGCAGGTCGGCGAGCTGGTCAAGCAACTCAAGGCCGACGGCATCGGCATCTTCCTGATCAGCCACGACATCCATGACGTGTTCGAACTTGCCGACCGCGTCTGCGTGATGAAGAACGGCCAGGTCGTCGGTACCGCGCGGACCGCCGACGTTACCCAGGACGAGGTGCTCGGCATGATCATCCTCGGCAAATGCCCGCCCGGCGCCATTCCGGGTCCGGGTGCGCTGAAGATCGCCGCCTGAGCAAGCGCTGTCATCGGCTGAACGTCATCTTTCCCGGTGCACGATCATAAGCCGGCTAAATTTCTGGAACTTGATGTGCCAGCCGTCATGATGGTTTGGCCGCGCCATTGTGTTGCCGCGGCGACTTGCCCATAAAGGTTCCCGAACCGTTCATGGGTCTGCGTTGAAGAAGCTTTTTCCGATCCTCGCCTTCATTGCCGTCGCGCTGATCAGCCTGACGATGGCGGGCTTCGCCTACTTCGCCACCCAGGAGGCGGCACGGATCAAGTTCGAGGCGACGGCCGACGATGCGCTCAACCGCATCGAAAGCCGCATCGACCTGCATCTGTCGCTGCTGCGCTCGACGCAGGCGCTGTTCGACGCCCGCAATGGCGAGATTTCGCGAAGCGAATTCAAGGCCTTCTTCAGCGCGCTCGATGTCGACAGCAATTTCGCCGGCCTGCGCGGCATCGGCTATCTCAGGCTGGCCAAAGCCGGCGACGAAGCGGCGGTCGAGCGTGGCATGTTGCGCGACCGTGGCGTGCCCCACGCCATCTATCCGGACTCGTCACAGTCCTGGCGCACGCCTATCGTGCTGTTCGAGCCGCTCGACCCTTCCAACGAGTCGACCATCGGCTACGACATGTTCACCGAACCGGTGCGGCGCGAAGCGATCGAAAAGGCGATGGCCGATGACGCGCAGCATGCAAGCGGTCTCGTCCAACTCGGCCAGGGCACGGGCGCGGCGCAGACCTTTACCGGCTTCCTGGTCTTCGTCAGGCTCAATGTCGAAACCGCGCCGGATGGCATCAACGCGTCGAGATCATCGACTTCAGGCTTTCTCTATGCCGCTTTCCGTGCCCGCGACCTGTTCCAGACCGCGCTCAGCCGCACGCCTCTGCTGCCGGTCAACACCGAGGTCTATGACGGCACGGTCGACGCCGACAATCTTCTGTTCCAGTCGGAAACGCCGCCGGTTGCGAGCTTTGGCGACAGGCTGTTGGTAACGCGCAAGATCATCGTCGCCGGCCGGGCGTGGACGGTGCTGTTTCGGCCGACAAGCGCTTTCTCGCAGCCGTCCTCGCGCGCCATTCCAGTGATGCTCGGTCTGTTCGGGCTCCTTCTGGCCGGGGCCATCGCGCTGGTGGCGCGCTACCAGGAGCGCGCCTATGACGCCAAGTCGCTGTTGCACGAGACGACGGAAAAGAGCCTGCTCGAAAAGGATCTGATGCTGCAGGAGATGAAGCATCGGATCAAGAATTCGATCACCCGGGTGCTGGCGATCGCGCGCCAGACGGCAGCGCACGCCACCGACGTAAAGGAATTCTCCTCCTCCTTCTCGGCCCGCCTGCAGGCAATGGCGGCTTCCCAAGACATGCTGACGCGGTCGCGCTGGCAGAAGGCCGACCTTGGCGATCTGCTTCGCATCGAGCTTGGCCAGGTGTTCGGCAAGGAGCTTCCGGACGGGATATTGTCAGGGCCTCAGGTGCTGCTCGACGAGACGACGACGCAGGCGCTTGGCCTTACCTTCCACGAATTGGCGACGAATGCGCTGAAGTACGGCGAGGCCGGCAATTCCGTCGGCGCGCTTAAAGTGGACTGGTCGTTCGAGGGGCGCGGGGCCGGCAGGATGCTGGTCCTGAACTGGCGCGAGGCGGGGCAGAAGCAACTCGAAGCGCCGGCCAAGACCGGCTTCGGAACCAAGCTGATCGATCTCAATGTCACGCGCGAATTGCGCGGCACGATCAGCAGGGATTTTCGTGCCGACGGGCTTACGGTGGAAATCAGGATTCCGCCGCCTGACACCGGCAAACAAACGGAGACCGGCTGACCGGTCTCCGTCTCGATTGTTTGACGCTTTTAAAAGCGGATCAGCAGCGAGCGGTGTAGAGCCGGCCGCGATTGTCGCGATACTGGCAATAACCATTGCGCAGGTTGCGCACGAGCAGACCGGAACCGGCACCAACGGCGGCGCCGATGAGCGCACCCTTGCCGCCGCCAACCAGGCCGCCGACGCCGGCGCCAACCAACGTACCGACACCCACGTCCTGTTCGGTCGTGCTGCAGCCGCTGACGGCAACCACGGCAACCATGGCAATAATCAATTTCCGCATTGAGTCTCTCCTCACTTTCGTCCTCACTTAAATAAGCTCCAGCCGCCATTTAGCATGAAATGGAGGCTTTTGCCCGCTCGATTTTATTGTTGGCGAAGATAGTCTTTTTCGGGGCGCGTCACATTCGACGCAACCACGACGTTGGAAATCTGCAAGGATGCTTCGAGCGAACCATCGGGACGCACGTTCCAGACGATCTGGTCGTAGTCGTCCTCCAGGGCAGGGTCGACGGCGAGACATTTGGCAACGACGTGCTGGGCCTGACCCTGCACGTCAGCCATGGCGAAGGGCCGCTCGGCGGTGCACGCCTGCGCGGTCTCGAATACGCTGACCGGCACCGGCAGTTCGCGGCATTCGGTCATGCTGTTTGAACAGCCGATAACCAGAAGCAAAGCGGCGATGTGTTCCACGGCGAAAGGTCCTCTCTCGCCATAAGAACGGTCGGCAGCCGTCAAAGTTCCTGTGATGAAAGCTGGGGACGTTAATAATTGGCTGGCCAGGGAGCCAGACCAGCCTCTCAGTTCAGCCTGACTTGGGAGCAGCGTGAACCCGTGCGATCCTGGCTCAACCCAGCTGCGACGCCACGATCAGCACGATGGCTGCGACGAGCGCGACAGCGGCGAAACGAAGCAAGGGATGCCAGGG
Organism: Mesorhizobium sp. P2_B11; assembly: GCF_056404855.1. Lineage (NCBI taxonomy): Bacteria > Pseudomonadati > Pseudomonadota > Alphaproteobacteria > Hyphomicrobiales > Phyllobacteriaceae > Mesorhizobium > Mesorhizobium sp. P2_B11. Next base: position 708,255 of record NZ_JBFUDF010000002.1, read on the forward strand.
GTGCGGCGCAGGCGTGGTGGCAGCGTCCGGATCCTGAAAGCCGCTCATCGAGACGCGCGCGGCCTGTTCCAGCCTGTTCATATCGGCAACCGTCAAGATCATTCCTCCCATCGTTGCCTTGCAGGCCGCGGCCGAAGCGTCGGTGGAATCGGTCAGAATCCAGCAATCTCTGGGAACCACAGCATCGGACTTTATGGTGAACAGCCGGTTAAGGATTCCGTCGCTTGAGGCAGCCGTTACTCGGTTTCGAAATTGCCGTGCGGAACGACGAGCCGGTATTCGAGACGGTTGCTGGTGATTTCGAGCGTCGCCGTGCCGTTCAGCGATGCCGGCACGACACGTTCGAGTGCGACGCTGCCGAAACGTTTCTCGGTGCGCCTGTTGTCATTGGCGACGATGGCCTCGACCCAGGTCAGTGACAAAGCCGGCTTATCAGCGGCTTCAGCGCCGCTCGACAGGTTGGCGGTTACCTCGACAAACCCATCCGGCCGGGCGAGAGCGCCGTAGCTGAATGAATTGACCGCGAGTTCGTGCATGGCCAGGCCGATATGAAGCGCGGCGTTGGGATTGAGGTATGGATTGACGCCATTGAAGCGCAGGCTCTGTGCGGGATCGGCGCCGTAGCGCACGACCTGGCCGCGGATAAGCTCGCGCAATGCAGCCCCCCGCCAGTTCGACGAGGTCACAAGATCCTGGGACGAGGCCAGAGACTGCAGCCGGCCGCGAAAGCGCGTCAGGAAATCGTCCGATGTCTCGGAATAGCGGCCGGTCTGGGTGGCAATGCTCTGGATAATGGCCAGCAGATTCTTGGAGCGGTGGCTGACCTCGCGCAGCAGCGTCTTCAGCGTCTGCTCGCGGCGTTTCTGATCGGTTGTCTCCACCATTGTGGTGACAACACCCTGAACGTCGCCACCATCGCCGCGATCGGCATCGACCCACACCTGGAACCAACGGATGCCTTCGGCAGTGGGAACGCTGAGCTCGAGGCGTTCGGGATTGCCGGAAGCGATGACGTGGCGTTTGGCGGCGTCGATGTGTTCGAGCTGGGCCGGCGGGAGGATGCCGTTGCTGTCCGCAGTGTCGGAAGCCCATGGCTCACGCATGTTGCGCGCCCACACGGTCTTCATCTCGCGGTCCTGATACAGAACGGAAATGCCGGCATTGTGCAGAGCGTGAAGCAAGGCACGGCCAAGTTGCATACCGCTTTCGGCGGGATGCAGGGCGATGACTTCGTCACTCCGCCCGCTTTCGCCTGTATCTCCGCTTCTGGAACGCATCAGTCCACCTGTCCACCCTCTCAGGCTGAACGATCCAGGTTGAAATCAGTTCCTGAAATAAGCCCCTAAACAGGCCCGCCGGACGGTGTCCGTTGAAGGACACCGCCCGGCGGTGGCTGGAAACCGTTTGAGGGGTGCGGCTTCCAGTGTTGGCTCGCTGCCGGTCTTACGACGCCCGCCTGAACAGGCCGGCCAGAAGCGAGATGACGAGGAAGGCGAGAAAGATGAAGAACAGGATTTGCGCGATGCCGGCCGAGGTACCGGCGATACCGCCGAAACCAAGCGCGCCGGCGATGATCGCCACAACCAGAAATACGAGCGCCCAGTAGAGCATGATCTGTCTCCTTCCGATGCTGAGATAAGAACGTGGGTGGTTGGTGTTTGTTCCACCCTTTGCCGAAAAAGACCGCCTTTGGAAGGGCTCCGGACGCGAATTGATTCAAGTATGAGCGCGACATGGAGCGACCGCCAACTGGCGATCGCCGGGTGACGATCGCCAGTTGGCTGGCTACGCCGCCAGGATGCGGCAACGTTGGAGATTGTGTTAAGCGGCGGCCTTGGCCTGCCGGTCGAAGAACAACGCCTGACTGATCAGCGCCTTGACCATGTCCGGATTGAACGGCTTGGTGACGAGGAAAGCGGGTTCGGGCCGCTCGCCGGTCAGCAGGCGCTCGGGGAAGGCGGTGATGAAGATCACCGGCACCGAGGTTGACGACAGGATCTCGTTGACCGCATCGATGCCCGAGCTGCCATCGGCAAGCTGGATGTCGGCCAGCACCATCTTCGGCCTTGTCTTGCCGAACATCGCCACCGCCTCGGCATGGGTGCGGGCGGTGCCGACGACGCGGTGACCGAGGCTCTCGACCATTTCCTCGATGTCCATGGCGATCAGCGGCTCGTCCTCGATGATCAGGACATCGGTCGCCACCTGGCGGGAAATCTCGTTGCTTGCCTGGGCAAGCAGTTCGGAGAATTCCTTGCTGTCGACATCGAGAACCTCGGCTGCCTCGTCCTCGCTAAAGCCTTCGACCGCGACCAGCAGAAACGCCTGGCGGGGCAGCGGCGCAATGGCGTTCAGATTGGCGGCGGCGCGCTGCTCCCACGCCGACTGCGCCTGCTCCTGCGGAACGCGAATGGCAATGGAGGTGAAGAGCTTGGCGAAAACCTTGTAAAGAGCGATGCGGTCGTTCGACGCTTCGGGGAAGATGTCGGTATCGGCGATGATGGCTTCGAGCATCGCGGCGACCAGCGCATCGCCACTCTCCTGCGATCCCGAAACGGCGCGCGAGAAGCGGCGCAGGAACGGCAGGTGCGGAGCAATGGTTGCGGAAAGGCTCATGATAGACGTCTCCCTCAGATGACGTGATTGCATAGGTTCCAGGTCAAGCTGATTGCAAGCCCCGGGGAACAAACGCGGGTTTTGCGAAAAAGTTCCGAGGCTTGTGGAACGAATCTGTGCGGGCGACGTTGTGGGGCGATGGGCAACCAGACGAGGGGGCCGCTTCGCGTTGTGTAATAGGGCGGCTCGGGGCGCTGGACTATAAGGGCGAAATGAAGGACATGAATAAAGAAACACTGGCTGGCGCCGCTGACAGGCGCCGGGCCAATTCCGGCGACCCACTCGGGGCCAACTCGGAAATCGGCCGCAAACTCAAACAATATTATGACGAGCTCGTCTCCGACAATGTGCCGGATCGCTTCGCCCAGTTGCTCAGCCAATTGGAACAGGCAGAACCCGCGCAGAAGAAGGACTGAGGCATGGCAGCTGTCTCACAAGGGTTCAAGACCGATCTGCTCGGCTCGATCCCGAGCCTGCGGGCCTTTGCCGTGTCGCTGACGCAGAATGCCGACAAGGCCGACGATCTGGTGCAGGAGACGCTGGTCAAGGCCTGGGACAAGCATGAGAGCTTCCAGCCGGGCACCAATCTCAAGGCATGGCTGTTCACCATCCTGCGCAATGAGTTCTATTCGCAGATGCGCAAGCGCGGCCGCGAGGTGCAGGACAGCGATGGCATCATGACCGCCAGGCTTGCCGTCCATCCGGCCCAGCATGGCCAGCTCGACCTTAAGGATTTTCGCGGCGCGCTCGAGCAACTTCCAGAGGATCAGCGCGAAGCCATCATCCTTATCGGCGCTTCCGGCTTCTCCTATGAGGAAGCGGCCGAGATCTGCGGCTGCGCGGTCGGAACGATCAAGAGCCGGGTCAGCCGGGCCCGCACGCGGTTGCAGGAGATCCTGAAAATCTCCGGCGAAGACGAATACGGGCCTGATGCCATCTCGTCCCAGGTCACCGGCTCAAACGCCGCCTGACAGCGGAGCCCGTTTGTGGGCTCCGCTACCTAAATCCGGATCGAAGGCATTTCAGACTGGCGCGCGGCCGCAGGCCACGGCCAGCGCCTCGACGAGATCGTCTCCCGAATATGGCTTGGTCACCAGTCGGACGCCGGGGAAAGACGCCTTGATCTCGTCCGCGTCCGAATAGCCGGAGGCAAAGACGAAGGGTGTGCCCGTCTGTTGCAGTTGCGCGGCGAAGTCGAGCGTCGACGTCCCTCCCAGCATCAGGTCGACGATAACGCCGTCGAACCTGTCGGTGACCGTCTGCTGGTCGATCTCTGCCAGGTCGCGAGCAATCACCACGTCGCCAGCGCCATGGTCGCGGCAAAGCTGCTCGACATCCATGGCGATCAGGAACTCATCCTCCAGGACAAGAATTCGCAATCCCTCAAGCAATGGGGGCACCGGGCAGTTTCTCCTTAGTTCTTGCGGCATCGGGGTCCTTGAGACTTCAAATCAAAACCGCAGCGGACCTTAGGGGATCCGCCCATGGCTTTTAATCCAAAATTCGCTCGCCGGGTCTGTTTCAATGTCAGGCGAGTTTCGAATTCGCCTTACTGGATCGCAGCGAGTCATGATCGGTATTTGCCATCCTGTCATTTAAAAAAGACATGCCCACCGCTGGCGGTGGAACCGTGGCCCTTGCAAGGCGTTGCACTCAGTCTCTGTCAAAGAGGCTTTCGAAGAGGGGTCGAAATGTCTGGCCAGAACGGTCGTTCCTTTTCCAGCCGCCAATATCCGTGTGAGAAGTGCCCACTGCGGCCATTGCAAGTGTTTCGGGACTTCGAAAAGCAGGAGCTTGCCTTCGTCAGCAAGTTCAAGAAGGGCGAACTGGCCGTCGACAAGGGCGCCACGGTGCTGGTCGAAGGCAGTCACAGCGCTCATCTGTATACGGTGCTTTCGGGCTGGGCCTTCCGCTACAAATTGCTGTCGGACGGCAGGCGCCAGATCCTCAACTACTCGATGCCCGGCGATCTCATCGGCCTGCAAGGCAGCGTGATGGGTGAAATGCAGCACTCGATCGAGGCGCTGTCGCCGATGCTGCTGTGCGTCTTCGAGCGCGAAAACCTGCACGAACTCTACCGCAACCATCCGGGGCTTGCCTACGACATCACCTGGCTGGCATCGCGCGAGGAACGCATGCTGGACGAGAATTTGCTCAGCATCGGCAGGCGCACGGCGCTCGAGCGCGCCGCCTATCTCATCGCTTTCATCGCCAGCCGCGCGGCGGTAGTCGGGCTCAACGGCAAGGCGCCGGTGCAAATCCCGATCACGCAGCAGCACATCGCCGATACACTCGGCCTGTCGCTGGTGCACACCAACAAGACAATCCGCAAGCTGATTGACCGCAAGCTGATCGCCTGGCGCGACGGCGGTTGTGAAGTGATCGACAGGGACGCGCTGAAGGACCTCGCGCGCTGGGAAGGGCTGGGCGAGGGTCGCCGGCCATTGATCTGACCTGGGTTCAGCCGGGGCTGGACTCACAGAAGCAAACACCCTTTCATGACAGGGTCTCCGATTTCGGAACCTTGAGATGTCTCGGGCGTTTGAAACCAAGCAAACGCAAGGAGTTATGGGAATGGCAACTGCTGCAGGAAAAACCGCTGGCGAAAGCCAGACGAATGCCGACCTCGAAGCCGATATCAGGCAGCTGAAGGCCGATATCGAAAAGCTAACCAAGCAATTGGCCAAGACCGGCGAGCATGGCTACGGGACGGCCAGGCGGGCCGCCGCCGAAGGCGTCGAGCAGTTGCGCGCCCAGGGCGAAGCCGCCTTTGACAACCTGCGCGGCAACGCCAAGGATCTTGAGGCCCAGATTACCGCCAATGTGCGCGAAAAGCCGGTGACCTCGCTGGCGATCGCAGCCGGCGTCGGCTTCCTGTTCGCGCTTCTCGCTCGGCGCTAGTTTTCGCTAGAGATGGGGACGCTGGCATCGCTGATTTCGGCCTTGGCCTCGGGTGAGGCCATTGCCGCCATGCGCCGCGCGCGCACGGCGGCAATCGTCTATGGGCTCGCCGCGGTTGCCGCTCTGTGCGGCCTCGGATTTCTCCTGGGGGCCGCCTATATCTGGGCGGCCGACCGCTATGGTCCGATGGCGGCCTGCCTCGGCTTCGCGGCAGGCTTCGTGGTCCTGGCCGGGCTCATCCTGCTCATCCATCAACTCGCGGCCGGCACCCGCGCCCGCCGGCGTGCACGAAGGCGCAATGCCGACCTCAAGGCGCTCGGCATCACGGCGGCCCTTGCCTTACTGCCGTCGCTGCTCAAGGGGAAAGGCGGCAAGGAACTTGTCCTTGGACCTGTTATCGCGCTGGTGGCCTATGCCATCTACAAGGAAAACGTCAAACCGGGGCCGCGCGATCCGGACGACGAGGCCGAGTAGGCCAGTTCCAACGAAATCCCTTCAACTGGGCAAATCTTCAAGCGGCATCGATATCTGAGCGAACACGCCTTCGCTACGGAATTCGTGCACCACCTCGCTCGACAAAACCTTGGCGAGGCTACGGCGGATCAAGATCGAGCCGAAGCCTTGGCGTTCGGGCTGATCGACCTTGGGCCCACCGCTTTCGCGCCAGGTCAGCACAAGGCGGCGCCCGCCTTTCTTGCCCAGCGCTTTCCAGTCGACGTCGACCTTTCCCGAGCCCACCGACAGCGATCCGTATTGCAGCGCGTTGCTGGCCAGTTCGTGCATGATCAGGCCGAGCCCCACCGCCTGGTCGGGCGAAAGCAGCAGATCGGGGCCGGAAATCGCAATGCGCGGCTGTTCTACAGAGTCGAACGGCTTGACCTCGATCTGCATCAGTTCGCGAATGCCGATGCCGCGCCATTCGCGATCGGACAAGAGGTTATGGGCAGCGCCCAGCGCCTGCAGCCTGGCGCCGAAGGCTTCGAGGAATTCGCTTGGGCGGCGGGCGTGGCGAACGGTCTGCGTCGCCAGCGCCTGCACCGTCGCCAGTGTGTTCTTGACCCGGTGGTTCAGCTCGCGCAGCAACAGCCTTTGCCGCTCCTCACCGAGCTTGCGTTCCGAGATGTCATAATTGACGCCGAAGATCAGCGTCGGTTTGCCTTCGCCGTCGCGCTCGATGACGCGGCCCCGGGTGGCGATCCAGCGCGGCGGATCGAAGCCCTTGACCCGGTATTCGCCGAAATAATCATCGCTGCCGGTCAAGGCGTCGCGGAAGCGCGTCTCGGTCTGGTAGACGTCGCGCGGGTCGATGGCGCTCAGAATGTCGCGCGCCCGCAACCGGTTCGAGCGCGGCAGGTTGAACAGTTCCGAAAGGCGCACATCGCATTCGATCATGTCGGTGCGGATATCCCAGGCCCAGCTGGCCAGCGAGGCGGCATCGAGCGCAATGGCGCGGCGCTTTTCCTCCTGCGCCAAAGCCGCCTCGGCAATGGCGCCGCTGCGGGTGGCGTCCTTGAGCGTAAACAGGCTGGCAGCGAGACTGGCCAACGCCTTCAGCTGATCAAGCGCGGCGGTGGACGGAAATTCATGCGGCTCCCGGTCGAGCACGCATACGGTGCCGATGCGCGCACCGGCCACCACCATCGGCGCGCCGACATAAAAGCGCAGATGATGCTCGCCGGTCACGAGCGGATTGGCGGCGAAGCGGGGATCGACGCTGGCATCGGTCACCACCATAGGCTCGTCGCCAGCGGCAATGGCGTGGGCGCAGAAGGAGATGTCGGTGGCGGTCTCGGTCTCGTCCAGGCCGACGCAGGACTTGAACCATTGTCGTTCGGTATCGAGCAACGTGACCAGGGCGATTGGCGCCCGCATCACGGCGGCGGCAAGACCGGTGATGCGATCGAAGTCGGGATCCGCGGCGGTGTCGATCGCCTCAAGCCCGTGCAGCACGGCAAGCCGCTCCGGCGCCGCCACGGCGCGGCGGACCTCGACCGGCAGACCCTTCTCCACCTTCTTATCCACCAAGTCCCCTCGCTTGCAGGTCCCCGCCGCCGTGCCGCGCGGCGCGCGCAGCGGTCGGGACCCGGAACTTTTGTAGCAAGCAATCGTTACCCGACCATGTTTCGCCAGGCGTGGTTTTATCCGCCACGCTTGCAGCCGCACGATGGGAACGTCGCCAATGACCAAGATCATCCCTGAGAACAAAGCCCGTCAGGGGGGCTGGGGTTGGCACGGCCTGCGCATCCTGATCGCAGCACTGCTGCTGGCCTTCATCGCCTGGGGTGTCGCCGAGATTTACGGCCAGAAGATCGACAGCAGCGCTCCCGCGACCCAAAGCGCGCCCGCCGGCCAACCGGCCGGCGGCTAGAGCGTGCGATATCGTCGGCCTTCGCATCAGGCGGCCTTCGCCTGGGCGGCGCTTGCCGGCACCAGGACGTTCAAAGCGCCGGGATGAATCTGCACAGCTGTTTCCCGCTCCAGCTTGACCAGTTCGCCGTCGATGACGGCGCCGAACTTCTTGCTTCCGGTGTGGATTTTCACGACTGCCTTGTCGGCCTGATGGATTTCGACATGGTCGCTGTCGCGCCATCTGCCGCGCGCCACGTCGAGGAAGAACCTGGCCAGTTGGCCGCGCTGCCGCGCCACGGTGACATAGATGCCGAGCACGCCGCCGGCAGGATTGTCGGCATAAGGCAGGTGGCCCTCGCCGAACAGATTGTTGGAGATACCGATGCCGCTGATGCGGGTGACGATCTCGGCGTCGCCGACCATCAACGTCACCTTCATGGCGGGCGGATTGTTGATCGTCGTCCAGGCGGCCTTTGCCGAAGCGCGGATCTTTCCCAGGCGCGAAGCAAAGTCCATGGCGTCGCGCAGCTTGACCATCCTGGCATGCAGGCCGATGGAGAACTGGTGCACGAAAGGCCGGCCATTGGCGCTGGCGATGTCGATCGCGATGACCTCGCCGTCGGCGAAGGACTTCAGCGCCGCATCGAGGGTCTGCGGTATGCCCAGGCCGCGGGCGAACAGGTTCATGGTCCCGGCTGGCAGGACAGCCAGTGCCTTCTTCGTGTTCATCAGCCGCGCCGCAGCGGCCGAAATGGTGCCGTCGCCGCCACCGGCCAGCACCACCTCGATGCCGCGCCGCGACGCGACCTTGTCGAGCGCTGCGACAATGTCCTTGCCTTCGACGATGTCGATATCGATGGTATGGCCGGCCGCCTCAAGCGTCTGGCGCATCCGGTCCGAAAACGCGGACAGATCGGTCGTCCGCAAGGTGCCGCCGTCCCGGTTCAGCACCGCTGCAAATCGCATGCCCGCTCCGTATTCTTCTGCCGGAATGCCCAGCCACAGGCTGAAACGGGCAAGCCTTGCAAAGGTTCCATAGGTCGGCCCGAAATGTCGGGCGATTCCACGGACTTGCCCGAGGTGCGGCAAGAACCCCGTTTTTTCGGAACAAGCGCCTTGTCACAACGTTGTGAACGCATTGGAGGCGCCGCTTTCGGTCTCCCGGCAATGGATGCCGGTTGCGGCGCGCACGAGATCACGCAAGAGGAGACGTAATCATGATCCGCACTTTGTTCGCGACGACCGCGCTTGCAACGCTGATCGCCACCGGTGCTTTTGCGCAGTCAACGACAGCGCCGGCGACAACCCCGGCGCCGGCTGAAGCCCCCGCCACCATCGCGCCAGCAGCGCAGCAGGCCGACGGCGCCCTGATGACCAATATCATTGGCGAATCCGTCTATAACGGCACCGCCGACGATGCGCAGAAGATCGGTGACGTCAGCGATGTCGTCTTCGATGAACACGGCCATGCGAAATACGCCATCATTGGCGTCGGCGGCTTTCTCGGCATAGGCAGCAAGGATGTCGCCTTCGACTACGGCAAGCTGCAATGGGTCGAGAAGAACGGGGACCGCTGGCTGGTTGCGGAGACAACCAAGGAAGCGTTGACGGCGCTGCCGGACTTCGACCGCAAACCTTATGATCCGGCAACCGCGCCCGCCACGACGGACAGCGCGCAGAACGATCCACAGAAGCCTGTCGATCTGAACGCCGCGCCGTCAGAGCCGGTGGTGAAACGCGCCGACGGCAATCTCGCCACCAACATCATCGGCGAGAGCGTCTATAACGGCACCGCCGACGATGCGCAGAATATCGGTGACGTCAACGACATCGTGCTGACCAAGGAGGGCAAGGCGCAGTCGCTGGTCATCGGCGTCGGAGGCTTCCTCGGCCTGGGCGAAAAGAATGTCACCTATGATTTCGCCAAGGCCGAGTGGGCGCAGAAGAACGGCGATCGCTGGCTGGTGGCGCAAACCACGAAGGAGGAACTGCAGGCACAGCCTGATTTCGACCGCAAGATCTATGATCCGGTGCCGGTGACGACGATGTCCGACGCCGGGACGCCCGCTGCTCCGGCAGCCATGGCCCCTGCGGCTACCGCTCCGGCTGACACGGCTGCGCCAATGGACAAGACGGCCGAGGCTCCGGCGGCCGAGTCGCCTGACGTGAAGGCCACCGACCCAACGCAGACGGCGGCCATCGACAAGTCGACGCTGACCGAAATGCCGGTCGGTGAGATCAGGGGCGATGATCTGAAAGGCACGACCGTCTATGGCGCCAACGACGAAAAGGTTGGCGAGATCGGCGACGTCGTGCTGGCACCCGACAGCAAGCCGGATGCTGTCATCGTCGATGTCGGCGGCTTCCTCGGCATCGGCGCTAAGGAGGTCGCGGTCGGCATGGACAAGCTCAAATTCATGACCGACAAGGACGGCAAGAAGTACCTCTACACCAACTTCACCAAGGAGCAGCTGCAGGCGCAGGCCGCCTACGACAAGGGCAGCTATGCCGAGAAGCGGGATGAGCAGCGGATGATGGTGCAGTGAGGAAATAGTGAGTAGGCAGTAGGGATTAGGCAGTAGGCAGAGAATGATCTGGCCAAGCGTCCAGCCGCTTGAGGTGTTCTACTGCCTACTGCCTACTGCCTACTGCCCCACGTGCCCCACCACCCCATCGTCCGTCAGCTCCGCCAGCGCCAGCGACTGGTCGAGATGCTCGGCGCGCCAGGCAAGCAAGCGTTCGGCGAATTCGAGCCGCACGCTGAGATAGGCCGGGTCGGTAGCGATGTTGGTCAGTTCGCCTGGATCGTTGGCCAGATCAAACAACAGCGGCGGCAGACCGCCGCCGAAATGCACGTATTTGAATTTTTCCGTGCGGATGACGGCGAGGTTGCACTGGCGCGAGGCGATGCCGAAATGCCGTTCGGCTTCGCCTTCGGCAATAGAGCGGAAATCGAATTCCCAATGCGCCGCGTCACGCCAATCCCCTGATGCCTCGCCGTCCAGGAACGGTTTCAGCGAGCGGCCATCGAGATGCGGCTGGGCGCCGGCATCCAGCAGATCGAGCAAGGTCGGGAAGATGTCGACGGCCTCGGTGAAGCGATCGACGGTCGAGCCGGCCGCCTTGCCGCGGCGCGGGTCACGGACAATCAGCGGGATGTGATAGCTGCTGTCGAAGAAGCCGCCTTTGCCCAGCATGAAATGGTCGCCCATCATCTCGGCATGATCTGAGGTTAGCACGATGACCGTGTCGTTCCAGGCGCCAGCGGCCTTGAGTGCCTGCCAGATGCGGCCGAGTTGCGCATCGACCTCCGAGATCATGCCGTAATAGATCGCGCGGATGGCGCGGAGATTGTCGTCCCCCCAATCGCACACCTTGCCGTTAACGCCGGGGCGGAAGCTTCTCCGCTTCTGCCGGCCGAGATCGTAGGCCAGATAGGGATGGCTTTCCGCCTCCGCCTGCCAGCTTGCGCCACAACGGAAGGCCGGGCCGTCCGCGGGATCATACAGCGTGTTGTAGGGCTCGGGCACGATGAAGGGCGGATGCGGGCTGATGAACGACACATGCGCGAACCAGGGCGCATCCTGTTCGCCCAGCCAGCGGATGAATTCGCCGGCGAGAAAGGCCGTCGGCGTCTCGTCCCTGGAATAGACCGGTGGCGCGTTGGTGACGGCGTCGCCCGTCGATTCACCCACGGGACGATGAATGCCGGGAGAGCCCGCGCTGGTGTCGACGCCGCGTGCCTTAAGCCATGACAGCCACGGTTTTTGATGCTCGGGCAGGAACTGGCGCACGCTGAAGCCGGGCAGCACACCCTCGTAGCTTTTCAGCCGGGGATCGCCCGGCGCCATCGTGCGCGGATCGGACGAGACGTCGGTGTAGCCGAACAAGGTCGGATCATAGCCGAGGGCGCGGGCCGAAAGCGCGATGTTCCCGTGACGGGCGTCGAGCGGCGTACCATTGCGGCAGACGCGGTTGTTCATCTGGTAGAGGCCGGTGTAGAGGCAGGCGCGTGCCGGCGAGCAGGGCGCCGCGCCGCCGTAGTGTCGTTTGAAAAGGACGCCCTCGGCGGCCAGCGCGTCGGCGTTGGGTGTCATCACCGTGGGATGCCCGGCAGCCGACAGGCAGTCGCCGCGCCACTGGTCGCAGGAGATCAGGAGGATGTTCGGACGTCTGCTTTTCGCGGCCAAATTGCGCTATCCTTCATGCTGGGAAGAGGCTCCAGTGAGCCGAATTTTGGCGGTGGCGCAAGCCCGCTGACGTTGCTGAAATGGTGAACGTAAATTTTCTGCTGTTCACTATTAGGATACAGTCCATTCTGAGTTTGCCGCCTTTGCCGCTGCCGTGCGACCCCTCATATAGGCGTGGACAGCGGCAAGGGCCGCAAACACCAAGGGAAGGAGCAAGACAATGCTCGACCAGATCAAGGGCCTGCATCACGTTACGTCAATGGCCGGCGATGCGCGCCAGAACAATGATTTCTTCACCCACAAGCTCGGCCTGCGCCGGGTCAAAAAGACCGTCAATTTCGACGCGCCCGATGTCTATCACCTCTATTATGGCGACGAGCACGGTACGCCGGGCTCGGTGATGACCTATTTCCCGTTCCCGGACATTGCCAGGGGCCGGCACGGCGTCGGCGAGGTCGGCACCACGGCCTATTCGGTGCCGGCGGGTACGCTCGGCTATTGGGAAAAGCGCTTCGCCGATGAAGGCGTTGCGGGTGTCTCCCGCGCAGAGACGTTCGGCGAAAAGCGACTCGCTTTTGCCGGTCCCGATGGCGATGGCTTCGCGCTCGTCGAAGACAAGGCGGACAGCCGCGCGCCGTGGTTGAAAGGCGGCATTCCCGCCGACGAAGCGATCCGCGGCTTTCATTCGGTGTCGCTGCGCCTCAAGGACGGCGGTGCTACCGAGGAGTTGCTGAAATTCATGGGCTATGAGCAGGTCGACAAGTCGGGCAATGTCAGCCGGCTGGCGATCAAGAACGGCAATGGCGCCGATGTCGTCGACATCGAATCGCTGCCGACGGCTGGCTTCGCCAATCTCGGTGCGGGCTCGGTCCACCACGTTGCCTTCGCGGTGGAGAACCGCGCCAAACAGCTCGAAGTGCGCAAGGCGCTGATCGATACGGGCTACGGCGTGACGCCGGTGATCGACCGCGACTATTTCTGGGCGATCTATTTCCGCACGCCGGGCGGCGTGTTGTTCGAAGTCGCCACCAACGAGCCTGGTTTCGACCGTGACGAGGACACCGCGCATCTCGGCCAGGCGCTGAAGCTGCCGACGCAGCATCAGCATCTGAGGCCCTATCTCGAAGAGCATCTGCAGAAGCTGGAAGGCTGAGACGATGAGCAAGGACGCTTACATCCACAAGGCGCTGCTGGGTTCGCCCGGCGGCCCGCTGCTCTTCGTCTTTCACGGCACCGGAGCTGACGAAAACCAGCTGCTGTCGCTGGGGCGCGATCTCGCGCCCCAGGCAACGATTGTGTCACCGCGTGGCGACGTTTCCGAGCACGGCGCTGCGCGCTTCTTCCGCCGCACCGGCGAGGGCGTCTACGACATGGACGACCTCGCGCGGGCGACCGGCAAGATGGCCGGCTTCATCAAGGCACAGGTGGAAGCGGCAAAGCCGTCTTCGGTGCTCGGCCTCGGCTATTCCAACGGCGCCAACATTCTGGCCTCGGTGATGTTCTCAGCGCCTGACCTGTTCGATGCGGCGGTGCTGATGCACCCGTTGATCCCGTTCGAACCTGAGGTGAAGGGCAGCCTCGCCGGCCGTCGTATTCTGGTGACCGCCGGCAAGCGCGACCCGATCTGCCCGCCCAATCTGACGTCGCGGCTGGAAGCGTATTTGCGCGCCGATGGCGCCGATGTCACAGTGGAATGGCACGATGGCGGCCACGAGGTGCGGCCAAACGAGATCGAAGCGGCAAGGCGGCTTTTTGCTGCCGCGCCGGTTGAAGGAGCAAGCAATGCCTGACCAACTGCCTGAAATCGAACTGGAGGACCGCGGCTCGAAGGGCCGTTACGTCCTGCGCGGGCCTGATGGCGCCGAGGCGGAGATGACCTTCACCAAGATCGGGGAGCACCAGATCATCATCGATCACACCGAAGTGCCGGACGTGTTTCGCGGCCAGGGCGCCGGGCTTCGGCTCGTCACCCGTGCCGTCGAGGACGCGCGGGCGGTGGGAAAGAAGATCATCCCGCTCTGCCCCTTCGCCAACGCCCAGTTCCGCCGCCATCCGGAATGGGCCGATGTGCTGAAGCAATAGGCTTCTTCCCCTTCTCCCCTTGTGGGAGAAGGTGTCGCCGAAGGCGACGGATGAGGGGTGCTCCGGGAATGCCAGCGTTTCATTCCGCTGGAACACCCCTCATCCGTCTCGGCGCTGTCGCGCCGATCCACCTTCTCCCACAAGGGGAGAAGGAGAAGCCGCCCCCGCTCAGCCACAAGAGCGAACACATCTCTGGCATTTGCGCAGTTCGGCCTTCTTGCCTAAGTACACAGTTCGCTGCGGCTCGTCCGCTCCTGCCAACTGACCGAATGGCTTCCTGATGACCGAATCCGATCTCGTCCCCGTCTTTGACGGCCACAACGACACGCTGCTCAGACTTTACCAGTCGAAAGACACCGACGTCGAAAAGCTGTTCATCGAGGGGACGCAGGGCGGTCACATCGATCTGCCGCGGGCCAGGAAGGGCGGCTTCGCCGGCGGCATGTTCGCGATCTTCCCGCCGCCGGTTGAGAAGGCCAAGCGCAGCGCCGTGCCGCCGGCGCCGAGCGACAATGAGCCGTTGCCGCCGGAACTGCCGCGTGCCGATGCGCTGACGTCCACCATCGCTATGGCCTCGATCCTGTTTCGGCTCGAGCGGGCGGGCGCGCTCACTGTCTGCCGCAGCGCCGGCGACATTCGCGCGGCGATGGCGAAAGACTCCATCGCCGCGGTGTTCCACATCGAAGGCGTCGAGGCGATCGACCCTGAACTCACGCTGCTCGACGTGCTCTATGAAGCCGGCCTGCGCTCGCTCGGCATTGTCTGGAGCCGTCCCAATGCTTTCGGCCACGGCGTGCCGTTCCGTTTTCCGTCCTCGCCCGACACCGGTCCGGGGCTGACCGATGCCGGCAAGGCGCTGGTCAAGGCCTGCAACCAGCTGAAGATCATGATCGATCTGTCGCATCTCAACGAAAAAGGCTTTCGCGATGTCGCAGCACTCATCGACGCGCCGCTGGTCGCCACCCATTCGAACGTGCATGCGCTGTGCACTCATTCGCGCAATCTGACCGACTGGCAGCTCGGCGCCATCCGTGAGACCGGCGGCATGGTCGGCCTGAACTTCGCTACCGGCTTCCTGCGCGACGACGGCAGGATGAACTCGGACACCAGCCTCGACATCATGGTGCGCCATGTCGATTCGCTGCTGCAGGCGCTGGGTGAGGACGGTGTCGGTCTCGGCTCGGACTTTGACGGGGCGATGATCCCCGCCGTCATTGGCGACGTTGCCGGCCTGCCGAAGCTGATCGATGCACTGGCCGCGCGCGGTTTCGGCCGGGCGCTGATCGAGAAGATCGCTTACAAGAACTGGCTGAACGTTCTGGAGAGGACGATCGGCTAGGCGCCCATGCGCTTCAGCCAGTCCTGGCCGGTGCCGCGATCCCTGATGATGGGCAGCGGGTTCTCGGAATCGAGACGCGCGCAGATGCGGTAGACCTCGAGCGTCTCGGCGCTCATCTCGCCGCGCTTGTAGAAGTACATGGCGGCGGCATAGCGCGTGCGGCCCGACCATTTTTCGCCGAGCGGCGTGTTGACCAGCTGCCACTGTTCGGCGGCTTCCGCCGCATCATCCGGTTCGTCGGCCATGATCAGAAATCCGCTGGCGGATTGGCGGTACGGCGGTCGAGCTTGATGAACGGCCGCGCCACCACCTTGGCTCGCTTCATAAGCTTCTGGTACTGCAGTTCGCGCATGGCGTAGATCTCGACCCAGAGGTCCTCCACCATCGTATCACCGTAAGGCCGCGCCAGCGAAGCAATGGCGATGTTGCGCTTGGCCATCGGCGACCACATGGCGGCGCTGACCAGGCCGACCTCCTGGCTTTTCTTGTGGTAGACGATGGCGTGCTCGGCCGGGATATTGCCTTCGATCTCCAGCCCGACCAGGACATGGCGCAGCTTGCGCTTGGCGCGGGCTTCGAGGATGGTGCGGCGGCCGTTGAAATGGCCTTTTTCCAGGTCGATCATGAAGCCGAGGCCGATCTCGTCGGGCATGCGCAGGCGGTCGGCGCGGATGGCATGCTCGGCGGTGGTGAAGTCGGCATTGGCGACGATCAGCCCGGCTTCGAGCCGGGCGCGGTTGAGCGCGTTGTAGCCTATGGCGCGGATGCCGCGCAGTTCGCCGGCCGCCATCAATCGGTCCCAGAGGCTCAGCGCTTTTTCAGCCGGCACGAACAGTTCGTAGCCGAGATCGCCGGTAAAGCCGGTGCGCGAGATGGTCACCGTGCCGCCGTCATGTGCAAACTCGGCGAGGTCGAAGATTTTCAATTTCTCGACACCGGCAAAACCGGCATCTCGCAGCACGGCGAAGGAGGTCGGGCCTTGCAGCGCGAGGCCGGCAACGGTTTCGGTCTCCTCCTCGACTGCGACATCGAAGCCAATCGCGCTGTCGAGCAGCCAGGGCAGATGCCGCTCCTGCGCACACAGGCGGAAGCGCGTCGGCGACAGCCTGAACAGCGTGCCGTCGTCGAGGACAAAACCTTCGTCGTCGCACCAGGCGGTGTAGTGGACGCGGCCGGGTTTCAGCTTGGTCACATCGCGCAGCGTGACGCGATCGAGGAAGGCTTCGGCGTCGGGTCCCTCGATGCGGTACTTCGTCATCGGCGAGATGTCGAACAACGCCGCCTGGCTGCGGATGGCGAAATATTCGAGCTCCTCGTCCCACAGCGAATGCGGCGCGCGGTAGCCGGCCCAGTTGTACCAGTCCTGGGTCTTCGCTAGCGCATCGATGCGTGGCTGGAACGGCGTGCCGAGACGCAAGGTGCGGAAATGGACTTGTGCTGCGGTGCGGGCCGGGATGATCGAGTCCGCCTTTGCGCTGGGCTTCCTCTTGGTTGCTTGCGCCATGACCTTACCCCTTCATCGCAATGATGCGCTTCGCGGCATTCAGGCCCGGCGCACCCGAAACGCCGCCGCCGGGATGCGAGCCGGCCCCGGCGAGGAACAGCCCTTCGACCGGCGTGTCGTAACCCGACCAGCCGGACACGGGTCGTGACATCAGCATCTGGTCGGCCTGCAATTCGCCATGGTGCCAGTGGCCGCCCGGCATGCGGTAGCGCGCCTCGATGTCGGCCGGCGTCAAAAGCTCTGTATGCAGCACGGATTTCCCGATGCCTGGCGCGTAGGTCTCAAGCTGCGTCATGATCGCCTTCAGGAATTTCGGCTTGCCGGTCTCCCAGCCCTCTTTCAGCGCATAGGGCGCATATTGCACCACCGCCGACAGCACACAGGCGCCGCTTGGCGCGAGCGATGGGCCGGAGAGCGAGGGCAGCGTGATCTCCATCACCGGCTCGGCTGAGAACTCGCCATATTTCGACGGGTTGAAGGCGCGTTCGACATGGTCGGGCGAGGGCGCGATGACCAGCCGTCCCTTGTGACCGGCGGCATCGACGCCGGTGAATTGCGGCGGCTGGTCGAGCGCCAGATGGAGCTTGGCTGCATCGCCCTTCATGCGGATGTTTTTCACTTTGCGCACGAAACCTGTGTCGATTTCGCGTGGCCCGACGAGGTCAAGCATGGTGGCCCCCGGATTGATGGCGGAGACGATCGTTCTGGCGCGCAGCATTTCGCCACTGTCGAGTGCGACGCCGACGGCGCGGCCTTTCTCGACGATGATCTTTGCTACCGGCGACGTGGTGCGGATGGTGACGCCGGCTTTCTCCGCCGCCGCGCGAATGGCGGCGACGACCGCGCCCATGCCGCCTTTCGGCAACATCTGGGCGCCGGCCGCACCGCCGGTCTCGCCGGCCAGCCGGTAGTAGAGACCGAGCAGCGAGGTCGGCGAGCGTGGACCGAGATGGCTGCCAAGCGTTGCGTCAAAGGCGAGCAGTCCTTTCAGCCTGATATCGGCAAGCTGTTCGTCGAGCAGGTCGGCGACGTTCATCAGCAGCACGCGCAGGAAATCGCGCATGTCTTCCTTGCCGAGCTTCTTCAATGCCAAAGCACTCTGGCCGAGCGCCGCTGTCTCAAGCAGCGACATGCCCGCGAGATCGGGCGGGCGTCGCGACAGGAACGGTTTCAATATGCCTGCATAGCGCAACAGCTGCGCGCGCAATTCCTTCCAGGCCGACTGCTCGGAGGGAGTGGAGCCGGTCAGCACTTCGCCATAGGCGCCATGTAGCACCAGCGGCGGGCCGTCCTTCGCCAAGGCAACCGACGGCATGAAGTCGGTGCGTGCAAATTGCAGCCCGTGCTTCTCCAGCTCCAGTGTTTTCACCACATCGGGGTGCAGGCGGTTCAACACATGGGCGATCGAGGAGACGCGAAAGCCTGGCGCGAACTCTCCGGTGCGCGCCGCGCCGCCGACGTCGACTGCTGCTTCCAGCACCAGCGCCTTGCGGCCGGCCTTGGCCAGCGTAGCGGCGGCGACAAGGCCGTTATGGCCGCCGCCAATGACGATTGCATCAAATGACGTCATGGGCCGGGCTCATATGCGAGGTTAACTTGGCGAGGTCGCGCAGGATCTCGGCGGCGGCATTGCGGCCGGGTGCGCCCATGACACCGCCGCCGGGATGGGTCGAGGAGCCGCACATATAGAGACCGCCGACTGGCGAACGGTATTGCGCGTAGCCCGGCACCGGCCGGTTGAACAGCAGCTGGTCGAAGGTCAGCTCGCCCTGAAAGATGTTGCCTTCGGTGAGGCCGACTTCGGCCTCGATCTCGCGCGGCGTGCGCACTTCCATATGGACGATGCGGTCGCGGAAACCCGGCGAGTATTCGGCGATCTGCGCGACCACGCTTTCAGCAAAACCGTCGCGGTCGGCATCGGTCCAGTCGTGGCCGTTCACCTTGGGCGGCGCGTATTGCACGAAGCAACTCATGAAGTGTTTGCCCGGCGGCGCCATGGTCGGGTCGAGCGTCGTCGGGATGACCATGTCGAGGAACGGGTCCGCCGACCAGCGCCCGGCCTTCCAGTCGTCATAGGCGCGTTCCATGCGCTCCATCGAATCGGTGAAGTGCATGTCGCCGCGATAGACCGGCGAATCCTTCGGCAGCGCCGGGAACTCAGGCAGGGAGTCCAGCGCGATGTTGACCTTGCCGGAGGAGCCGCGAATCTTGAAGTTTTTGACCCGGCGCAGGAAAATGTCGGGCAGTTCTTTTTCCTCGACCAGCTTCAGGAAGGTGCGTTTGACGTCGGCGTTGGAGACGACGAGCTTGCCGTAAATCTCCTCGCCGCCAGCCAGCACGACGCCCTTGGCCTTGCCCCTGCCAACCAGCACATGGTCGACTTCGGCGCCGGTTCGGATGGTGCCGCCGCTCGCCTTGAACGAGGCGGCAAGCGCCTTGGTGACAGCGCCCATGCCGCCGCGCGCATAGCCCCAGGCGCCGACCGAGCCGTCGACCTCGCCCATATAGTGGTGCAGCAGCACATAGGCCGTGCCGGGCGACATCGGCCCGAGCGCGGTACCGATGATGCCGGACAGAGCGAAGTTCGCCTTGATGACGTCGGTCTCGAAATACTCGTCGAGGAACTCCGAGATCGACATGGTCCAGAAGCGCAGGGTCAGCGCCATTTCCTCGGATGACAGGCCGGCAAATTTCTTGCCGAGATAGAGCAACTCGCCGATATCGCGTGGCCGAAAACTGGTCGGGTCGGGGGCGGTGCGCATCAGCAGCGGCTGGATGAAGCGGCACTGCCGCGTCACGTCGCGCGAATAGCGGTCATAGGCTTCGGCGTCGCGCTTGGAGAAGCGGGCGAATTCGCGCCGGTGAGCATCATGGTCGCGGTAGTTGGCGAGGTAGTCGCCGTCGCGGGTAAACACCGCGCCGCCCTCATAGGAGATGACCTGCAGGCCGAAGCGCGGCAGTTCGAGGTCGCGCATGATTTCGGGGCGGAACAGCGAGCAGACATAGGAGCAGTTGGAGTAGAGGAAACCCGGCGTCAGTTCTCTAGATGTGGCAGCGCCGCCGACCCAGTCGTTCTTCTCCACCACCAGCACGTCGAGCCCGGCGCGCTGCAGGTAGCAGGCGTTGACCAGGCCATTGTGTCCGCCGCCGATGATGATCGCATCCCAAGCTTTCATTCAGTGTTCCCTTGCGATCCGCGTTCATTTTTGCGTGATCTTGTTCCCGAATGCGCGGAATTTGGCATGGCGATGATTATCTTGTCCAGTCATTCTGAATGAATGTTCAACAAATGATATTGCAATTTCGCCATGTTGAGCTAGGCTTTGCAGAGAACCGGAGTTGGATTTCGTGTCTAACCGAAGAGGGGCCGTCACCGAACGGTCGCTGGCGAAGGTAAGATTCCGCAGGGCCGAGTCGACGGATGCCGACCGGCTCTCCGCCTTCGCAGCGCGTGTCTTCCGCGACACGTTCGCCCACACGGCGACGGCCGAGGACATGGATCGCTATGTCGGTGAATCCTATGGTCCCGGGCTGCAGGCGGCCGAGATCGCCGATCCCAAAGCAACCATCCTGCTGGCGGAGGACCGTTCCGCTCCTGCCGAGGCCGGCGGACAGCATCCGATCGTCGGCTTCTCGCATCATCTGGAGGAGGAAGGGGAATCGGTCGAGTTGCAGCGCATCTATGTCGATCGAACCTGGCAGGGGACGGGTCTGGCGAAAGCGCTGCTGGCCGAGGTCTTCGGCGCAGCCGACAGGCTTGCTGTCCGCCGCGTCTGGCTCAATGTCTGGCATCGCAACGACCGCGCCATCGCCTTCTATGTCAAGCATGGCTTCAGGAAGATCGCGCGGATGGAATTCGAGTGGGGCGACGGCAAGGAGTTTGGCCATGTCATGGAATTCGATCGACTGACGGGTGCGCGTTCGCTTCCCGAAATTCCCCCTCTGAAAAGCCCGACCACGTCCCATGACGAAGCCGAGTACGACGACGCTGCCATCCGCTTCCTCGAGGCGCTGTGGGGCGAAGGTTATCTGTCGCCGGGCGGGCCGGACGAAGTCGACCGGGTGATCGAAGGGCTCTCGCTGAAGGGCAAAACCATCCTCGATATTGGGTGCGGCTCAGGCGGCATCGCGCTGCATCTGCTTGAGCGCCACGGCGCAGCCCATGCCACCGGCTTCGACATCGAGCGGCCGGTGATCGATGCCGCCAGGAAGCGCGCCGCCGCACGCGGGCTTTCAGACCGCGCCAGTTTCGTTCAGGCCCCGCCGGGGCCGCTGCCTTTTGCCGACGCTTCGTTCGATGTCATCTTCTCCAAGGATGCGCTGCTGCACGTGCCCGACAAGGACGCACTGTTTGCCGATATCTTTCGCGTGCTGAAACCGGGCGGTGTCTTTGCCGCGTCCGACTGGCTGATCGGCCATGACGGCGAGCCATCGTCGGAGATGAAGGCCTATGTCGCGGCCGAAGGCCTGTCCTTCGCCATGGCGTCGCCTGAGCGCTATGCGCAAGCGATGCGTCGCGCCGGCTTTGCCGATGTCGCCGTCAAAGACCGCAACCCGTGGTATCGCGAGGTCGCGCGCGGTGAGCTCGAAAGGCTGAAAGGCCCGCTCTACCAGACGGCGGCTGCCGCGGTCGGGGCCGCCTATGTCGACAAGAACATCAAGACCTGGGAAGCCATGCAGAAGGTGCTTGACAGTGGCGAGCACCGTCCCACTCATCTTCGCGGGTGGAAGCCGGCTATGGTGGGATAGCCGGCAATGTGGAGCATGACGGCACCGATGAAAGCTGCAGCGCGCGAAGAGCGATCCTCCGACACGTCTGGAAAAATCGAACCGGAAAAACGCGGCCGCAAGGCGTCGAAGGAGGTCAGGCAGCTGCAGCTGATCGAGGCGACCATCGATTCGCTGGCCAAGCGCGGCTACGCAGAGACGACGATGGCCGATGTCGCCGATGGCGCCGGCCTGTCGCGCGGCATCGTCAACTTTCACTTCGAAAGCAAGGAGAAGCTGCTGATAGCGACGCTGCAGCACATGTATGACGAGTATTCGGCGCATTGGCGTGCTTCTCTGCAGAAAGCCGGTGATGATCCGGCCCGACAACTGCAGGTGCTGGTTTGGGCCGACTTCGACCGCTCGATCTGCAACAAGCGCAAGCTTGCCGCCTGGCTCGCCTTCTGGGGCGAGGCCAAGTCGCGGCCGGTCTATCAGGCGCTGAGCAGTTCCCGCGACGCTTACTACCAGCAGGTCTTCATCGATCTTTGTGCAACGCTCAAAGAGAGCGGCGGCTATGCCTATGAGCCACAGGTGATGGCGCTGGCGCTGTCGGCCATGCTGGAAGGCTTGTGGCTGCGGCTGATGATGGGAACCGAAGACACCACGCGCGAAACCGCCCTGCAGGCGGCGAATGTGTTCCTCGCGGCGGCCTTTCCCAAGCACTACGGATAACCAGAAGCCGGCCAGTCGAGCCGGCAACAACGACAAAGAGGATGGAACAGCATGAAAAGAATAACCCGACGCCTGACACTGACATTGGCACTGACGGCAACGCTGGCGGCTTCCGCCGCAGCGCTGGCTGTTGCCGCCGACAAGGATCTGACCGTGTTCGACTGGTCCGGCTATGAGGACCCGAGCTTCCACCCGAAATATGTCGAGAAGGACGGCGACTCGCCGACCTTCGCCTTCTTCGGCGATGAGGACGAAGCCTTCGAGAAGGTGCGCTCCGGCTTCAAGGCCGACCTCGGCCATCCCTGTTCGCAGAGCGTGACGAAGTGGCGTGAGGCAGGCCTGCTGCAGCCGCTCGACACGTCGAAGATCACCGGCTGGAAAGACCTCAATCCCGGCATCATGGCGATGAAGGATCTGGCCACCACGTCGGACGGCAAGGCGTGGTTCATGCCCTGGGACTGGGGAAACACCCAGCTCACCTACAACTCCGACAAGATCGACGCCAAGGATGTGCAGTCGCTGAAGGCTTTCGCCGATCCCAAATTCAAGGGCCGGGTCTCGATCGGCGACAATGTCGACGACGCCTATGCGCTGGCCAGCCTTGCCATCGGGCTGAAGGACTGGACCACGATGACGGACGACCAGTTCAAGCAGGCTTCCGACTTCCTGCGCCAGGTGCACAAGAATGTCCGCTCCTACTGGACCGACACCACCGACGTCGTGCAGTTGCTCTCCGGCGGCGAGGTCGATCTCGCCTGGGCGTGGAACGATGCGACGGTCCAGTCCGTGGCGGCCGGTGTGCCGATCAAGGCCAAGAAAGACACTGACGAAGGTATCTCGACCTGGGTTTGCGGTTACGTCCTGTTCAAGGACGCGCCCGGCAACATCGATAAGGCCTATGACTTTCTGAACGCCGTCAACGATCCGGAAACCGCCAAGGTGCTGGTTAAGGACTGGGGTTATGGCCAGGCCAATGCCAAGGGCATGGCCGGTGTCGACCAGGCGATCCTGAAAGAAAAGGGCTATGACGACGTGCAGAAATTCGTCGACAAGACGCTGTTTCAGTCGCCTGTCCCGTCTGCGCTCAAGCTCAAGATGATCGCCGAATTCGAGAAGATCAAAGCGGGCTACTAAAGCCCGTCCGGCCTCATCCGTCTGCCCGTCGCTCGGGCGGGCAGACGGTCTCGCCAAGGCCGCTGAAATTCCGTAACGTCGCCCGGCCGCTTTCAGCGATGAGGAGTTTCGCGCCATGAATTCCATGCTTCGCCGCCTTGCCTTCGCCGCTGCCATAACAGTGGGCGCCGGCGCCGTGCTGGCTTATGCCGAGGGCGGTGGCGACCTCGTCGTGTTCGACTGGTCGGGCTATGAGGATCCGCTGCTGCATCCCGACTACACCGCCAAATACGGCGCCGAGCCGACCTTCGCTTTCTTCGGCGACGAGGAAGAAGCCTTCCAGAAGATGCGGGCCGGCTTCAAGGCCGACATCGCGCATCCCTGTTCGCAGAGCGTGGTCAAGTGGCGCGAGGCCGGCATTCTGCAGCCGCTCGACACCAGCCGTATTGCCGGCTGGAAGGATCTCAATCCCGGCATCATGGCGATGAAGGATCTCGCCACCACCGCCGACGGCAAGGCCTGGTTCATGCCGTTCGACTGGGGCAACACATCGCTGCTCTACCGCACCGACAAGGTGACGGCTGACGAGGCGCAGTCGCTGAGGATTTTCGCCGACCCTAAGTTCAAGGGCCGCGTCACCATCGGCGACAATGTCGACGACGCCTACGCGCTGGCAAGCCTGGTCATCGGCCTCAAGGACTGGACCAAGATGACGGACGCGCAGTTCCAGGAGGCGTCCGCCTTCCTGCGCGACGTGCACAAGAATATCCGCTTCTACTGGACCGACGACACCGATCTCAACCAGGCCTTTACCGGCAATGAGGTCGACCTCGTCTGGGGCTGGAACGAGACCTTCGTGACGCTCAAGGGACAAGGCATGCCGATCGCCATGAACCGCGACACCAAGGAAGGCATTTCGACCTGGGTGTGCGGCTATGTGCTGATGAAGGACGCGCCGGGCAAGCTTGATCAGGCCTATGATTTCCTCAGCGCGGTCAACGCGCATGCCGTGTCCGACTATCTGGTCAAGACCTTCGGCTACGGTCACGGCAACAGCGCCGGCATGGCGGCGATCGACCATCAGGTGCTGACCGACCGCGGCTTCGACAATCTCGACAAGTTCCTCGACAAAACCCTGTTCCAGCAGCCGGTGCCGCCCGAGCTCAAGCAGCGCATGGTCACGGAGTTCGAGAAGATCAAGGCCGGCTATTGAGCGACAAGATCGAAAGAACCGACGTCGTCATCGTCGGCGCCGGCTTCACCGGCCTGTCGGCGGCGCTTGCGCTGAGAAAGGCCGGCATCGATGTCGTGCTGCTCGAGGCGCGCGACCGTGTCGGTGGCAGGGTCGAAGCGGTTCGCAACGGCCTTGGCGAACGGATCGACAGCGGCGGCCAGTTTTTCTGCGAAGACATGCCGGAGGTGACGGCGCTGGCCGCGGCCCGCGGCAAGGCCTTCGTCGAGACCTATGTGGATGGCGATTTCATCACCCATCCGTCACTGTCGGTCGAGCAGGCCGAGCGGACCTATTACGGCGCGATGGCGATCCGCGAGCGCATGAATGCGATCGAGCCGGACGACCCTTCGATCGCCGGCATGAGCGTTGCCACCTGGCTCGAACGCCAGCCTGATCCCACCGACGCCAAGACGGCCTTCCGGTCGATGATCGAAGGCCTGTGGTGCCTGGCGATGGACAGAGTGCCGCTGTGGCACCTGATCGACAATGACCGCCGCATCACCAACGAGGTGCCGGAGCTGCAATATTCCTTGCGTGAGACGATGCAGTCGCTGGCCGAGGATCTGGCTGGCGATCTGGGCGACCGGGTGCGGTTGAACGAACCGGTGACGCGCATCGAGCACGGGCCGCACGGGGTTCGTGTCGTCTCGGCAAGCAGCGCCGTCGAAGCGCGAAAAGTGCTGGTTGCTGTACCGCCGGTGACGGCCGCGAAGCTCGATTTCGCGCCGGCCTTGCCGGCGGCCCTCGACAAGGCGCTTGGCGTCTGGGAAAGCGGCGCGGTGATCAAGATTCTGGTGCGCTATCCCACGCCGTTTTGGCGCGATCGTGACTTGTGTGGCATGGTGATGTGGCGCGATTTGCCGGGCCTGTTTGCCTGTGACGCCAGCAAGGATATCGATTACGCCGCGCTGGTCGTCTTCGTCGGCGGACCGCTGGCGCTACGCTGGCGCCCACTCGACGATGCTGCGCTGCGCGCGGAAGTGACGGCAAGGCTGATGAGCGCCCTTGGTCCGAATGCTGCCGACATTATCGATTTCAGCCAGCGCGACTGGATCCAGGACCGCTGGAGCGGTGGTGCCTACAGCGACCTCATTGTCGATGTGACGGCACGGGATGCCGAGCGCACGATCCGTGCCGGCGCGGCCCCTGTCCATTTCGCATCATCGGAACTGTCGCCGTCCTTTCCGGGCTATGTCGAGGGTGCGATTGTGATGGGGCGCATCGCTGCCAAAGAGATCGTGGCCGAGCTTCAGATTCTTAGCAGAGCATGATCTTTTTCCGAAAACCGGTTCCCACTTTTCGGGATCATGCTCAGTCCGCCATAGCCACCAGGGCCTCGGGATCGTAGGCGAGGCGGATGGAGGTGCCGACCGGAATGTCATCGGCGCCGAAATCATTGGTCTCGGTCACCGACAGCGGCTTTTCCAGTCCGGGTATCTCGACGATCAGATGGGTGATCTCGCCGAAATAGTGGCGCTCGACCACCTTGCCGGCGACCTCGAACTTCGCCGTCGCATTGTCCCACAGCACACGCAGCCGCTCCGGCCGGATGCCCAGCGTGGCGCCGCCGCCATTGCGCACGAAGGCCTTCGGCTTGTCGGTTCGGACGCGGCCGAAGCCCAGCGTGTCGACGACCAGCGAGGCGGCATTCTCCTCGACGATCTGAGCCTTGACGAAATTCATGCCGCCGAGGAAGTCGGCGACCTGCCGGTTGACCGGCCGCTGGTAGATTTCCTTGGGCGAGGCGACCTGGGCGATCTTGCCGCCGAACATCACCGCGATGCGGTCCGACATTGCCAGCGCCTCATACTGGTCGTGAGTGACCAGCACGAAGGTGATGCCGACCGCCTGTTGCAGGCGGCGCAGTTCGACCTGCATCTGCTCGCGCAATTTCTTGTCCAGCGCCGACAGCGGCTCGTCGAGCAGCAGCACCTTGGGCCGCATCACCAAAGCGCGGGCAAGCGCGACGCGCTGGCGCTGGCCGCCGGAAAGCTCGGTGGCGAGGCGCTTGCCGAGGCCGGTCAGCGACACCTGCGCCAGCGCCTCCTCGACGCGGCGCTTTTCTTCCACCGCGCCCAGCTTCAGCCGCTTCAGCCCATAGGCGACATTCTGCTCGACATTGAGATGCGGGAAGATGGCGTAGCTCTGGAACACCATGTTGGTCGGCCGGCGGTTGGCCGGGATGCCTTCCATCGACTGGCCGCCGACCGAGATCGAACCGCTGGTCGGGTTGTCGAAACCGGCAATCATGCGCAGCAGCGTGGTCTTGCCGCAGCCGGAGGGACCGAGCAGCGAAAAGAACTCGCCTTCCCTGATGGTCAGCGTCGCGTCGTCGAGCGCCTTGAAGGCGCCGTAGCTGCGGGTGACGCTGCGGATCTCGATCATAGACCGATCAGATTGGGTCCGCTCGGATTGGGGCCGTTCGGCCTGGGTTGGCTCAGGCATAGAGGCCTCCCTCGTTCTGGGTGCGCCTAGCCGCACGGCGGCGCAGGATCTCGGCAACGGTCATCAAGACAAAGGATGCGACCAAGAGCAGCGTGCCCAGCGCCAGCACGCCCGGCAGCTTGGCAGCGAAGCGCAACTGGCCCCAGATATAGATCGGCAGCGTCGTCTCGGTACCGGTGAGGAAGAAGGCGATGACGAACTCGTCGAGCGAGATGGT
Source organism: Mesorhizobium sp. P2_B11 (assembly GCF_056404855.1). Classification (NCBI taxonomy): domain Bacteria; kingdom Pseudomonadati; phylum Pseudomonadota; class Alphaproteobacteria; order Hyphomicrobiales; family Phyllobacteriaceae; genus Mesorhizobium; species Mesorhizobium sp. P2_B11. The sequence continues at coordinate 735,687 of NZ_JBFUDF010000002.1, forward strand.
GAAGCAGACGAGCAGACTGGAAATGATCGCCGGCGCCACCATCGGCAGCGTCACCCGCCGAAAGGTGCCGAAGGCGCTCTCGCCGAGATCGGCGGAGGCCTCTTCAAGGCTGCGGTCGAAACCTTCGAAACCCGCGGTCAGCACCGTCATCGAATAGGGAATGCAGATCAGGACGTGGCCGAGCACGACGGTGAACAGCGACAGGCTGAGGCCGAGCTGCAGCATGACCAGCAGCATGGAGATGGCGAGGATGATTTCCGGGAGCACCAGCGGCGCCATGATCAGGCCGTTGATGGTGCGGCGGCCGGGATAGCGGTAGCGGGTGATCGAACGGGCGGCGAGGATGCCCAGCAGCGTCGCCAGCACCGACGCAGAGACGCCGACGATCAGGCTGTTCCAGGCGGCGTCGAGCAGCGCCGGCGTCTTGGGCAGATCTTCGTACCATTTCAGCGTATAGCCGGTGAGGGGAAATTTCGGCGTCGGCGCGGTGTTGATCGAGAAGATCGGCAGGAAGATCACGGGCAGATAGAGAAAGACGACGTACAGGAAGGCGTAGGCGGTCAGCCAGCCGCCGGAAAAGAAGCGCCGCATCGCCGTCATCGCGCCAGCCTCTGCAGCGCGCGGATGATCAGCACCGTGGCGCCGGCCATCAGTGAGACGACCAGCATGGTGGTGACGGACAGTGCCGCGCCCAGCGGCCAGTTCGATGCCTTGCCGAATTGCGCCTGGATGGCGTTGGCGATCATGACGCCGTCCTTGCCGCCGACCAGCTTCGGCGTGACGTAGTCGCCGACCGTCGGGATCATGACGATGAGCGCCGCCGACAGGACGCCCGGCGCCGACAAGGGCAAGGTCACGCGCAGGAAGGAGCGCAGCGGGCCGTCGCCAAGATCGGTGGCGGCCTCGACCAGAGTGCGGTCGACTTTCTCCAGCGAAACGAAGATCGGCAGGATGGCGAAGGCCGCCCAGGCGTGGGTCAGCGTGATGATGACGGCGCTGGAATTGTAGAGCAGTGCGGTCGACGGCTCATCGATGATGCCGAGGCCCATGAGGCCGGAATTCAGCACGCCATTGTAGCCGAGGATCACCTTCCACGACATCACGCGCAGGAGGTAACTGGTCCAGAACGGGATGGTGATCAGGAACAGCCACAGGCTCTTGTGTCGGCCGCCATGGAAGGAAATGAAATAGGCAATGGGATAGGCGAGGATGACGGTGAAGAAGCTTACCGTGAGCGAGATGTAGAGCGAGCGCCAGAGCAGATCGCGGTAGATCGGCTCGGTCAGCGCGATGCGATAGTTTTCCAGCGTGAAGGTGTGATCGATGGTGAGGTAATCCTGCGACCAGAAGGAGTGGGCGAAGACCACAAGGATCGGCAGCACCAGCAGGATCAGAGCATAGAGAAACGTCGGGCTGATCAGGGCAAAGCCCTGGACGGATTCGGACTGCAGAAGGGCGTTTCGCCTGGCCCGCGTCATGCCGAATACGGGCGACCCTTCGGCAGCCGCTGTCATTGCAGCGCTCCGGGCGTGATCTCGGTTGCTGGCTCGAACTGTCCCGCCATGATGCTCCCATTGACCGGGCCGGCTGCCTGTTCCCAATTCTTGCGGAGCGCGATCGAACCAAACCGATGACCGCTTTTGCTGGTCGCGCTCCAAGCTTGCCGGCTTTCTTTCATCATGAGCGCATCCGTGGATTGAAATCAAGCGCTATTTCTGTAATATTGATTGAACGGACATTCAAAATGAAGTGAAGAAAGCCCGCTTTTCAAGGCTTCGCGCTTCGTTTCGTGTCCGGCGAAAATTACGTTCCAGACCTGCGAGGCAATGATGGCGGCTGCAAGAGACCTAAGAGCGATTGAACTGGATGGCGACGCCGATTCGGTCGAACTGGCCAAGCGCCATCTCGTCCAACCCTGGCCTTATGCCGGCTCGGTCGGCAATGAAGCACGCGCGCTGATCGGCGAAGGCGACGGCATCTATATCACCGACGTCACGGGCAAGCGGCTGATCGACGGTCCCGCCGGCATGTGGTGCATCAATGTCGGCCATCGCCGCGAGGAACTGGCCAAAGTGATGTACGACCAGGCGATGATGCTGTCCTACAACACGCCGTGGTACACGATGAACGCGCCGTCGGCGGAGCTTGCCAAGCGCATCGCCGATCATGCACCGGGTGATCTCAGCCATACCTTCTTCACCACCGGTGGTTCGTCGGCTGTCGAGACGGCGCTGCGTTTCATGCAGTTTTACAACAATGTGCGCGGACGCCCGGAAAAGAAGCTGATCCTCAGCCGCGGCGGCGCCTATCACGGCTCGACCTATCTGTCGGCCTCACTCAATGGCCGGCCGCGCGACCGCGACTGGATGGACGGCGCCGACGATCTGGTGGTCAAACTGTCCTCGCCCGACCCGTTCCGGCGGCCGAAGGGTATGGATATCGCCGCCTTCTGCGATTTCCTGGTCGATCAGTTGCGCGACACGGTCGCCCGCGTCGGGCCTGAGAAGATCGGCGCTTTCGTCGGCGAGCCCGTGCAGGCCTCGGGCGGCGTCGTGGTGCCGCCGGATGGTTATCTCAAGCGCATCCGCGAGATCTGCCGCGAGAACGACATCCTCTATGTCTCCGACGAGGTGGTGACCGGCTTTGGCCGGCTCGGCCATGTCTTTGCCTCGGGCGATGCGTTCGGCATCGACCCCGACATGATCACCTTCGCCAAGGGCGTCACCTCGGGCTATTTCCCGCTCGGCGGCGTCATCATCTCGGAACGGCTGCTTCAGGACATGCGCCGCTCCAACCATCCCGACGCGCTGTTCGGCCATGGCCTGACCTACACCAGCCATCCGATCGGCTGCGCGGTGGCGCTGAAGAACCTCGACATCCTCGAAGACAGCGTGCTTGCCCATACGCGCGATGTCGCGCCCTATTTCCAGGCGCAGCTGAAGACGCTGGAGGAACTGCCGCTGGTCGGCGAAGTCCGCGGCATGGGGTTGATGGGCTGCGTCGAATGCGTCGCCGACCGCGAAAGCAAGGACCCGCTGCAGCTCGACAAGGATGTCGGCAAGCGCATCGACGCGCACTGCCACGAGCTTGGCCTTTTGGTGCGGCCGCTGATCAACATGTGCGTGATGTCGCCGCCGCTGATCATCACGCGCGAGCAGATCGACGACATGGTGGCGATCCTGCGCGAGGGCATTTCGCGGACCATGGATGATCTGAGGAAAGAAGGGGTCTGGCAGGGGTGAGGTTTCTCCCTTCTCCCCGTTTCACGGGGAGAAGGTGCCCGGAGGGCGGATGAGGGGCGGCGCTGACGTTCGTGATTGGCAGTGCCGTCACGGTCCGCTGCCATTTGCTTGAGGTGACAACCTCACAAGCCGGCGCTGCCCCTCACCTGCCTGCCGGCATCCTCTCCCCGTAGAACGGGGAGAGGGGCGCTCTCAACCCGCCGCCCTACACCTGCGACCGCATGGCCTCGTTGAGGTTCCACATGTCCTTCTCCTCTGGCGCCGTTTCCAGGCCCAGCACCGGGATCTGCTTGCGCAGATGGTCGTGGTGGGTGCGCACGCCGTATTCGAGGTCGGAGAGATAAAAACCCTCGAAGGCATCTGAAATCATCGACTCGTTCGACCACACGGAAAGCTGCACGTCTTCGTTCATGGTGTCGCGATCGATGCGGTAGGCGAGGTAGCGGGCCGCGGCCTGTTCCCTGGTCTCGTCGGGGTAGCGGTAGATGGCGCCGCGCAGCAGCGTCTCGCCGGTCGACAGCGGGAACTCCTGGTAGAACTGCACCGATTCCGGCATGATCGACAGGGCGTTGTTGGGGAAGATGCCGTAATAGATCCAGGCCCGGCGCAGATGCTCCGGCAAATGCGACGCATCGGGCGTGAGCTTGATGTATTCGCGCACGCTCCAGCGCCGGCCGGCATGCGGATTGTAGGTGGCGAAGGAACGCGACACGCCGTTGATGAACGGCTCGTCGAAATAGGTCGCGCCATAGAGATCCTGCAGCGCCGGATGCGCCATGGCGACGTGGTAGCCTTCATTGTCGACGTCGCGCACCGACTTCCAGTTGACCGGCGATTTCTGCGTCCAGATACCCCAGGACGGCACCATCTCGGCGACATTGTAGTGGGCCATCTCGGCCTCGATCGGCTTCAACAGCTCGGCCACCGAGGCTTGAGGTCCGCCCTTGCGGAAGCGGATGAAGATGAAGCCCATCCAGATCTCGAGGTCGAGCGGCATCAGGCCGAACTCGGTCTTGTCGAGTTCGGGGAAAGAGCGCGGGCGGGCGGCGCCGCGCAGCGTGCCGTCGAGATTGTAGACCCAGCCATGGAACGGGCAGACCAGCGCGTTCTTGCAGCTGCCCTGGCTGTCGGCGACGACGCGGCTGCCGCGATGCCGGCACATATTGTTGAAGGCGCGCACGACGCCGTCCTTGCCGCGCACGATCAGTGCCCGCTCGCCGACCACGTCCATGGTCAGATAGTCGCCGGCATTCGGCACGTCGGAGACGTGTCCGGCGATCTGCCAATGGTTGCGGAAGACGTATTCTTTCTCAAGTTCGAGAAGCGCGTCGGAGTGATAAGCCCAGCCTGGCAGGCCCCGCCGGTCCCAATCATTGGGGATCGCCACGTCACGGAGGTGCGGGTTCATGGAAAGCTCTTCTTTTTGTTGAATACTCATTCAATAAAATCATATTTTGCATTGAAATGCAATGGTTTGTGGAAAACAGGATTTTCCATGATGGTGCAAATGAGCCAATCCGAAGGCAGAAAATCCCGGAAAATCCGGGCGTTAACCGAGGTCCTGAAATCGCTATTCGGCGTGTGGATCTTGCCCCGCTGGGCGTGCAAAAGCGGCCCGCCCAGGGACGAAAAAATGCCTGCCGTCGCAAATTCAATCCGCAGTGTGAGCTTGTTCATAGTTCGACTGGCCAGCAATAGGCTTTGCTGCGTTCACGGCCCGCCTGTCGTCAACGTTTTGATTGCGCGCATGAAACAGCACCGCAAACGAACCCTGCCGTCGGCACATGACCGGATCTGCCCGGACATGCCCGAATTTCTTGTTTCAAACCTGTTACGCGGGCAAGCCAAGCGCATCATTCGCCCGTTACCAGGCGCGTTTAAGTTCGTTTCATAAGAAATCGAAGGGGAGCAACATGTATACGAAAGCCGAGATCGCCAGCAATGAACAGCGCGCCAAACTGGCGCTGCGCCAGCGCGCCAGCGACCATCCGGTCGCGATGTTCTCGATGCTGGGCGCCTGCGCGCTTGCCGTCCTGTTCCTGACGCCGGCCTCCGGCCCGGCCTTCGCTTCGCTCAACCCGCCGGCCAATGTCGTCGAGGGTGCGCCGACCACCATCAAGACCGCCCGGCTGCCCGAGCCGGAAATCGATGTTGCCTGCAAGGGCCAGGCCTGGGGCGCCGAGAGCGCGGAGTGCCTGCGCGTCATCGCCGCCCAGTCCGGCGTGCACAAGGCGCGCGCCATCCGCATGACCGCCAACGCGGCGCCGCTGACCACGACACCGAACGTTTTCTGAACCTCCCGAGCGCTTCCTCCCGCGCTCTTTCTTGGCTCCCGACGGCCCCTGCCGGTCGGGAGCCTCTTTTTTTGGGGGCAGTCGATATTCAGGTGAGGCCAGGCTGCGAATGGCTGATACCTGCGCTTCCGGTGCTCACGTACTTAAGTACGCTCCGCTCCGGTTCTCGGTATCAACCATTCTCGCCGCGGCCTGACCTGAATCTCGGCTGCCCCCGGGCGGCGCCTCGACAAGAACTCAGCCCGCAGCTCGAAGAGTTCAGCCGGCGGCGGCGACCTGGTCGGCGATTGCCGAGAGGACGCCGCGGACGTCGAGCGTCGAGAACGGCTTTTCCAGGATCTGCGGGCGCTGCTGGACCGGCAAGGCTTCGATCTCGGCCTTGGCGCCGATCAGGTCGCCGGTGACCAGCACGAAGCGCTTGGCCAGCGCCAGGTTTTCGGCGAGCAATTCGCGGTAGATGGCAATGCCGCTGGTGCCGGGCATGCGCAGGTCGGAGAAGACGATGTCGGGTGGCATATGACCGGTCAAGGTCGCCGCCGCGGACGTCCAGGCCGGCACGATCCGCGATTTGATGCCCATCAATTCCAGGATGTCTGAGAGCGAGCCGGCGACGTCGGGTTCGTCGTCGATGATCAGTGCATGGCGCAAGCCGCTGGAACGGGTCGGGCTGTCGCCAACCGCGGCCGCGCCGCTGGTGATCGCCGGCAGCTGGACGACGAAGCGCGCGCCGCGCGGTAGCACCTCCTCGAACCAGACATTGCCATTGTGCCGCTCGATGATCGACTTCGAGATCGACAGGCCGATGCCGGTGCCGACGCCGACCGGCTTGGTGGTGAAATAGGATTCGAAGATGCGGCCGCGGATCGCCTCCGGAATGCCCGGTCCATTGTCCTCGACCGAAAAGCCGGGATTGCCGCGGTCGCTGCGGAACGTCCGCACCTTGATCAGGCGGTCGCCGCCGATGCCGGCCAGAGCGTGCTGGGAGTTGATGAGAAAATTGGCGGCCACCTGCGTCACATGGTCGGCATCGGCCATCGCCAGCAGCGGGCCGGGCGCGAAATCGGTGTCGATGATGATGCCGCTCGAGCGCGCGCCATAGGCGGTCACTTCGAGTGCGGCGCGGATGACCTGGTTGAGATCGGTCTCGGCCTGGGCCGCCGGGTGCAGGCGCACCATCGACAGGAAGCTCTTGACGATGCGGCCGCAGCGCTCGGCGGCGGCGCGCACTTTTTCGGCGCGCACCTTGGTTTGCGGGTCGGTGGCGAATTCATGCAGCAGTGTCGATTGCGCCACGACCACGGCGAGCGGGTTGTTGAGCTCGTGCGAAACGCCCGCCAGCAGCGAACCCATCGCCGCCATCTTCTCGTTCTGGTGCAGTTTCTCGCGCTGGCGGTTGATCTCCTCTTCGGCGCGCAGCTTGTCGCGCAGATCGCGGATCGAGCCGAAGATGAGGTGGCGGTCGCCAACCCGCATCTCGGTCGCGGTCAATTCGATGGGAAACACCTCGCCGGCGGCATTCTGGGTCACCGTCTCCAGCCGCTGGCCGACCATCGGCGCGCCGCGGCCGGACATATACTCTGCCCCCGAGACATAGCCCTTGCGGTAATATTCCGGCACCACCGTATCGAGCAGGTCCTTGCCGAGGATGTCGCTGCGCTGGAAGCCGAACATCTTTTCGGCGGCCGGATTGAATTCGATGATCGATCCGGTCTCATCGATGACGATGATGGCGTCGAGCGAGGCCTGCAGCATGGTGCGGCGGATGACTTCGCTGGCATGGGCATCCGACGGCGACCGCTCGATGGCGTCGCCGATGGCAAGCGCGACGATGTGCAGCGCCGCCTCTTCCTCGTCGGTCCACTCACGCTCACTGACGCAGTCATTGACCGCAAGCGTGCCCCACAGATGGCCGTGGGCGAATACCGACACCGACAGGAACGATTTGATGTGCTGCTTTTCGAAATCGGTCCTGAGGAAGCCGTCGAGGTTGCGTGTGTGGCCGGCGAAAATCTTGCCTTGCCGTTCGTCCTCCGCAACTCGCTCCAGCAGCGGGTCGTTGTCGACGATCGATTGCATGATCACCGTCGGCGAGGCCAGTTCGCCGCCGAAGCGCGGGTCGATCCAGTAGGCGGCGACCGACTGGGCAAAGCCCTGGCCGGGCAATTCGCGCAGCCTGAACAGAATGCCGCGCTGGCAGTGCATGGCGATGCACAGCGTCTCCAGGATGGTGTCCATCTCGCGCTGCCAGTCGCCGGCCTCGCGCAGCCGGCGCACGACACGCACTGCCGCCATCGCGGCGCCCTGGCGAACGCCCTTCAGGTCCATGCGTGCTGGGTCAGCGGTCATCTCAGCCATCTGTACAGGGCCGTGGGTGGTAGGGCTCTAGAACGGTGCACCGTTCCATCTCTTTGTTCCGACGCAACTCCGGACGGAAAACCGCTACGCACTTTTCCTGGAATTGCTAGTGTCCGTCGCCGGTCGGCAGCGAAAAGATATAGCCTTCGCCCCGCACCGTGCGCAAAAATTTCGGATTGGCCGGGTCGGCTTCGATCTTCTTGCGCAGCCGCATGATGCGGATGTCGACGGCACGCGACGATTCCGGGTCTTCGACGAAGCCGATCGCCTCGGAGATCGCCGCCCGCGTCAACAGCCGGTTGGCGCGGGTCAGGAAAACCTCCAGCACGTCGAACTCGCTCTTGGCCATGTCGATGACGGCGCCATTGGCGCCTGTGACAAGCCTGCCGTCGAGGTCAGCCTGGAATTGACCGAAGCTCATGCGGCGACCGCCATCGGCCTGCGCCTTCGCGGCCTGAGGCGGGGTCGGTTGCGGGACGCGGCGCAGCACGGAGCGGACACGGGCCAGCACCTCACGCAACTCATAGGGCTTGACGATGTAGTCGTCGGCGCCGAGCTCCAGCCCGACAATGCGGTCGAGCGCGGTGCCGGCAGCCGTGGCATAGATGATGCCGATCGGCATTTTCGAGCGCAGCCAGCGGCCGAGCGACAGGCCGTCCTCGCCGGGCATGGCGATGTCGAGGATGGCCAGATGGAATGATTCGGTCTCCAGCAAGGTGCGCGCCTCGGCAGCGCTTCCGGCCTGGGTCACATCGTAACCATTGGCGCCGAGATACTCGGCGACCGCGTCCCTGAGATCGGGCTCGTCCTCGACGATGACAATTCGTGCCCGCACTATGGCCTCGCTCCCGCTTTCAGCAGAAAGTAGATTGGGTATAAACATGATGTCCAGCACTCATATCCGGTTGCAGGGGCAGGGGAAGAAAATATGGCTGCACGATCCGTCATCGCGCTGGTTTCCGTCGCCGATGTCGTGGCCGGCGATCTCGCCGACCATCTCGACCGGCGTGGCCATGACGTGCGCGAGGCGAGGCAGCCCTGGGAAGCCGAATCCCTGCTTTCGGCCGGGGGCATAGATGTCGTCATCGTCGGCGACAGCGTCAGCCAGGCGGAGGGGCGGGACCTGCTCAGGCGTTATGGCGGCGGCCAGAGCGTGGACGGGAAAGCCGGGCCGGATTTCATCCTGATCTGCCGGCCGGCCGATCTGGTCGACAAGGTGCTGGCGCTCGAGCTTGGCGCGGCCGACGTCGTCGAGAGCCCGCTCAATGTCAGGGAACTTGCCGCGCGCATTGGCGGCCTGCTGACACGGCGCGGCAGGTCCGCCCAGGAACTGATCGTGCTGGAAAATGCCACCGTCGATTTGCGGTCGGCCATCGTCATGCACCGCTCGGGTGCGGAAGAGCAGCTGTCGCCGGGTCAGGTGGCGCTGCTCAGGCTGTTTCTGGCCAGCCCGCGCAAGGTGCTGACGCGCGACGACATCATTGCGGCGGCGCCGGCTGAAAATGCCGATGCCTTCGACCGCTCGATCGATTCGCGCATCGTGCGGCTGCGTCGCAAGCTCGACACCGAAACCATCATCACCATACGCGGCGCCGGCTACCGGTTCGACCCGCCGACGCAGCGCGCCGACTGAGAGCAACAAGGCTGGATTGTTACGCGGCTTGCCCAAAACCGCTGTGCAATTTTGGGCGGCATGCATAGGCGTCAGCGCACCACCAGAAGCGATGGCCCCGGCGGCAATTCGCTGGCGACCACGATTTCGCTGGAGGCCTGTGCGCGGTCCTTCAAGAGAACGGTGACGAGACCGGCAAAGCCGAGCAGGCCCTGTGCGTAGAGCAGTGCCGAAAGCACCGTGGCAGCAGATTTCGTCTTCATCGGTTATTCCCCAAAAATCAAAATCGCGGGTGCTTCAGGATAAACCCGAAGTGCCCGCGCCGCCCACGGAGCCCCCCGCTGCGGCGCGGGCCTTCGGTCCTCTCGGCAGCAAGTTGCCGGAGGGCCGCGCATCCACTTCAACCCAAGGCCGACCCGCCAGAAGGCCCGGAGACGGTTGATGCGCAGACTGGAGACGATCCAGACCAAGGCTATGAACAGCGCGGCATGCAGCGTCGAAATCTCACCCGAATTCATCACCGCCAGTTTCGTCATCGGGGTGCCGGCGACTGTGCCGATGCCGCCGACGACAAGCGCGGCAATGCTGATCCTGAAAAGCCAGGACAGGGTGATCGATCTGATGCTCATTTTCGTTTTCGCGCCGGCTGTTCTCGTTGGGATGACTGTGCCGTTGGCCTGTAACCAGATCATGCCGCCCGCGCCGTGCTTTGTTGCAGGTGGGTTTCGAGCGAACTCAAACGGCTTTCATATAAGGATATCCGCACTTTCATTTGACAGTCTGGTCGCAGCCGGGAGTGCCCAGGAAAGACGGGAAGCTCCTCCTTGGTTTCTCCCCTCGACCTCTTGCTCGTTAACCAGAGGAAACAGATTCGAAACACAAACGAGCATCAAGCGAAGTCAGGCTGAAACATGACGCAGGGATAAGGCGGTCATCGAATTGACGCCGGCCGGGCCGGCAAAGGGGAGCCACCATGTACAAAGCCATTTCCGCCAAACTCATCAACGTCACCGCTGCCGCTGCCGGCGCAACGCTCCTGCTTGGCGCCGCCAACAGCGTGGCCCATGCCGCGGCAAACCAGATCGTGGCGCGTGTTTCGCTGTCGCAGCAGACCATGGAAGTGCTGGTCGACGGCCGGCCGACCTTCGCCTGGAAGGTCTCGACCGGCGACAGGGCGCATGTCACGCCGACCGGTTCGTTCAAGCCGACCCGCATGCACGAGATGTGGTATTCGAAGAAATACGACAACGCGCCGATGCCGCATTCGGTGTTCTTCAGCGGCGGCTATGCCGTGCATGCGACCTATGCCATCAAGCGCCTGGGACAGCCGGCGTCGCATGGCTGCGTGCGGCTGCATCCCGACAACGCCGCCGACTTCTACCAGCTGGTCCAAACTTTCGGCCCGACCAACACCAGCATTGTCATCGTCAAGTAGCAGACTGCGGTTGGAGCGGTTGTGCGACGCAGCCAGGCGGCCGTGCCGCACCGCAAGCTCCCGCCTGAAGCTCCATAGGGCTTCGCGGTAATCAATCCAGTCAAAAAAAGAGGCCGGAAATTTCCGGCCTCTTTTTTTTGCGCTTGGCAGTTCCACGGAGTGCTTAATCCACAGGGACCGGCATCAGTTTCGGGTCCGGCTTCTCGGCATGGTGTGGCAGGTCCTTGCTGGCGATGTAGGTGTAGAACATCGGCACCACGAACAAAGTGAACATGGTTCCGACCAGGATGCCGGTGAAGATCACCAGGCCCATCGAATAGCGCGCCGCCGCACCCGCACCGCTGGACACGATCAGCGGAACGACGCCGAGCGCCATTGCGGCCGTCGTCATCAGGATCGGCCGCAGGCGCACCTTGGCCGAGGCGATGATGGCGTCCCTGCGCGACATCTTGTGCTTGTCGCGTTGTTGATTGGCGAACTCGACCAGCAGAATGCCGTGCTTGGTGATGAGGCCGATCAGCGTGATGAGGCCGACCTGCGTGTAGATGTTAAGCGTTCCAAGCCCCAGATTGAGCGGCACGATGGCGCCGAAGATCGACAGCGGCACCGCCATCATGATGATGAGCGGATCGCGGAAGCTTTCGAACTGCGCCGCCAGCACCAGGTAGATGACGATAACGGCGGCCGCGAACGCGATCAGGATCGTGTTGCCCTGCTCCTTCTCCTGCCGGGACTGGCCGGAATAATCGATGAAGAAGTTTTCGGGCAGGCTCTCCTTGGCAAGGTTCTCCAGGGTCTGCAGCCCGTCGCCCGTGGTGACGCCGGGAAGCGGCAGCGCCGATATAGTTGCCGAATTCAGCTGGTTGAACTGCTCGATCGCGGCCGGCGAGGCGTTGGTCGAAATCTTCACCACGGCCGAAAGCGGCACCATCTCGCCGGTCACGCTGCGCACGAAATACTCGCCGAGCTTTTCGGGATTGGCGCGGAATTCCTTCGGCACCTGCGGAATGATGTCGTAGCTGTTGGAGTCGCGGTCGAACTGCGCCACTTCGGCGCCGCCGACCAGCAGCGTCAGCGTCTGGCCGATGTCGGCGATCGGCAGGTTGAGAGCCGCGGCACGGTCGCGGTCGATGGTCACCGTCACCTGTGGCGCGTCAAAGGACATCGAGTTCTGCACGACGATGAAGCGGCCGGAGGCCTGCGCCTTGTTCTTGATCTGCTCGGCCGCCTCGTAGACCTCGGCGGAGTTGCCGGTAGAGCGCACCACCATGGAGATCGGCAAGCCGCCGCCGGAGCCGGGCAGCGTCGGCGGCGCGAAGACGAAGGCCTCGACGCCGGCAACCTTGGCGAGGCGTCCCTGGATGTCTTCCTGGATTTGCTTCGAGCTGCGCGTGCGTTCGGCCCAGTCCTTGAAGGCGAAGCCGACAAAGGCGCTGTTGGTCGCCCCGCCAAAGGCGACGGCGGAGAACTGCGCCCGGGTTTCGGGAATGTCCTTCACCAGGCCGAGGATCTGGTTGACGTAGGTTTCGGTGTAGTCGGACGTTGCATAGCGCGGCGCTGTCACGATCGACAGCAGGAAGCCCTGGTCCTCTTCCGGTGCCAGTTCGCTCGAGGTCTTGGTGAACATGAAGCCGGTGAGCGCAACCAGCGCCACGACCATCAGCAGCGTCACCGGCCGATTTCTCAAGGAGGCGGTGACCGCCCGCTCGTAGACATGTTCGACACGGCTGAAGGTGCCGTCGACGATGCGCTGGAAGCGGCCGGGGGCGCCGGCCTTCAGCAGGCGCGCCGACATCATCGGCGTGATGGTGACGGCAATGACGCCGGACAGCACCACAGAGCCGGCCAGCGTGACCGCGAACTCGCGGAACAACGCGCCGGTCAGGCCACCGGTGAAGGCCAGCGGCGCAAACACGGCGGCGAGCGTAATGGTCATGGCGACGATGGCGGAGAAAATCTCGCGCATGCCGTTGAAGGCGGCCTGCATCGGCGACATGTGGTCTTCCTCCATGTGGCGATGGATGTTCTCCACCACCACGATGGCGTCGTCGACGACAAGGCCGATGGCCAGCACCATGGCCAGCAGCGACAGAAGATTGATCGAATATCCCACCGCAAACAAAAGGAAGCAGACGCCGATCAGCGACAGCGGGATGGTCACGATCGGCATCATCACCGAGCGGAACGAACCGAGGAAGAGCAGGATGACGACAATGACGATGGCAACCGCCTCGGCGATGGTCTTGAACACCTCGTCGATCGAGGCGCTGATCTGCTCGGTGGAATCGTAGACGACCTCGATGGTCATGCCTTTCGGCAGCGTGTCCTGGATCACCGGCACGATCTTGGTGATCGCCGCAGCTGTGGTCAGCGGGTTGGCGGCCGGCGTCGGGAAGATGGCAAGGAAGGTGCCGGGCTTGCCGTTGAAGCTCACCCTGGTGTCGGTGCTCTCCGCGCCGAGTTCGACGCGCGCGACGTCGCGCAACCGTACCACCTGGCCATCGACCGAACGCAGCGGCAGCTCGGCAAAGGCCTCCGGCGTCTGCAATGTCGAGCGCACGGTGATCGAGGACACGACATATTCGTTCTCGGTGTTGCCGGGCGCCGACAGGAAGTTGGAGTTGTTGATCGCAGTCAGCACTTCGGCCGCTGTCACGCCGCGCGCGGCGAGCTTGATCGGGTCGATCCAGACCCGCATCGAATATTCCTCGGCGCCGAAGATCTGCACGTCGGCGACGCCTTCCACCGTCGATATGCGCGGCCGCACCACCCGCTCGATATATTCGGTGAGCTGCTCCTTGCTCATGTTCGGATTCTGCATCGAGATGTACATCATCGCGAACTCTTGACCCGTGCCCTTGACGATGACCGGGTCCTTCGAGGCATCAGGCAAGGTGCCGCGCACGCCCTGCACCTTGGACAGCACCTCGGTCAGCGCGACATCGGGGTTGGAGCCGAGCTTCATCTGCACGACCACGGTGCTCGAAGACGGCCGGCTCGACGAGGTGACGTAGTCGATGTTTTCGGTCGAGGCGACGGCGCGGGCGATCGGCGCCGAAATGAAGCCCTGTATCAGGTCGGCACTGGCGCCGGGATAGGCGGTCGTGATGGTGATCGCCGTCTCGTCGACCTTGGGATATTGCCGGATGGACAGGTTGAAGATGCCCTGGAAACCCAGGAGCAGGATCATGCAGGCCAGCACGGTGGAGAGCACCGGCCGGCGAATGAAGATGTCGGAAACGTTCATTGCTGAGCCTGCTGGTTAGCCGACTTGCTGGGGTCAATGGTGTTGTCGACAGCAACGGACATGCCGTTGAAGAGACGGTTTTGGCCGGCGGTGACGACCTCGTCGCCGGCCTTGATGCCCTCGATGATCTCGACCATGCCGTCGTTGCGGCGGCCGGGCTTCACGAACACCTGCGACAGGACGAGCGCCGGCTTCTCCGGTTCTGCCGCGGGCTTCGCGGGGTCGACAGCCGGCTTGTCCGCAGGCTTCGCCGCGGCGTCTTCGGCGGCCGGCTTCGCGTCGGCCGGCTTTGCATCTGCCGCCGGCTTTGCTGCGTCGGCCCCTGCAGCAGGCTTTTCCGTGGGCTCCGCGGCCGGGGCGCCTTCCGCCGGCTTCGCCGGAACGACGACGAAGACGAAGTCGCCGTAGAGGCTCGACGTCAATGCCGTCTGCGGCAAGGACAGGACATTTTTCTCTTGCGGCAGCTCGACGCGAACCTGGACGAACTGGCCGGGCGTCAGCTTGCCGTCAGGGTTGGCGACTTCGCCGCGGACGGAGACCAGGCGGCTCGAAGCGTCGATCTTGGGGTCGATGCCGCGAATGGCGCCGGCAAACGGCATGTCGGCGCCGCCGCCGCTGCCGCCGATGCCGAGCCGCACGGTCTGGCCGATCTTGAGCAGCGGCAGTTGCTGTTCGGGCACAGAGAAGTCGACCCGCATCGTGTCCAGATCCTGCAAGGTCACCACCGCCGTGCCGGGCGAAAGATATTGGCCGAGGTCGATCTTGGGAATGCCGACCGTGCCGGCGAATGGCGCCGTCAACTGCTTCTGATCAAGCACAGCCTGCAGCTTGTTGACCTGCGCAGCGGAGGCCGATGCGGCTGCCTGCGCCGTGTCCAGTGTGGCATCCGTGCCGACACCGCGCCGTTGCAGTTCCAGCGCGCGTTTAAGCGCCGTCTGGTCGGATACGGATTGCGCCTGCGCCGAGGCGAGATCCGCGCGCTCGACGGCATCGTCAAGCTGCAGCAGGACCGAATCGACAGGCACCTTCTGGTTGGCGTGGAAAAGGATGTCCTTGACGATGCCGCTGGTCTCGACAGTCAGGTCGACGCCGCGCACGGCGCGCACCGTGCCGATCGCCTCGACGCCCGGCGTCCAGTCCGAAGGCTTGACGACAACCGTCGACACGGTTGTCGCCGGCGGCTTCATGGTGGCGAAGAATTCCTTGATCATGTGGTCGCGGAACAGGTTGAAGCCGACAACGCCGCCGCACACCAGGATGAGCAGCAGCAGAATTCCGGCGATGATGAAGAAGCGCTTCACGAACAGTCCCCTCGGCGGTGTCCGGCAAAATAGCCGTATATCGGGACACCTATCCGCGGGCGGGTCCCGATTACAAATGACGGCGAACTTACTGTACCGTCTGGACGGTCTTGTCAATTCCGCCTAGGCTCATGCGGGGGAAGGGAACGATGAAAACCCGAAGGGCAAATTCACGCGAAAAGATACTCGCCGCAGCTGCCGACGTAGCACGCGAGGCTGGGCCTGGCAGCCTGTCATTGGATGCCGTCGCCAGCCGCGCCGGCGTGTCGAAAGGCGGCCTGCTCTACAACTTTCCGACCAAGGCCAAATTGATGCAGGGCCTGGTGGAGAATTACCTGCGCGCCTTCGAGCTGGCGCTGGAATCGGGCCGCGTCGCCGGCGCCAGCGGCGAGAGCCTGCTTGCCACCTATATCCGGCTCTCGGCGGATGACTGCGAGGAGCCGAAGCCGACCGCCTCATGGATCTTCTCGGCGATCGCCGAGGATCCGGATTTCCTGACGCCGATAAAAGCCTTCAAGTCGCAGCTGCTGCAGCGGCTGAAGAGCGAGACGCCGGATCTCAAGGCGCTGCTGGTCTGCTTTTTGGCCATCGAAGGGCTGCGCAGCATGAACCTGTTCGATTCCGACGTGCTTTCCGCCGACGAACGCCGCCTGCTGGTATCGGCGCTGCTTGAGATTGCGGATTAGCTCAGGGCGTCGTGCCCGCTGGCGCGGCGTCGAAAGAGAGCTGGCATCGCTGGCCGGCCGGGATCAAATCGTCGGGATTGGCGAGTTCAAGGCGCACGCCGAAGGTGCCGCTGGCGGCATCGAAAACCTTGTCCACGACGGTGACGAAGGCATCGCGGCGCTTGTGGTCCGGCTGGTCCAAAACAACGCCGCCATGTGAACCAACGACGATCTTTCCCCAAAGCGTGACCGGCACATAGGCCTCGACATAGAGCGGATCGATCTGCACGATCGTCATGATCGGGCTGTCCTGGCGGACGAACTCGCCGGCGCGCAGGCTCTGTTCGGCGACGAAGCCCTTGATCGGGCTGCGGATGCTTTGCCGGTCGAGCAAGGCCTGCTGGCGCCGAAGCTCGATCCCGGCCAGCAGCATCTTGCGCTTCTCGGTATCGAGGTCGCGCTTGGCGATCTCGACATTGGCCTCCAGCTCCTCGACCTTGGAGGTGGCGACGTTGCCTGAGTTGACCAGCTTCTTCGAACGCGCCAGATCGGCTTCGGCAAGCGTCAGCCGCGTCTGCTGCGCCTGCATCGCCTCGTCGGCTTCGGCCTGCGCCTGGGCCAGCGCGACATTGGCTTCCTCGACCGTCGATTCCAGCCGCGCCACCACGTCGCCCGGCTTGACGCGGGCGCCACGGCCGACATCGACCGACGCCAGCAGCCCGGTGACCGGGCTGCCGATCTGGACGCGCTGCGTCGGCTCGGCCAGGCAGTCGAACGTCATCTCCTCGGCGCGCGCGGCAGTGGCGGCAAGAGAAAGGATGACGGTGGCAATAGCTGCGATCGGCTTCATGGGGTCATGCTTCATGGATTGACGTTGCTCACTCCGGACGGCCGGAGAAGGCAAGGGTACGGCTCTGTTTTTCGTCGGAGCGCAAGAGGTCGTTGCGCATGCCGGCGTGAATGCGTTCGGCGCGCCGCTGCGCATGGCGCAGCAACCAGCGCGACGGGCCTTCGCCAAGGATGGTGGCGGCCGCGCGGCACAAGCTCCTCAGCGGCCGGCTGGCGGCGAAATCGACAAGCGCGTCATCCAGCGACAGGATCGCCTGGAAGCAGCCGGGCTGGCCCTGCCGGCCGCTGCGGCCGGCGAGCTGATCGTCGATGCGCCGCGCCTCGTGCCGCTCCATCATGATGACGTGCAGTCCGCCAAGTTCCTCGACGCCGTCGGCGAGATGGATGTCGGTGCCGCGTCCGGCCATGTTGGTGGCGACTGTGATGCGGCCGAGCTCGCCGGCCTGGGCGACGACGGCAGCCTCGGTGCTGTCCTGCGCCGCGCTCAGCACGAGGTGCGGAAGCCCGGCGCGGTCAAGATGCTCGCTGGCCACCATCGAGCAGGCCACCGAGCCGGTGCCGACCAGAACGGGCACGCCCTTGGCGTGCAGTTCGGCGATGCGCTTGACGGCGACCTGCCATTTCGTCTCTTCGTCAGGCAGCACGCGGTCGACAAGGTTTTTGCGCTGCCTGGGCCGGTGCGTCGGGATCGTCACCACCGGCAGCCGGTAGACGTTCCAGAATTCGCGCGCCACCTGGCGCGCCGTCCCGGTCATGCCCGAGAGGTGGCCGTAGCGGCGGAAGAAGCGCTGATAGGTCATGCGCGCGATGGTGGTGCGCCGCGCTGACGGCTTGCAGCTTTCCTTGACCTCGATCATCTGGTGCAGGCCGTCGGTCCAGGCACGGTCGGGCATCAGGCGGCCGGTGTGCTGGTCGATGATCTGCACCTTGCCGTCGCGCACCAGATATTCCTCGCCGCGATGGAAAAGATGCAAGGCCGACAGCGCCTGGCGGGCAAATTCCTCGCGCACGATGACGCCGCGCCATTCCTTGCCATGCGACTCGGCGAAGTCGGCGATCCTCTCGCGGCCAGCGTCGGTCAGCACAATGCGCTTCTGTTCGCTGAGCATGTGGTAGTCGGTGCCGGCCTCGAGCGTGGCGGCAAGCTCCAGCGCCTCCTGCGCGGCTTCGGCCGAAATCTCGCCCTTGGCTTCGCCGGAGATGACCAGCGGCGTGCGCGCTTCATCGACGAGCACGCTGTCGGCTTCGTCGACAATGGCAAAATGCAGGCCGCGCAGGCGCAGTTTCGTCAGCCGCGGCGTCTCGTCCTGCAAACCTTCGATCTTCAGCCGCAGGTTTCCGTCACGCTGTCCCAACACTATGCGGTCGCGCAGATAATCGAAGGCCAGCTCCTTGTTGGTGCAGTAGGTGATGTCGGCGCGGTAGGCGGCCTGCCGCTCCTGCATCGACTGGCCGCCGATGACGACGCCGACCGACAGTCCCAGCGCATCGTAGATCGGCTGGGTGAGTTCGGCGTCGCGCTTGGCGAGGTAATCGTTGACGGTGACGACGTGCACCGGCATGCCGGCAAGGGCGGCGGTGCCGGCGGCAAGGGCGGCCGTCAGCGTCTTGCCTTCACCGGTCGCCATCTCGGCGAGGTAGCCGCGGATCATCGCGTAGGCGCCAATCATCTGCACCGGATAATGGCGTCTGCCGCTTAAGCGCGCCGAAAGCTCGCGGATGACGGCAAAGCATTCGGCGACGAGGGCTTCGGGAAAGCCGCGCTTGCGTCTCAGCGACAGCGATATCTGTCTTGCCCGCAGGCGCAGCGCCTCGTCCGACAGTGCCCGCATTTCGGCGTCGAAGGCATCCGCCTTGGGCACAATGTCGGCCAGCCGGCGGGCGCGGCGCGAAGCACCCGCCACCACGCCGAAGGCCAGGATGCGTGAGGCATAGTCGTCGAGCGGCGCCTTCTTGATGTATTCGCGCTCGGCGTAGAGGACCGGCAGCGGCGGCCTGATCAAAGCGGCGTCAGACATTGAAGCGGCTCAGGAAGGTCTGGCGCACGCTGCGCACCCAGCGCCAGATCAGCGGCTCGCTGCCATGGCCGAAGCGGACGAAGACGCGGCTGCCGAGCAGAAGATGCTTTTCGGCCCGCTCCGGTGCGACGTCGAACACGAACAGCCCTTCGAGTGTCTTGGGCTTGTCGCCGGCCTGGTTTCCCGATCGCATGGCGACGCTGCCGCCGCCCTCGACGGACAACGCCAGGCTCGGCAGGTCGAACTGCGCGGCCGGCACCTCGCGGCTGATATGGGCCGGCACAGGCGCTCCAGTCTCACCGGCGTAGCGGACGTCGACGCTGTCGGTGCGGGCGCGCACCAGGTCGACTTCGCTTTGCGGCACGATCACCCGCAATTGCGGCGTGGCGCTGGACACGACATAGCCGACCAGGTCACCCTGGTTGAGGAAGCGTCCGGGCAGGTTTGCCGCCTTCGGCAGGATGAAGCGCCCGGCATCGTGGGCGCTGACAATCAGGCCATCGCGGCGCTGCTTCACCGAGGCGAGCACGCCGTCCATGTTCTTGATCTGCTCGAGCACGACGTCGGCCTCGACACGATCAGAAAACCGCACCGCCTCGTAGCGCAGTTGCAGTTCGTGCCGCTGTGCTTCGATCAGCGCGACGCGGCCGCTGATGCCGGGATCTTCCAGCCGCAGCAGCGGCGTTCCAGCCGACACCATCGAATCCGGCGGGCTGAGGATCTCGGCGACGATGCCGGCTGTGTCGGCTCGGACTTCGGCGCGGTCAGGTATCCAGACGACACCTTGCGCCACCGTTCCGTATGGCATTGGCACCAGCAGGATCAGCGTCGCCAGTCCGGCGACAGCGGTGCCGACCAGCGTTATGGTGCGGCCGCGCTGGCCCTGCAGGCGCGGCGTCGTGGTCAGGAATTTGAGGCCCTTGAAGATAGGCATCACCACGGTGCCGAACACGGTGAACAGCGCCAGCAAGGTGCCGATGAAGAACAGTTTGGTGGCGACCAGCAGCGCGATGGTGAGGCTGAGCATGATGCGGTAGCAGAAGGACAGCACGGCATAGCCGAACAGCCATTTGCGCTCACCCGGCGCCGAGGCGGGATTGTCGATGTTGGCGATGCCCAGGCAATAGCGCTGCACCAGGTACCAGAAGTAGCGGTTGGCGCGGGTGCCGAGATTGGGAACCTCGATCAGGTCGGCGAAGATGTAATAGCCGTCGAAACGCAGCAGCGGATTGCCGTTGAAGAACAGCGTCGAGACGCCGCCGATCACCATGACGTTGAAGGCTGCGGCGCGGGCCAGGCCGGGCTCGGCGTTGACCCAGAAAATCATGGCGGCTGCGGCCAGCGCGAACTCGACCATGATGCCGGCGCTGCTGACGACGATGCGGCGCCATTTCTCGCGAAACGCCGTCGACGAGGTGGCGTCGACATAGGGCGCCGGCACGAAGATGAGCAGCATGATGCCGACTTCGTGCACCGCGCCGCCCCAGGCCTTGGTGGCATAGGCGTGGCCGGCTTCGTGGAATGTCTTGACCAGCGGATAGATGGCGATGATCAAAGCGACATTGCCGGCGCTGAGCAGGCGGTCCGACGCGTCGGAGGTAAGCTCGGCCCAGTGCAGCACCGCCAGCGCAATGCCGGTTCCGACCAGCGCCAGCCAGGCGAGCAGCCCATAGATGGTGAACAGCGGCCGCACCAGCGGCATGGTCAGATCGAGCCAGCGGTCGGGATCGAACAGCGGCAGGCGCAGCGCCATCGGGTTGCGCAGCCTGTTCATGACCTCGTTGCGCGCCTGCTTGGCCGAGCGGTCGCTCAGCTCCTGAAAGTCGGGCGGCAGTTCGCCCTGCAGAAGGTCGGACGCATGCAGTTCGGCCAGCAGGTGGATAGCTTCGTCCTGCGTCGGCGGATCGTCGCCGGCGCGGCGTCCGACGAGGTCCCAGATCTCGTGCAGCGTGCGCCGTCCGTCCATCAGCGAGATCATCAGATTGGCCGACGCCGACAGGCGGTGGAAACGTCCGGTCTGGTGGTCCTGCAGGACGTACCAGATCTCGCCGCGGAATTTCTGCCTGTGGATCTCGGCGTGCCGGCGCAGCCTCAGCTTCAGCTCGGCGACGCGGTACCAGGATGGGCTGAACAGCGACTTGGCCACGTCAGCACCCGGCGATTCGTTGCGCGGCGCGGCTCATGGTCACGGCATCCAGCGCCAGCTGGCCAGACGCCACCATTCGATCACCGGCCGCATCCATATCGAGACCAGCCGGCGCTCGTCGACCGCGATCTTGGCGACGCCGATCATGCCGGGGCGCAGCCGCGGCGACGCCTTGGTCAGGCTGCCCTCGACCTGGAACAGGTTCTTGCCGTCCTTGGCCTGCGCGACCGGCGTGATCTTGGCGATGACGACATCGAAATGCTCTTCCGGCAGCGAGGCGAAGATGACCTCTCCCTTCTGGCCTTCGCTGACGTCGGCGATCTGGCGCTCGTCCACTTGCATGACAACACGGTAGTCGGTCAGCGGCGCGATCTCGTAAAGCAGCTCGCCGCGGCTGACCGAGCCGCCGATGCGCTGGCTGAGATCGCCGGAGACGACGAGGCCGTCGAACGGCGCCACGATCCGGGTGCGGGCGATCTGCTCGTCAATCAGCTTGAGCTGCGCGTCGGCCTGGTCGATCTGGCTCTTGACGACATTGATGGTGGCCGGCTGGCGGGTCGCCAGCGCCTTGTCGTATTCAAAGCTGTATTGCTGGCGCTGGGTTGCCCAGCGCAGCCGCTCGAGCGCCAGTTCGCGATCCTCGAGCGTCGCCAGTTCGTCGCCGGACTTCACCACATCGCCGGCGCGCGCCTTGGCCTCCTGGATGAAGCCGTCATAGGAAGAGATGACGGCGCGGCGGACCGAACCTTCGATCTGGGCGTCGGCGTTGACGCGGTAGGTATCGGTGGCGAAGTAGCCGAAGGCGACGGCTGCCGCCAGGGCGATCGCGGCCAGCTTGCGCCCGGTATAGCCCGGCCCAAGCAGCCGCTTGATCTGCTGCCACAGCGATTCCGCGGCCTTGGTGATCAGCCAGCGATCGTTCAGCCGTTTTTCGTCGAGGATCGGACCGATGGCGGTGGCGATCATGTCGAGGATCTGCACGATCTCCGCCTCGAAGGCGTGGCCGTTCCGGCGCTCGAAGGTGACGGCGCCGATGAAGGCATCGACGACGAACATGGGTACGGTGAGAACCTGTCCGCCATGCTGCAGCCGGGAAACCTCGCCATGAGCGTGGGTGGCAATCGGTTCGTCGGCGCGGGTCGGATAGAGGATCGAGCAGCGCTGGTCGATGGCTTCGTCCATGGCTGCGCCGATGGCGCGCACGAGGCCCATCTGGCGACCGAATTGCGCGGTGTGTGAAATGGCGGCGACACGGGCAGCGCCGCGGCGAACAAAGCCGATGCTGACGCGGGCACAGTCGAAGCGGATGGCCAGCTCGGTGGCGGCCGCCATGCAAGCCGGACCGAAGCGCTGATGATCGAGAACCGAGGCGATCAGGTCGAGCGTGGCGCGCGAGCGGTCGAGCTGGCGCACATTGGTGCTGGCGCGCTGGCCGCGCAGATGGTCGCGCAGCCAGGCCGAGCCCCACTGGATCTGGCGGATGGCGGCCCGCATCGCGTCCTTGGCCTGCGACTGCTTGGCGACGTCGATGCCGACCGCGACCACGGCGATGATGGTGTCGTCGAGCAGCACCGGAAAGGCGACCGACGGCCTGGCGCCGGATTCGGCGGTGGCGCCACGCGCCACGGCGCGGCGTTCGGTGAGCGCCAGTTCGGTCGTGGCCTTGAGGTCGGCGGCTTCGTCACCAACTTCGGGCCATGACGACAAAAGCCGGTACCCGCCGGGCGCCTCGACGCGCACAATGCCCTTCGTCGCGCCGGGGATCATGCTGCATTGCAGGGCCAACCACGCGGTGGCGAGGTCTTCAGACGTGCCGGCTTCGGAAAGCCGCTTCCAGAGCGCTGGCGCCAGCAAGGTCAAAGAGCTGGCGGACGAGGCATCCTCCGCCATGCCTGCATCGTCGCTCTGCGTGACCTTGGCCATTGTCCGGGCTGCTACTCGACGATGAGGGATCCGTAGCGGGATTCATGCTCGCGCAGCACACCGCCGAGCACGGTCCACAGGCGCTTGGCAGCGAGCGGCGTCAGGATGATGCGGTTGGACAGTTCGACCGAAACCGAGCCGCCGTCCTCGACGTTCCAGGTGCGGTTGGTGCCGAAGAACAGGTCGACCTGCTCGCGCGTGCCCTGAACATTGACGACATTGGCGAAATGCGTGGCCATCTGGTCTTCCAGCCATTGGACGCCCTTGCGCTCCTTGCCGCCGTCTTTGGCGGGTGCCGCGGATTTTGCCGCCTTTGCCGATACTGCCTTGGCCATTTGTTCTCCCACGCTTTGTCGCCGTTGCCTGAAAACCGCGGCCGAAACCACGGTTGTCGCATGCACTGCCGTTTCTAATCTTTTCTCGCCCCGAGAAAGGCGCCGGTCCTGATTCAGGCGGCGCGCCCGGGCAAACAATAGTTCAAATAGAACTGGACCGAAAGCTGTCTTCGCGGCGCGTGGGCCAAAACCAGCCGCTACAGTTAGCGGTTACAGTTACCGGGATTGCGCGCCAGTATTTTGATCTTGCGCATGACCCGGCTTGTCCGGGATCGCGCGCTAAAAATGATAGGCGAGACCGACCGTGCCGGTCAGCAGCGACGGCTTCAGCTCGTTCTGGTTCGGCTGGCTGTTGGCAACGGTGAAGCCATCGACCGCCTTGGTGTAGAGGCCTTCGACGCGCAGGCTGAGCTTGTCGGTCAAGGCGGCTTCGACGCCGGCGCCGACCTGGTAGCCCGACAACGTCTTGCTGCCGCCACCATCAAGGCCGAAGAACGCTTCATTGGCCTTGACCTTCAGGCCGGCAAAGCCGCCCTTGGCATAGACAAGGGTCGAGGGCGTGGCGAAGTAGCCGGCGCGCGCCGTCAGCGCGAAGACGCCCTCGACGGTGCCGAACAGTTTTGGCGCGGTCGGATCGGACGAATTCTGCGCCGGATCCTCGAACTTCAAATCGACATAGTCGGCACCGGCTTCGACACCGAGCAGATAGGACGAGCCAAGCACGAAATTGTAGCCGGCAAAGACGCCGCCGCCGAAGCTCTGCGCGCCGTACGGGCCGGAGGTCGAGCCGGCCACGGCGACGTCGAGATGCATGACGCCGAAATTGTAGGAGCCGTCGAGGCCGGCATAGAAGCCGTTCCAGTTCATGTCGGGCGCTGCCTCGACAGGATAGGCGGAGCCCCTGTCCGCGTTGAAGCGGTAGGACAGGCCGGCCGTCACCAGGAGATAGTGCGGATCGAAGGCTTCGCCGTCGGTAGCAAGGGTGAACTTGTCGGTCGCCTGGTAGTAGTTGGCCTCGATGCGGCCGGTCAGGTTGCCGAACAGGAAGGTTTCCGCGCCGACACCGATTTCGGTTGCGCCAACCGTCTTGCTTGCGGTGCCGGCAAAACCCTGTTCGGCTTCGAGCTTGATGCCGGCGTAGCCGAGGCGGCCATAGATCAATGTCTGCGGCGTTATCAAATAGCCGAGGCGGCCCGACGCCGAATAGATCGAGTCGGCCTTGACCAAGGTTCCGAGACCGCCAGACGAGAACGGGGAGTAATCAGAGTCGATTTGCGTGTAGTCGAGTTCGAAACCGGCGACCCAGCGATTGGAGAACTGGTAGTCGAAGCCGCCATGCACGCCGTAGGCAAAGTCCTCGGCGCCAAAATTATAGCTGACCGTGGAGTCACCGGGGAGCACGGGAAGCTGATCGTAGCCCATATTGCCGAAGGCCTCGCCGGCGTGAACACCGACGAAAAACCCGGTCCAGGACGGTCCGCTGATCTCCGCCGCCGGCGCGACGGTGTCGGCAGCCTGTGACAGCGAGGTGGCGCAAAGGAGCGCAGCGACCGCGACCGATGCTGCAAACAGACTGCGAACCATTCAAGTCTCTCCCCATAAGCGCCATCTTGCGAGTATCACGCGATACTGAAATGTGCCAAAAAATTGGCACGGGGATCGGGCCGATTGTATAAGCTTGCCTTGTACTGTGTCGTATCTGCCACAATACGATTGCTTATCTTGCCTGGCAGCGCCGCTGGCACACGACGACGGAAAGCTGAAAACGGATGACGGTTGGTCGGCGCGAAATCAGGCAGGAAGCGGACGTGAGCCGTTCCGATCCCATACGGCAGGTCGATCGCTTCCTCGAAACCGAGATCGAGGCGCGGGCTCTGGCGCTTGCCTTTTCGTGCGGGCTGATCGACCGGCTCATCGGCCGCCAATCGGTCGATCGTAGCGAGCTTGCCGGGTTGGCCGGGATGCCTGAAAACGCTTTCGGCTTCTTTCTGCAGTTGCTGGCAGGCAACGGCGTGATTCGCGGTGGCGACCCGGTTCGCCTGACCGCGGATTTCCGCGACGCGCTCGCCCATCGCGCCTTGCTCGAGGCCAAGCTCTGGTTCGCCAATCTGGTCGCACCGGACGTGCACGGGCTTTTTGCCGAGCTTTTGTCCGACATCCCCGAGTTCATGGCGCGCGCCGCAGTGTTCGAGCTTTTCCGCTATGACCGCTGCCTCGAGGTGACGCCGGAAAACGTTGATGCCGCGGCGCAATGGGTGGGCTACACGACGACGCTCAGCCGATACGAGGCGCCGGCCTGTCTCGACCGGCTCGATCTCGCGCAGAGCAGCCGCGTGCTGGACGTCGGCGGCAACAGCGGCGAATTCGCCCGGCAGATCTGCGAGCGCACCCCTTCTATTGAGGCGACGGTTTTCGACCTGCCCGTCGTCTGCGCACTCGGGCGCCGCCATGTCCAGGGGTCGCCGCAGGCGGCGAGGATCGCATTTTGCGAGGGYGACCTCCGGCGCGATCCGCTGCCGGCTGGCCACGACCTCATCAGCTTCAAATCGGTCCTGCATGATTGGCCGCAGGACGATGCCGCCGCTTTCATCGGCAAGGCAGCCGATGCGCTCGATCCCGGTGGCAGGATGGTGATCTTCGAGCGCATGCCGATCGAGCTGAAAGGCGCCAGACTGCCTTATTCGATGGTCGCCAACCTCGTCTTCCTGCCATTCTTCCGCAGCCCGGATTTCTACGTGGGCGAACTCGGCAGGCACGGCTTCGCAGATATCGCCGTCCAGTCCGTCGGCATGGAGATGCCGTTCGCCCTCATCACCGCGAGAAAGCCATGACGCGCGCGCCCATCGTCGCGATCTCAGGCCATCCAGGCAGCGGCAAGACCTCGCTGACCAAGGCGCTGCAGAAACGGCTCGGCGTGCCGGCGCTGCACTATGACGATTTCGAAATGGTCACCAGCCTGCCGCCGGAAAGGATCAGGGACTGGATCGAGCGCGGTTCGGACTATGACGAGATCATGCTGGAGCCGCTGGTGCGGGAGTTGATCCGGCTTGCCGAGGCGACGCCGCGGCCGAAATGCGTGCTGCTAGACACGTTGCTCGGGCGCGCGCACGCCGCCACCGGCAAGCTCATCGACACGTTGATCTGGGTCGACACGCCACCCGACATCGCGCTGGCCCGCAAGATCGGCGAGGCCGCCGGCAGGGCGCGCGCGACGCCGGGCGAAGCGCCGGCCTTCATGGGCTGGTTGGATTCCTATCTTCGGCACTACACGGATTTCATCGCCGGCACCTATGCCGTCCAGAGCGAGCGTGTGCGGCCGGCCGCCGACATCATCCTGGATGGCCGCGCGCCGGTGCAGCAGCTGGCCGACGAGGCGATGGTTGCGATCCTGCAGCGGATCGACCTGTTCGCCAAGGCGGGGGATCCGAAGCAGACGCCGATCGAAGCGCCGGGCAGGCGCATGCTGTCGCTGATCGAGGCGCTGAATTGCCCGTTCGGGCTGGAGCGCTCGGCCAAATTCGGCGATGGCGAGATCAATGAGGATCGCTTCCTTGCCATCGTGCACAAGGATTCGCTCGGCCCCGATGCCAAGGCCGGGCTTACCCGCATCGCCCGCGCGCTGGCGCTGCCGGAGGCCATGCTGGCCATGTTGAGCGAGCACCTGGGCGAGGCCGAGATCGTGCATTTCGGCTATGAGGGTGGCAAGGCCGGCCTCTACAAGATCTATGTGGAGTTTTCCGGACGGGTCCGGCGCGGCCTGGCGAAAGGTGCCGTGACCGCCACCGAACTGGTCCATGTCGCCGTCAAATGGCGGCCCGACGATCCGCAATCGGCACGGGTCTCGCGCTATTTCTGGCCGGCGGAGGCGCGCGGCGTCGCGGCGATCAGGAACCGGCTCGGCAAGCTGCATCCGGACAACGGCACGCTGCCTTCCGTCGATGCGGCGTTCGACATGATCGAGGCGGCGCTTCCCCATTGTCCGGAAGACCGGATCTTCTTCATGGAGGTGCGCGAGGACGGCTCGCCGCGGCAGTCCTTCGACATCAACTTCTATTCCGCCGGCCTCGAGGTCGAGGCGGTTGAGCCGGCGATCAGGCGCCTGGGCAACGCCTACGATATCGAGCCGGCTAAGTTAGGCGCGTTCCTGTCGCGCATCGCACGCCAGCCGCTCGGCCATCTGTCCGGGGGTCTCGGCCGAAACGGCCAGGATTTCGCCACGCTCTATTTCGGCGCCGCAGCCAGAAAGGGGGCTGGCCGTGGCTGACCGTCTCGACTGGACCCTGCCGGACGACCCGCTCTTCGACTACTGCCTGTGGCCTTACAAGCCGGTGGCCGCCACCGTCGGCAAGCTGCGCTCCTCGACCCTGCTCTGGCAGTCGTTCGACGTGCTCGGCGCGCCGCCGCTGCTTGCCGAGATGGTGAATGCGATCGGCGCCGAGATCGGTCCGTTCAAGACTGTCTGGGGGGTCAAGCAGAAGGGCGCCGATTTCAGCTGGGAGCTCTATTTCTACGACTATGAGCGGCTGGAGCGCGAGGTCTCGATCGAGCGGGTGATGGGTGCCCTGGAGCCCTATGCGCCGTCGGCGCTCGCCCTCTCGCCGAAGCGCCCCTATTTCATGTTCTCGATCGATCTCGATAAGGCCCTTGGCGAACGCAAGCGGGGCATCGAAGAAATCAGCGTCTATCTCGGCAACCCAAGCAGCATGGTGTCATCCGGCCTCTGCTACCAGCTCAGCGCGGCCGGCCTGCGCTTCGACAACCTCTATTACTTCTTCGACGCCGAGGACGATTGGGAGGACATTGTCGGCAAGGTGGCGGCATCGGCGCATCTCGATCTCGACGGGCTCGACGTCTCGTCCGTGCTGTGGCCGGAGCTGACGGATTGCGGCATCATCGTCGTCGCCAACAAGAAGTACAATGACGGCGTCTATTTCTCCCGTATCCGCATCGACCAGCTGATCTGGTTCGTCGAGAGGCTGGGCTATCCCGAAGCCATCCGCGCCTTCCTCGTCGCTCACCGGACGCGGCTCGACCACATGCTCTATGATGTCGGCATCGATTATCGTATGATCGACGGCAGGGTGGAAATCCTCAAGAGCGCCTATTACGGCGTGGTGTAGATTTCCGATGGGCGCTTGATGTCGATCTACGACCACAGCAAATACGTCTCGCTGACGATGGAGTTCCGCTGCAACCTCAAATGCGTGCATTGCATGATCGAGGGCACGATGGATCGCCTGGCGCCCGAAAGCGACGAAAGCTTTCACGATCTGCTCGCCCACAACAGCCGCACGCGGCAATGGACCGGCCTGATCCTCACCGGCTCGGAAATCACGCTTCGGCGCGACCTTCCCGATCTCGCCCGGCAGGCGCGCGCGGCGGGCTTCGAACATGTCCGGATTCAGACCCACGGCATGCATCTGGGACGGCGGGCCTACAGCCACAGCCTCGTCGAAGCCGGGGTCGATGAATTTTTTGTGAGCGTCGCCGGAAGCGACGCTATAAGCCATGACACGATTACGACGGTCAAAGGATCATTCGACAAGACCGTACGTGGACTCGAGATTCTCGACGAGTATCCAGATGTTGCGACCATCACAAACACCGTCGTGACCGAAGCCAGCTATCGACTTTTGCCGGCCGTCGTCGACAGGCTGGCGCATCTGAAGCGGCTGACGCAGATGGAGTTCTGGCTGTACTGGCCGATGGCCGAAACCGACGAAAAAGGGTTGGCTGCCAACTACTTGGATGTACTGCCGTTCCTCAAGGAAGCGGTGCGCCGGGCCCAGGCACTTGGCCGTTCGGTGGAAATAAAGAACTTCCCCGAATGCTTGCTCGGCGAAGATTCTTTACTTCTGGTTAACGATCAACCGCAACTTTACATCGATCCCGCGTTCTGGGACGAATTTGCCAAGAACGGCTTCTATCAGTGCCCCTACAGGGACAATTGCGCCTCTACTCAATGCCTTGGGCTCAACACCGCCTATGTCAAAAGACATGGTGACCACGCCGATAGGTTGATGCCGCTGAATGATTGTTCAAAACGAGGTGTTGCCCTCGGGGAAACCATAGTCTAATCCTAATTAAGAATATCCTGAATCGCAGGAGAAATGAATCAGGCGGGGGCGCTTGATGGCATTCCTTTTTAAGGGCGATGTGCTTTCGAGGTCGGCTAATGGTTAAGCAATTACTAATATATGAGCGTGCGGTACCAGTATCGCAACGAAGCCATGGCGACCTGTCGGTCAGGACCGGCAACAATTTTTCATTTGCGCGCGAGGTCAATTCGGTGCCGCTGATGGCCGCCGAATTCGACAATGCCGCCGCCGAATATTCGGTGGTGTTCGCCGGCCAGGGCGACAACATCATTCCAGTCGTCTTGCTTGGCGTGCGCGATGGCGAAAATCTGTTCGTCAACCAAGACGGATCCTGGGCCGGACGCTACGTGCCGGCGTTCCTGCGCCGCTATCCCTTCGTGTTCTCCAGCACCGATGACGGCATGAACTTCACGCTGTGCGTCGATGAGGAGTTCGATGGCTGCAACCGCAAGGGCCGTGGCGAACGGCTGTTCGATGGCGACGGTGAGCGCACGCTCTATCTGCAGAACGTGCTCGGCTTCCTGCAGGCCTACCAGGTGCAATTCCAGCGCACGCAGGCGCTGACCAAGCGCCTCAACGACCTCAATCTTTTCGAATCCATGCAGGCGCGTTTCACCTTGCGTGACGGCAAGGTGCTGACGCTGTCCGGCTTCTTCGCGGTCAACCGGGAGCGGCTGAAGGCGCTGTCGGGCGACCAGCTGGCGGAGCTTGCCAGGTCAGACGACCTGGAACTGATCTATCTGCATCTGCAGTCGATGCGTCATCTGTCGGCGACAGCCGAACGAATGGGTGCGGGGGCGCTCAAGGGCAAGGATGACGTGCCTGAACCGGAAACAGCTCCGGAACCTGCGGACGCGTGATTTGAGGAAGGGCGCAGCGTTGCGCCCTTTTTAGTGCTTGGGCATTGGGCATTGGGCAGGGGCGTTCGACGGCTGCAAAGCGGCCGGCGGACGGGGGGTGAGCCAAGATGGCATTTCCGTTCAAGTCGGAAGGCATTTCCGGTCGGCCAATCTCGCATAGGCGGGCGAAGCTTTCCGAAATCCTGAAAGCCAAGCTGGCGCGTCTGGCCAAGGGCTCGCGCGTGCAGCGCGAGCTTGCCGACCGCGTGCGGCTGATTTTCGACCCGCTTGAGCCGCGCCTGCTGCTCAACGCCGACCTCAACGTCAACCTGGCAACCGACGGCCCGAGCGTCGACCATGAAATCCTGGTCCGGCTGCTCGAAGAGGTGCAGACGGTCAACAACGTCGCCACCACCATCCAGCAGGTCCAGATCATCGATCAGACCGAGGGCGGCAAGGTGCTGGCCTTCGGCGACCTCAGCACGATGAACAGCATTTCGATAGCCGGCGGTGCCGGTAACGACACGCTGAAGATCGACGAGGATTCGTTCGGCACCCACACGCTGGTGCCGGTCATTTCGTTCAATGGCGCCGGCGGCAGCGACAAGGTGGTGTTCGACAGCTCCGCCAACGCCGCCTGGACGCTGAGCGGCAACAATGCCGGCAGCATCAATGGTGCCCATGTCGACGTGAATTTCTCCAGCACGGAGAACCTGAAGGGCGCAGACGGCAACACCGACACGTTTACGATCGCGGCTGCCGGCAAGCTCAGCGGCACGATGGATGGCGGCTTTGGCGGCCACGATACCATCGTCTATTCGGGCGGCCTGGCCGCCAGCAGCGCCACGCTCGGCGCCAACGGCTCCGGAAAAGTCACCTTCGCCAATCCGAATGGTTCGACGCTGGCCTTCGAGAACATGGAGCCCTTCGCCGTCAGCAGCGACGTGCTTGTCGTCGATCGCTCGGCGACTGTGGCGGGTGCGGCCAACAAGAACGTCGCCGTGCAGGCGAATGGCGCGAACTCGCTGCGCGTGATCATCGACGGGACCAACTACGATTCCGCTGCGACCGGCAAAGTCTGGCTCTACCTCGGCGACAGCGCCAATGTGACGACGCTGTCGTCGCTGCCCAGCAATGCCGGCTTCTCGCTGATGCTGGATGCCGGTGAGGAGATCGCCGT
Source organism: Mesorhizobium sp. P2_B11 (assembly GCF_056404855.1). NCBI lineage: Bacteria > Pseudomonadati > Pseudomonadota > Alphaproteobacteria > Hyphomicrobiales > Phyllobacteriaceae > Mesorhizobium > Mesorhizobium sp. P2_B11. The sequence continues at coordinate 767,226 of NZ_JBFUDF010000002.1, forward strand.
CAATTCAGCCGTGTCGACCGCGGGCAGCCTCGGCCTCAGCGCCGAGGACATCAACATCGGCGCTTCGGCTGTCATCAGCGCGCAGTCGATCGACTTCGAGGCCATCGACTGGGCGCGCACGTCGATCGACGCGGCCACGGTCAGCAATGCGCTGAATGCGGTCGTCGGCGCGGCTGCAACCGTCAACATCGCCGGCTCGCTGACCGCGACCGGGGCGATCACCGTTTCGTCACTCGCCGTCAATACGGTGAAGGCGCATGGCGTCGCCCAGACGACGCTGCGCACCATCGTTGCAACCCTGGCCGACACATCGACGGTGTCGCTGGCAGCGACCGCTTCGCTGACAGGTTCGACGGTGAGCGCCACGGCCGATACCGACGTCGATGTCGACATCATCGTCACCCGTGTGCCGATCCCCAATTTCCTGGGACTGACCGAGGTCGAGATCCCCGACAGCGTCCTTAACCTCACGAGCATCTCGACCGATCTCATCAATGAGATCAAGGCGGTCTCGCCAACCAATCCCACCGGCGCCTTCAGCACCGCTTCGCAGGCCTTCACCGACGCGCTGGCGCGTGGCGAGATCGTGGAGCAGGACCTCGAGACGATGGCGAAAAACGTCGTCGCCGGGTTCAGCAATTCGCAGGTTCATTCCGACGTCAACGTCACCAACATCACCACGGTGACGGTGGATGGCGCCGCCAAGATCATCCAGAATGGCGGTACGGCGACCGGCACCGCCGAAGTGACGCTGGCGGCGAGCGACAACAGCCTCGTGCGCGTTTCGCTGCAGACCGAAAAAGACGCGTTCCTGCCGACATTATCGACGATCGTGGTGTTCTCGGCGCTTGATTCCGACACGCTGGTTCAGCGCACGACCGGCGTTATCGTCGGTCCGGAAAGCGCCGTGGTGTCGACGCATCCGACGGTGATCGATGCCGACGGCAATGCCTCGATCGCCGCCGCCAACAGCGGCGAAGTGCGCAACGAGGTGGTTTCCGATTCGGTCGGCTCGGTCACCAACGAAGCGTCGGAAGGCACCAAGGCGCTGGTGCGCGGCGTCGCCGTGCTGGCAGGCGGCTTGAGCGTCACCGCCGACAGCAACACCACCTACACGTCGAGCAGCCTCGATGCCGAAAACCGGGTGACCGGCGATACATCGGCCGGGATCGATGAGAGCGTAATCACCGCGGGCGCGGGCGGCGTCACCGTCGCGGCGGCGGACCGTTCCACCATGGCGGCCTATGCCGAGCCGTTCCAGCCCAACATCACGCCGGCCGATGCACCGGCCAAGAAGCTGATCGCCAGGGTCAGCGTCATCAACGAGGTGTTGAAGAACACGACCGCTTCGATCGAGCAGTCGACCATCACGTCGTCCGGAACCGTCAGCGTCGCGGCGATCAATGCCACCAACATTGCCGCCTATGCGCAGTCGATCCCGCTCGAGGACGATGCCGCCGACGACCTGACCGATCCGCTCAGCGCCAAGAAGATCATGGGCGGCGTGCTTGCCGCCAACGTGGTCAACGGCTCGACCACGGCCTCGGTATCGCAAAGCACCGTGACCACCAGCAATGCGGCCGACGTCAAGGTTTCGGCGACCGACGACACGTTCATCGACGCCACGATCTTCGTCAACATCGACAGCCGCGGCAAGCTCGGCAGGCTGTTCAAGGGCGGCACCAAGTCGACGACCGGCCTCGAAGCGATGAACATCATCGGCTTCACGCTCGGCGCCGGGCCGACGCTCAACGGCAACACGCTGGCCTTGCAGAAGGCAACGCTCGATGCGTTGATCGGCACGCAGTTCTTCCAGAATGAAACGCCGGTGCTGGTCAGCGCCAACGTCACCGACTCTGTCGTTGCGGCCGCGGGTGCGCTGCTGGTCAGCGCGATGTCGAAGGGCGTCGCCAACACCACCGTCACCAACATCTCGAAGAACACGACGGATGTCGGCATCCTCAAGGCGGCCGCCAAGAACATGGCCGCAGTGCTCGCCAACAACCAGGTCAACCGTCTGGCCACCGCGACGATCGATGGCGGCGTGACCAAGAAATCCGTCAGCGCCGGCGGCGCGATCACTGTTTCGGCCAACGACGATTCGACGGTGCATTCGAACATCAAGATCACCGGCTCGGCCGAAGCCAGCAGCGACGGCGGCCTGCACAGCCTGGAGCGGTTCGTCGAAGACGGGCTCGGCGTGCAACTCGAATCCGACCGCAAGGTCACCGATGGCATCATCAAGCCCGTTGCCTATGGCACAACGGTCGGCCTCGACTACGATCTGGTCACCGACGGCAAGAAGACACCGCTCGACGTCAACACCGGCGACATCGTGCTTTTGTCCTCGCCGGGCAGCATCGGCCATCTCTACAAATATGTCGGCGTCGGACCGCACCATGTCGACTTCAAGGTTTCCGACCCGGCCAACGATTTCACAGACGAGACCTACTGGGAGGAGATTCCCGGCGAACCGGGCGATGTCTATACCTATCTCGGCGCCGACAACCCGTCGCTCGACCTGACCAAGGTCGATTTCACCGACAAGGATCTGTGGAAGCCGGATCTCGATTATTCGGTGATCACCGACAAGTACAATCTGCGCCAGGCCAGCGCCGGCTCGACCGGCATCGCCATCGTGCTCAATGATGTGCGCGGCGGCGCCAAGGCGCTGCTGACGCGGGCGACGGTGCATGCCGACACGGTTACGGTTTCAGCCGATTCGGCCGGCACGATCGAGGCTAATGCCGACGTCTACAACAGCGCCAAGGGCGGCGGGCCGTTCGACCAGGACAAGCTGATGGAGCAGATCGCGCCCAAGGGTGCGAAGGGCTTCATCTTCAAGAAACTTGCGTCCGCCGGCGGAACCAAGTCGCAAAGCGCGGTCGTCACCACCAATCTTATCCAGGGCGAGACCTCGGCCAAGATCGTCGATGCCACGGTCGGCACCGTTGCCGACAAGGTCGGCGCCGTCACCGTGCACGCCGAGAACAGCTCCTTCATCAATTCCGAGAATTCGACGGTCGCGACCGGCGAGGGCGCCAAGAAGGCGGCAGCCCTGCAGATCGCCAACAACACGATCGGCTGGGAGCGCAGCAACCTGCTGTTCAACACGCTCGAAACGCTGCTCGGCGACGTGGTTGACAACATCGCCGAACCGGTCGGCGCCGGCGATACCCAGCTGCGCGAGCAGCACCCGTTCGTGGTCGAGGCTTCGATCGCCAGTTCCAGCATTGTTTCGGACGCCGCGCTCGTCGTCGAGGCGATCTCGAGCGCAAAGATCGTGGCCACAGCCGACGCCAATGCCTCGGCAGCATTCGAGGCGCTGGCGCAAGCGTCGTCGTCGACGCTCGGCCTGGTCATCTCCGGCAACAAGGTCAGCAGTGGCGCGACGGCGACGATCACCGGCGGCTCGACGGACGCAGTTAGCGTCGACGTCCATGCCCAGGATGCCGCGTCGATCGAAGCGACGACCAATCTCGGCGCCGACAACAAGGTGGAAAACACGCTTGGCACCGACGTCCTGAACACCATCGCCGGCAACGTCCTCGACGACATCAAATACACGAGCAAGTCCGGCACGCCGGCCATGATCCTCGGCGACCGCGTCAGGGTCGAAACGCCGGAAGTGGATCTCGACGAAGAAGGCGCTGTCGCGACCGGCGTCCAGATCACGACGGGCGATCGTGTCCAGAAGGACGGCGTCATCTACCGCTACACCGGCGGCGGCACACTCACCGATCTGACCGGCATCAACTTTGCCACCAATGCCAACTGGGTGAAGACGACAGGCGAGCCGGGCGCGGTCTATGCATATATGGGCGCCGACGGCACGGCGGTGAACCTCGGTACGACCAACTTCACCGATTTCGGCCTGTGGAAGAAGATCAACACCGAAGCCCTGCTGCCGGCCGAACTGGTCAAGACCGGGCTGCTGGCGGCCGGCGTCAGCAAGAAGATCATCGACGGCAAGAGCAAGGCGCTGGGCGGCATCTTCGCCCGCAACCAGATCAATACGACGGTCGACGCCGAACTCGTCTCGACCAGCGTCACCACCTCCGGCGCGGTCTCGGTGACCGCGAAGCAGAGCGCCAAGATCACCGCCATCGACACCAGCCATTTTGAATCGCTCAACGATTCCGGCAATGCGTCGCTGGCCGCCAGCGGCGTCTCGGTCGCCAACACCATTTTGGGCAGCACCACCGCCGCCGTGACGGACAGCACGATCGCCAAGGGCACCGGTGCTGCTGCCAGCAACGACCTTATCGTTAGTGCGATCAACGACGGGAAGATCGATTCGACTGCGCTCAGCGCCGCTTATGCCGGCGGCAAGGCGGCCAGTTTCGTGCTGTCGTTCAACGCCATCGGCTGGGAGCCGCAGAACATCTTCTTCGACGCCGCCGACACGCTGATCGGTTCGCCCGAAGTCAGCGAGGCGCTGGGTGGCGAAAATCCGTTCCAGACGACCGCGTTCATCAAGAATTCGGATGTCGACATTGCCGGCAGCATCGCGCTTTCGGCCGACACCACTGCCGAGATCTCGGCGATCACCGGCAGCGAGGCCAAGCAGGAGTGGAACAACGGCTTTGGCGTTTCCGCCAAGTATGGCGCTTCGGGCATGGCTGCCGGCGTCATCCTCGCCAGCAACAAGGTCAGCGCCGGCGCCTCGGCCTATATCGACAACAGCGGGACCACGACCCGGCAGGTCGAGGCGGACGGGTCCATCGACGTCAATTCGTCCAATGCGGCAAAGATATCGGCCGACATCACCGTGGTGTCGACCGCACTGCCGGAAAACACGCTCGACGCGCTGAAAGGTGCTGTCGGCAGGGCGGCCGAGGAGCTCGGCGCCGGCGACTATGATTTCACCACCAAGTCCGGCGTTCGGACGGTTGAGAAAGACGACAAGGTTCGTGTTGCGCTCGACTATCTGAAGGCAGAGGTCGACCTCGATACCGTCGCGGCCGACGGTCCGCTCGACATCGTCCATGGCGATCTCGTCGAGAAGGGCGGCACCGTGTACCGCTATCTCGGGGCCGATCCGATCACGGCCAATACCGGCATCGTGCTGACCGACACGGCGACGTGGAAGGCGCTCGACGTCAATTCGGGCGAGGTCTACAAATATATCGGTGAGACGCCGCTTACCGACGTCAATCTCGGCAGCCACGACCCGCTGGTCATCGACTATTCCGACACGACGAAATGGCAGCAGCTGAAGACCTCGGACTTCGAGGACATCTTCTTCCCCAATGTCGGCAATGTCGTCACCACCAATGCCAAGTCGATCGGGCTCAGCATCGCCTACAATGACGTGCGCGGCGATTCCCAGGCTTACATCAAGAAAGCCACGGTCGACGCCGCGGCCGGCGACGTGAAGGTCGCTGCCAAGGGCGTTTCGACAATCACCGCCTACACCACCAACACCGTGTCGGCCTCGGGCGGCAGCGGCATAGACGGTTCGGGCAAGGTGCTCGGCTTCAGCGGCCAGATCGCCACCAATGTCGTGCTAGGCAAGACCACCGCGACTGTCCAGGACAGCACGGTTACCGGCGGCGGCGATATCGACGTCACCGCCGACAATGAGGCACGCATCGACGCGCGCATGTATTCGTCCGGCTCTTCGGGCGCGACTGCCGTCGGCGTCACGCTGGCCTACAATTCGGTCGGCTGGGACGCGCAGAACCTGCTGTTCAACACCATCGATACGCTGATCGGCGCGCCCTACATCTCCGACCAGGGCTTTGGCGACAATATCGGCGCCGGCGCCACCGCGTCGATCCTGACGAGTTCGGTCGACGTCGACGGCGCGATCGACGTGTCGGCGCTCAGCAACGCCCAGATCAACGCCACCGTCAGCAATGCGGCGGTGACGGAATCCGCCGCCATCCACGGCGCCTCGGGTTCGTCCTACGGCGTCATCATTTCTTCCAACAAGGTGTCGGGTGTCGCCAAGGCGACGATCGACAACACCGGGTCCACCGGCAAGACCATCGTCGCGGGCGACGGCATCCAGGTCACCGCCAACGATTCGTCGGGCGTCTACTCCAATTCGAAGCTGGTTTCGGACACCACGGTCAGCAGCGACGGCGGCGCGGCCATCATCCAGGAGACGCTGAACGATCTCTACGATGCCGACTACGACACCAAGCCGGATGCCGGCGGGGGCACCAAGATCCGCAACGTCAAGTTCGGTGACCGCATACGGCTCGCCGACGACTATGCCGGCAACGTCGTCATCAATCTCGACCAGATGCTGCCGCCGTCGAAGTTCCCGATCAAGACCGGCGACATGGTGCAGTTCGAAGCGACGGGCGACGAGGAAAGCGGTCCGGTCTACCAGTACAATGGCGAAAACAGCGTCATCGATCTAGAGGCGCTGGTGGCGGCGATCGCCGACGGCACGGAAAACCTCGATACCGATCCCGACTGGACCCGTGTCGGTGGCAATGCCGGCAGCATCTACATCTACATGGGTGACAATGCGAGCGGGCAGGGCCTCGACCTCGCGAACACGGATTTCACCAATCTCGGCTTCTGGAAGGAAGCGCCGGAAGCGACGATCCTGTTGCAGGACCTCAACCTGTCGGCGGCGCCCGCTAAGGCGGTCGGCGGCCTGATCGTCATGAACGACGTGCGTGGCGGCTCCAACGCCTCGATCAAGAACGCAACCGTCACCAGCACCGCCGGCGACGTCCAGGTGGTGGCGCTGGAAAGCGCCGACATCAAAGCCAAGGTCGACACATCGGTTTCGGCATCCGGCGGCAGCTCGGTCGACTGGGACGGCGACAGCAAGACCGGTGCGGCCGACACCAATCCGGCAACGACGCCCGGCACCACCACGCCCGATCCGACGACACCGGAAACGCCGACCGACCCGAAGCAGGAGACGGTGAAGGACAAGGTGCTGGCCATCAACGGCACCATCGCCACCAACATCGTGCAGTCGAGCGCCACCGCCACCATCGAAAACAGCGATGTGACCAGCGGTGGCGACGTCGATGTCGCGGCCCAGAATGTGTCGTCGATCGTCGCCGACACCAAGAGCTCGGCCTATTCCAGCGGCGGCGACACCGTCGGCGTGACGATGGCCTTCAATTCGATCGGCTGGCGGGCGACCAACATCCTGTTCAACGGCGTCGATGCGCTACTCGGCGACGATCTGATCGCCGACGCTTTCGGCGGCCGCAACCCGGCGATGACATCGGCTTCGATCATCGATTCCGAAATCGACGCCGACGGCGCGGTGTCGGTCACATCCGACAACAAGGCGTCGATCGATGCCACGGTCAGCAATGAGGCGACGTCCTCGGCTACCTCGATCTCGGGCACCAACGGCAAGGCCGTCGGCCTGATCATCGCCTCCAACAAGGTCGCCAGCGAAGCGACCGCCAAGATCGACAATAGCGGCGGGGCGGACCTCGAGGTCAACGGCGCCAGCGTCGAGGTCTCCGCGACCGACGATGCGTCGATCACCTCGCACGGCAATCTGCTGGCATTGGCCGAGATCAAGAACGACTACGGCATCAGCGTGCTGGCCAATCTGGCCAAGACGGCGCTGGGCAGCTACCAGTTCACCACCAAGTCCGGGGTGCAGACGCTCAATGACGGCGACCTGGTCTATATCGACGCCGACAAGGGCGATGCGACCGCCGGCGAGACCTGGGTCTATGATGGCCCGGACGGCGCCGTCGTCGACTTCTCGACCGAGGATTTCACCGGCAGCGAGTGGTCGAAATACATCGTCAACGATGTCATCGACTGGGTGAACGACAACATCGTGCCGAGCCTGGCCGGCGGTGACGCCGTGGGCGTCGGCGGCATGGCGATCCGCAACGACATCGACAGCGGCGCGGCCGCGACCATCAATGCGGCGACGATCATCGCCACCGGCAATGTGCTGGTTTCGGCGCTGCAGACCAGCGCCATCCTGGCGGACATCAAGGCACGCGTCGAAGTCACCGGCAGCGCTAAAGGCAAGTCGATCGCCGTCAACGGCGTCATCGCCACCAACAATGTGGTGAGCCACGCCAAGGCGAACGTCATCGACAGCGATATCTCCGGCGCCGATCTCGGCGTGAAGGCCGAGAGCTCGGCCGACATCGACGCGTCGATCGACGCCGACACCATCGCCAAGGCGACGGCGGTCGGTATCACGCTCGCCTTCAACACGATCGGCATTGCCGGCCAGAACTTCCTGTTCAACACCGTCGACGCCCTGGTCGGCACCGATCTCGTCGACACCATTTACGGCCATGACGAGAACGCGGCGATCGAGGCCAAGATCGACAATTCCAAGGTCGACATGACCGGCGCTGTGACGGTGTCGGCTACCGCTTCGCAGAAAATCAATTCGGAAATCTCCAATTACGTCAAGACGTTGCGCGGCGGCGCGCCGAACTCAGTCAGCGTCGGCGGCGTCTTTGCGCTGAACCGCGTGCAGATGGTGGTGGGCGCCTCGATCGAGGATTCCGCCAACATCGATGCCGATGGTGCACTGACCGTCTCGGCCAGCAACACCAGCGAGATCACCTCGCATGTCATCGCGCCGGTGATTTCCATCAACTATACATACGGCGCCAATCCGAACGGCAAATCCGTCTCGATCGGGCTGGTGGTGTCGCGCAATGCGGTCGACGCCACGGTTTCCGCCACCATCGACAATGTCGCCGACCTCAATGCCGGCAGTGTCTCCGTCAGCGCCTCGCAGGCTGGCAAGATCGACGCCACGGCTGCGGCTGCCGCCGTGTCGGTGGCTGCCGGCACCGGCAGCGGGCTGGCCGTCGGCGTCGCCGGCACCATCGCCTTCAACACCATATTGGGCGCGGTCGACGCACTGATCCTGGACAGCGACGTCGGCGCGACCGGCGACGTCACCGTTTCGGCGACGAACACAGCCGACATCGACGCCAAGATTGCCGCGGCGGCCGCTTCGCTCGCCGGCGGGTTCTCGGCCAACGGCACCGCGATTGCGGTCGGCATCGTGCTTGCCTTCAACTATGTCGGCTATGCCGGCAGCATCGAAGCGCCTGGCGTTGCGACGCCGCTGAAGACCGAAGCGCGCATCCGTCATTCGACGGTCGGCGGCAACAAGGTCGGGGTTACCGCGACCTCCAACCAGACCATCGATGCACTCACCGTGGCGGCATCCGTCGCAGTCGGTCTTTCGGCGTCCGGCAACGGCACGGCGTTCAGCGCCGGCGGCGTCTTTGCGCAGAACAGCATCGCCGCCGACACCACGGCCTTGATCGACGGCGGCACCGTCGCCGACGACAGATCGACCATCACCAGCGGTGCCGGCGGCATCGATGTCGAGGCGCTCAACACCAGCCAGATCCATTCGTTTGCCGCGGCCGCAACGGTTGCGGCTTCGTTTGCCTCCACCAATGCAAAGGCGATCGCGATAGGCCTTGCGGTAGCGCTCAACGACATCAAGGGCAGCGTCGAAGCCAATGCTGATCATGCCGACCTTACCGCCACCGATGGCGCCATCACGGTCAAGGCGGACAATCACGCGCTGATCGATGCCAAGGGCGCGGCGGCGTCGATGACGGTTGCCTTCTCCGGCACGTCTTCGATGGCCATCAGCGGCGCTGGTGCAGGGATCTCCAACCTTATCGGCGTCGACACGAAGGCGTCGATCACCGACTCGAGCATCCTCGACAGCGCCAGCGTTACCGTCGAGGCGCTCAGCCAGTCGACCATCGCCGCCACGGTTCTGGCGGCTTCGGCAGCGGTCGGCGGCGGTGGCACGACCGGCATCGGCGCCTCGATCGGCGCCGCGGTCGCGATCAACCGGATCGGCGATTGGACGATCGGAGAAGCGGTCGACACAACGAGCGGCCGCAAACTGCCCACCGGCAATGCAACGCTTGCCACCGACGGCACCACGGGCGTGCGTGCCTTCATCAGCAAAACCAGCGTGGAGAGCGACGGCCAGGTGAAGGTCGACGCCCATTCCAAGCAGGATATCGATGCCCTTGTGGCCGCCGGTTCGGTGGCGATCGCCGGCGGCGGTACGACCGGCTTCGGCGTCAGCGTCGGCGGCGTCTACACGCTCAATTTCGTCGCCGTGGCGACGCAGGCCTACATCACCGACACGCCGAGCGGCGGCGAGATCAATGTCGGATCGATCGATGTCGGGGCTCTCGACGAAAGCAGCATCGATGTGCTGGCGGGCGCGGCCAGCGTTGCCGCCGGCATGGCCGGCACCAATGGCGTTGCGGTGTCGATCGGCTTTGCCATGGCGCAAAACAAGATCCAGAACAATGTCGCCGCCTATCTCAAAGATATCGACGACGCCGAAGCGAGCGGCGCCATCGAAGTCAGCGCCGAGAACGGCGCCAAGATCCACTCCACCGTCGCCACCGCATCGATTTCGGTGGCCATCGGCGGCACCAACGGCATTTCGTTCAGCGGCGGCGGCGCGGTGGCGCTCAACAACATCGCCACCGACACCAACGCCTTCATCGAGGCAAGCACGATCACCGAAGCTGATACCGTCTCGGTCACCGCGAAGGCCTCCTCGACCATCAAGGCCGATACACTTGCCGTATCGCTGTCGCTCGGCGTCGGCGGCACTGTCGGCGGCGCAGCGTCGTTCGGCGCGGCCGTTGCGATCAACGAGATCGGCCATGGCGAAGCCGATCGCGACCAGGTCCAGGCCTATGTGCGCGGCAGCTCCATCGAAGCCACCGGCGCACTCACTGTCGACGCGACCTCCACCGAGATCATCGACGCCCTCGTGGCGGCCGGATCGGCGGCGATCGGCGCCGGCAGCACGGGTGTCGGCATCAGTGGCGCTGGCGCCGGCGCCCGCAACACGATTGCGGTGCGCACCGCGGCCTTCCTCGACGATCCGGACGACCAGACCGGATCCGTCATCACCGTCGGTTCGGCCGCCATCGGCGCCACCGACACCTCTCACATCACCGCAAATGTCGGGGCAGCCTCGCTGGCCGCAGGCTTCGGCGCCACGGGTGTCGCTGTCACCATCGGCGTTTCGATAGCGCTCAACGACATCCACAACGAGACCTATGCCGGCGTACTGGACGGCCAGACGCTGACCTCGACGTCAGGCGCTCTCTCGGTCAAGGCGACACAAGACGCCACGATCGATGCGCTCTCGGTAGCGGCGTCGATCGGCATCGGCATCGGCGCCAGCGCCGGCATCGCGTTCTCAGGCGCGGGCGCCACGGCCAAGAACACGATCAACGACAACACCATCGCCACGGTCGTCGGCAGCACGCTGGACAGTGACGGCGCCGTCACCGTGGAAGCGATCTCGACCTCCAAGATCACCGCGAAGATCGCCGCGCTGTCGCTCGCGGTCGGCGCCTCGGCGGGGCCAGGCGTCGGCGCCGCCATCGGCGTGTCGGTTGCGATCAACCAGATCGGCAACTGGACGGTTCCCGTCAATCCCGTCAAGGCGGACGGCACGCCCGATCCGACCCGGGCGCCGACCTTCAACGCGGCCAACAGCGGCGGCGTCAGCGCCACGATCATCAATAGCGGCGTGACGGCGGACGATACGCTCACGGTTCACGCCAAGGCAGGGCAGACCATCGATGCGCTGGTGATCTCCGGCGCCGTGGCGCTTGGCGCCGGCACTGTCGGCGTCGGCGTCGCCGGCGCCGGCGTCTACACCGAAAACATGATCGGCGTTCTGACCGAAGCTTCCATCACCGGCGCGTCTTCTTTCGACAAGGCAACGATCCGCGCAGCCAATGTGAATGTGAGCGCGGAAGACGTCTCGCACATCACCGCCAATGCCGGCGCTGCCGCGATCTCGGCGGCCATTGGTTCGGTCGGCGTCGGCGTCAGCTTCGGCGTCGCGGTCGCCAAGAACACCATCGCCAATGATGTCAGCGCCTATCTCGATTTCGCCGACGTTGAGGTGACCGACATACCGGTCCACAATCCGACCTACACCGCCGGCGTCGAGACCAATGTGCCGGCACATGCGGCAGCACCGGGCACGATCACTGTCTCGGCCAGCGAAGGCGCCACCATCGACGCGATTACGGCTGCCGCTGCCGTCGCCATTTCCGGCGGTGCGGTGTCGGTGTCGGTCGCCGGCGGCGGCGCGGTAGCGCTAAACACCATTCTCGGCGGAACGCGTGCCTATGCGACGGACAGCGTGCTGGATGCCGGTGGCGCCATCGGCTTCAGCGCGTCGAATACCTCTGTCATCAACGCCCATGTGCTCGCGGCTGCAGTCGGCGTAGCGATCGGTGGCGTTGCGGTCGGCGCCTCGCTCGGTTTCGGCGTCGCGCTCAACAATATAGGGTTCAAGGGCGACGGCACGCGTTCGGGCGTCGAGGTCTCTGCCTATCTCCAGGACACCGATGTCGACAGCTACGGCGCGCTCGGCGTGTCGTCGACATCCAGCCAGACGATCGACGCCAATGTGGCGGCGGCCTCGGTCGCGCTTGCCGTCGGCGGTTTTGCCTTCAGTGCCGCCGGAGCGGCGGCTGTGACGGTCAACAAAGTGGGCGTCGACGCCAGCGCCTTCATCGACGGCGGCACCATCAAGGCCAGCGACGTCACCGTCCAGGCGCAGGATACGTCGAAGATCGATGCCTTCGCCGGTGCTGCTGCGGTGGCGATCTCGGTCGGCTTTGCCACCGGCAGCAGCGCGATCGCGCTTGGCGTCGCGCTTGCCGACAATCTGATCGACAACGATATTTCCGCCTACGCCGAGGATGCCAACATCACCGTCACCGGCGACATTCCGGTGCGGGCCAATGGTTATATCTACACCGTGCCGGGCGCGGGGCCGACCTTCCTGCCGCGCGTCATGCCCGCCTATGCCGCCAACAGCGGCTCGATGTCGATCACCGCGAATGAGAGCGCCACGCTGACGTCGCGCGCCATCATGGCATCGCTTGCGGCGTCGACGGATCTTGGCGTCACTGTCGCCGGCGGCGGCGCGGTGGTCACCAACACGGTCTCTTCCACCACCGGGGTGCGGATCACCGACAGCACGCTCAACGTCAACGGTACGCTGACGATCAGCGCGCATGACGTGACCAAAGTCGTCTCCACGGTCGACGCCATTTCGCTGGCGATCGGCATTTTCAGCCTGGCGGCCGGTGGCGCATCGGCTACATCCAACATCGGCTCGACCGTTTCGGCCGATGTTTCGGGATCGAACGTCACGGCCGGCGCGGTCGTGATCGAGGCCGTGGCAACACCCAAGGCGCGGTCCGAAGCCAAGGGCGTCAATGCCGGCACCGCCGCGGTCGGCGTTTCGGTCGCCAAGGCCAATGTCGACACCCACATCAGCGCCGAGACAAGCAGCACGACGTTCAATGTCGACAGCCTGCGCGTCTCCGCCAGCCAGACGCTGCCCAGCGTCGGCGATACCGCGAACGCCAAGGCGCAAGGCCTTGCCGGCGGCCTGATCGGCGTCGACGCGACAATCACCGAAGCGATCAACACCAGCACGGTGGTGGCGCTGATCGGCACCGGCACGCTGATCACCGCGGCACGCGGCGTCAGCGTCGCGGCGCAGAACGACAGCCGCCAGCGCGCCGATTCCAACAGCGCCGCCTACGGCCTGGTCGCTGCCGGCGCCACCAAGGCCAAGGCGCAGTCGCTGCAGCATTTCGACAATGGCGTTGCCGTCGCCAACACCACAGCCCAGGTGGCGAATGGCATCACCATCAATGCCGGTACGATGAGCATTTCGGCGCTGGGCAGCGACGACAACCAGGCGACGAGTTCGCCCGGCGCCGGCGGCCTTGTCGGCATCGCCGCGGCGGTGGCGGATACGACTTCCAATGCGGTGACCCAGGCCGTACTGGGCGATAATGCGCAGATCACACTCACCAATGCGGCGACGCAGCTTGCCGGCGAGAGCGCGGCGAATTTCACCCTCTACAAAGCCAACGCCGGCCGTTTCGCCATGACGTCAGATCATCTGGCGCGCGCCAATACGGTGATCGTCACCAGCGCTTATGGCGTGCTTTCCGGCTCGGGCGCCGAGGCCGACAACAACATCACTTCGACCTCCAACGTGATTGTCGGCGACGGCGCCAAGGTCACCGCCTACGCCATCAACGCCACCTCGCTCAACCGCTTCGACAAGCCGAACATCGGCGACAACGTCAATGGCAGCACGGGCGGCCTGGTCGCCGGCGCCGGCGTCAGCAGCGACACGCATCTGACGCTGAACACCAAGACGCTGGTCAAGAACAACGCGCAGCTCACGGTCATCGGCACCTCCCTTACCGCCGGCGAGTTCACGCTGGCGGCGCGCAACGACATCCACTTCTACGAGAACGTCTCCTACAAGGGCGGCGGCCTCGGTTCCGGCATCGGGGCATCGAGCAAATTCGATGCCGACAATGTCTTCGCCACCGTCCAGATCGGAACCAATACGGCGGTCGACAACAATGTCGAGCTGAACACGGTCGGCGAGATCGACCTCAAGGCCGACACCAATGCCGATGCCGAGCTGCATGTCAGCGTCGACAATTACGGCGGCGTCACCGTGTCGGTGGCGGATGCCACGATCGACCTCAGCCCGACCAACAGCGTGCTCGTCGGCAACGGCTCGCACATCAAGGCGCTGAGCGACGTCAATGTGCTGGTCGGCATGGATGCCAATTCCAACCACGACGTCTATCGCGTCGCCGTCTACAGCGACACGTTCGCCGGCAGCGTCATCCCGATCGACCATGTCGTGTCCGACGCGCTGCTCTACCAGGAGAACCTGATCACCATCTTCGCCGGCGCGCTGGTCGAGACCGGCGGCAATGTCAGGCTGTTCGCCGACAAGTCGGCCTTCGCCAACATGACGTCGCAAGGCAAGGCGGTGAACTGGGCCTCGGCGCTGTCGGGCGCCATCGACAAGGCGCTGGGCGGCAACGCCTATGCGCAGTTCGACGGCCTGGCGCATACCGATTCGCATGCGATTGTCACCGTTGACGGCACCGTGCGCACGGGCCTCAACCGCAACATCGACATCACCATCACCGCGATCGGCGGGACGACGGCGAAACCGACCGTCACCTATAGCGGGGCCGGCTCGGATTCCGTCGAACTGGGCATCGACCAGGCACCGCTGGTTTCCAGCTATTTCGACCTGATCGCCGACGCCGAAGCCAAGAAGCTCGAATATTCCTCCAATCCCGACCTCGTCGCTTTCTACAATCGCGAGATCAAGCGGATGGTCAGCGAGCTGCAGTTCCTCGGCCTGGTCGAGGTGATGCCGATTCTCGATGCCCAGGGCCACCAGGTGGTCATCAACGGCGTGCCCCAGACCGGGCTGCTGCCGGTCCAGAAGAATGTGCTGACCATCCACGTCAAACCGATCCTGGCCGCAGCTGGCTATATCAACATCAATGGCGACGTGCTGCAGGGCTCGGGCAAGCTCGACGCGCCCGGTAATGTCAGCGTCAAGATCACCAACAACACGACCGCCTTCCTCGACATTCAGGGCATCTACATCCCCGAGAACAATGGCGGCGTCTTTTTCAACGGCTTCCAGAACGAGATCTCGAAGATCGACAGCGCGGAAACCGATCCGGCCATCGTGCGCGGCCTGCTCAACGGCGTGATCGCCGGGCAGAACCAGGCCAACGCCAATGACGACAATTCGGACGACCAGCGCGGCGGCGAGCCGGTGCTGGTTCCGGGCCTGGTCAATCTCGACATCACCCGCACCTTCGGCGTTGCGCCGGTCAACACGGTGCTGATCAAGAACACGCTGATCGTCGACACATCCCACAATCCGTGGCCCGGAATCACCGTCTCCGGCGATATCGATGCGATCTCGGCCAGCGTTACGCTCGACAACAGCATCGGTTCCGGCGACATCACCATCACCGGCAACATCCACAGCGCCTCGCTGCATGTCATCACTGCCGGCATGGTGGTGATCGACCTGCCGCCCGGCAGCGTGCTCAACACCGGCGGCGACCCCTATCTGGCGTGGAAGCAGATCACCAATCCGGACGGAATGGGTGCGGCGACCAATGCCGACCGCGATGCCGAACTCGCAAAAGCACCGACCAGTGGCATCTATGCCAGCCTGATCTCGATCAACGCCGAATATGTGAACCTCAACGGCCTGATCCAGAGCGGCTCGAGCGACTATGTGCTGAACATCGGCGCCGACACGATCGCCGAAATTGAGCAGATCAAGAAGGACATTGCCAGCGGCAAGATCCAGCCCGGCAAGATCATGCTGAAGACCGCCCAGTACAACGAGTTCAAGGCGTATTGGGATTCGGACCTCGGCAAGATCGTCATCCAGGAATTCCGCACGCCGGCCGGGTCGATCACCATCACCGGCAAGCTGATGAACACCGGCAAAGGCCAGATCAAGGCGCTCGGCGCCTATGTCAACGTCACCGTCAACAACGCCTCGAACTATGACGTTCTGATCAAGCGCATCGATGTCACGGAGCGCGGTCTCGGCACGATCATCCTCAACGACAAGTCGAAGCGCAGCGACGGCGGCTATACGCAGACCTGGTACCAGACGCAGATCGACGGCACGGTCGACGTGCGCGTCGTCGATTTCAAGCCGGTAGTGGGCGCGCTCGGCGCAAACGGCCAGCCGGTGGCGACCAAGCAGATGGTCGAGACCGGGGCGGTCACGCTCAACACCGTTACCGGCCAGCACAATGGCAGCTGGGATTACGTCACGCAGTACAATCCGCAGGCCGGATGGCGCTACGGCTGGTCGGTGGCCACCAAGACGCTGGAGAGCGTGACGACCACCTACGGTACGTCAGCCTGGCTCGGCATCGATGCCCTCGCTCTGGATCCGAACAACGTCGTCAAGACGGAATACAAGCTGCTCGAACAGCCGACGCTGGTTCCCGGCAGCGACTATTTCTACCAGAGCAACGTCTCCGACCCGTATGCGCATAGCTCGGCGACCGTTACGCTGAGCCAGACCGATCCAGTGCCGGGCGACAAGTGGACGACCAGCACCTGGTACGGCAAGAAGACCTACTACCAGAAGTTCACGGTCGAGCGCCGTACGCAGACGACGGCGACCAATTCGATCAAGGCCGACCTGCCGGTGCAGATCAGCTTCATCGGCTACGAGGAAGCCACGGTTAAGATCAACTCGACCGGCTCGGGCAAGGTCATCGTCGACAACGGCATCTACAACGACACCGGCCTGACCCAGGTCGTCTCCAACACGGTGATCGAGGCCAGCAACGACAATTCGGTCGTCCAGGGCGTGCGCGTCACGCTTGACGGCAAGCAAGGCATCGGCACCGACGAGCGGCCGCTGCAGATCGACCTCGTCGATAAATATCCCGAGGGCTACAAGGGCGTCGCCGGCCAGTCGACCGCCTATGCCTACCTGACCGGCCACTCCGCCAATGGCGACATCTACATCAAGGAACGCACCGGCGACATGTCGATCAAGTCGGTCGTCGCCGACAAGGGCAATGTGACGCTGATCGGGCAAGCCGGCATCGTCGTTGCCGATTCGGGCCCCGGCACCTACCTGCAGGGCCTGGTCAAAGGCGCCAAGATCACGCTGACCGCCGACACCTATGTCGACGGCCAAGGCGCACTGCCGGCCGGCGCCCAGGGCGGCGTCGGCAATTCGACGACACATGCGCTGCAGATCGATTCCGGCGACGGCAATGACGACAAGGTCAACATCACCGCGCAGGGCGATGTCTTTGTCTCCGAGACTGCTGGCAACATGCATCTCGAGCGGTTGACCACGCTTGGCAATGTCTGGATCGAGGTCCAGAACGGCTCACTGATCGATTCCGACGATATCTCGGTCAAGGACAAGCGCACCTATGACGAGCTGAAGGCAGGCGTCTGGACCGACCTGCAGCTGACCGGAACCACCGGCGCACAGGACAAGATCAACGCGACGCTGCTCGGCTACGAGATGCTGAAGCGCGGCGAGTACGACACCTACTGGCGTCTGAAGTCGAGCCTCGACCCGGTCTCGGGCACGGTGAAGCTGAGCGACGCCGAACGCCAGTACTACGAAGACACGCTTTCGCCAGCGGATGCCGCCGCCGCGATCGCGACGCTGGAAGCCAATCGCACGGCCCAGTACATCAACCTAAGCGCCATCTATGCCGGTTACGGTTCCACCTACCGTCCGGACATCGAGGCGGCCTACAAGCAGTACTGGGCTTACCGCAACACGCAGGCCAATCCGACGGCATTCGACCCCAACCACCAGATCGTGCTGACGGCCGGCCAGAGCGCAGCTGTAGCAGATAAGGTAACTGCCAGCGGCACCGCGGCCCTGCAGGCGCAGGGCGCGATCGACCTGCGTGCCGAGGCGAACGACCTCAACGACGCTGCCACCGATCCGCTTGCGGGCGACGCCCTGGAATCCTACATCAAGTCCTATATCGCCGATCACATTGGCGCCTATGTTGATGCCGGGCTGCAGGCCTATGTCGACGCCCATCTGCAGGATGCGCTCGACTCGGAATCCGACAGGCTGACCGCCGATTATGCCGACCTCGACAAGATGTTCGGCCGCCTCGGCCAGACCCAGCAGGATGCGACGCTGTTCATGAGCGCCGACATCAAGGCCGACTACGACCAGTACTGGAGCTACCGCAGCGGCCAGACCGATCCGACCAAGTTCGACCCCGAATATGTCGTAGCCATCACCGGCTCCGAGCTGACCACGCTCACCGCCACCTTGACCACGCAAGGGACGCTCAGCGGCCTGTCCGGCAGCGCGCTCAGCGCCTATGTGGCGGACGGCATCCAGACTGAGCGCGATATCCGCACCGCAGACTACCGCAAGCTCAACGAGCAGTTCGGCACGCTGAACGAAACGCAGAAGGACGCCGCGCGGACCTTCGGCTACAGGCTCCTGTTTGCCGTCGGCAACAAAGCGACCGAGCTCACCAGCACGATCAAGGTCTGGTCCGAGGAAGAGCTGCTCAATGCGTTCGGGTCGGGCCTGACCAAGTCGGTGACCGACACGGAAGTGGTGATCGAAAGCGCCAACATCGTCGGCAAGAATGTCGAGATCCACGCCAAGCAGAACATCGGCACCGTGCAGGCCGAGCTCCAGCTCGACCTCGGTGACGGCAACCAGCACATCATCCTGACCGACGACCAGCGGGTGGCGCTTGCCGCCGCCGAGCGGCAGGACATCGTCTATGTCGGCGGCTACGAGACCTCGCCCGGCGTCGTCGCCAGCTCATACATCGCCTCGACGGTGGTCAACTTCACCGCGCTGGCGGGCGGCACGCAAGGCACCATCACCGGCGGCGCCAACTGGCCGACCGGCATGTTCAAGGCCGGCGACCTGCTCTACATCGCCGGCAACACCCAGAACACGACCGAGGACAATGCCTATTTCACCGTCGTTTCGGTGATCGGCAACGTCATCACGGTCAGTGTGGGCCCGGATCAGTCGTTCGTCACCGAGCTCGGCCGCACGGTCGCGCTGGCCAAGGTGGTCGACGACCCGATGAGCACGACCGAGCGCATCACCCGCGTCATCGTCAACCGCCGCGAGGACGTCGACCTGACGGTCGGCGAGCTTTTGACGGCCAAGGCCGGCGGCGCCATCTATCTCGGCTCCGAAGCGACCATCAAGCTCAACAATGTGGTCGCCGGCGAGGGCACGGCGAATGGCGACGACATCCGCATCAAGACCAGCGGCAGTCTGGTCAATGCGGCGGCGAGCGGCGTCAATCTCGACGGCGCCAACATCCTGCTGGAAGCCAGCAAGGGCCATATCGGCGAGGACGGCAAAGCCGTCACCGTCACCATGCGCGGCGACGGCGGCCTCATCGCCAGGGCCCAAGACAATGTTCGCATCACCGCTCCGACCAGCGATCTCAGGATCGAATCCGTCTATTCCAAGGGCGGCAACGCGTATCTGACCGCGACTGCCCAGTCGATCGTCGACGCGCTGCCCGGCTCGACCGCAACCAAGGTGCAGGCGCAGCATATCTGGCTCAGCGCCGGCGGCAGCATCGGCACCAGCACCAACGCGCTCGAGATCGATGTCACCGGCAGCCTGTCGAGCGATCCGGCCATCAACGCCACCAACCGCGGCACGATCATCGCGGTGGCGGGCGGCTCGATCTTCCTGACCGAGACGCATGGCGACATGAATCTCCGCGGCATCCAGTCGATCAATGGCGACGTCACGCTGGTGGCGGAAGAAGGATCGATCGTCGACGCCGAACTGCCGGATCCGAACTACAACCTCAGCATTCCGGACTCCAACAACGACCCGTTGCATCCGACGCGGGCGCTGGTGTTGCCGAAGGCCGACGTAATCGGCCGCAATGTCAACCTGACGGCCCATATCGGCATCGGTTCCGTCGCCAACGAACTCGACATCGACAGTTCCGCTTCAGCAGCGGGCACGGTCAGCGCGCACACCGACCTCGAAAGCATCTATCTGATCGAGACCGCGGGCGATCTGATCCTCAACGAAGTCGGCGCGGGTACCGCCAATGCGGCGGCGTTCGCCGATGCGGTGGCCTTCATCACCGCGGTCAATGGCAGCATCCTCAACGGCCGCACCGATGGCTTTGCCAACGTTGTCTCGAAGAAAACCTATCTGTTCGCCTCCAAGAGCATCGGCACCAGCTCGAAGCGTCTCACCACGGCAGTCGCCAATCTCGAATCCTGGTCGTTTGCGAACGACACCTGGGTCGAAAATCTCGGCGCGCTGGAAGTTGGCGGCGTGCGGGCCGAGACCTCCGGCGTTAATGCCGGCGGCGGCGCTTATATCAAGGCATCGAGCCCGATCCTGATCACCGAAAGCAGCATTGCCGAGCAAGCCGAGCTTGAATTCTGGGCCGAGGACGACCTTGAAGGCACGCATATCGGCGACGACGACCTTCCCGACGACATCACCGTTGCAGCCGGCGTGACGCTGCAAGCGTCGCTGGGCGATGTGCGCCTTCTTGCAGGCGACGACGTCCACACCAACGCTACCTCGGTCATCATCTCGCCAACCAAGATCCTGATTGCCGGCGACTATCAGGCCTCAGGCGTCACCGACCCCGATCCGGGCGTCGGCACCTACATCGAATTGCACGGCGCGCTGCAGGCGCCGCAGATCGAGATCGTCGGCGGCCTCGACAGGGACAGCATCCTGATCGACGTCGCCGCGCTGCGCGGCAACACATTTGTCCATGGCGGCGAGAGCGAGGACCTCATCACGGTCAACAAGCTGCCGTCGATGACCACCTATCTGGGTCAGGACGTAGCGCCGGGCGCCAACGGCCTGCCGGCCTTCGGCCGCAATGCTGCCGGCCGCATCATCCGCGACGAACTGACGATCGACGGTGAGGGCGGCACCGATGCCGTTGTCGTCAACATCGAGGGCGACGCCGACTATGTCATGAACATCCATGACAGCGGCGCCGGCGACGATGGCGTCGACACGCTGACCATCGAGGGCACAAACATTGCGGACACCTTCCTGTTCCGCAAGAATTTCATCGCCCATATGGTGCCGGACGGCACCGGTGGTTACCTGCCTGCAGTCGAGCGCATCAATTATGACGCCAGCAGCAACGGACGCGTCATCGTCGAGGGCAATGAGGGCAACGACCGCTTCTATTTCGACGACAATGCGGCGATCCTCACCGTCGACGGCGGCGTCGGCAACGACTTCTTCCAGGTTGGCCAGATCTTCGGCAGCTCGCGCGACCAGAAGGTCGATGCCGATGGCAAGCTCGATCCGAACGGCGCCTATGCCATCATCTCGGAAGAAGACCGCTTCGCGACGATCGAGACGACCCTCGGCTACCTGTCGCAAGGCATCACCGTTCCGGCCGTGCTCTATGGCGGCAGCGGCGAGGACATGTTCGTCGTCTATTCCAACCATGCCGACCTCAGGCTCGAGGGCGAGGACGACAATGACGAGTTCGTCATCCGCGCCTTCGCGCTGGCCGAGGGCGTCAACGTCAAGGTCAATGGCGGCAATGGCGACGACGTCATCCAGTACAATGTCAACGCACCGGTCAACATCGACGGCGGCGCCGGCTTCGACCGGGTCGTGGTGCTGGGCACTGAACTTGATGACACCTTCGTCATCACCAAGGACGGCGTCTACGGCGCCGGGCTGACGATCAAGATCAGCAATGCCGAGGCGATGGACGTCGACGGCCTCGAAGGCGACGACACGTTCTATGTGCTGTCGACCGCCGACGATATCGTCACCACGCTGATCGGCGGCCTTGGCAGCGACACGTTCAATGTCGCGGGCGATGTGACGCAGACCGTGGTGTCGGACGACGCCAATGGCGACAGCGGCACGATCACCCATACGGTAAGCAGCGCCGACCCGCGCTTCAACGGCCTGTTCACGCCCGGCATCGATCTGACCACCAAGGGCAGCACCGCCGTTGCGGTCGATATCGACGACGGCCTGCAGGTGAAGGAAGACGATGCGACATCGGTGGACAGCTACACGCTGACGCTGCCGATGGCGCCGGTTGCCGGCACCATCGCCTATGTCACTGTCTCGGCCGCGCAGGCTTCGGCCCAGCAGCGCGCCAAGCAGGGCCAGACCATCCTGGTTTCGCTGGACGGCATCAACTTCGCCGAAGCCGTCACCGTCGCCTTCGACGACGTCAACTGGGCTGCTGGACAACGCATCTACGTCAAGGCGATCTCCGACAGCGCCGAGGAAGGCAAGACGGTCGTCGCCATCAGCCATTCGGTCATCAATGTCGACAGCAACGGCGTCACCCAGCCGCTCGATAATTACGAGATCCCGAACGTGCTGGTCACCATCATCGACGATGACAAGCCGGACGCCATCATCACCGAAAGCGGCGGCTCGACCAGCGTGTTCGAAGGTGGCGCCACCGACGATTACACAGTTGTGCTGAGCAAGGCGCCGGCCGCCGGCGAGATCGTCACCGTGACGCTCGCCTCCAGCAGCAACCAGGTCAACCTGTCGCGCACGACGATCAAGTTCGGGCTGGTCGCAGATATCCCGAACGGCATCTTTGCCTGGGACGACGCACAAACCGTGCTCGTCTCCTCTCCGAGCGACGGCACGCCCGAAAACCGCATCGTCGCTACCATCAGCAACACCGTCACCTCCGACAAGGCGGATGGCGTCTATGCCGATGTCGACAGCCAGAAGGTCAGCGTCGAGGTGGTCGATTCCGACACCGCCGCTGTCCGGATCATCGAGACCAATGGCAACACCACGGTATCGCAGGCCGGCGAAACCGACAGCTACCAGATCGTGCTGTCGACACAGCCGACTGCGCCGGTGACGGTCCACATCACCATTGACGGCCAGGCCAGCGTCGATCTCGGCGCCTCACCCGGTGTGCAGCAGGACGCCACCGGCTACTTCGTCGTCTTCGACGGCACCAACTGGGACCAGCCGGTCACCGTCAATCTCGTCTTCGACGGCACCGTGCAGGCGCCGCCCGAAGGCATCCGCGTGTTCTCGCAGCAGCCGCATGACCTGACGCGCATCGGCGGGCCGTTGTTCGTCGAGGGCGGCGTCGGACCGGAAGACCGTTCGCTCACGCCTTCAGTGGCACTGCCGGACGAATTCAACCCGCAAGTTGTCCGGCAAATCGAGGTCGATGACGGCACCGATGTCGACCAGCTGGTCGTGTTCAGCGACACCGCACAGGCGCCGCTGACGGGCGTTTTGACCGACACCCATATTTCGGGCCTCGGCATGCCATCCAACCCGCTGTCGGTCGACTACAATGACGGCAATCCGCCGGTCGATGTTGCGCGCGGCATCACCTACACCAATCTGCAAGTGGTCGAAGTCCTGCTTGGCGTCGCCAACGACAACTTCACCATTGAGAGCACCAAGGACCAGACGCTGACGGTCGTGCATGGCGGCGGCGGCAGCGATACGCTGACTGTCCACAACAGCACCGGACCGGTCGTCCTGTTCGGCGACACGTCCGCCAACGGCCTGCGCTACTCCTCGACGCCGGGCACGCCGAACGGCACCGCCTATTCGTTCCTCAACACCGGCAACGACATCATCGATGCCTCGGGCGCCCATGGCGTCGTGGTCATCGACGGTGGCGCCGGCACGGACACGCTGACCGGCGGCCACGGCACCAACTTCATCGCCGGCGGCGCCGATGCCGATCACATCTTCGGCGGCATCACCGGCAAGAACTGGATCATCGGCGACTCGTCGTTCGACGTCGACTATCGCAACCGTACCGTCATCATCGACCATGACGGCAAGAACGCTCAAGGGATCACCGAAACCGCCGGCGCCGACATCATCACTGGCGGCGACACCGGTGACGTCATCATCGGCGATCACGGCACCATCACCCAGGTGGCGACGGTCAATGGTTCGACGCTGGTGCTGGTGCCCGGCACACTCGACATGATGCTCGACCGCGCGGTCATCAAGGTCGAGACATCGAACCCGTCGGTCGGCGGCGACGACCAGATCGACGCCGGCAAAGGGCCCAACATCGTCTTCGGCGGCTTTGGCGCCGACATCATCAAGAGCACCGGCGGCCAGGACCTGGTTATCGGCGACAATGGCAGCGCCGAATTTGCAAATGGCCTGCCGACGATCATCAAGACCACGTCGCCGGAGTTCGGCGGCGCCGACCAGATCACCAGCGCCGGCGGCCGCAACATACTGGTCGGCGGTTCGGCCGCCGACTCGATCAAGGTGCTTGGCGGCAGCGTGCTCGACATCGGCGACGTCGTGCTCGGCGACAATGGCGTGATCCTGTTCGACGCCTTTGGCAACGTCACCAGCATCGAAAGCACGGACCCGATCTATTACGGCGACGATGTCATCGAGACGGGCGCCGGCGACAACATCGTCATTGCCGGCTCGGGCAACGACAAGGTGACCTCGCAAGGCGGCGACGACGTCATCCTCGGCGACAATGGCAAGGCAACGTTCGAAAACAACATCCTGCGCCGGATCGAGAGCACATTCGCCGATTTCGCACCGACGCTGAACGGCGTGCCGGTGATCATCGGCTACAAGGATACGATCAAGGCCGGATCGGGCCGCAACGTCGTGTTCGGCGGCAATGGCGATGACGACATCACTGCCGGCGACGGCGACAGCGTCATCCTCGGCGACAACGGGCTGGCGATCTTCGGCGCCACCGGCCTGCGCGTCTCGGTCGAGACGACCGACATTGCCTATGGCGGCAACGACACCATCACCATCGCCAGCGGCAACCACGTGCTGATGGGCGGCTCGTTCGCCGACAAGATCACAGCCGGCGGCGGCAACGACGTCATCCTGGGCGACAACGGCATTGCGCTTTACGTCGACGGCAAGATGACCAAGGTGCGCAGCGAGTGGACAGACTATGACGGCATTGACGACATCCAGGCCGGCAATGGCAGCCATGTCGTGTTCGGCGGCGGCGCCGGCGACAAGGTGACGATCGGCACCGGCAACAGCGTGGTGTTTGGCGACAGCGGCCATGGCGAATTCGCTAACGGCCTGCCGACGCTGGCCTATTCCATCGACACTGCAAAGGGCGGCGTCGACACGATCACCACAGGTGACGGCGACAATATCGTCGCCGGCGGCGCCTTTGGCGATATCATCACCACCGGTAATGGCTCCGATATCATCTTCGGCGACAATGCGCGGTTCGAATTCCTCTTCGGCTATCTGCAACGCGGCTTCACGATCAGCCCGCTCGACGGCGGCAACGACCTCATCAATTCCGGCGGCAGCAACGACGTCGTCGCCGGTGGCACCGGCGCAGACGAGATCCATGCCGGCGCAGGCAACGATCGCCTGTTCGGCGACCATGCCCTGTTCGACCGGGCGCTGCCAAACAACCAGCGCGTCATCTCGATCTACACCACCGATGCCGACGGCGCCGACAACGACAAGATCTACGGCGATGCCGGCAACGACATCATCGATGGCCAGCAAGGCAATGACCGCCTGTTCGGCGGCGACGGCGATGACGACATCACCGGCGGTCACAATGTGGTCGGCGGCGCCGATGGCGACGACTACATCGAAGGCGGGACCGGCGAAGACGTCGTGCTCGGCGACAATGGCCTGATCGCGCGCAAGGTCGTGGGCGGCACCGACTGGCGGAGCACGATCTGGCAGCTCAATCCGGCGGTTCCGGGCAAAGCGCCATCGCTGATGCGCGACGTGATCCGTTTCGATCTCATAGATGGTGTCGGCGGCAAGGACGAGGTCCATGGCGGCGACGACGATGACCGCATCTTCGGCCAGCGCGGCGACGACCGGCTGTACGGCGACAATGGCATCGACGAGATTGTCGGCGGATTGGGTGCCGACCACATCGAAGGCGGCGCAGGGTTCGACTATCTGCTCGGCGACGAGGGCCAGATCCTGCGGGCGTTCAATGCCGACGGTTCGGCTCTGCTCAACAGCGATGGCAGATGGCATCGCGACGTGGTGCTGGAAGAAGTGGCAACCATCGTCAGCATGGTCACCCTCTATTCCAACACGGGCGTGCCGCGCACGCAGCTCGCATCCCAGTTGCTGGATCCCGACATGCTGCTGCTCGCAGGCGTGTACGATCCCAACAACGTCCCGGTCATCAACGGTCCGGCGTGGAATACGAAGGCCCTCGGCATCGATCTTGAAGCCGCCTACAACGACTTTATCGATGGCGGCGACGGCGACGACGTGATGTTCGGCCAGCGCGGCGACGATACGCTGCTCGGCGGCGCCGGCAACGACACCATCTTCGGTGACCGCGCCTCCAACGGCAGCGGCTTCCAGACCGATCTGCCCAAGATCGTAAACGCTTTCCGGATCATCGCGGTGACCGATCCCACCGTTAACGTCACGGTTCCCATCGACGGACTGGTGGTGGTGCCCGGCGTCAATCTGCTGCCTTCGGAACTGACCAATGCGTTGCCGCAGATCGAGATCATGCCCGGCGCAGCCGGATTCCTCGGTGAGTTCTCGGCGAAGAACACGATGCTGCGCGGCAACGGCAACCACTTCCAGGTATTTGCCTCGGTGCTGGCCGACGTGACGCGGCTGAAGGACCTTGCCTATGGCAATGACGGCATCGACGGCGGTTCCGGCAATGACAGCATCTTCGGCGACGACGGACATATCACCAGCATCCCCGAAACCGGTCTGGCGGTCATCGACAAGGAGGTTGCCGGCCTCTCGGTCTCGTTGAGCGACCTGCTGCGCGACCTGTCGTCGCTGGGATTTGCCAAGGATGCGCTGGATACAGCGCCGAATGCGCCAGTTGTCAGCGTGACGGTAGGCGCCGATTGGATCGTTGGCGGCGACGGCGACGATACCATCTTCGGCGACACCGGGACCATCGTGGTTCCTGCGACGGCGCTGACCGTGGTCGGCGCCAACCTTACCGCAGGCGCGCTCAGCCTGCACAACTGGCTGATGGACTTCCAGACCATCGTTGCCGACACGTCGTATACCGCGCATGCGGCGGGCGAACAGGTCATCGCCGACTACGGCGTCAAGACTGGCACGACGAACGCTACCTTCGTAGCCGGCCAGTCCGTGTTGCGGCCTGCCACGCATCGGCTGAACATCGGCAACGACTATATCCGTGGCGGCCTCGGCAACGACTTTGTCGTCGGCGACCATGGCGTTGTCGTGTTGCCGGTGGTGAGCGCAGCGAACTCCGCCACGCTTGCCGGCATCTCCACCGCCGAACTCGCGGCCGTCAATGCCGCGCTCGCCGCGCAGGACAACGCGCGCACAGCGGCACTGACGGGCCACATAAGCCGCGATCACGCCATCAACGCCAATGCCAACAAGGTTGGCAACTGGCTGTTCGGCAACGGTCTGGGTTACTCGCTCTCTGTCGGCAACGACCAGCTTTACGGCGACGAAGGCAATGACGTGCTGATCGGCGATGTCGGGCTGATCGAGCAGCCGATGCTGACGATCGCCAGCACGACCGCGACCACCAAGTCCATAGCCGACGGGCTGCAGAACTCCTTCTTCAAGACCATCGACCGGCTCTATCTCGGCACCATCAGCGCGGCGCAGGCGCGTGCCGAGGCCTGGGGCGTGCAATCGACGCTCGCCGCATCGAACGCCGCCGACTGGTCGAAAAACGGTTCGGTCAGCTCGTGGCTGCTCGACACCCAGGACAAGCGCCAGGCACAGCGACCCGCCGCCGATTATATCGTTCTCAACAGCGACTACGCAGATGGCGGCATCGGCAATGACCTGGTGTTCGGCGACATGGCGGCCGTCATCCCGATCATCACCAACACCACCGGCGCCGGCATGATCCAGAGCATGCGGGTGCTGCCCGTCGGCGAGACTGCCGCAACGCTGACCGCGACGCTGCGCTACGTCTACAACTACGGAGCGTACGGCCCGCTGCATGGCGTCGTCACGTCGGATGTGAACGTGCGCTCGTCGTTCCTGGTCGATGCTGACTGGCTGATCGGCAATGACGGCGACGATATCCTCTATGGCCTGCTCGGCGCCGACTACATTCTGGGCGGCAACGGCAACGATCAGCTCTCCGGTGGCAATGGCTTCGATATCGTCAATGGCGGCACCGGCACCAACATCTATGCCTTCGACCGGACGCGCGACACGGTCCAGGCCGGCGGCGGCACGGATGTGGTTCGCCAGTCGCTGGATGCAGGGTCTTCCAGCCTGGTGTTGGGCAGCTCCTGGGTCAGCCCGCTGATGACGCTGCTTGGCGCAAACGCCAGGACCGCCGCGGCAACGCTCGATCCGACCGGACTGGCTTCGGTCAGGGTCGGCGCCGCGCCAGCACTGGCCGCGGGCATCAGTGCAACGCCCAAAGTGATCAATACCGTCGCGCAGGCGCTGCTCCGGCCCACGACGGATCTGAACTTCATCAAGGGCTTCGACCAGACGACCTTGCCCGGCGGAGATGTTGTGCCGTTCATGCGGATGGCGCTGGCGCCGGACGCAGGCGATGCCGGGCTGTTCATGGCGTTTGCCGCCACCGCTCCGCAGGCGAAGAAAAGTGCTGCCGGACCCGCCGAATTGATATCGGGCATCCGCAATGGCGACATCGCCATCAAGGGCACGACCCTTGCCTGGACCAACTGGTCCGACCTCATCGGCGGCGTCGACAAGGTCGCGGTCAAGGTTTCGGAGGAGACACCTTACGTCGATCTGGACGTGCTGCTCTTCGATGCCGAGACAGGCCGGTTCGAAACGCATGCCGACGCTGACGATGACATAGCGTTCCACTAGATCCGCAATCCGGTTCATCCGCCTCTGGGCTGATGAACCGGATCGGCGATCTTCTCCTCACTCGTCTCTAGAGCGTTTCACCGTTTCACTGAAACGGCGAAACGCTCTATCTCTTTTTGTTTTTTCGCAATTCCTAAGGGAAAGCGCTTCGCATTTTTCCTGGCATTGCTTTTGCGCCGGCAAAGAAACGTGATCCGCATCGCGCGCCGAAGCAAAGGCTGCAGCGCTCCTTGCGCGATCAAAAAGACCATAGCCGTCACATCAGCTTCATCGACCAGCCATAGCGTCATTCCGAGTTCTTTGCTGCAGTGCAAAACGGAGTGGGACGATGGTGGACGTTGTTTCTAGCGAAGCGGGGATTCCGAGACCGGACCATCCGCTCAATCAATCGGGCGGCGCGAAGTGGTTCCTGCCGGCCTTCGGCGTGCTGGTGCTCGTCGGTGTCATCTATGTCGGCTACGCGCTCAGCCAGGATCTGGCGGTGGCCAAGACCGTGCCGTGGATCCTGCTCGGCATTGCCCTGCTGATTGCGTTGGGCTTCGAGTTCGTCAACGGCTTCCACGACACCGCCAATGCGGTGGCAACCGTCATCTACACGCGCTCCATGCCGGCCGAATTTGCCGTCATGTGGTCGGGTGTCTTCAACTTCTTCGGCGTTTTGACCTCGAGCGGTGCGGTGGCGTTCGGCATCTTGTCGCTGCTGCCGGTCGAGCTCATCCTTCAGGTCGGTTCTTCCTCGGGTTTCGCCATGGTGTTCGCGCTGCTCGTGGCGGCGATCCTGTGGAACCTCGGCACCTGGTTCCTCGGCCTGCCGGCGTCCAGCTCGCACACGATGGTCGGCTCGATCATCGGCGTCGGCCTCGCCAACCAGTTCATGGCGCCGGCCGGCAGCGCCACCAGCGGCGTCGACTGGGGTCAGGCGACCAATGTCGGCATCACGCTTCTGGTGTCGCCGATCGTCGGCTTCTTCGCCGCCTTCGCCCTGCTGTATGCGATGAAGCTGCTGGTCCGTAATCCTGCTCTCTATGAGGCGCCGAAGGGCAACACGCCGCCGCCATGGTGGATCCGCGGCCTGCTGATCTTCACCTGCACCGGCGTCAGCTTCGCGCACGGTTCCAATGACGGCCAGAAAGGCATGGGCCTGATCATGCTGATCCTGATCGGCGTCGTGCCGACAGCCTATGCGCTCAACCGCACGCCCGACATCAACTATCTCGAGGCCTACAAGGCGGCCTCGGTCAGCGTCGAGACGGCGCTCGGCAAATACGCCAAGCCGGGCGTCACCGTCACCGATGCCAAGGCGGCCGTCCAGGACGCGGTGCGCACCCGGAGCTGGAGCGACCAGACGACCGTTGCGCTGCAGACCTACATCCACAACACCACGACTTCGCTGCAGCCCTACGCCTCGGTCGACAATGTGCCGACGGACCTGGTCAGCAACGCGCGCAACGACATCTATCTGATCGGCGAGGCGCTGAAGCTGATCGACAAGAAGAAGCTGCTGCCGATGCAGGAGGCCGATCTCAAGGCGGTGACCGACTATCACAAGGCCGTCGACAACGCGACGAAGTTCATCCCGCTCTGGGTCAAGATCGCGGTCGCGCTGGCGCTCGGCCTCGGTACCATGGTCGGCTGGAAGCGCATCGTCGTCACGGTCGGCGAGAAGATCGGCAAGAGCCACCTGACCTATGGCCAGGGTGCCGCCGCCGAACTCGTTGCCATGATCACCATCGGCATGGCCGACCGTTTCGGTCTGCCGGTGTCGACCACGCATGTGCTGTCCTCGGGCGTTGCCGGCACCATGGCGGCCAACGGGTCGGGCCTGCAATGGTCGACGGTCCGCAACCTGTTGCTTGCCTGGGTGCTGACGCTGCCGTGCTCGATCACGCTCGCCTTCGTGCTGTTCATCATCTTCCGCCAGGTGTTCTGAGCGGAGCAGGAGTTCTCAAACAAAAGGCAGCGCCGGGCGACCGGCGCTGCCTTTTTTGTTGCTCATTGGGAAATGTCGGCGGGACAGCACCCCCCTCTGGCCTGCCGGCTTTCGTCGCTCGGAAAGCCAAGCAATTGGCTTCCCGTCCGCTACGCGGACCACTCCTCGATCCCCTCAAGGGGGAGATCAGCGGTTCGTTCGAAGGCGCTTTCCCTGCAACATTGGCGATTGGCGAAAGCGATCGCGCCAGCCAATCTCCCCCTTGAGGGGGAGATGTCCGGCAGGACAGAGGGGGTGACGGAACTCGACGCCAAAGGGCTCGATACCGGGCTGACAGGCTCGACCTTAAGTCGGATCCTCGCGGTGCAAATCGTGGATGGTGACGCCGTCGGCATTGGTCGGCAGCATCAGCCACTTCTTGTGGCGCAGCGTGCGTTCCGTGTCCTCCTGCCCCATCTCCCAGTGCTCGCGCATCGAGGTGCCGGAGAACTCATAGTCCTTGGCGTGGCCTTCGTAGCCTTTGTGCTGATAGATCAGGTGAACGATGTTGACCACGCCGGCATCCGAATAGTCGGCGATCAATTCCTTCTCGCCGTCCTTCAGCTGCTCGGGCGGCACGCGCTTCAGCGCATCGAGCAGCTTCATCTTCAGCGCATGGATGCGCTCGAAATTGTCGGTGTTCTGGCGCGTGCGGCTTGAATACATGATGTCCTTGTGGCGCGACAGCACGTCGGCCATGCCGCGCGGCAGCACGCCGCGGGCACTGAACAGGTCGACCTGGAACACCAGCGAGGAGCGGTCCTCCTCCTGGTCGAGCAGATATTGCAGCGGCGTGTTGGAAACGATGCCGCCGTCCCAGTAATATTCACCCTCGATGCGGATCGACGGGAACGCCGGCGGCAGCGCGCCGCTGGCCATGATGTGCTCCGGCTCGATGCGCACCTTGTCGGTGTCGAAATAGACGAAATTGCCGGTGCGGACATTGACCGCGCCGACGCTCAGCCGCTTCTTGCCGTCATTCAGCACGTCGAAATCGATCAGGCTTTCCAGCGTGTCCTTGAGCTCGGCGGTGTCATAGAAGGAGGTAGCGCCTTCGGCGCCCGACAGCTGGAGCCAGGGATTGGGCGAGCGCGGCTTGAAGAAGCCGGGCTGGCCCATCGCCATGGTCATGAATGACGAGGTCTGGTTGCGGATGTCGCGGTAGATGTCGCCTTCGGGCGTATAGGGCCAGATCTTGCGGCCCGAGACCGTCTGCCAGAACTGCTCCAGCCGCTGCAGCCGGCGGCTTGGTTCGTTGCCGGCAATGATGGCGGCATTGATGGCGCCGATCGAGACGCCGGACAGCCAGGTCGGCTCGCAGCCGGCATCGGCCAGCGCCTGATAGACGCCGGCCTGATAGGCGCCGAGCGCGCCGCCGCCCTGGAACACCAGAGCGATGCGATCGTATTGCGCGGTGATCTCCGCGATCGTGGCGGCAGCTGCCTTGCTGCGGTTACGCTCAAGCACTGACTTTCTCCAGTCTGGTCGCGCCGGCAGCAGACTGGTCGGCGAGGTAATCATGCACGACTTCGCCGAGGCCAAGTGTCAGATCGGCTTTGAAGTGAACGGCCGAGACGATGTCTAGCACTGGCAGTTTCGCCACGTCGGCCATGACGTGCGGGCGAAGATCGAGCGCGGCTGGCGCCGTCCAGGCTTCCTTCAGCGTGATGTCGGTGAGGTAATAGCGCACCAGCTCGCAGATGCGCGGGGTTCCGTCGACATGCGGGATGATCTTGATCAGGAAGTTTGGCGCGGCGAGCGAGGCCAGCACCTGATCGTGGTCGGCCTCGCGATGCTTGTAACCCATTGTGCCGGTGGCGCAGAGAACGCTGCCGTAATGCAAGGTGCCGACGATAACTTCGCCCTCATGCACGATTTTGGGGCTGGCGAGCTTTTTGGGAAAACCCCAGAGCTCGCGGCCGCCGGCGATCGGCGCATCGTCGTCGAGATACATGGAATGGACGTAGCCGCCATGCTGGCCCTTGTACTTCACCGGAATGACCTGGCCGGTCTCGGTGTAGTCGCCGAAGCCGGTGGAATCAGGCATACGGATGAATTCGTATTTGACCAGCGGCTCGTCGATCTCCAGCGGCGCCGGCACCACGGCCGCAAGCGCCTCGCGCGTCGTGCGGTAGGTGATGATGACGTATTCGCGGTCGAAGAAGCGATACGGGCCGGGCGGGAAGGACGGGTTGGTCAGCGGCATCGCATAGGCGCGCTTCACGACATCGGCGATTTCCAAATTGCCCACCCATCGGTTCAGGAATGATCTTGCGGACGTGCAGTACGATTATGTTGCACGGCAGCATGACAGTGCCATGTCGTGTCACTTCGACGCCAGCGCAAGGCGCGTGTGAAGGATCACAACATTGTAATCGCAATGACATATGGTCATGCCATTGTTATGTTGCGATGCACAAACCATCTGCGTCAAAGCTCCTCCCACCAGTCGCGAGATCTCCATGGGTTCCCTGTCTTCGAAGAATGCGCTCGTCACCGGCTCGACCAGCGGCATCGGCCTGGCCATAGCCCGCGCCTTTGCCGCCGAGGGCGCCAACGTCACCATCAACGGGCTCGGCGATGCCGCCGCGATCGAGCAGGAGCGCGCCGGCATCGAGAAGGATTTCGGCGTCAAGTGCCGCTATTCCAGCGCCAACATGATGGACGGCGCGGCAGTGACCGCCATGGTGCACGAGGCTGAAGCTGCCTTCGGCAGCCTCGACATTCTGGTCAACAATGCCGGGATACAGCATGTCGCGCCGATCGAAGACTTCCCTGACGACAAGTGGGAAGCCATCATCCGCATCAATCTGCTGGCCGCCTTCTACGCGATTAAGGCTGTGGTGCCGGGCATGAAAGCACGCAAATGGGGCCGCATCATCAACACCGCGTCGGCGCATGCGCTGGTCGCCTCGCCGTTCAAGTCGGCTTATGTCTCGGCCAAACACGGCATCGCCGGCCTGACCAAGACGGTGGCGCTCGAAGTCGCGCAGGACGGCATCACCGTCAATGCGATCGCGCCCGGCTATGTCTGGACACCGCTGGTCGAAAAGCAGATCCCCGACACCATGAAGGCGCGCGGCATGACCGAGGAGCAGGTCAAGCACGACGTGCTGCTGGCGGCACAGCCGACCAAGGAATTCGTCACCGTCGAGGAACTCGCGGCGCTGACCTTGTTCCTGTGCTCGGATTCGGCCAGGCAGATCACCGGCACGACCTTGCCGATGGATGGCGGCTGGACGGCGCAGTAGATGCCGAGGCCGGCACGTCTGCCGCGGAACGCAGCGCTTCCTTGACAAGTGCGAAGGATCGCTCCAGCATAGTGATAAGGGGTTCCTTCGCGACGACCCCGTGAGGCGTCAGCCCAATGATCGCGTCCAAACTCTCACTCTGGAGGTGGACGCCATGCCGTCAACAACCGCAATCACCGTAGCGCAGCTCTCCCGTCTCGTCGGCCTGCCGGACGCGCCTGTTCTTGTCGATGTCCGCATCGACGAGGATTATGACGCCGATCCGCGCCTGCTGCCGGCCTCATCCCGGCGCGACTTCAAGTCCGTTTCGACCTGGGCGGCCGAGTTCGCCGGACGCCACGTCGTCGTCATCTGTCAAAGGGGCCAAAAGCTCTCGCAAGGCGTTGCCGCCTGGCTGCGCCATGAGGGCATCGCCGCTGAATCGCTCGAAGGCGGTTTCGAGGCCTGGCTGGCGGCCAAGGGGGTTCTGGTCAAGGCCGAGACGATGCCGCGCCGCGACGACAAGGGCCGCACGGTCTGGGTGACGCGCGCCCGCCCCAAGGTCGACCGCATTGCTTGCCCATGGCTGATCCGCCGCTTCATCGATCCTTCGGCGGTGTTCCTGTTCGTCGAACCGGCCGAAGTGCTGGCTGCCGCCGACCGCTTCGCGGCGATTCCCTTCGACATCGACGATGTGTTCTGGAGCCATCGCGGCGAGCGCTGCACCTTCGACACCATGATCGAGGAATTCGGGCTGCGCTCCGAGGCGCTCGACCGTCTTGCTTTGATCGTGCGTGCGGCCGACACGGCGCGCCTCGATCTCATACCGCAGGCGGCAGGGTTCCTCGCGGTATCGCTCGGACTGTCGCGTATGTTCCGCGACGATCTCGAGCAGCTCGAGGCCGGCATGCTGGTCTATGACGCGTTTTTCAGGTGGTGTCGCGACGCCACCGACGAAACGCATAACTGGCCGAGCGGGGGCAAAACGCCATGAGCGCCCTTGCAGCGGACGACAAGGCGCGTCCTGTCGATCCACCTGCCGCCCCGACCTTCAGACAAGCCACGAAACTGTGGGCGAAGATCGGCCTGCTCTCCTTCGGCGGGCCGGCCGGGCAGATCGCGCTGATGCACAAGGAACTGGTCGAGGAACGGCGCTGGATCGGCGAGCAGCGTTTTCTGCATGCGCTGAACTATTGCATGCTGTTGCCCGGACCCGAGGCACAGCAGCTGGCGATCTATATCGGCTGGCTGTTGCACCGCACAGCCGGCGGCCTTGTTGCGGGCATCCTGTTCGTGCTGCCCGGCGCCTTGGTCATGTTGGGCCTCAGCACCTTCTACGTGCTCTACAATGATGCGCCTGTCATCGAGGCGCTGTTCTTCGGCATCAAGGCAGCGGTGCTGGCCGTTGTCGTCGAAGCGGTCATCCGCATCGGCAAACGGGCGCTCAAGAACCGGGTGATGGTGGCGATCGCG
Source organism: Mesorhizobium sp. P2_B11 (assembly GCF_056404855.1). Lineage (NCBI taxonomy): Bacteria > Pseudomonadati > Pseudomonadota > Alphaproteobacteria > Hyphomicrobiales > Phyllobacteriaceae > Mesorhizobium > Mesorhizobium sp. P2_B11. The sequence goes on from NZ_JBFUDF010000002.1 coordinate 803,053, forward strand.
GTGGCCGCCTTCCTTGCCATCTATGTCGCCAGGCTGCCGTTTCCGCTGATCATCCTGGCTGCGGGGCTGACCGGCTGGATCGGCAACCGCCTGGCGCCGGGGCGGTTTTCCGGAGCCGCACATGGCAAGGACAATTTGCCCGATCTCAGAGGCGCGGTCGACCTGATGTTCGAGCGCGGCGAACTTGCCCATACCAGGCCGACGAAATGGCACGCGCCGCGCACCATCGCGATCTGGCTGCCGATCTGGCTCGCGCCGGTTCTGCTGATTTGGGCGCTGACCGGCTCGGCCAGTGTCTGGACGCAACTCGGTAGCTTCTTCAGTGTCATGGCGGTCGTCACTTTCGGCGGCGCTTACGCGGTTCTCGCCTACGTCGCGCAAGCAGCCGTCACCTCCTTCGGCTGGCTGGCGCCGGGCGAGATGGTCGACGGCCTCGGCCTTGCCGAGACAACGCCTGGGCCGCTCATCCTGGTGTTGCAGTTCGTCGGCTTCGTCGCCGCCTATCGGCACGCCGGCATCATGAACCCGTTGCTTGCCGGATCGCTGGGGTCGCTGCTGACGCTGTGGGTGACTTTCGTGCCCTGCTTCTTCTGGATCTTCCTCGGCGCGCCCTACATCGAGCAGTTGCGGCAGAACCGGGCTCTGTCGGCAGCGCTCGGCGCCATCACCGCGGCCGTCGTCGGGGTGATAATGAACCTTGCGCTGTGGTTCGCACTGCATGTCGTCTTCGGCGCGGTGCAGACCGTTGGCCTCGGGATGGAGGTGCCGGTGCTGTCGTCGCTGGACTGGCGCGCCGCGCTCCTGGCGGCGGCCGCCATGGTCGCCATGCTGAGACTGAAGATCGGTATGCTGCCGACATTAGCCGGCTCGGCGCTGGCCGGACTGGCGCTGCTGGCTTTGCCTGCGTAGCGCCGGCGCAAGCAAAACTCGATCGGCAACCATGCTCGACCACGCTCATTGTCACGGCCGGATTTCCAACGTATTGCCGGGCCGACGCATGACGGACGTGAGTACCGGACAAGTGCAGTGACATGACGATGGAACAGGCATGAGCGCAATCAGGGTCGAAGGCCTCAGCAAGCGGTTCAATGAAACGACCGCACTGGACGCTGTCTCGCTGGATTTCCCGGCCGGCTCCTTCACCGCGCTGCTCGGCCCCTCGGGCTGCGGCAAGACGACGATGCTGCGGCTGATTGCCGGCTTCGAGGCGCCGAGCGAAGGCCGCGTGCTGTTCGGCGAGACGGTGATGGCCGATCCGCGGCGGCAGGTGCCGCCGGAAGCGCGCGGTGTCGGCGTCGTCTTCCAGTCCTATGCGCTGTGGCCGCATATGGATGTGGCTGAAAACGTCGCCTATCCACTGAAGGCCCGGCACGTCAAAAAGGGCGAGATCCCAGGCCGCGTCAGTGCGGTTCTCGAGGTCGTCGGCCTCAGCGGTTTTGAAAAGCGCCGCATCGAGGAATTGTCGGGCGGCCAGCGCCAGCGCGTTGCATTGGCGCGCTGCCTCATCGCCGACGCAAAAATCATCCTGTTCGACGAGCCGCTGGCCAATCTCGACATGCATCTTCGCGCGTCGATGGTTGAGGCGTTCAGGGACATCCATCGTCGCACCGGCGCAACAATCGTCTACGTTACCCACGACCAGGCCGAAGCGCTGGCGCTCGCCGACCGCGTCGCGGTGCTGAGCCAGGGCAAGGTGTTGCAGGCGGCACCGCCGCAGGAGGTCTATCGCGCGCCGGCCAATGCGACGGTCGCCGGTTTCGTCGGCCGCGGAACCATCGTTTCGGGAACGGCGATCGGCCATGCCGATGGCGCTGCGACGGTCGAGATAGCCGGCCATCGCATCGCGGCGAGAAGCACCGGAGCACTGGCTGGACCGGTGAAAATCCTGTTGCGGCCGGAAGCGCTGCGGCTTGCGCCGGAAGGCCTGCCGGCAAAAGTGTTGGGCAGCATCTATCGCGGCCCGGTGCATGAGGTGCGGCTGGCCTTGGCTACGCCAGGGCAGGAGTTGCTGCTCGACAGCACCGAGGCGGTTGCAGCGGGCGAGACGGTGCATGTGGCGGTCTCGGATGCCTGGGTGATCCCGAACGCCTAGAGTCTCTTGTTGACGCAATTCCGGACGGAAAACCGCTGCGCACTTTTCCTGGAATTGCTTTAGCGCCAGGGCAGCACGCCTGCCGGAAGCCGCCGTCCGAAGCGGTCGAGCACCAGCAGCAGGACGATGACGACCACGATCGTCGAGACCGCGATTGCGGCGGCCTGCGTTCCCAGGCCGGCCTCCTCGAGGCTGAACAGCACGACGCCCAGCGTCTCGTTGCCGCTCGACCAGAGCAGGGCTGAGACCGTCAGCTCGTTGAAGGCGCTCATGAACACCAGCAATCCGCCGGCCACCGCCGCGGGCGCCGCCAATGGTGCAGTGATCGTCATTAGCCGGCGAAGGATTCCGGCTCCCGACACCGCCGCTGCCTCGTCGAGGTCGCGTGGAATCTGGCCGACCGCGGTCGCCACCGGTTTCATGGCCAGCGTGAAGAAGCGCATGGCATAGGCGATCAGGATGATCGCGGCGGTGGCGTAGAGGCTGCCGATCAGCGGCAGCGGGCGCAGGAACAGCAAGATGCAGGCAATCGCCAGCACGACGCCGGGGACGGCATAGGGCAGGTCGACAATGCCGCTCAACAGCCGCTGCCAGCGCTTGCTGAAGCGCTCGAGCACCGCGGTCACCGGAATGACGCCGACGGCCAGGATCAGCGCAGCACTGCCGGCGAAAAGCAGGGAGTTGCGGAAAGCGCGAACCGTCGAGGCCTGGCGAACCAGAACTTCCGCATAGTTGGAAGCAGTCATCGTCTTCAGCCCAAGCGGCACACCGAAGGACGGCACCAGCGAGGTCGCCAGCAACGCGCAGGCCGGCAGCACGAGCATGAGGCCGATGACCAACCACCCAAGGCCGGCGAGCGGCAGGCTGGCACGCCCAAGCGAAAAGCGCGCCGGCGTGCCGGCGGCAAAACGGTGGCCGGCGCCGCGCAAGGCCAACGACTGGCAGGCGACGCCGGCCAACGCCAGCATGGCGACCAGCACCGAAAGTGCTGTGATCTGCGGCAGCACGCCGGGACCGAAGCTCGACAGGTCCTGGTAGATCAGGGTCGGCAGCGTCAGATAGTTGACCGGCATGCCGAGCAGAGCGGGAATGCCGAAATTGCCGACGCCGGAGACGAAGGCGAGGGCGGCGGCGGCCACGATGTAGGGGCGCACGACCGGCAGCACGATGGTCCACAAGACGAGGAGCGGCGTTGCACCGGAAGCCCGCGCGGCCTCGACGAGATCGCGCGGCACACGCGACAGGCCGGCACGCAGCGTGATGAAGACGATCGGCGCGTGCTGGACGGCATAAAGCAGGATGATGCCGTTGCGGCCGAGCATCGGGTTTGGCGTTCCCGGCGGCGGCGCCACACCAAACATGCCGAGCAGCGTCGAGGAGGGGCCGAACAGATGCAGCCACGACAGCGCCGTGACCTGCGGCGCGATCATCAGCGGCAAAAGCAAGAGGAAGCCGAGCGGCTTGCGGCCCGGCAGATCGGTCATGGTGACGGCGACGGCAAAAGGCGCGCCGAGGCAGACGGCAAACACGGCGCCGAAGACGGCGGTGTCCAGCGTGTGCCACATCGCCCGCAAGGCGGCGGGTCTCGCGAGGCGGTCGGCGAAGGCGGCGAAGTCCAGTTCGCCGCCCGGTGCGACCGCCGCCACAAGCAGCCGCAGCATCGGCAAGAGGCTGAGCAGCGCAATTATCAGAAGCACCGCCAGCGAAGCCGCGCGGAGGCCGGGCGTTCCGGCGCCTGACACTCGTCCGTACCGGGCCAAAGCGGCCCGGTCTGGTGCTGGGAAGATGTCCTGCGCCGATGTCACTTCGGGTTTGCTGGAGCGCTTACTGGCTCATCACGGCGCCGAACTTTTCCTTGTTGGCGGCGTCATTGGCAAGCGCGGCTGAGGCGTCATAGGGCAGCACCTTGATCGACGCGCGGTCTGGATAGCCGGCCGGCAGAGCGACATCGGCGCGCGCCGGGATATAACCCATCTTGGCGGCAACCTCCTGGCCGTCCTTCGACAGCAGGAAGTCGACGAAGGCCTTGGCGGAATCGGTGTCCTTGGCGGTGGACAGGATGGCGACCGGCTCGGTGACGGCCGAGACACCCTCCTTGGGGAAGACGAACTCGACCGGAGCGCCCTTGGCCTTCTCGCGGATCGGCATGTAGTCGACGATCATGCCGAACAGCTTGTCGCCACCGCTGACGGCCTTCAGCACATCGCCATTGCCGCCGCTTGCCTGGGCGCCGTTTTTGGCAAGCGCGCTATAGTAATCCCAGCCTTCAGCCAGATTGCCGGTCAGCGTCACCGTGTGGATCATCGCCGCGCCCGAGGTCAGCGGGCTCGGCATGGCGACGAGGCCCTTGGCCTCCGGCTTGGTCAAATCTTCCCAGCTCGTCGGCACGAACGGCGCCTTGGTGTTGTAGACGATGCCGGTGGTGATCAGCTTGGTCGAGAAATAGGTCTTGTCCTTGTCGTAGAGGGTAGCATCGATGCCGGAAACGTCGGCGCCGGGATAGGCGAGCAGGCGGCCTTCCTTCTTCAGCCCTTCCATGGTCACGACGTCGGCGATCAGAAGCACGTCGGCTTGTGGCTGGCCGGCTTCGATCTCGGCGCGCAATTTGGCCAGGATCTTCGGCGTCCCGTCGCGCACCCATTCGACCTTGATGCCGGGGTTCTTGGCCATGAAGGCATCGACGGTCTGCTGGGCGTCGGTGTTGGGCTGGCTGGTATAGAGCACCAGTCTGCCGTCGGCAGCCAAAGCGCCGGAGGCGGCCGAGACCAGCAACATGGCGGCGAAAAGGATCTTGCGCATGGGAAACCTCAAAATGGATGAAATGAGCACCGGCGTGAACGGCACCGGACGAGAGAGCGTTTTCCGTATCGCTGCAGGATAAACCTATTGTGACAGGACGGTGGACGGCAAGGGCTGGGGACTTTCCTCAGCGACGACCTCGTCAACAGAGCTCTTGACTCCATGCTCTTAATTGGTGTTGATACGTATAAGTGATACGTATAAGGAACCTTATGAAAAGCTCGCGGGCCACACAGAAGGACGTTGCGCGCCTGGCGGGTGTGTCGCAGGCGAGCGTGTCGATGGTGATGAGCGGCGGCGGCTCGCCGGCGATATCGTCGGAGACCTGGGAGCGGATCACCAAGGCGGCGGCTGAACTTGGCTATACGCCGAACCGGTTCGCGCAGGCGCTCAAGACCAATCGCACCATGACCATCGCCTGCGTCGTGCCGGACATCACCAATCCGTTCTATCCGGCGCTGATGCGCGGCATCCAGTCGGTGGCCGAAAACCTCAGCTATGATGTCATCGCGGTCAGCACCGACGGCTCGGCCGAGCGCGAGCGGCATTTTCTCGACTGGTCGCGGCAGGGCCGGGTCGACGGCGTGATCGGCGTGTTCTTCACCTTGCGGGCCGTCGACTTCAAGCCGCTGCTCGATGCCGGCGTGCCGGTGGTGCGCATCGAATCGAGCAAGAAGCGCGGCGGCGACATCGCCATCGACGACATCTTCGTCGACAGCTACGCCGCCGCCTTTTCGGTGACGCAGTTTCTCATCGGCCGTGGCCACAAGCGCATCGCCATGGTCGCCGGCCGCGGTGGCCCCCAGGGCGTGCGGGTCGAAGGCTATCGCATGGCGCTGACCGAGGCCGGCGGCACGCCCTACATCGTCGTCGACGAGGAATTCAGCGAGACCGGCGGCGCCCGGGCAGCCGAGGCGGTGCTGGCCAGCGGCTATGCGCCGACGGCGATCTTTGCCGCCAATGATTTGATGGCCATCGGCGTCATGCAGGCGCTGCGCGATCGCGGCATCGCCATTCCTGGCGATATCGCCGTTGCCGGGTTCGACGACATTTCGGCGGCACGGCTGGTGACGCCATCGCTGACCACGGTCGCGCAATTCCAGGGCGACATGGGGGTCAAGGCTGCACAGATCCTGATGGAGCGCCTGCGCGGCGCCTCACCGGGCGCGGGGACCGCGCTCGAAATGCCCTACAGCCTGATCGAACGCGGTTCGACCTGACTGCCATAAGAAACGATATCGGAGGAGAACACCATGCAACGCCGTACATTGCTCAAGACCGGCCTCGGGCTTGCCGCCCTGCCGCTGCTGCCGCGCCTTTCCTTTGCCGACGACAAGAAGCCGGTCGGTTTCTGGTACGAATCCGCCTCGCCGGAAAATCAGGACAGTCTCAAAAACATTCTGATCGATCCCTTCAATGCGGCGCACCCGCAGGATGATCTGTCGATCGACTTCCGCGGCTCCGACCTCGACAAGCAGTTGCGCATCGCCATGCTGTCGGGCAATGGCCCGGATGTCGTCTTCACCGCCGGCCCGAGCTATGTCGCGTCGATGGCGCAGGCCGGGCAGTTGCTGCCGCTCGACGATTACGCCGCAAAGCTCGGCTGGAACGACCGGCTGCTGCCGCTGTTCATGGAGCTGGGCAAATATGAGGGCAAGCTCTATGCGCTCGCCAAGACCTACGAGACGCTCGGCCTGTTCTACAACAAGACGCTGTTCGACAAGAACAACTGGAAGGCTCCAACCACCATCGCCGAACTCGAGGCGCTGGCCGACGAGATGAAGGCCAAAGGCCTGGTTCCGTTCGGCGCCGGCAATGCCGACTGGCGACCCGCCAACGAACACCATGTCTCGATCGTGCTCAATTCGGTGGCTGGTCCGGACAATGTCTACAAGGCGCTGACCGGCGCCATTCCGTGGACCGACCCGTCCATCCAGGCAGCCATCGATAAGCTCGATGAGTGGTGGCAGAAGGGCTATTTCGGCCCCAACTATTTCTCGCTGACGCTGGAGCAGGCCTTCGCCCAGGTGGCGACCGGCCAGGCCGGCATGGCGCCGAGCGGAACCTGGAGTTTTACCAACGTCCCGACCTATTTCCCGCCCAACAATGCCGAGCCGGCCTTCGTTGGTTTCCCGAGCACGAGCGGCCCGCCGGTCTATGCGCTCGGCATCGGCTCGACGCTCTCGGTCAACGCGAAATCCGAAAATCCAGACGGCGCGGCGGCGGTGCTCGACTATATCTTTAGCGACACATTCTACGGCGCCATGAACTCGGCCTGGCAGGGCGAATGGAACCTGCCTTTGAAGGACCTGTCGGGGGCGAAGCTCTCCGACAAGGTGCTGCCGCTCTACATCGAGTCGATGAAGAACCTGTCGACCGCCGTCGGCGCCGGCCAGTACGGCTACACGACATGGACCTTCCTGCCGCCCGCCACCGACACCTATCTGGTCAGCGGCATGGAAGAGGTCTGGCTGAAGAAGATCAGTTCGAAGGACTATCTGAAAAAGCTCGACGAAACCTTCCAGCAGGAAAAGGCGGCCGGCAAGGTGCCGGCGGTGCCGAAGCGGGCCTGAGGGATAACACCCGCGAACCAACGACGGAGCGGCGCCTGACCGGCGCCCTCCAAAACCCAGGGCAATGTCCATGCACCGGCTCTATCTCGTCCCGACGCTGATCATCAATTTCGTCATCGTGCTGGTTCCGGCACTGCTGACGGTTGTCCTGGCGTTCTGCAGCTGGGACGGCATTTCGACGCCGACTTTCTCCGGCCTAGACAATTTCCGGGCGCTGCTTGCCGACGGCGTGTTCTGGTCGGCGCTGACCAACAACATCATCTGGACCGGCATCTTCCTTGTGGTGCCGATCGCCATGGGGCTGCTGGCGGCCTCGATGCTGCTGATCGTGCGGCGCGGCAGCAATTTCTTCCAGGTCGTCTATTTCCTGCCGGTCGTCATCGCCACGGTCATCACCGCGCGCGTCTGGCAAGGCATGATCTACAGCCCGGTCACCGGTGTGTTCGGCATGCTGCAGCGCATGGGCCTGCCGGTCGCCAACCCGCTGGCGCAGCCATCGACCGCGCTGTTCGGTGTGGCGACCGTCGACCTATGGCACTGGTGGGGATTTCTGTGCGTCATCTTCTTTGCCGCACTTAGGCAAGTGCCGCAGGAGCAGATCGAGGCGGCGCGCATCGAGGGCGCCAGCTACGCGCAGATGATGCGCTATGTGCTGCTGCCGGCGATCCGGCCGACCATCATGCTGATGCTGATCATGACGGTGATCTGGAGCTTTCTCGCCTTCGACTTCGTCTACATCCTGACTCAGGGCGGCCCGGCGTTTTCCAGTGAGGTGCTGTCGACGCTCGCCTATCGCCACGCCTTCTACGACCTCAATGTCGGCCAGGCAGCGGCGGCCGCCCTGGTGATCAGCCTGTTCGGCCTCGTCGGCACCTTCTTCTATGTCCGCCTGCAGACGCAGGAGGGCGAACAATGAGAATGGTCGAAAGCCGGGCGACGCTTACCGTCTCCTACATCGTGCTCGGCATCGGCGCCTTCATCGCGCTGTTCCCGATTGCGCTTTTGGTGCTCAATGCGCTGAAGCCGGCGGCGCAGATCGTGCAGAGCCCGCTGTCACTGCCGAACCCGATCCGCTGGGAGAATTTCACCAACGCCTGGACGCACGCCAAGTTTTCGAAAACCTTCATCAATTCGCTGCTGTTGTCCGGCACCACGATCGTCCTCGTCTGCACGACATGCTCGCTGTCGGCCTATGTGCTGGCGCGCAAGAAAGTCGCCTCGTGGAAGATCTGGACGTTCTACCTCCTGGCAACGACCACGGCGCCGATCCAGCTCTACATTTTCCCGCTCTATTTCGGCTTCGCCAAGCTCGGGCTGATCAACAATGTCTTCGGCGTCGCGCTGATCTATACCGCGCTCTACAGCCCCTTCGCGGTGATGCTGCTCAGGACCTATTTCATCGCCGTGCCGAAGGAGCTCGAGGAAGCCGCGCTGATCGACGGCGCCACCCATTGGCAGGTGTTTTCCAAGGTCATGCTGCCGATCGTGTCTCCCGGGATTCTGACAGTCGCGCTGATCATCGGGCTCAATTCCTGGAACGAATTCCTGATCGCGACGACTTTCCTGCAGAAGGCGGACAAGGTCACCGCCGTCATCGGCTTCTACCTGCTCAGCGGGCAATACAGCTCCGACTGGGGTGAGATCATGGCCGCTGCGCTGATCATCGTGGTGCCGGTGGTGGTGCTGTTCGTCGCCATGCAGAAGCGGTTCATCGAAGGCATGGCGGGCGGCTCGGTCAAGGGCTGAAACCTGGGGCTGAAACCCGGGCTGAAATTTTACGAGTATCTGGAGCAGAACATGCAGTTACCCAATGACTATCTGGAACGGGTCTATGCCGGCGTGCTTGGCAAGCTGGTGGGGGTTTATCTCGGCCGGCCGTTCGAGGGCTGGACCTACCAGAAGATCATGAAAGAGCTCGGCCCGATCGACTACTACGTGCATGAGCGGCTGAACCAGCCGCTGGTGGTGACCGACGACGATGTCGCCGGCACCTTCACCTTCATCCGCGCGCTCGAGGATTACGGCATCTCGCCGGACCTGTCGGCCGAGGCCATCGGCAAGGCATGGCTCAACTATATCGTCGAGGAGCGGTCGATCCTGTGGTGGGGCGGCTCAGGCAATTCGACCGAGCACACCGCCTGGCTCAATCTCAAGAAGGGCATTGCCGCCCCGCATTCAGGTTCGATCGCCACCAATGGCGCGACGGTGGCCGAACAGATCGGCGCACAGATCTTCATCGACGGCTGGGCCATGGTGGCGCCGGGGCAGCCGCTTCTGGCGGCAAAACTTGCCGAGCAGGCCGGCAAGGTCTCGCATGACGGCGAATCCGTCTATGCGGCGATGCTGTGGGCGGCGATGGAGGCCGAGGCCTTCGTGTCCAGCGACATCGACCATCTCATCGACACCGGCCTGTCGGTTATCCCGCGCGAAAGCCTGATCGCCAAGCTGATCGCCGATATCAGAGGCTGGGTGAAACAACACCCCGACTGGCACGACACGCGCCAGAAGATCGAGGACAAATACGGCTACGACAAATATCCCGGCAATTGCCATGTCGTGCCCAACCACGCGCTGATGGTGATGGCCGTGCTTTATGCGCCCGACGATTTCCAGAAGGCGCAGATGATCGTCAACACGTCGGGCTGGGACACCGACTGCAACGCCGGCAATGTCGGCTGCTTGCTCGCGCTGATGCTCGGCCTGGACGGCATCGAGGCCGGCCCGGACTGGCGCGGCCCGATCGCCGACCGGCTGCTGATCTCCTCGGCCGATGGCGGCAACTCGATCAACGACGCGGTACGCACCGCCTATTACATCGCCAATCTCGGCATGACGCTCGCCGGCGGCACTCCGCTCGATGCGCCGAAGGCCGGCGCGCAGTTCCATTTCTCGCTCTCCGGCAGCCAGCAGGGTTTTCGGCCGGTTGAAGGTCACGGCGCTGCCAACCATGTTCGCGTCGGCAATGTCGAGTTCGAGAATGCGCGTGCGCTGACCATAAACTACGAGGCGCTGGCGCCCGGCCTGAGCGCCGCGGTGACGACGCCGACCTTCTCGCCGCGCGAAGTGCTGTCGATGCGCACCTACGATCTTATGGCGACGCCGCTGGTCTATCCCGGGCAAGTGGTCAAGGCGCGTGTCGTCGCCGATCGCCACAACAAGGGCGCGGTGTCGGTGCGGCTGCGCATCCGCGCCTATGATAGCGAGGACCGGCTGCGCGACATCGATGGCGATGCGGTCATCCTGAAGGCGGGCGAAGAGCGCGTCCTGTCATGGCGCCTGCCGGATCTCGCCGGCCAGCCGATCGCCGAGATCGGCATCGTTCTGGCCAGCGAGGGCAAGCGCGCCGATGGCCGTGTGTTGCTAGACTATCTCAGGTGGGATGGGGCGCCGGAACTCACGCTGCACCGTCCTGCCGGCGAAAGCGATTTCTGGCGCATGGCCTGGGTCAACGGCGTCAGCTTCTTTTCCAAGCGCTATCCGCCGAGCTTCCGCATTTCGCAAAGCCACGACGAAGGCATCGTCATTCACGGCACGCGGCAATGGACCGACTACAAGGTCTCCGCCGACATCGCCATTCACCTCGGCAACTACGGCGGCGTCTGCGCTCGCGTCCAGGGCCTGCGGCGCTACTACGCCGTACGCGCCACCCGCGACGGCAAGCTGCAGATCGTGCGCACACGGGATGCCGACACGGTCGTGCTGGCGGAGACGGCGTACGACCTCGTCTTCGAGAAGAAGATCCCGGTGACGCTGACCGTCAAGGGCAGCCGGATCGAGGCGCTGTTCGGTGGTGTGGCGATCGAGGCAGACGACGCGACTGCTGAAGCGCTGAGCGATGGCGGCATCGGACTGCTGATCGCCGAAGGCGCGCTGTCCACCGACGAACTGCATGTGAGCGGCGCCTGACCGCCCCACGATCATAGGGAAGACCTCGATGGCTTCAGTCGAAATCGCCAATGTCCTGAAATCCTACGCCGGGCACGCCGTACTGCACGGCGTCTCGGTCAAGATACCGGACGGCCAGTTCGTGGTTTTGGTCGGCCCGTCCGGCTGCGGCAAGTCCACGCTGCTGCGCATGATTGCCGGGCTGGAGGACATTTCGGGCGGCACGATCAGCATCGGCGACAAGGTCGTCAACGACCTGCCGCCGAAGAAGCGGGATATCTCGATGGTGTTCCAGAATTATGCGCTCTACCCGCATATGACGGTCGCCGAGAACATGGCGTTCTCGATGACGCTTGCCAAGGCGCCCAAGGCCGAGAAGGACGAGCGGGTGGCGAAAGCGGCGGAAATCCTCGGCCTGACGCCGCTGCTCGACCGCTACCCCAGGCAGTTGTCAGGCGGCCAGCGCCAGCGCGTCGCCATGGGCCGCTCCATCGTGCGCAACCCGCAGGTTTTCCTGTTCGACGAACCGCTGTCGAACCTCGACGCCAAACTGCGCGTAGCCATGCGTGCCGAGATCAAGGCGCTGCACCAGCGTCTGCGCACCACCACGGTCTATGTCACGCACGACCAGGTCGAAGCCATGACCATGGCCGACCAGATTGTCGTCCTGAATGACGGTCGGGTGGAGCAGATCGGCAGCCCGCTCGAGCTTTACGATCATCCGGCCAATCTGTTCGTCGCGACCTTTATCGGCTCGCCGTCAATGAACATCATCGACGGGGTGGTCGCGCGCAACAATGGCGCGCCAGTTGTGCGGGCGGGCGACGGCACGCTCTTGCCGGTCGCACCGGGGTTCAGCGCAGCGGAAGGGATGCGGGTGCGCTACGGCTTCCGGCCGGAACATCTCAGCATATCTCCCTCCGGCAAGGGGATTGCCGCGACGATCGACGTGGTCGAACCGATGGGCTCCGAAACCCAGGTTCATCTGACGATCGCCGGCGTGCCGGCGGTTGCCGTGTTTCGCGAAAGGATCAGCGCGCGTCCGGGAGATACGCTTTACGTCGAACCCGACACCGCCAAGCTGAACCTGTTCGACGCCGAGAGCGGGCGGGCGCTGGAAAGGTGATTTGACGCCGTCGGCGGATCGGTACGGCAAAGCACGGTCGGCCATCGAATGCCCGCGCATGAGGCACTGCCCTGAAAGGGGCATCAGTTGTTCGGCAAATTGAATGTCGTCTAATATCGCCGCGGTAGGGACGCGGGGGAACGGCTTTGACGACGGTGGTGTTGGTCGTACCGGACGAGAATCCGAAGACGAAGCAGGATTTTCATCGCATCGCAGCGGCAATCAGGTCACAGGGAATTTCTGCCCGCCTTGTCCGTCACAAACGATCGGAGCAGATTCCACTTTTGCCCCTTTGGCTTTCTCGATCCATGTCCATCGCCATGGTTCGACGGACCGACCGCAAGTTGCTCCCAGGCAAGTTCTTTTCAGGTGTGATAGGCAACAAGATAGACGAATACCGGACGCTTTCCGCTGCCGGTGTATCGGTGCCGCGGTGGGAAGAGCTGCGCCCGGATACCAAGCTCGACCCGGCCGAATGGGGGCCTTACGTCGTCGAAAAGCCGTCTGTCGGACGGGCAGGCGCCAATATCAGGATCAGGAAGATCGGACGGGTGAAGTTTGCTGACCGCGCTTCATACCCGCCGGACCATCTCGGCCGGCGCGGACCGATGATTGTTCAGAAATTCGTCTACACGGGCGAATGGCCAGTCAGCTATCGTGTGATCACCGTCTTCGGGGAAGTCGTCCTTTGCATCCGGCAAATCACGCGGCGCGGTGAGCCGCTGAAGGCGAGATGGGACTTCGGCAAGGGCGGCGGCACGGCCATAGTCTCCAACACGCGAAGTATGGAAGTTGTGTTGGACGCCAATCCAGAGATGATGGAAACCGCCAGGTCAGCCCACCGCTCCGCTTTCCCCGACGTTCCGCTGCTGACCTTCGACATGGCCAGGGACATCGAGACCGGTGAGATTGGCATTTTCGAATGTCATCCGTACTTTCCCTATTGGCCGTTCTCGAGCGCAATCCAGGCCTCGATCCAGAAGGCGAACGGGATCAACTACGAGAGTCAGTTCGACCTCATGGCAGCCATCGGCCGGGCTATCGCCAGGAAGGCGGTTGAAATATTTCCGTGACGGGGACAGGAGTTCTCGGCACCGGCGATGCGCATCGCCTGGCGAGCAAAGGGACGTGACATGGTGGATTCTGAGCGGATCGACAAGCTGATCGCAGGGGTGCCTCCTGCGCTCGCGCTTCGCGCCGGGCTGGACCTTGGCATCTTCACCCAGCTCGGCCGCGACGCAATGACTGCCGACAGCCTTGGGGCCGCGCTCAAAGTCGGGCCCGATCGTCTGTCGCGGCTCCTCTATGCGCTCGCCAGCATCGGTCTCCTCGACGTCGACGATGGTCAATTTCGCAACGGCGCCGAAGCGGCGGAGTTCCTCGACGCGTCCAAGCCGACCTATCGCGGCGGCGATCACGCGCTGCTGCGCGAACTCTGGGGAGCCGACCTTTTGACCGCGGACTCGCTGCGGCAGAACCGGCCGGCTGCGCTGCACGACTTTTCCGAGGCGGGGCCTGAATCCGCGGCGGCCTTCAGCCGCATGCTCGCCCCGGGCGGGGTGATTTTCGGCCGACATCTGGCCCGCGCGTTGGACCTCCAGGCGATCGGTTCGGTGATCGACATCGGCGGCGGCGCCGGGACCATTCTCGTCGGACTTCGCGAGCGCTGGCCGCATATTGCCGCGACGCTGATGGAACTGCCGACGGTCGCAGCGGTCGCGCCAGCCATCCTGGCGGAATACGGCGCCGGCGACGTTGTTGTCGAAGAGGGTGACATCACGGTCGCGCCGTCGATCGGCCGGCATGATCTGGCGATCCTGAAGGCCGTCGTCCAGGTGCTGCCGCCGGATCAGGCGCGCAGTTCGATCCTGAACGCGGCGCGCTGCCTGACACAAGGAGGCGAGATCGCAATTGCGGGGTGGGGCGTCGTCGATGACGACCGCCTCGGCCCGCATGACGGTGTCTTTCTCAATCTCACCTTCCTGAACCTCTATCGCGCAGGCGAATCCTACACGGAAGGTCAGTATCGCGCGTGGATGACCGAGGCTGGATTCCGGGATATCTCCAGGTCGCGCCTGGCGGACGGCACCACCTTGTTTCGTGGACGGCTTGCGGGCTGATCGCGGCGGAATGGCTGGTTTTCGGACGGAAAGCCTGTCCGAGGCGTCCCGTCGCCGTGGCTTTCAGAGCCAACCCTGGATGGATTGCACCAAGGTCCGGAGGCGGCGTGAGCCGATCTTTCCCCTTACCGGGCAACGCGGGGTATCGGCAGTCTTCTTCACGATGAGCTGTTTGGTGCGCGAGATCTCCTGAAACTCATGCGCGTAGGCGACCAGGAAGCCATCGACGGCGGACGTGGGACGCTCCCAGTTCGCCTTGTCGTCCTTGTAGTCGGTGTAGTCGTCCCAAATGAGCATGCCGCCAAGCTTGAGCATGCCCCATGCCAGGACGCTATCCATCATGACGCTCTCGCGCTCGTGACAACCATCGACATAAACCAGGTCAAATTCCGCTCCTGCCTGGCGCAACCTGATCAGCGCAGGCAGCGAGAAGTCGCGAATCTTCGTCACCCGATCGGCGTAGCGCTTCAAATTCCTGTCGAACCTTTGCCCCCGTTTGTGGAAGGGATCGACGCAGGTGATGACAGCCTTTCGCAAATAGCTGGCAAAGAAAAGCGCGGAGCGGCCCTCCATGGAGCCGATTTCCAGAATTGAAAGCGGCGTATCCCGCAGCGGTTCAAGAATGGGCATCCAGGTCGGGAGCTTGTTCGTCACATAGTCGCGCTCGGCAAACGAACCGGAAGCGTTGATGCTCTGCCAATCAAAATCCATTCGATCAGACGCCCCTTCAGTGTATTCGTGATTGTCGTTCCGGCTTCGCTATGATCTCGGATATCGGCGGTTTGCAAGGTCCGAAAGCGACCGATCGGGTGCCATGAGGCGCTGTCGGCCGGCCGGCGATCAGGTGGCCTGAACTTCGCGGATGCGGTCTACCTACCGAATGGCGATCCCGACAGGAATCGAACCTGTGACCTACAGATTAGGAATCTGCCGCTCTATCCTACTGAGCTACGGGACCACGCGGCCCGACACATAGCCGCTTCGGATCGTTTCGCCAAGAGGCTCGCCGAAGGCAAATCAAGAGGCCGGCCGAAGGAAACTCGACCGGCCTCTTGGCGGCATAGGTCAGGCGGCGAGCGCTGTTTCGGCCAGTTTCACCCAGTAGCTCATGCCGTGCGGGATGACTTCGTCGTTGAAGTCGTAGGCCGGGTGGTGGAGGCCGGCGGTCTCGCCATTGCCGATGAAGATGAAGGCGCCGGGGCGGGCTTCCAGCATGTAGGAGAAATCCTCTCCGCCCATCACCGGCTGGATGGCGCGGTGGACTTGGGTGTCGCCGGCCACGTTTGCCGCAACATCGCCGGCAAAGACGGTTTCTTCCGGATTGTTGAAGGTCACGGGGTAATTGGCGTCATAATCGACGGTGATCGTCGCGCCGAAAGCGATGGCAATGCCGTCGCAGATGGCGCGGATGCGCTCCTCCGACTTCTTGGCGATCTCCTTCTTCAGCGTGCGCACCGTGCCGGCGATCTCGGCGGTCTCGGGAATGACGTTGTAGGCGTCGCCGGCGTGGAACTTGGTCACCGACACCACCACGGCCTCGACCGGGTCGGTGCTGCGCGAGGCAACCGTCTGCAAGGCGCCGACAAGCTGGCTGGTGATGACGATCGGATCGATCGTGCCGTGCGGCATGGCCGCGTGGCCGCCGCGGCCTTTGACGGTGATGGTGAACTCGGCCGTCGCCGCCATGATCGGGCCCGGCCGGATGGCGAACTGGCCGACAGGCAGGCCGGGCATATTGTGCATGCCGAAGACCCTCGAAATGTCGAAACGCTCCATCATGCCGTCCTTGACCATCTCGTTGCCGCCGCCGCCGCCTTCTTCGGCCGGCTGGAAGATGACCGCCACCGAACCGGCGAAATTGCGCGTTTCGGTCAGGTACTTGGCGGCGCCCAGCAGCATTGCCGTGTGGCCGTCATGGCCGCAGGCGTGCATTTTGCCGGGAACGGTCGAGGCGTAGGACTTGCCGGTGATCTCGTTGATTGGCAGCGCGTCCATGTCGGCGCGCAAGCCTATGGTCGCGCCTTCGCCCTTGCGGCCATGGATGATGCCGACGACGCCGGTCTTGCCGAGGCCCGTCACCACGTCGTCGCAGCCGAATTCCTTCAGCTTCTCGGTGACGAAGGCGGCGGTCTTGAAGACATCGAAATTCAGTTCTGGCGTCTGGTGCAGATGACGTCGCCAGCCGGCAACTTCATCCTGCATCTCGGCGGCGCGGTTGAGAATCGGCATAATGGTTCCATTTCGCTGTTGGAGCAGACGGTCTGGCCTGCTGCTTTTGCAATTGCGATTGCCAAGCTCTTTGCCATCTTGGCACTTTGCCATCTTGGCGTCACATAGGGTAAATAGCACCGCAAACAACGTGATCCGGAAATTGAGGGCCGGATCTCATTATGCTGGCCATCGCGTAACGAAATCTTACGGAGCCAGGGGCGACTACGGCAAGAGGCGATTTCGGATTCCATGATGCGGCACAGCCATATCCTCAAATTACTGCTAACGGGCGCCTTGGCGCTGCCGATGCTGGCCGGGCCGGCTTCGGCCAATCCGATAGTCCTGTTCGACCTGAACAGCGGCAAGGTCCTGCAGCATCAGGATGCCTTCAGCCGCTGGTATCCGGCTTCGCTGAGCAAGCTGATGACCGCCTATGTCACCTTCCGGGCGATTGCGGCCGGCGAGGTCCAGCTTGATTCGCCGATCAAGGTGACCAAGCATTCGGCCGGCGAGCCGCCGAGCAAGATGGGCTTCAAGCCGGGTTCGGTGATGCGGCTCGACAATGCGCTGAAGATGATGCTGGTCAAATCGGCCAACGACATCGCCATGGCCATCGGTGAGAATATAGGCGGCTCGCAGGCCGCCTTCGCCGATCGCATGAACGCTGAAGCCGCGCGCCTCGGCATGACCGGAACGCATTTCGTCAACCCGAACGGGCTGTTTTCGCCGGAGCAGTATACGACGGCGCGCGACCTTGCCTTGCTGGTGATGGCGATCCGCAAGGAATTCCCGCAATACGCGCCCTGGTTCTCGATAGAAGGCCTTGCCGTCGGCAAGAAGGCGCTCCCCAACTACAATCTCCTGATCGGCCGCTATCCCGGCGCGGATGGCATGAAAACCGGGTTCGTCTGTCCCTCGGGCTTCAACATGATCGGCTCGGCGACGCGCAATGGCCGCACGCTGGTCGCTGTCGTGCTTGGCGAAAAATCGGCGGTTAGCCGCGCCGAGACAGCCGCTAAGTTGCTCGACCAGGGTTTTGCCGCGCCCGAGCCGAACTGGCTTACGGTCGCGGCCATGCCTTCCTATGGCGACACCATGTCGGTGAACGACATGCATGACGAAATCTGCAAGAAGAAGGCGCCCGAAGAGCAGTCCGAGGCGGCGCCGCCGGTCGCCGCGAAGGACGTGCCGAAATCGCCCTATCAGGAAAAGCTGGACCACGTGCCGACGCTGGTCGCCGTCGGCCTTGGCGGCGCCACCGGGCCGGCGCCGAAGGCGATGCTCGACCAGGGCGGCCAGGAATTCGCCGATGTGCCGCTGCCGAGCTGGCGGCCCGATATCCCGGCACCAAAGGGGTCGGAACCGGTCGTGGTGGGTTCGGCAACCCCGGTCCAGGGCGACCAGCCGGTCAAGGCCGCGAACTAGGGCGATGGCGGGCTTTCCGATACCCGTCACGGTGCTCACCGGCTTCCTCGGCGCCGGCAAGACGACATTGCTCAACCGGCTGCTCAAAGACCCGGCGCTGGTCGACACCGCCGTCATCATCAACGAATTCGGCGACGTGGCGATCGACCATCTCTTGGTCGAACAGGCCTCCGACGGCATCATCCAGCTGTCCGATGGCTGCCTGTGCTGCACGGTGCGCGGCGAACTGGTCGACACGCTGGCCGACCTCGTCGACCGGCTGCAGACTGGCCGCATCGCCCGCCTTGCCCGCGTTGTTGTCGAAACCACAGGGCTCGCCGATCCGGCGCCGGTGCTGCAGTCGATCATGGCGCATCCAGCCCTTGTCCAGGCGTTCAGGCTCGACGGCGTCATCACGCTGGTCGACGCGGTCAACGGCAATGCCACGCTCGACGTTCACGTCGAGGCGGTCAAGCAGGTGGCGGTGGCAGACCGCATCGTGCTGACCAAGGTCGATCTGGCAGGCGATCCCGCCGATCTCGAGGCCCTGCGGGCGCGGCTGCGTCAGCTCAATCCGGGCGCCGTGGTGCTCGAAGCTGGCGATAGCGGAACCGGCGTCGCGGCGCTGTTCGATTGCGGCCTCTACAATCCGGCGACCAAATCCGCCGACGTCCAGCGCTGGCTCGGCGAAGAAGCTGCCCATGACCACCACCATGGTCACGGCGACCACCATCACGGCCAGCATGGGCACGGCGATCATGATCATGCGCATCGCCACGATTCCCGTGTGCGCTCCTATTCGCTGGTGCATGACGGGCCGGTGCCGTTTTCGGCGATCGAGATGTTCCTCGACCTGCTGCGCTCGGCGCATGGCGACAAGCTCTTGCGCATGAAGGGCGTCATCGAGCTTGCGGAAGACCCGTCGCGGCCGCTGGTCGTCCATGGCGTGCAGAAAATCCTGCATCCGCCGGCGCGGCTGCCTTCCTGGCCGGACGGCCAGCGCGGCACAAGGCTGGTGCTGATCACGCTCGACATGCCGGAAGACTATGTGCGCCGGCTGTTTGTCGCCTTCACCAACCGGCCGTCGATCGACACGCCCGATCGTGCGGCGCTGGAGAACAATCCGCTGGCGATTGCCGGAGGCTAGAGCAGGCCTAAGGCGCTACGCGCCGCGCTCGACAAGAAAACGATGACCGCCGCTGACGGCCGCAGTTTCAACCAGCTGGTGGCCGGCGTCGGCGCAAAAAGCCGGGATGTCGATGACCGCCAGCGGGTCGGTGGTCTCCAGCCACAGCCGGCTGCCCGGCTGCATCGCCGCCAGGCGCTTTTTTGCTTTGAGAACGGGCAGGGGGCAGTTCAGCCCCTTGAGATCGTAGACGGAAGCGCGTTTGGCCAAAAGCTCAGCCGCCGAACATGCCGAGCAGCTTGTTCTTGATCTTTGACATCCGGCTTTCGTCGGCCGGCGGCTCGGCAGGCGCCGCCTCGACGCTGGCGGTTGCGACCGGCTGCTGGGCGGCCTGCTTGGCAGCGGCCGCATCGGCCAGCGCCTGAGCCTTGGCCGCTTCCTTTTCAGCCAGCGCCTGGGCCTTGGCGGCTTTCGCGGCCTCGATGGCCGCAAGCCGCTGTTCCTCGGCCTTGCGCTTGGCTTCCTTCTCGGCGTCGAGCGCGGCCATCTTGCGGCCGGCCGGCGAATCGATGCGGCCCATGCGCGCCGTCTCGGTCACCGTGCCGTCGGAATTCAGCGACGGCGGATCGATCGGCACGCGCTCGCCGCGGGCGCGCCGCTTCGACCAGTCGGAAACGATGCTGGCTTCCTTGATGCCGGCAATGGTCGGCTTGGGCGCCGGCACGCTGGCCTTGACCGCGCCGGTGAAGGCCGCGTCATAGCTGCTCTGATAGGCGTTGTAGGCGCTCTTCAGCGAATCCGGCTGCGTGGTCGCAGGGCAGGCGCCGGTCGGATTGAAGGTTGTGCCTTCGGGGGCCACCTGGTTGAAGACATAGCGCTTCTCGCAGACGTCGACCTTCGGCGGCACCTTGGTGATCTCGAAATTGTCGTAGCCGACCTTCAGCATCTTCCAGAACTCGTAGTTCGGGTCGTTGCGATAGCGCGCCATGTTGGCGGCGGTCATGCGGAACGGGAAGGCCTGGATCTGGAACTCGGTCTGGCCGCCCTGGAAGGCGTCGCGGCCGAAAGCGTAGATCTGCTCGATCTGCGGATCGGTCATCGAATAGCAGCCCGACGACGAGCAGGCGCCGTGCACCATCAGATTGGCGCCGGTACGGCCATTGGCCTTGTCGTAGGCGTTGGGGTAGCCGATGTTGAAGGACAGATGATAGTTCGAGCGCGGGTTCATCTGCGACGGGCGAACCGTGTAGAAACCTTCCGGCGCCTGGCGGTCGCCCTCGGTGTATTTCGGCCCGAGCTTGCCCGACCATTTGCAGATGTCGTAGCTGGCGACCATCTCGTAGCGGCCGGTGGTCTTGGCCTTCCAGATCTCGAGCTTGCCCTCTTCCTTGAAGATGCGGGCCATCACCGACGAGGTGCGGACCATGCCCTTGGCCTTCATATCGGCGAGGATCTTGTCCGGCAGCGGCTTGTTGGCCTCCGGCGCGAAATCCTTCATCGAAGAATCGTTGCAGCCGGCGACGCCAAGGGCGGCGATCAGGATTCCGGTGCGGGCAAGCTTGGCGAACATGATTACGGCTATGTCTTTTTTCTCGGGGCACCTGGAGCTTCGCAGCCGCAGTGCCAGCACACTAAACCTTCACGAACCCTAAGCCCGTTAACCTTGAAAATTCCTTACCGCAAGCTCCGGGCGGCTTCCCCCGCGGCAATTCGTTCCGTCTCACGGAGTTTTCATTGAGCCGAACGCGGCGGCATTTTTGTGGCGAAATTGCTCGCTGACGCCACATTGCGGCCCGCGGCCGGCCTGAAATCAGAGGCTGCGGCCCATCGCCAGGTATTTTTCGCGGCGCTGCTCGCGAAAATCGGTGTTGGCGCCAGCAAATTCCTTCATCGTCTTGGCGATGAGGTCGCCGGTGGCGGCGATCACCGTTTCGGGGGCGCGCTGGGCGCCGCCGAGCGGTTCGGGAATGATGGCGTCGATGATCTTCATCTCCAGAAGATCCTGCGCGGTGATCTTCATGTTGGTCGCCGCATCCTTCGAACGCGTGGTGTCGCGCCACAGGATCGAGGCGGCGCCCTCGGGCGAGATCACCGAATAGATGGCATGTTCCAGCATGTAGACGCGGTTGGCGGTGGCAATCGCAATGGCGCCGCCCGAGCCGCCTTCGCCGATGACGACCGAGATGGACGGCACTTTGAGGCCGAGGCAGGCCGAGGTCGAACGCGCGATGGCTTCGGCCTGGCCGCGTTCCTCCGCACCGACGCCGGGATAGGCGCCAGCGGTGTCGACCAGCGTCAGAAGCGGGATCTTGAAGCGGTCGGCAAGCTCCATCAGCCGTACCGCCTTGCGGTAGCCTTCTGGCCGCACCGAACCGAAATTATGCTTGAGCCGGCTCGCCGTGTCCGAACCCTTTTCCTGGCCGATGACGGCCACCGGTTCACCGCGGAAGCGGGCGAAGCCGCCGATGATCGCCTGGTCCTCGCCGAAATTGCGGTCGCCGGCCAGCGGCGTGAAATCGCTGAACAGGCCCTTGATGTAGTCGAGGCAATGCGGCCGGTCGGTGTGACGCGCCACCTGCACCTTCTGCCACGGCGTCAGCGCCTTGTAGATGTCGCGCAGCGCGTCGCGCACGCGCTTCTCGAGCCGGCTGATTTCGTCGCCGACATCGACCGCCTCGCCATTTTCGGCAAGCTTCTTCAGCTCAAGGATCTTGAGTTCAAGGTCCTGCACCGGCTTTTCGAAATCGAGGTAATTGTACATTCTTGAGCGGACCGATGCGTCGGAAGGCAAAGACTGACGGAACCTGAAAACCGGGGCGCCGTGGGGTGGAACGTCGCCCTCACATAACGATATGAGGCCTAGTCGGCAAGCGGATGATGATCGTTGACCAGCCGCACCAGCCGCTCCTCCAGCACATGCGTGTAAATCTGCGTGGTCGAGATATCGGCATGGCCAAGCAGCTGCTGCACCGCCCGGAGATCGGCGCCGTTCTGCAAGAGATGGCTGGCAAAAGCATGGCGCAGCACATGCGGCGATATTTTCACCGCCGATATGCCGGCCCGTGCCGCAAGGCCCTTCAGGTCGCGGGCAAAGACCTGCCGGGAGAGATAGCCGCTGTCGCCGGCCGCCGGAAACAGGAACGGGCTGTCGGCGAAAGCCGGCACCGTCGCCCGGGCCGTGAGCCAGGCCCGCATCGCCGTGCGCGCCTTGGCCGACAGCGGCACCATGCGCTCCTTGTCGCCCTTGCCGCGCACCATGAAGAACCGGTCGTCGCGCTGGGCAACGGTCACCGGCAGGCCGACCAATTCGGAGACGCGCAGGCCGGTGGCATAGAGCACTTCGACCAGCGCGTGCAGGCGCAGCGCCGCCAACCGGTCGCCGTCGCCCTCATCGGCGGCCTCAATTGCTGCGCGGTCGAGCAGCCGGCCGGTATCGGCCTCGCTCATCGTCTTGGGCAGCGGCCGGCCCTTTTTTGGGCTGTCGAGCGTGCCGGTCGGGTCGTCGCCGCGCAGGCCCTCGGCATAGAGAAATTTGAAGAACTGGCGGATCGCCGACAGTTTGCGCGCCTGCGAGGTCGGCGCAAAACCGCGTGCGGCGATGTCGTCGAGATAGGCTCGGATGTCGGCCGCGGCAGCACCGGCAAGCCCGCCGCCAATCTGCTGCGAGGCATCTTCGAGATCGCGGCGATAGGAAGACAGCGTGTTTTCGGCGGCACCGCGTTCGGCGCTCATCATTTCGAGAAAGGCTTCGATGCGAGCCGCGCTGTTCATTTTTCCTGAAGTCAGCCTGCTTTTGGGTCAGTTTTCTTGTTGTTCAGTTCTTCTTGGGGTTCAGCTTTTCCGGCGGAATGCGCACGGTGATTTCCGCTTGTTTCGGCTCAACGAACATCGCCAGCGCCACCATCGTACCATAGGCAATGCCGGCAAGAATCATCATCGTCACGACAAAGCGGAACAGTGTCGGCATCAATTTTCGCCCGTCTTCTTGTTCTGCGATTCCAAACCCTGCGCCCTTATGGGACGCCAATCCGGCCAATTCAAGGACGAAGGGTGTTGTTCGACGCCGGTCCCGACGCGAAAACCGCTGCACTTTCCGGGACCTGCCCAGGGCGCCATGCTTGACGCAAACGGGCTTTTGATGTCGATACGCCGGCAAAGACGGCTTGAAAACAGCATGGACTCATGAACGGGTTACCACCAAATCCTCCTGGCGAGAGCCATGCCGCGCTGCTCGACAGTCTGGGCAGTCGTTCGATTGTCTTTGTCGGCCTGATGGGCGCCGGCAAGACTGCGATCGGCCGCAAGGTGGCGACCATGCTGTCGCTGCCGTTCATCGACAGCGACCAGGAGATCGAAAGCGTATCGCGCATGACCGTGCCGGAACTGTTCGAGCGTTATGGCGAGATCGAATTCCGGGCGCTGGAGCAGCGCGTCATCCTGCGCCTGTTGGAACACGGCCCGCAGGTGCTTTCGACCGGTGGCGGCGCGTTCATGAATGCGCAGACGCGTGAGGCGATCGCGTCGCATGGTGTTTCGGTGTGGCTGAAGGCCGAGCTCGATCTGCTGATGGAGCGCGTCTCCAAGAAGCAGAACCGGCCCTTGCTCAAAAGCCCCGATCCGCGCGCCGTGCTGGAGCGGTTGATGGACGAACGCTATCCGGTCTATGCCACGTCCGACGTCACAGTGCCGACGCGCGACGACCGCAAGGAGGTCATTGCGGCCGAGGTCGTCGACTCGCTGTGCGGGCATTTTGGCATTCCTGTCACCACGGCGCCGGACGAGGTGAGGCCATGAGCGAACCAGTCATAGTCGAGGTCGGTCTTGGCGAGCGCGCCTATGACATCCTGATCGGCCCCGGCCTTCTGGCGCGTGCCGGCGCCGAGATATCGCGCCGGTTGCCGGGCACGAGGGCAGCCGTGGTCACCGACAACAATGTAGCGTCGGTACATCTCGAAGCGCTGAAGGCTGGCCTCGAAAAAGGCGGCATCCAGCCGGCGGTCATCACCTTGCCGGCCGGTGAAAAGACCAAGAGCTTTGCCCATCTCGAAGAGGTGGTCGACGGCGTGCTTGCCGCGAAACTCGAGCGCGGCGACGTCGTCATCGCGCTCGGCGGCGGGGTCATAGGCGACCTCACCGGCTTCGCCTCCGGCATTGTGCGCCGCGGCATGAATTTCGTGCAGATCCCGACATCGCTGCTGGCGCAGGTCGATTCCTCGGTCGGCGGCAAGACCGGCATCAACAGCCCGCGCGGCAAGAATTTGGTCGGCGTCTTCCACCAGCCGAAGCTGGTGCTGGCCGACACCGAAGTGCTCGACACGCTGCCGATCCGTGAATTTCGCGCCGGCTATGCCGAACTCGCCAAATACGGGCTGATCGACCGGCCGGCGTTTTTCGCCTGGCTGGAAGAGAACTGGACAAAAGTATTCGCCGGCGGTGCGGAGCGGGCTGAGGCCATCGCAGAAGCCTGCCGCGCCAAGGCCGATGTCGTCGCCCGCGACGAGTTCGAAACCGGCGACCGCGCGCTGCTCAACCTCGGCCACACATTCGGCCATGCGCTGGAAGGGGCCACACAGTATGACGGCTCCCGTCTCGTCCATGGCGAAGGCGTCGCCATCGGCATGGCGCTGGCGCACCGGTTCTCCGCGCGGCTCAATCTGGCGAGCCCGGATGACGCGGCACGGGTCGAGGCGCATCTTCGTGCCGTCGGCCTGCCGTGGCGGATGTCCGACATCCCTGGTGAACTGCCCGACGCCGAGGCGCTGCTTGGCTTCATCACCCAGGACAAGAAAGTGTCGCGCGGCGCGCTGACCTTCATCCTGACGCGCGGCATCGGCCAGGCTTTTATCGCCAAGGACGTGCCGGCGTCGGAAGTGCTGTCCTTCCTCAGGGAAAATCATCCGGCCAGCAGGAAAGCCGGCTGAGATGGATACCGGCTGGATCGTTGTCGCCGTCCTCGCCATCCTCATCCTGTTTTTCATGTCCGTGCGCACGCGCCTGCTTGCCCTGTTCGGCTACGAGCTGTCGCGCATCGAGCCGCAGCGCTCGACCCAGGACGAGTTGCGCGGCGCGGTCGACGATTTCCGCCGTGACGGCCAGATGGTGCGCGAGGAGCGCGACCGTGTCGGCGGCCTGTTCGACCTTGACGAGCTCGAAGTCTCCGACATCATGGTCCATCGCACCAATATGCGCTCGGTCAATGCCGACAATGCGCCGGAAGCCGTGGTGCGTGAGATCCTGCAGAGCCCACACACCCGCATGCCGCTATGGAAGGGCTCGCTCGACAACATTGTCGGCGTGCTGCACGCCAAGGATTTGCTGCGGGCGCTGAACGAGGTCGGCAACGATTTTACCAAAATCGACGTGATGAAGATCGCGTCGAAGCCGTGGTTCGTGCCCGACACCACGACCTTGCAGGAACAGCTCAACGCCTTCCTGCGCGCCAAGGCGCATTTCGCCATCGTCGTCGACGAGTACGGCGAGGTCGAAGGACTGGTGACGCTGGAGGACATTATCGAGGAGATCGTCGGCGAGATCGCCGACGAGCACGATGTCGACATTCAGGGCGTCAAGCAGGAGGCCGACGGCTCCGTTGTGGTCGATGGCACCGTCCCGATCCGCGATCTCAACCGGGCGCTCGACTGGAACCTGCCGGACGAGGAAGCCACCACCATTGCCGGCCTGGTCATCCACGAGACGCAGTCGATCCCCGAGGAAAAACAGGCCTTTACCTTCCACGGCAAGCGCTTCGTGGTGATGAAGCGCGACAAGAACCGGATCGCCAGGATCAGGATCAGGCCGGCGGGCGACGCCTAACTACGGCGACCAGCGCCACCATAGGCGCACTTGGGATTGGCGCAGCCCTTAACTTCGTCATCCACGGGCGGAGCAGCCGCGAAGCGGCGTCGCGAAGACCCGAGGATCCATGCCGTGACGTTTGCCGTAAGGTGCAGCGGAGCAGAATTCTGCACCGTGGCATCGCTCAGGAGTCCCGGCATGGATCCCGGGGTCTTCGCTGCGTCGCTTCGCTCCTTGCTACGCCCCAGGATGACGAAGCGATGGGGCGCGACGGCCAATCGCCAAGGGATGCGACCCCATCCAACTTCCGTGCCGAGGACCTAGGTTACCAATCCTTCATTGGAACTCCGCGGCGTCACGATGCATTCTGCGACGGGCGAGTAGGAGATGATAATGATCGACAGGCGAACATTGCTGTTGGCTTCCACGGCAGCTTTTCTGCCGACGGGCGCCTTCGCAGCCTCGGAGCGGTCGTCTCCCCAGACATTCGACTACGGACCGGCCAAGCTCGACATCTATGCGCCCGAGGGCGCCAGCGGCCTGCCGGTGGTGTTTTTCGTCCATGGCGGCACCTGGCAGTTCGGCAAACGCAGCCAGGTCGGCGCCAAGCCGGCCTTTCTGCTCGCCAACGGCTTCTGCTTCGTCTCCATCGACTATCGCATGCTGCCCGAAGCCGATGTCGCCACCCAGGCCGGCGATGTCGAAAAGGCATATGCCTATGTCAGGGCCAACATCGCCGAGCATGGCGGCGATCCCAACCGCATTGTCGGCATGGGCCATTCGGCCGGCTGCCATCTGATCGCACTGACCGGCATGCGCGGCGGGCTGCCCGGGGTTGCCGGGCTAATCCTCGACGACACCAGGGCCTATGACCTTGTGGCACTTGAGAAAAGTGGCGGCATGGTCCGGGCTTATGCCCGCGTTTTTTCCGACCCCACGCAATGGGCAGCCCTGTCGCCGGCCAGCTATGTCGATGGGCGCAAGCATCCGCCGACCTTCATCGCCTATTCGCGCGCCGATGGGCGCGACGAGCAATCGACGGCCTTTGCCGAGCGCCTGCGCGCCACCGGCACTGCGGTGACGCTGTTCGACGGCAGCGCCTACACGCATATGTCGATCAATCATGACTTTGGTGAAGACGGCGATGCTTTGACCGCCGCCGCCCTGGCGTTCCTGAAATCGACGGTCGCCTAGTCGCCTAACCCCCGCGAGAAGTCCTGGATCAGACCAAAAGCGCCGGCGGGATATTGCCGCGTCGGCACTTGCAGGTGCTATTGCACAATCTGTTTGTTTAGACGCAATTCCGGGCGGAAAACCGCTTCCCACTTTTCCTGGAATTGCTCCTGACTGTCGACGGGAGAGAATTTTCATGAATGGCGCCGACCTGCTGTGTGACGTGCTGCTGGCCAATGACGTCACGGTCTGCTTCGCCAATCCCGGTACCTCAGAAATGCATTTCGTCGCTGCCTTGGATCGCAAGCCTCAGATGCGTTGCGTGCTCGGCCTGTTCGAAGGCGTGGTGACGGGTGCCGCCGACGGCTATGCGCGCATGACAGACCGCCCTGCGGCGACGCTGCTGCATACCGGACCGGGTCTGGCCAATGGCCTTGCCAACATGCACAACGCAAGGCGCGCGCGCAGCCCGATGATCAACATTGTCGGCGACCACGCCTCCTACCATTTGCCGCTCGATGCGCCGCTGACCAGCGATATCGAAGGCTTGGCGGCGCCGATGTCGAACTGGGTTGGCCGCGTCAAGGGTCCGGCCGACATCGCACCTGCCGCGGAGGCGGCTTTCCGTGCTTCGCTGACACCACCTGGCGTCACGACGCTGATCCTGCCGGCGGATGCCGCCTGGGGCGAGGTCGACGCGGTTTCGCCTGGTAAGGTCAAGCTGGCGCCGCCGCCCGCCGTCGATAGAGATGCCGTGCGCAAGGTCGCTGAAGCGATCCGTGCCCGTCCGGGCCGCGTCGGTATGGTCGTGCGCGGGCTGGCAGCGCGGGCCGATGCGCTTGAAATTGCTGGGAAAATCGCGGCGGCTGGCCATGTCAGCCTGTTCAGCGAGGTGCTGATTGCCCGCATGCAGCGCGGTCGCGGGCGGTTCGCGCCGACACGCATTCCCTATCCGGTCGATGCTGCGACGGCCACGCTCACGGATATCGACGTGTTGGTGCTGGTTGGCGCCAAGGAGCCAGTCGCCTTCTTTGCCTATCCGGGCAAGCCGGGACGGCTGGTCCGGGACGATTGTCAGGTGCTTTCGCTGGCGGCGCATGGCCAGGATCTGAAGGCGGCGCTGGAGGAGCTTGCCGACGAGCTTGGTATCAGGCCGACGCAGCAATTCACCGCCGCAACAGCCTTTCCAGACGAACCGACGCCGAGCGGAACACTGACGGACGACGCGATCGCTCTTTCGGTGGCGCGCAAACTGCCCGCGAATGCCATCGTCTGCGACGAAGCGGTCACCTCGGCGAGGCGGTTCTTCGCACTGTCGGCCTATGCGGCGCCGCACGATTACATGATGGGCACTGGCGGATCGATCGGCGGCGGCATTCCGATGGCGACCGGGGCGGCGATTGCCTGCCCGGACCGCAAGGTGATCAATCTCGAAGCTGACGGCAGTGGGATGTATACGGTGCAGGGCCTGTGGACGCAGGCCAGGGAAAAGCTCGATGTGGTCACGATCATCTTTTCCAACCGGACCTACGCCATCCTGCATGGCGAGATGAAGAATGTCGGCGTCAATGCGATCGGCGAGAACGCCAGACGCATGCTCGATCTCGACCACCCGGCGCTGGACTGGGTTGCGCTGGCCAACGGCATGGGTGTGGAAGCGGCCCGCGCCGACACGTGCGAGCGCTTCGACGCGCTGCTCGACAGCGCACTCTCGAGGCCCGGACCGTTTCTGATCGAAGCGGTGATCTGAGACGGCCTACCAGCGGGTCTTTTCGCCGGGTGCCGCAGGTTCGATGGCCAGCGCATGAACGCCGGCTTGCAACTCAGCCGCCAACAATTCGTTGACGGCACGGTGGCGGTTGATGCGGCTCATGCCGGCAAAGACGGGCGAGACGATGCGAACGCGAAAATGCGTCTCGCCGGTGCCGTCATAGGCGCCGTGATGGTCGGAGCCATGGTGGTGATGACCGGCATGAAGATGGCTTTCATTGACGATCACCAGCCGCTCCGGCGAAAACGCCTTGTTCAGCTTGTCTTCCATCGTCGCCTGTATGGACATCGCGGTCTCCCTTCACCATATCTGCATGGCGTGATCGGGAAATCGGGATCGATCTCGCCGGGCCGCCTCAAAAATCACCATTCGCCCTGCTTTATGCCGCGATTCAGCGGTTAGAGCGATCATCGCGAAAATGTCAATTCTTGTTTCGCACGTGCGAACAGCCCATAAATGGGTGAGATGAAACCGTACCCCAAATATTTCGAGAAGATTCGGATCCGTCCCGAAAAGGACGCGGAGCTGAAATCGCGCTCGCCGATCTGCCAGTGGGACGGCTGCAAGGAGGCCGGCACCCATCGCGCACCGGTCGGCCGCATGAAGGAAGGCGAGTACTTTCAGTTCTGCTTCGACCATGTGCGCGAATACAACAAGGGTTTCAACTACTTCTCCGGCGTGCCGGATACCGAGGTCGCCCGCTTCCAGAAGGAAGCGATGACCGGCCACCGGCCGACCTGGAAGATGGGCCTGGCCGGCGCCTCGACTCGCTCCTCGCCCGATATGGCGCAGATGCGCTCCGGCCGCGCCGGCTATTACAACCGCATGCGCGACCCTTTCGACCTGTTCAAGGGGCCGAAAGACCCGCGCGAGGCGCGCGAACGCAAGGCTAAGCCGCTTGAGGCCAAGGCGCTGGAAACGCTTGGCCTTGATACAAAGGCGACTGGCAAGGATATCAAGGCGCGCTATAAGGAACTTGTGAAGCGTCACCATCCGGATGCGAATGGCGGCGACAGAGGTTCGGAAGATCGGTTCCGCGATGTGCTGCAGGCCTATCGCGTGCTCAAGCAGGCGGGTTTGTGCTGAGCGACCCAACGGTTCGTGTCGTTTTCCAACTTTCATAAGGGTGGAAAAGGCTCTAAGACCGCCCCCGGACAAAATCGATTGCCGGCGAAATGAGGCATTTCGCCCGTGGAGACGTGGATAGAGATGAACAAGGTCGATCGCGACATCGCCAATTTGCCCGACACGACAGTCTCGGTGAAGGACAAATTCGGCTTCGAGTCCAAAATGGTGGTGCCGGCCTATTCGGTGACATCGGAGCATGTGCCGGACATCGATCCGGACTATTTGTTCGACAAGGCGACGACGCTGGCCATCCTCGCCGGCTTTGCCTACAACCGCCGCGTCATGGTGTCGGGCTATCACGGCACCGGCAAGTCGACCCATATCGAACAGGTCGCCGCCCGCCTCAACTGGCCTTGCGTGCGCGTCAACCTCGACAGCCATGTCAGCCGTATCGACCTCGTCGGCAAGGACGCCATCGTCGTCAAGGACGGCTTGCAGATCACCGAATTCCGCGACGGCATCCTGCCCTGGGCCTACCAGCACAATGTCGCGCTGTGCTTCGACGAATATGACGCCGGCCGCCCGGACGTGATGTTCGTCATCCAGCGCGTGCTCGAATCGTCGGGCCGGCTGACGCTGCTCGACCAGAGCCGGGTTATCCGTCCGCATCCGGCGTTCCGGCTGTTTTCGACCGCCAACACGGTCGGCCTCGGCGACACCACCGGCCTCTATCACGGCACGCAGCAGATCAACCAGGCACAAATGGATCGCTGGTCGATCGTCACGACGCTGAACTATCTGCCGCATGACAATGAAGTGAACATCGTTCTGGCCAAGGCCAAGCACTATCGCGACGGCAAGGGCAAGGATATCGTCAACAAGATGGTGCGTGTCGCCGACATGACGCGCTCGGCCTTCATCAACGGCGATCTGTCGACGGTGATGAGCCCGCGTACTGTCATCACCTGGGCCGAAAATGCCGAGATCTTCGGCAATATCGGCATGGCGTTCCGGCTGACCTTCCTCAATAAGTGCGACGAACTGGAACGCTCGGTGGTGGCCGAGTTCTACCAGCGCGCCTTCGGCGAGGATCTGCCCGAGAGCGCCGCCAACGTGGTGCTGGGCTAAGCAGAGCCTCAATGGCGGGTCCGGGCGACAACACGCGCAACAAGTCGAAGACGGGGTCTGAGGCCGACAGCTTCAAGCGCGCCGTCACCGTCTGCATGCGGGCCATTGCCGGCGACAAGGAGCTTGAAGTCGGTTTCGCTAAGGACCGACCGGCACTCGCCGGCAGCCGCGCCCGGTTGCCGGAATTGCCGAAGAAAGCCTCGAAAGAGGACATCGCCATCACCCGCGGTCTCGGCGATTCCATGGCGCTGAAGCGCGCCTGCCACGATCAGCGCATCCACACCAAGCTGGCGCCGGAAGGCAAGCTGGCGCGCTCGATCTATGACGCCGTCGAACAGGCCCGCGTCGAGGCGATCGGCAGCCGCGCCATGCAGGGCGTCGCCGACAATATCGGCTCGATGCTGGAGGACAAATACGCCAAGGCCAATCTCGTCGACGTCAGGGACAAGGCAGACGCGCCGATCGAGGAAGCGCTTGCGCTGATGGTGCGTGAGAAGCTGACGGGACGGCCGATCCCGAAGAGCGGCGAGCGGCTGGTCGAACTCTGGCGGTCCTGGGTCGAGGAGAAGGCCAAGGCCGATCTCGACGGACTGTCGGCCAAGCTCGGCGATCAGCAGGCCTTCGCTCGCGTCGTACGTGAGATGCTGGCGTCCATGGAGATGGCCGAGGAACTCGGCGACGACCAGGAGACCGAAGACTCCGAGGACAATGACGAGAACCAGCCGCAGGGCGAGGAGCAGAGCGAGGAGGGCGGCGAAGACGATTCCGGCTCCGAGCAGTCGCAGTCCGAGGATGCCGAGGCATCAGCCGACGACGAACAGTCATCCGAGACGGAGGCCTCAGACGCCACCGCCGACGATTTGTCCGACGATGACGATGCGGATGCCGAGACGCCGGGCGAAGCCCGCCGCAACGACAACCCCTTCACCAATCTGCCGAAAGAGATCGACTACAAGATCTTCACCACCGCCTTCGACGAGACGGTCGGCGCGGAAGAGCTGTGCGAAGAGGAAGAACTCGACCGGCTGCGCGCCTTCCTCGACAAGCAGCTGGCCAATCTTTCCGGCGTCGTCGGGCGGCTCGCCAACCGCTTGCAGCGGCGCTTGATGGCGCAGCAGAACCGCTCCTGGGATTTCGACCTCGAGGAAGGCTATCTCGATCCGGCACGACTGGTGCGCGTCGTCATCGACCCGATGCAGCCGCTGTCGTTCAAGCAGGAGCGCGACACCAAGTTCCGCGACACGGTGGTGACGCTGGTGCTCGACAATTCGGGCTCGATGCGCGGCCGGCCAATCACGGTCGCCGCCACCTGCGCCGACATTCTGGCGCGCACGCTGGAGCGCTGTGGTGTTTCGGTGGAAATCCTCGGCTTCACCACGCGGGCGTGGAAAGGTGGCCAGGCGCGCGAAAAATGGCTGAAGGACGGCAAGCCGCCGAACCCTGGCCGGCTCAACGACCTGCGCCACATCATCTACAAGTCCGCCGACCACCCGTGGCGGCGCGCCCGGCGCAATCTCGGCCTGATGATGCGCGAGGGCCTGCTCAAGGAAAACATCGACGGCGAGGCGCTGTTGTGGGCGCACAACCGGCTGATCGCCCGGCCCGAACAGCGCAAGATCCTGATGATGATCTCGGACGGCGCGCCGGTCGACGACTCGACGCTGTCGGTCAATCCGGGCAATTATCTCGAGCGCCATCTGCGCGCCGTCATCGAACTGATCGAGACGCGCTCGCCGGTGGAGCTTTTGGCCATCGGCATCGGTCACGACGTCACCCGCTACTACCGCCGCGCCGTCACCATCGTCGATGCCGAGGAACTGGCCGGCGCCATGACCGAGCAACTGGCCTCGCTGTTTGCCGAGGAAAACGCGCGCGACACACGCCGCGGCGGCTATCGGCGCGCCGGATGATCCTTTTGCCAGCCTGCCTCCGGCAGACGCTTTTCGCCGCAACGGCGCTGCTCGGTCTGGCTTTGACGCCGGCTATCGCCGCCGGGCCGAACGCGGTCGAGCCGGTCGAAGTCTCGGCACGGCCGATCACCGTCTTCCATATCGGCAGCACCGACAAACAGTTCGGGCCGTTGGAATTTGTCGGTGGGCTGGAAATGACCTCGCCGACGCGCGATTTCGGCGCGCTGTCCGCATTTCGCTTCCTCAAGCCTGGCGGTGATTTCGTCGGCGTCGCCGACACCGGCTTCTGGTTTTTTGGCACCATCACCCACGATGCCGACAAGCGACCGTCGGGCGTCCAGAATTTCCGCATGCAGCAGATGGTCGATGAGCAGGGCCGGCCGATCGACAAGAAATGGCAGGTCGACGCCGAGGGCCTGGCCGTCCAGGACGGCATCGCCACGGTAGGCTTCGAGCGCAACCACCGCGTCGCCCAGTTCAAGATCGATCCCGACAATATGAAGGCGCCGTTCAAGCAGCTGAACTTCCTGGTTCCGGCCCGGGAGCTCCGGCAGAACCGCGGCTTCGAGACCGTCACCCATGCCAATCCTTACGGCCAACACGAGGGCGGGCTGGTCGTTGTCTCGGAAAAGAGCCTGGACAAGGCCGGCAACATCTATGCCGCCATTATCGAAGGGCCGCACAAGGGCGTCTTCACCGTCAAGCGCAATGGCGATTTCGACATCACCGACGGCGCCTTCCTGCCGGATGGCGACCTGCTGCTCCTGGAGCGTAGCTTTTCGATGGCCGGCGGCGTGAAGATGCGGCTCAGACGCATCTATGGCGAAAGCGTCGAGAAGGGCGCTGTCGCCGACGGACCGGTGCTGATGGAAGCCGACATGGGCTACCAGATCGACAATATGGAAGGGCTCGACGTCTGGACCCGCGACGACGGCGCGGTGATGGTGTCGCTGATCTCGGACGACAACCATTCGATCCTGCAGCGCAACCTCTATCTGGAATTCATCCTGCACAAGGATTGAACGTACTAAGGATTGGTCGCGATCCAGATGACATGGCGCGCGCCGCGTTTGCCATGCGCGCGCACTTTGACCTCCTCGACCGCAAAACCTGCCTGCTTCAGCCGCCGCGTAAAGCCGCTGTCAGGCCCCTGCGACCACACCGCCAGCACGCCGCCGGGCTTCAGCGCGGCACGCGCCGCGCCGAGGCCGGCGGCGCCATAGAGGGCATCGTTTGCCTTGTAGACGATGCCTTCGGGGCCATTGTCGACATCGAGCAGGATGGCCTCCCAGGTCGCCTTGTCGGATCTTATGATGTGCCCGACATCGGCCTCGCGGACGATCACACGGGGATCGTCGAGAGAGCCGGCGAAAAGTGCTGCCATCGGGCCGCGTGCCCAGGCAATGACCGCCGGGACAAGCTCGGCGACGGTGATGCCTGCGTCATTGCCAAGTTCGGCAAGGGCGGCGCGCAGCGTAAAGCCCATGCCGAGGCCGCCGATCAGGATTTTCGGTCGGCTGTGTCCAGCAATCCTGTCGCAGGAGAGTTTTGCCAGCGCTTCCTCGGAACCGCTGAGGCGGCTGTTCATCAGCTCGTTGGTGCCGAGCATGATCGAGAATTCGCTGCCGCGCTGCTTGAGGCGCAGTTCTTGCCCGCCGTCAGGCGTTTTGGCCGAGTCGAGCTGGACCCAGGGGATCACAGCGTTAAGCGGCCACGGCCGGCTGGCTCCAGCGGGCGGCGAGCAGCCGGTAGGGGATCAGCGCCACCACGGCGATGATCAGCTTCACCGAGAGGTCGCCCAGCGCCCAGGAGACCCAGCGCATGGTTTCCACCGGCAGCACGCCCATCAGCGGCGCCGTCTCCAGCGCAAAGCTGTCGTTGGGCCCGGCAAAGGCGAACAGGGCCGAAAAGGCGATGCTGAAGAACACGACGGTGTCGAACACCGAGCCGACCAGCGTGCCGACGATCGGCGCGCGCCACCAACTCTGCCGGCGCAGCCGGTTGAACACGGTGACGTCGAGCAATTGCGCGCACAGGAATGCCGCACCCGAAGCCGCCGCAATGCGCACCAGCCGGTCGGCAGCGGTCTCGAACTCGATCAGGCCGTGGCGAAACAGGAAGGGCGGGATAAGGATCGAGCAGATCACTGCGGTCATGAAGCCGACGAAGACGATGCGGCGCGCGACGGTCGGGCCGTAGCGACGGTTGGCAAGGTCGGTGACCAGGAAGGAGAAGGGGTAGGTGAAGGCGCCCCAGGTCAGGATGTCGGCCAGCGACAGGCCGCCGACCTGGCCCTGCATCGGGAACTGCACGAGGATGTTCGATGCCACGACGACAAGCGCCATGGCGGCCACAAAGGGCAGATATCGCGAGAAGGAAATCATTTTTTTATCCTGGGTAATGGAACCAGCCAGCCGCTATCCGAAATCAGGATCGCGCTGCCTAATAGTTTGAGCACCGGATTGCTCCGATGCTCAAAAGGCGGTCGTCCCCCGCCTTAAAGTCTTTACGCTGCGGGCTGGTCGGCCAGCTTCTTGGCGATCTGCTTCTTCAACAGGCGCGCGCGCTGCGACAGTTCCTTGGCGTCGGCCTTGGCCAGGAAGGCGTCGAGGCCACCGCGATGCTCGACCGAACGCAGGGCGTTGGCCGAAATGCGCAGGCGCACATTCTGGTTCAGCGCTTCCGAAATCAGCGTCACATTGACGAGATTCGGCAGGAAGCGGCGCTTGGTCTTGTTGTTGGCGTGGCTCACATTGTTGCCGGTCTGGACTGCCTTGGCAGTGAGTTCGCAGGTACGGGACATGGTTCTAACCTTCAGTTCTTTCTAAGCCTGCCAAACCATTTTCGCCCGCGCCGGGCGGCGCGCGGTTTTAGTCAGGCGGCCTTATGGAAAAAGTTGGCGTTCCATAGTTGCATTTCGCCGGGGCGTCAAGCTCCGGCTTGCCCATGCCTGTGACGGGCATTTCACATAAAGGCCGGAATTCAGCCTATAAGCGGTCGCACAGGGACATTGCAAGCCGGGGTCGCCCGCCTCCGGCTTTTAAAGATCAAGGACCGATCCCCGCCATGCTTCGTCCGTCACATGCCGTTGTCGCCATGCTTGCCGTTGCCTTGCCGACTTCAACCCTTGCAGCCGCGCCGGCAGCTGCCCCACAGTCCTTCAAGGGCGAATACACGGTGTCGTTCCTCGGCCTCTCGGTGGCCAAGGCGACATTCTCCAGCCGATACCAGGGGGACACTTATGCCATCGACGGCACCGTCGCGGCCGCTGGTCTCGCCACTTTGTTCGACGATACGAGCGGCACGATCTCGTCGAAGGGCAAGATCCTGGGCAAGCAGATGCAGCCGCAGGCGTTTCGCGCCGACTACAAGTCCGGCAAGAAGGCCTCCGTCGTCGACATCCGCTTTGCCAATGGCGCGGTTACCGCCACCCAGGTCATCCCCGAGCCGAAAAAGCGCAACCCCAAGACCTGGATACCGCTGGGCGGCAACGATCTGAGGTCGGTGCTCGATCCGATGGCCGCCACCGTCATCCATGCCGACAGCCTCGACCAGGTGTGCGGCCGCAAGGTGAAGTTCTATGACGGCGAGATGCGCGCCGACCTGACGCTGACCTACGCTTCGAAAGGCTCGATCTCGGTCAAGGGCTACAAGGGTGACACCATCACCTGCAAGATGAGCTTCGAGCCGGTGGCGGGCTACCGCAAGGGCCGCAAGGCGCTGAATTACCTGAAGAACAAGAGCAAGATGATGGTGACGTTTGCACCGCTCGGCCAAACCGGCGTATATGCGCCGATCCACGCCACGGTCGGGACGCAGATCGGCACCTTGACCGTCAGCGCGGGGCGGTTCGAAGCAACAGAATAGGCGCTCCCACCCGAATAGAAATGGGGCGCGCCGCCGGAGACGGGCATGGGGCGCGCAACACTGATCGGCTTCTCGGCGGTTGCCATGTGGGCGCTGCTGGCGTTGCTCACCGACGCGTCGGGCGCTGTCCCGCCATTCCTTTTGTCGGCCATCACCTTCACCATCGGCACCGCGGTCGGGCTGGTCGCCCGGCTGTTCATGCCGGCGACTGACAAAAGCCAGCAGATCCCGCGCCAGGTCTGGCTGATCGGCATTGCCGGCCTGTTCGGCTACCACTTCTTCTACTTCACCGCACTGCGCAACGCGCCGGCGGTGGAGGCAAGCCTGATCGCCTATCTGTGGCCACTGCTGATCGTGCTCGGCTCGGCGCTGATGCCGGGCGAAAAACTGGCCTGGAACCATGTCGTCGGCGCGCTGCTCGGGCTGGCCGGCACGGTCCTCATCGTCACCAAGGGCGGCGGGCTTGCCTTCGATGCGCGCTATGCCTTCGGTTATGCGATGGCGGCGGTCTGCGCGCTCTTATGGTCGTCCTATTCGCTGCTGTCGCGGCGTTTTCCGGCGGTGCCGACCTCGATCGTCACCTGGTTCTGCGCAGCCACCGCAGCCCTGTCCCTCGTCTGCCATCTGTTGCTGGAAAAGACAGTGCTGCCCGACGGTCCGGGCCAGTGGCTGGCCGTGCTTGGTCTGGGGCTGATGCCGGTGGGTGCGGCCTTCTACGCCTGGGATATCGGCGTCAAGCGCGGCAACATCCAGGTGCTCGGCGCGGCGAGCTATGCGGCGCCGCTGTTGTCGACGCTGGTGCTGATCGCGGCCGGCGTCGCCGAACCATCGCTGCGCATCCTCGCCGCCTGTGTGCTGATAACCGGCGGAGCAGCCCTTGCGGCGAAGTCGCTGTTCCTGCGCAAGCCGGCTGAGATCGGAGCCAAGGCATGACGATGCCGTTTGCCGGCGGCATCGACGCCAACGCCAATGCGACTTTGATTTTTTCGCTGGTGGCGGCGGTGATCTACGCCTTCACCCTGGATATGCGGCCGACGCTGGCCCGTTCGGCGGCAAAGACGCTGGCGGTCGGCATGCTTGCCGTGCTCGCCTTCATGCAAGGCGGGCCATTGCTGCTTGTCGCGGCACTGGCGCTCAGCGCCGTCGGCGACGCCTTCCTGTCGCGTGACGGCGAACAGGCTTTCCTCGGCGGTCTGGCCAGCTTCCTGGTGGCGCATATTCTCTATGTGCCGCTCTTCCTGCGCAGCGGCGGCGGGCTGGATGTGCTGGGCACCGAAACATGGCGCGGCGCCATCGCACTCGCCATGGCCGCCTTCGTGGTCGTCATGCTGGCAGCACTCTGGCGCCGTGTCGGCCCAAGCCTGCGGGTGCCAATCGCCGTCTATATCGCAGCCATATTGGCGATGGGCATTTCGGCGCTGACGCTCGACAATCGGTGGGTCATCGCCGGCGCCGTCCTGTTCATGGCGTCGGACGGACTGCTTGCCACGGAAAAATTCCTGGTGCCGGCAATAGCGCCCTATCGCGCCGGTATCCGTTATACGGTCTGGGTGCTGTACTATGCCGCTCAGTTGGCAATCACGCTTGGCTTTTTGCTGGGCTAGGTTCCCAGCCGGGTTCGGCCATTTCGAAGGCGGCGAAGTCGAAGCCTGGCGCCACGGTGCAGCCGACCAGCGTCCATTCGCCGAGGCTGCGCGCCGATTGCCACCAGCCGGCCGGAACCACGATCTGCGGCCGCTCGCCCGCCGCAAGTTCAATGCCGAGCACCTGCTCGATCACCTGGTTAACCCTTGGACTGCCTTCCTCGCACATCGACAGCGCCAGCGGCGCGCCGGCATGGAAATGCCAGACCTCGGCCGCGTCCTTGACCCGATGCCAGGCCGAAATCTGGTCCTGTTCCAGGAGGAAATAGATCGCTGTCGAATGGCCACGCGCGCCGCCGGCGCCATCGCGAAAGGTCTCGGCATACCAGCCGCCTTCCGGATGCGGCTTGAGGCCAAGCGTGGCGATGATTTCAGCGGCGCTGGTCATGGCTGTTCCCGCAACGATGCTCAGAAATTGTCCTTGCGCTTGCGGATCTCGGCGAACACGTCGGCATCGCTGGCCTTTTCCATGCCGAGATGTTTGCGGATCGCCGGGTCGTGCCAGCGCAGGAACGGATTGGTCGACAGTTCCTCGCCGATCGTGGTCGGCAGCGTCGCCTTGTTGTCGGCGCGCAGCGTCTCGATTTTCGCCGCCCGCTCCTTCAGCGCAGAATTGCTCGGGTCGACGGTCAGCGCGAAGCGGGCATTGGAAAGCGTGTATTCGTGGCCGCAATAGATGACCGTGTCGGCCGGCAGTGCGGCGAGCTTCTTCAGCGAGTCATACATCACCGGCGGCTTGCATTCGAACAGCCGGCCGCAGCCGAGCGCGAACAGCGTGTCGGCGGTGAACGCCACTTTCGAGGCCGGAAAATGATAGGATACGTGGCCCGCCGTGTGGCCGGGCGTGGCGATGACATCGATCCGCTCGCCGCCGAGGTGGACGACCGAGCCCTGGCCGACGGTCTCGTCGATGCCGGGAATCTTTTCCTTTTCCGCCTCCGGTCCGACGATGCGCAGCTTGAAGCGCTCCTTCAGCGCCAGATTGGCTTCGACATGGTCCACATGGTGGTGGGTGGTCAGGATCAGCGTCGGCTTCCAGCCGGTACGCTCGATCGCGGCCAGAATCGGCGCCTCTTCGGGCGCGTCGATGATGGCGGTCTCGCCGCTCTTGGGGTCGTGCACCAGCACCCCGAAATTGTCGCTGCGGCACATGAACTGTTCGATTTCGACCGGCATTTCTGATCTCTCCATCTGTCGCCGCAGACATAGGGCGCTTGGCCCCTGATGTCATCCGGCTTTGTTGAACTTAGCTTCTGTTCGGCTCGGCGCCTTTGTTGAACTTGAGCGGCATCGCAGCTACCGTCCGGCGCATGCATTCCGATATCGTCGATCTCCGTTCCTTCTATTCGACCACGCTCGGCCGCCTGGCCGAACGCTCGATCACCATGGCGCTGTCGTCGCTATGGGCGACCGTGCCCAATGAGCGGCTGGTCGGGCTCGGCTATACCTTGCCGTGGCTGGAGCGGTTCGGCACCGATGCCGAGCGGGTCTTTGCCTTCATGCCGGCCACCCAGGGTGCGGTGGTCTGGCCGGCGAACGGACCGACGTCGACGGCGCTGGTCTTCGACGAGGAACTGCCGCTGGTCGATTCCTGCATCGACCGCATGCTGCTGGTCCATTCGCTCGAACATGTCGAAAACCCGCGCGAGACGTTGAACGAGATCTGGCGGGTGCTGTCGCCGGCGGGCCGCGTCGTCATCGTCGTGCCCAACCGGCGCGGCGTCTGGGCCCGGTTCGAGCACACGCCGTTCGGCAATGGCCGGCCGTTCTCGCGCGGCCAGCTCACCGAATTGCTGCGCGAGGCGAACTTCACGCCGGCCTCCTGGTCCGACGCGCTGTTCTTCCCGCCATCGCCGCGGCGCTTCATGATGCGGTTCCACAATGTGCTGGAGCGCGCCGGCCGGCGGTTCTGGCCGATCTTTTCCGGCGTCATCGTGGTCGAGGCGCAAAAGCGGCTCTATCAGGGCGTGCCGGTCGCACAGCGCGCTTCGCGGCGCGTCTTCGTGCCGGTGCTGTCGCCGCACGGCGCGACAAGGCTTGGCCGCCAGGCCGAAGCGGTGACCTCGACCACGCGCCAGGTGACACATTCGTGATCATGGGGTGTTGCGCTGGGTTTTCCCACCTATCTGTCGCAGACGCATTCGCGAGCCGTTTGAGCGGCGGATGCCTTCAAGTCTCTCCATCCGGCTTCGGCACCGCTTTTGAACGCAAGGACCCAGGCCATGGCTGATCAACTGGACACGAACGCCGCAGCCCAGCCGGTAACCGTCGAAGCCAGCAGCCTGCGTGACCAGGTGGCGACGATCAAACGCGCGCTGTTAAGCTCGCCGGTGCGCAAATGGCTGGTGTGGACGTCGGTCGGCATCATGGCGGTCATCGTCGCGACGTCGATCGGCCAGGTTCTGCTCAACCGCTGGAACCAGCCTTTCTATGATGCGCTGGCGCGTCGTGACATGGCGGCCTTCCTGCACCAGCTCATGATCTTTGCGATGATCGCCGGTACGCTGCTGCTGCTCAACATCGCTCAGACCTGGCTCAACCAGATGATCCGGCTGAAGCTGCGCGAGGCACTGACGCTCGACCTGATCGATCAGTGGATGCGGCCGGCGCGGGCCTTTCGCCTCGCCAATGCCGGCGCCATCGGCGTCAATCCCGACCAGCGCATGCAGCAGGATGCCGCGCATCTGTCCGACCTGACGACGGACCTCGGCGTTGGCTTGCTGCAGTCCTTCATCCTGCTGGTGTCCTTCGTCGGGGTGCTGTGGCAATTGTCGTCGGGCTTCGTCTTCCACATCAATGGCTGGTCGCTGGCGATACCGGGCTACATGGTCTGGGCCGCGTTCCTCTATGCCGGAATCGCCTCATGGCTCAGCTGGCTGGTCGGGCGGCCGCTGATCCGCCTCAACAGCGATCGCTATACGCGTGAGGCCGAGCTGCGCTCCTCGATGGTGCGGGTCAACGAAAATGTCGACGCCATTGCGCTCTA
Organism: Mesorhizobium sp. P2_B11; assembly: GCF_056404855.1. Lineage (NCBI taxonomy): Bacteria > Pseudomonadati > Pseudomonadota > Alphaproteobacteria > Hyphomicrobiales > Phyllobacteriaceae > Mesorhizobium > Mesorhizobium sp. P2_B11. Next base: position 844,730 of record NZ_JBFUDF010000002.1, read on the forward strand.
CCATGGTGAAGCCGATGCCAAACGACGGCTCGAAATCGACCTCGGTACGGTGCTGGGCGCCATGCGGCGCATCTACACCGCGCAGATCAACCTGTCCTGGGTGACCGACACCTATGGCTGGATCACCGTGGTGGCGCCCATCCTGGTGGCATCGCCGGTCTATTTCTCGGGCGATATCAGCTTCGGCGGGCTGATGATGGCGGTTGGCGCCTTCAACCAGGTGCACTCGTCGCTGCGCTGGTTCATCAACAATATCGGTGGCATCGCCGACTGGCGCGCCACGCTGATGCGTGTCGCCGACTTCCGCATCGCGCTCGATGAAACCGATGTGCTGCACGACAAGGAAAGGCGCATCGAATTCGGCGACAATGCCAATGGCAGCCTGACGTTCGAAAAGCTCCAGGTGGCCTCGCCGGAGGGCTGCACCAAGCTTGCCGACAGCCATGTCGAAATCCATCCAGGCGAGCGCGTCATGATCACCGGCGATCCAGGCGCCGGCAAGACATTGTTCTTCCGCGCCATCGCCGGCCTGTGGCCATGGGGCAGCGGACGCATCGGCCTGCCGGCGGGAGAGGTCCCGATCTTCGTGCCGCGCGTGCCGTATTTCCCGGTCGGCACGTTGCGCGAGGTCCTCGACCACCCGAATGGACCGGCGCCGGCGAGCGATGCCGACATTTCGGCGGTGCTCGCCGAGGTCGGTCTCGAGCGGCTGTCGTCCTCACTCGGCCGCACGGCGCGGTGGGATCACGAACTGGGCGATGACGAGCAGCGTGCGCTCGCCTTCGCCAGGCTTGCCTTGCGGCAGCCGAAATGGGTGATCATCGACGAGGCGATGGATGCGTTCGACGGTCCGTCGCTGCGGCGCGTGCTGTCGATGCTGGAAAAACGCCTGCCCGACACCACGATCCTCAACATTGGGCGCGGCCTGCACAATAGTCATTTCTTTCCCCGCGCGCTGAGCATCGTGAAGGATACGGGCGCGCCGGCGCTGAAGCGCGCCCACGTCAGGGCCGGCGCCATCGACCCGCCGCCAAAGCCGACCAACCGGCGAAAGAAGTAGCCTAAAGCGCGTAGCATCTGAGCGGATCCACGCGACGCGCTTTAGGTCTCAATTTTATGCATGTCGTTTTCTCAAAACCGGGGCCACTTTTGGGCGACATGCATTAGGCTTTATTTCGCCGCGATCGCGGCCAAGATTCCGATGGAAACATCGTGGGTCCGGCCATGCTCGACGCGCTCAGCCTGCTTGCCTGCCTCGCCTGCACCACGCCCGTGGCTGCTCCGGCCAATACCGTTGCCGTCGATGTCGAACTGGTGCTGGCCGTCGACATCTCCCAGTCGATGGATGAGCGGGAGTTCGCCTTGCAGCGCGCCGGCTATGTCGAGGCGCTGAGGCATCCCGATTTCATCAGGGCTGTGCGCTCGGGCACGACCGGCCGGATCGCGCTTGCCTATTTCGAATGGGCAGGCGTCGTGCGCGAGGATGGCGTCATTGCCTGGCAGGTGATCGACAGCGCGGAGAGCGCCAACGCCTTCGCCGACAAGATCGCCGCGCGGCCGTTCCGCAGCTTTCGCGGCACCTCGATTTCCGGCGCGCTGGCCTTCGGCGCCGGGCTTTTCGACGGCACCGGCTTCGATGCGCCACGCAGCGTGATCGACATTTCCGGCGATGGCCCCAACAACACCGGGCTGCCGGTCGCCATCACACGCGATGCGGCGGTGGCCAAGGGCATCGTCATCAACGGCCTGCCGATCCTGATCAGCCCTTCGCCGACCTTCAGCCATCTCGACCAGTATTATGACGACTGCGTCACCGGCGGACCCGGCTCCTTCGTGCTGCCGATCTACGCGGCCTCGGAATTCGCCACCGCCATACGCCGCAAGCTGATCCTGGAGGTGAGCGGCATTGCCGATGCGACCGTGGTCCCGATCGACGCGGCAGCGCCGATGGACTGCCTGCAGGGCGAACGCGACCGGCGGCTTTATTCCGACCCGTATTTCCCGGAGCTCGATAAATGAGGTTTTGGGACAGTTCCCGAGGGGAGCTCTAAGCTGGCCGCGCACCGTATTTGTCGCGAAATTCGGCGTAGAGATCGCGGCGCCAGCGCCGGCCGCCGACATAGCCGCGAAACAGCTGCGGCAGCGAATAGCCGAGCGCCTTCGACGAACGGTTGGCCAGATAGCCGGAGAACGCCTGCGAAACCCTGCCCTTGAGCGCGTCGGCGATGAGCTGCCGGGCGATCATGTAAGGCGGAATGTGGGGGTAGCGGTCGGCGATATAGGGGTGCTTGTCGATCAAACTGGCATAGGCTTCGACATAGCCGTCGCGGCGGCCGGAGATCGAATTCTCCGAATTGTACTTTTTCCAGTCGATCACTTCGGACAGTTGCGCGCCGCTGCGCCGGGCAAAGCGCAGCAACAGTTCGCGATCCTGCATGCGCGTGACGTCGCTGTCGTAGCCGCCGATGGCCAGCAGCGACTCGCGCCGGGCGGTGATTGCGGAGCCTGCAATGAAAATGGTCTGCGCGACAAGCGCCCGTTCCAGCGAGTCGCGGCTCAGGAGAGCCTCGCGGTTGACGCAATTGGTGCGGCGATTGCCCTTCACCGACACGAAGGAACTGATCAGCACTTCGAGCGAGGGATTGTTGTCGAACTGCTCCAGCGTCCGCACCAGCCGGTCCGGCAAATAGACGTCGTCGGAATCGAGGAACGTCACCACCGGCGCCCGCGCCCGCTCGATGCCGGCGTTGCGGGCGGCATTGGCGCCACGCCATTTCGAACCGACATAGATCAGCCGCGGATCGCGGATTTCGGCGAGTGCGGCGGCTGTGCCGTCGGTCGAGCCGTCATCGACGACGATGTGCTCGAACCGGGCAAAATTCTGCGCCAGCACGCTCTCGACGGCGCGCACCACCTTGCTGCGGCGATTGTGCGTCGGCGTGATCACCGAGATCAGCGGAGCGAGGTCGGCGGTTTTTGACATGTTGCTTCGGCTGTGCCCCGGATATCGCAGCGGCCTATGGACGGCCGCTTCCTTGCCCCGCCTCAGGATTGCGTTCGATTCGACGCTACAAAAAAGCAACGGGAATGTCATCACAAACTGTCGAGGCGGACGTGTGTAAGGCATTCGATTACTCCTGACGTAATCGACCGGCCACCAGTATCCCGACAGATTGCAGCATGAAGCCGGGTTGTTCGGCCTCGATCGAACAGGGAGTTCAGCCATGACCGCCTACGCCGTCGCCCATATGCGCCAAGTCACAATGGGCCCGCAGATCGTCGAATATCTGCAGAGGATCGACGCCACGCTGGAGCCGTTTGGCGGGCGCTTTCTTGTCCATGGCGGCGACATGGACGTGCTCGAGAACGAATGGCCCGGCCATCTGATCGTCATCGAGTTTCCGGACAGGGAAAATGCGCGCGGCTGGTACAATTCACCCGCCTACCGGCAGATACTGGCCTTGCGCACCGACAACTCCTACGCCGACGTGGTCCTCGCCGAGGGTGTCCGGCATCCGCACAAGGCTACCGACGTGCTGGGATAGGCTGCGGCAGATTGGCGCCAACGCTGGAAAGGTTGACTGCTGCGACCGCTATGGAAAACCCAGCTTGGCTTGACGATCGAGCGCTCCCCTACAGATTTGCGGCCAGGGCCGGAGAGAGTGGCGTCTTCGTGAGGAACTTCATGTTCACGAAGCCTGCGTGCTTGTTGCTGCCGTCGATATCCACCGATGCCCAGCGCGACAGATAGCGCTTGTTCGTCTCGGTAGATGGGTCAAGGGAATCGGCCTTCTTGCCGGTGTACACGACGGTGCGAATGTGAATCTTCGTGCCGTTCGGCAGCGCCGCCACTTCCGTTGCGCCGGCGTTGGGCAGGCGTCGGACACTCAAAGTAGCGGTCCCCGTCTTCACTTTGGTCTCGAACCCTAGCGGCTTCGGCGATGGCGTGAGTGCGTTGAGGGGGGCGAAGTCAAACAATGGCCCGGGATCGAACTTTCCATTGATCGCGATGTCGTGGTGGCCAACCACCTCGGTGATTGGATAGGCGCCGAGGATCTCGCGTGCGATGTCCATGCAGGCTTTTATCTGTGCGGCCGGGTAGACCTCCCATTCCTGCATGGACGGGTCATCCGGATTGTAGATGAGTTTGGCTCTCTTCTTGGGAACTCCAGGGTCGCCGGCGAAGCCCTTGTTCATCAAGCAGATGCCAATTGAGCCGCGCTGCAACGACGACCCCATCGTCAGCCCGCCTTCGGGCTTCCAGTTGCTGCGGCCGGGATGCGCGGCGTGTTCGGTGAATTCTCGTGTCTGGAACGCCTTGCCGTTCTTTTCGATCAGGATGTGATAGCCGAGCGCCGGCGGTCCATTCAGTGCGGTTACTGCCTGAGCGACGGTGTTTGTCACGGAGTAATGGATCACGAGCAGACGCGGCGTCTGGGTCGTGCCGACGTGTTTCAGCTTCTGGATTGGCAATCCGACGATGAAGTTGTTCGTGATCGTCATGGTCCCTCCCAAGGCACAATCATTTACGGTTGGGCAGTTTTCCTTTGCATTCGGCGGTGAAGACCTCTGCTCCCGGTTTTCTTTCGCCGGTGAAGACGAGCACGGGTGGCGCGCCGGCCGGGACGAGCCCGGCCGCGATAATAGCCAACCGCCGCCGGCCGCTGCTTGCGACCAGCTCGCGAGAGCATAGAATCACCTTTAATCTCCCCCAGCGCTCGCAGTAATCAGATAGTCGAGCTGCGACCCAGGCGCAGAACACTCTCATGAAGTTTAACGAAAAGCAAGGACAGGTGACGCAAGGTCATGCCACTGAACTTTGGTTAACGCCGACTTCCAAGTTGCGATGCAGTCTGAGTGTGACTCAAATGTCGAAGATGCTGCAGCACAATGTCCCAACGGACGTACGAAAAGCAAATCAGCCGACCTGTGCGCGATGGGCAAAGGTCTCGCGCTGTCGACAAAGCAGCGAGGACGAGCTTGCCGGCGAAGATCACACCTTGTCGAATACGTGTGTCAGCTTCGCTTTCGAAATCAGCGCTTCAGCAAGAACACTGCCTGCTGGCCGAAGAAATTCCAGAACCACCATGGCATCGACAGGCCGATCTTCTGGCCGTTGCCGTCGAGCGCGGTGGCTTTCTCGACCGAGGCGCCGAGCTCCTCGACCAGGTTGACGAAGTCGCGGATGGTGCAGAAATGGATGTTGGGCGTGTCGTACCAGGAATAGGGCAGGTCCTCGGTCACCGGCATCCGTCCCTTGAAGAACAGCGACAGCCGCACCCGCCAGTGGCCGAAATTGGGGAAGGAGACGATCGCGCGGTTGCCGATCCTCAACAGCTCGTCGAGCACCAGCTTCGGGTTGCGGGTCGCCTGCAAGGTCTGCGACAGGACGACAAAGTCAAAGCCTTTGTCGGGATAGAATTCGAGGTCGGTGTCGGCATCGCCTTGGATGACCGACAGGCCGCGCGCCACGCATTCATTGACGCCGCGCTGCGACAGCTCCAGCCCACGGCCGTCGACCTGCTTGGTTTCTTGCAGGAGTTCGAGCAGCAGGCCGTCGCCGGAACCGACATCGAGCACCCTGGACTGCGGCGGGATGAGGTTGGCGACGACCTCGAGGTCGACGCGCTGGCTGCCGTTGACGCTCATGAGGCGAGCCCCCTGGCGCGCGCGGCCGAGCCGATGAAGCCATTGATGGCGGCGAACAATTCCGGTTCGTCGAGCAGGAAGGCATCGTGGCCGCGGTCGGTGGCGATCTCGACGAAAGAGACCGAGGCCCCGGCGGCGTTGAGCGCGTGCACGATGGAGCGGCTCTCCTCGGTCGGGAACAGCCAATCCGAGGTGAAGGACACCAGGCAAAAGCGCGTCTTTGTGCCGGCAAAGGCATCGGCCAGCCGGCCGCCATGGTCGGCGGCGAGGTCGAAATAATCCATTGAACGGGTCATATAGAGATAGGAATTGGCGTCGAAGCGATCGACGAAGGTCATGCCTTGGTGGCGCAGATAGCTTTCGATCTGAAAATCGGCGTCGAAACCGAAGGTCAGCGCTTCGCGGTCCTGCAGATTGCGGCCGAATTTTCGATGCAAGGCGGCTTCCGAGAGATAGGTGATGTGGGCGGCCATGCGCGCCACCGCCAGCCCCTTTTCCGGGCGCGCGCCATGCTCGAAATATTTGCCGCCATGCCAGTCCGGGTCGGCCATCACGGCCTGGCGGCCAACCTCGTGGAAGGCGATGTTCTGCGAGGAATGGCGCGCGCCGGTGGCGATCGGCAGCGCCGAGAAGACGCGATCCGAATAGCACGAGGCCCATTCCAGCACCTGCATGCCGCCCATCGAGCCGCCGAGCACGCAAAACAGTTTCTCGATGCCAAAATGGTCGACCAGCATCAGCTGCGCCCGCACCATGTCGCGGATGGTGATGATAGGCAGGTCGAGCCCGTAGGGCTTGCCGGTGGCCGGGTTGGTCGAGGCCGGGCCGGTGGAGCCCAGGCAGCCGCCGATGACATTGGAGCAGATGACGAAGAAACGGTTGGTGTCGATGATCCTGCCGGGCCCGATCAGCACTTCCCACCAGCCGGGCTTGCCGGTCACCGGATTGGTGTTGGCGACATGCTGGTCGCCGGTCAGTGCGTGGCAGACCAGAATGGCGTTGGTGCGGGCGTCGTTCAGTGTGCCGTAGGTCTGGTAGGCGATCTGGAACGGCGACAGCAGCGAGCCGGCGTCGAGCTTCAGCGGCTTGTCGGGGCCGAAACGCAACACAGGGCTCGACGGATTGTCGGCCTCGTTGTTGGTTTTTGCAGCGCGGAGCGCGGTCATGTGACTCTCCTTGCCCGCCGTCAGGCAATAAAAAACCGGCAATGCGATCGCAAAGCCGGTTACGTCACGCAAACGGCCCTTTAGCGAGTTGTTTAACGTGGCTGCAAGCCGACCGGCCAAATCACCACGGAACTGTTACGTTCTTCTAGAACTCGCGCCGCCCGGCGTCAACGGCAAGCTATTGCCCGGGCCTCTCGACATTCGCAGCCACGGCTTGTATTTCCGCTGCGGCCTCCGGACGGAGGCATTCTCGACGGATTTGTGACATGGACAAGACAGCGGACAAGGCACGGCCAACGCCCCGCGCGGGCATCATGGACATCGCCGCCTATGTGCCCGGCAAGAGCACGGCGCCGGCTGGCATCGCCAAGGTCCATAAACTGTCGTCGAACGAGAACCCGCTCGGCCCGTCGCCGAAGGCGATCGAGGCGGCTCGTGAAGTTGCCGCCAAGCTCGACGTCTATCCCGACGGCACCGCCCGCCGGCTGCGCGAGGCGATCGCCGAGGTGCATGGCCTCAACCCGGCAAACATCATCTGCTCCAACGGTTCCGACGAGATTTTGGGCCTGCTGGCGCAGACCTATCTGGCGACCGGCGATGAGGCCATCATCACCGAACACGCCTTCATGATCTACAAGATCTACATCCAGTCGGCCGGCGGGGTCCCGGTGACGGTCAGGGAAACCAACGAGCGCGCCGATGTCGACGCGATCCTGGCCGYGGTGACGCCGCGGACCAAAATCATCTTCCTCGCCAATCCCAACAATCCGACCGGCACCTATTTGCCGTTCCAGGAGGTCCGCCGGCTGCATGCCGCCCTGCCTGGCAACGTGCTTCTGGTGCTCGATGGCGCCTATGCCGAATATGTCCGGCGCAACGACTATGAGGCCGGCATCGAGCTGGCCGGCAGCGCCCAGAACGTGGTCATGACCCGCACCTTTTCGAAGCTCGGCCTTGGCGGTGCGCGCATCGGCTGGATGTACGGTCCTCTGCACATCGTCGATGCCATCAATCGCATCCGTGGCCCTTTCAATGTAAACGCGACGGCGATCGAGGCCGGTATTGCCGCGATCCGCGACCGCGCCCATGTCGAGCGCAGCGCCGTGCACAACGAGACATGGCTGACCTGGCTGAATGACGAGCTGACGAAGCTTGGTCTCAGGGTGACGCCGAGCGTCGGCAATTTCGTTCTCATCCATTTCCCTGAGGACAAGAAGCATTCGGCAGAGGCGGCAGACGATTATCTCACCCAGCGCGGCTATATATTGCGGCGGGTTACCGGCTATGGCTTCCCCAATGCGCTGCGCATGAGCGTCGGTACCGAAGAAGCCAATCGCGGCGTCATCGACGCCCTCACGACATTCCTGAAAAGCTGAGACACCATGACTTCATCGAAGCATGAGGCATCACCGATGTTCGAAAAGATCGCGCTGGTCGGCATCGGCCTGATCGGCTCGTCGCTGGCCCGCATCATCCGCCGCGAGGGCCTGGCCCGCCATGTCGCCATCGCGACGCGCAGCCCGACCACGCTGGCGCGGGCGAAGGAACTCGGTCTCGGTGAGTCCTACACCACCGACGCCAAGGAGGCAGTACGTGACGCCGACCTGATCATCGTCTCGGTGCCTGTGGGATCGTCGGGCGAGGTGGCGCAAGAGATCGCGCCGGCGCTGAAAAAGGGCGCCATCCTCACCGATGTGGGTTCGACCAAGGCCTCGGTGATTGCGCAGATGCAGCCCCACGTGCCGGAAGGCGTGCATTTCATCCCGGGCCATCCGCTGGCGGGAACCGAGAAGTCGGGCCCCGATGCCGGCTTCGCCGAGCTGTTCGAAAACCGCTGGTGCATCTTCACGCCGCTGCCGGGCACCGACCCTGCCGCGCTGGAGAAGCTGTCGGAGTTCTGGCGGCACTGCGGCTCCAACATCGACACGATGGACCCGCAGCATCACGACATGACGCTGGCCATCGTTTCGCATCTGCCGCACATCATCGCCTACAACATTGTCGGCACCGCCGACGATCTGGAATCGGTGACCAAGACCGAGGTCATCAAATATTCGGCCTCGGGTTTCCGCGACTTCACCCGTCTTGCCGCCTCGGACCCGACCATGTGGCGCGACGTGTGCCTGCACAACAAGGACGCCATCCTGGAAATGCTGGCACGCTTCTCGGAGGATCTGGCCTTCCTGCAGCGGGCAATCCGCTGGGGCGATGGCGACAAGCTGTTCGACCTGTTCACCCGCACCCGCGCCGTGCGCCGCTCGATCATCGAAGCCGGCCAGGATATTGATGTGCCGGACTTCGGCCGTCAGGCCGTGGAGCATCCGGCGAAGGGCTAAGTCTCCTCAGGCGGGCCAGGTCGCTGCGACCATGGCCAGCGTCTCGTCCCTGTTTGGCGCGCCCAGCCGGCCACCAAAACGCTGGCACTTGAGCGCGGCGGCCGCACTGGCAAAGCGCAGGGCCTGCCCGAGCGGCATGGCTTCGGCAAGCCCAACGGCAAAGGCGCCGTGGAAAACGTCGCCGGCGGCAAGCGTGTCGACCGCCTTGACCTTCGGCGCCGCGATGTGGCGAACGCAGCCGGCGGACCGGTCATGCCACCAGCTTCCCGCCGCGCCGCCGGTGACCGCGACGAAGGCATCGGTGCGGCTGGCGAGGTCGGCGCAGGCGGTTTCGGGATCGAGCGCGTGGCCGCAGACGATGCGCGCCGCCGTCTCCGACGCGACGATGTGCGAGGCCAGCGGCAACAGACGCTCCAGCACATCGAGCGGCGCGGTGTCGGCATCGAGGATCGCCGGACGGCCGGCGCTGCGCGCGGCGGTCAAGGCGAACGCCGCAGCACCCGGCCAGCGCACGTCGACCAGCACGGCGTCGAAGGCGGCGAGGTCGGTGGCCGGCAGCGCCTCGGGGTCGGCCTGGGCGTTCGGGTCGTAGAAGGGCACGATGATGCGCTCGCCATGGGCGTCGACCACGATCGAGGCCAGCGCCGAACGCGCGCCTTTGACGCGGCGGACAAAGCTGCAATCGACGCCCTCGGCTTCGACGCCTGCCAGCAGTTGGTCGCCGACGCCATCGTCACCCACGCTTGCCCACAAAAACACCTCGGCGCCGAGACGGCGTGCGGCGCAGGCCGCACTCGTCGCCATGCCGGCAGCGATCTGGACGCCGTCCGAGGCGATGAACTTGCCCTGATGCGTGGGCAAGGTTTCGACGCGCAGAATTGTGTCCAGCGTCAGCGCACCAACGCTCAGCAATTTTATCGGCAGGCTCATGGATTGGCTTGGCTAAGCATGATCTTCCCCCAAAAGCGGTTCCCGCCTTGGGATCATGGTCTAGTCGAGTGGCTTGATCTTGCCCAGCGGAATGAAGCCGAGCGAGGCCTTGCCCTTGACCACCTTGAGCGGCATCGACGGTTCGTTGCCGAGCAGCGCCAGGCCGGCAAAGCCTTGCTCGATCTGGCTCTTCTGCTCCGGGATTGCGGTGGCGAGGATTGCCGCCACGGCTTTCGGGTCCTGCAGCTTGATCGTCAAATCGGCATTGATCAGGCCATTGGCGTCGACCGACACCGGGCCGGAGACGGTGATGCGCGCGGTTCCCGACGACAGGTCGAGCTTGTGGATGTCGGCGGCCTGGCCACGCAGGCTCCTGGCTTCGGTCTGCATCAGCGCCACCCCGTTCTTCAGCGTTGCGTCACCGCTGCCGTCGAGCGGCGGCAGCACGCGCCCGCCGATCGCGTCGGCGTCGATCTCAAGATCGGTGAAGCTGCCGACATAGCCGAGGTCCTGCCCGTCGGGCCGCAGCTCGCCCGCCGCGGTTCCCGCGCTGAACAGCGAAACCGGGTCGGTGTCGTCGGCCGGGTCGGTCTGGCCGGACAGGCCTTCGGCCTGCAGCGAAATGCTGCGGGGCACGGGCCAGGACAGCTTTGCACCGGCCTGCAGATTGTCCCAGTCGATCCATAGCGGCGTCATTCCCGGCACCGATGTGCGTAGCGGTCCGCGCAACTCGGCGGCGGGCGACAGGGGGCGGATGAGTTCGGCCACGAAATTGAAGCTGCCGGTCGAGGCGGCGACGTTCCTGGTGTCATCCTCGTAGGCCAGCGTGTCACAGGAGACGACGAAGCTCAGGGGGTAGCCGCTGACGGTGAGATTGGCGCAGCCGGCCTCGATGCCTTTGGCGTTGAGCTGCGCCACCGCCTTGTCAGCCTCGCTTCTGACCCGGCCTGCGACATAGAACCAGACGGCGCTGTAGACGCCGAACAGCATGACGACGAAAGCGGTGAGCCAGAACAGCCGGCGGCGAAATTTTGACGGACGCTCGTCAGTTGACGTCATGCTGCGGCTTTCATTAACGCGGCGTGTTGCGGGTGGACTGTGGTTTACGCAACAAGCAAAAAGACAGAAGAGAGCACCGATTCCGATGCGGCGGCGTCACTCTCGTGCAATCAGGCTTGGCGATATGGGCGATTTTTGGGTTTTTGGCTACGGCTCGCTGATCTGGCGGCCCGGATTTGCGCATGTCGAGACCCGGCGCGCCCGCCTTTACGGCTACCGGCGGTCGCTCTGCGTCTATTCCTTCGTGCATCGCGGCACGCGTGAGCGGCCGGGCCTGGTGCTCGGCCTCGACCTCGGCGGCTCCTGCATCGGGCTGGCTTTTCGCGTGCCCGGCGAGTTGCGCGATGAGGTGCTTGCCTATCTGCGCGAGCGCGAACTGGTGACCAGCGTCTATCTCGAGCGTGTGCTCGACATCCGCCTCGACGGCGGCGAAACGGTTCCGGCGGTCGCCTACATCGTCGACCGCCAGCATGAGCAGTATGCCGGCGGGCTCGATGCAGAACATGCGGCGAGCGTCATCCGCGGCGCCGTCGGCCAGTCCGGAAACAATGAGGACTATGTGGTGAGCACGGTCGAACACCTCGAAGCGCTCGGTATCAGCGATCACTGGCTGGAAGAGGTGGCGAGACGGGTCGCGCCCAACGCTACATCGTGAAGATCTGTTTCCCGAGATCGGCGCGATCCAAGCTGTTTGTGACGGCAAGCTTGAACTCGCTCAGCGGATGGATGCCGCCGACAGGGATGTGGAAGCCAGGCTGGCCGAAGATGTCGACAATCTCGCGTAGCATCGGCCGGTCGGCTTCGACAGGCGGCGAAAAGAAGTAGCGATAGATGTTTGCCCTGATTTCGGCGCCGCTCAGCAGCACGTCGAAATTGTGCAGTTCGAAACGCTCGGCGCTCATGCCGCCGTTGATGACCATCTGCCCGCCAAGAGCAAGGGTGCGGATCAACTCGCCGCTGGCCGGCCCGCCGACATTGTCGATGATGCCGTTCAGTCCCGCGCCGGCAGTCATGTCCATGACAGCTTCCCTTATGCCGCCCTTCACGTCCGACAGGTCGAGGATGGCGGTGGCGCCAAGCGCCTTCAAGTCCAGCCTTTGATGCTGGCGTCGCACCACCGCGATGACGTTGATGCCGCGCCGTTGGGCGAACTGCATCACCATGGTTGAAATCGATGAGTAGCCGGCCGTGACCGCCAGCCACTGGCCAGGCTGCACCCTGGAATCCCCCAACAGATCCCAGGCGGTGATCGGGTTCACCATCTGCCCGGCGCGTTCGGCGGGATAGTCGGCGGGCAAAGGGATCAGCCATTCGGCGGGGATGACCGCGTACTCGGCCCAGCTGTTGTAGTAGCTGAACGCGACCAGCGTGCCGGGTTCCAGGGCGACGCCTGCCCCTGCCGCTTCGACAATACCGGCGCCATGGTTTCCGGCGATCTGCCGGGGAAAATGCGGCTTCTTTGGTTCGGGATAGAGGTTCTGGATGAACAGAAAGTCGCCCGGGTTGACCGAGGCCGACACCATCCTGACCAGCACTTCGCCATCGCCGACGCGCGGGGAGGGGACATCATCGAGATAGAGCACGTCCCGCGGTGAGCCGATCTCGTCGAATAGAATTGCTTTCATGCCGGTCTCCAAATGGCAGCGGTCTGGAGGCGACCAGACCGCGAGCGCCGACATTTGCATCGGCGCCGCGGAACCTAGGTTCGGCCGGCAAAAACCAGAATTGGCAGAATTGACAATCTATGTGCTAAACTTGCCATATCATTGGTTCGAGGACGAATTGTGGAAAAACGCCCTGTTCACGCCGTGATCTGGCTGCCATCGACTTTCTATTCGGCGGTCGCCGCCACGCTCGTCGAAATGTTCGATCTGGTGAACACCCTTCGCGGTGCGCCGGCGATTTCCTTCGAATTCGTGGCACGGCAGGCAGACGCCACGACGACGCCGGGAATTTCCTTTCACACCAGACGCGAACCCTCGCAGCGGATGGACCTGCTGATCCTGCTTGCCATGCCCGGCATGCAAATACCGGAGCTGGTTACAGCACTGGAGGAAGAGAGCCGTCATGCCGCGCCGCTGATCGCCAGGGCGCAGCGTGACGGCGCCATTATCGCCGCGCATTGCGGTGCTGGTTATTTCCTGGCCGATGCCGGCCTTCTCGATCGAAAACGCGCGACGATCTCCTGGTGGCTGAAGGCCGATGCCCAGCGCCGTTTTCCGAAAGTGCGCTGGGACGCGTCCCGTGTCCTGGTCGGGGACGGCCGGATCTATACGTGCGGCGGAGGCTTTTCAGGCCTCGAGCTCGGCAAGGCGCTTCTTAAGGATCTTGGCTTCGCCAAGGAGGAGCGGCTGGTCCGTAAACTCCTGGTGCTGCCGCCGTCGCGCCAGAGCCAGGCGCCCTATGAATTCCCGCTGACCGACCTGCTGCCCTTGCATGAGCCGTTGCGTGACCGCCTCGAAGTCTTGGCAAGAAGCCAACTCAGAACGCTCGACCTTGCCTTGCTTGGCGCGCATCTCGGCCTGTCGCCGCGAACGCTGGCGCGCCGGTTTGCCGATGAGTTGCACACGACTCCCGGCCGATGGATCCAGGACCAACGGCTCGAGGCCGCCAAGTCGCTTCTCGAAGGCACCAGGCTTGGTGTTGCGGAGATATGCTATCAGGTCGGCTACCAGGATGCGGCCTCGTTCAGCCGGCTTTTCAACCGCACAGTTGGACTGCCACCCGGTGAATACCGGCGTCAAAGCCAGTAGAAATGGCGAGGTTTTGGGCGAAACGGTCGCGCCTTTGTGAAGCGCTGGTCCGCTGGAAAATTCGCTGAGGCCTTTGACCTCGGCACGGCGAGACCTAGCTTAGCTGCGGCCCGAAGCATTCGGGTTCGCCTGCCGCCCCTAGCCCCACGGAGCCAATCTTGCAGAAACGCCGTCTCGGTCAAACCGACCTTTCCATCGCGCCGCTGGTTCTGGGCGGCAATGTGTTCGGCTGGACCGCCGACGAGAAGACTTCCTTCGACCTGCTCGACCGCTTCGCCGGCGCCGGCCTCAACGCCATCGACACGGCGGATGCCTATTCGCGCTGGGTGCCCGGCAACAAGGGCGGCGAGTCCGAAACGATCATCGGCAAATGGATGAAAAGCCGTGGCAACCGCGACAAGATCGTCGTCATCACCAAGGTCGGCTCGGATATGGGGCAAGGCAAGAAGGACCTGTCGGCCGCCCATATCGAAAGGGCGGTGGAGGCGTCGCTGAAGCGGCTGCAGACCGATGTGATCGACCTCTATCTGTCGCATTGGCCAGACCCGACCACGCCTTACGAGGAAACGCTCGGCACCTACGAGAAGCTGCTCGCCGCCGGCAAGGTCCGCCATATCGGCGCCTCGAACCTCGACGCCGGCCAGTTGCGTGCGGCGCTCGATGTGGCCAGCCTGCGTGGCCTGCCGCGCTATGCCGTGCTGCAGCCGGAATACAATCTCTACGATAGCTCGTCCTTCGACGGGCCGCTGCATGATCTGTGCGCGGCGGAGGATATCGGCGTCATCACCTATTTCGCTCTCGCCAAAGGGTTTTTGAGCGGCAAATACCGCAGCGAGGCCGATCTTGGCAAAAGTGAACGCGGCGGTGGCGTGAAGGGCTATCTCAATGCGCGCGGCATGCGCATCCTGGCGGCGCTCGACGCTGTGTCGGCGCGGCATTCGGCCAGCCAGGCGGAAGTGGCGCTCGCCTGGGTGATGGCGCAGCCCGGCATCACCGCGCCGATCGCCAGCGCCACGACGCTGGACCAGGTCGACAGCCTGGTGCGCGCCGCATCGCTGAAGCTTTCTGCCGAGGATATCGCGGCGCTGGACAAGGCCAGCGCCTAGCGAAGGCTGCCGATCAGGTTCGGCACGATCGTTCAAGACGACGGAAGTCCGGCTCGCCACACTGCTCTCCACTATCGTGGGAGAGGGAGCAGCATGGCCACAGAAATCCTTTCGCAGGTGCAGCCCTGGCAGCAATTGCTGGCGCTGGTGCTGGCGGCAAGCGTCGTCATGGGTAGTCCAGGCCCGGCGACGATCAGCGTTACGGCGATAGGCGCCGCCTTTGGCCTGCGCAATTCGCTGCGCTACGCCTTAGGGATCATTCTCGGCACGGTCGCGGTGCTGCTGGTGGTGGCCACCGGCATCACGGCTATCCTCACCTCGATGCCGGGAGTGGCGCCGGTGCTGGCGGTCGCTTCCGCCGCCTACATCCTCTATCTCGCCTATAAAATAGCGACGGCGCCGCCGCTGGCGGCACGCGAGAGCGGGGCGGTGCTGCCAACCTTCCTCGGGGGCTTCCTGCTCGCTGTCGCCAACCCAAAGGCCTATGTGGCGATTGCAGCCGTGCTTGCCGGCTCCGCGACAGCGGCCGGCACTGACGCTCTCGGTGTCCCAGCGAGGCTCGCGGTTCTCACCCTGATGATCGTCGCCATCCATGTGCTGTGGTTACTGGCGGGTGCTGCCTTCGCGCGGTATCTGCGCCAGCCGCTGGCGTCGCGGATCATCAACCTGGTGTTCGCCGCAACGCTGGTGGTGACAACGGCATTGGCGGCGTGGCCTTGAGCCCAAGCGGCGCCGGAGATCAGGCCTTGGTTTTTGTAGCTTCGGCGAGTTCGGCCAGCCGCTTCACCGCCGTTGGCGGCATTGGTGGCGCGTTCGGTGCCTGCGATGCCTCGATGAGCAACTGGTCGCAGGCGGCTTCGGTGTCGCCGATCAGCCGCTGCATGAACTCATCCTTGCCTAGGCCAGGCGGGATCGGCGGCAGGAAGCGCGCCTTGACCGTGCCGGGAAAGCGCAGGAACTTCCGGCGCGGCCAATAGAGGCCGGCGACATGGGCGACCGGCACCACCGGAACGCCAAGCTGCGCATAGATTTCGACGATGCCGTATTTGTAGGCCGGCTCGTCGCCCGGCGCCCGGCGCGTGCCCTCGGGATAGATGATCAGCTGGCGCGGATTGCGTGCCATCTCCTGCTTTGTCGAGGCAACGACCTGCTTCAACGCCTTGGAGCGGCTGCCGCGGTGGACCGGGATCATCCGCATCTTCAGGATGTACCAGCCGAAGAAGGGGATCCAGGTGAGCTCGCGCTTCAGGATGTAAAGCGGGTCCTGAAGAAACGGAAAGAAGGCGATCGCGTCCCAGAACGACTGGTGTTTCGGCGCCAGGATGAAGGAGCCCTCGGGCAGGTTCTCCAGGCCGGTGATCTCGCTCTTCGTCCCGGCGATCTTGTCGTAGAGCCACATGCAGGTGCCCGACCAGAATTTCGGCACGAACCAGGCGCGGTGGCGCGGCGACAGGAAATAATACGGGGTCCAGAAGATCATCTGGACGATCAGGTTGACGTAGAAGACGAAGTTGAACGCCAGCGAGCGGATATAGAGCATGCGGGGAAAGGCCCGTTGAGGAGGTGTGCGTTGGTTACACCAAGCGCGGGCAAAAAGGAAACGCCGCAATGGCCGCAGCCAGCCCTCAGTTTACCACGCCGCCTGCAGCAGCCGCTGCTTCAGCCGGGGAGCGGCGAAATCGAGGAATGCCCTCAGTTTCACCGGCAGCAAGCCCTGGCCGGCATGGACGAGGCTCACCGGCCAGGGCGGCGGCTCGAACGACTGCAAGACGGGGACAAGCGCGCCCGAACGCACCGCATCCGCGATCTGGTAGGACAGCACCCGCGTCAGGCCGGTGCCCGCAATCGCGGCATCGATCGCCGCTTCCGCCGTGTTGATGCGAAGGCGTGAGCGGATCGGTACGATGATCTCCCGCTTTTCGCCCGCAAAGCTCCAACTGGCGAGGGCGGAGGGCCCTTCGAAACTGATGCATTCATGCGCAGCCAGATCCTCCGGCTCCTGTGGAATGCCGTGCGCGGCGATATAGGCGGGGCTGGCGCACACCACGCGGCGGATCGCGCCGACGCGGATGGCGACCAGGCTCGACGGCGCAAGTTCGCCGATGCGGAGGGCCAGATCGAGATGCTCCTCGGTCAGCTGGGTGATCCGGTCGACCAGCGTCAGGCGGATGTTCACCTGGGGATAGGCGGCCAGGAACTCGGTGACCACCGGCAGCACGTGCAGTCGGCCGAAGACGACCGGCGCGGTGATGAACAGGTCGCCGGTCGGCGCGCTGTATTCGCCGGCGGCGGTGCGCTCGGCCTCGCCGACCTCGCCCAGGATGCGGCGGCAGGCGGCGAGATAGGCCTGGCCGGCATCGGTCAGCGTCAGCTGCCTTGTCGAGCGGTTCAGCAGTCGCGTGTTCAGATGCTTCTCGAGGTCGGAGACCTTGCGGCTGACCGTCGCCAGCGGAATGCCGAAGCGGCGACCGGCGGCGGAAAGGCTGCCGGCTTCCACCGCGGCGACGAACAGCGACATGGCTTCGAAGCGATCCATCACTTGTTCCAGAAAATGGAAGGACAGGTTACGAATATGCCATCTACATCCGGAAGATGGAAGCCTCTACATCAGAGGCTACGGTGGCCAGAGGTTTGGCCTCGAGGAGGTTTCCATGAACGCTCACACCTTCACCAGCGATGTCGCCTTCACGCCGACGGTCAAGGCAATCCAGACCCGTAAAGGATCGCGCAGGGGTTATGCCAGCGCCGAGGAGCGCGGTGGATGGAGTGCCGTTATCACGCCAGATCTTGCCGGCTTCATCGGCGCGCAAACCAGTGTCTTCCTGTCGACGGCCAATGGCGAGGGCCAGCCTTATATCCAGCATCGCGGCGGGCCTGCCGGCTTCCTCAAGGTGTTGGACGAGAAGACCATCGGCTTTGCCGACTTCTCGGGCAACAGGCAGTTCATCACCCAGGGCAATCTTGCCGACAACAACCAGGCGTTCCTGTTCCTGATCGACTATGCGCATCGGCAGCGCGTCAAGATCTGGGGCACGGCGCGCGTCGTCGAGGACGATGCCGAGCTTTTGGCAAAGCTGATGCCGCAGGACTACAAGGCGCGTCCCGAGCAGGTCATCCTGTTCACCGTCTCGGCCTGGGATGCCAATTGCCCGCAACACATACCGCAGCGTTTCGAGGCCGCCGACGTGGCGGCCGCACTTGCCGAACGCGACAAGCGGATTGAGAAGCTTGAACAGGAAATTGCCCGGCTGCGTGGCGCCTCGGACGGCGCGGTCAAGGGGTAACAGGTTCAGTCCTTGGCGGTCGAAACCTCGGCCAGCGCGACGCTGCCGGCGGTCTGGCGGATCGGGACGATGCCGCGCGCCAGCGCCAGCAGGTATTTGCTGTATTCGGTCAGGAGAACGCGCAGCGCTTCCGGCTTGGTCAGCCAGTCGCCATTGTCGAGATTGGTGTTGACCACCGGATA
Source organism: Mesorhizobium sp. P2_B11 (assembly GCF_056404855.1). Lineage (NCBI taxonomy): Bacteria > Pseudomonadati > Pseudomonadota > Alphaproteobacteria > Hyphomicrobiales > Phyllobacteriaceae > Mesorhizobium > Mesorhizobium sp. P2_B11. Next base: position 863,195 of record NZ_JBFUDF010000002.1, read on the forward strand.
GGGTTCGAGCCTGGCGCCATGCAGCAGGCGGCCCATCTCCAGCAGGCTGCGCGGCATGTGATAATTGTTGGTGACCAGGATGACGCTGCCATAGGCGTGGCTCTCCACCCATTTGGCGCTCTCCTGGGCATTGCCGATCGTGTCGAGCGCGGCGCGGTCGATGTCGACGCAGCAGGAAAACAGCGCCTTGTCGCCGCCGGTTGCAGCCTGCAGTTGGCGACGGCTGGCGGAGGGATGCACGCCTGAGATCAGCAGCCGCTCGCCCTTGCCCGAGGCAAGCAGGTCGAGTGCGGCGTCGAGGCGCGCCTGGCCGCCAGTCAAGACGATGATGGCGTCGGCCTTGGCCGGATTGGCAGGCGTGGTCATGTGACTGACCTTGCTGGCGAACCAGCCGAAGCCGCCGGCAAACAGCGCCACCAGCAGGAGCAGACACAGGGAGGCGAGACGAAGGGCGGTGCGCAAACGGCTCGGCCCGGTGCGCACACGCGCACCCACCACTGGCATCTGCCCAGCCGTTCCGGTCGATTCCCGCGCGTTCATCATCCTATGGTTAATCCTGAAATGCCGCCTTGATAAGGAAAAAAGCGCACATTGCGTTACGTCAGTTTTCGATCCGTGATCGCCCCTTTGTTCCTGTCCTTGCCTCGCTAGGCTGTTTCGCTTCTGCCGTCATTGCTCAGCCCGCATCCGGCTGACGGACATCGATGTCGCTGAGATAGGCGACGACGGTGGCGTGCGATGTCGCCGCCGTCAGCCCGCCGATCACCAGCACCATCAGGCCGACGCCGAGATAGCCTGCCGATCCGATGGCGAAATTGCCGAACAAAGCGGTCGCCTGGTCGGCCTGCGGCGTTGCCATGTTGCGCGACGACCACCAGGAAAAGACGATGAAAACCAGGATCGCCGCGGCGCCGCCGGCGGCAGCGCCCTTCATGCCGGTGACCAGGAAATGCCAGCGGAATTCGCGCGCGATGAAGCGTGCCTCGGCGCCGACGAAATGCAGCACCTCGATGATGTGGCCGTTGCCGGCCATCGCGCCGCGGGTGGCGAACACCACCGTCAGCACTGTCGCCGACAGCATCAGCACCAAGACGGCGATGCCGATGGTGACCGTGGTGCGGGCCATGGCGACCAGCCGGTCGACCCAGGTGCGGTGATCGTCTAGCGAAGCACTCGGCAGCTTGGGCGTGATCGCCGCGCGGATGGCGGCAAAGTCGGGCGGGCTGGTTTCGTCGATCGTGACGATGATCAGCCTCGGCACCGGCAGTTCGTCGATGTTGAGGCCGGTGCCCAGCCACGGCTCCAGCAGGCGCGCCGTTGCGTCGCGGTCGATGATCTTGGTCTCTTTCACGCCGGGGAATTCGCCGACGATCTGCGAGGCCTGGGCAAGGGCTGCCTCCATGTCGAGGCCGTCGACGGGCTTGATCTGGATGGTCGCCTCGCGCGAGATCTGGTTCTCCCAGACCGAGGCGGTATCGCGCACCAGCGTGACGGCGCCGAAGGTCAGGCAGGACAGGAAGGTCATGATGGCGATGACCAGCACCAGAGCGCGGCCAGCAATGTTCTGCGCCGGCACGATCGGCGCCATGCGGCGCTGGACGCGCTGCGTCGTCGCCGCCGGCTCCGCAGCCTCTTCATGCAATTGTTCGGCGGATAGCTCAGTCATAGATATCCAGCCTTCCGCCGGCCAGGATCATGCGGCGCGCGTCGACCTGCTCCATCAGGCCGAGGTCGTGGGTGGCGATAACCACCGCGGTGCCGAGACGGTTGAGTTCGATGAACAGCCTTAGCAAACGGCGCGCCAGCGGCGGGTCGACATTGCCGGTCGGCTCGTCGGCCAGCAGGATTTCGGGTTGCTCGATCAGTGCGCGGGCAATCGCGGCGCGCTGCTTTTCGCCGCCCGACAGGACCGGCGGCAGCACATGCATGCGCTCGCCCAGACCAACCCATTTCAAAAGTTCGGTGACGTCGGTGCGGTAGCTTGATTCCTCGCGGCCGCGCACGCGCAGCGGCAGGGCGACATTCTCATAGGTGGTCATGTGGTCGAGCAGGCGGAAATCCTGGAAGACCACGCCGATGCGGCGCCTGAGATGCGGCAGTTCGGCGCGCGAGATGCGCGAGCGATCCTTGCCGAAGATGGTGATCAGCCCGCGCGTCGGCTTCAGCGACATGAACAAGAGGCGCAGCAGCGTCGTCTTGCCGGCGCCGGAGGGCCCGCTCAGGAACTGGAAGGAGCTCTCCGGGATGTGCAAGGAGATGTCGCGGAGGATTTCCGGACCCATGCCATAGCGGAGGCCGACATTTTCGAAGCGGATCACGTGCGACGACCTGGAATCTGTGGCGGCGGCGTGCCAGCCCTTTCTGTCAAACGACCATCGGCCGCCATGGTTAACCGTCGGTTAATTTTCGCTGTTTTTGAATGCGTCACAAGGGTTCCGGTGGGGAAGCGTTAACCATTTCCATTTACGCAAAAGAAACGAAGAGCGAACAGCGGGGCCATGATGGCTGAGCAACGAACCGCGCGCCCGGTTTCCGGCGAAATCATGACCGGGACAAGTGTCGCGCCGGAATTGCGTCCATTGGCGACCGACATCGTCGATGCCGATTATGAGGTGCTGCCACGTGGTGTCTCAAGGGCGGATGCCATCCAGCCGCCTGCGCGCAGCATGGCCACACCGTCGATCGAAGGCATGGAGATGCTGCGCAAGCCGGAAGCCGCAACCGTGCGGCCGCCGGCGTCGCGTGGCGGGCCGGTCTTCTGGATCGCCGGCGTCGGTGCGGCGCTCGCCGCCTTCTGGGTCTCGGGCGGCCACGCTCTGGTGCGCCAGACGCCGTTCTGGACGGTCGACCAGCCGGCGGGCACCGTACTCAGCATTGCCGGCGTCACCTCGCGTGTCGACACGTCTGGCGCCACTCCGGTGCTGTTCGTCGATGGCGAAGCCGTCAATGACGGGGTGAGAGCCGGGCCGTTGCCGCCGCTGGAAATCCGCGTCACCGGCAATGACAGCCGCATCACCCGCTATACGTTGGGGACATCCAACCGTTCGCTGGCGCCCGGCGAAAGATTCGGCTTTTCCAGCCGCCTCGATGTGCCTAGAACCGGCGTCAAAGCTGTCGCGGTCACTTTCGCCGGCTAGTTTTGTTGATATTCAGGTGAGATTGGCCCGTGGCCTCTCAACGCACCAAGATCGGTGTTCCATTCTGAAGGGGCAATAAATGCCAGTTGTGCGCGGCAAGGACATCGAGGTCCTGTTTTCGGCATCCGCGATCGCGCGGCGCAATCTCGAACTCGCCAAGGAGATTGCCGAGCACGACTATCACGACCTGCTGGTGATTTCGGTGCTGAAGGGCTCGTTCATCTTCGCCGCCGACTTGATCCGCGCCATGCACGATGTCGGGCTGTCGCCGGAGGTCGAGTTCATCTTCATTTCCAGCTATGGCGCCGGCACCACCAGCGGCGAGGTAAGGGTGCTGCGCGACATCGACAATGAGGTTGCCGGCCGCGACGTGCTGCTGATCGACGATATCCTCGAATCCGGCAAGACGCTCTCCTTCACCCGCAACCTGATGCTGTCCCGCGGCGCCAAAAGCTGTTCCATCGCGGTGCTGCTCGACAAGCGCATGCGCCGCCAGACCGAGCTCAATGCCGACTATGTCGGCTTCGACTGTCCCGATTATTTCGTCGTCGGTTACGGCATGGACGTCGCCCACGCTTTTCGCGAACTGCCATTCGTCGGCGTCGTCAAAGGGGATGCCTGAGAAAAGGCGTCCGACGCTTCAAATTTTCAGAAAAAGTCAACTTTTGCCCGCCAAATTCCGGCCCATGGCAAAGCTTCTGATCGTCGAGGACGATGAGTCCGTCCGCACCCTCGCCGCCCGCGCGCTCGAACGCGCCGGGCATTCAATCGACATTGCCGCCGACGGTGCGCAAGGACTGGCGATGATCAGTGCCGCAGGCGGCGGTTACGACCTCGTCGTCTCTGACATCCGCATGCCGGAGATGGACGGCATCGAGATGGCGATCGCGGCGGCCAGGCTTTTCCCTGATATGAAGATCCTGCTGATGACCGGTTATGCCGATCAGCGCGAACGCGCCGAGGAATTGAACGGCATCATTATCGATGTCGTGCAAAAGCCGTTCACGCTGGCCGAAATCCGCTCCCGCGTCGAACAGGCACTGGCCTGCTTCGCATAGAGCAGTTCATCGTTTCACGGAAACGCAGAACTGCTCTATGTCTTTGTTTTTACGCAATTCCGGACGGAAAACCGCTTCACACTTTTCCTGGAATTGCTCTAGCTTCAAGCCGCATCCTGGCTTGCTGCAAGGACTGGGGTGACGCCCTTGCGCCGCTCGGTGTTGAGCGCGAGCAGCCCGGCGCCGATGATCAGCGCGGCGCCGATGGCGGTGGTTGAGCGCGGCACTTCGTCGAAGAACAGGAAGCCCCACAATGGCGACCAGATGATCCCGGTGTATTCGAAGGTGGCGACGCGGTTGGCCGGCGCCAGCCGATAGGCCTGCGATAGAAGGATCATGCCGGCCGAGGCGACGAAGCCGCAGGCTGCCATCTTGAGGAAATCCGGTGTCGTCGGCCAGACCCATGGCCGCACCAGGAATTCGAGGCTGGGGTGGACAGCGTGGGTAATGCCGGCGAGCCAGAATGTGCCAGCAACCGCGGCGGCGCCGACGAGGTAGGCGCCGTTCTGGTAGAAGGCCATGACGGTGGAGGATTCGGTGTCGCCGATCTTGCGCGCCATCAGCTGCGAAAAGCCGTAGAGCAGCGCCGAACCCAGCGACAAGAAAGCCGCCCAGTCGAACAGGCCGGCGCCCGGGCGCAGCATCACCACGACACCCAGCATGCCGATCAGCACAGTGGCGAGCGTTTGCCAGGAGACGCGCTCGCCGAGATAGGGTCCCGCCATCGCCATGATGAACAGCGGCGCCATGAAGTAGAGCGCCACCGCGTCGGCGAGCGGCAAGGCGGCGATCGCCAGGTAGTAGACGGTATAGGAGCTGAACTGGATGAAGGCACGGATCGTCAGCAGGCCGAACCGCTTCGAGGCGATGGCCCGCAAGCCGACATCGGCATGGACGAGAACGATCAGGATCGGCAGAGCGACGATCGAGCGGATCCACATCACTTCGGTGACGGGATAGCCGCCCGACACCGCCTTGACGAGCGGGTCCTGGAGCGAGAACACCAGCACGCCAAGGCACAGGCTGATGATGCCGAGAACGATCCGGTTGCGCATGCGTTGTTGCCGGCCCCTAGAGCATGATGCCGAAAAGTGCGAAGCGGTTTTCGGACGACATCGTGCTCTTTCCATTTGAACTGCCCGCCACCGCCCGGCCGCGGAGTAAAAAGAACCCGCCACCGTTTCGGGCAGCGGGTATGAGTGAGGACTCTTCGATTGGCCCGCAACCGATTTCGCGGTCGCATATCCAATGGGTAGGCTGACTATCGTCCGGCGTTTGACATGTTGCAAACGAATTGGAATGATACCAGCAATCAAATTTGCTTATGACGGATTCGATGCGACCAACCCTCGACAGCGATCTTCTGCGCACCTTCGTGGCCATTGCAGAAGCTGGCAATTTCACCCGGGCGGCGGAGCAGGCCGGCCGCACCCAGTCGGCTGTGTCGATGCAGATGAAGAAGCTCGAGGAGCTGGTCGGCGACAGCCTGTTCGAACGCGGCTCGCGCGGCGTCGCGCTGACGCGCCGCGGAGGCGAGCTGATCGTCAATGCCCGCCGCATCGTTTCGCTGCTCGACGAGACGGCCGCCTCAATGGCGGCGGCGCCGCTCGGCGGGCCGGTTCGTATCGGCATTCCGGAGGAATATGGCCACGCCATCCTGTCGCGCGCGCTCGGCGCTTTCTCCAAGCGCCACACCAAGGTCGAGGTCACGGTGCGCTATGCGCATTCGGGCGCGCAACTGGCCGCACTTGCCGCCGGCGAGCTCGACCTCGCCGTGGTCTTCGAATGGCAGGATCCAGGTGGCGGCGAGGTGCTGATGCACGATCCGACGGTGTGGGTGACATCGAGCCTGCATCACATGCATGAGGAGCGGCCGGTGCCGATCGCGCTCTACAACCGGGCCGGCTGGTGCAAGGATTTTGCCATCAAATCGCTGGAGCAGCGCGGGCTGGCCTATCGTGTCGCCTATACCAGCGACACCACCGGCGGCCTGAAGCTCGCCGTCACCTCTGGCCTGGCGATCGCGCCGATCTCGCACAGCAACATTCCGGACGGCTGCCGCGAGCTCACCGCCGCCGACGGGTTCGGCCACATCGATTCCTCGAATGTGGTGATGCATCGCAACCCCAATGCCTCAGGTGAGGCGATCGACGGCATGCAGGAAGCGATCCGCGAAGCGTTCGTCAACAGGTCCGATTAGAGCGGCTCTTTCCCGGAACTGCCTAGCCTGCCGTATCTTCGTAGAAATGCAGGCGATTGCCGAAGGGGTCCGCGACCGATACTTCGCGGCTTTGCCAGGGCGTGGTTTCGAGACCCGGCCGGGCGAAACGATACTTCTTGCCGATCAGTTCGCGATGAAGCGCCGCGATGTCCTCGACCTGGATGCGCATGGCCACGCCCGGCGCGCCGTCGCCGTGGTGTTCGCTCAGATGCAGCACGCAGCCGTCGCGGATTACGCCCATATAGAGCGGCGCATTGTCGTCGAAGCGGTGCTCGAACTCGACCTCGAAACCGAGGAAGTCGAGGTAGAACTCGCGCGCCTTGGCAATGTCGAAGATGCGCAAGATGGGCGTTACAGCACCGAGTTTGGGCATGGCGTCACCATTTCGGTTGGATTCGGATCGCCCCGGGCGACGCTACTTCAGTTCGAGCAGCCGCTCGAGATAGCTGCGCTCGATGTCGGGGCTGAGCGCGTTGCCGAGCCGCTTGCGGATAGCTTCGAGGATCTGGCGGGCGCGCTGCACGTCGATCTCGTCGGGAACCTTCACCGAATCGCCGAAATCAGGCCCGCGGCTGGCGCGTGGCCGGCCCAGCGGATCGCGGTCGGCGTCCTGCTGGCGGCCGCCTTCCTGGCTACCGCCCTGGTCGCCCTGCATCGCCTGCAATTGCTTCATCATCTCCTTGGCGCCCTTGCGCAGCGCTTCCAACGCACGACCCTGATGGCCGACAGCCTGGTCGCCTTCACCTTCGCCAAGCGACTCTTCGGCATTGCCCATGGATTTGCCGGCTTCGCCGAACCCTTCATTGGGCTGCATGCCCATGCCCTCCAGGCCCTTCTTCAGTCTGTCGAGCTCGCTTTGCAGCTGGCCCTGACCTTCCTGCAGCTGCTTCATCGCCTCGGCGAATTCCTGCGCCGTCATCGGCTTCTTGCGGGCGAGTGGATCGCGATCGTCACCGGGGCCGGGTTTGTCCTGATCCTGTCCGCCGAGCTGCTGGTCGCCATCCTGTTGCTGGTCTTGATCTCGCTGGCCCTGGCCGCGCTGCATCTGGTCCATGCGGTAGGTGTCGTTCATCATCTCCTGCTGACGGCGCATGATTTCGCCCAGCTTGTCCATCTGCTGGCGCATCTCGCTGTCCTGCTCGCCGCCTTGCTGCTGACGGCCGGCCTGCAGGTTGTTCATCATGTTTTCCAGCTGCGACAGCAGCTCCTGCGCCTTGTCGCGGTCGCCTGATTTCGCCAGGTTCTCGATCTGGTCCATCATGCGGTCGATGTCGCTCTGGCGCAGCTCGCGGCCATTCTGCTGCATTTGCGGCGCGTTCGGGTTCTGCTTGGCGCGCTCGGCGAATTCCTGCAGGAATTCGTTCATCGCCTCGCGCAGTTCCTTCATCGCCTTTTCGATCTCTTCGTCGCTGGCGCCACGCTTGATGGCGTCCTGCAGCGCCTGCTGCGCCTGGCGCAGGCGCTTTTCGGCGGCCGACAGGTTGCCTTCCTCGATGCCGAGCGCGATTTCCCAGAGATAGGCAACCTCGCTGCGCAGCTGGTCGTCGCTGTCGGACATCTTCAGCCGGCTGCGGGCGCTCATGATGGCGAGGTAATGCGACATGTTGTCGAACGTGTCTTCGGGCCGAAGCGTGATCGCGTCCATCAGGTCGAGCACGCGCGGCTTTGCGTTGGCATCGAGCGCCAGCAGGCGGCGCTGCTCGATCACCGCCCGCGCCAGCGGATTGGCGAAGGGCCGCTCGGGCATCAAGATGGTCTTGGTTTCACTGGTCGCGGTGTGTCCGGCATCGTCGGTGGCGACCAGCGACAGCTTGACGCTGGCGCCGGCCCAGACGTGTTCGGTGAGGTCCTTGGTGGTCTTGGCGGCGTTCGCCTTGCCGCCGCGGCGCGGTAGCGCCAATGGCATTTCAGGCGGACCGTAGAGCGGATGCGCATCGGGCGCTGCCGGATCGGCCAGGGCGAAAACCGCCTTGGCGGTCGCCGCGCCATAGTCGTCGTCGATCTGGTAGTTGAGCTCGAAGGAGCCGTTGACGGCGCGCTTGGGCTCGCCGACGAAGCGGATCGTCGGGGGCTTGTCGGGGATCACCGCGAATGCCCACTGGCCGAGATCGGCTTCGCCCGATTTCAGCGTCAACGTGCCGTCGGCCGTCAGCTTGCCGGTGAACTGGCGCAACTTGGGCGTCGCCGGGTTCACTGCAGCTGCCTTGATCGCGGCCGCCTGCGGACCCGTCGGGTCGATGGTGCGGGCATTGCCACCCTTGTCGGCGAAGCTCAGCGTTTCCTCGCCGGAGCCGCCGGTGACGCGCAGCGAGACGTCGCTGCCCTGCGGCACGGTGAAGGTGGCGGTCGCCTGCTTGGCATTGTTATCAAGCACTGGCGTGGTCAGGAAGATGGGCGGCTTGCCGGTATAGGCCGGCGGCGTCACCCAGGCATCGATGCGCGGCGGGACGATGTCGCGTGCCGCATGGGCGCGGAAGCCATCGGAGAGCCTGCCGCCGGACGGGCCGAAGGAGAAGGCAAAAGCGGTAACCAGAAGCAGCGCCGCGATGGCGCGCAGCCCCCATGGGTCGCGTTCCGGCACGAGGGTGCGCGGCAGGTCGCCACTGAGGCTGCCGAGCTTGTCGGCCATGCGCTTTTGATGTTCGCGCCACAGCGCCTGGGAAAAGATGCTTTCCTTGCCGCTCGGACGGTCGGTCTGCACCAGCACCGGGCTGTGCTGCAACTGGTTGGCGGCCTCGATGCGGCGGTCGACTTCGGCGGCGGACGGAAGCTTGAAGAAACGCAGCGGATAGAGCGCAGCGAGCGTGGCAATGCCGAACACCGCGACCAGAATAATGCGCGCAACGTCAGGCAGGCGAGGAAAGAGGCCGAGCCAGGAGAGGCTGAGGAACAGGCTGGCGACGATGACCAGAGGCAGAAGCAGCGGCCAGCCGCGCTCGACCGTCATCGAGAGGCGTGTTGCCAGCCGGCTCAGGGCAAGCCGCCCGGCCAGGCTGCGATCGCCGCTGGAAATGGGGCTTTCCGTCATCGGCCCTTCCTGCCCGGGCGGGATAGCCCGGACTCAACCAATGCAAGTTTACCAGCAAACACGGCAAAGGCGAGGCGGTTCCGGAAAACTTGAAGAGCTTTGGCGGGTTTCCACCAGCAATTCAGTCAAAGCAAGGTTCAGAATTTCGCCGGATCGGTGTTCGAGCCGCAGACCAGGACAGCGATCCGTTCGCCCGGCGCCGGCGTGTAGCGGCCGGACAAAAGGGCCGCAAAGGCTGCGGCGCCGCCTGGCTCGGCGATGATCCGCACCCGCTCCCACAGCGTTTTTTGCGCTTCGATGATGGCGTCGTCGGTGACCAGGATGGAGCGCTCGACAAAGGCCTCGGCGATCGGGAACATCATTTCGCCGACGCGCTTGGGCGCCAGCGAATCGGCGGCGACGCCTTCGGCCGGCGCATCGACGGGATGGCCGGCCTCGAAGGCGCGATGCAGCGTCGGTGCGCCCTCAGGCTCGATGGCGACGATCCTGATGCGGCCGGCAAACCAGGCAGCGATGCCGCCGATCAGGCCGCCACCGCCGACGGCGACCAGCAGCGTGTCGATCTCAGGCAGGTCTTGCTCGATTTCGAGGCCGAGCGTGCCTTGGCCGACCAGCGTCTCCTCCTGGTTGAAGGCGTGGATCTGCAGCGCGCCGGTCTTTTCAGCAAAAGCCTCGCTGGCGGCGAGCGCTTCGGCATAGCGGGCGCCGCCGACGACCAGTTCGGCGCCGTAACCGCGGATGCGCTGCAGCTTGGCCGCCGGGCTGACTTCGGGGACGAAGATCGTCGCCTTGTGGCCGAGCCGCATGGCGGCATAGGCGACAGCGGCGCCATGGTTGCCGCCTGAAGCCGCGACGACGCCGGCCGCGGGCACCGGCCGTTCGAGCAGATTGGTGAAGGCGCCGCGCGCCTTGAACGAGCCGGAATGCTGCAGGCATTCGAGCTTGAGGTCGACCGCCAGCGGCGGCCGGTCGAAATCGGCCATGTCGACCCGCAGCACCGGTGTGTGCCTGATGTAGGGGCGGATGCGCGGTTCCATCGCCGCGATGCGTTCGCGCGTGATGTTGCTGTGTGGCATTGCGTTCTCCTTGGAGCGGCGCAGGTCGGGCGGGCGCCGCCTATTTCAGCCAGTCGGGCACCGAATCCAGGCCGATCAGCTCGTCATAGGTCTGGCGCTGGCGCACGACATGGAAACGGTCACCGTCGACCAGAACCTCGGGCACCAGAAGCCTTGTGTTGTAGGTGCCGGACTGCACCGCGCCATAGGCGCCGGCCGTCGAGACGGCGATCAGGTCGCCGGACCTGAGTTTCGGCAAGTCACGGTCGAGGCCGAGATAGTCGCCGGTCTCGCAGACCGGGCCGACGACATCGACCGCCATGCGCGGCGTGTCGGCCGGCGGCTGCACCACCGGCTTGATGTCGTGGAAGGCATCGTAGAGCGTCGGCCGGATCAGATCGTTCATGGCGGCATCGACGACGAGGAAATTCTTGGCGTCGCCTTCCTTCACGAAGATCACTTCCGAGACCAGGATGCCGGCATTGCCGACGATCAGCCGGCCCGGCTCGAACATCACCTTTACCCCAAGCTTGGTGAGTTGCTTTCTGACGATCTCGGCATAGGCATCGGGCAAGGGCGGTGGGCTGTTGTCGGTACGGTAAGGGATGCCGAGGCCACCGCCGACATCGACGTGCTCGACGGCGTGGCCATCGGCGCGCAGCGCGCCGACCAGTTCCGCCAGAAGCGCGAAGGCGTCGTCAAAGGGCTGCAGCTCAGTGATTTGGCTGCCGATATGGGTGTCGATGCCGATCGGCTTGATGCCCGGCAAGCCGGCGGCGCGGGCATAGACCTGGCGCGCCCTTTGCCAGGGGATACCGAACTTGTTTTCGGCCTTGCCGGTGGAGATCTTCCGGTGCGTCCTGGCGTCGACATCCGGGTTGATGCGCAGCGAGACCGGCGCCACCTTGCCGAGTGCCGTGGCGCGGGCCGACAGCAATTCCAGCTCCGGCTCGGATTCGACGTTGAAGCAGAGAATGCCGACCTCGAGCGCGAAATCCATTTCGCGCGCGGTCTTGCCGACGCCGGAAAACACGATCTTGTTGGCGGGGATGCCGGCGGCGAGCGCGCGGCGCATTTCGCCTTCAGAGACGGTGTCTGCGCCGGCGCCCAGCTTTGCCAGCGTGCGCAGCACCGCCTGGTTGGAATTCGCCTTCAAGGCGTAGCAGACCAGCGTGTCGAGCCCGGCGAAGGCATCGGCAAAGACGCGGAAATGCCGGGTCAGCGTGGCCGTCGAATAACAATAGAACGGCGTGCCGACGCTTGCGGCGATGTCTGGTATTGCCACGTCCTCGGCATGGAGCACGCCGTCGCGGTAATCGAAATGGTTCACGAGAGTGTTTCCGGAAGTTGGAGCAGGAGACCTGGCTTAGCGGACCTAAGCCGGTCTCATCGACTCTAGAGCAGCGGGTCGAGGATGAACTTCTTGTCCACGACCGGTTTTTCCGGCTCCGGCGGCACCGGTTGCTTGGCCCGCGCGGCGTCCTTGCGGGCCTGGACGGCCGCTTCATAGGGCGTGTCGAGACCGGCCTTGCGGCCGCAGGCGGTCACGGCAGCCATCGCTGCCAGCAGGGTCAGCGTCACCAAAATCCTGCGTGCGGTCATCGATCCATCCGTCCGAAACTTTTACGTGCTGCAGCTTTTAACCGAGTTTTCGGTGCATTGCACCCCGGCATCATGCCTTTGGAATGCGCTTTTTCCAGTAGCGGATCTGCTTCCTGACTTCCGATGGCGCGGTGCCGCCGAAACTGGTGCGGCTCTTCACAGAATTCTGCACGGCAAGCACCGAGAAGATATCCGTTGTGATGCCGGGATTGATCGACTGCAGCTCCTCCAGCGAAAGCTTCTCCAGGGAGACCTTCTTCTCTTCGGCAAGTGCCACCGCGCGACCGGTCACGTGATGCGCCTCGCGGAAGGGCAGGCCCAGCGTGCGCACCAGCCAATCGGCGAGGTCGGTTGCGGTCGCGTGGCCGGAGCCGGCGGCCTTTTTCATGGCGGCCGCGTTCACCGTCATGTCGCGCACCATGCCGGTCATCGCCGCCAGCATCAGGTCGAGCGTCTCTGCGGCGTCGAAGACGGATTCCTTGTCTTCCTGCATGTCCTTGCCATAGGTCAGCGGCATGCCCTTCATCACGGTCAGCAGGCCGACCAGATGGCCGGTGACGCGGCCGGTCTTGCCACGCACCAGTTCGGCGGCGTCCGGGTTCTTCTTCTGCGGCATGATCGAGGAGCCGGTGGAGAAGGAATCCGACAGCCTGACGAAGCCGAATTGCGGCGTCGACCAGATGATGATCTCTTCGGCGAGCCGCGACAGATGCGTGGCGCAGATCGCTGCCAGGCTCAAAAACTCCAGCGCGAAATCGCGGTCGGAAACGCTGTCGAGCGAATTGCGCATCGGTTCGCGGAAGCCGAGCGCTTTGGCGGTCTGGTGACGGTCGATCGGGAAGCTGGTGCCGGCCAGGGCTGCCGCACCGAGTGGGCTTTCGTCCATCCGCTCGATGGCGTCGCGGACGCGCGACAGGTCACGCGCAAACATCTCGACATAGGCCATGCAGTGGTGGCCGAAGGTTACCGGCTGCGCTGCCTGCATGTGGGTGAAGCCCGGCATGACGGTCGCCGCATGTTCCTCGGCTCGATCGAGGAAAGCAGCGATCAGCCCCTTCAGCGCCGCGGCAACGCGAAAACACTCGTCCTTGACCCAGAGCCTCAAGTCGACCGCCACCTGGTCGTTGCGCGAGCGGGCGGTGTGCAGGCGGCCGGCGGCCGGGCCGATCAGATCGGCGAGGCGTGCCTCGACATTCATGTGAATGTCTTCCAGCCGGGTCGAGAATTCGAACGTCCCGGCCTCGATCTCTTTCAGGATCGTGTTCAGGCCGTGAGCGATTTTTTCTTGATCGGCCGCCGAAATAATGCCCGTTTGCGCCAACATTTCGCTGTGAGCGATCGAACCTCTTATGTCTTGCGCATAGAGTTTGCGGTCGAACGAAATCGACGCGTTGATCGCTTCCATGATTGCGGCCGGACCCGAGGCAAAACGTCCGCCCCACATCTGGTTGCTGGCCTTCTTGTCGCTCATCGCTATAACCCGTGCTCCGGAGCAGTTTAGAAAATGGCAGACGGCAATAGATACTTCCCGGCCCCGCGCCTGATCCTCGCCGCTTTGGTGGCGGGCGTGTTGGCCGGCGCGGTCGCGGTATATGTCAGCGAGAGCGGTTCTGGCAACAACGCAGCCTCTGGCGGTGCCGCCGGCGCCAGCAAGGATGATGTCGCCTGCGCCGCCAAGAGCGACCGCGCCAAGAAGGTCGCCGCCGCGGCTACGGGCCAGGTTGCCGCATTGTTGCCGGCCGATCCGCCGCAATCGCTGAAAAGCCTCGCCTTCAACGGTCCCGACGGCAAGCCGATGACGATCGCCGACCACGCCGGCAAGACGGTGCTGCTCAATCTGTGGGCAACGTGGTGCGCGCCTTGCCGTGCCGAAATGCCGGCGCTCGACGCGCTGCAGAAGGAAAAGGGCAGCGACGCCTTCGAGGTGGTCGCGGTCAATGTCGATGCCGGCGACGATGTGAAGCCGAAGAAGTTCCTCGCCGATATCGGCATCGGGTCGCTCGGCTACTACCGGGATTCGACGCTGGCGCTGTTCAACGACGTCAAGACGCGTGGCCTGGCGCTCGGCCTTCCCGTCACCATGCTGATCGACGGCGAAGGCTGCCTGGTCGCGCACATGAACGGGCCCGCCGAATGGTCGGGGCCGGATGCCAAGCGGCTCGTAGAGGCCGCACTCGCCCATTAGGGCGGTTCACCGTTTCATGGAAACGGCGACCCACCCTAACTCTTTGTTTTGACGCAATTCCGGACGGAAAACCGCTTCACACTTTTCCTGAAATTGCTCTAGGCCGAGCGAAGCGCCGCCGCCGGTTCGAGCATCAGGATGCTGCCGCCGCGCGGTTTGACCGGGGTGTCGGTCTCAACTGGCGGTGCAGTGACGCCGGTCAGTTCGCTGAACGCCTCGATCGGGCTCGGCCGGCCAATATAATAGCCCTGGCCAATCTCGCAGGCCTCGGCGTCGAGGAATTTCAACTCGCCCAGTGTCTCGACGCCCTCGGCCAGAACCGGCAGGCCGAGACCACGGCCAAGGCCGAGCACCGCGCGCACGATGGCCGCCACCTGGCCGTTGCTGTCGACCGATTTGATGAACGAGCCGTCGATCTTGATCTTGTCGAAGGGGAAGGCGCGAAGGTTGGACAGCGAGGAGTAGCCGGTGCCGAAATCGTCCATCGCCACATGCACGCCCAGCGCCTTGACCTGCCGCAAGGTGGCGAGCGCGCGCGGCATGTCCTTGACCAGCGCTGTTTCGGTGATCTCGAGTTCGAGCCTGCCGGGTGACAGGCCGGAGCGGAGCAGGACTTCATGCACATTGCGGCTGAAATTGGGGTTGTGGAGCTGCACCGCCGAAACATTGACCGCGACGGTCAAAGGGTTCTTCCAGCGCGCAGCCTCGGCGCAGGCGGTCGCCAGCACCCATTCGCCGATCTGGATGATGACGCCGCTGTCTTCGGCCACCGGGATGAAGGTCGCCGGCGACACGTCGCCGCGCTGCGGATGGCGCCAGCGGATGAGCGCTTCGAACCCGAGCATCCGCCCGCTGCTGATCTCCTTCTGCGGCTGGTAGACGAGGCGAAACTCATTGCGCGCTATGGCCTGGCGCAGTTCGTGCTCCATCACGCGCCGGTCGCGCGCCTCGGCGCCCATCGAGGCCTCGAAGAAACGGTAGGTGTCCTTGCCTTCGGCCTTGGCGCGATAGAGCGCGGTGTCGGCATGGCTGACCAGGGTTGTCGGCTCGTCGGCGTCGAGCGGATAAAGCGCAATACCGATGCTGGCCGACACCAGGCCGCCACCGACCGACTGCCGGTTTTCTTCGCGCATCGCCGCCAACACCTGCTCGGCAATTCGGCCGGCCGCCTGCGGATCGGGAAGGTTAGGGACAATGATGGCGAACTCGTCGCCGCCGAGACGCGCCAGCATCTGCCCCTGGCGGAGCACGCCGGAGGCGCATAGCGCCACCTTCTGCAGCATGGCATCGCCGGCACCGTGCCCGAACAGGTCGTTCACCTCCTTGAAGCGGTCGAGGTCGAGCAACAGCAGTGCTAGATGCTCGCGCTTGCCGCTGCGGCCCATTGCGGAAATTTCGGCCTCGAGCCGGCCGGAGAAACTGCGGCGGTTGGGCAACCCGGTCAGCGGGTCGAAATGGGCGAGGCGCAGGATCTCCTGCTCGGCCTTTTTGCGTTCGCGGATGTCGCGCACGGCGACGACATTGTGCGGCTTGCCGCAATAGTCGATGCTCCTGGCGATCAGTTCGACGGGGATGGCGGTGCCGTCATGGGCTCTGAGCTCTGCCTCCAATGCCTGTCCTGTGCAGTCGGATATGCCCGCCGCGATGCGTTCGCCGAAGAGGTCGCCGAGCAGCATCGCGTTCAATACTTCCGGCGCCATGCCCGTCAGCGCGGCGATGCTGTCATTGGCGCTGACGATGCGGGCACCGTCGCAGACGATCAGGCCCTCGACGGCGGCGTTGGCGAGGCCGTGCATGCGCTCGGCCTCGAGCTTGTGACGACGGAAGCGCAGGTCGATCCACAGCGCCGCTGCCGAAAGCACCAGGATCGCCAGGCTGACCGCAGCGGCGGCGAAGGCCTGCGACACCGGTTCGACCGTGAACTGCGATATCTCGATTGAGGAGTCCGGGAAGATCGACACCGCGCCCATGGCGATGAAGTGCAGGGTGCAGATCGCCAGCGTCAGCAGGATGGCGGCGCCGATGGTCGCCTGCATCGACGGGCGCCGCAGCACGACCAGCAGCGCCAGCGCGGCGAGGGTGATACCTGCCAGCAGCGAGACGGCGACCAGCAGCGGGTTCCAGACGATGCGCCCTTCGACCTCGAAAGCGGCCATGCCGATATAATGCATGGCGGCGATGCCGGCACCGAGGATCGCGCCGCCGACCAGGGCGTAGTCGATGCTCCGGCGCAAGGTGGCAATCCACATGCCGGCGGCGGTCAGGGCAACGGAAGCGGCAAGCGAAAGGGCCGACAGTTCGGCATTGTAGGCGTTTGGTATTCCCGGAGAGAAGGCAAGCATAGCGATGAAATGCGTCGCCCAGATGCCGAAGCCGGTGGAAGTGGCTGATATCATCAGCCAGGTATAGCGGTTGCGCTCGCTTGAGCGGTCGACATGGCGAAGCAGATTGACCGCCGAGAAGGAAGAAATACCGCAAATAAGGGCTGCCAGTGCGACCAGTCTCAGATCGTGCTCGTGCACGATGCAATTATAGACCGTCAGCATCTCGCCCCACCTGCTCTCCCCGGCAATCAAGCCATCGACTTGATTAGTACGGGGCGCTTGAAGAATCAGTTATGCGCACCACAACTACAGCGGGTTTTTCGGGTTGTACCTTGCGGCGATCTTCTTCACTCCAGGCTCTCGCCGGCCTTCTCGCGCGACGCCGTGCCGCCGACCTCGATCTGGCCGAGCGCGGGAATGGCGGCTGCATGACGCAGATGGGTGGCGCTGTCGAGCGGGCCTTCGCGCATCGCCTGGCGGTCGGCGACGGGCACATGCGTCAATTGCCGGACCAGCATTCGTCTCTCCACTCCAGGCCTGTCATCTGGCCCGTCATCCGGCAAGACACATTAGCCGGATAATCATTCTTTCGGCCGGGCCTTTTCGCCGTTCCGAAGCGCCCTAGCTACCTAGAGCGCCGATGTGACGGTTTCATGCCGGCGTGGCCGTCGAGGAGGAGAGACGGGCTGTCCACAGGCCCGAAAGGGCACAACAGAACTGTCACATACCTTCTCTATGAGAGCGGCAAGGGACTTGCGCAAAGCCTGATGTCATCAGCCACTCAAGAGGGATAAAATCCATGTCGATCTTCAAGCAGGGCCTTGCGGCCCTTGCCGCCGGGGCCTTCAGCATTGCGCTGGCGCAGCCGGCTGCCGCGGAGCCGGTCAAATTCGATTTCTGGTTCGGCCTGTCGGGCGATCTCGCCCGCGTCGTCGATACGCTGTGCAAGAACTTCAACGCTTCGCAAGCCGACTATGAAGTCGTCTGCACCAGCCAGGGCAATTATGACGCCACGCTGCAGAACACCATCGCCGCCTTCCGCGCCGGCAAACAGCCCGCCATCGTCCAGGTCTATGACGTCGGCACCGCCACCATGATGCTGTCGGGCGCGTACAAGCCCGCCGACAAGCTGATGGAAGAAAACGGCTACAAGATCGACTACGCCGACTATTTCCCCGGCATCGCCCGCTACTATGCGACGTCGAAGGGCGAGATGCTCTCGTTCCCGTTCAATTCGTCCACGCCGCTGATGTACTGGAACAAGGACGCTTTCGCCAAGATCGGCAAGACCGAAGCGCCCAAGACCTGGGAAGATGTCGCCGCCGATCTCCAGGCCCTGAAGGCCGCCGGCTATGAGTGCCCGATGGCGATCAACATCTCGGCCAATGAAAGCTGGCAGCTGATGGAGCAGTTCTCGGCGCTGCACAACCAGCCGATCGCCACCAAGAACAATGGCTATGACGGTCTCGACGCCCGTCTGGAAGTCAACAAGACCAAGTTCGTCCAGTACGTCACCGATCTGAAGAAGTGGTATGACGCCGGCCTGGTCAAGATCAAGTCCAAGGACCTCGGTCAGGATATGGTGCAGTCCTTCGCCACCGGCACCTGCCAGGTCATCCTGACCTCGGTCGGTGACCACGGCACCGTTGGCCGCACGCAGAAGGAAGGCATGAACTGGGATGTCGCCGAGCTGCCGGTCTATGCCGGCACCGAGCGCAAGAACTCGCTCGTCGGCGGCGCTTCGCTGTGGGTGCTCTCCGGCAAGTCGGATGCGGAATACAAGGGCGCAGCCGCGTTCCTGAACTTCATCCACGACCCCAAGACCGCTTTGTTCTGGTCGACCAACACCGGCTACATCCCGGTGACCAAGTCGGGCTTCGACTACCTGAAGTCCCAGGGCTTCTACGACAAGGCGCCCTACAAGGGCCGTGAAGTCGCGATCGCCAGCCTGACCGCGTCCGAGCCGAGCGAAATCACCCGCGGCATCCGCCTGGGCAATTTCACCCAGATCCGCGCCGAGTTCGGCACCCAGATGCAGGCGATCTTCGCCAACAAGGTCAGCGTCCAGGAAGGCCTCGACACGCTGGTCAAGAATGGCGACGCCATTCTCGAGCGCTTCCAGCAGACCTATCCGGGCAAGACCCTGCCCTAACCCCGGATACCGGTATGGCCGCCCGCCAAGAATCGACGGGCGGCCATTTCGTATCTAGTCTCACCCAGGAAAACGGGCCGGCGGTTCAACGGCATCGGCGGATCGATGGAAAAGCGCGTTACCTTCAGCAGGTGGACTATCGGCATTCTCTTCGCGGTGCCGCAGCTCTTGTTGATCTTCACCTTCTTCTACTGGCCTGCCGGCCAGGCCGTGTATTGGTCGCTGACGCTGCAGCAGCCCTGGGGCGGCGGTAACATTTGGGTCGGGCTCGACAATTTTCGCTCGATCCTGTCCAACGCAGACTACTGGAATTCGATCAGCGCCAGCCTCATCTTCGCCGGCATCAGCACCGGCCTGGCGATGTTCATCGCGCTTGTGCTTGCCGCGCTCACCGATCGCCAGCTTGCCGGCTCGCGCCTTTACCGTGTGGTGCTGATCTGGCCCTACGGCATCGCCGCGCCCGCGCTGGCGCTGGCGTTCCGCTTCATCCTGGCGCCGGAAGCCGGCTTCATGGCCGTCGTTAACCAGATGTGGCCCGGCTTCTGGGATCCCGGCCTTGACGGCGCTGATGCCATGGCTTCGATCATCGTCGCCTTTTCGTGGAAATATGTCGGCTACAACTTCATCTTCTTCCTGGCCGCGTTCCAGGCCATTCCGCGTTCGCTGATCGAAGCGGCGGCGATGGACGGCTCCGGCGTCATCAGGCGCTTCTGGGATATCCAGTTCCCGCTGATCACGCCGACGATCTTCTTCCTGCTCGTCATCAACATCACCGAGAGCTTCCAGGATTCCTTCGGCATCGTCGACATCATGACCTCTGGTGGGCCGGCGAACGCCACCAATCTGATGGTCTACAAGATCTATTCCGACGGCTTCAAAGGGCTGGACTATTCCGGTGCCGCCGCACAGAGCATCATCCTGATGCTGCTCATCGTCGTGCTGACCATCTTCCAGTTCCGCTTCATCGAGCGGCGCGTGCACTACAGGTGAGATGGCCATGGTAGAGCGCACCCCGTTCCTGAATTTCTTCACGCATGTGATCCTGTTCGTCGGCTTCGTATTTTGCATCGCGCCGTTCGTCATCGTGGCCATCGCCGCGTCGCACAACATCAAGGACGTCAACGACGTGCCGATGTCGCTGCTGCCGGGCAGCGACTTCTGGGTCAACATCAAGACGGCGTGGGTAACGGCCGACCTCGGGCCGAAGCTCTTCAACAGCTTCGTCATGGCGACCGGCGTCGCCGCCGGCAAAGTCATCATCTCGGCCCTCACCGCCTTCTCTCTCGTCTATTTCCGCTATCCCGGACGCACCTTCATCTTCTGGCTGATCTTCATCACGCTGATGCTGCCGCTGGAAGTGCGAATAGTGCCGACCTATGCGGTCGTCGCCAATGTGCTCGAACCCTACCAGACGATCATGGATCTGACCGGTCTATCCTGGCTGATCGAGAAGGTTTCGGGCGTGCATGTGGCGCTCAATCTGGGGATGCTCAATTCCTATCCCGGCCTGATCCTGCCGCTGATCGCGACAGCCACCGGCACCTTCCTCTACCGGCAGTTCTTCCTGACCGTTCCCGACGAGCTGACCGAGGCCGCACGCATGGACGGCGCCGGTCCGCTGCGCTTCTTCATCGATATTCTGTTGCCGCTGTCGCGAAACAATATGGCCGCGCTCGGCACCATCATGTTCCTGTGGGCGTGGAACCAGTATCTGTGGCCGCTGCTCATCACCACCGACCAGTCGCACGCGACAGCGGTGACCGAACTCAAGCAGCTCATCCCCAATGTCGGCGGCGCCCCTGAATGGCACATCGCCATGGCCGGCACGCTGATCATCATGCTGCCGCCGCTGGTCGTCGTGGTGCTCATGCAACGCTGGTTCGTGCGCGGCCTGATCGCCACCGAGAAATAAGGAGCAAGCAATGGCTTCCATCACCATCCGCGGCGTCAAGAAAAATTACGCCAAGACGCAGGTCGTGCACGGTGTCGACCTCGACTTCGCGTCCGGCGAGTTCGTCGTCATTCTCGGGCCATCCGGCTGCGGCAAGTCCACGCTGCTGCGCATGATCGCCGGCCTGGAAGACATTTCCGGCGGCACGATCGCTATCGACGGCACCGTGGTCAACAAGCTCGAGCCGCGCGAGCGCGGCTGCGCCATGGTGTTCCAGAACTACGCGCTCTATCCGCATATGAGTGTTTCGCAGAACATCGGCTATTCGCTGAAAGTATCGGGCGTTCCCGCCGCCGAGCGCACACAGCGCATCCAGGCAGTTGCGCGCACGCTGGAGCTCGAGCATCTGCTCGACCGCAAGCCGATGGCGCTGTCCGGCGGCCAGCGCCAGCGCGTCGCCATGGGCCGCGCCATGATCCGCGAGCCGAAGGTGTTTCTGTTCGACGAGCCGCTGTCCAACCTGGACGCCAAGCTGCGCGTGCAGATGCGCTCGGAAATACGCAAGCTGCACCGCCGGCTCGCCGCCACCTCGGTGTTCGTCACCCACGACCAGGTCGAGGCGATGACGCTGGCCGACCGGCTGGTGGTGATGAATGGCGGCCGCGTCGAACAGGTCGGCACGCCGGCCGAAGTCTACAGCCGCCCGGCGAGCCGCTTCGTCGCCACCTTCGTCGGCGCGCCGGCGATGAACATACTTGAGGGCACCGTGACGCTCGACGGCCTGTCGCTGCTTGGCGACAGCCGCAAGCTCAACGTTTCACGCGCCGGCCTGCCGGTCGGCAGCAAGGTCGCGGTCGGCATCCGGCCGGAGTCCGTACGGCTGGTCGCGGCCGGCACGCCGGGCGCTCTCGAAGCGACCGTCGATCTGGTCGAGGAACTCGGCGCCGGACGCGTTGTCTATGTCGATCTCGACGGCGCGTCGTTCTCGGTGGTGACGTCGGAGACGGTCCACCCGGTGCCGGGCAGCACAGTCGGCCTGCAGTTCTCGGAAGCCGACCTGCATTTCTTCTCGTCGGAGACCGGCAGCCGCCTCGACGTGTTCAAGGCTTCGGTGCCGGAACCGGCGCTCTGATTTTCAGAACCATCGGCTAGCAAGTTGCCGTCCGCTTCGGATGGACGGAAAGCAGTTCCCAAGGAAATGTCGCATGAAAATCATCCAGGTCACCGATGTCCATCTGGGCCGGCGCGGCGAGATCCGCTTTGGCGTCGATCTGCATGAGCGGCTCGACCGCTGCATCGACCACATCAATGCCCGGCATGGCGATGCCGCGCTTTGCGTCTTCAGCGGCGACCTGACCGAGACCGGAGCGCCGGAAAGCTATGCCGATCTCAAAGAGGCATTGAGCCGGCTTTCGCTGCCATATCGGCTGCTGCCGGGCAATCACGACCGGCGCACCAATCTCATTTCGGCCTTCCCTGAAAATCCGACCGACGAAAGCGGCTTCGTGCAGTCGGTCTTCGATACGCCGGAGGCATCGCTGCTGCTCCTCGACAGCCTGGCCGAAGGCCGCGTCACCGGCGAACTCTGCGACAAGCGGCTCGCCTGGCTCGACGCGCGGCTTACTGAGGCGGCGGGACGGCAGGCCTACATCTTCCTGCATCATCCGCCGGTCGAGCTCGGTCTGCCGCTGCTCGACCCGCTCGGCCTGGAACAGAAGCAGCGCTTCCTCGAAGTGCTGACGCGCCATGGCAATGTCGGCCATATCTTCTTCGGCCATGTCCATCGCGACATTGCCGGCACGGTCGCCGGAATTCCGTTCACCGCGCAGCGCGGCCTGCATGCCCGCTTCATGCTCGACCTCGTCGGCGATGAGGTTGTCGAGCAGGCGCCGCCGACCTACGGCATCGTTCTCATCGACGCTGCCGCCCGACGCGTGGTCGTGCACAACAACGACTTCCTTGAGACTTGGCCGCTCTGGTCACCGGCGACGGGTCAGAGAGTCCGATAGGAAAAATTTTGCTTGCCGCAATTCTCTCAGGAAAACCGCTGCACACTTTTCCTGGAATTGCTCTGGTCAGGCGAAGACATGCGCCTTGCCTGAGACGGTCAGCCGTACGATCTCGCCGACCGCCGGCGCATCGATGCCCGGCTTGCGCAGCATCAGCGGCGTGTTGCCGATGGCCGCGGCGTCGGGCGGATCGGGGTTGTTCAACAGCCGCACCGCAATGGTGCACATCGAGCCGGCGAACTCCGATTCCGTCACCTCGGCGAAGATCGTGCCCGGTGGACCCGACATGCCTTCGCGCGCGGTGCGGTTCACCTGCACCTGCTCCGGCCGCAGCATGATGCGGGCTATATCGCGGCGCTCCTTCGAGTCGACGGCAATGCGGCCAAGCGAGGAGGTGGCGAAGCCGCCTGAAATCTTTGCCGGCAGGATGATGGCGTCGCCGAGGAACTCGGCGACCATGCGGTCCTTCGGCTGCAGATAAAGCTCGCGCGGCGTGCCGACCTGCGAGAACTGGCCTTCGCGCATGACCGCGACCTGGCTGGCGAAGGACAGAGCCTCGGCCTGGTCGTGGGTGACCAGGATGGTGGTGATCCCGGCGGCTTCGAGCAATTCGGCGACCGCCTTGCGCATCGAGGCGCGCAGGCCGGTGTCGAGCGCCGAGAACGGCTCGTCGAGCAGCATCAGCCTGGGTTTCATCGCCATGGCGCGGGCCAGCGCCACGCGCTGCTGCTGGCCGCCGGAGAGCTGGTGTGGGCGGCGTTTGAGGATCGCCTTGTCGAGCCCGACCGTATAGGCGAGCTCGGCGATGCGCTCAGTGCGCTGGTCCTCGCCGCGGGCCATGCCGAAGCCGATATTGTCGCCGATGCTGAGATGCGGGAACAGCGCGCCGTCCTGCGCCACCAGGCCGATGCCGCGGCGATGCGCCGGCACCGCATGGCCGCCATTGGCAAGCACCTCGCCGTCGAGCACGACGCGCCCCTGGTCGGGCGCCTCGAAGCCGGCGATCAGCCGCAGCAAGGTGGTCTTGCCGCAGCCGGACGGGCCGACGATCGCGGTGCGGCTGCCGCTGGCGACGCTGAGGTCGACGCCGGCAAGGGCGGCGACCGGGCCGTAATGCTTGGTGAGGCCGCTGATTTCGAGAAAGCTCATCGTCCGGCCATCCGTTTCGACTGGACATAGAGCAGCCAGGTCAGCGGCAGCGACATCGCCACCATGATGAAGGCGTAAGGCGCTGCAGAGGCATAGTCGATCTCGCCGCTGTAGGACCAGAACGCCATGGCCAGCGTGCGCGTGCCGTTGGGCGCCAGCATCTGGGTGGCGGTCAGTTCGTTCATGATGCCGAGCGCGACCAGCGCCATGCCAGCGGCGGCGCCAGGCGCCGACAGGCGGATCGTCGTCGACCACAGCGCTTTCAGCGGCGGCCGGCCAAGGCTGGCGGCGGCGCGTTCGAGCTCGACCGGCGCCTGCGCGATCGACGCCCTCAGGCTGATCAAGGCGCGTGGCAGGAACATCAGCGCATAGGCGACGAGGATGGTGAACAGCGTCTGGTAGAGCGGCATGGCGATGCGCACGGTGATGGTGACCAGCGCCAGCGCAATGACGACGCCGGGCAGCGAGCCGACGATGTAGTTGCAGCCCTCGAGCAGCCGCTGCAGCGGCCCCGGCGCGCGGATCGAGATCCAGGCCATCGGCATGGCGGCCACGGTCGCAAGCAGGGCGCCGGCGAGCGCCAGGAACAGCGTCTGGCCAAGCGCGAGGCCGATCTCGTCGAAACGCCAGACATCGGCGCCGCCGGCGACCAGCCAGCGGCCGATGGTGACGAAGGGCACGCCGATGGCGAGCAGCGTGGTGATGACAGGCAGAGCAAGGCAAGGCAGCGTGGCGCGCCCGAGCCTCGAGCGCTGCCGGTGGCGCGCCGCACCTGAGCCGACGCGGGCATAGCGCTCTTCGCCACGTACCAGCACCTCCAGAGCAAGCAGCACGAAGCAGCAGGTCACCAGGACGCCGGCCAGCATGTTGGCGGCGGGGCCGTTGAAGGTCGACTGGAACTGGTCGACGATCGCGGTGGTGAAAGTGTCGAAGCGGATGAAGACATAGAGGCCGTATTCGGCAAGCAGATGCAGACCGACCAGCAGCGCGCCGCCGCAAATGGCGAGTCTCAGCTGCGGCAGCACGACACGTGCGAACACGCGCCACGGTCCGAGGCCGAGCGCTGCGGCAGCATCTTCCAAAGCGGGATCGAGCCGGCGCAGCGACGCCGCGATCGGCAGATAGAGGAAGGGGAAATAGGCAAGCACCGACACCAGCACGCCGGCCCACAGGCCGTGCAGTCCCGGCACCAGGGTAATCCAGGCATAGGAATGGACGAAGGCGGGGATGGCGAGCGGCGCCACCGACAGCCAGGCCCAGAGGCGAGCGCCGGGCAGGTCGCTGCGCTCTGTCAGCCAGGCCAGCGCCATCGACAGCACGATGGCGATGGGGACGGCGAGCGCCACCAGAAGCACGGTGTTGACCAGGAGTTCGCCGACGCGCGGCCGGAAAACCAGGGCCGAGACGGTATCCCAGCCGGTCTGCACCGCGATCCAGATGATGAAGGCAAGCGGCAGCAACGACAGCAGCGAGACGATGATGGCGGCAAGCGCGATCCAGGACATGGGCTGCCGGCGGGACCGCCCGGCTGCCTGGCCTGAACGTGCGAGATCGACCGCAGACTGCATCAGCTCGGCCGCGCCACTGCCGCCGGGGCGGGGGCGCCGCGAGTGCGGCCGGAAACGCAATGTGTCGTCATGGACGGTGCGATCTCGAAAACAGAGCGCTCCTGCGGAAAACCTCGCAGGAGCGCAAACGTTGCCCTTTTAGGACGAACCCGGACTAAAGCAAGCCGGCTGCCGTCATCAGGTCGGTCACCTTCTTGGAGTTCAGGGTCGCCGGATCGACCTTCGGCGCCTGAAGATCGACCAACGGCACCAGCTTCGGGTTGGACTCAGCGCCCTTGCCGACCGCGTATTCGAAGGACGTGCCGGTCTTCAGCACCTCCTGGCCGCCCTTGCCGGTTACCCATTTCAGGAACGCCTGGGCTTCCTTCGGATGCTTGCTCGAGGCCAGCACGCCGCCGCCTGAAATCGAGACGAAAGCGCCGGGATCCTGGTTCTTGAAGTAGTGCAGTTCGACGTTTTTGCTGTTTTCGCCGGTCTTGGCCTGATCGCCGAAATAGTAATAGTGGTAGATGACGCCGCCTTCGATCTCGCCGGCATTGACCGCCTTCATCACCGTGCCGTTGCCCTTGTAGGCGGTGAAATTCTCCTTCATGGCCTTCAGCCAGTCGGCGGTGGCGGCTTCGCCCTTGAGCTCAAGCAGCGCGCTGACGATGGCCTGGAAATCGGCGCCGGAGGGCGAGGCGGCCCAGCGGCCTTTCCAGGCGGGATCGGCGAGATCGAGCATCGATTTGGGCAACTGGTCGGCGGTGAGCTTGGTCTTGTTGTAGGCAAAGACGGTGCTGCGCGCCGCGACACCCACCCATTTGCCGCTGCTCGGCTGGAATTCGGCCGGAACCTGGGCCAGCGTATCGGCGTCGACCGGCGCGAAAAGGCCCGCAGCCTCGACCAGGGTCATGGCCGGGGAGTTTTCTGTCAGGAACACGTCGGCCGGCGAAGAAGCACCCTCGGCGACGATCTGGTTGGAGAAATCGCTGTCGCCGCCATTGCGCAGCGTGACCTTAATGCCGGTTTCCTTGGTGAAACCTTCGACCCATTCCTTGGCCAGGCTCTCATGCTGGGCGTTGTAGACGATGATGCCGGCATCCTTGGCCATTGCGGGACCGGCGATCATGCCGATTGCCAGCGCGGTGGCGCCGACCAGGGTGGAAAGGGTGTATTTCATGGCGTCATCCTCAATCTCGGCGGTTCTGGTTTTGCACGGCCGCACCTACCTATACCTGAATACCATAGTCAACATTGGTGGACTGCTTCAATCCGTCGCCGGGCCGCAAACTTTCGTGATTTTGCGGCACTTTGGCTTGGACATTATTTCGTTGGCCACGTAACAAATCAGCGCCGAAGCGCGAAGATCGGGGAGTGAACTCTTGTGAGCGGCAAGGATGAGGCCGAGCTTTCCCGGCTGATGCGGGCCGCGATTGCGGGAGATGAAAGGGCTTACGCCGACTTTCTGCACCGGATCGCCGCGCTGGTTCGCGGCTTCGTCAGGCGCAAGATCGTACAGGGCGGGGTCGACCCCGAGGATGTCGTGCAGGAAACCTTGCTGGCCATTCATGTGAAACGGCATACCTGGCGCCAGGATGCGCCGGTGTTGCCGTGGATCTATGCGATTGCCCGCTTCAAGCTGATCGATGCGTTCCGGCGGCGCGGCCGGCGGATCGAGATCGAGATCGACGAGATCGCCGAGACTTTTGCCGAGCCGGAAACCGAGACCGTCAGCGAACGCGACATCAACCGGGCGCTGGACGGCCTGCCGCCGGCGCAGCGTTCCGTGGTCTCGGCCATCTCTGTCGACGGCCGCTCGATCGGCGAGACGGCGGCCAAGCTCGGCGTCAGCGAGACGGCGGTCAGGGTATCGCTGCATCGCGGGCTTGCCGCGATCGCCAAACGGTTCGGGCGGCAGTGACATGAGAACCGAAGATCTCATCAAGGCACTCGACGCTGATATCAGCAGCAAGGCGATGCCGCTGCGCTCGGCCTGGTGGATGGCTGCGGCAGCCGCGGTGGTGATCGCAGCGGTGGTGTTCTTTCTCACCATCGGCCCACGCCCCGACATCATGATCGCCATGCACACGATGCGGTTCCTGGCGAAATTCGTCTTCACCCTCGTGCTTGCCATCACCGCCTTTGGCCTGATCCGGGCGCTGTCGACGCCGGGCGCTTCGACGGCGAGAGCCGCAGCCTGGATGCTTGCGGCGCCGCTGCTGGTGGCCGTGGCCGTGGCGCTCGAACTGTTCATGGTGCCGGAGCCGATGTGGAGCACGCGCATGGTCGGCTCCAACATGATGATCTGCATGGGCTTCATCCCGCTGATCGGCATCGGGCCGCTTGCCGTCTTTCTGTGGATGCTGCGCTATGGCGCGCCGACGCGGCCGGTGCTTGCCGGCGCGGTCGCAGGCCTGCTGGCCGGCGGCCTGGCGGCGACCTTCTACGCCGCGCACTGCTTCGACGATTCGCCGCTGTTCGTCGCCACCTGGTATACGCTCGCGATCGCCGTCCTTGCCGGGCTCGGCGCGCTCGGCGGGCGGTTCTTCGTGCGCTGGTAACCGGCCCGCCTGAGATAGCCCGCAATAATCACCGATCCTTAATCATGCTGGCAATTGTTTGCGGGTTAACCGTGTTGCCGGTGGCTCTGGCGCAACCTTTCCTTAAAATCGATCATCCAGTGTTTTTTGCAGAAATGTGTTGCGCACGGGGTGGCATGCACAGTGATGCGATGGAAACGCAAAAGCCTGCGGGCTGACAGTCAAGTGGCGTTGGTGCTCGCCGCCGGCGGCTTCTGCGCCGCCGTCATGGCGCTGCTGCTGTCGCGGCTCGACGTCAGCGCCGATGTGCTGAAGCTCTGCCTGCAGATATCGGTGCCGGTCGCCGCCGTGGCGCTGATGCTCGCCGCGCTGTTCATTTACCGGATACTCGACGACCGCCGGCAGATCGCCGAGAGCGAGCAGCGCTTCCGCCGCGCCATGGAGGATTCGGCGATCGGCATCGCCATTGTCGGCCTCGATGGCCGTATCCACGAAACCAATCCGGCCTTCGCCGCCATGCTCGGCTACAGCAAGGCAGAGATCGAGGCGCTGACCTTCTTCCAGATCACCCATCCCGACGATGTGCAGATCGGCCGCGAAACGATGGACGGCATGCGGGCGGGCACCGTCAACGCCTTCCACTTCGAAAAGCGCTACCTCAAGAAGGACGGCACGCCGGTATGGGCCCATCTTGCCGGTTCCGTCATTCGCGACGAGAAGAGCGGCCGCCCACTCTACCTCGTCTCGCAGATTGAGGATATCGACGCGCGCAAGCAATCCGAGGCGCGCATAGCCGAAGCCGAAACCCGCTGGAACTTTGCCCTGGCCAGCGCCGGACAGGGCGTCTGGGACCTCGACATGCGCAAGGGCGGCACCACCTATTCCGCCACCTGGGTGAAGATGCTGGGCTATGACGAGGGCGAGCTCGACGGCGACCCCGACCGCTGGCTGACGATGATCCACCCCGACGATCGCGAAAACGTGGCCGAAGCCGACCGCGCGCATCTTGAGGGCAGGACGCCGTTTTTCGAGGCCGAGTTCAGGATGCGCCACAAGGACGGCCACTGGGTCTGGATCCTCGATCGCGGCAAGACGCTCGAACGCGACAGGGAGGGCCGGCTGATCCGGGCCATCGGCAGCCTGACCGACATCACCCAGCGCAAGCAGGCCGAGGAAAGCCTGATCGCATCGGCGGCGGCGCTGGCGGACGAGAAGGAGCGGCTGAGGGTGACGCTGCAGTCGATCGGCGACGCCGTCATCTGCACCGATGCCGCCAATCGCATCACCTTCATGAACCCGATCGCCGAAAAGCTGACCGGCGTAGCCGGCGCAGAGGCGCTCGGCAAGACGCTTGGCCATGTCTACTGGGCAGTGGACGAGGAAACCGGGCAAAGGATCGGCATGACGCGGCCGGCGCTCGGCGGCTCCAGCCCCGCCGATCAGAACAGCCGCGCCGTGCTGATCCGCCGCGACGACACGCGCTGCAGCATCCGCCAGGTGATGTCGCCGATCATGAACGAGCGCCAGGAGTTCGGCGGCCTGGTCATCGTCTTTCAGGATTTCACCGATGCGCGCGCCTTGCAGCGCCAGCTCGCCTACGCCGCCGCGCATGATGCGCTGACCGGCCTTGCCAACCGCTCAAGCTTCATCCGCACCATGGAGGAGCTGGTCGATCGGAACCGCAAGGCCGGCGCGGCAAAGCCGGCGGGCGGTACGACCGGGTCGACCGGCGAGCATCACTTCATGTTCATCGATCTCGATCATTTCAAGCTGGTCAACGACACGGGCGGTCACGCCGCCGGCGACGCCTTGCTGAAGCGGGTTGCCGTGGCCATTCGCGGCGCGCTTGGTCCGGAGGATATCGTCGCCCGGCTCGGCGGCGATGAATTCGCCGTCATCCTGAAATCCGGATCGGGCGCCGGCGCCAGGATTGCCGCGCGCTCGATCATCGACGCCATCCGCGGCCTGCAGTTCACCTGGGACGGCCGGCCGCATGCGATCGACGCCAGCATCGGGGTAGCGCCGATCCGCAGGGGCGAAGTCGACGAGATCATCGCCCGGGCCGATGCCGCCTGCTATGCGGCCAAGGCCGCCGGCCGCGGCTGTGTTTCCGTGGCGCCTGACGACAGCGGGTCAAAAGGCCAAGCTGAGCCGCCGCTTGCGGCGGCGTCCTGAGGGGGAACGGGAACTTTAGCGTTCTAACGGGTTAGCGCGTCGGGACCGGATGCTCGCCGCGATAGTCGTAGAAGCCGCGCCCGGTCTTGCGGCCGAGCCAGCCCGCCTCGACATATTTCACCAGCAGCGGGCAGGGGCGGTATTTCGAATCCGACAGGCCGTCATGCAGCACCTGCATGATCGACAAGCAGGTGTCGAGGCCAATGAAATCGGCGAGCTGCAGCGGCCCCATCGGATGATTGGCGCCGAGCTTCATGGCGGTGTCGATGGCGTCGACCGAGCCGACGCCCTCATAGAGCGTGTAGATCGCCTCGTTGATCATCGGCAGCAGGATGCGATTGACGATGAAGGCGGGGAAATCCTCAGAGACGGTGATCGTCTTGTCGAGCTGCTTCACATAGGCCTTGGCGGCCTCGAAGGTCTGGTCCTCGGTGGCGATGCCGCGCACCAGTTCGACCAGCTTCATCACCGGCACCGGGTTCATGAAATGTATGCCGATGAAACGCTCGGGACGGTCGGTCTGCGCCGCCAGCCGGGTGATCGAAATGGAAGACGTGTTGGTCGCCAGGATGGCTTCCGGATTGAGCTGCGGACAGAGCTGGGCGTAAATCTTGCGCTTGACGGTTTCGTCCTCGGTCGCCGCCTCGATCACCAGATCCGCACCGGCGAGATCGGCCATGGCGGGAGCCGCCGAAATGCGCGCCATCGCGTCGTTGCGCAGCTTTTCGTCAAGCTTGCCGGAACCGACCTGGCGGGCCATGTTGCCGCTGACGGTGGCAATGCCCTTCTCGATACGGTCGGGCGAGAGGTCGTAGATCAGCACCTTGAAGCCCGAAAGCGCTGACACATGCGCGATGCCGCCGCCCATCTGGCCGGCGCCGATAATGCCGATCGTCTCGATCTTGGCCATTTACAGCGATCCCGTCGAAAAGGCCTTTGCGGCCTGCTTTTTGTGCAGTGCAAACTAAAAGGGTGGGGCAGCTTCGTCTACCCCACCCTTTCACAATTTAATACGCTTTGGCAGAAAGCGTCAAAGCGCCTTTTGCAGCTCCGGCAGGATGACGAACAGGTCGCCGACCAGGCCGTAATCGGCAACCTGGAAAATCGGCGCCTCTTCGTCCTTGTTAATGGCGACGATGACCTTCGAATCCTTCATGCCGGCAAGATGCTGGATGGCGCCCGAAATGCCCACCGCAATGTAGAGGTCCGGGGCCACGACCTTGCCGGTCTGGCCGACCTGCCAGTCGTTCGGCGCATAGCCGGCATCGACGGCAGCGCGGGAAGCGCCGACGGCGGCACCGAGCTTGTCGGCGACCGGCAGGATGACTTCCTGGAACTTCTCCGCCGAGCCGAGCGCGCGGCCGCCCGAGATGATGATCTTGGCCGAGGTCAGTTCCGGACGATCGGTCTCCGACAGCTTGTTCTCGACGAAGGTGGACAGGCCTGGGTTGGCCGCCGCGTTGACGGTCTCGACTGCGGCCGAACCGCCTTCGGGTGCCGCCTGGAAGGAGGCGGTGCGCACGGTGATCACCTTCTTGGCGTCGCTCGACTGCACCGTCTGGATGGCGTTGCCGGCATAGATCGGACGCTTGAAAGTGTCCGGCGAAACCACCTCGATGATTTCCGACACCTGCGCGACATCGAGCAGGGCCGCGACGCGCGGGGCGACGTTCTTGCCCGACGAGGTCGCCGGCGCGATGATGGTGTCGTAAGCGCCGGCCAGCGAGACAACGAGTGCCGCAGTCGGTTCGGCGAGGCGTTCGACCAGCTCGTCGGCTTCGGCGAGCAGTACCTTGCTGACACCCTTCAGCTTGGCGGCGGCGTCAGCAGCGCCCTTGGCGCCCTTGCCGGCAACCAGCACATGCACGTCCGAGCCGATCTGCAGGGCCGCCGAGAGCGCCTTGGCGGTCTGATCGGAAAGGGTTGCGTTGTCGTGTTCTGCGATGAGGAGAATGGTCATTTTTCTGTTCCTTTCCCGATCGCTTACAATACGCCGGCTTCGTTCTTGAGCTTGTCGACCAGTTCGGCGACGCTCTTGACCTTGACGCCCGCCTTGCGGCCGCTGGGCTCCTCGGTCTTGATGACCTTGAGGCGCGGCTTGACGTCGGCGCCGTAATCGGCCGGGCTCTTTTCGTCGAGCGGCTTCTTCTTGGCCTTCATGATGTTGGGCAGCGAGGCATAGCGCGGCTGGTTGAGGCGAAGGTCGGCGGTGATGATCGCCGGCATCTTCAGCTCGACCGTCTGCAGGCCGCCGTCGACTTCGCGCGTCACCTTGGCCTTGTCGCCGTCGAGCACGACCTTGGAGGCGAAGGTGCCCTGTGCCCAGCCGAGCAGGGCGGCCAGCATCTGGCCGGTCTGGTTGGAATCGTCGTCGATCGCCTGCTTGCCGAGGATGACGAGGCCGGGCTGTTCCGCCTCGACGACGCCCTTCAGCACCTTGGCGACGCCGAGCGGCTCGGTCTGCTCGTCGGTCTTGACCAGGATGGCGCGGTCGGCGCCCATGGCGAGCGCGGTGCGCAAGGTTTCCTGCGCCTGCTGCGGGCCGATGGAAACGACGATGATCTCTTCGGCCTTGCCGGCTTCCTTCAGCCGCAGCGCCTCTTCCACTGCGATTTCGTCGAACGGGTTCATCGCCATCTTGACGTTGGCGAGTTCCACCGCCGAACCATCAGCCTTCACGCGAACCTTGACGTTCGCATCCACAACCCGCTTCACGGGTACAAGGATCTTCATTTGCCTGTCACCTCTCCTGAGATATTCGGGCGCGCTATAGCAGCGTGCGCCTGTGCAGAGTTGTCGAAAGCCGACATTCCTGACTGAAATCCGGCCAAACGGAATTTCTGGCCAGACGGAATTCTTATGTTGTGCCGCCTAACGGTGGCGTCCTCCCTAGTTGTGGCAGCGCAACACGTCAATATGCCACGGCAAGAGGCAAACCACTCAAATCGGTTCAGTTCTGACCGGAAGCGCCACCCCGACCCCAGCGCGTCTCCGGCTGCGTGGGCGCGGGCTCGGTTGGCGCCGGCCCGGTGGAAACGGGCGGCTGATCGGCGGGTTCAGGCTCGCCGTCATCGCCGGCAAGCAGCGGCACGCCGCGGCTGCGCATGATCAGCACCAGCACGCCGCCGGCAATGATGCCGCCGATATGGCAGGCCCAGGAGATCTGGTTTTCGCCACCGGCGGCAAACATCACCACCTGGAAGCCAATCCACAGGATCAGCGGGATGAAGGCCGGGATGCGCAGCGGAATGCGGGCGAAGACCAGCACCCACACCTTCACCCGGGGATAGAGGACCAGATAGGCGGCGACGACGCCGGCGATGGCGCCGGAGGCGCCGATCAGCGGCGTTTGCGAATCCCAGGCGACGAGCCCCTGAAAAGCGGCGCCGGCGATGGCACACAGCAGGTAAAAGATGAGGTAGCGGATATGGCCGAGCGCATCCTCGACATTGTCGCCGAACACCCACAAGAACAGCATGTTGCCGCCGAGATGGAAGATATCGGCATGCAGGAAGGCATAGGTGATATAGCTCAGGCTCTCCGGAATGATGACGAACTGGGGCGAGAGCTCGGCCGTGTTGTGGACGACCGAAGGAATGAAGCCGAGGCCGAGCACGGCGGCGTTGTTGAAATTCTCGCCGCCGACCGTGGTGATGAGAAAGACCAGCGCGTTGGCCGCGATCAGGCCGATCGTCACATATTGCAGCCTTATGTGGCGCAGCCTGTTGGTGTCGTAAAGCGGGATGAACATGCCCCGGTCCCTCGTCCGCTTTCGAGCAAATTCAGCGGTTCTTGCCGGGCACCCATAACACGTCGGCATTTCCGTTGTCATTGACCGCACGGGCGGCGACGAACAGAAAGTCGGAGACGCGGTTGATGTATTTCAGCCCCTCGCGGTTGACGTGCTCGGCCGGGTCCTGGGCCAGCGCCACCATGATCCGCTCGGCCCGCCGCGCCACGGTGCGGGCAAGATGCAGAGCGGCCGCGGCCGGCGTGCCGCCATTGAGCACGAAGGATTTGAGCGGCTGCAGATCCTTGTTGAGAAGGTCGATGTCCTTTTCGACGCGGTCGGTCTGCGAGGCGATGATGCGCAGCGGCTCGTAGCCGAGCGGCTTGCCGTTGTCTGGAACGGCGAGATCGGCGCCGAGATCGAACAGGTCGTTCTGGATGCGGGACAGCATGGCGTCGATCGCGGGATGGGTTGCCGCGGTGTGCAGGCGGGCGATGCCGATGCAGGCGTTGGCTTCGTCGACCGTGCCATAGGCGTCGACGCGCAGGTCGGATTTCAGCCTGCGTTCGCCGGTGCCGAGGCCGGTGGTGCCGTCGTCGCCGGTGCGGGTGTAGATCTTGTTGAGCTTGACCACGTCGCCTCCCGAACGGCCGTCACTTGCGGGTGAAATACACCACCAGCAGGATCAGCGCCAAGGCCAGGGCCTGCAATAGCACACGGGCCTGCATCAGCTTGTTGGAGGTGACGCCGTCGCCGCCGCGCATCATGTTGATGAGGCCGCGGACCAGCACGATCAGGACCGCGGCCATGGCCACAACGGCGAGGATTTTGAGGACGGTGACCATCTGGCGGCTCCAGTTCGTTTCGCTCAGGCGCGCCTGGCAAGCACGCGATAGAGCAAGGACGCCGGCAAGATGCGTTTCAGCACCACGCCGATCTTAGCCGGCACTGTTACCACATAGTGCGGGCGTGGGCGCCGCGACAGAAGAGCATGGCGCAAGGCCGCATAGACCACTTCCGGCCCCTTTTTCAGCCGCGAAGAGCTGCCGCCGGCCCGCAGCCGCGCCAGTTGCGCGGCATAGGCGACGTGGTGGACGGAATTCTCGTGGTCGATGTTCTTCAGGAACCAGAACAGCCCGTTGCTGGCGATCTTCGATGTCACCGGCCCCGGCTCGATCAGCGAGACATGGATGCCACTGCCCTGCAATTCCTGCCGCATGCATAGCATCAGCCCTTCGAGCGCATGCTTGGAGGCCGAATAGGCGCCGCGAAAGCGCACCGGCGCCAGGCCGAGGATCGAGGAGCAATGGATGAGGCGACCGTGCCCCTGGCGGCGCATCACCGGCACGATGCGATGGGTGAGGTCATGCCAGCCGAAGAAATTGGCCTCGAACTGCTCCCGCAATGCCGCAACCGGCAGGTCTTCGACCGCACCCGGCTGTGCGTGGGCGCCGTTGTTGAACAGGGCGTCGAGGCGTCCGCCTGTCCGCTCCAGCACCGATGCCGCAAGGGCGGCGATCGACTCCGGCTCGCGGTAGTCGAGGTAAAACGCCTCGATGCCGTCGGCCTCGAGTGCGGCGATGTCTTCAGGCTTGCGCGCCGTCGCGAACACGCGCCAGCCATCCGCCTTCAGCGCGCGGGCGCAATAGGCGCCTATTCCGGACGAAGCGCCGGTGACGATGATGGTGCGCATCGCTTTCGCCGGCGGGATCGTGGTTTGAGCAAGGGTTGCCATTTGCCACAATCCCTTCCCATATTCGCGGCGTCGAGACAATCGAAGGGAACGCGGCTCTTGATGCGGAATATCGTCGTGCTGCGCCGCGTCCTCTATGACGCGTTGGGCCATTTCAACACCGACGACGGCTGGGCGATGGCCAGCCATCTGGCGATCACCTCGCTGATGGCGCTGTTTCCGTTCCTGATCTTTGCCACCACGCTGGCGAGCTTCCTCGGCGCGCAGGCGTTCGCCGATACCGCCGT
Organism: Mesorhizobium sp. P2_B11; assembly: GCF_056404855.1. Classification (NCBI taxonomy): domain Bacteria; kingdom Pseudomonadati; phylum Pseudomonadota; class Alphaproteobacteria; order Hyphomicrobiales; family Phyllobacteriaceae; genus Mesorhizobium; species Mesorhizobium sp. P2_B11. The sequence continues at coordinate 898,981 of NZ_JBFUDF010000002.1, forward strand.
GCACCTTGTGTTCGACACCTGGCCCGATCAGATCGCCAAGCCGATCGCGCACGAGGTGCTCAACGTGCTGACCGTGCGGCGCACCGATCTTTTGACCTACGGCGTGCTGCTTGCCGCCTATTTCGCCTCCAACGGCATCGAGGCGCTGCGCACCTCGCTCAACCGCGCCTACCGCGTCGCCGAGACGCGCGGCATCATCTACCGTCGGGTGCAGAGCATCATCTTCGTCCTGATCGCCACGGCCGGCTTCCTGGCGATCAGCGTGCTTCTGGTGTTCGCGCCGCTGCTCGCGCGGCTCGCCGAAGCACATATCGAAGGGATCAAGCCCTATATGGGCACGATCACGCTATGGCGGTTCGTCATCGCTTCGACCGTCATTGTCGGTGGGCTGTTTGCCGTGCATTTCTGGCTGCCGGCGGGCAAGCGCCGTCTCGTCTCGATCGTGCCGGGCATCCTGTTCACGCTTGCCGCATGGCTTATCGGATCAACCGTCTTTGCCACCTATCTCGATCACTTCTCGTCCTATGTCACGACCTATGCCGGGCTGGCGTCGATCATGATCGCGGTGGTCTTCCTCTATATGCTGTCGGCGATCTTCATCCTCGGCGGCGAACTCAACGCCGCGATCAGCCGCTATCTCGAAGCGAGGGCGCGGGTCGGTAGCTAAGGCATTTTCTTGAGCATGATCCTTGGACAAAACGGTTCCCGTTTGTCCGAGAAAACCGGTACCCACTTTTCGGGATCATGCTTTGGCCGGCCGGGCCGTGGCCAGGCCGACACCGAGCGTTGCGATGGCCATGCCGACGATCTGCAGGAGGTTGAGCTGTTCGCCGAACAGCGCCCAGGCGATCACAGCGGTGACGGCCGGCACCAGGTAGAACAGCGATGCGACCTTCGACATCTCGCCGTCGCGGATCATCACCATCAACAGGAAGATGGCGCCGATCGACAGCACCAGCACCAGCCAGGCCATGGCGAAGATCAGTTCACCGTTGATGACGACCGTGTGCGTCTCAAGGGCAAGCGAGGCCAGGATCATCAGCGCGCCGCCACCGACATATTGCCACATCGTCGCCGCCACCAGGTCGCCGCCCGACGCATAGCGTTTCTGCCAGATGGTGCCGGCACTCATGCCCAGCACCGAGACCAGCGACGCTGTCAGCGTTTCCGGGGTGACGCCGCCGCCGAGCGCGCCGAGCTTCGGCCACAGCACGATGACCACTCCGATCAGGCCAACGGCCAGGCCGGCGCAGTGCCGTGGCAAGATAGCCTCGCCGAGGAACTTGCCGGCAAGCACCGCCGTGATCAGCGGCTGCAGGCCGACGATCAGCGCTGAAAGCCCGGCCGGCATGCCTCTGTGGATCGCCCAGAACACCGCGCCGAGATAGACGCCATGCATGAGGATGCCGGCGACGGTGGCGTGAAGCGCTTCGGCCCTTGTGGCTCGCTTGGAGCCAAGCACGAGCATCAGGCCGGCGAGCAGCAAGGCGGCGATGACAAAGCGGGCCGCCAGGAAGGTGAAGGGCTCCGCCCATGGCATGGCATAACGCGCACCGATGAAGCCGGTCGCCCACAGGACGACGAAGGAGGCGGGGATGAACCGCTTGAGACTGTGCATTTTTGGGGAAGCCGTTCGTGTCGGTGAGGAGGCCCGATTGGGTGAAGAGTCAACTACGGCAATTGCTCTAATGCGGTTCAATCCGGCAAGCAAAGCGAAACAATTGATACATAAGCTTGCCGGAATGTAATGGGCGGCCGAATTCAAAGGGCGGCGCCGGGGGCAATCGACCTCTGTCGATCGATCCGGCGATACGGCGTTTCGGCTTCGACAGGGAGCGCGCATGCTGTTGCATCTCGACACAAGCTGGCTGTTGATGACGGTTGCGAGCGTGGCCGTGTTCGGCTTCTTCTTCGGCTCGGCGCTCGACGCCATCATGCAGGAGGACGGTTTTGGGTCGACCGGCAACACGCTGCTGTTCACGCTCGGCTTTTTCGTCGCGATCATGGTCGCGAACGAACATGGCATCGTCCTTAGAGATCTGAAGCTTGCGGTTGCCTGGGGACTGGGCGGCGCCTTCGCGTTTATCGCCGCGTTGGCGCTGCTCAAGGCGGGGCTTGCCCGACTTTAGAGTAACGCAATTCCCAAGGGAAAGCGCTACGCGCTTTTCCCGGGAAAACCGCTCACACTTTTCCTGGAATTGCTATAGCTAGAGGCCGACCAGCCGCCGGACATCGTCCGGCGAAGCGCCTGCCTGCCTGAGCGCGGCAAGGCCGGTATCGCCAAGACTCTTCGACAGTTTGCGCCCGTCCGGTCCGAGAACGAGACGGTGGTGGAAATAGTCCGGCTGGGCCAGCCCAAGCAGTTCCTGCAGCAGGCGCTGGATGCCGGTCGCCGAATAGAGGTCGCGGCCGCGCACGACATGGCTGACGCCTTGCAGGGCGTCGTCAGTGACGACAGCCAGGTGATAGCTGGTCGGAATGTCGCGGCGCGCCAGGATAACGTCGCCCCAGTCCTGCGGACGCGCCTCGACAGTTCGCGTCGCCGACAGCGTCTCGTCGGTGAATTCGCGCCAGGACAGATCGGTGCCGACGCGGGTCAGCGCGGCATCGACGTCAAGGCGCCAGGCGAAGGGCGCATTGTCTGATATCCGGCGGTTGCGTTCGCCGACCGGCAGCGCCTTGTCGGCAGCGGGATAGAGCGGCACGCCGTCGGGGTCGCGCGGCCAGTCGCGGCCGCGCTTTTCGCTGTCGGCGATGAAGGCCCTGATCTCGCCACGGCTCATGAAGGCGGGGTAGACGAGTTCTTCGCGGATCAGCCGGTCGAGCACGGCCTGATAGTCGGCGAAATGGTCGGCCTGACGCCGCACCGGTTGTTCCCATTCGAGGCCAAGCCATTCGAGGTCGCGAAAAATGCCGGCCTCGAATTCCGGCGTGCAGCGCGTCGTGTCGATGTCCTCGATGCGCAGCAGCAGGCGGCCACCCACTGCATTTGCCATTTGCTGGTTGAGCAGCGCCGAATAGGCATGGCCAAGATGCAGTTCGCCATTCGGGCTCGGCGCGAAGCGAAATGTCAGGAGCGTCATCTCTGTGGCGGCAATCCGGTTGTGCAGCGGTTTTGCCAATTGCTACTTTGCTGCTCATCGGCGGACAAGGATACCATGCAACGCATCGCGACACTGGACGACATTGCGCGGGGGTTGGATGCGCTTTGCACGATCGATCCGCGCCTGGAAAAGGTACGCGGCATGGCCGGCGAGGTGCCGCTGCGGCTCTCCGAACCCGGCTTCAGGAGCCTCGCCTCGATCATCGTCTCGCAGCAGGTCTCCCGCGCCAGCGCCGATGCCATTTTTGGCCGGCTGGTGAAACTGGTCGATCCGCTGACGCCGCAGGCCATCCTTGCCGCCAGTGAGGACATGTTTCGCGAGGCCGGCCTGTCGCGGCCGAAGCAGCGCGGCCTGATCGCGGTTGCCCAGGCCGTGGTCGACGGGCTCGACCTACACCACCTCTGTTCGCTCGATGCCGAGGAGGCGATTGCGGCGATGACAGCGGTGCCGGGCATCGGCCCGTGGACGGCGGAAGTCTACCTTCTGTTCGCCGCCGGCCACCCCGATATTTTCCCCGCGCGCGACGTCGCGCTGCAGAGCGCGGTCGGCCATGCGCTGGGCATCGAACCGCGTCCGCCGGAGAAAACACTCATCGCCCTGGCCGAATCATGGAGCCCGTGGCGAGGTGTCGCATCGCGGCTTTTCTGGTCCTATTACCGCGAAACCAGGGGCAGGGACGCAGCACCTCCCGCCTGAAACCGCAAAAAAGCATGAAAATCCTGCATTTTTGCCGCTTTTGGCGAGCGACAATCCGCTTCACATCCCTGTCATGTCGGGCTTACAGTATCCGCGCCGATCGGTTCTAGAACGAGGAGGTCAACAAGGTGACGGTTGCCGTATCTCCGGATGGGCTTCCTGCGCTGGTGCTGAACGCGGATTATCGTCCGCTCAGCTATTACCCCTTGTCGCTCTGGTCCTGGCAGGACGCCATCAAGGCGGTGTTCCTCGACAGGGTCAACATTGTCGCCGAATACGAGCACGCGGTGTCTTCGCCGACTTTCTCGATGAAGCTGCCCAGCGTCGTCAGCCTGAAGGCCTATGTGAAGCCGTCGAGGCACCCGGCGTTCACCCGCTTCAACGTTTTCCTGCGCGACCGCTTCCAGTGCCAGTATTGCGGCACGCCCGAGGATTTGACCTTCGACCATGTCATCCCGCGCCATCGTGGTGGGGCGACGACCTGGGAGAATGTCGTTGCCGCCTGCTCGCCTTGCAATCTGAGGAAGGGCGGCATGATGCCGGCGCACGCCAAAATGTGGCCGCTGCAGAAGCCCTACCAGCCGACGGTGCACGATCTGCACAACAACGGCCGATTGTTCCCGCCCAACCATCTGCATGAAAGCTGGATGGATTATCTCTACTGGGATGTCGAACTGGAACCCTGAGATCGTTCGAGAATTCGGGAGGCTGGCCGCCTGAAGCGATTTTCTGCGCTTCCGGTGCTCTCGGACTCAAATGTCCGCTGCGCTCCGGTTCTCGAAAATCACTTCATCCGACTCAGCCTGCCGAATTCTGTGAACGATCTCGCGTCGGCGCTTGAGACCTGATTAATCGCGGGCCAAGGCACTGCGGAAGGCGACGGCGGCGAGGATGAAGCTGGCGATGGCGTTCCAGCCGGCCAGCGACAGGCCGAGGATGCGCAGTGCTGCCTTGTCGCAGGACGGCGGCACGAATTTGTCGAGCGCGTCGAGCACGCCCTTGCCACCGGTGTCGACCGGGCCGGCGCCGGCCGTGCAGTCGGCCGGACCTTGCCACCAGGCCCATTCGACGCCGGAGTGATAGACGCCGAGATAAAGCCCGTAGAGCATCAGCAGGCCGCCAATGGCGAGCAGGCCGCGCGTCAGCCAGGCCGGCGCGCTGAGCATCGAGGCTATCACCGCCAGAAGCATCAGCGGCGCACCGATGTAATAGGGTGTGCGCTGCTCCAGGCAGAGATGGCAAGGGATGTAGCCGCCAATGTGCTGAAAGGCGAGCGCGGAGCCGACCGTGGCGGCCATGGCGACGGCGAGAAACAAAGCGGCGCGCGTCCGCTGGCGTCCGGTATCGGCATTCATGGTCGCTGTCATGGGTCTTCGTCCGTTGCGCTCGCCGCCCGTCTAGAAGGCGTATTTGACGACGATATAGAGCAAAATCAGGGCGGCGGCGCCGGCGCCCACGATCAATCCCAAACGCTTCTCGATGAATTCCTTGATCTCTTCGCCATAGCGGCGCAGCAGCCAGGCGAGAAGCAGGAAACGAGCGCCGCGCGCCAGGATGGCCGAGACGATGAAGACGACAAGATTGACGTGAAGCGCGCCGGCCAGAATGGTGACCACCTTGATCGGCGGCAAGTGGGCGGCGCCGGATGTGACGAGCAGCACCAGCATCAGCCCGGTGCCGGCCGACTGCCATCTCTCGAACGTGTCGAGGCCGCCGAAGTGCTCCAGCATCGGCCGTGCTATCGTGTCGTAGGCATAGTAACCGATGAGCCACCCCGCAATGCCGCCAAGCACGGACGCAACGGTGGCGGTCAGCGCGTAGCGATAGGCGCGTTCGGGCCGCGCCAACGCCATGGGCAGGTACAGAACGTCGGCAGGTATGAAAAACACCGAGCTTTCGACGAAAGCGATGAAGGCCAGCCACCATTCGGCGGATTTGCGGGCCGCCAGCGACAAGGTCCAATCGTAAAGTCCGCGAAGCATCGGCTCTCCTGGATGCATGTTGCCCAGACGCAACGCGCTTTGATGCGCGTCTGTCTAGAAAGATTTTCCGCGCTGCACAATGGCAGGAGCTTCATGAAACCGAAAGGCGGGCTTTTGCCGCAACAGGGCAGGGCGGCGCATTTGGCCAGTTGACGAACAGGCCTCCAACCGTATAGTCCGCGCCCATCCAGGCCCTGCGGCCTGAGCCCCTATGGCGGAATTGGTAGACGCGCTCGACTCAAAATCGAGTTCCGCAAGGAGTGCTGGTTCGATTCCGGCTAGGGGCACCATTTTCTCTCTTGGACATGCTTATTTCCAGTGTTGGCCACCACTATGAGGGGTCGCGTCCAGCCCGTGCCTTGGCCGACAGGGCGAAGGCGTCGGTCATCAGATTGACCAGTCCCGCTTACCCCACTTGCTGGCCTCACTACCCTCCAAGCGCAAGCGTCTGGGGTGATGCCCGATACAAAAGCACCGCCACGGTGACGTCAGCCGGTTACAAAAACAGGAAATATCTCCAGCCTTCTGGGAGTGGCGTGTCAGTGTCCCCAGAGGCTGCGTGAGCGTGTCGTCGGTTGGCTGTTAGCGCCTCGACTGGAACGCTCCACGCCTGTCAAGCGCATAGCGAAATCTCGTGAAGGCAACGTCAAGCTGCGTTCTCCGTCCTGTATCGGCAACGGGCGGAGACAGGGAGAGATGGGATACCATGCAGGTGAGGCGTCTGGAGGTTGGCAGGACATCGACGCGGGACGATTCCCGTGCAGGCGCTCGGCTGAGCGGTGCAATGATCACGCAGCGCCACCTCGCCGCGATTCTGGCTTGCGACGTGGTCGGCTATTCGCGCCTGACGGAGCGCGACGAGCGCGGCACGCTCGAGCGATTGAAGATCTACCGCAAGGACCTCCTCGAACCGCTGGTCTCCGGGCACCATGGCCGGATCGTCAAGCTTACCGGCGATGGCATGCTGTGCGAGTTCGCTAGCGTCGTCAACGCGGTGACCTCGGCGATGGCGATCCAGCAGGCTCTGGCAGACCATGAGGCGGAGACGCCCGAGGACGAGCGGATTCGCTTCCGCATCGGCGTCAATCTCGGCGACGTGGTCTGCGAGGAGGACGGCGACCTTTACGGCGACGGGGTCAACATCGCCGCCCGACTCGAAAGCATCGCCGATCCCGGCACCGTGATCGTCTCGGGCACGGCCTACGACCACCTTCAGGGCAAGCTTGACTTCGGGTTCACACCGCTCGGCGAACTGCGCCTCAAGAATATCGAGCGGCCTGTGCGCGCCTATCGCGTCGAGACCGACGCCAGCGCCGCGGTGGCTGCGCCGCCTCCCTTGCCCGAGAAACCCTCGATCGCCGTCCTGCCTTTCACCAACATGAGCGGAGACCCCGACCAGGAATACTTTGCCGATGGGCTGGTGGAGGACATCATCACCGGATTGAGCCGTGTGAACTCCTTCTTCGTGATCGCCCGCAACTCGTCCTTCACCTACAAGGGCCGGGCGGTGGACCTGCGCCAGGTCGGGCGCGAGCTGGGCGTCCGCTACGTGCTCGAAGGCAGCATCCGCAGAGCAGGATCGCGGGTGCGCATCAGTGGGCAGCTGGTGGATGCGATCAGCGGGCACCATGTCTGGACCGACCGCTTCGAGGGCGACCTGAGCGACATCTTCGACCTGCAGGACAAGGTGACCGAGAGCGTCGTCGGCGCTGTCGAGCCGAGCATCCGGCTGGAGCAGATCAAGCAGGCGCGCATGAAGCCGACCGACTACATGAGCGCCTACGACCTCTATCTTCGCGCGCTGCCGCGCTTCTACAGCATGACGCGCGAAGGCTTCGCCGACGTGCGCCGGCTCACCAACGAGGCGCTCAGCATCGACCCTGGCTTCAACCTGGCAAAGGGGCTCGGCGCCTATATCCGCAGCGTATCCGTGAGCCAGTGCTGGCATGAGCCGGACGATGGCCGGGTCGCCGTGCGCATGGCGCGCGAGGTACTAGCCGAAGCGCGCGACGACCCCACGAGCCTGCGCTTCGCCGCGCAGGTGCTCGCCTACAGCGCGAAGGACTACGAGATGGCGTTGGGCACGATAGAACGATCCCTGCTGCTCAACCCCAATTCGGCGCAGGGCCATACGAGCAGCGGCTGGGTGAACGCACATTCCAGCCGCCCGCTCGTCGCGATAGAGCACTTTCACAGGGCAATGCGGCTGAGCCCGGTCGACCCGGAGAAGGGCATCGCGCTCTCCGGCATCGGGATGAGCTACCTGATGCTCGAGCGTTACGACGAAGCGCTGGCATGGGGAGAGCGCGCGCTGTACGAAATGCCGAACTACGGCTCCTCGCACCGGGTGGTGATCATGGCGCTGGTCAAACTCAACCGGCTGGTCGAGGCGCAGGCTGCGGCGCGGCGGCTGATGGAGGCGTTCCCGACCTTCACGCTCACCCTGCAGAGACAGATCAACCCATGGCGGGACAAGGTGTTCGCCGAGCGCTACGTCGAGGCGCTGGGCATCGCCGGTGTGCCGGAGTGATCGTCGCGGTTGCTAACCTACTTGTTCCACTTTTTGTAGGTGCTCGACTTCATGTGTTTATGGTCTGGCTAAAAGCGCTATTTTTCCCGTAGACGCACCTTACCGCATATTCCCCGTATGACCCTGCGAGTACCGCCCCGGCTGCGGCCAGACTGTCAGGCCGTGCGGTTCGGCGCCGACGCGGAATTTGGTGACGGCGCCTGAGGTCGTGTCGATCATGTAGGCGGCGCTGTCGAAGCGGCCGGACAGCCACAGTTGTTTGCCGTCGGCGCTGACATTGCCCATGTCGGGGCTGCCGCCGCCGTGGATCGGCCATTGCGCGACGACCGCGCGGGTGGCGAAGTCGATCACCGTCACGCTGCCCGGACCCTTTGCCTTGCCCTGCTCCATCTTGTGCGAGCCGCGATTCGAGACATAGAGCCGCTTGCCGTCGCGGCTGACGACGAAGCCATGCGTGCCGATGCCGGTCGGGATGAAGCCGATCTCCTTGAAGCTGTCGCCATCGACCAGGAAGATACCGTCATTCATCATGTCGGCGACGTAGAAGACCTTGCCATCGGGCGAGAGGCGGATGTCCTGCGGCATGCCCATTCTCGAGAAGTCGAGATGGCCAAGCACCTTCTGGTTCTTCAGGTCGATCTTGGTCACTCCGCCATTGCCGTACTCGCAGGTGAAGATCGCATAGGAGCCATCGACCGAGAAATCGGCGTGGTTGATGCCGGGGCAGTTGGGCGTCGACAGGGTCGACTTCAGCGCCATGGTGTGGGGATCGCGAAAATCGAGCCGCTCCAGGGCTTCGTCGACGACGATCGCGGCGCTGCCATCCGGCATGAAGTACAAATTGTATGGATCGTCCACCGCGATCTGCGGGCCGGGCTTGCCGGTCATCGGGTCGATCGGCGTCAGGCTGCCGTTCTTGCCGGTGCCGTTGTTGGCGACCCAGAGCGTCTTCATATCCCAGGACGGCACCACGTGCTGCGGTTTGCTGCCGACGGAGATCCTGTCGACTTCCTTGAGCGTCAGGGTGTCGATCACCGTGACGCTGTTGGAGGAGCGGTTCGGCACATAGA
>NZ_JBFUDF010000003.1:0-1014014 GCF_056404855.1 Mesorhizobium sp. P2_B11
CCAGCCGCACCCCACCCCGGACCTGCGGTCCGACCCTCCCCATCGAGGGGAGGGTGGGCGCCAAGCTGGCGAACGCCGCGCAATGAAATATGTTGAGGATATAGATGATGAACTGGATATCGATCGGCTCCCTGTCGGACATCCCACGCCGCGGCGCGCGCTGCGTCGCCACGCCGGAAGGCAAGGTTGCCGTCTTCCGCACCCAGGACGATCAGGTCTATGCCATAGACGACCATTGCCCGCACAAGGGTGGGCCGCTCAGCCAGGGCATCGTGCATGGCACGGCCGTCACCTGTCCCTTGCACAATTGGGTGATCTCGCTGGAGACCGGCAAGGCGCTCGGCGCCGACGAGGGAGCGGTGCGCACCATTCCGGTGCGGATCGACGGCGAGCATCTGTTCATCGCGCTGGAAGCGCTGGCCAGCCGCGCGGCCTGAAATCATGGAGATCGACGCAGCGCGCGAGGTGAGGACCACCTGCCCCTATTGCGGGGTAGGCTGCGGCGTGCTGGCGAAGGTCGCCGCGGACGGGCAAGTGTCGGTCCGCGGCGATCCTGACCATCCGGCCAATTTCGGCCGGCTCTGTTCGAAGGGCTCGGCACTTGCCGAAACCATCGACCTCGATGGCCGGCTGCTCCATCCGGAGATCGACGGCCACCGCGCCGGCTGGGACGATGCGCTCGATCTGGTTGCCTCGACCTTCTCAAAAACCATCGCCGAGCACGGTCCGGATTCGGTCGCCTTCTATGTCTCAGGACAGTTGCTGACCGAAGACTACTACGTCGCCAACAAGCTGATGAAAGGTTTTATCGGCTCGGCCAACATCGACACCAATTCCCGCCTCTGTATGGCCTCGTCGGTCGCCGGCCACCGCCGCGCCTTCGGCTCCGACACGGTACCGGGAACCTACGAGGATCTCGAGCTTGCCGACCTGATCGTGCTGGTCGGCTCCAACCTCGCCTGGTGCCATCCCGTGCTCTACCAGCGCATCGCCGCAGCGCGGGAAAAGCGGCCGGAGATGAAGATCGTGCTGATCGATCCGCGCCGCACCATGACATCAGACATTGCCGACATGCATCTGGCGATCGCGCCGGATGGCGACGTTGCTTTGTTCACCGGGCTGCTCGCCTGGCTCGGCCAGCACAACGCGCTCGACCGCGGCTACATCTCGGCGCACACCGCCGGTTTCGGCCAGGCGCTTTTTGCCGCCTCGAAACTCGACCTTGCAGGCGTCGCCGCCGCAACCGGCCTCAGCGAGGACGAGCTTGGCCGCTTCTACAGCCTTTTCGCGGCCACCGCGAAGACGGTGACGGTCTACAGCCAGGGTGTGAACCAGTCGTCCTCCGGCACCGACAAGGTCAATGCCATCATCAACTGCCATCTCGCCACCGGCCGGATCGGCAAACCTGGGGCAGGGCCGTTTTCGGTGACCGGCCAGCCCAACGCCATGGGCGGCCGCGAGGTCGGCGGCATGGCCAACATGTTGGCCGCCCATATGGAGATCGAAAACCCCGAGCACCGTGACCGCGTGCAGCGCTTCTGGAATGCGCCGGCCGTTGCGCAAAAGCCCGGCCTGAAGGCAGTGGAAATGTTTCAGGCGCTGGCCGACGGGCGCATCAAGGCGATGTGGATCATGGCCACCAACCCGGTCGATTCCATGCCGGACGCCGACGCCGTTGAAGCGGCAATCAAGGTTTGCCCCTTCGTCGTGGTGTCGGACGTGTTGGCCAAGACCGACACAGTGCGCCACGCCCATGTCCGGTTGCCGGCTGCAGCCTGGGGCGAGAAGGATGGCACCGTCACCAATTCAGAGCGTCGCATCTCGCGCCAGCGCGCGTTTTTGGCCGCGCCTGGGGAGGCGCGACCAGACTGGTGGATCATTGCTGAAGTGGCGCGGCGGATGGGGTTTGGCGCGGCGTTTTCGCACGAGGCGCCGGTGGAGATTTTTGCCGAGCACGCGGCGCTGTCCGGGTTCGAGAATGACGGCGCGCGGGATTTCGATATTGGTGCTTTTGGCGAAATGGACGCGGTGGCCTACGAGGAGTTGGCGCCCTTCCAATGGCCAGCGCCGAGCCAAGGCACCCCCCTCTGGCCTGCCGGCCATCTCCCCCTCAAGGGGGGAGATCAGCCTGCACCCCGGCCTTCGCCAATATTCGGCGTTGCAGAACAGGCGGCGAGCGCAACGCTGCCAATCTCCCCCCTTGAGGGGGAGATGGCCGGCAGGCCAGAGGGGGGCGCTCGAGCTGGACGCTTACCGGAGTGGGTCGTTCAAACTGAGCCTCGACCGGAGCGTGCTCTAGTTGGACCTCAGCCAGAGGAGGGCGCCCAGGCTACCCGCGCCGCTTCCACCACCCGCTTCTTCGCCAACGGCAATTTCTACACACCCGACCGCAAGGCGCGCTTCATCGCCATTCGCCCAACCGTCGAAATCCGCACCAATCCGGACTATCCGCTCATCCTCAACACTGGCCGGGTCCGCGACCACTGGCACACCATGACGCGGACCGGCAAAAGTCCACGCCTGTCGCAGCACATCGCCGAGCCCTTCGTCGAAATCCATCCAGCGGATGCGCAGCAACACGGCATTGGCGACGCCGACATCGTGCGTATCTCCAGCCCGCGCGGCGAGGTGCTGGTGCGTGCAATGATCACGTCCCGCCAGCGCCGTGGCAGTCTGTTCGCGCCGATGCATTGGACTGACCAGTTCGCCGCCAAGGGCCGGCTCGATACGCTCACCGCGCCGCTGACGGATCCTGTTTCCGGCCAGCCGGCGCTAAAACATGTCGCGGCTCACATCGAGAAGTTTGCGGCAAGGGCCTTTGGTTTCGCCGTGATGCGCCAGCGGCCGGCGATGGTCGACGCGACGTATTGGGCCGTGGCCAAATGCAAGGGCGGCTGGCGGATCGAACTCGCCTTTGCCAACGACGACATCGACTGGGCAGGTTTCGCCCAGTCCCTGTTCGGCGCGCCGCCGGAAACCGAAATGCTCGCTTACCACGACCGCGACGCGGGCCAGCAACGTATCGCCGGCTTCGACGACAAGCACCTCGCGGGGGCCTTGTTCGTTGCGCCCGGCCCGGTTGCAGTATCACGCGGCTGGGCAGCGCAACAGCTCGAGGAGGTGCACGCCAGCCAGCGCGAACGCTTCCGCATCGTCGCCGGCCGCGCCGGAACTGAGCGACCAGATGCCGGTGCGATCGTCTGTTCCTGTTTCGGCGTCGGGGTCAACCAGATCGTGGCGGCAGTGGCGGCCGGCTGCACGACGGTCGATGCCATCGGCGGCGCCCTGAAGGCCGGCACCAATTGCGGCTCCTGCCGCGCCGAGATCAGGGCGATCATCCAGGTCAATCGGGTTCAGGCCGCAGAGTAGATCGCCCGGCGCTTGGAGTGTCGATGCCTTCGGATCCTGCTTACTGTGGCATCTCAAGTTCCGGCCGCAATCCTGTCGCGACGACTGAGACCCGGAATTTTCCGGCAAGTGCCCGGTCGAATATCGCGCCGACGATGATGTCGGCGTCGGCGTCGACCTCCTCGCGGATGCGGGTGGCGGCCTCATCGACTTCGAACAGCGTCATGTCCATGCCGCCCGAGATCGAGACCAGGACGCCCCTGGCGCCGATCATCGAGGCTTCGTCGAGAAGCGGGTTTGCGATAGCCGCTTCGGCGGCCCTCTTGGCGCGGCCTTCACCCGTGGCTTCGCCGGTGCCCATCATCGCGCGGCCCATGTCGCGCATGACCGACTTCACATCGGCGAAGTCGAGATTGATCAACCCCTCCTTGACGATGAGGTCAGTGATGCAACCCACGCCGGAATAGAGGACGCGATCGGCCATGGCGAAGGCGTCAGCGAAAGTCGTCTTGGCGTCGGCGATCCTGAACAGGTTCTGGTTCGGAATGACGATCACGGTATCGGCGCATTCGCGAAGCCGCTCGATGCCCTCTTCGGCGGCTTGCATGCGGCGTTTTCCTTCGAAGGTGAATGGCTTGGTGACGACCGCCACCGTCAGGATGCCGGCTGTACGCGCAGCGTTCGCGATGACGGGCGCGGCACCGGTTCCGGTTCCGCCTCCCATGCCAGCGGTCACGAAGCACATATGGGTTCCCGCAAGGTGGTCCCTGATCTCGTCGATCGATTCCTCGGCGGCCGCGCGGCCGACCGCAGGCAGCGATCCGGCGCCCAGGCCTTCCGTGACATGGGCTCCCAACTGGATCAGCCGCGTCGCTTTGGACATGGTGAGAGCCTGGGCATCGGTGTTGGCGACGATGAATTCCGCCCCCTGCAGATTTTCGGCAATCATGTTGTTGACCGCGTTGCCGCCGCCACCGCCGACACCGACAACGGTTATCTTCGGCCGCATTTCAGAGATGACGGGCCTTGCCGCGGTGCTCATCGTCTTGTCTCCTTGGAATCGATCGACAAAAAATTCATCCCGAAACGCGCCGTTTGAACACGCCAGGAGCAAGAATCAGCTTTTACAGCCTTGGCGCAGGGAATCAGAGGGTGAATTTCGCGGCAAGACAAGATGTAGCGCTCGTGCCAATTGCGCCGACCTGGCAGAGACGCCATCGCTCGCCTCGCCTATGGACAGCGCGCCACGGAGCAGCGACATTGGCGGCTCACAGCAAGCGAAGCAGGGCAGGCGGCATGGCATCGGTTTCGGATTTCGAGCAAGGGCAGAGTTTTTCGGTCGAAGCCGGCGGCAGGACGATCGCACTGGAACTGAGCGCGGTAAAGCCGATTGCCAACAGCGCGCGTGAGGGCGGCGGCTTCACGTTGCTGTTCAAGGGACCGCGCGACGCGGCGCTGCCGCAGGCGATCTATCGCCTGGTCGGCGAGGGCCGGTCGCATGAGATCTTCATCGTTCCGGTAGCGGCCGACGCGACCGGCTATGTTTACGAGGCCGTCTTCAACTGATTTTCGGCAGTCCGGCCGGTGAGGGCGGCGATCAGACCATCAGGGCGATTTGGCGGGGCGGCGGCTCGACACATGATCGACTATATCGAGATCGCTGGTGTGCTTGACGAAGCAGCATGCAACGCGCTGCGCGCGGAAATTCGGGCGGCCTCGGGCGGTCCGGCCGGCCTGATGGGACGCCCCGACCAGAAGCCGGCATGGCCGGAGATTCGCAAAACCACCCGCGCTGAAGTCTCGCCGGCCACCGAAGCGCGGGTGGATCTGCTGCTGGCAGGGCAAAAGGCGGCGCTTGAGCGGCATTTCGGCGTCGCGCTCGGCCATGCAGAAAAACCCCAGTTCCTACACTATCGTGAAGGCGATTTCTTCGTGCCGCATCAGGATGGCAACACGCCGCTCATTCACGACGAGTCGCGATTCAGAAAAGTCTCGGCGGTGATCTTCCTCAACCGCCAATCGGAAGATTCTTCCCCCGAAAGCTACGCAGGCGGTTCACTGGTCCTGCATGGTCCGTATAGCGGTCCGGACCTGCGCGTCGCCATGCCGGCACTGCCTGGCTCTCTCGTCGCGTTTCGTTCAGAAACGACGCACGAAGTCACCCCGGTCACCCGCAACGAACGTTTCACCATCGTATCCTGGTATCGCGGCGCGTAACGATCACGCGGGCGAACGGACCATCAGGTCGTAGACGCCTTTGTCCTCGGCGACAGCAAAGCCAAGGCGCTGGTACAGCTGCATGGCCGGATTGTGCTTCTCGACATGGATCGACACCGCCTTGCCGACGGCGCCTGCCTCGTCGATGAGGTCGCTGAGCAGAGCGGCGCCGAACCCTTTGCGGCGATATTCCGGCAGGAAGGCGATATCGATGACGCGGTGCTGGCTCGGCCAGCGCTCGATATAGAGGCGGCCGATGTCGTTGCCGCCTTGCACGATCACCAGCCAATCCGCCTCGGGATAGTGTTGACGGTAGTGTGCATGCTGCGCCCGGAACTGCATGTCGAGGAAGGCCGTCTTCTGCTCGGCGCTCCATCCGGTCACACCGAGTTCCTCGGCCCGGGTCGAAGCATAAAGCCGCGACAGGAAAGGCAGATCGGCATCCATGGCCGGGCGGAACGTCAGCCCGACACCAGCCGCCCGCACCCACTCGGCCGAAACCACTCTACGAAAGTCGTCCATGATGAAATCAGGGACGTGGTGGGAAGACACCCTGCAGCGCAATGCAAAAATAGCAGGTGAGGTAGGGCTGCATATTGTTGTGCGGCTGATCGCCACCCGCGGGCGATATTGACTCGGTTGCCAGCGATACCAGGCTGCCTGGCGCGATATAGGCGTTTCCCTGGCTCGACTTGGCAAACGCATTGCCGGGGGCAATGTTGCTGTCCCCGGCAACGAGCGACGGAGCGGCCATCACCAGATGGGTGTGGCTTGGAGTCTCGGACTGAAGCAGCGTCACGACATCCGAGCCACCAGTCTCGCCGAGATCGTGCAGCGACAGACCGGGACCTTGCCCCGGATGCATCGGCGCCCGGCCCTGGAGGTCCGGAAGCGCGAAATTGGACTTGCCGTTGCCGCCATAGGTGGTGCCGAGCAGCGAGAACAGCGCAGTGTTCTGCGACAGCGGCAACAGCTGGCCGTCGCACCAGGCCCAGCCCTTGGGCGCGAAATTGAACGGGAAGATGCGGATTTCGGCAACGAACGGATCGGCCATGACGGTCCTCTTTAAGTCGGCGACGGAAAGATTCCGAACAGCGAGATGATGAAGTCGACGCACAGGTAGGGCTGGAAATTTGTATGCGGCTGGCTGCCGCCGACGGGGCCGAGAAACTGGGGCGCCATTGCCACGGATGGACCGGCGTTGAGGAACGCGTTGACCTGACCCGATCTGCCTATGACGCTCTGGGCCGGATTTGGCGAATTGGCGATATCATTGGACGCGAGGAACGCATGGCTGTGCGCCGGGATCTGCTGTGTCGTCAGCGTGATCTCCTCAGCGCCTCCCGTCTCGGCCAGGATGAACCCGTTGCCCTGGTGAATGGGAATACGGCCACGCAGATCGGGCAGCGCAAAGGTGCTCTCGCCGTCACCGCCATAGGTGGTGCCGATCAATTGGAACAAGGTCTCGTTTTCCGAGATCGGCAGAAGCTGCCCTTCACAGAACATCCATCCCGCCGGCGCAAAATTGCCGGCAAACATGCGGATCTCACCAACATAAGGCTGTGCCACAGTGCGTCTCCGTCAATTCGGCGAGGGGAAGATGCCCTGCAGGGCGATGCAGAAGCTCAATGTCAGGAATGGTTGCATGTTCAGATGCGCCTGGCTGCCGCCGACATTGCTGATCGTGCCCGCTGCCATGGCACCGAGGTTTTGCACCGGACCATAGAGCAGGTTCGGCGTGCTGTTGCCGAACAGGTCGTTGGCCGGCAGATTGGTCGCCCCCGTGACGGACGATGCATTGGCTACGTGCACATGCGTCGGGATTTCCGCAATCGACAGCGTGTGCGCCTGCTCTCCGCCACGCTCGCCAAGCGTGTGCGCGCTGCCGACATGGATTGGCGTGCGTCCGCGATAGTCGGGAAGCGCGAAATTGACCCGGCCGTCGCCACCAAAAGTGGTGCCGAGCAGGGAAAAGAGCCCCTGGTTCTGATTTATGGGGAGAAGCTGGCCGTTACACAGTGCCCAGCCTTTTGGCGCGAACACGAACGACATGATTCTGATTTCCGACAAAAACGGTTCAGCCATACGCCCTCTCCCTAGACTGCTCTACTGACAGTAGGCCAATTACATTAGCAAGTCGACATCAATCTCGAAAGAAAATTTGTTACTTCTTTACTGCCAGCCATCTTGCCAAATGCTTTGAAATCGTATCCGCGTTGCCATCAGTTCGTCGGCACAAGAACCAGCCCCCCATTGTGGCCGGCCGGAACCGCGGCATAGGCCGGCGCGCCGCCGGCATCGATCGCGGTCGCCTTATTCGCCGAATTGGTGACAGTGTTGCCGCCGGCATTCCAGGTAGCGAGAGCGCTCGCCGCGTTGTTGGCGCCGCCGACAAAGCCTTGGAAATAAAGGTGCGACGTGCTGCTGCCTATGCGTGCCAGGAAGCCAAAGTCGTCGGCCGGCTGGCCAAGGGTCACGGTGTTGCCGGTGATATTGAGATAGGTGGTCGTGAGGTCGCCGGCGTTCGAACCCGCGCGGACGTCGATCGCGGGAACGCCGTTGCCCGCCGTGCCATCGCCGGACGTGGTGATCGTGTTGTTCATGATCGTCAGGTCGAGCGAACCGTTGTCGGCACTCGGGCCGGCGCCATCGCCATGCGGTGTGGCAAAGATCGCCGGATCCTTGCCGGTGTTGGTAATCGTGTTGCCGATGATCTCGACGATGCCGGTCGAGGCATCTTCGGGATGGATGAAGATCGCCGAGCCGGTCGAACCGACGCCGCCGCCCTGGATGTCGGCATTGTTGTTGATGCGGCCCATGATGGCGGCGGTGTTGATGCCGAACACGTTGATAACCGGGCCGCCATTGCCATAGATCTTCTTGTTGTTGAGGATCTTGAAGTTCAGGTGCGCGGTGTCCTCGGCATTGAGGCCGATGGCGCGGCCGAGGCCGCCTTGCGGGTCGAATGTGTTGCCGTTGCCGACCGTGCCGCCGTCGGTGATGTTGACGTTCAGCGTCGAGGTGTCGCGCGCAAAGGCTTCGACGCCCGAGGTCTTGAGCTTCAGGAAGCTGCTGTTCGAGATATTGACCGTCGCATTCGCACTGCCAAAGGCCTCGAAGTTCAGACCCTGCGCGCCGTTTGCCGAATCCTTGGTGTTGCTGAACGTGCTGCCGCTGATGTTCAGCGTCAGACTGGTGCCGGAGTCGTTGCGGATATCCACCAGATTGTCGCCGGCACTCGCGTCGCCGGCCGCGAAGCTGAATGTGGAATTGGTGATCGATGACGTGCCGGTGAGATTGTAGAACCGCATATCGCCTTCGAAAACGGCGTCGCCGAAGCCTGTCACCGTGGTGTTGGCAATCGTCAGGTCCGATACGTTCTGGCCGTTGATGCCGACCTGGACGCCGCCGTTCAAATTCAGGTTGGTGAACGTCGCAGTCGCCACGCTGCTCATGTTGATGGCCGCCTGGGCGGCGCTGTTGAATGTCGGACCGTCGACATTGTTCAGCGTGCCGTTGCCGGTGTTGGCATTGGTGAAGTTCATGTTCGACAGCGACAGGTTCTTCGTCGACGTGAACACCGCGCCTTGCGCGGTATTCTGGATCGTTCCGCCGGAGCCAGCCGTCACGCCGCTGCCGGTTACCGTCAGGCCGCCATTGCCGGCGGCGAGGCCGGTGTTGTTGAGCACGATGCCGTTGGTGCCGCCATTGGCCGAAATGCTCTGGAACGTCAAATTGCCGCTGCCGATCGTCGTGTTGACGACGTTGAGCGCGGTGCCAGTGGTTGATGTGATGGTGTTGCCGGTGCCTTGCACCGTCACTGTGCCGCCGGTGGTCGCTGCCGGACCCGCCCCGGTGGCGTTGAAGCCGGTGCCGCTGGTGGTGTTGATGACCAGCCCGCCGCCGGTGAAGTTGATCGTCGCGCCGGCATTGTCGGTCAGGTTCACGGCAATGGCCGACCCCGTGGTGATCGACTTCGATGTGCCGGAGAAGGTGATGGTGCCGGCAGCGTTGTCGTCCAACTGGATGCCGTTCACGCCCGCCACATTGTGCGAGATGTTGCCTGACAGCGTGATGTTGCCCGCGCCCGCGGCGCGGTCCTGGATGTTGACCGCCTGGCCAGTGCCGCTGGTGACCGTGCCGGCATAGGTGAAGGCCGCCGTGCCGCCGCTGTTGGCTGTGCCGGCGCCGTCGCCGATACGGATCACGGCACTGGTGCCGCCGACCAGCGCGCCGGTGCCGAGATCGATCGCCCCGGCACCGGTAACGGTGTCGAGGATAACGGCGCTGGTGCCGCCGGCGCCTTTGTTCGTGGACGCAAAGGTCACGCCGCCCGCCGCGACGGCAACGGTGTCCATGTTGACGGCGACGCCGCTGCCGGTCGAAATCGTATTGGCATTGCCGCCTGTGCCAACGCTCAACGTGCCGCCGCCCGTGGCGTTGAAGCCGATGCCGGAGGTGGTGGTGATCACAAGCCCGCCGCCGGTGAAGTTGATCGCCGTGCCGGTGTTCGTCGTCAGATTGACGGCATTGTTGGCGCCAGTGGTCAGTGTCTTGGTGGCGCCGGAGAAGGTGATCGTGCCGCCGGTGTTGGCGTTGACCAGGATGCCGTTGTCGACGGCGCCGGTTGCGCTGAGATTTCCCGACAGCGTCGTGGTGCCGCCGCTGCGGCTCGAAATGCTGACGACCTTTCCGGCCGTCGTCTTGGTGACGGAACCGCCATAGCTGATGCTGGCCGAACCGCCGCTGACCAGGAACGCTTCGTTCGTCGCGCCGGACAGCGCACCTGTGCCGAGGCTGACCGTGCCGGCACCGGTGACATTGGTCAGCGCCACATTGTTGGCGCCGCCGGTCGATGTCGTCGAGGTGAAGGTGATGCCGGTCGTGGTGGAGATGCCGTTCAGGTTGATGGCCTGGGCAGTCGTGGAGTTGAGCGTGCCGGTGGTGACGTTGACCGTGCCCGTGCCCGTGGCGGTGAAACCTGTCGTGCCGCTCGTCACGATATCGATATTGGTAAAGTTGACGGTCGAGTTGGTGGTAGCCAGCGAAACCGCAGTGCCGGTCATCGTCGTACCGGTTCCGAGATCGACGGTGCCGGTGAAGCTGACGGTGTTCGCGGCTGTCGCGCCAGAGATGACGATGCCGCTCTGCCCGCCATTTGCACTGACGGTGCCAGCAAAGGCGAAGCTGCCGCCGGCGCGGTTGGTGATGCTTGCCGCCGTACCGGTGCCGCCGGCGGCGATGGAGCTGGCGCTGTCGAAGCTGATCGCCGCGTTGCCGCCCACGACCGAGACGCCGCTGCCGCCCGATATGTCGACATTGGTGCCGTTGATCGTGCCTTGCGGACCCGAGGCGCCGCCGAAGGCGATACCGGTGCCGGTCGCTGCCGTTGTGATGTTGAGGTTGGTTAGCGTCGTCGTGCCGGTAGTGTTGCGCAGGTCGAAGGCGATGCCTGTCGCGCCGGTGCTGGTGACGTTGGTGATGGTGGAGTTGAACGCGTTGAGGATGACATCCGACGCGTTGCCGGAGAACGTCACATTGTCGATGGTCGTGCTGGTCGACGGCGTGATCTCGACGCCGGCGGTCAGGAAATTGCGGATCGTCATGTGGCTGATGATAGTGCCGGAGGCGCCCGCGCCATTGTCCTTGATGCCGCGCGCGGCGCCCGCCGGGCTGCCGTCGAGGATGAAGCCGTCGATGATGTTGCCGCTGGCGCCAAGCGTGATGGCGTTGCTGCCGGCATTGGTTGTCAGTGTCGCGGCGCCGTCCGGCGTCTGGTCGATGATCGAGATGGTGTTGCTGGACAGCTGGATTGTGGAGGGCACCGTCAGCGCCAGGTTGATGTTGCCGTTGCCGAAACCGCGCACCTGCTCGCTGGTGGCCAGCGCCAGCGTGTCGTTGCCGTTGCTGCCCTGCGCGGTGATGACGCCGCCATTATTGACGAGGACGATGATGTCGGTCGCGACCGCTGCCGCTTCGGCTGTCGAGAGCGTGGCCAGGTTGTTCTGGTCGCGGCCGCTGCCGTCGCCGGTTGCGCTGGCGCCGACGAAATAGACCTTGCCGACACCGAAGCCGAGGCCGGGGGTCGCCTGGAAATTGACGTCCTGGAAATTGTAGGTGCCGGCCACCGGCGCGCTGGAGGCGTCGATGCCGACATTGGCGCCGATGGTCGAGAGCTGGTCCGTCGCCGATTCGCCGTCGCCATAGATGAAGGCGAGGTTCGTCGTCGAACTCAGGAAGACGCCGGTGTTGACGCCGGCAATGCTGGAGCTCGCGCCGCCAACCACGGCATCGCCGAGCCGTACCGTCTGGCCGCCGGTGGCGCCGCGCAGGTCGACGGCGATCGAGGTGCCGGCGGCGGCCGCGTTGGTGACGTCGAAATCATTGGCCGTTATCGCCGCGTTGATCGCCGCGCCGTTGAGGTCGAAGGCGACGCCCGTCGTGCTGTTCAGGCCGATGTCGAGATCGTTGAACGACAGGGCAGCACCGAGCGTGCCGGAAACATCGACGCCGCGCGTGGTGATGCCTTGCAAATTGACCGTGCCAAGCGCGATGGCGCCGCCGCCGGACGAGGCAATGTTGTTCAGCGAGATGCCAGTCGCCGCGCCATTGACGGAGATGGAGCTGAAGTTGAGGCCGCCCGCGCCGATCGTCGCGCCGCTGAGGTTCAGCGCGGTGCCGGGGCCGGTCGAAATCGTGTTGGCGCCGCCGGTGACGCTTATCGTGCCACCGCCCGTGGCGTTGAAGCCGGTGCCGGACGTGGTGGTGATCCCCAATCCGCCGCCGAAATTGATCACGGCTCCGGTGTTGGCAATCAGACTGACTGCCGGGCTGGCGCCCGTGGAAAGCGTCATGGCTCCGTTGAAATTGAACGTGCCGCCACTGTTGGTGTGGACATCGATGCCGTTGTCGAAGCCGCCGGTGGCGCTGAGGTTGCCTGACAGCGTGACCGTGCCGCCGGTGACGCCGGAGATGTCGACGATATTGCCGAAGGTGGCCTTGGTGACCGTGCCGCCATAGCTGACGGTCGCGTTGCCACCGCCGAGCAGGAATGCGACGGCCGACGCACCGGTCAGCGAGCCGGAACCGAGGCCCACCGTGCCGGTGACGTTGGTCAGGCTGACATTGTTGGTGCCACCACCAGACGATGTCGAGTCGAGCGCGATGATGGCGGCGACGTTGGTGAGGCTGATTGCCTGGCCGAGGGTCGAATTCACCGTTTCGGCGCCGCCAGTGGCGGTGATGCCCATCGTGCCGCCGGTTCCGGAGATGGCCGTGCCGGTGGTGGTGTCGATGGTCAGGCCGCCGGTAAAGCTGGTCGTGCCGCCGCTCTGAGACAGGCCGACGCCGCTCGTCGTATCGATGTTGGCGAGGCCGGTGACGTTGACCGTGCCGGATACCACATTGATGCCGCCACCGGCGGTGGCGGTGTTGTTGACCGTCACCGCGCCGAAGGTGAACGTGCCGGTGTTGGCGCCGGTGACGTCGATGCCGAAGCCGCTGGTGCCGGCGATGCTGGTTGCGCCGGAGACATTCACCGCCCCTGTGACGCCGTTGAGGATGATGCCGCTGGTGCCGCCGCTCGAGGTGATGCTGTCGAAGTTGACCCCGCCGGCGCCGAGCGTGCCTTGCAGTGACAGCGCCGTCTGGCCCGTCGCATTGATCGTCGTGGACCCGGCATTAGCGACGGTCAGGACATTGAGCCCCGACAGGCTGAGGCCGGTGGCGGCGGATGTCGTGATGTCGAGGCCGCCGTTGAAATTGACCGCGGCTGCCGCGCTGCCGCCCGAAATCGAGACGCCATTGCCGTCCGTGATGGTCACCTGGTCGGTAAAGGTCACCGCGCCGCCGGTGCGGTTGGCGATACTGATGCCGCCACCGGTCAGCGTTCCCGGCGTTGCGCTGTTGGGCAGGATGCCGCGCGACACCGAGATGGTGCCGGTGCCGCCATTGACGTCGAGCAGCGTGCCGGCAACGTTGATGTTGTTGTTGATGACCGTCAGATTGCTGTCGAGGGCGACGACCTTGATGGCCGTCTGGCCGGCGGCGACATTGCTGATCGTCACGCCTTCGATGGTGATGCCGCTGGCATTGCTGAAGCCGACCGCGCTCTGGTCGATGAGGAAGGCGGCGCCGGTGGCGCTGCTGAAGTCGAAGGCGGTGTGGCGCACGGCGTTGTCGCCGAGCAATTGCATGAGGTTGGCCGTTCCGCTGACCACGGCCTCGTCGCCGGTGATGTTGCCGCCGGTGGCGCCAAGATTGCCCTGGACATTGACCGGCTGGATGGTGCCGGTCGAAACCACGTTGCTGTTGCCGAAGCCGGTGATCGTCTGGCCGGAATCCAGGGTGAAGGCGGTGGCGCCGAGATTGATCGTGCCGACGAAGGCGAAGTTCTGCGCGCCGGTCAGCGCATCGGCAGCGGCGAGCGAAATGGTGTTGACGCCCATGCTGAGATTGCCGGTCGTCCCGGCGGCGATGAAGCCGCCCGACTGCGAGACCAGAGTGACCGAACCGGGCGCCGTTGCCAGATTGGCGCTGCCGGTGAAGAACACGTCATCGAAATCGTAATTGCCGAGCGTCGGATCGAGACCGACCGTGTTGACGGTAAAGCCGCCAGCGGCGGCAATGATGAAGGATTCCAGCCCGTCGGTGGAGTCGCCGTCGCCGAAAGTGAAGGTGGCGTTGGCTGAGGTCGCGGTGGTGCCGCCGGACGACAATTCGACGCCGACGCCAAGATTGTCGATCTTGGACCCCTGCAGGAAGGTGATGACCTTGTTGCCGGTGGTCGACGACAGGTCGATGCCGCGCGAGGTCAGATCGCCAAGGCCGGTGATCGTCGTCAGGCCGAAATCGGCCGTCGTGGCGGAACCGCTGAAGTCGATGCCGGTCTGGTTGGCGCCAACATTGTCGATGGTCGTCGTGCCGAAGCTCACGTCGGCATTGGTGCCGCTGAAATTGATGCCGGCCGTGTTGGCTGCGGCGCCCATCGTGACCTTGGTCGTGCCGAGGGTGACAGAGCCCGAATTGCCTGAAATGTCGATGCCGTTGCCACCGGCGCCGCTCACCGTCACCGCTCCGAAGGTGGCACTGCCGGCGACATTGGCGACCGACAGGCCGTTGCCGGTCGCGTTGGTGACGGAAAGCGCCGCGGTGGCGTTGAAGGCCGCGCCGACGCCGAGCCCGCCGATCACCGCGCCGCCGCCGCCCGTCGCCGTCAGCGTCGAGCCGGTAAAGCCGATCGTGCCGCCGGTCGGTGCCGTCGTCGAGCCGATGTTGAAGAGATTGCCGGTGCCGGTCGAGGTGACATTGCCGCTGAATGTCACCGAACCACCGGTGATGCCGTCGACCTTCACCGCCGTGCCCGGCGCGGTGGCCGAGCTGGAGATGCCGGCCGAGACCGTGATCGCGGCGCTGCCACCGGATACGACGACGCCGTCGCCGCTGCCGGAGTTGGTGATGGTGCCGCCAATGCCAATCGTGCCGGTGTTGTTGGTCAGGCTGACGTCGGCGCCCGAAACCAGCGTCGTCACCAGGTTGTTGACATTGACCGTCGCGGCGCTGTTTTGAACCACGAAGCCAGGGCCGCCGCCAACGACCGTGTCGATCGTCGTTGTGCCGTTGAAGGTAACGGCGTTGGCTACGTTGGTAAGGCGGATGGCATCGCCATTGACACGGTTGATGTCGACGGCACCGAAAGTGATATTGCTGCCGATGGTGTTCTGGATGACGATGCCCGTCGCCGCCGCTCCGCCAGAGCCGTCGACAGTGACACTGTCGAAAGTAAAGCCTTGCCCGATGACCAGGGTGTTCGGGCCGCCCTGCAGTTGGATACCTCTTTCGGCTAGCCCGGCGCCCGTTGTAACCGTGTTGCCGGAGCCTGTGACGCTCAGTATGCCGCCACCGACGGAGCTGAAGCCAAAGCCGCCGTCGGTTGTCAGGTCGAGCCCGCCGGTGAAATTGATCGTACTACCCAGATTGTTGGTCAGGTCGATCGCGTTGGCAGCGCCGGTGCTGGCGGTAATCTTGCCACCGAAGGTCGCCGTGCTGCCGCCAGACATGGCATTGATCTTCACCGCGCTTGCCGCGCTGGTCTGGTTGATGGTGCCGTTATAGGTCAGGTTCGGCTGGGCATTGTCGATGTTGAACGCCACGCCCGTGGTGTTGGCAATCGAACTCGCGGCGTCAAAGGTCAACGTGCCTGTAGAACCACCAACGAGGTTGATCCCTGTACCGGCGCCGTTGATGTCGAAATTGGCAAAGTTGGCGGTGCCAACGAAATTGTCGAGTGACAGTGCGGTTCCGGTGACGCCACCGATCGTCGTGCTGCCGCTGAAGGTGACCGCGGCCCCGGTATTGTCCAGAGCGATGCCGTTCTGGGCCGCCTGGATCGTTAGGTTGGTGACGCTGACGGCGCCCGACGCGGCGGTCAGGTTGACGCCGGTGACGGCGCTTTCGATGGTCACGCCGCTGATCGTCACGCCGACGGAGCCGGCTCCGTCGATCGCAGAGCCCGAGCCGGCGTTTCGGACGCTGAGATCGGCGACGCGGTTACCGTTGGCGAGGTTGATTGCGCTGCCGGTCGAATTGTTGAGCGTGGCGGCGCCATTGCCGAACGGATCAACCTGGGTGCCGGCGGTCACGACCTCGGTGCCGGTAACGTTGGCCGGAGGCCCGCCCAGAGCGATCGTGTTGCCGTTGGCAAACGAGACGATCTGCTGGCCGTCGGCAAGCGTAAAGCCGTCGGCATCGGTGCCGAGGTTTCCGTTACCGTCGTTGACGAGGACGAAAATGGTACTGGCATCGGTCGTCAGATCGTCGGCAGCCGCGGCATTGATCAGGTCATTGACGCTGGCGCC
This sequence comes from Mesorhizobium sp. P2_B11, assembly GCF_056404855.1. NCBI lineage: Bacteria > Pseudomonadati > Pseudomonadota > Alphaproteobacteria > Hyphomicrobiales > Phyllobacteriaceae > Mesorhizobium > Mesorhizobium sp. P2_B11. The sequence goes on from NZ_JBFUDF010000003.1 coordinate 16,422, forward strand.
GGTGCCGGAACCGGTATTGGCGGCACCGACAAAGACAACATTGGCGGCATCGAACAGCTGCGGGCCGACCAGATGGGTGGCGTTGAAGGCATAAGTGCCGCTGCCGGCCATCAGGCCGCGCATATCGAGCGAGGCGGTCGTGCCGGTGATCGTGCCGCCGCCGGTGGCGCCGAAGGAGAACACCGTGTTGGCGGTGGTTCCGGCTGCCCCATGCGTGCCCATCTGCACGCCGGTATCGGCCGTAATTGTTCCGGTGCCGATCGTCACCGAGCCGCCGGTCGTGCCCGACAGGTCGATGCCGGTCGACGTGGCGCCGCCGAAGACGGTGAGCGAATTGGCGGTAAAGGTCGACTGGCTGCCCGACAGGTCGAGGCCGGTGGCTTCGACGGCGCCAATAAATATCGTGCCGAAGCTGATCGTCCCGTTGACGCCCTGAACGTCGATGCCGTTGAGGGCCGGCGTGGTGATTTCCGCATAGCCGAAGCTGACGGCGCCGGTGTTGCCGCTGAGCGCGATGCCATTGCCGAGTACCTGGCTGATGAGCACATCGCCGCTGAACCCGACCGTGGCCGTGCTGCCGCTGATCGAGATGCCGTCGCCCGTGGTGCTGTCGATCGTCGTCGGGCCGGTGACGCTGAAGCTGCCGCTGACGCCCGACAGGCTGACGCCATTCGCGCCGCCGACCTGGCCGATATTGGAGAGCGTGACGTCAAGCCCGATATTCGATGCCGTAAAGGCGGATGCTGTGTTGCTGCTGACGGTACCGCCGTCGATCGAAAGCGAGCCGGTGCCGGTTGACGTGGCCTTTACGCCATTGCCGCCATTGCCGGTCGCATTGAGCGTCTGGAAGCTGGTGATGGCATTGCTGTTGATCAGCAAGCCGTCGCCGGTATTGTCCGACAACGTCGTCGTGCCGGTGAAATTGTACGTGCCGTCGCCCTGGATCGACAGGCCGGCGCCGCCATTGCCGGTCGAACTCAAATTGCTGCCGGAAACGCCATTGCTGCCGTCAAACAGCACGCCGTTGAGATTGGCACCCGACACGGTCATGCCGGTCAGCACGACGCCGGTGACGCCGCTGCCATGGATGCCGTTGGCGGTGCCGCCGGAGATGTTGAAGTCCTGCAGCGAGGTGTTGTTGGCGAGCGTGACGACGTCGCCGCTGGCGGAAGCGGTCAGTGTTGCGGCGCCCGCCCCATCCGAGACCGTGCTGCCGTGATTGACATTGGTGCCGGTCACATTCACGGGCAGGCCGCCGAGCGAGAAGGTGCGGCCGTTTCCGAACGAGGCCAGCGTCTGTCCGGCGCTCAGCGTGAAGCCGTCGGTGTCATCGATGACGCCGCGATTGACCAGCACGAAGATGGCGGTGCCGTCGGCGTTGGCGTCGGCTGTGGTGATCGTGGCGAGATTGTCCAGCGATGACCCGTCGCCGGTGCCGGTTGCCGCGGTGGCGACAAAGATCAGTTGCGTCTGGTCGAAAAGCTGCGGCCCGTTGAATGTCGTCGTGCCGAAGGCATAGAGCCCGGAACCGGAATTCAGGCCGCGCGCGTCGAGCGAGGCGAGGTTGCCGCCGATCGAGCCGCCGCCGAAGGTGAACTGGGCATTGGCGGTGTCGGCCGGCGAGCCGACGAGGCCGAGACGCACGCCGGTGCCGACATTGGCGATGGTGCCGCCATTGGTGATGATGATCGTTCCGCCGTCGGTCTGGACGAGATCGATGCCGATCGACGTCGTTCCACCGGTGCCGGTTATATTGAGCGACTGCGCCGTGAAATTCGTCGCGCTGTTCGAGAAGTCGAGGCCGACGCCGGTGCCAAGGCCCGCAATGACAATGTTGCCGGCAATCACCGATGTATTGGCGCCGGCAAACACCATGCCGTCGGCGAGGGGATTGGTGATGTTGATGTCGCCGAAGCGGATTGCCGCCGGCGATTCCGTAATCGCGATGGCGGGTCCGGTCGTGCCCGTCGCATTGGTCGCGCCGGTAACGGTGAAGCTGCCGGAGACATGGTCGAGGACAACGGCCGACTTGCCGCCGGTCTGGGTGATCGAATCCAGCACGATATGGGCGGTGATCGGATCGATGAAGACGCTGACGCCGTCATCGCCGAGCGCCTTGTTGCCCGACACCTGGCCGCCGGTGATGGTGATCGAGCCGGCGACCCCGGTGCCCTTGACGGTTATGCCGGCGTCGTTGTTGTCGAGGGCATTGAGGGTGGCGAAGGTGTAGGTGCCGTGGCCGGTCGCATCGAGGCCGTCGTCGCCATTGCCCTGCAGCAGCGTCGTGCCGGTGAAGTTGTAGGTGCCGTCGCCTTCGATATGCAGGCCGTCGAGGCCATTGCCGGTTGCCGTGAAGTTCGAGCCTTTGACGCCCGTCGACGTGCCGGTGAAGCTGGCGCCATTGCCGCCGGTGCCGGTGACCGTGACGTTGGTTAGCGTGGCGCCGGTGATGTTGTTGCCGAAAATGCCGTCCTTGCCGCCGGTGATGGTGATGCCGCTCAGCGTGTTGCCGTTGGCGAGCGTGAGAACGTTGTTGGCGGGATTGGTGCCCTGGATGGTGCCGTTGGAGCCGCCGAAATTGTAGGTACCTATGCTGCCGTCGGCGAGCTTTGCCTGGACGCCGCCACCACCGCCGATGACGATCTGGCCGTTGGCGAGCGTCACGCCGGCTGTCGTAATGTTGCCCTTGCCACCGAGCGCGACGACAACGCCATTTGCGCCCGCGCCGGCAACTGCATTGTCGAGCGTGGTCGGGTCGCCGATCGTGCCGAGGCCGAGCGCGTCATTGTCGCCATCGGCGAAGAAGAACTTGCCGAACGCCGTGTTGGTGGCGGCGTTGATCGCCACCCGCGTCGTCGAACTGGTGACCTTGTCGTGGCTCTCGATGCGGACGCCGATGTCGCCGCGCACGCGCTCGTTGAGACGTTTGCGCAGGCCGGGGCTGACCGGGTAGACCGGCTCGGTGCCGTCATCGACCGACGCCGTCGTTTCCCTCTCGAAGGCGTTGAGCGGCACCGTCAGCCGGATGCTGCCGGCGAACTGGGTATCGTCGCGATTGTCGTTGCGCACCTCGCCGGTGAAGGTCAGCGACGTGCCTCTGCCGATGACGTCACCGATCGAATATTCCAGGCCGGCCTTGGCGCCGGTTATGCTGCGGTCGTCGCCATCCGGATCGCCGAAATGGTAGGCGCCGACATCGAAGCGCAGCGAATGGTTTTCGGGCAGGTCGAGCGGCACCTGGACGCCGACCTCGCCCTCTATGCCCCAGGCCGCGTAGTCGCGGTGGTCGATGGCCGATATCTGCTCGATCAGCTGATTGCCGACCAGTGACAGGCTCGACTCTTGCCCGCTCGAGTGGCGGTCGCCGCTGATCGGCAGATAGACGTTTACGTGCGCGTCGTATTTCGAGGTGATGGCCTCGAGGCCGAGTGTCGAAGCGACGAACTGATGGCTGTCGTGATTCTGGATGTTGAGGTAGGCGTAGCCGCCGACCATCAGATCCGGATTGACGATGCGGCGAACGCCGAGGCCGACATCCTGGCCGAAGCCGTCGTCGAAATCGTATTTCGAGCGCACATCGAGGAAGAGAACGGATTCGAGGTTCTGCTTCAGCGGCAGGAAGCCCTCGATGGCCGTGTTGCCGCCATTGTTGTTGGCGCCGATGATGGCGCGGACCTGCGGCTGCCAAAGTCCATTGTCACCCGCCTGCGCGGCCATGCTGGAAAGGGCAAGTGCCAAGGTGGAAAGCGCTGTTGTTTTCCACAAATGTCTGGAGAAGCCTGACCGGCGATACTCAGTATTCGCCCGGAAGAGTCTTCCGTGCATCGCCATGTCATTGATTTGCCGAGTTTTCTCGGTCGTCTCCATCCCGTACCAGCCCCTTGGAGTACACGCTCCGCGCGAATATTTAACCGAATCCTACTGTATAGCGAGCGTCGATTCTTCTTTTTATACGTTCACGACTGCAAAGTTGTTTATTGTGGCAACAGGGCAACAGTACGTTAGCCGGCTCTTATGTACCTGTAGTGGCTTCCCGGCCAAGCCCGCCTGCTGTATCAATGCAATCGCATTAATGTACTTTAGGAAATTCTAATACTGCGAGGATCGGGTGGCTTCATTTCCAGGAACCAAATCCCGCCGGGCCGCATGGTTTGGCGCGTTGTGCCTGATCCTGTCGGCAATCGGCCCGGCGCTCACCCAGGAAGCAAAGCCCGCCGAGACAAAGCCGGCCGAGGCAAAACCCGCCGACGCCAATCCATGGGCGGTTAACTGCTCCAGCGGCTCGGCGAATGCCGAGCTTCAGTGCCAGGTTTCGCAAAACCTAACCGAGGCCAAGACGGGCCAGCGTGTGCTGACCGTGACCGTGCGCCGCGACCCTGGCAACGGAAGCCTGGCAATGTTGCTTGCCCTGCCGCACGGCTTGTTCCTGCCGTCCGGCGCCAGCTATCAGATCGACCAGGGTCAGAAAACGACCATCGCGATCCAGACCAGCGACCAGAACGGAGCGTACGCCGCCACGCCGCTGTCACCGGAGCTTGTCAAGGCGATGAAGTCGGGAACCAATCTGAACATAGGCATGGAATCGGTGACGCGTAAGCCGGTCACCATCCCGGTATCGCTAGGCGGCTTCACCGCAGCCATCGCCAAACTGGAAAGCCTCAAATAGCGGTCAGATTCCAAACTTTACGAAAGCATCGGCTTACGCAACGCCCGATCACCTCACACCTGCTTGCGGCCGGTCCTCACCGCCGGGCTGCGGCTAAAATGCGTCGATGCGGCGGCCGTGCTTGATGCCGCCGCAGTTTCGCTCCACATCGTTAGGAATGAAGACGGAGACATCGCAGCGGCGTCGGACATTGCTGTGGGCCTTGCCCGCATCGCTGATCCTGCATGCGCTCATCGCCGCGCTCCTGGTCTACGGCCTGCCCATTCCTCCTCGGGAGCCGCAGGAGGAGCAGCCGATCAATGTCGCGCTCGTGCCGCTGCCCGAACCGCCGCAGCCCAAACCCGAAGCCAAAAGTCAGCCTGAAAAGAAGGTCGAAAAGCCGACACCGGAGAACCTGCCGTCAGAGAAAGTCCTTAAGCGTGTGTTCCAGTTCGGTGACAAAGACACCGGCCCCAGGAAATCACTGGATGGCAGCAGCGATCAGGACCAGGCGTCATCACCGGCCAAGGACAGTGAACCGAAACCGGCTGCCATGCCAACCGATGCGGAGAGCAGATCTGAACCGACGCCCGACGCTGCAAAGCCGGCAGAGCCTGCCAGCATCGACGAGAAGCCGGAAGCTGACAAACAGGAGGCGGGAGCCCCTGACGCCGACAAACAGGAATCGGCTGCTGCAACGCCTTTGGCTGATGACGGCGGTGAGATCGAGCTTCCTGCGTCGGCTCAGGCGCCTCAGGCCAGACCCGACACTGCACCGAAACCCAGCCCGGCGAAGGCCGCGAAGCCGCCACGCGCAAAGGCCGCAGGGTCAAGCCCCACGGCCAACTCACTGGCGTATGCGGGGCTTCCGGGTGTTCGCAAGCTTTTTTCAAAAGGCGCTACCGGCGATCCCTTCGCAACGAACTCAATGGCCGACGAGCCACGGGGGCAACGCGTAGCCGACCTTTGCTCCAATCTTCTGGGTCAGCAACTGAACGACGCCGCTTATCGCCCCGTATTGCTCCCAAGCATTCCACTAGAGGTCGGCAATCTTCTGGACGCCCCGGATACCGCTTTTCGTACCGCGACGACTTGGTATCATGTGCGCTTTCGCTGTGGGATCGACACCAATGCGACGCATGTGACGTCCTTCACCTTCCGTGTCGGAGCCGCCGCTTCACCCGAGGAAAGCGTTTTTCTAGATCGGGAGGCCCGTCGGCAGGGTTTTCGAGTGGGGCCGGGCATGTAGCCGAAGGCAAGGGTCTCAAAACCCACGTCTTGCGGGGCAAAAAATCACCTCTTGAACGGTTTGCGTGCCGAATGCCGTTGCTGCCGGGCCTCAGCCCTTCACTGGATTGGCTTTGCGCCATTCCTCATATTCGCCGCGGGCATCGTCGTGCAGCGGATAGTAGCGCTGCAGCGGCGCGCCTTGCATCAGCTTCATGCGGGAGAACTCCTCCCACTCGTGATGCTTCTGCGATTCTTCGATCACTTTTGCGGCCATTGCGAGCGGAAGCACAACCACCCCGTCGTCGTCGGCCACGATGATGTCGCCGGGGATCACCGTGACACCGCCACAGGCAATCGGCACGTTGACGGCATTGGGGTAGATGCTGGTCTGCACATGATAGTTTGGGGTCCAGCCGCGCAGCCAAAGGGGGAGGTCGAGCTTCTCGACATTGGGCCGGTCGCGCATGCACCCGTCGATGACGATGCCGGCGCCGCCTCTGCCCTTGAAATACGTCGACATCATATCGCCGAAGACGCCGGAGCTCATGTCGCCGCGCGCGTCGACCACGACCACGTCACCCTCCTGAGCGTGATAGAGCACGTGGCGGTGCAATTGCGTCTCCGGATCGGCATATTCTCCCTCGTTGAAGAGGTCGGGCCGCTGCGGCAGGAATTGCAGCGTCAGCGCCGGCCCGACGATCGACTTGCCGTGGTTCTGCGCCACCGGACCGACCATGTGCGGATTGCGGAAGCCCATGTGGCCAAGCGTGCCGGCAACCGTCGCGGCGCCGATCTCCCTTAGCGCGTCGATCAGGTCTTTTGGCGGCCGCTGCGTGATGTCGGAAGTATGCGTCATTAGGGACTCCGGTTGAATTGAACTACCAGTTGGTGACTGAACCATCGCGGCGCTTGAGGTGAGGCGCTTCCCAGAAGCGGAAGCTCTGCGCCTGGATCGCCTCTTCGTTGATCTCGACGCCCAGTCCCGGCAGATCGCTGACCGGGTAATCGGCGCCGTCCAGCCGTGGTTGCACGGGAAAGAACTCGGAATTGTCGAAGCCCAGCTTCCTTTCCGGCGCCCTGGTCTCGAGCCACGCGAAATTCGGCACCGCCGCGGCGAGATGAATGGTGGCGGCCGTGCAGACCGGGCCAAGCGGATTGTGCGGCATCAGGTCCACATAGTGGGCCTCGCTCCAGCCAGCGACCTTCATCGCCTCGGTGAGCCCGCCGACATTGCAAACATCGAGCCGGTTGAATTGGTGGATGCCACGCTCGATGTAGGGCAGGAACTGCCACTTGCTGGCAAATTCCTCGCCGATGGCGAACGGGATGTCGGTCATCGTGCGCAGTGATTCGTAGGCCTCCGGCGTCTCGTCGCGTATCGGCTCCTCGAGGAAATCGAGCACGCCACGGCCGAGCTTGTTGCAGAAGCTTGCCGCCTCGGCCACCGACAGCCGATGATGATAGTCGATGCCGAGGACCACGTCGTCGCCCAGCGCCTCGCGTGCCTTGTTCAGCATCCTCGCGGTGGCGCCGATCGACTCGCGCGGCTCGAAGATGTCCTTGCTGCTTTGGCCCGCGGGGAAGAAGCGGATCGCCTGCCAACCCTGCGCGCACAGTTCCCGGGCACGTTCGATGGCAACGTCGCCCTCGGCCTCGTCTCCGGTCGAGGCGAAGGTGGGGATGCGGTCTCGCTGTTTGCCGCCGAGCAACTGGTAAACCGGTACTCCCAGTGCCTTGCCCTTGATGTCGTGAAGGGCGATGTCGATGGCGGAAATCGCCGCCTGCAGAACGCGTCCGCCTTCAAAATACTGGCTGCGATAGGCCTCTTGCCAGATCCGCCCGATCTGCATCGGGTCGCGGCCGATGAGGAATTCGCGATAGTGCTCGATCGCGCCGGCCACGGCCTTTTCGCGACCGCTCAAGCCGCTCTCGCCCCAGCCGTGTATGCCCTGGTCGGTCTCGACCTTGACGAGCATCTGGTTGCGTGTTCCCACCCACGCCGGATAAGGCTTGATCGCCGTGATCTTAAGTTTCGTGGTCATTCACCCGCATTCCCCCAACGCATCCGCCCCTGTCTCAATCGGCCTGGAGGGCCATCTCCGTCTCGCCGTCGAACAGATGAATGCGTTCCTGATCGAACTCGAGCCAGATGTGCTCGTCGGGTGTGACGGCGATGTTGGGGGACACGCTGATGTTGACGATCGCGCCGGAGAGGAACGCCTGTACGAAGGTGACGTCTCCGGTTGGTTCCACCGTATAGGCTTTGGCCGGAATGGCGCCGGGGGCGGCGCTCTTGTGCAGTTTGATCGTCGAATGTCGCGCGCCGAGCACGACCTTCCTGGTGGTTGCTCCCGCGACCTTGCGGGCGTTGAGTTGCGACAGCGGCAGGCTCCAGCCTTCGGCGCTCGTCAGGACGGTGCCGCCGTTTGCGGTCGATGCCTCCAGCGGGATAAGGCTCATCGCCGGGCTGCCGACGAAGCTCGCGACGAACATGTTGGCGGGATGGGCGAAAACTTGCGCCGGCGAATCGTATTGTTGCAGGAAGCCGCCGTTCATCACAGCCATCCTGTCCGCCATGGTCACGGCCTCGAGCTGGTCGTGCGTCACATAGACGATCGTGGCCTTGAGGTCCTGGTGGAACCGCTTGATTTCAGACCGCATCTGCACGCGCAGCTTTGCGTCGAGATTGGAGAGCGGTTCGTCCATCAGGAATACCGCGGGATCTCGAACCAGGGCGCGACCGAGGGCCACGCGCTGCTGTTGCCCGCCCGAAAGCTCGCGTGGCTTGCGCTCGAGCAGTTGCGTCATGTCGAGCACCTTCGCCGCGTCCCTGACCTTCCTGTCGATCTCGTCCCTGGGCAGCTTGCGCATCTGCAGCGGGAAGGCGAGGTTCATGTAGACCGACTTTTGCGGATAGAGCGCGTAGTTCTGGAACACCATTGCGATATCCCGGTCCTTGGGGTCGAGGTCGTTGACCACCCGGTCGCCGATGACGATATCGCCCGACGTGATCGGGATCAGCCCGGCGATGAGATTGAGCGTCGTCGTCTTGCCGCAGCCTGAAGGGCCGACGAGCGCAACGAATTCGCCGTCATTGACTGTCAGCGAGACGTTGTTGACGGCTTTGAAGCTGCCATAGGTCTTGACCAGATCTTTGAGGACCACGTGGGCCATCGGCAGCTCCCTAGTGCTTGACCGCGCCTTCTGTAAGGGCACGTACGAAGTATCGTTGCAGGACGAGGAACAGCACCACGACGGGCACGCTCATCATGAAGCTGGCGGCCATCAGGCCGGGAAAGTCCGTCGTATTTTCCGAGAAGAAGCGCTGGATACCGACCGGCAGTGTCAACTGCTCGTTCTTCGACAGGAAGGTATAGGCGTAGATGTACTCGTTCCACGCGCCGATAAAGGAATAGATCGCGGTCGCGATGATCCCCGGCGTCGAGAGCGGCATCACGATCAGGATAAAGGCCTGGAACCGCGTTGCCCCATCGATGCGCGCTGCCTGTTCGAGTTGCACCGGAATGTTGTCGTAGAAGCCCTTCAGCAGCCAGATTGCTAGCGGCAAGCCGAATGTGAGGTAGGTGAGGATGAGCGATCCATGCGTGTTCACCAGCCCGAGCATGCGCATCAGGATGAAAAGCGGCACCAGAAAGATCACCGCCGGGAACATATTGCGCAAAAGCACAGTGAAGAACAGGAAGTTGCGGCCGGGAAAACGGAAGCGCGAAAACGCGTAGGCGGCAGGCACAGCCACGATCACCGAAAGGATTGTCGTGGCGGTCGACACGAAAAGGCTGTTCCAGAAGAAGCGGAGGAAGTCCTGACCGACGCTGTTTTGCGGATCGAGCAGCTTCTGGTAGCTGGCGAGTGTAGGTTCATCGGGCCACCATTGCGGCGGGAATTGCATCGCCGCAAACCCGGATTTGATCGACGTGATCAGCATCCAAACCATCGGCAACGCCGTGTAGAGCAGCATGAACACCAGGAAGATGCGACCGGCCCAACGCCATCCGTCCACGCCTCTACGGCGACGGGTCTGGCTCCGGGGACCTCTCTCGGCAATCGTGCTCATGAGCCTGCCTCTTTCCGCTCGTTGCCGCTCAGCGCACGGACGTAGAAGTAACCCAGCGTCATCATGAACAGGAACAGGAGCACCGAATAGGCGGAAGCCACACCCCAGCGCTGCCGGCCGAAGGCGAGTTCATAAATATGGGTGATCCAGATATGCGACGCGTTGGACGGTCCGCCGCCGGTCATGATCCAGGGGATGATGAAGGAATTGAAATTGGCCACCGCGAGCAGCAGGATCGTCACCGTCGAGACGTCCCTCAGGTGCGGGAAGGTGACGTGCCAGAAGCGCTGCCACGCATTGGCCCCGTCGACTTTGGCGGCGCGCAGCAACTGGTCGGGAACTGTCTGCAGGCCGGCCATCATCATGATCATGGCAAACGGAAACTCGCGCCAGATATTGACGACGATCAGCGAGGGCAGCACCGTTGAGACGCTGTCGATGAAGTTCGGCGGCCGGTCGGTCAATCCGAGGCCGACCAGCACCGCGCCGATGATGCCGAAATCCGAATGGTAGATCCACTTCCAGATATAGGAGGCGGCGACCGCGCTGATCACCCAGGGAATGATCAGGATGGCGCGCAGCACGCCACGACCGACAAAGTCGCGGTGAAGCGCCAGGGCGGCGGCAAAGCCGAGGGCGAAGGAGATGAACGTGGATGCCAATGTCCAGACAAGCGTGTTCCAGGTGACCTTCCRGAACACCGGACTTGTGAGGATGGCCGTGTAGTTGTCGAAGCCGATGAAGATCTTGTCGCGGAGCTGCAGGCCCGGCGGCGTATTAAAGAACGACAGTTCGACCGTGTAGTAGATCGGGTAAGCGATGACGATGAGCATCACGACGATCGCAGGCAGCACATACGCGTAGTCAGCGCGATGCGCCCAGATCTTGCGCAGCAGCAGGCTCCAACGAGCGGGCCGCAACTCTTGCCGAGCTCCGGTCTTGCCGGTCACGATCGTCACTTTGGCGTGCCCTTGTTCTTCGGAACGGACCGGCTGCACCTTTGGCGCAGCCGGTGAGATCGCAGCTCAGGCTTCGGCTAGAGTCCGCCGTCCATCAGTTCTTTCACTCTCTTGGCCGCATCGTCCGCTGCCTGGTCGACGGTCATCGCTCCGGTGAGGGCGTTCTGCAGCATGTCCGGGACGATGATGTTCATGATCTCGGGGGACTGCGGCAGTGCCGGGAACGGGATGCCGTATGGCAACATAGAGGTCGTGACATCGAGGAACTTGATCTTCTCCAGACGTTCCTTCATCCATTTGGTCTTGAAGCCGTTGAGGTTGCCGGGGTTCGAGCCGGCATAGGCCATCTTCAGCGACCATTCCGGGCTCGTCCACATGCAGATGATGGCCTTTGCCGCCGGCTCGTCCACCTTGCCGCCCTCGACATATTCGGGCTTGAGGATGTGAATGTTCGAGCCGCCGAACACCACTGCGCGTTTGCCGTCCGGGCCGGTTGGAATCAGACCGTAGCGCATGTTGTCGATGACGGTCTGCGCCTTGTCCTTGTCGGTGCCTGTCGCCTTCTTCTGCAGGTCGAGCATGACGTTATAGTCGGACGGGTGCGAGACCATCATGCCAAGCTGGCCGGCCAGGAACAGGGGCTGGTTGTCGGCCTGCTGGTTGGTGAGTGCCGAAACCGGAACCGATTTGTCCCTGACATACATGTCGTAGGACGCCTGCAGCGCCGCCTTGCTTTGCGGGCTGTTGAGCTCGATCTCCTTGTAGGTCGGGTTCGCCTTGGCCTCGTCGAAGACGCCGCCGCCATAGGCCCACAGCTGCGGCATGAAACGGTACGGCGTATTGCCGGCATTCTTGCGCGCCACGAGGCCGTAACCGGCAATGCCGAGCTTGTCGTGGATTTGCTTGGAATCCTTGACGACGTCGTCCCAGGTTGCAGGAGCCTTCTCCGGATCGAGGCCGGCACGCTTGAAGATGTCGGCATTCCAGATGAACGCCATGGTCTCATTGTTGGTTGGAATGCCGTAGGTCACCCCGTCCCAGGTCACGGCCTTCATGGCGCCGGGCCAGAAGTCGTCGGTCGAATACCCTACATCCTCGGGCTTGAGCGGCTGCAGGTAGCCCTTTGATGCGAACTCGGTACCACCCAGGATTTGCAGGCGGACCGCCATCGGCGCCGCATTGCCGAGCAGCGCGGTACGGAACTTGTCGAGCAGGTCGTTATAGGTGAGGGCCTGTTCCTCGAGCTGGATGTTCGGATAGGTCTTGCGGAAGGTCTCGAAGAACTCCTTGTAGTACTGGCGCAGGAGGTCGGGGTCGCCCTCGAACACACCCTGGTACCAGAAGGTCAGTCGCCCCTTGTAGTCGAGCGGGGTGACCTTGCCGCAATCGGCCGCCGTATCGAACTCCTGCGTGCCCGCAATGGAGCGCACATATTCCGGCGACCACTTGCTCAAATCGACCGGCGGCGCGCCGAGCGCCGACGCGGACATCAACGATACCATCAAAGCAGTGGAGACAGTGCCGCGCAGGACGGCACCGCCGAGTGAAATCCTCGTCATAGGGTATCCTCCAGGTTTCTCTCCCACGCCGCTCTGCGTCGAGGCGAGCGGTCCTGCTCGTCGGTGGCCGAACGCTTCGTTCGATGTATCCCTTCGAGCACTTCATACGTTTTCAGATCGTGGATTGTCTGTCAACGCGCCAAATCGTACATTGTTTATGGAAACCGTGCGTGATATCGATTGAAGTGTGTATTGATCTGGGGGCAGCCTTGGCCGAAGCAAGCGATTTCAAAGCAGAGCCACCTGAAGGGATCGACCCTAACGGGGCCTCCAGCGAGGGCGCTTCGCTTTATCAACTGATCCGGGAAGACATCATCGAGGGAAGGCTCGCCGCCAATGAGCGGCTTGTGGTCACCGATCTCGCCCGACGTCACGGTACCTCGACCAACCCGGTGCGCGAGGCTCTGCAGCTGTTGCGGGGCGAGGGGTTTGTCACCTTTGTCGCCAACCGTGGGGCGCGCGTTCGGCCCATAGACCAGGATTTTGTCCGCGATATCTACGAGATCGGAGTCCTGATCGAGCCGGCCCTGACGCGATGGTTTGTGAATATGGCTACCGTCGAGGACATTGCCGAACTCGAGCGTATCCAGGGCCTGATTGAAGAGAACAACTTTGCCGACACGTTCCGGCACAGCGAGCTGGATACCGCCTTTCACACCGTGATGTACCAGAGGCACTACAACCGCCATGCTGCCGAGCTTTGGTGGAAGCATCGCGAAGTGCTGCGGGCTGTGAGCCGGCGTTTCAACTTCACGCTCGCCCGGCGTGCCGCGATCCTTCGCGAGCACCGCGAGCTCATCGCGCATGTAAAAGCGGGAAATGCCGACGAGGCAGCCGAACTCATTGCGCGCCATGTCGAAGGCTCCGGCCGGCATGTCCTTGAACACATGCGCGCGCGCAGCGCCGCGCGGGCCGGATAGAACATCCGGTCCGCAACGCAGCTATCCCGATCCACTTCACACAAGGCAGTTGAGATGAAAATCACGAGCGTTCGGCCGTGGCTGATCAAGTCCGGTGCTTCTTATTGGGGAGAGTTCCTGTTCGTCGAAGTGACGACCGACGAGGGGGTGAGCGGCTGGGGAGAGATCACCACCACCACTAGGCTCGCCAACCGCGCGCTCTGCACGATCCTGCGGCAGATCGGTGCCGCCGTGACAGGTGAGGATCCGGCGCGTATCGAGTATCTATGGCACAAGATATTCCGCAGCTTCACCTATATGGGCAGCCGCGGCGCCGCCGTCGAATGCGTGAGCGCCCTTGACATAGCGCTCTGGGACATTCGCGGCAAAGTTCTTGGCAAGCCGATCTACGAGCTGCTGGGCGGACCGGTGCGCGATGAGGTCGCGCTCTATACCCACCCTGATCAACGCAAGTTTACCAGCAAGGAGGCTGTGGTTCGCGAGATTCGAGACATCGTCGAGTCCGGACACACGGGGCTGAAGTTCGATCCTTTCCCGCATCAGGGCCGCACCGCCGATGGGCAGTCGCGCGAGCAGCGGGACGGCTACCTCGATGGCAGCATGAGCCGCAAGGACGAGCGTGAGGCCGCCGAACTGACGGCTCTGATCCGCGAAACGGCGGGGCCAGATGTAGACGTTCTCATCGACGCGCATGGTCGCTTCGACGTCCCCACCGCCATTCGCCTCTGCCGGAGCCTTGAGGAAGCGGGCCAGATCGACTGGTTCGAGGAGCCTTGCCCGCCCGAGAGCCTCAACGCCCTCAAGCAGGTGCGCGAGAAAGTCAGTGCCGCCATCTCGTGGGGCGAGCGCGGCCATACGAAGTGGGATTTCGTGCCGGTGCTCGAGAACAAGCTCGCCGACTACATCATGCCCGACGTGACCTGGACCGGCGGCATTACCGAACTCAAGAAGATTTCCGCTTTGTGCGAAGCCTACTACATCCCGGTGTCGCCGCATGACGCGGCGGGACCGATCAACGTGGTTGCGGGAGCGCAGGTGATGATGACCGTTCCCAACTTCTACAAGCTCGAGACGTCGGAGTGGAACCTTGGCAAATACGATCACCTCATCGACAGACCCCTCGACGTGTCAAACGGCAACCTCAAACTGACGTCGAAACCCGGTCTGGGTATCGAGATGAACCGCGACTATTTGCAGGCCCACGAGATTGAGCTGGGCTAGCAATGCTCTCGCCGGGCGCAGCGTGCGGGCGCCAAGCGCAGCCAAACAGAACGAGGATAGATCATGCCAAGGACGGACGCAGCCGACGAGGCGCTCAATCGGGTAAACACGAATTCCAGGCCGAGCGAGCTGCGCATCACCGATTTGCGCGTCGCCGAGATCGTCGGCGCGCCGTTCACCTCCGCGCTGATCAAGATCTACACCAACCAGGGCATTGTCGGCCTGGGCGAAGTGCGCGACGGCGCAAGTGCCACCTATGCGCTGATGCTGAAGAGCCGGTTGCTGGGCGAGAACCCCTGTGACGTCGACAGGCTGTTTCGCCGCATCAAGCAATTTGGCGGCCATGGGCGGCAAGGTGGCGGCGTCTCGGCAATCGAGATCGCGCTGTGGGACCTCGCCGGCAAGGCCTATGGCGTGCCGATCTACCAGATGCTCGGCGGACGGTTCCGCGACAAGGTGCGGGTCTATTGCGACACCGATGCGGACAAGCCCAGCGGCACCGAGACCGGCAAGCGGCTGAAGGCGCGGATGGATCTCGGTTTCACCTTCCTCAAAATGGATCTCGGGCTGGCGCAGATCGCGCACATACCGGGCGCGGTGGTGGCGCCTGCCGGCGTGCTCGACGGTTTCCGCAGCCATGCCGCCCGCAGCCCGGCACGCACGCTGGACGAGCGCCGGGCGCGCAATGCCGCCTATGATGCGCAGAATGTGCCGCATCCCTTCACCGGTCTCCATTTCACCGAAAAGGGCATCGACCTGCTCGATCAATACATCCATGAGGTGCGCGAGGTGATCGGCTACGAGGTGCCGCTTGCCATCGACCATGTCGGCCACATCTCGCTGCAGGACGGCATTCGTCTGGCACGGCGGATCGAGAAATACGCACCGGCCTGGCTCGAGGATGTGATCCCCTGGCAGTACACCGAGCAGTATCGGCAGCTGCAGCAGGCGACCTCAGTGCCGATCTGCACCGGCGAGGACATTTATCTCAAGGAAGCATTCGAGCCGCTGCTCAAATCAGGCATCTCGGTCATCCATCCGGACTTGCTGACCACCGGCGGCATTCTCGAGACCAAGAAGATCGGCGATGCGGCGCAGGAGCACGGCGTCGCCATGGCCATTCACATGGCGGAAAGCCCGATCGCGGCGATGGCAGCCGCCCATGTCGCGGTGGCCACGGAGAACTTCATGGCGCTCGAATATCACAGCGTCGAGGTCGACTGGTGGGACGATATCGTCACCGGCCTGCCCAAGCCGCTGGTCAAGGACGGCTTCATCACCGTGCCGGACAAGCCGGGCCTCGGCATCGACGACGTCGTCGATGAAGTGATCAGCCGGCACCTGCAGCCCGGCGTCACCGGCATCTGGCAGCCGACCGATCACTGGGACGATGAATATTCCTGGGACCGCACCTGGAGCTGAACCTACACGTCTCCCCGGAGGGAGAGGTGAACAGAAGGATGGACCATGATCTACGAACTTCGTCTTTACGACTGCCTGCCCAGCCGGCTGCCGGCGCTGCTCAAGCGTTTCAACGACCATACCTTGGCGCTGTGGGACAAGCACGGCATCCGCCAGGCCGGGTTCTTCACCACGATGGTCGGCGAAAACAGCAATCGACTGACCTATTTCATCGCCTGGGAATCCCTTGCCGAGCGCGAAGTGAAATGGAAGGCCTTCACCACCGATCCGGCATGGCTCAAGGCCCGCGACGAGTCCGAGCGCGACGGCCCGATCGTGGCCAATATTTCCAGCCAGTTTCTCGCGCCAACCGCCTTCTCGTCGGTGAAATAGAGGGACATCAATGAAAATCACCGATCTCCGGTGCGCCGTCATCGGCAAGCACCCCATCGTGCGCATCGTCACCGACGAAGGTCTTTATGGCCTGGGAGAAGTCGAATACACCAAGACCTATCTCAAGCCGTTTGTCCTGCATTTTCGCGACGCGTTGATCGGCGAAGATCCGACCGACGTCGAGCGGGTAATGCTGAAGATCCGCCAGCGCGGTTCGTTCAAACCTTATGGCGCCGCCGTCAGCGCCATCGAGCACGCGCTGTGGGACATCGCCGGCAAGGCGGCAGGCGTGCCCGTTTACAAGCTGCTTGGCGGCAAGGTGCGCGACCAGGTGCGGGTCTATAACGGCTCGATCCGCCGCAAACGTACGGGCGATCGGCCGGAAGACTATGCGACCGATGTCAAATGGATGATGGAGCAGCCGCAGAATTTCTTCATGGTCAAGCAGGGGATTTCGTTCCACTCGAATATGAAGGACACCATCGAGGGCTTCCATTACGGCGTGACGCAGAAGAAGGCAGGCTATCACGGCGCAATGGACCAGGGGCAGATCAGCGAGCGTGGCTTCAACCATATGCTCGACTGCGTGATCGCGATGAAGGAAGTGCTGGGCGACAAGGTCAGCCTGGCGCTCGACTGCGGTCCCGGCTGGTTCCTGCCGGACGCGATCCGCTTCGCGCAGGCGGTCGAAAAATACAATCTGATGTGGCTGGAGGACATGCTGACGGGCGACTACGTGCCGTGGGTCAATCCGCAGGCCTATCGCGAGCTCACCACATCGACCTCCACCCCGATCCACACCGGCGAGCAGATCTACCTGCGGCACAATTTCAAGGAACTGATCGAGACGCAGGCTGTCCGCATCATCGGCCCGGACCCCGCCGACATTGGCGGCATCGCCGAGCTGAAATGGGTGGCGGAACACGCTTACATGCACTCGATCATGATGGCGCCGCATGGCACGGCCAACGGCCTGCTCGGCCTCGGCGCGCTGATCAATGTCTGCGCCACGCTGCCGGCCAACTACATCGCCTTCGAATATCCCAGCGCCTCCGATCCCTGGTGGGAGGACATCGTCATCGGCCTGCCGGCGCAGATCGTGAAGGATTCGATGGTCGACCTGCTCGAAGCACCGGGGCTTGGCCTCGACATCGATGCCGCGGGAGCGAAAAAATATCTCGCGGAAGAGGACGCCGGTTTCTTCGACTAGCGTGTGCGGCCACGGGGGGGCGACGGTTCTAACCCGTCAATTATAAAACCCAACCACCCGCTATTCGAAATAGCATTGAAATAATTATACGGTTTTCGCGCGAAGTATCTTTAAACCCGTTGGCGCTATGCCTACGTCATTTGATGTAGTGTCTATCAAGGCAACACCGATGTGAGATAACTCACGGCCACGCCGCCCCCACTGGGGACTCGGGACGCGCGGTCATTTTTCCACACAATGAGCAGCCCAAACGTTCGACACGCCCTTGGTGCGTCGGGCGCGCCGGTGCGCAATCTCCCCGCTTCGTCAATCAACACCAACCGGGTGGCCCTCGGGTGAACGAACCCGCGCGCCCCCACAGGAGAGAAGAGATGGAAGCCCTGCAATATCTCGGCCCGATCGAATGGACGGCGATCGAGGTCGCCGTAACAGTCATCGTGCTGGCAATCCTGTTCAGGTGGAGCGGCGTGGTCCGCTACATT
Source organism: Mesorhizobium sp. P2_B11 (assembly GCF_056404855.1). Lineage (NCBI taxonomy): Bacteria > Pseudomonadati > Pseudomonadota > Alphaproteobacteria > Hyphomicrobiales > Phyllobacteriaceae > Mesorhizobium > Mesorhizobium sp. P2_B11. The sequence goes on from NZ_JBFUDF010000003.1 coordinate 34,517, forward strand.
CCAAACGACAGGCTCGGCATTCTGGAAAAACTGTGGAGTTTTCGCGGCTCCATCAGCAATGGCTTCATCGCGCTCAACCGTGAGGCCGGCTACCAGCCGGAAGTCGTGCGCGGTGGCCTGCATTTCTTCATGCCGTTCCAATATTCGATGCATCGGGCTAATCTTGTCACCATCCCGCAGGGTCAGATCGGCTATGTCTTTGCCCGTGACGGCAAGCCGCTGCCTCCGACGCAGACACTTGCTTCCAACACCGAAGCCGATGATTTCCAGGATGTACGCGGCTTTCTCGAAAAAGGCGGACAGAAAGGACCGCAACGCAAGATCTTGCGTGAAGGCACCTATGCCATCAACCTCGCACAATTCATCGTGCTGACCGCCCAGTCGATCCATTCCGTCAATCTGAGTTCGTCGGAACAAAGCCTTTTTTCCAACATGTCCAGCATGATCTCGGAGCGAGGCGGCTTTGAGCCGATCGTCATCCACAATGCCGATGACATGATCGGTATCGTCACCATCCATGACGGTCCGGCCCTGCCGGACGGCGAGATCATCGCACCGACCGTCGCCAATGATCCGAACGACCCGAACTTCCACAACAATTTTCAGGACCCGGAGAAGTTTCTCAATGCCGGCGGTTACCGCGGCCGACAGCTGCAGGTGCTGGCGGACGGCAGCTACTTCCTCAATCGCATTTTCGCGACCGTCGAACTGGTCGAGAAGACGATCATCGACGTTGGCACGGTGGGTGTCGTCGTCTCCTATAACGGCCGCCACGGCACCGATATTTCCGGGCAGGCTTACCGTCACGGCGAGCTGGTCGAAATCGGCGCACGCGGTGTCTGGTCCACGCCGCTGCTGCCAGGCAAGTATGCGTTCAATACCTATGCCGGCAATATCATCACCGTGCCGACCACCAACTTCGTGCTCAAATGGACGAAGGAGCAGTTTGGCGAACACAGGCTGGACGAGAACCTGTCTGAAGTGTCGTTGATCACCAAGGATGCGTTCGAGCCTGTGCTGCCGCTCTCCGTCGTCGTGCATATCGACTATATGAAGGCGCCGCTCGTGGTGCAGCGTTTCGGAGATATCAAGCGGCTGGTCGAACAGACGCTCGACCCGATGGTCTCTGCCTACTTCAAGAATATCGCCCAGACAAAGACGCTGATCCAGCTTTTGCAGGAGCGCAGCGATATCCAGCGCAAATCGGGCGAGGAGATGCGCGAAAAATTCAATTCCTACAGCCTCGAGCTGCAGGAAGTGCTGATTGGTACGCCTCGTGCTGCCAATGGCCAGAACAGCATAGAGCAGATCCTGATCCAGCTGCGTGATCGCCAGATCGCAGTCGAAAAGGTCGAGACTTATAAATTGCAGGAGAAGGCTGCCATTCAGGAACGCACGTTGCGTGAGAAGGAGGCGCTCGCCGAACAGCAAGCCAAGATCACGACGTCGGCCCTTACCATCGAGATCAGTGAGAACGAGGGCAAGGCGCAACTCGCCCGCACCCGCCAGGAGGCGGAAACCATTCAGGTCACTGCCAAGGCAGAGGCCGAGAAGGTACGCCTCGGCGGCCAAGGCGAGGCCGACATGATCAAGGCTGTCGCGCTTGCCGATGCCGAACGCATCAAGGCGACCGGTTTTGCGGAAGCCGAGAAGGTGCGCGCCATCGGCCTGGCGGAGGCCGAGGCCACGGAGAAGAAGGTCGCGGCCTTCGGCGGACCGGACTATCAGCTCAACTCGCAGGTTCTCACGCGCTTTGCCGAGGCGATCGAGAATGGCAGGCTGCCGATCGTGCCGCAGATCCAGATCGGCGCTGGCGGTGGCGAGAAGGGGGCTGCCAATGGCCTTGTCGAGATGATGCTTTCGATGCTCGTTGCCGACCGGATTGGACCGCGGAACCTGCCGGATGCGATCCCGGAACCCGTTGAGGAGGAAACCGTCGAGGAGGAATGATTGAAAATGGGCCGGTTGTACCGGCCCATCTTTTTGCGCACTGCCCGCATCGAGTGAACCCGGCGCAGCGGGACCCTTCCCGATAGCGGCTGCTCGTCGGGGCGATGCGGCATGGATTGTTGCCAGAACCGGATTTCTGGTTGAGAATCTGACGGTAATGTTGCGCATTGGGGAAGAATAGATGGACCGTATCGAAGCCATGCGGGTGTTTGTGGCGGCGCTGGACGAGGGCAGTCTGGCGGCCGCGGGGCGAAAGCTGCGGCGCTCGCCCGCCGCGGTGAGCCGGGCCATTGCCTTTCTCGAGCAGCATGTCGGCGCCGAATTGCTTCACCGCACCACGCGGTCGATCAAGCTCAGCGAAGCGGGCGAGCGATACGCCTCGGCCTGCCGGCGTGTGCTGATCGACCTCGAGGAAGCCGATATGTCGGTCGCCGGCGAGCGCGCCGCGCCGCGCGGAACGCTGACCATCAGCGCGCCGCCGATCAGCGGCGAAGAGATCCTGCGCCCGGTCATCGACGCCTATCTCGACGCCTATCCGGCCGTGTCGGTCAATCTCATCCTGATCGACCGTCACGCCAATCTGGTCGAGGAGGGGATCGATGTTGCCCTTCGCGTCGCGCAGTTGCCGGATTCATCCCTGGTCGCCGTGCGGGTCGGCGGTGACGTCAAGCGCGTCATCGTGGCGTCGCCGCGCTATCTCGCCCAGCATCCGCGCATTGTCGAGCCCGCGGATCTGACCAGGCATCGCATCGTGACGACCACGCATTTCGGTCATGACGCGTGGGTCTTTGCGCCGCCGCCGGGCGGCACCATCGCCCGTTCTGTCCACTTCAAGCCACGGCTCGTGGTCAACAGCGTTCGCGCCGCGCTGGCGTCGGCTGTGGCCGGCCATGGGGTTACGCGCCTCTACACCTACCATGTGGCCGAGCGCGTTCAGGACGGCTCGCTGAAGATCGTGCTGCGTGACGCCGAACCCGCCGCTCTGCCCGTACACCTGCTCACGCCGCAGGGCCGCACGCTCGCGCCAAAGGTGCGTACCTTCGTGGACTTTGCGGTGCCGCGACTGCGCGCCGAGTTTGCAAGGCTGTCCGCGCAGGCCGACGCCCTGAAGGACTGAAAGCGCCCTCATTCTTCCGCTTTTAGGAAGGATGCCTGCCGAACAGCGGTTATTCAGTGGATTTCCGATCGAACCGATATTCGTGTCCGACCGCATTGATGGGTCGCCGGCGGCAATTGGCCTGCCGGCCCTCTTTTCAGGACAGGACAGATCATGAGCAACGAACAGAAAGTCGCCATCATTACCGGTGGCTCGCAAGGCATCGGCGGCGCGCTGGTGAAAGCCTATCGCGATCGCAATTTCAGGGTTGTCGCCACCTCGCGTTCGATCAAGCAAGGCAGCGACAAGGATATTCTCGCCATTGCAGGCGACGTCGGCGATCCCGCGACCGCACAACGCATCGTCGGCGAAGCGATGGCGCGGTTCGGACGGATCGACACGCTGGTCAACAATGCCGGCATTTTCATCGCCAAGCCGTTCACGGATTATACCGCGCAGGACTTCACGTCGAAGATCTCGACAAACCTGGCAGGCTTCTTCCACGTCACCCAGGCGGTCGCCGCGCAGATGCTGAAGCAGGGCTCCGGCCACATCGTCAGCATCACCACCAGCCTGACCGATCACGCCATCGCCGGCGTGCCGACTGTGCTGGCCAACCTGACCAAGGGCGGCATCAATTCGGCCACCAAGGCGCTGGCCATCGAATATGCCGACAAGGGCATTCGGGTGAACGCCGTCTCGCCCGGCATCATCAACACCTCGATGCACGCCTCGGAAAACCATGAGTTCCTGGCGGCACTCCATCCGGTCAAGCGCATCGGTGATCTCAGCGATGTCGTGGACGCCGTGCTCTACCTCGAAACCGCCGGCTTCGTGACGGGTGAGATCCTGCATGTCGATGGCGGCCAGAGCGCCGGTCACTAAGGAGGTTCCACCATGCCCATCGTCACCATTCAAGTCACCCGGGAAGGGTCCGCGCCCGGCCGGGATTCCGTCACCGCCGAGGAGAAGGCCGCGCTGATCGGCGGAGTCAGCCAGTTGCTGCTCGACGTCCTCCACAAGCCGCTCGAGGCGACCTTTGTCGTCATCGAGGAGGTCGAGCTGGAAAACTGGGGTTGGGGCGGATTGTCGGTGCCCGAGTACCGAAGGCGAAAAGCCGCCGGCAACAGCTGACCAACCGGGCCGCCACACTGTGGCAGCCCTCAGTCGTCTTCAATTCTCCTGGGGCAATCCGAAGGCCCCGCGACCAACGCAGCGAAGGCGAGGGCGGGCAATACAGCCTGAGGGGGGCGGGGAGACCCCGCGGCAGCCCACCAATAAGGCGCGCTTTTAGCTTTGCCGGTTACATCCCTGGCAGGGGAGCCTTGGCAGTTTACATGCGCCTTCTTCGCCCGACGCTCAAATAAACCTGTGGATATTTGGTTTGCGACCGGATTGTGTCGTATCGCCCAAGTGAAGCCGGAGTAGCGTCCAGCAACTGACTCGGGCGATTCAATGAAGCGGTTGCTTTTGGGCGCGGCTATGTTTGCCGCAGGCATCTTCGGCGCGGATATATCTCACCGCAGTAACCCACCTCGCCACCAACAAAGCTGTGGCTAATCCGTCCTCCACGTTCTCGCTGATATCCCCGTCACACCAGCCCCTGTAATCTCAGCGCGAAAGCCTTCGGCTTAGAATCAACCGGGGCGAGGTGGCTCGTGGCGGCATTGAGCGCGCAATGTCTGGATTTTCGGGACTGGTGGCTGGACGAGCTGCGAGGGGCGCGGCTTTCGCCGAAGCAGAAGCAGGCGCCTGCCGGCGACTGGATCGTCAGCCTGGCGGATGACGGTATTCGCGTGCGCGAGGCGGGCGCGCCGGAGTTTCAGTCGATCCCGCTGGCGCTCACCGCCTCTTCCGACGAGATCCTGGCGCTGCTGCAGGGTGGGCGTCGGGTCAGGCGGCCGCGCTTCGATGTTGTCATCCAGCCCGGCCTGTTCCTGACACGGCAACTGGCGCCGCGACGGCTGCCGGYCCGGCAGGCGCGCGACATGGCCGAGCTCGACCTGCTGGCCGCGACGCCGCTCGATCCGTCGCAGGTGCATGTCGTGTTTGTGAGGGATGACGGGGCCAGGGATGGCCGGGAGGACAGCTCCTATCATGTCGTCAAGGGCAAGACGCTTGCCGCGGTGCTGGATGCGGTGCGCCGGGCCGGCGGCTCGGTGCGCAGCCTGTCTCTGGCGCAGCCCGAAGCGACGCTGCGCGCCGATCCGCTCAGCCTGGCCGCCATCTGGCCGCCGACGGCGCGTGACCGCCGCAAGCGCCGCGCCTGGATCGCGGCTTGTTCGGCGCTGGCGGCGGCCCTGCTCATCACCTTCGCCCACGCGCATTGGCTGATATGGCAGGCCGATGGTGAACTCGACGCGCAGATTGCCGACGCGCAGGTGCTGGCTAAAACGGCGCGCGCGTCGCTGCAGAAGCGCCAGGCCGGCATCGAGCGGGTCGAGAAAATCCGCCAGGAGAAGAAGACGACGGCGTCGCTGGTGCGGGTCTGGGCCGAACTCACGCATTTGCTGCCCGACACGGCCTGGCTGACCGATCTCTCCGCCAAGGGCGATGACCTGACGATCACCGGCTTTTCCACCTCGGCGGCCGAACTGATCCAGCCAATCGATGCCTCGCCGCTGTTTTCGGCGCCTGAGTTCGCCGCACCCGTGGTCAAGGTGCCCGGACAGGATGGCGAACATTTCACCATCTCGGCCAAGATCGGAGCGCTTTGATGCTCTCCGCCATCCTCAACACCAGCCCGCCGCTGCGCCGCCTGATCGCGCTGGCGGTGGCGGTGGTGGCGGCGTGTCTGTGTGCCTGGCTGGTGTTCGCGGTGTTCGACAGCGTCGCCTCGGCGCGGGCCGGGATCGAGGACAAGCGCGCGCTGCTCGGCCAGCTGCAAAACGTGGCGGCGCTGGCCAAGCGCCTCGACAGCGACGCCAGCCCGGTGGCGGCGGCCACTCCAGAATTCCTCACCGGCGAAAGCGAAGCCATCATTCGCGGCGGACTGCAGAAGCGGCTGAACGCGATCGCCGCCGCCAATGGGGTCAGCGTGCTGTCGGCCGGCAACGCTCCGGCGCTGAGTGAAGGCGGGGTCGATTTCATCGGGCTGCGGGTCAATCTGTCGGGGCAGCTGGAAGGCATCCACAACGCCGTGCTTGCCCTGGAGACCTCGCTGCCGGTGCTGTTCATCCGCGAGGCGACATTGCGCACCACCGATGTCAGCCCGGCCGCCGGCCGCACCGGCGACCCCGAGCTGTTCGCCGAGATCCTGTTTTACGGCCCGCTGCAGACGCAAGCAGCACCCGGCGGGGCCAAGCCATGACGGGCAAGGTCGCAGCGCTGGCAATTGTGGCCGGCATGGCAGTGCTGGTGCTGGTCAATGTCGCGCTCTACAACACGCCGGTCGACATCACCCCGATCAGCTCCGGCAAAGGACATGATGGCGGCCCGGCTTCCGCTGCCGGATCGCTGGAATTTCCCACGGCCGGCGATTTCAGCGAGACGTTCCAGCGGCCGCTGTTCACGCCGATGCGGCGAAAGATCATACCGCCGCCAGCGCCGCCGCCTGTGGAGGTTGCCGTGGCACCGGTCGAACAGGCGCCGGCGCCCGTCGACGTCGCGCCGGGGGCTGCGCCATCGCTGCTCGGCATCAGCATTCAGGGCGGGGCGGGAAAAGCCCTGCTGCGCGTTGCCGGCAAAGATGAAGCGGTCTGGTACACCAGCGGCGAGACCGTCGATGGCTGGACTGTCTCGGCGATCGACAGGGACCAGGCCGTGCTGGAGCGGGACGGCAAGGTGGCGCGCATCCTGCTGAATCCACCATGGACGAACCCGCCGCCAGCTCCACCACCGCCGCCTCCGCCGCCTGAGCCACAACTATGAGCGCGCGCGCAACTGCAGTGGACGAAAGCGCCCGCGCCGGCTTTTCGCTGGTCGCGGTGCTGGTGTTCATGCTGATCGTCTCGGCCATTGTCGTGCCCTTCGCCGTCACCGCCAGGACGCGGCTGATGATCGCCAACAACGAGCTGGAGCAGGAGCGCCTGTCGCTGCTGGCCGAGGGCCTCGGCAATGTGGTTGCGAGCGAACTGACCGGCGAGCAGGCGACGCAAAAGCTGCCACTGGATTCCACGCCAGCCGCATGCCGGTCGGGACAATACAGCTTTGTCCTGCGCGTCCAGGATCATGGCGGGCTGATCGATCTCAATGCCGCCGACGACCGCCTGCTGGGGCTGGGCTTTGCCGCGCTCGGTTTTGAGCAGCAGATGTCGGACGAACTGGCCAAGGCCGCGATGCGGTTTCGCGACAGCGCCAAACTGTTCCCCGGTCTGCCACAGGCCAGAAGCCCGGTCGGGCCGTCCGAGGACAAACAGGCGCCGTTCGAATCCGTATCCGAGCTGCAGGAGTTTTCCGCTCTGGCGCGCATCCCGCTCAGCAACCTGCAGGGAATTTTCACCGTCAACTCCAAGCGCGGCACGGTCAGCGCCGACCGGGCGCCGCGCCGGCTGCGCGCTGTTCTCACCGGCGGCCCCAACGCATCGGTCGTTGCGGGCGCAACCGATGTGTCGGCCTACACGGTTGACGTCGTTGTCAGGCGTGACGGTTCCGGCATTACAGGCGAGGCCGGCTTCGTCATCGAGAAATCGCAGGCAGGTGCGGCGTCGTTCGCTCGCGTTTCGCGCAGCCCGGCCGGCGATGCCTCAGCACTGCCACCAGCCGCGATCACCGCCGGCTGCGAGGCGCTGTTCGGCGCTGACGCGGCGCAATTGCTGGCGAGGTGGAGCGCATGAACGCGTCCGTCCAGACCAAGGGTATCGAGGCGTTTCTCAGCTTTCTCGAGGGCGAGAAGGTGCTGACCGCGCATGCTGCCCAGCGTGCTTTGGGAGCATCGCGAACATCCGGGCACCCGTTTGATACGGTGATGACCGAACTCGGCCTGATCGGTGAGCAGGAGCTTGCCAACAGCCTCAGCCGCTATCTCGAAGCGCCGATGCCGGTGGAAGTTCCTGAGCAGGTCGGCGCCGAAATGCTTGCCGGCGTGCCGCTCGCCTATCTCCGGGAAAACGCCATCCTGCCGCTGCAGATGGATGCCGAGCGGCTGGTCGTCGCCGTCGCCGATCCGTTCTCGTCGGCTACCATCGATGCGCTGGCCTTCCATTATGAGCGGACGCTTTCGCTGCGCGTCTTGCCAAGGCGCGTGATCGCCGAATGCATCGACCGTATCGAGCAATCGGCGCTGGCGGCTGTCACGAATGGCAATGGCGCCGGCGAGATCATGGATTTCGGACCGGACGACCTCGAACGGCTGAAGGATTTCGCCCGCGAGGCGCCGATCGTGCGCTTCGTCGCCGAGACCATCCACAAGGCGGTGGACGCCAGAGCCACCGACATTCACATCGAGCCGCTCGAGGATCACGTCCGCATCCGCTTCCGCCACGACGGCATGCTGTCCACGGTCGACACCGCCTCGATTGCGATGCTGTCGGGCATCTCCACGCGCATAAAAATCCTGTCGCGGCTCAACATTGCCGAGCGCCGCCTGCCGCAGGATGGGCGCATGCGCATTGCCGTGCGCGGCCGGGATGTCGATTTGCGCGTCTCGGTCATTCCGTCCATTCACGGCGAGGCAATCGTGCTGCGCATTCTCGACCGCGCCGGGGTCGAGCTGAAGCTGGAGAAGCTCGGCTTCGACAATGCCGCGCAGGCCAAGATCCGCTCCATGTCGCAAGCCGCCAATGGCATCGTGCTGATCACCGGGCCGACCGGCAGCGGCAAGACGACGACGCTCTATTCGATCCTCGCCGAGCGGTCGCGGCCAGACGTCAAGATCTTCACCGTCGAGGATCCGGTGGAATACCGCATGGCCGGCATCACCCAGCTGCAGGTCAATCCGGCAATCGACCTCGATTTCGCCGCGGCCCTGCGGTCGATCCTGCGCCAGGACCCCGACATCATCCTGCTTGGCGAAATTCGCGACCGCGAGACGGCGCAGGTTGCGGTGCAGGCGGCGCTCACCGGCCATCTGGTGTTTTCCACACTGCACACCAACAGCGCGGCGGGCGCGCTGACGCGGCTGCGCGACATGGGCATAGACGGCTATCTCCTGGGCGCCACGATCCGCGGCGTCATCGCGCAGCGGCTGCTGCGCCGTGTCTGCCCGGCCTGCCACGGCGTCGAGCAGGTCGGCTCGCCCTGCCGCACCTGCAACGGCTCGGGCTATAGCGGGCGCACGGTGACTTACGAAATGCTGCAAGTGTCGCCGCGCATCGCGGAGTTGATCGACCAGGGCGCCGGCGAAATGGAGATCGGCCGCATAGCCGCGCAAGACGATCTGGTGCCGATGTCGGTCCACGCCACAGCGCTTGCCCGCGCCGAGGTCACCACCATGGACGAGGTCCGGCGTGTCATCGATCTCGCGGGAGACGGCTGATGCCGGCCTTTGCCTATCGCGCCTATCTCGTCGACGGCAGCACCGAGACCGGTGTTCTCGATGCCTCGACCAAGCAGGAGGCGGCGCGCAAGCTGGCGCAGCAGGGCCGGCGGTCCTACCATCTTGCGCCGGTGAGCAGCGACAAGACGCAGTTGCGCCTGCCGGGCCGCAGCGCACTGACCTTTACCAGGAAGGTCGATCTCAGCCGGCTGTTTTCCGAGTTGTCGGTGCTGCTGAATGCCGGCTTCACCGTTGATCGCGCCTTGGGCGCGGTCATCGCGGGCGAAGCCAATGGCCAGCGGCGCCAGCAGCTGCAGTCGGTGCTCGATCTGACGACAGGCGGACGGCCGATTGCCGAGGCCTTTGCCGCCCTGCCGGGCATCACCTCCGATGTCGCAGCACTTCTCGCCAGCGGCGAGCGCAGCGGCAAGATGGCCTATATCTGCCAGCGGCTGGCGGACACGTTCGAAGCAACCGCCAAGCGCCGCGCGGCAATCGGCGAGGCGCTGGCCTATCCGGCCTTTCTGCTTCTGGTGATGAGCGGGGCGCTGGTCATCCTGGCGACGGTGCTGGTGCCGGCGCTGGAGCCGATCTTTGAGGGCTCGTCCGCACCCAAGCCGTTCACCATGAAGATGCTGTCCGTGTTCGGCACGGTGTTTCGCGACTACCCCTTCGTCTTTCCGCTGGCGGCAGTGCTCGGCCTTTTGTCCTATCTCCTGATATCCCGCTCTGCCGGCGCCAGAAGACAGGTCTCGCACGCGGTGTTGAAGATACCGCTGATCGGCGCGCTGGTCCGGGACGCGGTGATTGCGCGTTACCTCGAAACGCTGGCCTTGCTGCTCGGCAATGGCGTGGCGATGACCGAGGCGCTTGGGCTTGCCGCCAATGTGTCTAGGCAAAACTCGCTGGCGGCAAGCTTTGCCTCGATCGAAGACAATGTCGCCAATGGCGCGCGCCTGCACGGTGCGATCGTCAAGGCGGGGATTTTCGATCATGCGACGATGTCGCTGGTCTCGCTCGGCGAGGAGGCGAACGCATTGCCGGTGGTGCTCGACCGCGCCGCCAAAATGCTGCAGCTGACACTGACACGGCGGATCGACACGGTGCTGAAGCTGCTGACGCCGGCGCTGACGATCTCGCTCGGCTTCCTCGTCGGCAGCCTGGTCATTTCGGTGATGACCACGATCCTCTCGATCAACGATCTGGCGCTGCAATGAACGCGCGGCAAGCCAGCGCAAAGGCGGACGCGACGGCCGGGTTCACCCTGGTCGAAATGCTGGTGGTGCTGGCGATCATGGCGCTTGTCGCAACGATTGCCGCGCCGGGGCTGGTCAGCCACTATCGTAGCAAGACCCTGGAGGCGATGGCCGGCGAGATCACCATGCGGCTGCGCCTGTCGCGCACAACGGCAATCGCCACCGCGCGGCCAAAGCAGGTCCTCGTCGATCTCGGCGCCCGCACCATCCGCTTTGGCGAGCGCGATGTTTTCGCCTTGCCGGACGACGTCAAACTGACCGTGGTCACCGGTCAGGAGACCGTCGTCGCCGACCGCCAGACGGTGCTGACTTTCCTGCCCGACGGCAGTGCGTCCGGCATGGACATTTCGCTGCAGCAAAAAGGCCGGACCGCACGCATTGCGGTCAACTGGCTGACCGGGCTGCCAACATGGCGGGCGCTGCCATGACCGAGCCTTCTCCCGAAGACGGATTTTCGATCCTGGAGATGATCGTGGCCATGACCATCCTGGCGCTGGTGCTGGGCATTGCCAGCCAGTCTATCGTGCTCGCCAGCCGCAGCATCGCCACCGCCAAGGCGCAGATCGAAGCGGCGAGGGCGGCCCGCATCATGCTGGCTGACTACGAGGCCGGGACAAGCGGTTCAGGCGAGCGGGTGCAATCCGGCTGGCGGTTGCAGGCGCGCCCGATCATGGTGTCGAAAGCCAAGATGGCCGCCGTCGTCATTGCCAGAACCAGCGGCGCCGGCCAGCCGTTCTTGACCTTCGTGCCGGTGAAGGACCAGCAATGATCGGGCGGCGGATCCGAGCCTATGCGGATCGTGGCGGTCCGCCATCCGGCTGGCGTGTTCTCAAACAGATATTCCGTTCCCGCAGGCGTCCCAAATCATCGGGATCGATGGAAGGCTTCGCGCTCATCGACGTGCTGGTCGGGCTGGCGATGATCGGCGTGATCTCCGCGCTGATGATCGTCTTCCTCGGCCAGGCGCGCACGATGATGCGCATCCAGAAGACGACCGAGATGCAGATGGAGGTCGATGCCGCGGCGCGATTTCTCGAGACGGCGATCGGCAGCGCCGAACCGCTGCCGCTGTCGCAGTCGACGCCCGACATGGTGCTCTACCTCAGCGGGACCGGCGCGCGCATCGAGTTCAATGCCGTTCAGGCCATAGGCTTCAAATCCTCCGCTTTGCGCGAGATCGCCGTTTCGCTTGGAAGCGACTTGACGATCACTCAGAAAATCCGGCGCGGCACCGATGCCGCCAAAGCGACCGGAGGCGAACCGGTGCGGCTGATCGCCGGCGTCAGCGCGGTCAGGTTCGAGTATCTCGACGGGTCGGCCAAAATTCCATCGTGGTCCTCGACCTGGGCCGAGCCGCGGCGTCTGCCCGCTGCCGTGCGGTTCACCATCTCGGTGGTGAGGGATGGCGCCACCTATTCGTCGACGGGCTTTGCCCGCCTCGATCTGGCTGATATCCAGCCGCCGCCGGCGAAGGGAGGGGCCTGATCGACCCCGGCCTCGTTTCAGCCGGGATCGATCACGGGGATCAGTTGGTGATGTCCTGGTCCTCGCCGGTGCCGTCCGGCTTGCCGTCCTTGCCAAGCGTGCGGATGACCACGCCGCTCGCATCGGCCTTCACTTCATAGGAATAAGGCTTGCCCCAGGGATCCTTGAGGCCGCCCTTGAGATAGGGCCCGTTCCAGCGCGCTTCGCCGGCGGGTTGCGTGACCAGGGCGGCGAGGCCCTCTTCGTCGGTCGGGTATTTGGCGTTGTCGACATAGTAGAGTTCGAGCGCGCTTTCGATGTTGCGGATCTGCGCCTTGGCGGCGTTGGTCCTGGCCGAGCCGAGATAGCGCAACACCTGAGGGGCGGCGAGCGTCGCGATCAACGCAATGATGGCGAGCACCACCAGAAGCTCGACCAGCGTGAAGCCGCTTTCGCTGGAGTCGCGGTCGCGGCGGGATTTTTCGGAAGCTCGGCTAAAGCGCAGCGTGATCATCAGAGCAGTCCCATGTTCAAACCGGCAAATTGTTCCAGCACCCAGCTAGAGCCGAGGCCGATGGCGATAAACGGACCGAAGGCGATGCGGGCGCGCGCGGCTGCCGGTCCTGTCGCAACCACGTGCCCACCGACGAACAGCAGCGCGGTGGTGCTGGCGATGAACAGCAGCATCGGCAACAGCAGCGGGTCGATCCAGCATGCGGCGGCGGCCAGCATCTTGACGTCGCCGAGGCCGAGCCCGATCCGACCGGTGATCAGGAAATGGCCGCGCCGCAGCAGCCAGGCGGCAGCGAGCGTTGCGGCGGCGAAGAGGAGATGCAGCGGCAGGCCGTCAGCGCCGGCGGCTCCCTGATAGCCAAGGCCGATCGCCGCCAGTGCAAGGTTCAAGCGGTCCGGGATGATCTGGCGGCGGAAATCGGCGATCGAAATCGCGGCGAGAATGGCCGCCAGGGCGATCGTGGCAGCCAGCAGAAGCGATGGGTGCGCGGCTGTGATCAATAGGCAAGCCTCTTCAAATCCTGCTGCAGCTTGGTGCCGCCGCGGCGCTTCTGGATCGGCGTCTGCAGGCTGATCTTGCCGCGGAATTCGTCGGTCACTTCGCGCGCCTCGTTGATGTCGCGCACGACATGCGGCCGAATGAAGATGATCAGTTCGGTGCGGATAATCTTGTCGTCTTTCTGTTTGAACGCATTGCCGAGGATCGGGATGTCGCCGAGGATCGGCACCTGTGTGCGGCCGACGCTGTTGGTCTGCTGGATGAGGCCGCCCAGCGCCAGGCTCTCGCCGTCATTGACCAGCACGCGGGTCTGGATCTTGCGCTGCTGTATGGTCGGTGAATCGATGCCGGAGCTCTTCGTCTCGGCAACGTTGCTGACCTCCTGCTGAATGTCGAGCATCACCCGGCCCGCATTGTTGATGCGCGGCGTCACCGTCAGGATGACGCCGGTGTCCTTCATCTGCACCGAGTTGATGATCGGCGCCGAGCCGTTGCCGGTATCCTGCGATTGCTGGGTCAGGATCGGCACCTGGTCGCCGACCTGCAATATCGCCTTCTGGTTGTTCAGCGCCATGATGGTCGGCGCCGAAATGACGTTGACATCGGTGATCGAGGCCAGCGCGTTCAGCGTCACCTGTATGTTGTCGGTGGCATAGCTCCAGTTGAAACCCGGCAAAGTGGCGGCGGCAGCCGCCTTGGCCACGTCGGTCACCGATACCTTCGTGCCGCCATTCTCGAAGAACCAGCGCAGGCCGTATTTCAGCTCGTCGTTGAGCGTCACTTCGGCAATGACCGCTTCCAGCATGACTTGCGTCGGCAGCACGTCGACCTTGGTCAGGATCTGCTCGATGCGCTCGTAGTCGCGCGCCGTGGTCTGGATCAGCAGCGCGTTGTTTTCGATGTCGGCGACAACGGTGGCGTGGGCAGGCGGCTGCCCGTCCTGCTGAGGCAGCGATGGCGACGGTCCGGTCAATGGCACCGGGGTGATGCCGTCCGACTGCATGGCGATCGGCGTCTGGTCAGGCGACACGTTCGAGCCGCCTGAATCGCCCTCGGTCTTGACCGAGGTGCCGAGAACGGAGCTCAGCACCGCGGCCAGTTCCTTGGCCGGGCGGTTCTGGATCTGGTAGACGAACAGCTGATCTTCGTTGGACTCGGCCAGCCTGTCGAGCTTGTTGATCCAGCTTGCGGCCCGCGTGAGATAGGCCGGACGCGAGGTGATCACCAACACCGAATTCAGCCGGTCGTTGGGTATGAACTGGATGAGCTTGGCGCCCGGCCCGTCTTTTGTGCCGAAGATGGAATCGAGCTCGGCGGCAACGGCCTCGGGCTTCGAGGTCTTCAGCGGGTGCAGCGCCACCGACATGCCGCGCATCCAGTCGACGTCGAACACCGACACCGCCTCGCGGATGGCATTGAGGTCGCTGTCGTTGCCGGCGACGGTGATCAGGTTTCGGGTGGCATCGACCCTGAGCACCGAGCCCTGGCGGGTGATCGGCTCGAGAATGGTCTTCATCTCGTCGGCGGCGATGTATTGCAGCTGCAGCACCTGCACCTTGACGCCTGGACCTGACGGCGACACTGAAGGCACGCTGACCGGCGGTGTGCTGGACATGATCTCGGACAGCGGCACTATCTGGTAGGTGCCGGCGCGCTTGGTGATGCCCGCGGCGTTCACCGCCAGCGCCGATTCCAGTATATCGACCAGCGCGTCCTTCGACACCGGCTGCGAGGTCTGCAGCGTCACCGTGCCTTGCACGCGCGGGTCGACGATGTAGTTGAGGTGCAGCGCGTCACCGAGCACCGCCTTGGCCGCGTCGGCGATCGGCGCGTTGACCAGATTGAGCTCGAACTGGCCCGAGCCGTCTGTCGTCACCCTTGTGACCGGGGCGCCGGACGAGACGAACTGGCCGGACCCCTGATACTGCGCGCCGTTGAAGCGCTGCCCGGCGGCTGCGGCCGAGGTGACGGTGGACGGTCCGGTGTATCCTGCCCGCAAGGGCGAGTTCTTGGCGTGCAGGCTGTCGATGGTCTCGGTAAAAAAGTCCTTGCCCGGCGCGGAAGTACAGCCAGCAATAGCAAGCATTGTCAGGCACAAGATTACGCGATTGCTTGACCCGATTGCCATACGCCCGATTCCCCAAGGACTTTAGTCTAGGACGTCCTGAGGTTCAGCGCTTGGATTGATGGGGAGATTTGGAGTCTATCCACAGGGTTAGTGGCAGGGTGAGCGGGCGCTACCAGAGGTTGGGTCTGGTTCTGTTGCGGAAATGCACGTCGACATCCTCCCGCAGGAGCCGGGGCGGGGAGGAGGAGGGGCGCTCCGGCTCCCACGGGAGGACCTCACCGGGGGCGCGCGTGAAGCGGCTCCTGGCGATGCCAGTTTTCCAGGATACGGCCATCGGTGTGCTTCTGGTTCGCCCGGGACGGACTGCGTCCAGGCATGGCGTTATCGCCTATTTGACACCTCTCGGCTGTGAGCACATAAATCGCGCCCCAAGTTACGGAGACCCCAATGACTGTCGAGCAGACGCTACCGGATGCGGCGCCGGTGGAGGCCGAAGCCAGGCCTGATCTGACGACACTGGTCGTCTATTTCGGTGCGTTGATCGCCATGTTCATGGCTACTATCGACATGCAGATCGTCGTCACTGCCTTGCCCACCATTGCCGGCGAACTGGGCAATCTGCATTTGTTCGGCTGGGTGGGTGCTGCCTATCTGCTCTCGACCGCCGCGGTATCGCCGTTCTACGGCAAGCTTGGCGATATGTATGGCCGCAAGAATGTGGTGCTGACGGCGATAGGTCTTTTCCTGGTGGGTTCGCTGGTCTGCGGCATGGCGTGGTCGATGGAAAGCCTGGTCGCGGCGCGCGTGCTGCAGGGCATCGGCGGCGGTGGCCTGATGGTCTCGGCCTTTGCCATGATCGGCGAGCTGTTCGGACCGCGCGACCGCGCCAAATACCAGGGCTACAGTTCGGCGGTGTTCGCGCTGTCGTCGGTGCTCGGCCCGCTGGCCGGCGGCTACATCACCAGCCTGTTCGGCTGGCGCTGGGTATTCCTGGTCAACCTGCCGATCGGCATTATCGTGATGGCGGTGCTGGCGTTCGCCATGCGCAGCCGGTTCAACGAGAAGCGGCACCACATCGACTATCTCGGCGGTGCGCTGCTCGCCATCGGCACGACATCAATCGTCTATTGGGGCTATCACGTGCTCGACCCTACCGGGCCGGACCTTTTCACCTTCGCACTGCCGCTTCTCGCACTGGTCGCCATCGCCCTGTTCATCATGGTCGAGCGCCGGGCCGACGAGCCGATCGTGCCGCTGCGGCTGTTCGGCAATTCGACGGTCAGCATCGTCTCGGGCGTGTCGCTGGTCGCCGGAACGGTGACGCTCGGCATGTTCTTCTATTTCGCGCTCTACATGCAGACGCTGACGGGTCTGAGCCCGGCCGAAGTGGGCTTCCTGTTCCTGCCGGCGTCGCTGACGTCGATGGTCATCTCGATCGTGGCCGGGCGGGTGATTGCCGCAACCGGACGCTACAAATGGATGCCGGTTGTGGCGATGGCCATTGGCGGGTTCCTGATGCTGGGCTTCGTCATCACCAACCAGCACACGCCAATCTGGGTGCTGGCGACGATGATGGCTGTGTTCGGCATCAGCATGGGCCTGCAATTCCAGGTGCTGATCGTGGCGATCCAGGCGGCAGCACCCCTGCAGGATATCGGCGCGGTGACGTCGCTGATCACGCAGGCGCGGACGCTCGGAGCATCGCTTGGACTGGCGCTGAACGGCGCGGTGATGATCTGGGCGCTGAACCGGCAGACATCAGAGCTTCCCGCCGATGCTGCCGCCCTACTGCCGCAGGGCCTGAACGGGCTGACCCCGCATCTTGCATCGAGCCTGCCGGACGCGATCCGCGAAGTGGTGCTCGGCCATTACTCCAGTGGGTTCAACGTGATGTTCATCTGGGTGGCGGCACTCTACTTCGTTGCCATGGGGCTGACATTGCTGCTCGAGGACAAAGAGATCCCGAAACGGGGTTGAGCGGGCAGACTATGCGCTGGGCACCGGTCGACGCTCGACGATGTAGATGTGGTCCGCGGCCAGCACCACATCGCCATGCTGGTTGATCACTTCACAGCGCTCGATCACGCGGCCTGAGCCCGGCCGCTTTGGGTCGTCTTCCTTAGCGGTGATTGTCGTGCGGGTCTTGATCGTGTCGCCGATGAACACCGGCTTGATGAAGCGCAGCCGGTCGTAGCCATAGGAGAAGGCGACAGGATTGACGATACTTGCCGTCAGCCCGACGCCGACCGAGAACACGAGCGTGCCATGCGCAATGCGCTGGCCGAACGGCGTCGTCTTCATGAACTCGGCGTCCATGTGGTGCGGGAAGAAATCGCCGGTGTGGCCGGCATGAACGATGAAGTCGGTCTCGGTGATGGTGCGGCCGCTGGTCAGGCGCGTCGAGCCGATCTGATAGTCCTCGAAGTAAGTGATCTGTTCCATCAGGGCCTTTCCGCGATCGGCGTCGCCGGCGCCGCGCTCGATTTGTACGCCGCCTCGACCAGCGCCATGGTGTTCCAGGCGTCCTCGGCCGAGCTTATCAGCTCGTTGTCCTCGCCGGCGGCAAAACGCTGGACATTGGCCATGCGACCGACAAAGGCATCCGGAAACCATTCGCCGGCCAGCGGCACCGCAACCCAGTCCGTTCCGCCTTTGGGATAGATCTCCAGAATGTCCGGCTCGCCGGTGGGATAGTCGAGATTGAGGCCGAGTTTCAGGTAGGCCGCGCCCTCGGTGCCGCAGATCCGGAATTCACAGGCCTGGTGCCGGCGGCCGAATTTGTGATCGTGGTTGATCGACAGCGCGCAGCGCACGGTGTCGCCATAGTCGAGAATGGCGCTGGTGCGCGTCTGCGCCACCTTGTGGTTGGGATGGCCAAGCGTCTTGGCGTGGACGCCTTTGGGATCGCCGAGCAGCTGCCGGATCAGGTCGAGATAGTGGATCGAGTGCATGGCGATCTCGACGCGCGGCGCCTTGAGCAGGAACTCCCAAAGCTGCCAGGGTGTGGCCAGCGCCAGCCAGGCGTCGAAATCGACGACGTCACCCAGCCAGCCTTTGGCGATGGCATCCTTCAGCGCCAGCATCATCGGCGCAAAGCGCAGCTGGAAATTGACGGCCGCCTTGAGGTTTTTGGCGCGGCAGATTTCGAGGATTTCAGTGGCCTCGCCGAGATAATTGCCCATCGGCTTCTGGATCAGGGCGACCGCGCCGTCGGGCAGGGCCTTCAGGATCTCGGCGTGCCGGCCCGGCGGTGTCGCCAGGTCGAAGATCACGTCCTGGACAGCAGCGGCTTCTTCCACCGAGCTGAATGCCCCTACGCCCCACCGTTCGGCCAGGGCCTGCGCCTTGGCCTGATCCGGATCGTAGAGGCCGGCAATCGGAAAGCCAGCCTTGCGATAGGCCGGGAAATGCGCGTCGCCGACAATCGATCCGGCGCCGAATGTGACGATCGGCCGGGGTTTCGACGGTCTGGGCCAGGACTGAACGAGCGAGGCCGGATCGAAGGCATCAGTCATGATGGAAGACTTCATCCATCGACGCCCACCACTCGCCGTCCTTGCGCGTCGCCAGCGGCTCCTGGCACGGCATGCAGACCGCCCACCATTCCTGCGTCCTCGGATCGGCAGCCATCTTCGCCGTGTCGGCGGCATAGTCGGTGCCATGATATTCGAAGGTGGAAAACAGCAGGTTCTCCGGCCGCTTCAGGTAGATGGAATAGTTCTTGATGTTGCAGGCCGAAATCATGGTCAGCACATCGGGCCAGACTGCGGCGTGCAGGCGGACATATTCCTCGACTTTTTCCGGCTTGAGGCCGAGCACCATTCCCATCCTCTGCATGTGCCAGCTCCCTATTTGGCAATCGTCGTGGTGAATTCGGCGATGCTCTTTGCCTTGACTGCGTCCCAGTCCCAGTCGATGCCGATGCCGGGCTCGTCGGGCGCCAGCGCCTCACCGTTCTCGATGCGCATCTTCTTGCCGGTCAAATCGTCCAGCTGCGGAATATACTCGACATACCTGCCGTTCTGAACAGCGCAGGCCAGGCTGACATGCAGTTCCATCAGGAAGTGCGGGCAGACCGGGATGTCGAAGGCTTCGGCCGCATGCGCCACTTTCAGCCAGGGTGTGATGCCGCCGATGCGGCCGGCATCGACCTGCACGATCGAGCAGGCGCCTTTTTGCATGTATTCGCGAAAATGCCGGATCGAGTAGAGCGACTCGCCAATGGCGATCGGCGTCGACGTCGCGTTGGACAGCCTGACATGGCCGTCAATGTCGTCGGCCGGCAGCGGCTCCTCGATCCAGGCGAGGTCGAGGTCGCGCAGCCGCTCGGCCCGGCGGATGGCTTCGTCGACGGAGAAACCCTGGTTGCAGTCAGTCATGATCTCGTAGCCGTCGCCAACCGCCTTGCGCACCGCCGAGAGGCGGGCCAGATCTTCCGAGCCATGCGGCTTGCCGATCTTGACCTTCGAGCCGCGGAAGCCCTTGGCCTTGGCGGCGACCGCGTCATCGACCAGTGCTGCCGTCTCGATGTGCAGCCAGCCGCCTTCGGTGGTGTAGAGCGGGCAGCGGTCCTTGGCGCCGCCGGCGAGCTTCCACAGCGGCAGGTTCTGTTTCTTCGCGCGAAGGTCCCATAGAGCCGTATCGATGGCGGCAATCGCGATTGCGGTAATGGCGCCGATCGTGGTGGCGTGGGTGGCGAATTCGAGCTCGTGCCAGATCGCCTCGATCTGGTCGGCATCGCGGCCGATCAGGCGCGGCGCCAGATGATCGGACAGCAGCCGCATCACCGAGGAGCCGCCGGTGCCGATCGTGTAGCTGTAGCCGGTGCCGACCGCGCCGTCGGCATCGGTTATGGTGACGATCGGCGTCTCCTGGCTGACAAAACTCTGGATCGCGTCGGTTCGCTTGACCTTGGGGACAAGGTCGACGATGCGCAGCTCGACTTTTTCGATTTTCGCCATGTCGGTCAGCTCCGCAATGTCTTGCCGGTTGCGGCGGAAAACAGATGTGCCTGCGACAAATCGAGGCTCATCTTCACCCGGTCGCCGGCCTTGAGCGGCTTCGGGTTGAGCATGCGCGACACCCAGTCGCTGCCATTGAATTCGGCGAAGACCAGCGTCTCATTGCCGAGCGGTTCGGTGACCGTCACCGGCAGCTCGACCTGATGGACATCGGTGTCGGCACCGGAGTTGAGGCCGTGCCCGGTTGGGTAGATGTCGTCGGGCCGCAGCCCGAAGACGACCTTGTCACCGGTGGCGGCGTTTGCCTTGAACTGGCCGGGCAAGGGCAGGCGCTCGCCGCTGGCAAACAGCAGCTCGCCATTGTCGACCGTCGCCTCATGCAAATTCATCGGCGGCGAGCCGATGAAGCCGGCGACAAAGCGTGTCGCTGGGCGGCGGAACACCTCGTCGGGCGTGCCGACCTGTTCGATGAAGCCGTCGCGCATGATGACGATGCGGTCGGCCAGCGTCATCGCCTCGACCTGGTCGTGGGTGACGTAGATCACCGTCGACTGCACCTTGGCGTGCAGCTTCTTGATCTCGGTGCGCATTTGCGTGCGCAGCTTGGCGTCGAGATTGCTGAGCGGCTCGTCGAACAGGAAGACATCGGGATCGCGCACG
This sequence comes from Mesorhizobium sp. P2_B11, assembly GCF_056404855.1. Lineage (NCBI taxonomy): Bacteria > Pseudomonadati > Pseudomonadota > Alphaproteobacteria > Hyphomicrobiales > Phyllobacteriaceae > Mesorhizobium > Mesorhizobium sp. P2_B11. The sequence goes on from NZ_JBFUDF010000003.1 coordinate 55,399, forward strand.
ATGGCGCGGCCCATGGCGACGCGCTGGCGCTGTCCGCCCGACAGCTGCGACGGCCTGCGTTCGAGCAGCGCATCGAGGCCGAGGATGCCGGACGCTTCGGCAACGCGGCGGTCCATTTCTTCCTTGGCCGCGCCGGCGATCTTCAGGGAGAAGCCGAGGTTCTCTCGCACCGTCATATGCGGATAGAGCGCGTAGGACTGGAACACCATCGAGATGTTGCGCGAGCGCGGCGGCAGATCGTTGACCTTGCGGCCGCCGATCTCGATCACGCCGCCGCTGATGTCTTCGAGGCCGGCGATCATGCGCAACGTCGTCGATTTGCCGCAGCCGGAGGGGCCGACGAGCGCGATGAATTCGCGGTCGGCGACTTCGAGGTCGATGCCGTGCACGACGGCGACCGGGCCATAGTTCTTCGAGAGGTTTTTCAGGGATACGGTTGCCATGTCAGCCTTTCACCGCGCCGGAGGTCAGGCCGCCGACAAGGTGTTTCTGGACGATGAAGGTCAGCGTGAGCGCCGGGATGATCATCACCACGGCCAGCGCGCACATGCCGCGCCAGTCGATGGTGAATTCGGAGGTGTAGTCGAGCAGGCCGACCGGCAGCGTCTTGGAATTGATCGAGCGCGTCAGCTGCGAGGCCAGCGCGAACTCGTTCCAGGAGGTCAGGAAGGCAAAGATGCCGGCGGACGCAATGCCGGGGCCAGCCAGCGGAAACTCGACCTGCCAGAAAGCCTGCCAGCGCGTGCAGCCGTCGATCTGCGCGGCCTCGGCAAGGTCCTTCGGCACCTGGCGGAAGAAGCCGTCGATCAGCCAGACGGTGAACGGCACGTTGAGCGCGACATAAACCAGGATCAGGCCGAAATGCGTATCGATGATGCCGAGCCGCGCGTAGACGAAGAACAGCGGCAGCGACAGCGCGATGCCGGGCACGGTGCGGGTCAGCATCAGGCCAAGGAACATCGCCGACTTGGCGCGGAAGCGGTAGCGGGCGAAGGCGTAGCCGCCGGCCATGCCGATGACGATGGCGATCACCGTCGAGGTCACCGAGATGATCAGCGAATTGCGGAAATAGTCGAGCACCGGAATGCCGCCTTTGCCGACGCCGCTGAACATGGCGACGTAGGCGTCGAGCGACAGCTCCTGCGGAATCCAGACCGGCGGCTTGGCCATGATCTCGACGGTTGGCCGCAGCGACGACAGCACAATCCAGATGCCGGGCAGGCAGATGACCAGCATGGCCAGGAACAGGGTGACGCCGTGGGCGATGCCGAGCGCCTGGCGGCGGACGCGATGCAGGCTGTTCTGGTCCATGTCTACCACTCCGCCGCGATCTGCGTGCGCGCCGCGGCGAGCTTGCGGTAGAAATAGACGGTGAAGCCGATCGACAGCAGGATCGAGAAGTAGGCCATGGCGTTGGCCAGCCCCATCTTGGCGTCGCTGTAGGCGGTGCGGGCAACCAGCGTCCATACCAGCTCGGTGCGGCCGGCCGGTCCGCCATCGGTCATGATCTTGACGATGTCATAGGCGCGCGCCACGTCGAGCGAGCGGATGGTCATGGCGATGAAGGCAAACGGCATGATGAACGGCCAGGTGACATAGCGGAATGTCTGCCATGGCGTGCAGCCGTCGACGCGCGCCGCCTCGACCGGTTCGCGCGGCATGGCGAGCAGGCCGGCCAGGATCAGGATGGCGAAGACCGAGGTCGACGACCAGATCTCGGCGGTGAGGATGGCGATGAAGGCGAGGTTGCCGTCGATCAGCCAGGGGATGGCGCGGTCGGTCAGGCCAAGCGCCTGCAGCGCGTTGTTCACCAGGCCGATATTGTCGTTGAACATGAACTTGAACTGGAAGCCGACCAGGATCGGCGAAAACATCATCGGGAACATCATGATGGTGCGCAGGAGGCGCTGCCCGCGCGAGGCCTTTTCGACCAGCAGCGCCAGGCCGAGGCCGATCAGCATTTCCAGGTTGAGCGCCACCGTCAGCAACACAACGGTGCGGGCGAAGGCGACCCAGAAATCGCGGCTGGTGAAAATGTTGATGTAGTTGCGGGCGCCGATGAAGACCCAGAAGGTCTCCGGCCGCGTCAGCCGAAACGGCGTGAAGCTGGAATAGAGCGACAAAAGCAACGGCACCACCACCACCGCCGCCAGCACGATGACGGCCGGCAGCAGAAGCAGGAAGGGTGGTGAGGGTTTCCAGCCTTTCATGTCGATCCGGTTCTGGTTGGCGCCGTGATGCCGCAAGCCGCTGGGCGAGGGGACATCAGAGAGCATCTTGCTGTTGGAAACAATTCGGGGGCGCTGCTCCTTGGAGATGCCGCGCCCCCGGTGGAAAAGATCAAAGCTTGCCGGCGTCCTCGAGGATCTGGGTGGCCTTGGCGGCCGCGTCGTCCAGTGCCTGCTTGGACGTCTTGTCGCCGAGGATGGCGGCCTGCAGCTCAGGATAGACGGCGTTGGAAATCTCGATCCATTCCGGCGTCTGCGGCACCGGGAAAGCGTTCTTGGCGGCTTCCTGGAAGGCCTGCAGCACTTCGGTCTTGTAAGGATCGGACTTCGCCTGCTCGATGTCCCACTCCCAGACTTTGGTGCGGGTGGGCAGCGGGCCGCCGGCTGCCTCCAGTTTCTGGCTGTCCTCATTGGTCAGCCACCAGACGAGAGAAGCGGCGGCTTCCTTGTTGGCGCAGTTCTCGGTCACCGAGAAGCCATGCGCGCCGGACCAGCCGGACCGCTTGCCGGACGAGCCCTTGGGCTGGACCTTGACGCCGACATTGCCGGCGACCTTGGACGATTTCGGGTCGTTGAAGAAGCCGGCCCAACCCGGCCAATCCAGGTTGATGGCGACGGTGCCCGAGGCGAAGCCCTGGCCGAGATCGTCCCAGAGATAGTTGGTGGTGCCGGCGGGAACGGCCTTGGCCTTATAAAGATTGACGAACCAGTCGAGCGCCTTGACGCCGGCTTCCGAGTTGAAGGCCGGCTTGCCGTCCTTGTCGAGATATTCGCCGCCATCGGCGATGACCATCTCGTAGAAGCGGCCGTTGATAGCCTCTTCCTTGCCGGCATATTGGGTGCCGTAGAAATCCGGCGGGCTGGCGAAGAATTCGGCCTGCTGCGCCATCTCGTCGAACGTGTCCGGCGGCACGAGCTCCTCGCCGTATTTGTCCTTGTAGGCCTTCTTCTTGGCTTCGTCCTGATAGAGGCTCTTCTGGTAGTAGAGCGCGGAGACGTCGAACTGCGCGCGCGGCAGCATCACCAGCTTGCCGTCAAGCGTGCCGGCGGCGATGTTGGCCGGAACGAAGGCGTCGATTTCTTCCTTCGGCAACAGCTTGGCAAGATCGGTGTAGATGCCCGGATATTGCGGTGCGAACGAGGTGTGGTTGGAGCCGACGCACCAGTTGATGCTGCCCGAGGCGATGTCCGATTTGATTTCCTTGTCGAGCTCGAAATGGTTCTTCTTCGAGATGACGTTGACCTTGGCGCCGGTCAGCTTTTCCCATTCGCCGATGCGCGCATAGAGGCCTTCATACTGCTGGCCGCCGATCAGCTTGGCGTCGATGGTGACGCCGTCGAATTTGCCCGGCAGGTCGCCGGCAAAGGCGACGCTCGCGGACAGAGCAAGCAATGTCACGCCGGCCGACAGGCCGGAAAACAGTCTGTTCATTTGGTTTCCTCCCAAAGAGCCTGCGTCGAACCCGTTGTGGGATTCGATTGACAGCCTTCATTCATATACAAACAAAACATTTATGGTAGCGTCAAGCCGGAAAGTGCTTTCAGATGACGATCTGTATGCGTATATGAAGTCTGAAATTCACTGGAGAGTGAGCATGGCCGAGGACGATGACGACGACCGCTATCGTGCCCCCGCGCTGGACAAGGGGCTCGACATTCTCGAGCTGCTGGCAGGCGTTGATGGCGGCCTGACGCAAGCGGAAATCGCCAAAAAACTCGACCGCAGCCCGAACGAATTCTACCGCATGCTCGACCGCCTGGTGCGGCGCGGCTATGTCACGCGTCCCGACGGCGACCGTTACTCGCTGACGCTGAAGCTGTTCGGCCTGGCGCAGTTGCATGCGCCGGTGCGCAGGCTCGGCTCCTTTGCCACGCCGCTGATGCGGGAACTGGCCGAAACTTCGCAGCAGGCCAACCAATTGGTGGTCTTCGACCGCGGTTCAGCCGTGGTGATCGCGCAGCAGGAGGCGCCGGACTATTGGGGCATCTCGATCCGCGTCGGATCGCATATCAGCCTGTTCGACACCGGTTCGGGCCATGTGCTGCTCGCCTTCCGCTCGGACGAGGAGCGGCAGATGATGATTTCGGAGCACATCCGCAGCACCGACAAGCCGGCGCAGTCGCCGGAATTCTTCGCCCGCCTCGACCAGATCCGCGAGCGCGGCTACGAGATGATGGCATCGCTGCAGACGGCCGGCGTGTTCAACCTGTCGGCGCCGGTGCTGGGATCGGACGGCAAGGCGATCGCAGCCCTGTCGGTGCCCTACATCACGCTGGTCAATTCGCCCCAGGCGCCCGACATCACCAAGACCATCGCGCTGTTGCAGGCGGCGGCAGAAAAGCTGTCGCAGCTGGCGGGGTCAACCTTCAAGCCATCGAAGTGAAATTCTTATTTGAATGAACGATTTCTCCATGAGATGATTTGAAATCGCCGAAGAGGATAGCGCCACCATGATCATCGACACCCATCTGCACCTGATCGATCTGTCGGCACTGCGCTATCCCTGGCTCGGCGGCGTGCCGGCGCTCAACCGCGATTTTTCGCATCAGGAATATGCGACCCAGGCCCGCCGCGCCGGCATCGAGGCAGCCTTGCATATGGAGGTCGATGTCGACCCGGCCGACATCCAGACCGAGACCAACCAGGTGAAAACACAGTCACTGGAGAAGGGCAGTCTGCTGCGCGGCGCGATCGCCTCATGCCGTCCCGAGGAGGCTGGCTTTGCCGCCTATATCGAGCGCCAGCAGGCCGATCCCTTCGTCAAGGGGTTTCGCCGCGTGCTGCACGTCATGCCCGACGAACTTTCGGAAAGCGCGCTGTTTCGCGAGAACATCAAACGACTTGCCGGCACCGGCCTGACCTTCGACCTCGTGGTGCTGCCGCACCAGATTCCGCACGCGATTATGCTCGCCGATCTCGCGCCCGATGTGCAGTTCGTGCTCGACCATTGCGGTGTGCCCGATATCAAAGGCAATGCCGAGCACCCATGGCGCGAGCACATGGTCGAGATCGCGCGGCGGCCCAATGTCATCGGTAAAATCTCCGGCGTGGTTGCCTATGCGGATGCCGGCTCATGGACGGTCGAAAGCTTGCGGCCCTATGTCGAGCACACGATCGGCTCGTTCGGCTGGGACCGCGTCGTCTGGGGCAGCGACTGGCCGGTGTGCACGCTTGGCGGCGGCCTGGCTACCTGGGTGGCGGCGACGCATGCGCTGATCGCCGGCGCCAGTCCCGATGAGCGGACGAAGCTGCTCTCGGCCAATGCCAGGCGGATGTGGAAGCTTTAGCGGTCGACGGATAGTGCTCGCCCGCTGGCGAGCGCGTCTCTGCGTCTGGTTCAGGCTCCTCCACCGGCAGCGCCAGGCGCCGGACTACTCTCCCGAAACAGGCTGTTGAGATCGGCAACGACCTGGCCGGGCCGATGCCTTGATCTCAGGCCGCCGATGATGCGGTCGGATGCTTTCTGCTGGAACGCCATGTAGCCGTCATGGCGCGGCCGCACCCATGCGCCTTCCAGCGTCGCGCGTGTGCCGCTGTAGAAATTGCCGGTCGCGGCGTTGACGCTCAGGTCTTCCCAGGCAGCGGCATGACCCGGCTGTCCGCCGGCAGCGGCATAAGGACCGCGCTGGACATCGCCGCTGGCGACCCAATAAGCGAAATCGATCGCTGCCTCCTTGGTCTTGGAGAAAGCAGAGACCGCTATGCCGGTGCCGCCGAGCGCCGAGCCGATCGGGCCGCTGGAGCCGATCACCGGGATGTCGGCGAAGGCCAGCCGGTGCGCGCGAAACCCAGATATTGCGTAGGAGACATAACCGTAGATCAGCGGCGCGCAGGCGATGCGGGCATTGGCTTCCGCCATGCGCTCCGAAACGGCGATCGGATCCATCTCGAAACAGGCGGGATCAACCAGCGCCGCGATCTCGCGCATCGCTTCGAAGACTTTGTCGCCGGTCTCGCTGTCGATGAGATCGCCCGACGGATCGGTGGCGCAGGCGTGACCGAGATTGCCGGCCAGCGTGTAGAAGGTCATCAGGGAATGCGGCGGCCGCAGCGGCAGCAGCACGCGGCCTTGCCGGGCGAGATCGAGCACCTCGCTCCAGCGCGCCGGCGGCGCATCGAGCGCGTCCGGTCGCCAGGCCTGAACCTGTGTTGCCGCATCGATGGGAAAGGCCCATTGCCGTCCCTGCCAGCTGTAGCTCGGATAGGATTGGCCAACGCTGCCCGCGGCAAGAGCTGCGCGCTCGGCTTCGCGGCCGGCGACATCGAGCGGCGCGAGGCAGCGCTCCGCGGTGATCTGGCCGACATGCGGATGGTCGATGACGATCAAATCATAGGCGCGCGCCAGCTCCTCGACCGGGAAGGATTCGAAATCCTGCAGCGAGCGCTTGTCCCACTCGATGGCTATGCCGGTCTTCTGTTCCCACAGCGCCGAACAGGCGACCATCGGATCGTAGCCGCGCGGATGGCTCCAGGTCATGCCGCGCAGCGTCACCTCAGTCACAGGCCGAACTCCGCACGGATTGCAGCACTGTGCTCGCCGATGCGCGGTGCCGCGCGGTCGACCTTGGCCCTGACACCGTCGACCCGGAGCGGCGAGCTGGTGGTAAGGATCGAAACGTCGTCCTCACGCGTCACCGTCTGCAACATGTCGAGCGACTGAAAGCCTTCGCTGGCCAGCATTTCGGGCCAGGTCAGCACCTTGGCGCACCAGATGTCGGCTGGTTCGAGGATGGCAAGCCACTCGTCGATGGTCTTGGTGGCGATGCGCTGCGCGATGATTGCCTTGATATCGTCGCGCGCGGTGAACCACGAGGCCGGCTTGTCGCGATAGGGCGCGAGCGCATCGAGAGCCAAGAGATCGGCGAGTTTCGGGATCGGCGTCATGGCGATGGCGAGATAGCCGTCACTGGCCGGATAGACGCCGTAAGGCGCCGACAGATAGGCATGCGCGCTGCGGAAGCTGGAGCGTCTGGGCAAGCGGCGGCCATCGTTGAGATGCGTGGTCAGCACCTCGAACTGAAAGTCGACCAGCGCTTCGAGCAGGCTGGTTTCGATATGGCTGCCCTGGCCGGTAATGCCGCGCCGAACGAGGGCGGCGAGAATGCCTTGCGCGCAGGCCGCACCGGCCAGCATGTCGCCGATGGCGAGGCCGAACGGCACCGGCCCCTGGTCCTCGTCGCCGTTCAGCCACATCACGCCCGAGCGCGACTGCGCCAGCAAGTCCTGGCCCGGCCGTTTGACCCAGGGACCTTCCTCGCCATAGCCGCTGATCGAGGCATAGACCAAACGCGGATTGATCTTGCGCACGGATTCGTAGTCCAAGCCGAGCCGCTCGATGACGCCGGGGCGAAAATTCTGGATCAGCACGTCTGCCTTGGCCAGCAGCCCGCGCAATGCTTCCAGGTCGGCCTCGTTCTTGAGGTCGATGGCAAAGCTTTCCTTGGCCCGGTTGATGGCATGGAAGATGGTGGAGTCACCGCCGATCTCGGTGTCGCTGAGATAGAGCCGGCGCGACAGGTCGCCGCCATCCGGACGTTCGATCTTGATGACGCGGGCGCCGAGATCGAGCAGCCTGAGCGAACAGTAGGGCCCGGACAGGAACTGGCTCATGTCGACGACGGTGAGACCGGCAAGCGGCAATTCGGCTGCCATCGTCATTTCTCCGTCTTGCCGACGAAGTCCGCGGGATTGCGGTACTTCACCGTTTGCAGGTGCTCGCAGTAGAGAACAAGTTCGCCTTCGCCCTTGAACACTTCGTAGGAGGCGCGAATCAGCCCCATCTCCTTGTAGCGCGGCTTCTTGTCGAGGTTGGAGCGGATCGAATAGATGGTGTCACCAATGAAGACAGGTTTTATGAAACGCAGTCTGTCATAGCCGTAGGAAAAGGCGTTGACGCAGTTGGTGGCGACGAGGCCGAGGCCGGCCGAAAAGACAAAGGCGCCGGCGATCAGCCTCTTGCCGAAAATGCCTTCCGCCTCGGCAAACATCTGGTCCTGCACATAGGGGTGGATGTCGAGCACCAGCGTGTTGAACAAATGGCTGTCGCCTTCGGCCATTGTGCGCCGCAACGAACGGATTTTCTGGCCGACCGGCCAGTCCTCATAGAACCAGTTCTCCGCGTTCCAGACCGGGAGATCGGCATGATCTCTGGGCATGTTGGCAGGATGCGTCGATGCCACGCCGACGGTCGGCGCAAACCCCGTCATGGCGCCATCCCCGGGACGAACAACGCATCCGTCCGGGCGGGCCGCGGACCCGCTGATTGCATGATCGATCCTCCCGTCAATCTTCTTTTGTGAATAGTATTTTCACATATGGGGTTATCTTGCAAGCATGAACAGGCGGCTTGGCAGCCTTACTTCACGCCGATGCCGGCGGTCAGGCCGCCATCGATCCGGTAGTCGGAACCGGTGCAGAAGCCGGCTTTCGCCGAGCACAGGAACGCGATGAGTTCTGCCACTTCCTCCGGTTCGCCGATGCGGCCGAGCGGATGCGCCGCGCCGAAACGCTTATAGGCTTCGTCGACATCGGCATCGCTGCCACTGTCGCCGCGCGCGGCCTTTTCCAGGATCGGCGTGCGGATTGAACCCGGGCTCACCGAGTTCACCCGGATGCCGGCTGAGGCATAGTCGAGCGCCAGCGAGCGCGTCAGCGTGTGGATGGCGCCCTTGGTGGTGGCGTAGGCGGCGACGTTCTGCTGGCAGGCAAAACCTTGCACCGAGGCGACATTGACGATGGCGCCGCCGCCGCGCTTGATCATTTCCGGAATGCCGAAATGCGCCGTCAGGTAGATCGAGCCGACATTGACCGTCATCGTCCGGTTCCAGGTTTCCCAGTCGGTCGTCGTCGCCGTGCCATAGGGATGCACGGCGGCCGAATTGACGATGACGTCGAGGCCACCGAATTTTGCCACGCCAGCCGCCACCGCGTCGCGCACCTGGTCGGAGACGGAGACGTCGGTGTCAATGACCAACGCCTTGGCGCCGGCGCTTTCCAGTTGCGCTTTCATCGCCACGTTGGCGGTGCGGTCGATGCCGCAGGCGATGATCGCAGCGCCGCCGGCCGCAAGGCGTCTGGCGGTCGCCAGACCAATGCCGGTCGTACCCGTCACCAGGGCCACCTTGCCCTCGAAATCCGTCATTTCTAAAAACTCCTTCCTTTTCTATCGACTCCCGTCGCGGTCCAACAATAAGTTGCCAACCTCTCGCAGAAGGAAAGCCGAAAATGGAACAATGCTGGCGCTGGTATGGACCCGACGATCCGGTGACGCTCGATCATGTCAAGCAGGCCGGCGCCACCGGCGTGGTCTCGGCGCTTCATCACATCTATGACGGAAGGGCGTGGCCTGAAGCCGAAGTGCTGGAGCGCAAGCGCATCATCGAGCAAGCCGGACTGACCTGGTCGGTCGTCGAGAGCATCCCGGTCCACAACTCCTTCAAGATCGGCGCGCCGGAACGCGAGCGCTATGCCGGCTACTATCGCGACTCGATCCRTGCGCTGGCCAAGGCCGGCATCGCCACGATCTGCTACAATTTCATGCCTGTGGTCGACTGGACCCGCACCGATCTCGCCTACCGGCTGCCGACGACCGGCTATGCCCTGCGTTTCGATGCGATCGATTTCGCCGCCTACGATCTGTTCGTGCTGAAGCGCAAGAACGGCGCCGACAGCTACACGCCGGCGCGCATTGCCGAGGCGGAGAAGCGGCTCAAGGAATTGCCGCCCGCAAAGATCGACCAGATCGAGCGCAACCTGATCGCCGGCCTGCCGGCGACCGAGCGCAAGTATGATCGCGATAGTTTTCGCGAGGCGCTTGCCGACTATGAGGGGATCGGGCCGAAGGAACTGCGCGACAACCTCGCCTGGTTCCTGCGCGAGATCATTCCGGCGGCGGAAGAGGAGGGGGTGCGCATGTGCATCCATCCTGACGACCCGCCATTCTCGCTCTACGGCCTGCCGCGCGTCGTTTCGACCGCCGAGGATGCGCGTTTCATTCTCAATGCCGTCGACAGTCAGGCCAATGGGCTGACGTTCTGCACCGGCTCTTACGGCACGCGCGCCGACAACGACATTGTCGCCATGGTCAAGGAATTCGCCGACCGCATCCATTTCGCCCATCTGCGCAACATCACCATCGAGAAGGACGGCTCGTTCTACGAGGCCGAGCATCTTGAGGGCGGCACCGACATGGCGAATGTCATCCTGGCATTGATGCAGGAAGAGGCGCGCCGCCACAGGGAAGGCCGCGCCGACTGGCAAATCCCGATGCGGCCGGACCATGGCCATCTGCTGGCCGACGATATCGGCAAGACAAGGATCAATCCCGGCTACTCGCTGATCGGCCGCCTGAAGGGGCTGGCCGAACTGCGCGGCATCATGCGCGCCGTGGAGACGTTCGGGCTGGCTTGAGTTGGCTGGACTTTATGCCCTGTCATTTCAGTGCCGGCCCAACGTGCCGTCGCTGTAGATCATGCGGCCGGCGCGGAATGTCGCCCGCACCCGCGCCACCGGCCGGCGATCGGCGACGACGAGATCGGCCAGCAGTCCAGGCTCGATGGCGCCGCGATCGGTTAGGCCTAGCGCCGAGGCCGGATTGGCGCTGGTCAGCGCTGCCGCCGCCACCAGGCCACCGTCACGCAGTTCGGCGAGGCCGAGCACTGCCGGCAGGATCGAGGCCGGGTGATAGTCGCTGGCCAGCATGTCGAGCAGTCCGGCTTCATAGGCCTGCCGTGCCGACAGATTGCCGGAATAGGACTGGCCGCGCAGCGCATTGGGCGCTCCCATCACGGTATGCATTGCCAGCCTCCTGGCTTCCTGCGCCGCTTCCAGCGTCACCGGGAATTCGCTCAGCGTGGCGCCGAGGCCGTGAACCAGTTCCACCTTCTCTAGCGTGTCGTCATCATGCGAGGCAAGCGCAACGCCATTGGCCTGCGCCCGCGCCGACAAGTCCTGCAAACCGTTGAGCACATCGCCCTGGCCTTCGCGGCCGGCGATGCGATGGCCGACCACCTCGGACGCCTGGGCAACCGACATGCCGCGCTCCTTGGCGATGCGGGCGATGTAAAGCTCGACATCGCGATACTGGCCTTGTCCGGGCGTGTGATCCATCAGCGAGATCAAATGCAGCCTGCCGGCATCCATCAGCTTCTGCAGCATGGCAATGGCCGGCGTGAAAGTGACTTCGAAGCGGGCATGGATGCGGTGGTCGACCAGCAAATGGTCCTTCATCCCGGCGATGGTATCGATGATCGCCGAAGTGTGCTCTTCCGACCGCGCCACGCCACTGGTGATGCTGGCGCCGATGAAGGACAGCGCGGCATAGGCCGTGGTGACGCCGCAGGAGGCCAGCTTCTTGTCGAGTTCGGCAATGCCGATCTTCATCGGCACATGCACGCCGAGGCGCGGCTCGACTTCCTTCTCGACCATGTCGCCATGCATGTCGATGAAGCCTGGCAGAAGCAGGCGACCGCCGCCTGAGATGTCGGCATTTTCGACCGGCTCATTGCGGATCTCGGCGATCCGGCCGTTTTCGATGCGGATGGCGCCGTTCGGGATGATGCGGTCGCGCAGGACAATTTCGAATTCACTTAGCCACATGCAATTTCTCTTCGGGCGGTTCAGGACGGGGTTTCGGTCGACATGACCGAGCGACAGCCGTCCCATAACAGCTGCTTGCCCCTGAAAAATGACAGTCGGTGACATGCCTGGTGATTGACGCGAAAAGTCACGGGCCATGCGGTCGACAGTCGCTTTTCTTTCGAAGCCGGCTTGCAACGGCTTGGCGCTCGATTGCCAGCTTGACAGAAAGCTGACAATGTATCATATCCAAAAAGCTGACTATGTATCATATTATTCCGTGCAGCGATCAAGACCGGTCAAGCCGGCCGTTCCAGGGAGGCGCCAAGTGGGAGAGGCTATCAGCCGGTGGAGCAATTGGTCGGGCTATGTCACGGCCACGCCGCTGGCTTTTGCCGAACCGCAGACTCTCGATGCGTTAAGCGCTGCCATTCGCAACTCGCCCGGGCCGGTTCGCTTCGCGGGCACGGGCCATTCCTTCACGCCACTGGTCAAGAATGACGGGACCATCCTGTCGCTCGATCGCTTCGAGGGCCTGAAGGCACACGACCCCAAAAAGCTTACGGCGCGAGTCGGCGCCGGTACCAAGATCGGCACGATGGCGAAGCTTTTGCACGGCGTCGGCCAGGCGCTGCCGAACATGGGCGACATCGACAAGCAGGCGTTCGGCGGCGCGCTGGGCACTGCTACCCATGGGTCGGGCATCACGCTCGGCGCCTATCATACCCAGCTCGAGGCGATGCAGATCGTCGACGGGCGCGGCGTGGTGAAAGAGTTCGACCGCGCAAAAAGCCCCGACATGATCGAAGCCATGGGCGCCTCGCTCGGCGCCTTCGGCGCCGTCACCGAAGTGACGATCCGCAACATGGCAAGCTACCGGATGCGGCACCGCCGCTGGACGGCGCCGATCGGCGAGGTGCTGTCGCAATTCGAGGCGACGATGACGGCGCATCGTTCAGCCGAGTTCTACTACGTGCCGTTCTCCGGCCAGGCGCTGCTGATCGCCAGCGACATCACCGAGGCGCCGGCGACGGTGCGCCCGCCGACGGAAGACGACGATGCCGTCACCACACTGAGGAAACTGCGCGACTATCTCAGCTGGTTCCCGTGGCTGCGCCGCCGTCTCATCGGTTCGGCCTTCGCCAAGGTGCCGCCTGAGGACTATGTCGAGGACTGGCTGAAGGTTTTTACCTCCGAGCGCAACGTCAAGTTCAACGAGATGGAATACCACCTGCCGTTCGAGGAAGGAGCGGCGGCACTGAGCGAAATCATCGCGCTGCTCGAGACGCGGTTTCCGGAGGTATACTTTCCGATGGAGGTGCGCGTGGTTGCACCGGACAATGTCTGGCTCAGCCCCTTCTACAAGCGGCCGACCTGTTCCATCGCCATCCATCACGGCGTCGAGCGCGATCCGATGGCGTTCTTCAACGCCGCCGAGCCGATCTTCCGCAAGCGTGGCGGCCGCCCGCATTGGGGCAAGATGCACAGCCTGACGGCAAGGGACTTGAGCGCGCTATATCCGCGCTGGAACGACGCCATGGCAGTCCGCCGCGAGATGGACCCGGACAACCGTTTCGTGTCGCCTTATATGGCCAGGCTGCTCGGCGTCACGGCATGAGCCTGACCGACGGATATTTCGCGGAACTGTCGGGCGCGCTTCGAGCCGCCGAAATCCATCAGCCTTGCCTGGTGCTCGATCTCGACCGGCTCGATCACAACATCACAGCGATCAAGGCCAAGTTCGCCACGGGCCTCGATCTGCGCCTTGTCGACAAGTCGCTGCCATGCCTGCCGCTCATCCAGCACATCCGCGCGGCGTTCGCGACCGACAGGCTGATGACCTTCCATCTGCCGATCAGCGCCGAGATGCTGCGAGCCTTCTCAGATGTCGATCTTCTGCTCGGCAAGCCGATGCCGGTTGCAGGTGCGAGACACGCCCTTACCAAGGGAGTGCTCGCCGGGCTCGGCGAAGCGACGTCGCGCGTCGTCTGGCTTATCGACACGGAAGCGCGGCTTGCCGCCTATGGCGCGCTTGCCACCGAGCTCGACCGCGAGCTGCGCATCTGCTTCGAGGTCGATGTCGGGCTGCATCGCGGCGGCATCGGCAATCCCGACGCGCTGGCGCGAGCGGTGGCGGCACTCACCGCTCATCCGCGGCTGAAATGCGAAGGCGTCATGGCCTATGAGGCGCATATCGGCCATATCCCGAAACTGCTCGGCGGACCGGCCAAAGCGCGGGCCAAGGCGGTCAGCCTGTTTCGCCAGTATGTCACCTGTCTCGCGCCCGACCAGCGCAGAATCCTCAACCTTGGGGGCTCAAGCACGGCGCTGCTCTATGACAGCTGGGTCGGCGCCAATGAACTGTCGATCGGATCGGCCTTTGTGCTGCCGACCGATTTCGACGTGCCCAGCCTCAGCCAGTTGCAGCCGGCCGCCTTCATCGCGGCGCCGATCCTGAAAGTGGTCGATGTCCAGCTGCCGGGCCTGGACGAGCGCTCCTGGCTGCTCAAGAAGCTTGGCCTCGCGCCGCGCCGTGGCTGTTTCCTCTACGGCGGCAAATGGATGGCCAAGCCGGTTTATCCCTCGGGCATGAAGACCGACAAGACATTCGGCTTCTCGACCAACCAGCAATTCATGGCGCTGCCCGACGATGCCAATGTCGGACCCGACGACTACGCCTTCCTGCGTCCGACGCAGAGCGAATTCGTGCTACAGCAATTCGGTTCGATCCAGGTCTATTCCGGCGGTAAGATCGCCGCGCAATGGGCCGCGCTGCCGTTTTCGTAAAATCGAGGTGGAGGAGCATCAGATGGTCGCCAAGGCAGTCAAAACCCAGCCCACGCAGCCTGAATGGGCGGCCGAACTCGACCTCGCGCTGGCTGATCTCGACGCGAAAAAGGACGACTGGGCGCGCACCTCGAACAGCGAGCGGATCGCGCTGCTGCGCGAGGTCAAGGAGCATATCCGCGAGGTCGCCGAGGCGTGGGTCAAGACAGCGGTGCGCAAGAAGGGTATTCCGACCGGCTCGCCGCTGGAAGGCGAGGAGTGGCTGGCCGGCCCGGCGACGCTGATGGACGGCTGCAACCAGTTCATCCACACACTCAGCCTGATGGAGGGCAAAAAATTCCTCGACGGGCTGCCGGTCCGCACCTTGCCCAAAGGGCAGGTGGCGGTGACGGTGGTTCCGAATTCGATCTGGGACAAGGTGCTGTTCACGGGCTTGAAAGCCGAGATCTGGATGCAGCCCGGCGTGACCAAGGCCAACCTCGCCGCAAACACCGCCGCGGCCTACGACGCGCCGGCGGCGAGCCGCAAGGGCAAGGTCGGGCTGGTGCTCGGCGCCGGCAATGTCGCCTCGATCGCGCCGCTCGACTGCCTGCACAAGCTCCTCGTCGAACACCAGGTGGTTCTGCTCAAGATGAACCCGGTCAATGACTATCTCATCGATTTCCTGCGGCCGGCGCTGCGGCCGCTGATCGAATTCGGCGCACTGCGCATCGTGCGCGGCGGCGCCGATGTCGGCGGCTATCTGTGCAACCACGATCTCGTCGACGACATCCACATCACCGGTGCCGCCACCTCGCACGATGCGATCGTCTGGGGTCCCGGCGAGGAGGGCCGCAAGAACAAGGCGGCAGGCACGCCGAAGAACAAAAGGCGCATCACCTCCGAGCTTGGCGGTGTGGCGCCGACCATAGTGGTTCCCGGCCCATGGTCGAATGCCGACATCGCCTACCATGCCGAACTGATCGCGACCCAAAAACTCAACAATTCCGGCTTCAACTGCATCGCCTGCCAGATGCTGGTGCTGCCCGAAGGCTGGGACAAATCCGATGCGTTGCTGGCGGCGCTCGAAAAGGTGATGCAGAAAGCGCCGCCACGCCCTGCTTACTATCCGGGCGCGACAGAGCGCCTCGCTGCCTTCGAAGCGCATGCCGACAGCGTGCAGAAATTCGAGCGCCCGGGTGGACCTGCCTGCGTGGTGGTGCCGTTCCGGCCGGGCACGGACGCCTATCTCGAAAACGCCGAGGTGTTTGCGCCGGCGCTCAGCGTCATGCGGCTGCCGGCGGGCAATGCCGAGTCCTATCTGCGTGCAGCGGTCGCCTACGCCAATGAAAAGCTGCACGGCACGCTGGCCGCCAACATTCTCATCCATCCCAGGACGATCGCCGAGATCGGCCGGCCGCGCTTCGAAGAGATCGTTGCCGAATTGCGGTATGGCGGCATCGGCATCAATTCCTGGAGCGGCGTTCTGTTTGCGCTGCTGCGCCCGACCTGGGGTGCTTTCCCCGGCCATACGCTCGAGGACGTGCAGAGCGGCATCGGCGTCGTCCACAACACGTTCCTGTTCGACAAGCCCGAGCGCAGCGTGCTGGAAGCGCCGTTCCGCATCATGCCGAAACCGGCTTGGTTCCTGACCCACAAAAGGGCGCACATCGTCGGTCGGCTGATCACCGAGTTTCACTACCGGCCGAGCGTCCTGAAACTGCCGCGGATCATCTGGAACGCGCTGCTGGGATAGGGGCAAGCAACGATCTCAGGGCAGCGCAAAGGCGAGACAGGAGCTACGACAATGGCTGACGCGGATGCAATCATCGTTGGCGGCGGGCTGGCCGGTCTGGCCGCTGCCGCGGAACTCGGCGATGCCGGCAAGCGCGTGATCATCGTCGAGCAGGAGGGCGGCGGCTTTCTCGGCGGCCAGGCATTCTGGTCGCTCGGCGGCCTGTTTCTGGTCGACACACCAGAGCAGCGCCGCTTGCGCATCAAGGACAGCCGCGACCTCGCCTGGCAGGATTGGCTGGGTTCGGCCCAGTTCGACCGGCCGCAGGACCATTGGCCAAGGAAAGTGGCGGAAGCCTATGTCGATTTCGCCGCCGGCGAGATGCGGCCGTGGCTGCACGGCATGGGCATGCGTTGGTGGCCTGTCGTCGGCTGGGCCGAGCGCGGCGGCGCGCTGGCCAACGGCCACGGCAATTCGGTGCCGCGCTTCCATCTGACCTGGGGCACCGGGCCGGGCGTGGTTGCGCCGTTCGAAAGGCGCGTGCGCGACCACGTCGCCAAGGGGCTGATCACGCTGAAATTCCGCCATCAGGTCAGCCGGCTGGTCAAGACCAATGGCGCGGTCACCGGCGTCGCGGGCGAAATCCTCGAGGCGTCCAACGTCGAGCGCGGCCAGCAGTCGAACCGCACGGTCGTCGGCGATTTCGAACTCTCTGCCGGCGCAGTGATCGTCACCTCCGGCGGCATTGGCGGCAATCACGATCTTGTCCGCAAGGTCTGGCCGGTCGAGCGGCTCGGGCCGGCGCCGAAGCGTATGGTCGCCGGCGTGCCGCACCATGTCGACGGCCGCATGGTGGCGATCACCCAGGACGCCGGCGGCGCCGTCATCAATGCCGACCGCATGTGGCACTATGTCGAAGGGCTCAAGAACTGGAATCCGATCTGGCCGAACCACGGCATCCGCGTGCTGTCGGCGCCGTCGCCGCTGTGGTTCGACGCGCTCGGACAACGCATGGAGGCGCCATTCTTCCCGAGCTTCGATTCGCTCGGCACGCTGAAGCGTATCCTGTCGACCGGCCACGACTATTCCTGGTTCGTGCTGACCAAGACGATCGCCTCGAAGGAGTTCGTGCTGTCGGGCTCGGAGCAGAACCTCGACTTCACCGGCAAGGATTGGCGGGCCGTGCTGAAGAACCGGCGCGGCGGCAAGGCGCCGCCGTCGGTGGCGGCGTTTCTAGAGAAGGGCGAGGACTTCGTCGTCCGCGACAATCTGGCTGATCTGGTCGCGGGCATGAACGCGCTCTCCGGCGACAATCTGCTCGACTACGACCGGCTCAAGGCGCAGATCGTGGCGCGCGATCGCGAGGTCGACCATGCCTACACCAAGGACGCGCAGGTCACTGCCATCCGCGGCGCCCGCAACTACATCGGCGACAAGATCTTCCGGGTGACCAAACCGCACAAGATACTCGACCCCAAACACGGGCCGCTGATTGCGGTGCGCCTCAACATCCTGACGCGCAAGACGCTGGGCGGCCTGCACACCAACCTCAATTCGCAGGTTCTCGACGGCGATGGCGAGCCCATTGCCGGACTCTATGCGGCGGGCGAGGTGGCCGGCGGTGGTGGCGGCGGCTATCACGGCTACAATGCGCTGGAAGGGACATTTCTCGGCAGCTGCATCTTTTCCGGCAGGAATGCAGGTCGGCACGCGGCGGGCAGGTGACGCCCCGAACCGGGCAAACGCTGGCGTCGACCCACGTCAGACCATCAGCGGGTGCCATGGTCGGGATATTTCCCGACGACAGAGCAGATTGTTAATCGTCCTGCGTTATTGGAAGGGTGGGGGTGAATGGATCTGGTAATCTGATCGTGTTCACGGGTCGACTATGGCAGTACTTGGTACCCATCCTCCCGACCTCGGCTGCCGGCCAATTCACCAGGGTGATTGGGACGGCGTAGCCGATTGCCTGCGCCGGGGCTTTCCAGAACGCAGCCGCAAGTACTGGATGCGGGCGCTTGCACGTTTGTCGCAGCGGCCCGTCGTCGCCGATTTTCCACAATACGGCTTCGCCCTGGAGCACGCAGGCCGGATCGTTGGCGTCGTGCTGACGCTCTACGCCCGCTTCCCTGGCGTGGAAGGCGACGAAATCCGCTGCAACATTTCAAGCTGGACGGTGGACGAAGGATACCGTCCCCAGGCCATGAAGTTGATCTGGGCGATCCTCAGGCGGAGAGACGTGACCTTCACGAACATTTCGCCGGCGCCGGCGACATTGAAGGCCAACAAGGCACTCGGCTTTCAGCTTTTTTCGCATGGACAATTTGCCTTCCTGCCCGCCTTGAGTTCGGTGCCGGGGTCGTGTCAGGTGCTTGAGGTTCGTCCCGATCTTGCCGAATTGGCGATGCTCTCCGACGGTGAAAGATACATCGTCCTGGAGCACGCTGCGCTGGGCTGCATCTCTCTGGTCTGCATTTGCGACGGGGTGGCGGCTCCGCTGGTGTTGATGCCGCGCCGAATACTGCATGGTCTCATCCCCTGCGCCCAGATCGTCTATTGCCGCTCGCTTACGGATCTGAGTCGGTGTGCCGGCGCCTTGGGGCGCTTTGTCTTGCGAAGGGGAATCCTGCTTTGCCTGGTCGACGCCAGGGGGCCCATCCCTGGCCTGTTCGGCCGCTACTTCGCCAACAGGGGGATAAAATACTTCAAGGGTCCGAATCCGCCGGCGCCGGGCGACCTGACCTTCACCGAACTTGTGGTGTTCGGGCCGTAATTGCTCTCTTTTGTTGACGCAATTCCCAAGGGAAAGCGCACGCGCTTTTCCCGGGAAAACCGTTTCACACTCTTCCTGAAATTGCTCTTTGCATCGCCAGTTCGCGCCAGCGCGTGCCCAGCGACACGCCGACAAGCAGCAGGCAGAAGCCGAGCGCAAGCGGTGAGTAGAAGGCTTCTTCCTGCAGCACGGCATTGGCCGAGATGGTGACGATGACGACGAAACCGAACAGGAAATCCGGGTCGCGGGTTTCGATCAGCTGACGCCGCGCCGCCATGGCGAGCGCCGCCAGGAAGCCGAAGAAGACAAAGCTGCCTATACCCATCTGATAGAGCATGACGCCGACGGCGCTTTCGACGGGCACCGAGGCGACACCTTCCGCCTGGGCATTGGCCCAGCTGAGATTGACGCTGGTGCTCGACAAATTGCCGCCAAAGCCCAGTCCCTGTCCAAGCGGGTTGGCCAGGAAGTCGCGCAGGCCGGCCGTCAAGCCAAGCACGTGATAGTCGCCATGCGTCGCGCCATAGCCGATTGCCGCGGTCGTCCAGGCCAAAGCCAGGACTATGACGGCGGTGAGCGTAAAACCGGCACGGGAGGGGCTGTAGATCAGACGCATGGCGAGCGCGACGAGCAGCAGGAACGTCGCGCCCTTGGAGCCGATGACGAGCAGCAGCGGCAAGGCCGCAATGGGAAGCAGCCAACGTCCTTTGAAGAGCAGCCAGGCTGATATGATGCTGAGGGCATAGGCATAGCTGATCGGATGAAAATTCGGGCCGCCGACACGAAAGACGCTGGGCAGGATGTCGTTGAAGAACGGCGTGTTGAAGAAGGTCGTGGTCATCACGTCCTCAAGCCCACGGAAAACGAAGCCGGTCTCCTGCAGCGCCTTCTCCCAGACGCCGGTCTCGATCTGCCGCGATATGCTGCGTTCGATGTAAAGGTCGCCATGGAAGAGGCTGAGGAAATTCATCGTGAAGATCAACTCCAGATATCCGTAGACGACCGCGCCGGCACCGAGCCACAACATGCTCTTGCGCAGGTCGACCGGATAGAGGCTGGCGGCGAGCACGGCGATGTGGAAGCAGGCAAGCGGCGTGATGGTGTTGCGGAAATAGACGACCGCGTCCTTGGGCTGGCCGTGCACGATCCCCAGGGCGAGATAGAAGGTGATGGTTCCACAGAGTACGAGGCTGAGCAGCAGCCAGAAGCGCAATTCGATCAGGGCGCGCACGCGCTGCTGGAATGACGCGGCAAGGAAAATGCCGAAGGCGCTCATCAGGATGACGAAATTGGTACCGCGCAGCGAATCGAACGTATCGTTGTCCGGGATGTAAGGGGTGTACCAGGTGACCACGAGGTTCTGGTAGAGAAAGGCGCAGATGATCAGGACGGGAACGCCCGCGGGCAGGGCGTTGGACACGATCAGCGTCAGGAGGAAGGTCGCGGCAATGCCGAACGGGGTCCAGACGGCAAAGGCCGAAACCGTCAGGACAACAACGATCAGCGACACGCAGACATGCAGCAGCGCCTCGCTGCTATCCGGCGCGCGCAGCCCGACCCGCGGATATGCGCCGATGACGCTCATTGCCCGGCTGCCTCGCCGCCCAGCAGGGCAGCCATAATCGCGGCGTCGAAACCTTCCGTGCTCAGCCTGCTCTTGATGAAGCCAAAACCCTGATCGAGCTCCCAATAGGTCCAGCCGATATGGTTGGCTTCGGCGGCCTCGCGCACGGCACGGACCCAGGCGGCGCGGCTTTGTGCATCGACGCAGAAATTGAGCACGCCGAACTCGTTCAGCATGACCGGACAGTCATGCGCCGCCGACCAACGTGCGGCCTCGGCAAAGTTCGCAGCAATTGCGGCCTCTGTCCACGGGTTCGCGAGTTCGCTCTCGAGCAGGGAGGCGGCTTCTTCGTCGCCGGCAGTGCGCAATTTTGCGATGAGGTCGCGGACCGCGGGGGTCTCCCTTGTCGCAGGAAACGGCAAGTTGGCCATGCGCGCCAGCGGCGACGTATCCCAGTTCTCGCATTGATGGGTAAACGCCATCGGTGCGTAGAAGTGGATGGCGGCGATCTGGTTGTCGTCGGCCAGAGGCGGCGCGTCGACTATTTCCCATATGCCCTGGAAGCGTGCCGGGCCCCAGACCAGCGTATGGCGCGGACATGTTGCGCGCAGCGTCTCGGCGAGCCTGTTGCGCAGCGCCAGCCAGACGGCAGGCTCCATCGGCGGCTCGTTCAGCAGTTCCGGATAGACCGAGGCCGCCGGCAGATCGGCGATGACGGGACGCAAGGCCGTCCACGCCTGGATCACCTGTTCGCTTGCGGCTGCCGGATCGCGCTCGAAAGCGGCGTGAAGGTCGGCGGACGGGTGCATGTCGACGAGAACGGCAAAGCCCAGCCGGGCAAGATCGGCGACACCGTCATGGATAAGGCGGAGCCCGGCCGGGTCGCCGGCCGAGATAAGGTCGCTGTTCACCGGCAAGCGGATGGTTTCGAACCCCGACTGGCGCAGCTTTTCGAGCGTCGCAGGGGCGGGAGCAGTCCCAGCCTCGCGATCGAGCCATCCCGGAAGATTGAAGCCGCGCGATGGAACGCTGCGCGCGGTTGTCGCCGCACGGGCCGAAAAGGGGAGGGTGGCAAGCGCAGTCCCGCCAGCCAGCGCCAGCGCCTGCCGCCGTGACATCACCGGCAGCGATGTCAGATCCGCCGGCACGGATCAGCTCCTCGCGGCCAAACCGCGGCGCCAATCGGCGGCGCCGGAAGGCTGTACAGGCGCGCGGGCGGCCGGCTGCGCGGTCTGCGGTGCGATCACCAGCGTGGCGCTGCGTCCGATCTGGGCGGCGCCCAGCCGTTGCGCCAGCAGGGCGGCAGCGTCGGCTGCCTGTTCGGACGGGTTCAGCGCAAGCAGCGTCAGATCGGCCTGCGTGAAAAACTCCGGGGACCAGGCCTTTTCGCTGAAGGCCGGGGCGCTGATGAGGATGAAGTCGAAGGCGTTCCCGGCCTCGGTCAGGACGTCACCCAGGGTCCTGCCATTTTTTTGCCCCTGCGGGCTGCAGATGGCGGTTCTAAGCCCGCTGGCGCTGTCGACGAATATGCCGGGGCCATGGTCCGCCGAAGCCGATGGCTGGCCTTCGATCTCGACGACCAGCACGTTCTGCTCGACGCGCTGCAGGCTGATTCCGATCAATGCGCCGGCAAGCCTTGCCTCGAGGCTGCTGCGCGTCGAGGACACGGCCAGCACAAACGGTTTGGGATGGTCGTGCAGGCGCAGGATGATCTGCCGCATCAGCTTCAGCACGTCGCGCGAAAGCGCCTCGTCGCCATCCTGGAACAGCGAGGCCCTGATTGCCTTGATGCCCGAAAGCGCAGTGCCGCTGGCCGGCACGCGGTATTCGCCCAGACTGGGCGGAACCGGCTTCGGAGCCGGCTGGGCAACCGGGCGCGATGTGTCCTGCCTCGGCTGGACCGCCGGCGCCATTTCTTCCTTGGGCGCCTGCGGTTCGTCTTCCGGCCGGCGGACCGGGCCGAACGCCAGAGCGAGACCGCATCCGGCGAGAAGGCCAAGAACCGCGCCCACCGGCAGCAGCAGCGCAGGCTTCGGCCAGGTCGGCTGGATCGGCGGCGAAGCCTTGGCGATGGTACGCGCCTCGGAGGTCTGGACGCCCTCCATCTGCGAGGTTTCCTTGGCCCGCTTCAGATAGTCGTCGAGGACGCCGCGAGCCGCCTGGGCCTTGGATTCCAACTGCCGCAGCTGCACCTGGGCAAGGCTCGAGTCGGAAGACTGTTGGCGCAAGGCTTCGAGCTTGGCCTGCAACTTGCCGACATTTTGGGCGGCAAGATCGTAGCTGGCCTTCAACTGCTGCCTGATGCGATCGGCCTCGGCGCCCATGAGCCGGTTCATCCGTTCGATCTCGGACCGCAGCCGCGCGATCGCCGGATGGCGCGGCCCATACATGGTTTCGAGATTGGCGAGTTCGGCGGCGCGCTGATTGTAGTCGTCGCGCAATTTGATGGCCGAGTTGGAGGACAGGATTTCCGACAGCCTGGCGAGACCCGCCGGCGAGTTGCCGGCGGCAAGCGCCTGATTGTAGCGGTCCCTTGCCTGGTCGGCGTCGCCCTGGGCGGTGATCAGCTGCGTCGTCAGCTGGTCGAGCTGGAATTGCAACGTGCCGCCGTCGGTCGGGTCGACGATCCTGTGCGTCGTCTTGAAATCCTCGACCGCGCGCTCGGCGTCGCTGACGTCCTTCTGCAGGCCCTTGATCCGGTCGTTGAGGAGGGAGTTCACATCGCTGTTGGCGCCTTCGCGTTCACCGGCAAGGCCGGTCCGGTAGCGCTCGACGATGGCGTTGGCGATGCGCGCGGCCGTCTCGGGCGATTTCGAGGTGAAGCTGATATTGATGACATAGGTGAGCCCTTCGCGCTCCACCGATACCGCTTTTTGAAAGCGCTTGAAGGTCGCGTCGCGCGTGGCCTTCTTGTCCGATCCGAATATGGAAAACAGCCGCGATACCAGGCCTCGGCCCGAGAATTCGGGGTCGCTCTCCACCTTTTGACCGTCGAATACGTCTCCCAGCAGATCCTGCGATTCGATGACGAAGACCTGGCTGGCAATGGCGGCGCTGTCGGAGCCGATGCCGGGAAGAACATTGTTGAAATTGGTGGAACGTGAATCGCGCGGGTCGATCAGGATCGATGCTGTTGCCGTGTAGCTCGGGCTGGTCACGGCGAGATAGAGCACGGTCAGCAGCAGCACGGCGCCGGCGATGATCAAAATCATCAGGCGACGGCCCCAAAGGATCGCCCACAGCGCCGCGATGTCAAACAACGGCGGAAGCGTGCGATCGTCGATGCTGGAAGGACTCATCATTTTTCCTCTGCAGAGTCACGTCACTCTACACCTCGCACTATTCCCCATTATCGTTAGCCTTTCGTTAAGGTTACCAAAGCGTTTCACCTTTGTATGCAGGGGCGCCGGTAACCATTCGTGGCGTAGGCACTGGCGCTTGCGTGAGTTTTTGTTCTATTCAGGGACAGGTTTCAGGGTCGGTTCGGCTGCCGCGGGGGCAAGGCCATTGCCGATCGTCACGGGAGCCGATCTTGGATGACAACATAAGCGACAAAAAGGCCGCAATGGCTGGGAGCGGCAATCCGGCAGCCGACATACGCATGTCCATCCCCGCGCTCGCCAGGAGCGGGGCGGTCGCGGGTGTGATCAAGCTCGCCAGTGCCGGCCTGTCGTTCCTGATGTTCGTGGCCGTGGCGATGGTGATGGACGAGCGGCAGTTCGGCCTCTACAGCGCCACCTATGCCGGCGCCAGCCTGGTTTCTTTCTTTGCCTCGGTCGGCCAGCAGAGCACGGTGCTCAGGTTCTGGCCGCAATATGTCGGCCTCGGCGACCTCAACTCGGCGCATGGCATGATGGCACGCGCGATTGTGGTGGCGCTGATGGGACTTGTCGCCTCCAGCCTGCTCATCCTGGTGGCGGGTTTCATGCCGTTCGCCAGCAGCGCCACGCCGGAGTGGTTTTCGCTGTGCCTGGCTGCGGCCGTGCTATCGCTCTCGCTCGGCTGGTCGGAGTTCACCTCCGGCGCGTTCCGCGCCAAGAATGCACTCATTTACGGCCTTTTGCCGCGCGACATCATCTGGCGGGCGGCGACCATTGCCGCCATGCTCGGCTGCCGCTTCCTGCATGTCGAGATGGGTGCGGTCGCGGCGACCTTTCTGACCGCCGGGCTGCTCATCCTTTCGGTCGTGCCGCAGACGGTGCTTCTGCTGCGCGACACGTCGCGCGCCGAGCGTGGCCCGCTTACGGCAGAGCAAAAAAGCGAATTCAAGACGGTAACGCTCGGCCTGTGGGGCGTGACCTCGCTGCCGCCGGCGCTCGGCCAGGTCAGCACCTTGCTGGTGGCCATGATCCTGGGGCCGGTGCCGGCCGGCGCCATCTTCGTCGCCGACCGCACCACGCGGTTCGTGGCGCTGGCGCTCAACGGCATCAACCAGGCGCTGGCGCCGCAGATTTCGAGCGCCTTCTACAGCGGCGACAGGGCGCATGTGCAGCGCATCACCAGCCTTGCGGCACTTGGCAGCTTTGCCATTGCGCTCTGCGTGCTGGCGGCGTTCTGGCTGTTCGGCGGCTTCATCCTGTCCATTTTCAATCCGGCCTATGACACGCCGACCATGCGCACGACGCTCGTCATCTTCGGCATCGGCGCGGCCTTCGCCACCGCATGCGGCCCGATCGAGATCCTGCTGCAACTGACCGGCCTGCAGCATGCACTGTTCAAGGTGCTGGTCATCGTCAACGTGCTGGGGCTCGCCGCGACGGCCGTGACGACCTACTATTTCGGGCCGGTCGGCGCGGCGGTCACCATCGCCGGAACGGTGATTGCCTGGACGGCCATCGCAGTCTCGATCGCACGGCGTCGAATAGGCATAAACCCGTCCATCTTCGGCCTGGCGATGAGCAAGGCGGCAGCCGTTTCCCGCCCTGTGCTTAGGGACCGTACGTGAAGATTGTGCAGGTGCAGACGCAGGCGGAGGCGGCCGGCGCGCAACGCGTTTCCGACATGGTGGGTGAAGGATTGCGGGCGCGCGGCCATGATGTCCGCACCGTCTTCATGTACCGCAAGACCGACGCCTTCGACCACGACGCCAGCGCCGATTTCATTCTTACCGAACCGCCAAGAGGCTTGCCGGGACAGATCCGGGCGACCATCGGGCTGGTGCGTTACCTCAGCAAGGCGCGGCCGGATGCCGTCATCACCTATCAGCACTATGGCAACATCTTCGGCACGATTGGTGCACGACTGGCCGGGGTCAGGCAGATCGTCGCCAACCAGAGCGGCGCACCGCACACCAAAGGCATCATGGGCCTGCTCTCCCAGATCGACAAGCTGATGGGCGTGACCGGGCTTTACCAGGCAAACATCGTCAACTCGGCCTGGACAGAGGCGCAATTCGATCACTATCCGCAAGCCTACCGGCGGCGGCTCCATCGCATCGATCACGGCGTTCCGGCACCGCGTGAGCCATTCGACAAGGCGGCGGCGCGTGCCCGCTTCGGCTTGCCAGGCAATGCATGGCTTGCCGTCTCGTCCGGACGGCTGACACGGTCGAAGAACCAGATCGCGCTGGTCGGAGCACTTGCACGGTTGTCCGACATCCATGTAGCGCTTGCCGGCGTCGGACCGGAACTGGAGACGCTTGTCACCTTTGCCAAAGAGCGGGGCGTGGCTGATCGGTTGCACCTGGTCGGTGAAGTTCCGCCGGCACAGATTTTCGAATTCCTGGCGGCAGGCGATGTCTACGCGTTCCCGTCGACGAGCGAGACCTTCGGTCTTGCCTGCGTCGAAGCGGCGATTTCCGGGCTGCCGGTGGTGGCGAGCAATCTTGCCGTGATGCGCGAGGTGCTGACCGCGCAAGACGGCGAACCGGCTGCGATCTTCGTCGAGGCCGACGCCGACGGCATGGCCACGGGGCTTGCCGAGATGATCGCCAGGCCAGAGCTCATGACCAGGCTTTCGGCAGCCGGGCGGCGGCTCAAGGACAAGTACTCGCCAGCCCAGATGTGTGCCGGCTACGAGGCGCTACTGCTTTCCTGAACTCCTCCGCACCGCCGCGATCCCGTCGATCACTTCCAGCCTGCCGGCGCGGTTGAGCGTGTGGATTTTCGGGTATGGCCAGTCGCCGTCGGCGACGATCGGCCGGGGTGCTGAAAGCCGCACCGTCTTCCGGTCGAGCTGCAACAGTTCGGACAGGCCGAGGCCGCCGCCATAGCCGAGCGTTCCGTCCTGAACAGGAAGGACGACGCGTCCGTCTGGGGCGCGAGCGAAAGCGCCGCCCGGACGCGCCATGCGGTGGTCGATCAGGATCGGGTTGCCGGCATGCGGCGTCCAGGGGCCGGTGAGGGCAGGAGCTGAAAACACCAGCAGCGTGTCGGAGGTGCTGCCGTAGCCGTCGCGGTCGGTGGCGAACAGCCAGAGCAGCCCGTCATGCTCGAGCAGCGTTGCGTCGGAAATCTCGCCCTCGACCAGAACGGTCTCTGCGGTCCAGCGATCCGGAAAGGCTGAGGCACGGTAGAGGGTGAGCTTGCCGCTGGCGCTGGCTTCGGGAAGCATCCAGATGGCCCCGTCGCGCTCGAACACTTGCGGATAGGAGAGGTGGTGCGGTTCCTCCAGCACCAGCCGTGGCGTCTCGGGAACGCCGTTGGCATCAAACGCAACGACCGAGATGACAGCCTTGCCGGTGGCGTGGGGATAGTCCTCGACGAACAGGAACGACCGGCCTTGCCGTTCGAACGGGAACGGATCGGCATAAAAATGGTCGCCGGGGTCGGGCAGCACCGACCAGCCGCTGCCCAACCTGCCGGTTTCCGCGACGCCCGGGGCATCGGCAAAGCGATAGCCGACCCGCCAATGCGCGTGGCGATAGCGGACGCGCCGGATGATCTCCCGGCCAAGCCGCGGCAGCGCCGAGCCGAGATAGGTGGGCAGGAGTTGCCTCGCCGGACCGCTGCGAGCTTCAGACGACGGTTCGTCCTGCAAGGTCCGTCCGTCGGCAAAGGCCTTGGCGAGCGAGACGACCAGGGTGATGGCGCGTGCGAGGACATCTTCCGTGCCGAGTGCCACCGATTCGCGTTTGTCCACCATCGGCCGTGCACGGCCGACCACTTTTCCGTCGAGGACGGCCTCGATCACAGGCAATCTTCCGGCCGCGATCACCGTCGCCGCTGCAAGATCGGACGGAGATCCATCGAACAGCAGGCCAATGGTTGGGACATCGGATCGCGGCGCATTGCCGGCAAGGTCCAGCCTGAGCGCTGCGGGCCGGCCGGCGGGCTGGACCGGAATCTCGTTCAGCGTTGCGGCCAGACTGGGACGGCGGCGCCGAAACAGGCGTTGTTCGAAAGCAAAGGCGGCTTTGGCCGATCCTGGCCAACCTGCCGTTCCCGGCTGCTGCACCACGGCGACATCGTGGCCATCCGACCGCAGCCGCTCGATGACAATCTTCTGCCACAGGCGCGGGCTAGATTGCGGAACAATGACGTCGATCGCCAGCATGTCGTACCAGTTCGCGATTGTATCGGGACCCGGCCTGGACATTTGAAAAACAATGACCGGTACAAAGAAATGACTGACCGAAAAAACTTACCTTGCGGTTACTTGGACATCTGGTCATCCGCTTTAGGGGAAGATCTTGACCAATCCTGCCGGTCAGTCGCCGAATGCTGGATTGACGACAGATATGCAATCAGCGCCTGAGGCCCCGTATATACCAAGTTCCTAACATTCCATGCGGTTGACCTTGACGTGGAACGCAAGACAGCGTCGATAGACCATGCCCAGCCGGTTCGGACCATATGTTTGAAGTCACAGTCGAGGATTCGTTCGATTTTCGTTCGAAGGAATATGCCGAGCTTTTCGCCAGCTCGGCTGCGACCGCTTTTCAGCACCCCATTTGGCTCGCTTTGCTGTACGAAAAAATCGTCGGACATGGTGCGGCCACGCCGCTGATCATCGTCGTGCGCACGGGCGGAAAACTGGCGATGGTGCTGCCGCTGGTCAGGCGTCGCTACACGCTCTTGAAAGTCGTGGAATTCGCCGACATGCGTGTTTCCGACTACATATCGCCGGTCGCCGACGAGGAGACGTTTTCGCGCATCGTGGCAGACGGCCGCACCGTGGCCGCCATCCGAAAACATGTGAAGCCCTATGATCTGCTGCGCATCGGCAAGCTGGCCGACCGCTCGCTGGCAATCGAGCGCCTGTTTGGCATCGACAAGCGCGAAAACATGGGCATGAGCGCCTATTCCAGCACGCTGGAACCGACATTCGCGGCGTGGCGCGAACACCAGCTCGACAATTCCTATCGCAAGGAACTCGACAAGAAGGCGCGGCAGCTCGGCCGGATGGGCCAGGCGCGTTTTGAATGTTCGGATAGTATCGACGCCATCCGAACGACATTCGATGCGCTCAAATTGTACCGCGGCAAGCGTTTCGACGGCAGCGACGGCCCGGCCGACCTGTTGCAGTCGCCGTCCTATTTCGACTTCTACATGGCTGTGGCGGCGGAGGGATGTGGCGGCTTTGCCCGCACCTACACGTTCTGGATGGATGATCGCGCGATTGCCGGCGCGCTCGGTCTCGCCCATCGCGGCTCGCTGCTGGTCATTCTCGGCGGCTTCGACGAGGCGGGCTACAGGAAGCAGTCGATCGGCAGCCTGATGTTCGAACAGATCGCCCGCGACTGCATCGAGCGTGGCGACCATTCGCTCGATTTCACCATTGGCGACGAACCTTACAAGATTACCTTCGGTGGCCGGCCATCGCCGATGTGGCAGATTTTCAGGGCCGGCAGCCCGCTCGGCTATGCCGCGCACATGACCGTCGAGAAGCTGCCGGCGGCCAAGGCCCTGGCGCGGCGACTGGTCGGATCGCACGGCAAGAAGCGCAAGCCCGACCGTACCGTCGTGCCGCAGGCGCCCAGCGACGAGGCGGCCGGATCCTGAACGTCCAGGGCAATTCCAGGGAAAGCGCTACGCGTTTCCCCGGAAAACCGCTCCACACTTTTCCTGGAATTTGCTTAGCCTGCGATCAACTCGCGGCTTCGATGCCGGGCTTTCTGAAACCGCGCAGCCTGGCCGCGAAAGCGGGGCTGAAATTGCTGATCTGCTGCAACACGCGACGACGGCTGAAATGAAGCTGCCGGCGCGCACGCCAGCGCAGGTCGGTGTCGATGGTCAGGCTGCGGCGAAAATCAGCCATGTGAAGGCCATGCTCATCCATCGCCCGCTTTGCCGGATCGTCGTAGAACGTTGCGATCTTGGCAGCCGCCATCCCCGGCGAAGCCATCCAGTTCGGCACATGCATGCACAACCGCTCGACATCGGTGAGCAGCCGGCTGACGCCGGTGCCGGCGGCCGGACAGGATGTCTGATAGGCATCGCCGATCAAGACGACGCCGTTGCGCACGCAATTCTGCGCCACGGTGATGTCGGTAAGCCAGCTGTCGACCCGGTTGATGACTTCGAAATCGCCGAACGCGTTGACCAGCCCCGGCAGCGTGTCGATGAGCGTCTCGCGTGGACGTTCGCGCAGCGCTTTCACCCAGGGATCACGGTGATCGCGGAAGACGAACAGATTGGCGCGCGTGACGTCGGCGGCGGGAAACAGGTTAAGGTAATCGATGCCGTCGGAGACCCCGCCGTAATAGGTGAGGGCCGGGTGCTTGAAGGCGCTTGCTCCCACCGGGCGCAGATTGAAACCGAAGGTCAGCGACTGCTTCTGATGGACGAAATGGCGCTCGATGCCAACATCGCGTTTCAGAATGTCGCCCATGCCCGTGGCGAGCACGAGCAGCCGCGCCGTCACATCGTGATGGTCGAGGATCGACACGCGCTGGCGGTCCGCTCCCGTCTCCAATG
The DNA here is from genome assembly GCF_056404855.1 of Mesorhizobium sp. P2_B11. Lineage (NCBI taxonomy): Bacteria > Pseudomonadati > Pseudomonadota > Alphaproteobacteria > Hyphomicrobiales > Phyllobacteriaceae > Mesorhizobium > Mesorhizobium sp. P2_B11. Next base: position 85,899 of record NZ_JBFUDF010000003.1, read on the forward strand.
CGTTCACGCGGCCGGCTATGAAGCGAACGTTTTCGGGCAGTTCGGCGCGCATGGCGGCAACGAGGTCATCGTAGAAAATGCCGTAGTGGCGCGCATGCGTACGATCGAGGAAGCGTCCCCTGCGAATGTTGACGATCTCGTCAAAAGCCACCGCAGCCGTCGAAAGCCTGTCCAGAAGGCCAAGCCGGCGCATTTTTTCAATCTGGTCGCCGGCGACTTTTTCGACGCGGAATTCCCTGGGAAAAACCGAATGGCGATCGATCAGGATGACGCTGTAGCCGGCCCGTGCGAGCACGTTCGCCGCAATGGTGCCGGACAGTCCGGCACCGACGATGGCGATCTCGGCATCGGTCCCTTCAGGCAGCGGACTGTGGCTGTGCTCGGCCGTCATTTGGAGTACCTCAACAGGGCGTACACGGCCCGGGGACTGGTGGTGAAATAGCGCCAGAAAAGCCTACGCGGCTCCATCATCACACGCCAGAGCCACTCGAAACCGGCCTTCTGCACCCATAGCGGGGCGCGCCGGACCTTGCCGGCGATATGGTCGAAAAGCCCGCCCGACGTCTTGATCAGGCCGACATTGTGAAGCCGCGATGCATAATCGCGGATAAAGATCTGCTCGCGCGGCACGCCGAGGCCGAGCCACAATATGTCGGGCGCAAGCGCGTTGATCTCGTCGAGTTTCCTTTCAAGCGCCGGGCCGTCCAGAAAGCCGTGGCAATTGCCAGCGATGCGCAGGCGAGGGTATTTGGCGCTGATGCGGGCGACAGCCTTGTTGTTCTCCGCCTCCGTCGAACCCAGCAGGTAGAACGTCGTGCCTTCCTGTTCGGCGAGCCCGGCCACATCATGGAACAGGTCCGTGGTGGCGACCCGCTCCGGCAGGTGCACGCTGCACAGCAGGCGCGAGGCAAAAACCAGCGGCTGGCCATCGGCGAAGATCTGGTCGGCCTGGCGAAACAGCCGGGCGACTTCCGCGTTCTGCCCCACCTGGGCGATGACATCGCCATTGGCGGAGGTGAAATAATAGGGGCGGGTGTTGGGCAGATGCCCGCGCGCTGAAGCGATCATCAGCCGGGCGGCGTCTTGCCGGTCGATCACGGTGATCGGCAGGCCGCCGAGCACCACCGTCGGCAAGGTGGGAAGTGGCGCGCCGGTTGTCACGCCTGCAGGTCCGGTCTCGCCAAGCGAACGGGGATGGGAAACCTCATTTGCCGCGGACGCGTCGGGGCGCCGCGAATCCGCTTCGCGGATCGCGTCCTTGCCCCTTCGAGACTTTTTCGAAACGTCGCCCATCGTGGAGATAACCCATTTCGAAGTATTCTAAGTAAAATGAGGGGAAAGTTAAGCGATACGTTAATAGGTAGTTAATGCGTAAATTTTTCACAAAAATCTATAAATAAATCAATGCGTTGCATCGCCGCAGCGAAGCGTGCCGAATCGCGAAGAACGAACCGTTTCAGGCCCGCTTGCCTTTTGACCCTGAAGCGCAAAAAACCAATTGGATCAATGCGCTCTGTGCATTTTTTCAGCCGACAGAGTTCGATGGCGGCGTGGCGGGAGTTTGGGGTTGCGAACGCCCAGGCGGCCACCGGGCGACGTGGACATGTCGACGCGGTCCGCGACAAGAAAAGGTCGATGGAAAGGGATTTCCGTCATGGTCCATGGCTAGCGATAGCTTTCGATTGAATGTCAAAGGCTTCAATCGATGTGATGCTTGTAAGCAACCGCTGCCAGCGGAATATGTATTTCTGGTTGCATTTACTTGCAGAAATCTTTGCCCATCGCATGGGTCGAAAATTCGCCGCCGCTGCTTTTCGCAACCCGCTTCGCTCTCTCGGACTGCCCGGTACCGGTCATCGAAGGGTAGGCGCATCGTGAGGCAGTCGGACCAAAAATCCTGCCGACCTATCCCTTGGAGGGATGCCCATTGCGGCAGAATGCCTTATCGTCGAAGGCGGGCGCAAGCGCCAAATTCTGTGAACCAACCTGAGTAGCATGCTGCTTGATTCAGGCACCGCGTCAGAGGATACCGAACGGATCAAGCATGGAGTCCAGTTTGCCATCTGCTGTTTCGCAACCGGTCGTCGCGAAGTTGTCGCGGGCCGCGATATTTCTGGTCGTTACGCTGAAATCCGGGCCGCAAGAGGATGCGGCCGTGCGCAGCCTGTGCGGCGATCTCGCCGGCCTATTGCGCGCGGTCGGCTTTCGCGATCTCGAAGGCCAGCTGTCCTGCGTCATGGCCTTCGGCTCTGACGCATGGGACCGGCTGTTTGGGACGCCCCGGCCGAAGGAGCTGCATCCGTTTCGCGAGATCCGCGGCCAGCACCATGCCGTCTCGACGCCGGGCGATATCCTGTTTCATATCCGCTCGGTGCGGACGGACCTCTGCTTCGAACTGGCGACACAGATCATGTCGCGGCTCGGCGGTGCGGTTGCCGCGAGCGATGAGGTGCATGGTTTCAGCTATTTCGACAGCCGCGATCTGATCGGTTTCGTCGACGGCACCGAGAACCCGGTGGATCAGGGCGCCATCGACGCCACCATCATCGGCGAGGAGGATCCCGGCTTTGCCGGCGGCAGCTACGTCATCGTGCAAAAATATTTGCACGATCTGGCGCGCTGGAACGAGGTGCCGGTGGCGGAGCAGGAGAAGATCATCGGCCGGACCAAGCTTTCGGACATCGAACTGGACGATGCGGTGAAGCCGACATCGGCGCACAATGCGCTGACCTCGATCACCGAGGATGGCGAGGAGCTCGAAATCCTGCGCGACAACATGCCGTTCGGCGATGCAGGCAAGGGCGAGTTCGGCACCTATTTCATTGGCTATGCCCGCTCGCCGCGCCGCATCGAGCAGATGCTGGAGAACATGTTCATCGGCCGGCCGCCCGGCAATTACGACCGGCTGCTCGATTTCAGCCGGGCAGTGACCGGCACGCTGTTTTTCGTGCCGTCGGCGACTTTTCTCGACGGTGTTTCGGCGGATACCGCGGCTGCTGCGTTGTCGGCCCCGCCCGAGGCAGCGGATCAACCGCGTCCGCGCGATGGTTCACTCGGTATCGGATCTCTCAAGGATGTGAGGCAGGCATGAACAATCTTTATCGCGAACTCGCTCCCATTTCCGACGGCGCGTGGGAGCAGATCGAAGACGAGGCATCGCGCACCCTCAAGCGCCATCTGGCGGCGCGCCGCGTCGTCGATGTCGTCGGCCCGAAGGGTTTTGATCTGTCATCTGTCGGCACTGGCCATACCAAGCCAATCGCTGCACCGGGCGAAGGGGTGCAATCGGTGCAGCGCGAGGTGCAGGCGCTGGTCGAACTGCGGGTTCCGTTCGAACTGACACGCCAGGCCATCGACGATGTCGACCGGGGCGCCACGGACTCAGACTGGTCCGCGGTGAAGGAAGCGGCGCGCAAGATCGCTTTTGCCGAGGATCGCTCGGTGTTCGACGGTTACGCCGCCGCCGGCATCCAGGGTATTCGTGAAGGCACCAGCAATCCGGTGGTGGCGCTACCGGCCAATGTGATGGGCTATCCCGAAGCGATCGCCCAGGCGGTCAGCCAGTTGCGGCTCGCCGGCGTCAATGGCCCCTATGCGCTGGTGCTGGGTGCTGCGGCCTACACGGCCGCCAGCGGCGGCAGCGACGAGGGTTACCCGGTCTTCCATCATATCGAGCGCATGGTCGATGGCGGCATCATCTGGGCGCCGGCCATCGAAGGTGGCTTCGTGCTGTCGACGCGCGGCGGCGATTTCGAGCTCGATATCGGCCAGGACCTGTCGATCGGTTACCTCTCGCATTCCAGCACGAGCGTCGAGCTCTATCTGCAGGAGACGTTCACCTTCCGGCTGCTGACGGCGGAGGCCTGTGTGACGCTCGCGCCGTCGCGGAAGTGACGCAATCGGCGCCGTCTACTCCGAGGTTCCAGACCAGGTGTTGAAGCGCTCGTTCAGCTCTTCCAGATGGTCGAGCCAGAAGGCGCGCGCCTCTTCGCTGCCGATATGCAAGCCGGTTTTCAGATTGTCGCCGGCCGGCAGCAGCGCGATACGCTCGGGCTTGATGAACTTATCGGCGCCGTTGATCGTCGTGCCATAGGCGAAGATGTTGGTGAAGTCGGCCTGCCGCCTGGCGTCGGACGCGTATTTGATGAATTCGTGGGCGAGTTCGATATAGGGCGACTTGGCGGGGATGGCCCAAGCGTCGACATCGTACTGCGTGTTCTGCCACACGATGCCAAGATGCTTGCCGTCGTCGAGTGCGGCTGAAACCCGGCCGTTGTAGGCGAGAGCCATGGCGACATCGCCTGATGCCAGCCATTGCGTCGGCTGTGCGCCGGCCTTCCACCATTGAATCTCAGGCTTGATCGTGTCGAGCTTGGCGAAGGCGCGGTCGATGCCTTGCGGTGTCGACAGCACCTTGTAGACATCCGCGGGTGCAACGCCATCGGCCATCAGGGCGAATTCAAGATTGATCTTCGGGCCCCGGCGCATGGCACGCTTGCCCGGCCATTTCTGAAGATTGAAGAAGTCCTGAACCGTGGTCGGGCCGTCCTTCACGCTGTCCTTGTTGAAGGCAAGCACGATCGACCAGGCCGTTGTGCCGACGCCGCATTCGGAAACCGCGTAGGGCACGAAATCCTTCTTGTCGCCGATCTTCGACCAGTCGAGTGGCGCGAAGACACCTTCCTCGCAGCCGCGCACCAACTCGGCGGTCTCGACCTGGACGACATCCCATGGCGCGATGCCGGTATCCTGCATGGCCTTGAACGGCGCCCAGCCGCCCTCGTAGACATCGTCAAGAACCTTGATGCCTTTCTCCTGAGCGAAAGGCGTGAAGTAGATGGTGCGCTTGGCGTCCTGCACCGCACCGCCCCACGCCGTTACCGTGAAGTCGCGCGCCTGCGCCACACCGTGCTGCGTTACGCTGAGCGCGGCTGCCAGCAACGCGCCTTTGATGAAACCCTTCATGCCCAACCCCTCTGTGTGCGGCCCCTCAAGGACCGTTTGCCATCGCTTTGGTAGCCCAAGTCGTTCGAAACTGCCTGACGATTTTTGGGGTGCAGCCGCCAAAAATGCATGCAGATCACGGAAGCACGCCGTCCACCTTGCCGAGGCTGCGCAAGGCGCGGCGGCGCAGGGCCTCGAACACTCCCAGGAAAATCAGCGTGCAGGCGATCAGCAGCGTGGCGACAGCCACGATCGACGGTTCGAGTTGGTCGCGCAGGCCGGCGAAAAGCTGACGCGGCAGCGTGAATTGTGCCGGCGAGGCAACGAACAGCGCAACCACGACCTCGTCGAAGGAGGTGATGAACGCAAAGACCGCGCCCGACAGCACGCCCGGCGCGATGATCGGCAGCGTGATCATGCGGAAGGTGGTGAGCGGTGTTGCGCCACAGCTTTGCGAAGCACGCAGCAACTGGCGGTCGAAGGTCTGCAATGTCGCCATGACGGTGAGCACCACAAACGGCGCGCCAAGCATGGCGTGCGCCAGGATCAGGCCGGTGAATGTTCCCGAGAGCCCGATGCGGGCATAGAGGAAATAAACCCCGAGCGCGATGATGATGGGGGGAACGATCAGCGGCGACAGGAAGATCGCGATCACGATCCCGCGTCCCGGGAACTTTGCCAGCGTCAGCCCGCAGGCGGCCATGGTGCCGAGCACGGTGGCGAGGATGGTCGAAGCGCCGGCCACGATCAGGCTGTTCTTCAGCGCCGTGAGCCATGGCGTCGGCTGCAGAACCTCAGCGTACCAACGCAGCGACAGGCCGGGCAGCGGATAGCTGAGGAAGGTGCCGGAGCTGAATGAGATCGGGATGATGGCCACGATCGGCAGAATGAGAAAGGCGCAGGCAAGTGCAACGACAACCCGCAACGCAATTGCGCCGAGACGCTGCTGCCAGGTGACGAAACCGTGTGGGGCGGAAAAGGTCCTCATGTCAGAAAGCCGCGCGCGCCAAACAGCTTGGCGAAGACCAGGTAGCTGATCAGTGTCGAGACCAGCAGCAAGGTCGCGGCGGCACTCGCCATGCCCCAATTGCCGATCTCCAGCGCGAACTCCGTCACCAGCGAGCTCAGCATCTGGTCACCCGGGCCACCGACCAGCGCCGGCGTGGTGTAGTAACCGAGCGACAGGATGAAGACGAGCAGGGCGCCGGCGCTCAAGCCCGGCAACGACTGCGGCAGGTAGACGCCGAGGAAAGCCGACAGCGGCGTCGCGCCGAGCGAGGCGGCGGCGCGCATATGCAATGGCGGAATGGTTCGCATGACGCTGTAGAGCGGCAGCACCAGAAACGGCAGCAGCACATGCACCATGACGACATAGACGCCGAAGCGGTCGAAGATGAGCGGCAAGGGCTGGTCGACAAGACCAAGCCGCAACAGCAGGCTGTTGACGATGCCGTTCTTTTGCAGGACGACGATCCACGCCGCGGTTCGCACCAGCACGGAGACCAGGAATGGCAGCAGCACGGCTGCAAGCACCAGGTTTCTGGCAAGCGGCCGGCAGTGTGCAGCATAGAAGGCCAGGGGATAGCCGATGGCGATGCACAGCAGCGTGACCACGATGCTCATCCAGAAGGTGCGCGCGAGATAACCGATATAGACCGCGCGGTCGGGCGGTACGCGCACGATCGAGCCATCCCATTCGCGCTCGAGGTCGAGCACCTGCAGGAGGTAGCGCGGCGTCAGCGGCCCGGCAGCCGAGCGCATGGCGCGCCAGGTCGCGATGTCGTCCCAGCGAGGATCGATGGCCGCGAAAGCTGTCCGGTAGGGCGGCGTCAGCGTGTCTGCCTTGCGTGCGGCCTGCATGACCAGGCTGCGCATGCCTGGTATCTCCTGGTTGAGCCGCGTTGCGACGCCGGCCACGGTCTTTTGCGCGTAGCCTTGCCCCAGATCGGCGGCAAGGGCGGCATAGGCCGGCTCGGGCGGCAGCGTTTCGCCGGTCCAGCCGGCCAGGGCCGCCGTCGTTCGCGGCAGTGCGTCGCGCATTTCGGTGCTCGAAATCGAAAACAGCAGCGTCGAGGCGATCGGCAGCACAAAGATCGCCAGCAGGAAGGCAAGCAGCGGGCTCACCAGCGCAAAGGCGCGCAACTGACGTCCACGCTCGGCACGGCGCAGGCCCGCGCGCAGATCGACCATCGGCGCGGCAGTGACAGTCATTGCGCCTGTCTCTCATCCAGCACGCGGGCCTTTTCGGCGTCCCAGCTCAACGCGACGCTTGCGCCGGCTGCAAAGCGCTGCGATCCGGCTGTGCGTGCCATGAAATCGGAGCGGCCATCGACCTCGATTTCATAGCGCAGATGATCGCCATGATAGATCGTCGAGCGCACCGTCGCCGGTATGGCGCCAGCTTCGCCAGGCAGGCCGAGACGTGTGTGCTCCGGCCGCACGGCGACGTTGACGCGCATGCCGGGCATGGCGGCAATCGCATTGACGGCTTGCACGGTGGCGCCGCAGTCGAGCGCGACGCGGCAGACGCCATCGTGGTCGCGCACCGTGCCGGGAAAATTGTTCATCTCGCCAATGAAGTTGGCGACGAAGGAGGAATTGGGCGTCTCGTAGATCTGTTCGGGCGTTCCGATCTGCAGGATCGCGCCCTTGTCGAGCACCGCGATCCTGTCCGACAGCGTCAGCGCCTCCGACTGGTCGTGCGTGACATAGAGAACCGTGACACCGAGCGCCGCATGCAGGTGCTTGATCTCGATCTGCATCTGTTCGCGCAACTGCTTGTCCAGCGCTCCGAGCGGCTCGTCCATCAGCACAAGATCAGGCTTGAAAACGAGCGCGCGGGCCAGCGCCACGCGCTGCTGCTGGCCACCGGAAAGCTGCGCCGGCAGCCGCTCGCCAAAACCGTCGAGATGGATCATGGCCAGCGCCTCGTCGACCCGCCGCGCGATCTCGGCCTTGGCGATGCCGCGCTGCAGCAGGGGATAGCCGATATTCCGGCGCACGTTCATGTGTGGAAACAGTGCGTAGCTCTGAAAGACGATCCCCATGTTGCGCTGGTGGGCCGGCGTGCGGTCGAGAGGCCGACCGTCGAGCCGCAACTCGCCGCCGGTTGGGCTTTCAAACCCGGCCAGCATCATCAGCAGCGTCGTCTTGCCGGAGCCAGAGGGGCCAAGCAGCGTCAGGAATTCGCCCCGACCGATGGCGAGATTGAGGTTTTCAACGACGTTGGCGACGCCATCATAGGTCTTGCTGATGCTGCGGAATTCGACGAGAGGGGTGGCCTCCGCAGAGGGCCGCTCGTCGCTCAAATTGCCGGCCGCGCCAGCCTGTGGCCGCTGAAGGGCTGAGAGCTGCTCGTTCATGTCCCCACCCAAGTCGTCCTGCCGCCATTTCCCGTTAAGCCGGTCCGCGGCGAAATAGCAAGGTTTCGTGCGCTTGCCGGGCGCGGGGCGTTGGTGTTTAGCTGGGAAAGGGCAGGGGTGCAGGTGTGTGGTGAATCGATCCGATCAGCCGCGGCGGAGTTCTCATCGGCGCGGGCGCCAGAGATGAAGACGTATGCCGAACTTTCGCTCGGCCAACGCTTCGTTCTGGCGGCGGCGCGGGTGTTGATCACGATCCGGCACCCGGTTCTCGTCGTCCGGTTTTTCCGGCGGCTTGGCTACTGGCCCAATCCCGCCGCGCCGGAACGCTACAATGAACGCATGCTGTGGCGGAAGGTGATCGACCACAATCCGCTGTTCATCACGTTGTCCGACAAGCTCGCCGTCAAGGATTACATCGGCCGCGTCTGCCCGGATCTGCCGATACCCAGGACCTTGTGGCGCGGCCGGGACCCCGACGACATTCCGTCCTCGCTGTTGGCTGGCGATGTGGTGGTCAAGGCCAATCATGGCTGCGATATGAACATCTTCGTTTCCGGGGGCGAGCCTGATCGCGCGACGATCGTGCGCAAGATGAAGCGCTGGTTGGGCAAACAGCATGGAAGGCGCTTTGGCGAGTGGGCCTATTGGTCAATCGTACCGGAAGCGTTTGTCGAGGAAGCGCTGCCCTTAAGTGGCGGCAGGATCGCGACCGAGATCAAGGTGCAAGTGTGCAGCGGTGTGGTCTGCCATGTCAGGGCAGAGGACAAGAAAGCGCTGATGTCACGGCTGTTCGATCCGCAGGGCAATCCCTTGCCCGGGCGCGACATCGACTATCCGCGCGAGGATCAGGCGCTGACGGTCACGCCGCGTCTTGTCGAGTTCATCCGGCAGGCGGCTGAAATCGGGCCGCGCATCGCCGGCGATCTCGACTACGTCCGCGTCGATCTGCTGGTCACCGACGATTGCCTGTTCGCCGGCGAGGTCACGGTCTATTCAGCGGCCGGCTACGCCACCTGGAGCAATCCGGCGATCATGGCGGATGTCGAGCAGCGATGGCGGCTCGATCAGTCGGATTACCTGCGCCGACGCCACAGCGGGTTTGCCCGGCTCTATGCCAACGCGCTGCTGGCGAAGTACGGCAATCGGACGCCGGTTGCCGAGAACCTGCCCGTGCGAAGCCTGCCGGGCTGAAGCGCCTTCAGCAGCGCTTCACCACTCCGCGAACGAACCGTCCTTATGACGCCAGATCGGGTTGCGCCAGCGGTGGCCCTCCTTGGCGTGTTCCTTGACGTAGTCTTCGTCGATCTCGACACCGAGGCCGGGGCCATCGGGGATGGCGACATAGCCGTCCTCGTAACGGAAGACGTCCTTGTTGGCGGCGTAGTCGAGCAGATCGTTGGCGGCGTTGTAGTGGATGCCGAGGCTCTGCTCCTGGATGAAGCAGTTGTAGCTGACGGCGTCGAGCTGCAGGCAGGCTGCCAGCGCGATCGGGCCGAGCGGACAGTGGGGGGCAACCGCGATGTCATAGGCTTCGGCCATGGCCGCGATCTTGCGGCATTCGGTGATGCCGCCGGCATGCGACAGATCGGGCTGGATGATGTCGACAGCGCCTTGCTCGAACACCGACTTGAAATCCCAGCGGCTGTAGAGCCGCTCGCCGAGCGCGATCGGCGTCGAGCCAAGGGCGGCGATCTCTTTCAACGCCTCGCGGTTTTCGCTCAGCACCGGCTCCTCGATGAACATCAGCCGGTAGGGCTCCAACTCCTTGACCAGCATGCGCGCCATCGGCCGGTGCACGCGGCCGTGGAAATCGACGGCGATGCCGATATTGGGGCCGACAGCTTCGCGCACCATGGCGACACGCTCGACGGCGGCATCGATCTTGTCGTGGCTGTCGACGATCTGCAGTTCCTCGGTGCCGTTCATCTTCAGCGCCTGGAAACCGCGCGCAACCACTTCCCTGGCGCCATCGGCGACTTCCGCCGGCCGGTCGCCGCCGATCCAGGAATAGACTTTTATGGTGTCGCGCAATTTACCGCCGAGCAGTTCGTGCACGGGAACGCCGAGCGCCTTGCCCTTGATGTCCCACAGCGCCTGGTCGATGCCGGCAATGGCGCTCATCAGGATCGGGCCGCCACGGTAGAAGCCGCCGCGATGCATCACCGTCCAATGGTCCTCGATCAGGCGCGGGTCCTTGCCGATGAGATAGTCGGCGAGTTCGTTGACCGCCGCCTCGACGGTCAGCGCCCGGCCTTCGACGACAGGCTCGCCCCAGCCGGTGACGCCGGCATCGGTCTCGATCTTCAGGAACAGCCAGCGCGGCGGGACGATGTAGGTGGTGAGCGAGGTGATTTTCATGCTGGTCTCAGTTGTTCTTGAGTTTCTTGGCGCTGAGGAGATCGCGCGCTGCAAGGTCGAGAATCTTGCTTGCCGCCGCGCGCGCCGCAGGGGCGTCGCGCATGCGCAAGGCCTCTACCACCTCGCGATGCGCAGCGACCGCTTCCATGCGCCGTTCGAGCGAAATCGTGGCCGACGCCTCCAGCGAGAATTTCAGCCCGGTGTCGATCAGATTGCCGATCTGGCGGAAGATCGGATTGTGGCTCGCGGCATAGACGATCTGGTGGAAGGTGACATCGGAGCGCGAGAAGGCGGCGGCGTCCTCACCGGCGTCGGCCATGCCGCGCCAAGCGGCTTCGAGATCGGCGACCTCCTGCAGCGTCGCGCGGGTGGCGGCGAGTTCGGCAACCAGCGGTTCAATGGCGCGGCGGGTCTCGAGGATGGCGTCGAACAGCTTGTCGTCCAGCGCATGCGGCGCATGCCAGGCCAGCACTTGCGGGTCGATGATGTTCCAGTTGTCCTGTTCACATACAACCGTGCCGATGCGAGGGCGCGACAGCACCAGCCCTTTGGCGGCCAGCACCTTCAGCGCTTCGCGGATGACGGTTCGGCTCACGCCATATTCGACGCCGAGTTCGTTTTCGGTCGGCAGAGATGAGCCGGCCGGATAGCGTCCGGAAAAGATGTCGGAGGCGATGGCCTTGATCACGTCGGGCATGACGCGCGGGCGGCGGGTGGGCGTATCGCCCTGCAGCTTTTTAGACGTCTCGGTCACCTCAGCCCTCCTCCAAGGCGGCGAACCCGCTGTTTCGCGCAACCGGCCCGGCCTTACCGGATGCGGATCAATTGCGCCAGCGATCTCTGGTCAGAGCATGTAGCTTAATTATCATACCAGATCAATTGACGAGTATGATAAAAAGAACTAGAGACTCTGCATCCGGGCTGAGCGCCCGGCCATCGCTGGGAGGTAATCATGCGACTCTTAAAGACCGCGCTCGTCGCGGGCGCGCTTGCCGTGCTGTCCGTCACGACCATCGCTGCATATGCTCAGGACACCAAGATCGGTTTCATCGTCAAACAGCCGGAAGAGCCCTGGTTCCAGGACGAATGGAAGTTCGCCGACCAGGCCGCCAAGGAAAAAGGTTTCACCCTCGTCAAGATCGGCGCCGAGGACGGTGAGAAGCTGATGTCGGCCATCGACAATCTCGGCGCGCAGGGCGCGCAGGGCTTCATCGTCTGCACGCCTGATGTGAAGCTCGGCCCCGGCATCGTCGCCAAGGCGGCCGCCAACAATCTCAAGCTGATGACCGTTGACGACCGCCTGGTCGGGGCTGACGGCAAGGCGCTGGAAGACGTGCCGCATATGGGCATTTCGGCGACCAAGATCGGCGAGGCCGTCGGCCAGGCCATCGTCGACGAAATGAAGGCACGCGGCTGGAAGGCCGACGAGGTCGGCGCGATCCGCGTCTCCTATGACCAGCTGCCGACCGCCGTCGATCGCGTCGAAGGCGCCATTTCGGTGCTGAAGGCAAATGGCTTCAAGGCCGAGAACATCTTTGATGCGCCGCAGGCCAAGACCGACACCGAGGCCGCGCTCAACGCTGCAACGGTGGTGCTCAACGCCCATGCCGATGTCAAGAAATGGGTCGCCTTCGGCCTCAATGACGAAGCCGTGCTGGGCGCAGTGCGTGCTTCCGAAAGCGTCGGCATTCCGGCTGAAAACGTGATCGGCGTCGGCATTGGCGGCGCGGATTCGGCGATCAACGAGTTCAAGAAGCCGACCGCCACCGGCTTTGTCGGCACGGTGATCATCTCGCCGAAGCGTCACGGCTATGAGACGGCGCTCAACATGTATGACTGGGTCGCCAACAACAAGGAACCCGAGAAGCTGATCCTGACCGCCGGTGCGCTCGCCAAGCGCGACGACTACCAGACGGTCCGCAAGGGTCTCGGCATCGAATAATCCTCCCTGTACAAACAGGCGGCGGCTTGATGTCGCCGCCTGTTTGGCATCACGCAGAAGGATCGACCCGTGTCCTTTCTCGACTTCTCGCACATCACCAAGACCTATCCGGGCGTCAAGGCGCTGTCGGACGTCTCGTTCGGCGTCGACAAGGGCGCCGTGCACGGCCTGATGGGCGAGAACGGCGCCGGCAAATCCACACTGATCAAGATCCTGTCCGGCGACCAGCATGCCGATGAGGGCGAGATCCGCATCGACGGCAAGGTCCAGGCCTATGCATCGACAAGGGACGCCTTCGACAACGGCGTCATCGTCATCCACCAGGAACTGCAGCTCGTTCCCGAACTGACGGTTGCCGAAAACCTCAGCCTCGGCCGTTTTCCCGCCAGCGCCGGCATCATCGCCCGCGCCAGGATGCGGGACGATGTAGGCGCCAAGCTGAAATCGGCGGGCATCGACATTGACATCAGCCGCAAGGTCAAGACGCTGTCGATAGGCGAGCGCCAGATGGTCGAGATCGCCAAGGCGATCATGCTCGACGCGCGTGTCATCGCGCTGGACGAACCGACGTCGTCGCTGTCTTCGCGTGAAAGCGAAATCCTGTTTGCGCTGATCGACCGGCTGCGCGGCGAAGGCAAGGTCATCATCTACGTCTCGCATCGGCTGGATGAAGTGTTCCGGCTCTGCGACAGCCTGACCGTGCTGCGCGACGGCAAGCTCGCGGCGCATCACGCTTCGCTGAAAGATGTCACGCGCGATCAGGTCGTCGCTGAAATGGTCGGCCGCGAAATCTCCGACATCTGGGGATTTCGCCCGCGCTCATCCGGCAATGTCCGGCTGAAGGTCGACGCTGTCGCCGGCGCAAAACTGAAGACGCCGGCGAGCTTCGAGGCGAGGGCAGGCGAGATCGTCGGCTTCTTCGGCCTGATCGGCGCCGGGCGCTCCGAACTGATGCGGCTGGTGTTTGGCGCCGACCCGCGTTCGGGCGGCACGATCAGCGTCGATGGCAAAATCGTTCATGCCGCCGATCCACATGACGCGATCCGCGCCGGCATTGTGCTGTGCTCGGAAGACCGCAAGCATGACGGCATCATCCAGGGCCGTTCGATCGAGGAGAACATCAACATCTCCTCGCGGCGCCATCACACCCGCTTCGGCGTCTTGAACCGCGCCGCCGAGATCGCCACAGCGGAAACCTTCATCAAGAAGCTCAAGGTGCGCACGCCGTCGCGCAAGCAGGACATCATCAACCTGTCCGGCGGCAACCAGCAGAAGGTCATTCTTGGCCGCTGGCTGTCGGAGCAGGGCGTGCGCGTGCTGATCATCGACGAGCCGACGCGCGGCATCGATGTCGGCGCCAAGGCGGAAATCTACGAGCTGCTCTACCAGCTTGCCGAGGACGGCATGGCGATCGTCGTCGTCTCGTCCGAACTGCCGGAGGTGATGGGCATTTGCGACCGCATCCTGGTGATGTGCGGCGGCCGCATCAGCGCCGAACTTGCCCGCGACCAGTTCGCCGAAAAGGCAATCCTGGCTGCCGCTCTTCCCGATACCAAAACCCCTGACGCGATCGCATCCTGAGGATCTTTGCCATGACCGATCAGTTGAAGAAAATCCTGCTCGGCGAACAGGGCCTCGTCGTCATCTTCATCGTCGCCTTCGCGCTGGTGTCGTTGCTGGTGCCGAACTTCCTCACCGACCGCAACATGCTCGGCCTTTTGCAATCAGTCGTCACCGTCGGCATCGTCGCCTGCACCATGATGTTCTGCCTCGCCGCGCGCGACTTCGACCTGTCGGTCGGCTCCATCGTCGCCTTTGCCGGCATGGTCGCGGTGATGGCGTCGAACTACACCGGCTCGATCATGCTCGGCCTTCTCGCGGCCATCGCTTGCGGCGCGTTGGTCGGTTTCATCAACGGCGTCGTGATCGCCAAATTCCACATCAATGCGCTGATCACGACGCTGGCCACCATGCAGATCGTGCGCGGCTTTGCCCTGATTGCGTCAGACGGCCGCGCGGTCGGCATCAACAGCCCGGATTTCTATCAGCTGGCGCTGTCGAAACTGCTCGGCATTCCGACGCCGGTCTGGGTATTGGCCGTGCTGTTCTGCATCTTCGGCTTCGTCTTGAACCGTACCGTTTTCGGCAAGAACACGCTGGCCATCGGCGGCAATCCCGAGGCGTCGCGCCTTGCCGGCGTCAATGTCGACTGGACGCGCATCTGGATCTTCGCGCTGCAAGGCGTGGTCTGCGGCATTGCCGGCATCCTTCTGGCCTCGCGCATCACGTCGGGCCAGCCCAATGCGGCGGTCGGGCTCGAGCTTTCGGTCATCTCGGCCTGCGTACTCGGCGGCGTCTCGCTCGCCGGCGGCCGCGCCACCATGTCGGGCGTCATCGTCGGCGTGCTGATCATGGGCATCGCCGAAAACGCCATGAACCTGCTCAACATCCCGGCCTTCTACCAGTACATTGTGCGCGGCGTGATCCTGCTGCTTGCCGTGCTGCTCGACAATCTGCGTTCGTCGGCACTGGGCCGGCGCTGACAATCTTCCAGTGGAGTGACAGCCATGGCTGAGCGCCTGTCCGGCAAACGCATTTTCCTGACCGGCGCCGCGCAAGGCATCGGGCTTGCCATTGCGCAGGCCTGTCTGGCCGAGGGGGCAAAGCTGTTCCTGGTCGATCGCGAAGGCGCTTTGTTGGACAAGACGGTGGCCGGCCTTGACGCGTCGCGTGGGCATATCGGACACGTTGCGGCCGACATCAGCGATGGCGCCGCGATTGCCGCCGCCGTCAGCCAAGCGGCCGACGCTATCGGCCCCATCAACGCACTGATCAACAATGCCGGGGTGAATGTGTTCTCCACGCCGCTCGAGGCGACCGAGGAGGAGTGGAATCGCAATTTCGACGTCAACGTCAAAGGCGCCTGGAATTGCAGCAAGGCGGTGCTGCCGGGCATGATCGCAAGCGGTGGCGGGGCAATCCTCAACATCGCTTCGACGCACAGCTTCACCATCATTCCGCACACCTTTCCCTATCCCGTCGCCAAGCACGCGCTGCTCGGGCTGACCAAATCGCTGGCGCTCGAATATGCGGGGCAAGGCGTGCGCGTGAATGCGCTGGCGCCCGGCTATGTCGAGACACAGAAGGCGACCGACTACTGGAACAGCTTTGCCGACCCTGCGGCGGCGCGCGCCAAGACGCTGGCGCTGCATCCGGGCGGCCGCATCGCCTCGGCGCGCGAGATCGCGCTGGCTGCCGTGTTCATGATTTCCGACGAGTGCCCGTTCATGAACGCGGCCACCCTCGTCGTCGATGGCGGGCTCAGCCAGCTGCAGCATCCCGCCTGAACGCTAAGGGGCCTGCGCGACACGGCGCGAGCAGTCGCGATCAGAAACGCTCGCGATAGGCGCGCGGGTTGGTGCCCAGCACGCGCAGAAAGCCGCGCCGCATCGTTTCCTCCGAGCCGAAACCGCAGCGGCGTGCCGTCTGGTTGACCGGCTGGCCGCGCTCGAGCATCCGGCGCGCCGCCTCGATACGGATCTCCTCGATCGCGCGCGCCGGTGTCCGGCCGGTGGCCTCGCGGTAGCGGCGCGAAAAACTGCGCGGGCTCATATTGGCGTGGTCGGCCAGTTGCGTCAGCGACAGGTCGCTTGCCAGATTTTCGAGGATCCAGCCATGCAGCCGGTCGAAGCGCCCGTCGCCTTGCTGCAGCTTGAGGGTCTGGCTGAATTGCGCCTGGCCGCCGGGACGTTTCAGGAAGACCACCAGCTCGCGCGCCACCGCCAGTGCCGTGTGCCGGCCAAGGTCGGCCTCGACGAGTGAGAGGGCGAGATCGATACCCGCCGTTACGCCGGCCGACGTCCAGACATTACCGTCACGGATGAAGATCGGGTCTGGTTCGAGGCGGACCGCGGGAAAGCGCCGGGCGAACTCCGCGCAGCGTCCCCAGTGGGTCACGGCGCGACGCCCGTCGAGCAGGCCCGCCTGCGCCAGCAGCATGGCGCCGCTGCAGACGGAAGCGGTTCGCGTTGCATCGCGCGAGCGGCGGGCGATCCACTGGACCAGCACGGGGTCGTCGCAGGCCGCGTTGACGCCCCATCCGCCAGGCACGACCAGCGTGTCTATCTGACCTCCGTGGGGCGGCAGCGCTGCTGCCTCTAGCACGAGACCGGCCGATGTCCGGATCCGCGGCGATGCGGCGACGAGCGTGACCTCGTAGGGCGCCGGCTCGCCGGCCTGCCGCTTGAAGTCGTTGGCGCTGGCAAAGACCTGAAGTGGTCCGCTGACATCGAGGAGCTGAATGTCGGGATAGGCAAGCACTTCGATACGGCGCATCGGGTTTGGCCTGAAACGAGGGGTGAATGGCAATCGTGCCAAACCATGATGGCCTAGATTGCCGGAAGTCAACCCACGGAGATTTCCATGACCCTTCGTTTCGGCATCCTCGTATTCCCCAACGTCCAGCAGCTCGACCTCACCGGTCCCTACGAAGTCATGGCTTCGGCCAAGGGTGTAGAGGTGGAATTGATCTGGAAGGATCGCAACCCGGTGATGTCATCGACACGGCTGTCGCTTACCCCGACGGCGACCTTCGACGATTGCCCGCCGCTCGACGTGCTGTGCATTCCAGGCGGCGGCGGGGTCAACCCGCTGCTGGAGGACCAGGCAGTCCTCGATTTCGTCTGGGAGCGCGCGGCGCAGGTGCGCTACATCACCTCGGTCTGCAGCGGCGCCCTGGTGCTCGGCGCGGCCGGGCTGCTCAGGGGCAAGCGGGCGACGACGCACTGGTATGCGCATGATTTCCTTGAGGAGTTCGGGGCGATCCCGGTCGATGAGCGTATCGTCGAGGACGGCAAGCTGATCACCGCCGGCGGCGTCACCTCCGGCATCGATTTCGGTCTGGCGCTGGTTGCAAGGCTGCTCGGGCAGGAAGAGGCTGAGATCGTGCAGCTTTCGCTCGAATATGCTCCGGCACCTCCGTTCCAGTCGGGCACGCCTGCCGAGGCTTCGCCTGCCGTGCTTGCGCAGGCAAAGGTGCGCCTCTCTGGTTCGAGACGGGTTCGCGAGGAGATGTTCGCGCGCTGGCGCGCCGCCCGCGCGGCTGTCGAACTCGTGCGCATCCACGGCTGAAGCAGCTGGGCCGAAGGCGAATATCCCCGGCCTTCGGCCCTGCCGCGTTTCCCTGTTGACAGCTCCTGTCATTCATGCAGAAATTGGTTGGACCATTGGACCACTTTCTGTGATTGCCAGCGTGACCGAATTCAGCCTTCCGCCCATCCAGACGACTGCGCGCGACGACGCGGTGCTGAAGGCATTGGCCGGTTTCGTCATGCGCGAAAAGCTGGAGCCCGGCGAGCGGCTGCCGACCGAACGCATCCTGGCCGAGCAGCTCAAGGTCAGCCGCAACACGGTGCGCGAGGCGCTGACACGCTGGGAAGGGCTTGGCCTGGTCGAGCGCCGGCAGGGCTCGGGTACCTATCTCAAGGCCGCGGTTTCGCTCGATATGCTGCACATGCCGCTGACGCTTGCCGGCGGCAATGATTTTACCGGCCTGATGCGCACGCTGGAGATTCGCCGGGCGCTAGAGGCGGAAGCCGCAGCCCTTTGCGCCATTCGCGCCGACGAGGACGACCTCGCCGAGATCGAGCGCAAGCTCGACATCATGGAAGACGCCTTCAAGATGCGCGCCGGCATGTCGTCGGAGGAGGACTGGGAGTTCCACCAGGCGATCTATCGCGCCTCCGGCAATCCGCTGTTCGAGCAAATCATCGCTGCCATGCACGAACTGTTTCACCGCTTCTGGGAGCATCCGCTCGGCGTGCGCGATTTCGGCCATGCCAGCTTTCCCTACCACCGCACCATCTTCAATTGCATCGCMGCGCACGACCCGGAAGGCGCCCGGGCCGAAGCGCTGAAGCTGATCGCTACCGTCGAGGACGATCTGAAGCGCGGTGCCGCCAACCTCAAACTTTCGGACCGCAAATGAACGAGCACGGCTTCGACCAGGGCACTTTCGGCAGCGACTATCTCGCCGAGGCGGCGACGCTTCTAGCGCATGATGATCCGTTCCCTGGCAATGCCGTGGTACCGCCGATCTACCAGACCTCGCTGTTCACCTTCGGCAGCTATGCCGAGATGGCCGACACGTTTGCCGGCCGCAGGAAGCAGCCGATCTATTCGCGCGGCGACAATCCGACGGTGATGGAATTCGAGTCACGTGTCGCCGCCCTCGAAGGTGCGGAAGCCGCGCGCGGCTTTTCCAGCGGCATGGCGGCGATCAGTGCCACACTGCTGGCCTTTGTCGGCGCCGGCGAGCGCATCGTTGCGGTGCGCAACTGCTATGGCGACGCCTACCGGCTGTTCGAGCGGCTGTTCCCGCGCTTGCACATCAAGGTCGACTATGTCGACGGCTCCGATCCGGATGCGGTCGCGGCGGCACTGCCGGGCGCCAAACTGCTTTATCTGGAAAGCCCCACATCGATGATGTTCGAGCTGCAGGATCTCGAGCATCTGACGCGGCTGGCGAAAGAGCAGGGCATCGTCACCACCATCGACAATTCCTGGGCAACGCCGGTGTTCCAGAAACCGATCCTGCACGGCGTCGATCTGGTGCTGCATTCGGCCTCGAAATATCTCGGCGGCCACAGCGACACCGTTGCCGGTGTGGTGGCGGGCTCGGCCGCCCACATCAAGCACATCAACGACCAGACCTATTCGCAGCTTGGCGCCAAGCTGTCGCCCTTCGAAGGCTGGCTGCTGCTGCGCGGCCTGCGCACGCTGCCGCTCAGGCTGCCGCATCATATGAAGAGCGGGCTCACCATCGCCGAGCGGCTGAAGGCGCATGACAAGGTCGAGCGGGTCAATCATCCCGCCTATTCCAACCATCCCGGCAAGAAGACACTTGCCGGCTATGCCGGGCTGTTCTCGTTCGAGGTGACGGAGGATGTCGACATTCCCGCTTTCGTCGATGCGCTGAAATTCTTCCGCATCGGCGTCAGCTGGGGCGGTCACGAAAGCCTGGTCGTGCCGGCAAAAGCCTCGCTCGAGCAGACGCCGGGTCTCAATTCGATGGCGCGCTTCGGCGTCAGCCCCCGAACCATCCGCTTCAATGTCGGATTGGAAAGCGTCGAAGACCTCTGGGCCGACATCGCCCAGGCCTTCGACAAAGCAAAAAAATAACTGGGTTCAAAATGGGAGTTCTGAACATGAAAAGACTGAGCATCATGCTTGCCACCGCTGCCGGCCTGGCAATTTCCGCCAGCGGCGCATTGGCCGACACCACACTCAAGCTGGTCGAGGTCATCACCAGCCCGCAGCGCACCGAATTTTTGAAGAAACAGATCGCCGAGTTCGAAGCCGCCAATGCGGGCGTCAAGGTCGAGGTGGTCTCGCTGCCCTGGGGCCAGGCCTTCGAGAAATTCCTGACCATGGTGCAGGCCGGCGACACGCCCGACATTGTCGAGATGCCGGAGCGCTGGATGGGCCTCTATGCCACCAACGGCCAGCTCGAGGATCTCGGCCCCTACATGGCCAAGTGGGACGACGCCAAGACACTCGGCGAGCGCGCCAAGCAGTTCGGCTCGACCGTCAACAACACCCAGTTCATGATCCCCTACGGCTACTATGTGAACGCGCTGTTCTGGAACAAGAAGCTGTTCAAGGAAGCCGGTCTCGACGGCCCGCCGGCGACGCTCGACGACTTCATCGCCGACTCCAAGAAGATCTCGGCCATTCCCGGCAAATATGGCTATTGCCTGCGCGGTGGACCGGGCGCCTTCAACGGCATGCACATGTTTATGAACATCGCCCAGGGCAAGGGCGGCTATTTCAACGAGGACGGCACCTCGACCATGAACGAGGAAGGCTCGGTCAAGGGCCTGCAGATGCTGGCCGACATGTACAAGGATGGACTGGCGCCGAAGGATGCGGTGAGCTGGGGCTTCAACGAGACCGTCACCGGCTTCTATTCTGGCACCTGCGCCATGCTCAACCAGGATCCGGATGCGCTGATCGGCATTGCCGACAAGATGAGCGCCGACGATTTTGCCGTGGCGCCGCTGCCGGTCGGGCCAAGCGGCAAGTCCTATCCGACGCTGGGCTATGCCGGCTGGGCGATGTTCGCCAATTCGCAGCACAAGGACGATGCCTGGAAGCTGATGGCGACGCTGTTGTCGCCCAAGGACAATCTGGAATGGGCCAAGGAAGTCGGCGTCGTGCCGATCCACAACGGCGCCGACCAGGATGCCCATTTCAAGACCGAGCAGTTCAAGGGCTGGTTCACCGAGCTCAGCGACACCTCCAAATATGAAATGGTGACGCCGCCGACACATCTCGAAAATCTCGGCAATTTCGTCGACCAGGTGGCGATCAAGAACTTCCAGGAAGTGCTGCTCGGCCAGAAGTCGGCCAAGGAGGCGGCCGACGCATGGGCCGCGTTCCTGACCAAGGAACAGCAGGACTGGATGGCCAAGAACAAGAAGTAGGCCTTCTTCCTTCTCCCCGTCACTATACGGGGAGAAGTTGGCCCGGAAGGGCCGGATGAGGGGCAGCGCAAGCACCCCAAGGCTGGCGCTGCCCCTCATCTGCCTGCCCGTCCTCCGCGGCAGCTGCGCTGCAGCTACGGAGGGTGGACCGGCATCTTTCCCCGTGAGCGGGGAGGACGCTTGTCGCCAATCCCGGCGCTCCTCCAGGAGACGAATTAGCACCCGATGACCTATGCCGTGTCCGAAATACGATCCGCAGGCCGGCCGCGAAAGAAGCGGCTGACGCATGCCGCCATCGAGCCCTGGCTTTATCTCTCGCCGGCGATCGTGCTTCTGGTCGTGGTGCTGCTGGTGCCGCTGATCATCGGCATCAGCTATTCCTTCCGCAAATTCTCCGCCTTCAAGTCCGAATATGTCGGCCTCGGCCAGTACGAGGCGATGCTGTCCGACCAGGTGCTGGGGCAGGCGCTGGTCAACACGCTGTGGTGGACCGTCGCCAGCCTGTTCTTCCAGTTCTTCCTCGGGCTTGGTCTCGCGCTGCTGCTGGACAAACCGTTCTATGGCCGCAAGTTCGTGCAGGCTGTGGTGTTCCTGCCCTGGGCGGTGCCGTCCTTCCTGTCGGGCCTGACCTGGGCGTGGCTGTTCAACCCGATCATCGGGCCGCTGCCGCACTGGCTGTTCGCACTTGGGTTGAAGGCCGAGCCGACCAATGTGCTGTCGGATCCGGCCACTGCCATGTGGGGGCCGATCGTCGCCAACATCTGGTTCGGCATTCCGTTTTTCGCCATCACGCTCTTGGCGGCGCTGAAGTCGATCCCGTCGGAGCTGCATGAGGCAGCCGCCATAGACGGCGCCTCGCCATGGCAACGCTTCACCAAGGTGACGTTGCCGTTCCTGGCGCCGACCATCGTCATCACCGTCATGCTGCGCACGATCTGGATCGCCACCTTCGCCGACCTGATCTTCGTCATGACCGAAGGCGGGCCGGCGGGATCGACCAGCACCGTGCCGGTCTACATCTATGTCAGCGCCTTCAAGTCGCTGGACAAGGGCTATGCCTCGGCGGTGGCGGTGCTGCTCTTGGTCCTGCTCATCGCCTATGCGATTGCGCTGATCGCAATTCGTCGCTTGCTGGTGAGGCACGTCTGATGATCGCCGGTCGCTCCACCTCATCGCGCATTTTCAGCGGCATCGGCCTCTACGCGGCGATCGCCGCCTACATGATCTTCGCTCTGTTCCCGATCTTCTGGACGCTGAAGATTTCGGTGACGCCGGAGCGGCTGCTCTATTCCGAGGGCATCACGCTGTGGCCCTCGGAAACGACGCTGCGCAACTTCATCACTGTGCTCGAAGCCTCTGATTTCCCGCGCTATTTCCTCAACAGCGTCATCGTCTCGGTGTCGACAGCGGCATTCGTCACCGTCATCGCCACGCTCGCCGGCTATGCCATGTCGCGCTTTACCTTTCGCGGCAAGGCGACGCTAGCGATTATGCTTTTGCTGACGCAAACTTTCCCGCTGGTGATGGTGATACCACCGATCTACCGCGTCATGGGCGAGCTCGGCCTGACCAACAGCCTGGTCGGCCTGATCATCATCTACACCGCCTTCAACACGGCGTTCGCCACCTTCCTGATGCAGTCCTTCTTCGACGGCATTCCGAAGGACCTCGAAGAGGCGGCGATGATCGATGGCTGCACGCGGGCGCAAGCGATGCGCAAGGTGATCGTGCCGCTGACCTTGCCCGGCATGGGCGCCACGCTCGGCTTCGTCTTTACCGCAGCCTGGAGCGAATTGCTGTTTGCGCTGATGCTGATCTCCAGCGACGACCAGAAGACCTTCGCCGTCGGCCTGCTCACCTATATCGGCAAGTTCGCCGTCGACTGGGGGCAGATGATGGCGGCGTCGATCCTGGCGCTGATCCCGGTCTGCATCTTCTTCGCCTTCCTGCAACGCTATCTCGTCACCGGCCTCACCGCCGGCGCGGTCAAAGGATAATCGATGGCTTCCGTCACGCTGCAAAACGTCGAGAAGGATTACGGGTCGCTGCGCATTCTGCACGGCGTCGATCTCGAAATCGCCGATGGCGAGTTCGTCGTGCTGGTCGGCCCGTCCGGTTGCGGCAAGTCGACCTTGCTGCGCATGATCGCCGGGCTGGAGGAAGTGTCCGGCGGTGAAATCCGCATCGGCGAACGGCTGGTCAACGATGTCGCGCCGAAGGACCGCGACATCGCCATGGTGTTCCAGTCCTATGCGCTCTATCCGCATATGGATGTGTCATCGAATATGGGCTTCAGCCTGCTCTTGAAGAAGGCGGAGAAGACGACGATCGACGGCAGGGTAGGGGCGGCCGCCAAGCGGCTCGGCCTCGACAGTTTTCTGGGCCGCCTGCCGCGGCAATTGTCGGGCGGCCAACGCCAACGCGTCGCCATGGGCCGCGCCATTGTGCGCGATCCCAAAGTGTTTTTGTTCGACGAGCCGCTCAGCAATCTCGACGCCAAACTGCGCGTGCATATGCGCGCCGAGATCAAGGCGCTGCACCAGCAGCTGAAAACCACTTCGGTCTATGTCACGCACGACCAGATCGAAGCCATGACCATGGCCGACCGTATCGTCGTCATGCATGACGGCTACGTCCAGCAGGTCGGCCATCCGCTCGAACTCTACGATCGGCCGGTCAACACCTTCGTCGCCGGTTTCATCGGCTCGCCCGGCATGAATTTTCTGCCGGCGACAGTCGCCAAGGGCGGCAAGGTGGATGCGGTGCTGGCCGATGGCCAGAAGCTGAGATTGCCAGACGGTCTGCCGCTCAAGGATGGTGACAAGCTGACCGTCGGGTTGCGGCCGGAACACATCCAGCTCGTGGACGATGGTCCGCTCAAGGCTGAGGTCGAAGTGGTTGAGCCGCTCGGCCTGTCGACGCAGTTCTATGTCAGGTTCGCGGGGCAGCTGGTCTGCGTCTTCGTCATGGGGCGCAGCACCATCCGACCGGGCGATACGGTGCGGCTGTCGGCCGATCCGGCAGCGCTGCATCTGTTCGATCCGGAGAGCGGCAACCGCATCGGCTGACAGTCGCCTGAAGCCGGCAACCAATCCTACCGGTTGGTGCCCAGGCTGGCATACATGCCGGTGGTGCGGAACTGCGTCGGGTTGATGCCGTAGAGCCGGCGGAAGACTTTCGAGAAATAGTTGGCGTCCTCGAAGCCGCATAATATGGCGACCTCCTTGACCGGCAGGAAGTCGGCCTTGGTCAGCAGCTTTGCCGCCCGCTGCAGCCGCTGCTGCAGCACGAATTCGGCCGGCGGGATGCCTTCGCTTTCGGCGAAGCAGCGTGAGAAATGCGCGCGGCTGAGGCCGCTGATTTGCACCAGATCGGCCACCGGCAGCGGCTTGTCGAGATTGGCGTTGATATGGTCGATGACCGGCTGCATGGCGCTCTGCTTTTCGGTGAAGGCGTGCGAGCCGAAGACATCGTCGTAGAGCGCCATCGCCGCCTCATAGGCGATCGCCGAAGCAGATCCGGGCGAAGCGCCACCCTTGATCAGGCGCAGGCTGCAATCGGCGAGATGATCGATCGTCTCCGGCTGCAGCCGGAGCACCGGACCTGAGACGCTGAGAATGGATTTGTGGATGCGCAGCGCCTCCTCGCCATTCATCGAGATCCAGAAATATTCCCAGCGGTCGCCTTTCTCCAGCCAGTAGCGGTGGTTGTGCGGTACCAGCACCAGCAGCGTGTCGTTGGCCTGCAGGCGGTAGTTGCGGTTTTCGTAGCGCAGCTGGCCGGTGCCGCTGATCGTGTGCTGGAGCACGGTGAACGGTGTCTGGCCGCGCTTGCGCCCATCCCAGTCGTAGGTCACGCCCTCGCGCACCTCATAGCCGGTACTGGTCGGCATGGCGTGCAGGCGCTGGCGGCCGCGCGGCAGCGAGATGGTCCGCATCAACTGT
The DNA here is from genome assembly GCF_056404855.1 of Mesorhizobium sp. P2_B11. Classification (NCBI taxonomy): domain Bacteria; kingdom Pseudomonadati; phylum Pseudomonadota; class Alphaproteobacteria; order Hyphomicrobiales; family Phyllobacteriaceae; genus Mesorhizobium; species Mesorhizobium sp. P2_B11. Next base: position 110,932 of record NZ_JBFUDF010000003.1, read on the forward strand.
CCGTTGGCGATCAGATCACGCAGCACAAAATTACCCTCGAAAGCATAATCGTTCTCTGGCCGTGCCCGCGAATAACGGCATAATCCAAATCCTGAGAACGCGAAAGACCCGCGGTCGAGGAGCGGGCGGGAGGAGAAAGAGCCGGAATTCCGGCTTCAATGGCATGCGCGCCAATGGCGTGCGGCCATGCGCTCCTCCTTTGCTCCTTGCCTGGCATTCGATTGGACCCGAGGTAAGGTGATGAGTTTCAAAATCGCTATTATTGGCGCCGGCAGCGTCGGCTTCACCAAAAAGCTGTTCACCGACATTTTGTGCGTTCCGGAATTCGCCGACATTGAATTCGCGCTGACCGATCTCAGCGAGCACAATCTCGGGATGATCAAGGCGATCCTCGACCGCATCGTCGAGGCCAACGGGCTGCCGACAAAAGTCACGGCGACGACGGACCGTCGCAAGGCACTGGAAGGCGCGCGCTATGTCATCAGCTGCGTGCGGGTCGGCGGGCTCGAGGCCTATGCCGACGATATCCGCATTCCCTTGAAATACGGCATCGACCAGTGCGTCGGCGATACGATCTGCGCGGGCGGCATCCTCTATGGCCAGCGCAACATCCCGGTCATCCTCGACTTCTGCAAAGACATCTTGGAGGTTGCAGAGCCGGGCGCCAAATTCCTCAACTATGCCAACCCGATGGCGATGAACACCTGGGCGGCGATCGAATACGGCAAGGTCGACACCGTCGGCCTCTGCCACGGCGTCCAGCACGGCGCCGCACAGATCGCCGAAGTGCTCGGCGCCAAGTCGCATGGCGAACTCGACTATGTCTGCTCCGGCATCAATCACCAGACCTGGTTCATCGATCTGCGGCTCAACGGCCGCAGAATAGGCAAGGATGAGCTGATCGCCGCCTTCGAGGCGCATCCGGTGTACTCGCAGCAGGAAAAGCTGCGCATCGATGTGCTGAAGCGTTTTGGCGTCTATTCGACCGAAAGCAACGGCCATCTCTCCGAATATCTGCCCTGGTACCGCAAGCGGCCGGACGAAATCACCCGCTGGATCGACATGTCCGACTGGATCCATGGTGAGACTGGCGGCTACCTCCGCTATTCCACCGAAACGCGCAACTGGTTCGAGACGGAGTATCCGCAATTCCTCGAAGCGGCGTCGCAGCCGATCGATCCGGCCAAGCGCTCCAACGAGCACGCCAGCCGAATCCTCGAAGCGCTGGAGACCAACCGCGTCTATCGCGGCCATTTCAACGTCAAGAACACCGGCATCATCACCAACCTGCCGCAGGACGCCATCATCGAGTCGCCCGGCTTCGTGGATCGCTTCGGCATCAACATGGCGTCCGGCATCACACTGCCGGAAGCCTGTGCTGCCACCTGCATGGCCTCGATCAACGTCCAACGCATGTCTGTGCATGCTGCGATATCGGGCGACATCGACCTGTTGAAGCTCGCCGTGCTGCACGATCCGCTGGTGGGTGCCGTGTCGACGCCGGAAGAGGTCTGGCAGATGGTCGACGAGATGGTCGTCGCCCAGGCGCGCTGGCTGCCGCAATATGCCGATGCCGTGCCGGCAGCGCAGGAGCGGCTTTCCAAATCGAAGGTCAAGACCCGCGACTGGGCGGGTGCGGCGCGGCGCAATGTGCGCTCGATCGAGGAATTGCGCGCCGAAAAGACGGCACTGAAACAGGCCGGCTGAAATGCTTGCAGGCGAACCGCGGGAGGCCGGTTCGCCGATCAGCCGTCGTGAAGTGATGCAGGCAGCAGCAGACGTCGAAACATCTGGGAGGACACGATGAGGAACTTTCGCAGAATTGGCATTCTCGCCGGCCTGGCGCTAAGCGTCTCGGCCTTGGCGTTCAGCGCATACGCATCCGAGCCGACCACGCCGCCGGTACCGGCGCAGTTTCCCGCCGAGGGCAAGATCAAATACGTCGCCCGCGATTCCATCCTGGAATTCAAGGCTCTGCCCGAATATCACGAGCCTGACTGGGTTACCGAGAAATACGTCAAGACCGGCAAGCTGCCGCCGGTCAAGGATCGCCTGCCGAAGGAGCCGCTGGTGTACAAGACCGGCAACATGCCGGACGGCATCGGCGTGTACGGCGACACCATGCGCCACGTCATCGGCGGCCGGCCGGAAGGCTGGAACTATGGCGCCGGCCAGACGCAAGGCTGGGGCGGCATCGACATCGGCCTTTCCGAATGCCTGACGCGCACCGCGCCCTTGTTCCAGGTCGAGGCCAAGGACACGGAGCCGCTGCCGAATCTGGCCAAGAGCTGGGAGTGGTCGAAGGATGGCCACAAGCTGACGATGCATCTGATCGAAGGTGCCAAATGGTCCGATGGCGTTGCGTTCAATGCCGACGATCTGATGTTCTACTGGGATGACGAGGTCGTCGATCCCAATGTCTCGCCGCTGAACGGCGCCACGCAGGAAACTTTCGGCGTCGGCACGACGCTGAAGAAGATCGACGACTACACCGTCGAGTGGACCTTCAAGGAGGCTTTCCCAAAGCAGTATCTCTACGCCATGGCCTACGGCACCTTCTGCCCCGGTCCGTCGCACATTTTGAAGCCGCAGCACCCGAAATATTCGAAGAACACCTATGAGCAGTTCAAGAACGCCTTCCCGCCGGAATATATGAACATACCGGTGATGGGCGCCTGGGTGCCGGTGGAGTACAGGCCCGACGACATCATCGTCATGCGCCGCAACCCCTACTACTGGAAGGTCGACGAGAAGGGCAACCAGCTGCCCTACCTCAACGAGCTGCACTACAAGCTGTCGACATGGGCCGACCGCGACGTCCAGGCGGTGGCGGGCGCTGCCGACTTCTCCAATCTCGAACAGCCGGAGAATTTCGTCGCTTCGCTGAAGCGGGCGGCGGACAAGGATGCGCCGGCCCGTCTCGCCTTCGGCCCGCGCCTGATCGGCTACAATCTGCGCATGAACTTTTCCGCCAATGGCTGGGGCAATCCGGACGAACGCGGCCAGGCGATCCGCGAGCTGAACCGCAATGAGGATTTCCGCAAGGGCGTCACCATGGCGCTCGATCGCAAGGCGCTCGGCGACTCGCTGGTCAAGGGTCCGTTCAACGCCATCTATCCCGGCGGCTTTTCCTCCGGCACCTCGTTCTATGACCGCAATTCGACCGTCTACTATCCGTTCGATCTGGAAGGCGCCAAGGCCGAACTCGCCAAGGCAGGGCTCAAGGACACCGACGGTGACGGCTTCGTCAATTTCCCCGCAGGCACCGCCGGCGGCAAGAATGTCGAGATCGTCATGCTGGTCAACAACGACTACACCACCGACAAGAGCCTGGCGGAGGGCGTCGTCGGCCAGATGGAAAAGCTCGGCATTCGTGTCGTGCTCAACAGCCTCAATGGCACCCAGCGCGACGCCGCGCAATATTCCGGCCGCTTCGACTGGCTGGTGCGCCGCAACGATCAGGAACTGACCGCCGTTGTGCAGAACACCGAGCAGCTCGCGCCGGTCGGACCGAAGACCAGCTGGAACCATCGCGCGCCGGAAAGCGGCGTGGTCGACCTGATGCCGTTCGAAAAGGAGCTTGTCGACATCGTCAACAAGTTCGTCTCCAGCCAGGACAATGACGAGCGCGCCAGCCTGATGAAGACGTTCCAGAAGATCTCGACCGAGCATGTCTACAATGTCGGGCTGACCGAATATCCCGGCGCCCTGATCCTCAACAAGCGCTTCTCCAACGTCCCGCAAGGAACGCCGATCTTCATGTTCAACTGGGCCGAGGATTCGATCGTGCGCGAGCGGTTGTTCGTCGCCGCCGACAAGCAGCAGAAATACGAACTCTTCCCCGAGCAGCTTCCTGGCAAGCCCGGCGAAAAGGGTCCGACAAACTGAGTTACCTCCCCTGGCTGACTCCCGGCCGCGCTGCGCGCGCGGCCGGGATGGAGTAAGGTCAGCGGCAGACAATCCTTAACCTGCAACAAGGAGGCGAGACGGTGCTGCGATTCCTGGCCATGCGCATAGCATCGGCAATACCGGTTCTCGTCATTTTGAGCCTGGTCACCTTTGCCATCATCCAGGCGCCGCCAGGCGACTATGCCGACTACATCCGCTCGCAGCTCATCAACCAGGGCGGCGCGTCCTTTGCCGAGGCGGATGCGCAGGCGCAGGCATACCGGGTCGAACACGGTCTCGATAAGCCTTTGCCGGTCCAGTATCTGAACTGGGTCGCGGGCATCGTCACCCGCGGCGATTTCGGTTACAGCCTCTATTACAACAAGCCGGTCGCCGACGTCGTGGGCGAACGTCTGCCACGCACGCTGCTGCTGGCGCTGGTCTGCCATCTGCTCGCTTCGGTGCTCGGCATCACCTTCGGGATATGGGCGGCGACCCGGCAATACACCTGGATCGACACGACGCTGTCGGCCATCTCCTTCCTCGGCATGACCGTGCCGCGCTTCCTGATGGCGCTGATCATCGTCTATCTCATGGTCTTCCAGTTCAACGTGTCGGAGATCGGCAGCTTCTTCTCGCCGCAATATGGCGGCGCGCCGTGGTCGTGGGCGAAATTCGCCGACCTCGTCCGGCATGTCTGGCCGGTGGTGGCGATCGCCACTTTTGGCGGGCTCGCCTACAATATGCGCGTCATGCGCGGCAATCTGCTCGATACGCTGAACGCCCAATATGTCGAGACCGCCAAGGCCAAGGGCTTGACCGGCGGCGCCGTCGTCATGCGCCATGCCGTGCCCAACGCGCTGCACCCGCTCATCATGTATCAGGGCGTGGTGCTGCCCTACATGCTGACCGGCGAGATCGAGACGGCGATCATCTTCACGCTGCCGACGGTCGGGCCGGCCATTGTCGGTTCGATGGCGGTCGGCGACGTCTATGTCACGGCGACCTTCATGATGGTGCTGTCGGCGACGCTGATCGTCGGCAACATCATTGCCGACATGCTGCTTGCGCTGCTCGACCCGCGCGTGCGCCAGTTCGGGGAGAGCTAGATGCTGGCGCGCGACCCATCCCCGCCGCCGCTGCCGGCCGAAGCAATCGCGGTTGCGACCCCGCGCGGCAATGAGAGCTACATGGCGCTGGTCTGGCGCCGGCTGCGGCGCTCCTGGACCGGCATGGCCGGGCTGATCCTGGTTGTGCTTCTGGTGGTGATGGCGCTGTTTGCCGATTTCTTCGCGCCGATGGACCCCAAGGTGACCGATGTCGCTTTCGCCCCACCGCAAGTGATGAGCTTCCACGACAAGGACGGCAATTTCGTTTGGCAGCCGCGGGTCTATGCACTGGCGGATTCAGCTGACCTCGACCCGGTCACCTTCCAGCCGGTCGTTGGGCCGGATTACGAGCATCCGCGCCTGCTCGGCTTTTTCGTGAAAGGCGCCGAGTACCGGTTGCTCGGGCTGATCCCCGCCAACCGGCATTTCTTCGCCTCGACCGACGGCCTGCCGGTGCATTTCCTCGGCACCGACAAGTTCGGCCGGGACGTGCTGTCGCGCGCCATCCAGGGCTCGCGTGTCTCGCTGATGATCGCGCTCACGGTCGTGTTCATCATCACCGTCATCGGCACCACGGTCGGCATGGTGTCAGGCTATTTCGGCGGCCGTTTCGACGTCTGGGTGCAGCGCTTCGTCGAGCTGGTGCTCGCCTTCCCGCAATTGCCGCTTTATCTGGCGCTGACGACGCTGATCCCGGTGACCGCGCCGACCAACGTCTTCCTCGCCTTCGTCATCATCGTGATGTCGGCACTGGGCTGGGCGCAGATGTCGCGCGAGGTGCGCGGCAAGACTTTGGCGCTGGCGCGGATCGACTATGTGCGCGCCGCCATGGCAGTCGGCGCCACCGACATGCGCATCATCATGCAGCACATTTTCCCCAATGTGATGAGCCACGTCATCGTCGCCGTGACGATTGCGATCCCGACGGTGGTGCTGCTCGAAGCCTTTCTCGGTTTCCTCGGCTTCGCGGTGAAGCCGCCGCTGATCTCGTGGGGGCTGATGCTGCAGGACACCGCGACCTATTCGGTCATCGGCACCTATCCCTGGATCCTGTCGCCGGTCGGCTTCGTGCTGATCACCGTGTTTGCCTTCAACGCGCTGGGCGACGGCCTGCGCGATGCCGTCGATCCCTATTGAGGTGGCCGGAATGACCGTCGCGCTCGCACAATCCTTCGCACCCGCCGTCCGGCTCGACCATGCCGATCGCCACGACCAGCCGATCATCGATGCCCGCAACGTCGAGGTCGCCTTCAAGGTCGAGCACGGTGTCGTCGAGGCGGTGAAGGACGTCTCGTTCCAGCTTTATCGCGGCGAGACCATCGCGATCGTCGGCGAGTCCGGCTCTGGCAAGTCGGTGACGGCGCGTACCGTCATGGGGCTGTTGTCGAAGCGGGCGACCGTCTCTGCGAAATCAACCGTCGACTATTGTGGGCAGGACATACTGAAGTTTCCGGAGAGCGCCCGGCGCAAGCTGCGCGGCAACCGCATCTCGATGATTTTCCAGGAGCCGATGAGCTCGCTCAACCCGATCTACACGGTCGGCAGCCAGATCGTCGAGGCGATCCGGGTGCATCGCAAGGTGAGCCGCAAGCAGGCCTGGGCGCGGGCGCTCGAATTGCTGCGGCATGTCCAGATCCCCGAGCCGGAAGCACGTATCAAGCAGTATCCGCACCAGATGTCGGGGGGGCAGCGCCAGCGGGTGATGATCGCCATGGCGCTCGCCAATGATCCCGATGTGCTGATTGCCGACGAGCCGACGACCGCGCTCGACGTCACCGTGCAGGCGCAGATCCTCAACCTGATCCGCAATCTGCAAAAAGAGCTCAGGATGGCGGTCATCCTGATCACCCACGACCTCACCGTGGTGCGCAAATTCTCCGACTATGTCTATGTCATGCAGCATGGCGAGATGTGCGAGCACAATGTCACCGAGCGGCTGTTCGCCGATCCGCAGCATTCCTACACCAAACGGCTGCTCGCCTCCGAGCCGCACGGCAAGCCGCAGCCGCTGCCGGAAAACAGCGGCACCATCCTCGAGGCTCGCGACATGCGCGTCTCATTCATGCTGCGCCATGGCTCGTTCCTGAAACCGGACTGGCGCGAGTTGGTCGCCGTCGACAATCTCGGCCTGAAACTTTGCCGCCACGAAACGCTGGGGCTGGTCGGCGAATCCGGCTCCGGCAAGACCACGTTCGGTCTCGCTTTGCTCAAACTCACCGATGCCAAGCGCGGCGAGATCAGCTTCGACGGCCAGCCGATCCAGGGCCTGTCGCGCGCCGAGATGCGGCCGCTGCGCTCACGCATGCAGGTTGTCTTCCAGGATCCGTTCTCGTCGCTCAACCCGCGCATGACGATCGGCCAGATCATCGAGGAAGGGCTGGTCGTCAACAGGTTGGGCGCGACACGGCGCGAGCGGGTCGAGCGGGTGCGCGACGCGCTGGTCAGCGCCGGCATGCCCGGCGATATCCTTTCGCGCTTTCCGCACGAATTTTCCGGCGGCCAACGGCAGCGCATTGCGATCGCGCGTGCCATAGCGCTCGAGCCCGAATTCATCCTGCTCGACGAGCCGACATCGGCGCTCGACCTTTCGGTGCAGGCGCAGATCATCGATCTGTTGCGCAAGCTGCAGGACGAACGCGGCCTGAGCTATCTCTTCATCTCGCACGACCTCAAGGTGGTGCGCGCACTCTGCCATCGCGTCATCGTCATGCAGAACGGCAAGATCGTCGAACAGGGACCCGTCGACGAGGTCCTCACCAATCCCAAGACCGCCTACACCGAACGGCTCGTCAGGGCCGCCTTCGACGTGGCGTAGAACAGTGCCGGAGGTTTAGAAGTGGCAAGACATCCCAGGATCACCTTCATCGGCGCGGGCTCGACCGTGTTCATGAAGAACATTGTCGGCGACGTGCTGCAGCGGCCGTCGCTGTCTGGCGCGACGATCGCGTTGATGGACATCAATCCGCAGCGGCTGGAAGAGAGCGCCATCGTCGTCAACAAGCTGATTGCGACGCTCGGCGTGAAGGCGAAGGCCGAGACTTATTCAGATCAGCGCAAGGCGCTTGCCGGCGCCGATTTCGTCGTCGTCGCTTTCCAGATCGGTGGCTATGAACCTTGCACCGTCACCGATTTCGAGGTGCCGAAGAAATACGGCCTGCGCCAGACCATTGCGGACACGCTCGGCGTCGGCGGCATCATGCGCGGCTTAAGGACCGTGCCGCATCTGTGGAAGATCTGCGAGGACATGCTGGCCGTCTGTCCAGAGGCGATCATGCTGCAATACGTCAACCCGATGGCGATCAACACCTGGGCGATTTCAGAGAAATACCCCAGCATTAAGCAGGTCGGCCTTTGCCATTCGGTGCAAGGCACGGCGATGGAACTGGCGCACGATCTCGACATTCCCTACGAGGAGATCCGCTATCGCTCGGCCGGCATCAACCACATGGCGTTCTATCTGAAGTTCGAGCATCGCCAGGCCGACGGCACCTACCGCAACCTCTATCCGGACCTCGTCCGCGCCTATCGCGAGGGCAGGGCGCCGAAGCCCGGCTGGAATCCGCGCTGCCCCAACAAGGTGCGCTACGAGATGCTGACGCGGCTCGGCTACTTCGTCACCGAAAGCTCCGAGCATTTCGCCGAATACACGCCCTATTTCATCAAGGAGGGGCGCCCCGACCTGATCGAGAAATTCGGCATTCCACTCGATGAATATCCAAAACGCTGCATCGAGCAGATCGAGCGCTGGAAGGGACAGGCCGAGGCCTATCGCTCGGCCGACCGCATCGAGGTCGAGCAGTCGAAGGAATACGCCTCCTCGATCATGAATTCGGTGTGGACCGGCGAGCCGTCGGTGATCTACGGCAATGTCCGCAACAATGGCTGCATCACCTCGCTGCCGGACAATTGCGCAGCCGAGGTTCCATGCCTGGTCGACGCCTCCGGCATCCAGCCGACCTATATTGGCGAGTTGCCGCCGCAGCTCACCGCGCTGATCCGCACCAACATCAACGTACAGGAACTGACCGTGCAGGCGCTGATGACGGAGAACCGCGAGCACATCTACCACGCCGCAATGATGGACCCGCACACGGCGGCCGAACTCGACCTCGACCAGATCTGGTCGCTGGTCGATGAGCTGCTCGCGGCGCATGGCGACTGGCTGCCGGCCTGGGCGCGTGGGAGCGCCAAAGTCCGGGCCGCCTGACCACTGCAGCGATCTCTTGCTCCGGCGTCAAGTTTGCGGTGGCGCCGGTAGCCGGTGGCGCAGTTCTTCGACCAGGACACGCTCGTTCTCCGAATAGTCGATCGGAACGACGACGAGATGGACGCCGCCGGCGGTGAACGCACTTTCGAGCGTCGGCTTGAGGTCGGCGATGGCGCCGACCCTGGTGCCCTTGGCTCCATAGGCTTCTGCATATTTGACGAAATCAGGGTTGCCGAAGGTCATGCCGAAATCGGGAAAGGCGTCGACCGCTTGCTTCCAGCGGATCATGCCGAACGCATGGTCCTCGATGATCAGCACGACCAGATTGAGCTTGAGCCTGACGGCGGTTTCCAGCTCCTGGCTGTTCATCATGAAGCCGCCATCGCCGCAGATCGCCATGACGCGGCGGCCGGGATAGAGCATCGCCGCCGTCATCGCCGAGGGCAGGCCTGCGCCCATCGTGGCCAGCGCATTGTCGAGCAGCAGCGTGTTGGCGACGCGGGTGCGGTAATTGCGGGCGAACCAGATCTTGTACATGCCGTTGTCGAGAGCCAGGATGCCGTCGGCCGGCATCACCTCACGGATATCGTGGACCAGACGCTGTGGCGTAAAACGGTCCTCGGTGGCGCGCGCGGCGATGCGGCTCAAAATGCCTTCGCGCAGCGGCAGCAGCGCCTGTGCGTTGGGGATCTTGCCCTCGATACGATCGGCAAGCAGCCTGAGCGAAGCGCCGATGTCGCCGATCACCTCGGTCTGCGGGAAATAGACCTGCTCGACATTGGCCGGCTGGTAGCCGACATGGATGACCTTCGGTCCCTTGTCGCCCATGATGAAGGGCGGCTTCTCGATCGTGTCGTGGCCGATGGTGATGATGAGGTCGGCCTGTTCTATCGCCTCATGCACATAGTCGCGCTCGGACAGTGCTGCCGTGCCCATGTAGAGCTCGGTGCCGCCGGGCACCGTTCCCTTGCCCATCTGCGTGGTGAAATAGGGAATGCCGGTCCTGATCACGAACTGGGCGAGGTCCGAGGTCGAGCGCGGCCGCGAGGCGGCGGCGCCCAGCATCGCCAGCGGACGCTGTGCCTTGATGATCATCTCGGCGGCGCGATCGAGCGCCAGCGGGCTCGCCAGCGGCAGCTCGACCGGATGCGGCGGGATCAGCGCGACATCGTCGCATTCCTCGGCCGCGATGTCTTCGGGCAGTTCCAGATGCACCGGCCCCGGACGCTCTTCCTCGGCAATGCGGAAGGCTTCCCGCACCACGGCAGGTATCGTGCGCGGCGAGATGATCTGGCGCGACAGTTTGGTCAGCGGCTTCATCGCCGCGACGATGTCGACAATCTGGAAGCGGGCCTGACGCGACGAGCGGATGCCCTTCTGCCCGGTGATCATGATCATAGGCATGGCGCCCAGCAGCGCATAGGCCGCGCCGGTTGTCAGGTTCAGGGCGCCTGGCCCGAGCGTGGTGATGCAGACACCGGGCTTGCCGGTGAGCCTGCCATGGGTGGCGGCCATGAAGGCTGCTGCCTGCTCATGCCGGGTCAGGATGAGCTGGATGGACGATTTGCGGATGGATTCCACGACATCGAGGTTTTCTTCGCCCGGAATGCCGAAGATGCGATCGACGCCCTCATTCTCGAGGGCGGCAACAAGCAGGTCAGAACCTTTGGGCACGAAGCATCTCCTGGGCAAGCGGCGGACCGCGTCGGATATGATCAGACATAGTGCTGACAAAGCCCTACCGCGAGGCGCAACTGCCGCCAACGTCGTTTTGCGCTTACAGACCGTTCGGTTTCTCGCAGCCTGAGACCAGCGGGCGTTTCGGGCAAACGGAAAAAAATTCCCTAGGGATGGCGCTAGATGGCCTATCCTTGCTTCTTGAGGCGGGCGCAAGCCTGTAAACAGGCGGTATGAAGCCCGCCGCGCGAGAGGTGCCAGACCATGCCCAATCCAACCGTCGTCGGATTTTCCGGCAATTTCACCCGGCCGTCCAAGACGCGCGGCTTCGTCGACCAGGTCGTGAAGGATATTGCGCGCCAGCATGGGCTGTCGGCGAGCACCTACGACATTGAAGACCTCGGCCCCTCGCTGGGCGCGGCCAAATGGGCGCGCGATCTCGACGGTCAGGCGCGGGCGATTTTCGACAGCGTCGTCAATGCCGATGTCCTAGTGGTGGGTTCGCCGACCTACAAGGGCAGCTACACCGGCCTGTTCAAGCACTTCTTCGATCTGTTCGATCCGGCGTCCTTGCGCGGCAAGCCGGTGGTGCTGCTCGCCACCGGCGGCAATGGCCGCCATGCGTTGATCGTCGAACACCAGTTGCGGCCGCTGTTCGGCTTCTTCGAGGCGCTGACGCTGCCGACAGGCGTCTACGCGACGGACAAGGATTTTACCGACGGCGTGCTGAGGGCCGAACCCATCTTGAAGCGCGTCGAACAGGTTGTCGGCGAAGTCGGGCTGGTGCTGACCAATCGCTCGACCACCAATACCGCTGTCGGATAGAGCGAGGCCGCCTCCAGCCATAACGGCCTTCGCTCGGGGGCGAATAAAAAGGCCCGCCACCGACGCGAATCGTGACGGGCCTCCCTGGAGTACGCTGGGCCTCCCACTGCCCGGCTGTCTTTAAGAAACTTCCTGGCGGCAGGATTGTTCCGCCAGCCTGGATCCGACAGGCCCTAATCATCGCCAAAATCAATACCCCGCCGGCCAGGCGTGGCTTTCGCAGCCGAGGTTTGCGTCGTTGATGGCGCAGAACCCGTCGACGTCCGACCCGGACCGCCGGAACCGCCACTGCCGCCAGTCATTATCCTCCAGCAGGAGGAACCACTGATGCCCAAGTACATCACCATCGGCTATGGCGATCGGGCCGGATATGATCGCACACCAGAGGATGTCAGGCAGGCAGCCCATGAACACGATGCATCGCTCAAGCAGCGCGGCGTGGTGATGGGCATCGCCGAAACGCCGGTGCAGGTGCGAAATCCTGACGCCAGTGGCGTGCTGACCGAAACCGGGCCTTACCTCTCGTCGGATCTGCCCATCGCCGGCTTTTCGATCATGGAAGCCAGCGACATCGACGAGGCGATCGCGCTGGCTTCAAAATCACCCTGTGCCGTGGCGCATGGGGTAATCGAGATCTGGCCGCTCAACGAACGGTAGCTAATTCCTATCCGCCGGCTTCGACCGCATCCTCGACACCGTTTCGCGTTCGGCGCGCTTGGAGCGCAGCGGTGGCAGGCCGCGGTCGATGAGGTCCATGTCTTCCAGCACCATATCGCCCATGCGCTTGAAGGCGATGTCGAGCGCACCGGCGCGGTGGGCGGAGCGCAGGAAGCCGGGGATGGTGCGGACAGGGTGGTCCTGCGCCAGCGGCTCTTCGGGGAAGACATCGCTGGCGGCGACGATGTGGCCGCTCTTCACCGCTGCCATCAAAGCTGGGAAGTCGACGACGCCGGCGCGGCTGAGCAGGATGAAGGCGGCACCCTTGCGCATCGAGGCAAAGGCATCGGCGCCGAGAAAGCCCTGGTTCTCCGATGTCACGGAAGCGACGACAAAAACGAAGTCGCTTGATGTCAGCACCTCGTCCAGCGAAGCCGGCTCGACGCCATTGTCGATGAGGATCGACGGCGGCAGCCAGGGATCGAAGACTTTGGTTCGGGTGCGAAAACCCGACAGCAGGCGGTTCAGCGCCCGACCAAGATCGCCGAAGCCGATGATGCCGACATCGGCGCCTGACAGAAGCCGCGCGGTGAGATTGCCGTCGCCGCCCCACAGCTCCTCGCCTTTGCGGAAGGCGAGGTCGGCGTCGACGATGTTGCGGGCGAGGTTGAGCGCCATGGCAAGGCCAAGCTCGGCCACCGGCTCGGCGAAGACGAGGCCGGTGGTGACGACATGGATGCCGCGCGCGAACAGCGTCTCATAGGGCATGTTGTTGATGAGGTTGGTCTCGACATTGAAGATGCAGCGCAGCGCTTTCATCTGCTCCAACGTCTCGGGCGAGATCGGCGGCTGGCCGACGATGTAGCGGGCCTCGGCCAGCACATCGGCCGGCAGTTTCGCCACGCCTTCGGCCGTCGTCTCAACGATGCGGTAGTGCGCCTTGAGGCGCGCCAGCTGGGGTGGGGTGAAGATCAGCTCGAGCGTGCGTGGTTCGGGCGCGCTGATGACCAGCGGCAAGGCCTTGTTTGGCATGACGATTCCTCCCGGCGCGATCCGCATCGCGTATTTTTGCTTGGCGCTTGCCGTTATCCCAAAACCGCTTCACACTTCGGGGCGGCATGCGCTCGACGGGTAAAATACCCGCGATTAAACGATTTACAACTCCGAAAAATCGATTTACTCATTTCTCCAGCGGACGGAATGCCTCGGTCCGCGCCTCGGGAGGAGGACCAATGGCGCACAGGCAGGACCAGCAGCGGCGTGCGTCGATCCACGATGTGGCAAGCCGCGCCGGCGTGTCCGCTGCCACCGTCTCCAAGGTCATGGCCGGCGTCACCACGGTGAAGCCCGAAAATGCGCAACGCGTCTTCGATGCCGTCGAGCAGCTGGGTTACCGCGTCGATCCGCTCGCCTCCGACATGCGCCGGGCCAAGCGCCGCATCATCGGCGCCATCATGCCCGAGTTCGAAAGCGAATTTTTCGGCCAGATGGTCACGCAGCTCGAGAGCCTTGCCGAGCAGCGCGGCTATACGCTTGTGGCAGCGTCGAGCCGTGAATCCGAGGTGCGCGAAAAGGAAATCCTCGCCCGCATGCATGACTGGCGCGTCGCCGGTGTGGTGCTGGCGCCGGTGCGCAACGAGCATGGTCCGGCTGCCGACTTCATGAAGGCCAATGGCATGACCGGCGTGCTGATCGACCGCGTGCTCTCCGATGACGCCTTCGACACGGTGTCGGCCGACAGCGCCGCAGCCAGCGCCGAAGTGGCGCGCGAACTGATCGCCAAGGGCCATCGCCACATACTGGTCGTCGGCCTCGGCGAGCAGGCGGCGACGGTGCGCGCCCGCCTCGACGGGTTTCGCACGGCTGCGCTGAAACTGGCGCCGGATGTGCGCATCGATGTCGTGCTGGCCGAAACCGATGTCGAGCCGCTCAGGGCGCAATTGCGCGACTATTTCGACAAGGGCGAAGGCCGGGGCGAGCGCCCGACGGCGGTCTATTCGCTGTTCCTCAAGGGCACGCTGGTGGCGCTGTCGGAATTCCGCCGCCGCGGCTGGCACTGCCCTAACGACATTTCGCTGGTCGGCTTCGACGACGCCGAATGGATGCAGGTGACATGGCCGGCCATCGCAGCGGTTGTGCAGCCGGTACGCCAGATCGCCGGCCACGCCATGGAGGCGCTGTTTGCCAGAATTGAAGGTGGGGAGGGGCCGCCGATCGCGCGGCTCGAGCCTTGCCGGGTTTTGATGCGGGAATCCGTTGGCTCGCCAGGTAGCGGCCCGCATTCCGGGGGAGGAAACCGGCAATAGCCCCCATTGTCGACAACCAGAAGCCGCACCTGGCCTGGGCTCGCGGCACATGACACCAACCGGAGGATAATAAAAATGACATCGCGCATTCTGAAGATAAATCGATTTACTTTCGCTCTAGGCGCGGCAATCGCGTTCTCGGCCATCTCCGTCGCGAAAGCCGACGATGCCGAATACGGCGTGCTGATGAAGACGCTGGCCAATCCGTTCTGGGGCGCGATGAGCCAGGGCGTCGAAGCCGGCGCGAAAGACTCCGGCGTCAAGATCTTCGAGCAGGCGGCCGACAGCGACCAGGCGGCCGAGCCACAGCTGAACCTGTGCAACACCATGCTGGAGCGCAAGCCGGCGGCGATGATCACGGCGGCCATCAACTCGACCAATCTCTTGCCTTGCCTGAAGGTGGCGCAGGAAGCCGGCGTCAAGATCGTCGACCTCGACAACAATATGGACCAGGCGGTGCTAGACAAGGAAGGGATCAAGGTCACCTTCCACATCGGTTCCGACAATGGCGCGGCCGGCGCGCAAGGCGCGGACTATCTCGTCTCCAAGCTTGGCAAGGACGCCAAGGGTCCGGTGCTGGTGATCGAAGGCCTGTCGGGCAACATCACCGGTGAGAAGCGTGCCAAGGGCTTTGCCGACAAGCTCAAGGAATTGGCGCCGGGTCTGGAAATCGTCGCTTCGCTGCCGGGTGACTGGGACCGCGGCAAGGCCGCCTCGATTGCCACCGACACGCTGACGGCGCATCCCGACCTCGTCGCCATCTTCTGTGCCAATGACGGCATGGCGCTGGGCGCGGTCGAATCCGTCTACGCCGCCGGCAAGGGTCCGCAGGTGACGATCATCGGCGTCGACGGCAATTCGGATGCCGTGAAGTCGATCAAGGAAGGCCGCTTGAATGCCTCGGTGGCGCAGCTGCCTTATCTCGTTGGCAAGCAGGCGGTCGAGAACGTCAAGAAGGCGCTGGCTGGAGAGAAGGTCGAAGACAGCATCGCCGTGCCGACCCTGGTGCTGACCAAGGAAGTGATCGAGGCCGGCAAGGAGCCGATGCTCGAATTTGTGAAATAGTCCCTCCCAGGACTCGGCCGGCGCGCCATGCTCGCGCCGGCCACCTCTTTCAAAGGTGTGAAAAGATGGCTTCTGAAACGGCGCAGCCCGGCTTCTGGGCACGGGTGCAGCGCGCATCCGTCGAGCGGCTTCATATCAGGCTGGAATCGCTGCTGGTGCTGGTGGCGCTTAGCGCCGTGATGGCGGTGCTGTCGCCGTATTTCCTGTCGCTCAGCAATTTCCTCAACATCCTGCTGGCGACCTCGACGATCGGTGTGCTGGCCATTGCCGCCACCTTCGTCATCGGCTCGGGCGGGCTCGATCTGTCGCTGGGTTCCGTGATGGGCCTGTCCGGCGTCGCCGGCGCCTTCGTTGCCGTCAATCTCGGCTGGCCGTGGCCGTTCGCCGTTCTCGCCTGCATCATCGCCGGCGGCATTGCCGGCTACATCAACGGCCAGCTGGTCACCCGCGCCTTCGTGCCGGCCTTCATCGTCACGCTCGGCATGCTGGGTCTGGCGCGCGGGCTGGCGCTGGTCATCTCGCAGGGCAGGGCGATCTACGGCCTGCCGGCCGAGATCGTCTATATCGGCCAGGGCCGCCCCTTTGGTATCCCGATGCCGGTCATCCTGTTGGTGCTGACGGCCATCGTCGCCCACTGCCTGCTCGCTTACACACGCTTCGGCCGCCACACGTTGGCGCTGGGGGATAGTGAAGGTGCTGCACGCGCCGCCGGCATCCGCGTCGAGCACCACCGCCGCATCATCTACACACTGTCCGGTGCGCTTGCCGGTCTCGCCGGCCTGCTGTTCACCGCCCGCGTCAATGCCGGCGACCCGACCGCCGGCATCAATTACGAACTCACCGCCATCACCGCGGCTATCATCGGCGGCACCAATCTGTTCGGTGGCCGCGCCTCGATCCTCGGCACCATGATCGGCGCGCTGATCATGGGCGTGCTGCAGAACGGGCTGACGCTGCTTGCCGTGCAATCCTACTACCAGCAGATGGCGATCGGCGCCGTGCTGATCCTGGCAGTGTTCATCGACCAGTACCAGGTGCGCAAGGAGTCACGCGTATGAGCCTCCTTTCCCTGCAAGGCATCCGCAAGAGCTTCGGCGCGGTCGACGTGCTTCATGGCGTGGATCTCTCGATCGATGCCGGCGAAGTGGTCGGCCTGGTCGGCGACAATGGCGCCGGCAAGTCGACGCTGATGAAGACCATCACCGGCATCTACCGCGCCGATTCCGGCGCGATCAGCTTCGACGGCAAGGACATTCTGCCGCTCGATCCCGGCCAGCGGCGCCGGCTCGGCATCGAGATGATTTATCAGGACCTGTCGCTGGCCAAGCAGCAGGATGTCGCCGCCAACATCTTCCTCGGCCGCGAGCCGGTAAAGAAATGGTTCGGCCTCATCCCGGGCTTTGTCGACAAGGCCGAGATGGACCGCCAGGCGGCAAAAATGATCGAGCGGCTGGGCGCGCATCTGCCGTCGATCAACCGCTCGGTCGGCTCGTTCTCGGGCGGCCAGCAGCAGACCGTGGCGATTGCCCGCGCGCTGACCTTCAACCCGAAGCTCGTCATCATGGATGAGCCGACGGCGGCCCTTGCCGTGCGCGAGGTGCAGAGCGTGCTCGACCTTATCCGCCGGCTGAAATCGGAAGGCATTGCCGTCATCCTGATCTCGCATCGGCTGAACGACGTGCTGTCGGTCACCGACCGCATCGTCGTGCTGCGTCACGGGCGGGCCGATGCCGATCTCGTCACCGCGAAAACCAACATGACCGAAGTCGTCAGCCGCATCGTCGGCGGCGGCGATATCGCTGCTGCGGCGGCGCATGAACAACGAGGCTGAACTGATGAACACTTTTGGACTGCACACTTTCGCCATCGCCCCGGTCTGGGACCTCGACCTGATCGAGCCGCAGATGGAACGGCTGAAGGGGCTCGGCATCGGCCTGCTCGAAATCCCGCTGCTGCGCCCCGAGGAGATCGACACTTTGCGCACGCGCGCGTTTGCCGAACGGCAAGGTGTCGAGCTCATCCCGTCGCTCGGCCTGCCGCGCGCACTCGACGTGGTGGCGCGGCCGGACGAGGCGCTGGCTTTCCTCGAACCGGCCTTTGCCGTTTGCGAGGCGGTGGGCAGCAAGGCGCTTGGCGGTGTCACCTATGGCACGATCGGCAAGACGACAGGCCGCGCGACGACGACGGAAGAGATCGACGGCATGTGCCGTTTCCTGGTTCGTGCCGCCAAAGCCGCCAAGGCGCATGGCCTGAAACTCGGCATCGAGCCGTGCAACCGCTACGAGACGCATCTGATCAATCGCGGCATCGACGCGGCGCGGATCATCGAGCGCGTCGGCGCCGACAACATCTTCATCCATCTCGACACCTACCACATGCATATCGAGGAGGAGAGCTTTGCGGCCGGCTTCAAGGCGGCCGCGCCGTACCTCGGCTATGTCCATGTCTCGGAGGCCAATCGCGGCGTGCCCGGTCGCGGCATGCTCAACTGGGCCGCCTGCATGAAGGCCATCGCCGACATCGGCTACACCGGCGCGATCACGCTGGAGAGCATGAACCATGTCGACGTTGATATCGCCGGTGGGTTGGCGGTGTGGCGGCCGGTGGCGGACAATCCCGACGATGTCATCGGTGTTGGATTGCCGTTCCTGCGCGAGGAGGCGAGGAAGGCTGGGTTGCAGTTGGGGTGAGGGGTTTCTTCCTTCCCCCGTTGTGGGGGAAGGTGGATTGCCGCGAAGCGGCAAGACGGATGAGGGGTGTTCCACGGAACGCCAACGCCTCACTCCGCTGGAACACCCCTCAACCGTCTCGGCGCTGCGCGCCGATCCACCTTCTCCCACAGGGGGAGAAGGAAGAGCGCTAATCAGAACGGATAGTGCTGGTTCGGATCCTCGATGGTCAGCCAGCGCAGATCGGTGAACTCGGCGATCGAGGCCTTGCCGCCGAAGCGGCCGTAGCCCGAGCCCTTGACGCCGCCGAACGGCATCTGCGCCTCGTCGCCGACGGTCGGGCCATTGATGTGGCAGATGCCGGCCTCGATGCGCGCGGCAACGGCCATGGCGCGGCAGATGTCACGGCTGAACACGGCCGAGGACAGGCCGTATTCGGTGTCGTTGGCGACGCGCACGGCTTCCTCTTCGCCTTTGACGCGGATCACCGGTTTGACCGGACCGAAAGACTCTTCGGCATAGACGCGCATGGCCGGCGTGACGTGGTCGAGCAGCGTCGCCTCGACCACGGTGCCGGTGCGCTTGCCGCCGGCCACCAGTCTGGCGCCCTTGGCGACGGCATCGGCCACCAGCTCTTCCATCTTGTCGGCGGACTGGCTGCTGATCAGCGAGCCCAGCACGACATGGCCGCGCGGGTCGCCTGCCGGCAGTTGCGAAGCGCGGGCGGCGAGCTTGGCGACAAACTCGTCGGCGATTTTTTCATCGACGACCAGCCGCTCGGTCGACATGCAGATCTGGCCCTGATGCATGTAGGCGCCGAAGGCCGCCGCATTGACCGCGGCGTCGATGTCGGCATCGTCAAGCACGACCAGTGGCGCCTTGCCGCCGAGTTCGAGCAGCGCCGGTTTCAGGTGCTTGCCGGCGAGTTCGGCGATGATCCGGCCGACCTTGGTCGAACCGGTGAAGTTGACGCGCCTGACCGCGGGATGCGCGACCAGCGCCTCGACGATTGCCGCGGCGTCCTTCGGGTCATTCGTGACGACATTGATGACGCCTTTCGGCAGGCCGGCCTCGACCAGCACCTGGCCGATCAGCCGGTGCGTGCCCGGGCACATTTCGGAGGCTTTCAGCACCACCGTGTTGCCGCAGGCGAGAGGCATGGCGACGGCGCGGGTGCCGAGAATGACCGGCGCGTTCCACGGCGCGATGCCGAGGCAGACACCGGCCGGCTGGCGGATCGCCATGGCCAGCGTGCCGGGCTTGTCGGAGGGGATGACCTCGCCGGAAATCTGCGTCGTCATGGCGGCCGCCTCGCGCAGCATCTTGGCGGCCAGCATGACGTTGAAGCCGGCCCACGGGCCGGTGGCGCCGGTTTCTTCCATCATCAGTTTGGTGAATTCGCCAACCTTGGAATCCATCACATCGGCCGCTTTGCTGAGCAAGGCGCGGCGCTCGCCGGGACCGGTCTTCGACCAGGCCTTGAAGGCGGCGGCCGCGGCTTCGACGGCGGCATCGGCATCGGCCACGCTGGCAGCTGCGGCGCGCGTCGCCAGCTTGCCGGTGAACGGGTCCATGCGCTCATAAGAGGCAGCACCCGACGCATCCCTTTTATCGCCGTCGATCAGAAGTCCGATGTCCATGGTTCTCTCCTCGCTCGCATTGGAGCGTAACAAAATTAGAAGCCGAGCACTTCGGCGTTGATCGATGCTTCGAGGCCGCCGTCAACCGGCACATTGGCGCCGTTGACCCAGCGCGCGCCGTCCGAGCACAGGAACAGCACGACGGGCGCAATGTCACCGGAGGTGCCGGCGCGACCGACACGGGCGATGTCGCTGTCGACGCGGGCGTCGCCCAGCACATTACGGAATTGCTTCAGGATCGGCGTCTCGACCGGGCCGGGGCTCACCGCATTGACGCGGATGCCGCGGCTTCTGAACAGCTCGTGATGCGCGGCGCGTTGCGTCCACAACACGAGCAGTTCCTTGGAGACGGGATAACCTTCCTCGTTTTTCACCTGGTGGTCGGCGACCACTTTGGCGACGTCGGGAAAACCTTCGATGCCGACCATCGACGCTGCACGGTTGAGGTTGGCGCGCCAGCCATAGCCGGCGATCGAGGCGACGTTGACGATGGCGCCGCCTTCGCGAAGCTTTGGCGCGAGACCTTCCGAAAGCGCGCGCAGGCCGTAGAAGTTGACCGCCAGTGTCGACACCGCGCCGGTGTTGCCGGAGAGGCCGGCGACGTTACAGAGCGCGTCGATGCGTTGCGGCAGGTGCGCGATGAGAACATCGACGCCGGCCCTGGACGAGATGTCGGCCTTGACGAAGCTGCCGACCGCAGCTGTCGGCTCACGCACATCGACGCCGATGACGTCGGCGCCAAGCTGGCTGGCCAATTCCGCTGTGCGGGCGCCGATGCCGGAGGCGACACCGGTGATGAGGATGGTCTTGCCGAAAAGCATGGTCACGCCTTCTCCCGATGTGTCGTGGTTTGTTGAGACACCAGCGCGGTGTCGCCGTCGCCGGCGTTTGCCGGGAGCCGGACGCGGTAGCCGACCGGCAGCAGGCGTATGCCGAAGCGTTCTTCCAGCGTTCCCCATAGACCGCGCGGCAGGAACAGCGAGAACAGCACGGCGGTGGCGCCGAGGCCGATCAGATACCAGACGCCGGTGCCGCCGAACCAGGTCTCGATGAGGAAGAACAGCAGCGCGCCGAGGATCGCACCTTCGAACGTGCCGATGCCGCCGACCAGCACCATGAAGATCATGTAGGCGGTCCACTGGACGTTGAAGTAGGTCTTCGGCTGGAAGGTGATCGAGGTCGCCAGCCACAGCGCGCCGGCCATGCCGATGCCGAAGGCGGCGAGCACGAACAGAAGCCGCTTGGTGCCGGTCACACGCACGCCTACGGAAGCGGCCGCATCCTCATTGTCGCGGATCGCCCTGATGGCGGCACCGGTGCTGCCGCGCAGCAGGCCGAACAGAATGGCAAGCAGCGCCGTCATCGAGGCCAGCGCCAGCCAGTAGATTGTCGCCCGCCTGGCGCCGGCGTCATAGACGTTGAGCGAAATCAGTGACGTCCCGGTCTCGCCTTGCACCAGCCGGTCGAGATTGACCAGGAGATGGGTGAGCGCCGCGATCACCCACATGCCGATAGCGAACTCGCCGTTTCTCAGCCGCAGCATGAACAGCGACATTGGCCAGGAGATCGCGCCGACGATGATCGCCGAAACGAACAGCGAGGCGAACGGGTTGAGGCCGGCATCGGCGAGCCGAATGGCGAAATAGGCGCCGAGGCCGAAGAACACCTGCTGTCCCACCGAGACCAGGCCGCCGAAGCCTGCCAACGCATTCCACATCGCCGCCAGGATCACATAAATGAACAGGGCCGTCATGCGGTCGACCGCGCCGGCCGACAGGAAGTGCGGCGCTACCGCGAGCAGCGCGATGATCACGACGACCGCGATCGCCGAGATGCGCGAAGCAGGTGTGCCGCGCTCGATGACGGGGGAGGTCGAAACGGCGCTCATGTCGTCTTCCTCGCGGGCAGGCGCAGCAGTCCGCGCAGGCCGAGACCCGACGTGGAGAGCCGAATGAACAGCACGATCAGGAACGCGACATGGCCGCCGATCAGAAAACCTTGCGGATGCACCTGCGCGCCGAGCGTCTGGGCGAGCGCCAGCACGATGCCGCCGAGAAGCGTGCCCCACAGCGAACCGGCGCCGCCGATGACAGCCGCCTCGAAGGCGAACAGCAATTGCGGTGCGCCGGTATAGGGATCGAAGGTGGCGCGCATGCCGAGGAAAGCGCCGGCAAGACCGACTGTGACCATGGCAATGGCAGCGGCAAGGGCGTTGGCACGGCGCGCATCGACGCCGACGAGGCCAGCCGTATCAGGATCTTCCGAGGTGGCGCGGATCGAACGGCCGAGCCTGGTGCGGGTCAGGAACAACTGCAGCCCGCCAAGCAGGATGACGGCGGCGGCAAACATGATGACGGCAAGCTTCCCGACATAGATGCTGCCCGGCCATTCCCAGGAATCGTAGGACAGGCTGCCGATATAGGGCGCCAGCGACCGTGTGTCGGCGCCGAATTGCTCGAACAGCGAATTGTCGATGACGATGGCGAGGCCGAATGTGGTCAGGATCGGCAGCAGCGCACCGCCGCGGGCGCTGCGCTCAAGCAGGAAGCGCTGCAGCGCCCAGCCGATCGCTGCCATCAGCGGCAGCACGATGAGCAGGCCGACAAACGGCGAGATATGGAATTGCGAGGCGAGCCACCACAGCGCATAGGCCGAAAACACCGCAAGGCTGCCATGCGCGAGATTGATGATGCGCATCACTGAAAACATGAAGGACAGGCCGCAGGCGATCAGCGCGTAGTAGCCGCCGAGCAGGATGCCCTGAACGATCTGGTTGCTCATGCCGGCACCGCGCTTTTCCGGTGCAGGCCGAAATAGGCTTTCGTTACCTCGTCGCGCGAGATGCCCTTGCTCGAACCCTCGAGCGCAACGCGCCCTTCGAGCATGCAGATGACCTTGTCCGAGACCGAGAGCGCGCGGTTGAGGTCCTGTTCGACCAGGATGATTGTCGTGCCGGAGCTGATCAGCCCTTGCAGCGAAGCATAGACGCGGTCGACCACCAGCGGCGACAGGCCGAGCGAGACCTCGTCGAGCAGCAGCAGCTCCGGATTGCTCATCAGGGCGCGGCCGATGGCGGTCGCCTGCTGTTCGCCACCGGAGAGATGCCCGGTCTTGGCATGGCGGCGTGGCTTCAGATTGGGAAAGGTGTCGAGCACGCGTTCCACGCTCCAGTCGCCGGGACGGCCGGCGGTCTTGCCAAGCAGGAGGTTCTCCTCGACCGTCATCTGCACGAACAGCTTTCGTCCCTCGGGCACCAGGGCGATGCCCATGCCGACGCGCTTGTGCGACGGCACGCCGGTGATATCGGCGCCATCCAGCAGCACACGGCCGGCCGTCGGCTGATGCGCGCCGGCGATCGCTCTCAGCAGCGTCGTCTTGCCGGCGCCGTTGGCGCCGACCAGGGCCAGCGTTTCGCCGCGCTCGATCGTGAAGTTCACCCCGCGCACCGCCTGCAACAGGCCGTGCCGGACAACCAGGTTCTCGATTGCGAGCAGGCTCATTTCGGGCCTCCGCCGAGATAGGCGCGCACGACTTCCGGGTCGGCCATCACCGCTTGCGGCTCGCCGTCGGCGATGATCTTGCCGGCATCCATGCAGATCAGCCGCTCGGCCACCTGCAGCAGGATATGGACGATGTGCTCGATCCAGACGATGCCGATCTTGCGCCGGCGCAATTCCTTGATCGTATCGACAAGTTCGCTGGCTTCGCCATCGGTCAGGCCGCCGCCGATCTCGTCGAGCAGAAGCAGCGTCGGTCTTGCCGCTAGCGCGCGGGCCAGTTCCAGCCGCTTGCGGTCGAGCAGGCCGAGCGTCTCTGCGCGGCGGTTGGCGACGCCCATCATGCCGCACAGTTTCAGCGACGCGAGCGCCTCCTCATAGGCTTCGTCGCGGGCAAGCCCGGCGCCATGCGACGCGGCGACGAAGACGTTCTCGAAGGTGGTCATGCCGCTGAACGGTTTTGGCACCTGGTGCGTGCGCACCAGGCCGAGACGGCAGCGGGCCGTGGCCGGCAGCGCCGTCACGTCGTCGCCCTTGAAGGCGACGGTGCCGGCGCTCGGCGGAAAGGCGCCTGACAGCACGCTGAGCAGTGTCGTCTTGCCGGCGCCGTTCGGGCCGACAATGCCGACCGCCTCGTCGGCCGTCATGGCGAAGTCGATATCGTCGAGCACCACCAGCGCGCCGAAGCGTTTGTGGATGCCGGCGGCGCTGAGGATCGCAGCGTTTGATGAACCGTTCACGATGCGATCCCCGTGACCGTTCGATCAGCCGTTATACGGCTGGAGCTTGGCCTCGACCGGCACCTTCGGGTCGGTGGCGTTCTCGGTCACGACATAGTCTAGCGGGAATTTGCTGCCTTCCTTGGCGGCCACCCACTGCGTGCCGATGATCGGGCCGGGCGAGACATTGGCGACAGGGCCGCTGGTGAAGTCGACCTTGCCGATCATGGTCTCGGTGTTGAGCGTGCTCAGCGCCTTGGCGACCGCTGCCTTGTCCTTGGCGTCGGTGCTCACCTTCAGCGCTGCGAAGCCGGCGTCGAGCAGCGACATCGAGGCGCCGAGTTGCTGCGTCCACTGCTTGCCGCTTGCGGCCTCATAGCCGTCGGCCAGTTCGGTTCCCGAGACGCCGGTCAGCGGCGACTTGTAGGGGAAGGCCTTGTGCCAGTAGGCGGCGCTCGAAATCTTGTTGCCGAGATCGCCAAGCGCCTCGATGTCGGACGGGAACAGCCCGGTCTTGGCGACCTGGCAGATCTTGATCTGCTTGATCAGGCCCTGCTGCGCTGCCTGGCGCCAGAAGGCGGCGAAATCAGGCGGGATCGGGAAGGAGTTGAAGATCTCGACGCCTTCCTGCTTGAACAGCGCGATCTGCGAGGAATAGTCGGTTGTGCCGGTCTCGTAGGCGCCGGGATCGACGATGGTGAAACCCTGCTTGGCCAGCAGCGGCGCCAGATGGGCGCGGATGGCGTTGCCGTCGGCGTCGTTGGGGTACATGACGCCGACCTTCTTGTTGGTCTCGATCAGGTTCCACTGGGAAATATAGGCCTTGAAGAATTCGCCGACGCCGAAGCCGAAATGATAGGTCCACTTGAACGGCGAGGGGGCGTCCGGCTTGGCGCCGCGACCGAAATACCAGGCCTCCCATGGCATGACGGTGGAGAGGCAAGGCACCCCTGCGGCTTCGCAGGCGTCGGCGACCGGATTGATCACCTCGGGCGTGGAGACGGCGAGCATCAGGTCGATGGCCTGGTTGTTGATCAGGTCCTTGGCGAGCTGACCTGCGCGGGACGGGTCCGACTGGGTGTCCTGGTCGATGATCTCGACGCTGTATTTCTTGCCGCCGATGTCGAGGCCGCCGGCGAGCGCCTTGCGGGCGAGGTCGAGCACATAGCCGTCGGTCTGGCCGAAGCCTGCGAGCGGCCCGGTGCGCGGGCTGACAAAGCCGACTTTCAGCGTGTCGGCGGCCTGCGCGAAGGCCTTGCCGCGGCTGAGCGCAAGGGCTGCGCCGCCGGCGAGCGATGTGGCGATGAACTGACGTCGCGAGACGCCGGATTTCTCTGAGGTCATGCTGATATTCCTCCCTTTCCTGGCGGTACCTGGAGGCGACCGCCGGCCTGCTCAAAATCGGTGCCGCCCGTTGTTAGATCGGATATCGCCCCGGCTGGCTTTGAGGCGGCAGCGGAACGCCGCCAATGCCGGCAAACGGCACGATTTCGATCCTCCCATCGTCACAGTGCCCTAGGTGTTTGGTTTGGTAAAATGATATTTTGCGGTATTTCGTTAACCCTGGGGTTATGAGATTGCGCCTTACCGCCGGCCTGCGGCGGCCAACCTGACCGCTGTGCCCTCGCGGAGGACGTCTGCCTCAGCCGCCTCGGCTGGCTGCCTCGCGGATGGTTTTCAGCAGGATGGCGAAGGCCGGCGAGGGGGCGGTGTCGGTGCGCATGGTCAGCCCGACGGGTCCCTTGGTCTCTTCGGTGTTGACGGGCAGCGTGACGAAGGCGCCGCTGGAGATTTCATTGGCGACGACGCCGGTCGAGATGATCCAGACGGCATCGCTCTGCCGCAGGAAGGCGCGGCCGAAGGAATCCGAGACGGTCTCGATCTCGGTCGCCGGCGCGGTCATGCCATTGGTGATGAACAGGCGGTCGACGAAGGGGCGGATGACCGATTCTCGCGTAGGCATCAGCACCGGGAACTCGTCCAGCCGGGCGAAGATGTCCTGGCCCGGCTGCGCCAATGGATGGCCGGCCCGCACCACGAACAGAACCTGTTCGGAATAGAGATGCTCGAAGAAGAAGCCGGTCATGTTTTCCGGCGCCGCAAGCCGGCCGACGACGAGGTCGAGCGCGCCGACGCGCAACTGTTCGAGCAGCACCGCATTCTCGCCGGTGACAATCTTGATCGCAGCGCCGGTGTTTTCACTCAGGAACAGGCTCATGGCGAGCGGCATGACCCTGGCCGACACCGTGGGCAGGGCGCCGATGCGGATCGGATGGCGGTTGATGGCGCCGTCTTGCCTGACCGAATCGACGCCGCGCTTCAAGGCGGTGATCGCCGTGCCGGCGTGGCCGAGAAAGATTTCGCCGAGCCGCGTCACCCTTATGCCGCGGCCGTCGCGTTCGACGACGGCGATGCCAAGCGCCTCCTCCAGTTCGCGCAGCGTCTTGGTCACCGCCGGCGGGCTGACATGAAGAAAGTCGGCCGCCCTCGCCACGCTGCCTTGCCGCGCTACCTCAAGGAACGCCTGCAGGTGACGAAACCTTATGCGGCTTTCGGACATGGTTCTCGTAACCTCTCAGTTAATGAAACGGCACAAAATATCATTTTACCAAACCAAATGCCTTGTGCAATGTGAACACGGAGGATCGAAATCGTGCCATTCGTCAACATTGGCGGCATCACGCTGCACCATCGCCACTTCAAGGCGCATGGGAACGCGCGACCGGTCGTGTTCATCAATTCCCTCGGCACCGACTTTCGCATCTGGGACGAAGTGGTGTCTGAATTGAACGCTGACATGCCCTTGCTGGTTTACGACAAGCGCGGCCACGGGCTCTCCGATATTGGCGGCATCTCCTCGATCGACGATCATGTCGACGATCTCTCCGGCCTCATCGATCATTTCGGGCTGACCAATGTCGTGCTTTGCGGCCTGTCGGTCGGCGGCCTCGTCGCGCAAGGCTTTTACGCGCGACGCCCTGAACTCGTGGAAGGCCTCATCCTGTGCGACACCGCGCACAAGATCGGTACGCTCGACAGCTGGAACACCCGTATCGCAACGGTCGAAAGCAAGGGCATCCAGGCCGTCGCCGACGCGGTGCTCAAACTATGGTTCACCCCGGCCTTTCACACCGAACGTGTCGCCGAACTCGACGGCTACTGGAACATGATGACCAGGCAGGCCGTCGCCGGTTATGTCGGCACGTGCGCTGCGGTGCGCGACGCGGATTTCACCGAAGTCGCACAGGCGATCGCGGTCCCCACGCTTTGCGTCGTCGGCGACCAGGACGGCTCGACGCCCCCAGATCTCGTCCGCTGGCTGGCGGATCTGATCCCCGGCGCGCGCTTCGAGATCATCAGGGATGCCGGCCACATTCCTTGCGTCGAACAGCCCGGGGCGCTGATCGCCCTGATCCGAGAATTTCTCGCGTCGCTTCCTCAGAGAAAGCAGATCCATGGATGAAGTGTCCAAGACCACGACCAGATACCGGACCGGGCTGACAGTGCGGCGCTCGGTGCTCGGTGACCCGCATGTCGACCGCAGCGAGGATGCCGTCACCGATTTCGACCGGCCGTTCCAGGAGCTGATTACCGAGGCAGCGTGGGGGACAGTCTGGGCGCGGCCGGGTTTCAGCAAGCGCGAGCGCTCGATCGTGACGCTGGCGCTGCTGGCGGCCCTCGGCCATGATGAAGAGGTCGCCATGCATGTGCGCGCCACCGCCAACACCGGCGCGTCGCGTGACGACATCTGCGAAGCGTTCCTGCATGTCGCCATCTATGCCGGCGTGCCAGCGGCCAACCGCGCCTTCAGGATCGCCAAGGAGGTGTTTTCGGACATGGACGCAAGCAGGAATGGCCATGCCAGCTGATGCCGGCTCGAACCGCAGGCCGGAGACCGGCGCCTTCTTCCAGCGCGACCGCAACTGGCATCCGCCGGCGCTGACGCCGGACTACAAGACATCGGTGCTGCGCTCGCCGCAGAAGGCGCTGCTGGCCTTCGACAACACGGCGTCGGAAATCACCGGTCCGGTGTTCGGCCACGCCATGCTGGGCGAGCTTGACGCCGACCTGATCCACAATTTCGCCAAGCCCGGCGAGAGCGCCATCGGCGAGCGCATCATCGTCTATGGGCGGGTGCTCGACGAGCGCGGCGTTGGTGTGTCTGGCGCGCTGCTCGAATTCTGGCAGGCCAATGCAGGCGGCCGCTATCGCCACAAGAAGGACGGGTATCTGGCGCCGCTCGATCCGAATTTCGGCGGCTGCGGCCGCACCATCACCGACGCCGATGGCGGCTATGCCTTTCGCACCGTGAAGCCCGGCCCCTATCCGTGGCCGAACGGACCGAATGACTGGCGTCCCTCGCACATCCATTTCTCGGTGTTCGGCCATGGCTTTGCGCAGCGGCTGATCACACAGATGTATTTCGAGGGCGACCCGTTGATCTGGCGCTGTCCGATCGTCGGCGGCATCCGCGACAAGGCTGCCGTTGAGACGCTGATCGCCGCGCTCGACATGCAAGCGACGATCCCGTTCGACGCGCGCGCCTACAAGTTCGACATCGTGCTGCGCGGACGCCGCGCCTCGCTGTTCGAAAACCGGCCGGAGGGCAATTGATGGCGCAGGCGCTCACCCGGCTGAAGGAGAGCCCGTCGCAAACGGCGGGGCCTTACGTGCACATCGGCCTGACGCCGAATTTCGGCGGCATTGGCGGCGTCTATGCCACTGATCTCGGCGCGACGATGATCAGCGACAAGACCAAGGGCGAGCGCATCGGTTTGCGCATCCGCGTGCTCGACGGCACCGGCACACCGCTCCGGGACGCGCTGATCGAAATCTGGCAGGCGGATACCAATGGCCTTTACAATTCGCCGGCCGAATTGCGCGTCGATGCCGATCCGGATTTTCAGGGCTGGGGCCGCCAGCCGACCGACATGGAAACCGGCCTCTGCAGTTTTCAGACCATCAAGCCGGGGCGGGTGCCTTTTGGCGACGGACGGCTGATGGCGCCGCACATCAGCCTGTGGATCGTCGCGCGCGGCATCAACATCGGCCTCCACACAAGGCTCTATTTTTCCGACGAGGAAAAGGCCAATGCCGAAGATCCGATCCTTGCCCGCATCGAGCACAAGGTGCGGGTGCCGACGCTGATCGCCGATCGGCAAGGCGATGACTACATTTTCGACGTCCATCTCCAGGGGGAGAAGGAAACGGTCTTCTTCGACAGCTGACGGTCAGGAAACAAAGACATGACCGTATCGCCCTTCGACCATCCGCTGCTGTCCGGCCTGCTCGGCGACGAGGAGGCGGCGCGGCATTTTTCCGCCGATGCGGAAATCGCCGCCATGCTCGATTTCGAGCGCGCGCTGGCGCAGGCGCAGGCCGAAAGCGGGGTCATCGGCAAGGACGCCGCGGCGGCAATTGTCGCTGTCCTGTTGTCCTACAAGCCGGATACCGCGCGGCTGCGGGCCGGTGTGGCGAAAGACGGCGTGATCGTGCCCGAACTGGTGCGCCAGTTGAAGGCCACGGTCGGTGCACCGCATGACGCCAGCGTTCATTTCGGCGCAACCAGCCAGGATGTGATCGATACGGGCCTGATGCTTCGGCTGCGCCGTGTGATCGACCATCTCGATCTCTTGCTGACCGAAAATATCGTGCGGCTGACGGCGCTGGAAGAGCGCTTTGGCGGCAAGGTGCTGACCGCTATGACACGCATGCAGGTGGCGATTCCGATCCAGGCATCGGACCGCGTTGCGGTGTGGCGCGCGCCGCTGCAACGGCATCAGAGGCGGCTGTCGGAACAATCCGCTCGTCTGCTCGTGGTGCAGTTCGGCGGCGCTGCCGGCACGCTGGAAAAGCTCGGCGACAAAGGGCCTGCAGTGCGCGCGGCACTCGCTGCAAAACTCGGGCTAGGCGATGCGCCGCAATGGCACAGCCAGCGCGATGCGCTGGCCGAGTTCGCGAGTCTCCTGTCGCTCATCACCGGCAGCCTCGGCAAGTTCGGGCAGGACATTGCGCTGATGGCGCAGGGCGGCACGGAGATCGCGCTGTCCGGCGGCGGCGGCTCGTCGGCCATGCCGCACAAGCAGAACCCGGTGAAAGCCGAGGCGCTGGTGGCGCTGGCCCGCTTCAACGCCACGCAGCTTTCCGGCATGCACCAGGCGCTGGTGCACGAACAGGAGCGCTCGGGCGCTGCCTGGACGCTGGAATGGCTGCTTCTGCCGCAAATGGCGGTAGCGACCGCGGCTGCCCTGCGGCTCGCCGCCGAACTTGCCGGACAGATCGAGAGCCTGGGCCACTGATGCGCACAAAAATTGTCATTGTCGGCTCGGGACCATCCGGCCTGCTGCTCGGCCAGCTGCTCAGCGGCATCGGCGTCGAAACGGTGATCCTCGAGCGGTCGAGCCGGGAGCATGTGCTTGGCCGTGTGCGGGCAGGGGTGCTCGAACAGGGCACTGTCGAATTGCTGGAAGAGGCGGGCGCCGCTGCAAGGCTGCATGCCGAGGGCCTGCCGCATTCCGGCATCTCGCTCGCCTTCGGTGGCGGCTTGCACCGGCTCGATCTCACGGCACTGACCGGCGGCAAGCACGTCACCGTCTATGGCCAGACCGAAGTGACGCACGATCTGATGGACAAGCGCGAGGCGGCGGGGCTCACCACTGTCTACGAGGCGGCCAATGTCACGCTGCACGGTTTCGACGGCGAGGCGCCCTACGTCACCTACGACAAGGATGGTGTCAGCCACCGCATCGACTGCGACTTCATCGCCGGCTGTGATGGCTATCACGGCGTCAGCCGCAAATCGGCGCCGGAACGGGCTCTGAAGACGTTCGAGCGGACCTATCCGTTCGGCTGGCTGGGCGTGCTGGCCGAGGTGCCGCCGGCCGATCACGAACTGGTCTACGCCAATCACGAGCGCGGCTTTGCGCTGTGCTCGATGCGCTCGACGCATCGCAGCCGCTACTATGTGCAAGTGCCGGCCGATGAGCGCGTCGAAGCGTGGAGCGACGACCGCTTCTGGGATGAGTTGCGCAGCCGCCTGCCGGAACAGACGGCGGCCGCCGTCGTCACCGGCCCGTCCTTTGAAAAATCGATCGCGCCGCTGCGTTCCTTCGTCGCCGAACCGATGCGCTTCGGCCGGCTGTTCCTGGTCGGCGACGCCGCTCACATCGTGCCGCCGACCGGCGCCAAGGGTCTCAACCTCGCCGCCAGCGATGTGCGCTATCTCTTTGCCGGGCTTCGCGAATTCTATCTCGATAAATCACAAGCCGGGCTCGACGCCTATTCGGCCAAGGCGCTGGCGCGAGTCTGGAAAGCGGTGCGCTTCTCCTGGTGGATGACG
Source organism: Mesorhizobium sp. P2_B11 (assembly GCF_056404855.1). NCBI lineage: Bacteria > Pseudomonadati > Pseudomonadota > Alphaproteobacteria > Hyphomicrobiales > Phyllobacteriaceae > Mesorhizobium > Mesorhizobium sp. P2_B11. The sequence goes on from NZ_JBFUDF010000003.1 coordinate 142,530, forward strand.
ACGATGCTGCACCGCTTTCCCGATACGGGCGATTTCGGCCAGCGCATCCAGGAGGCCGAACTCGACTATCTCGTGCATTCGCAAGCGGCGTCGACCGCGCTTGCCGAGAACTATGTCGGGCTGCCTTATTGACGGAAGTGCGATCTCAAACCCGCTCGAGCGCCACAGCGATGCCCTGGCCGACGCCGATGCACATGGTGGCCAGCGCATAGCGGGCGTCGCGCTCGCGCAACTCCAGCGCTGCCGTCCCGGCGATACGGGCACCCGACATGCCGAGCGGATGGCCGAGCGCGATGGCGCCGCCATTCGGGTTGACGTGTTCCGCGTCCTCGGCGATGCCGAGTTGGCGGAGCACGGCGATGCCTTGGGAGGCGAAGGCTTCGTTGAGTTCGATGACATCGAATTGCTGCGGCGTCAGGCCGAGACGGGCACAGAGCTTCTTCGTCGCCGGCGCCGGGCCGATGCCCATGATGCGCGGCGCCACGCCGGCGGCAGCACCGCCGAGGATGCGGGCGATCGGCGTCAGGCCGTATTTTTTCACCGCTGCTTCCGAGGCGACGATCAGTGCTGCCGCGCCATCGTTGACGCCGGAAGCATTGCCGGCGGTGACCGTGCCGCCCTGGCGGAACGGCGTCGGCAATTTGGCGAGCAACTCGACCGTGGTGCCGGCGCGGGGATGTTCATCCTTGGAGACGACAACGGCATCGCCCTTCTTCTGCAGGATCGTCACCGGGGTGATCTCTTTCGCCAGCCGGCCATTCGCCTGCGCTGCGACCGCCTTGTCCTGGCTGCGCACGGCAAACGCGTCCTGGTCGGCGCGCGACACGGAAAAATCCTCGGCGACGTTCTCGCCGGTCTCCGGCATCGAATCGACACCGTACTGTTTCTTCATCAGCGGGTTGATGAAGCGCCAGCCGATGGTGGTGTCGTAAATCTCGGCGTGGCGCGAAAAGGCGGTCTCTGCCTTGGGCATGACGAAGGGCGCACGGCTCATCGATTCGACACCGCCGGCGATCATCAGCTCGGCCTCGCCGGCCTTGATGGCGCGCGCGGCGATGGTGAGGGCATCCATGCCTGAACCGCAAAGACGATTGACGGTCGAGCCGGAAACCTCCTTCGGCAATCCGGCGAGCAGCAGCGACATGCGCGCGACGTTGCGATTGTCCTCGCCGGCCTGGTTGGCGCAGCCATAGATGACGTCGTCCACCGCTTGCCAGTCGATGCCGGCATTGCGCTCGATCAGCGCCTTCAGCGGAATGGCGCCGAGATCGTCGGCACGCACCGAAGACAGCGCGCCGCCGAAGCGGCCGATCGGGGTGCGAATGTAGTCGCAGATGAACGCCTCGGTCATGTCATGCAGCCTTTTCTTTTCCGCTGCCTTCATGCGCCGCCTTGGTGCGGGCCTGCAGGTCTCGCAATGTCGTCAGCTCGAGTTCCGTCGGCGCCGGCGTTTCGTCAAGCGCCTCGGCGAACTTTACGATCCAGCCACAGCTGTCCTGCACCTGCTGGCACGTGACCCCGGGGTGCAGCGACACGACGGTGAATTCCTTGGTTATGGGGTCCGGCTTCCAGATGGCGAGATCGGTGATCAGCAGCGTCGGCCCCGCTGTGTCGATGCCGAGACGCCGGCGATGGTCACCGCCGTCGCCATGGCCGAAGGAGGTGAAGAAGTCGATCTCTTCGACCATGCCGCGCTTCGACTGCGCCATGGTGATGTAGATCTCTTTCGACGAGGTGGCGATCTCCGGCGCGCCGCCGCCGCCGGGCAGGCGGGTTTTCGGATGCGCATAGTCGCCAATGACGGTGGTGTTGATGTTGCCGAATTTGTCGAGCTGCGCGGCGCCGAGGAAACCGATGGAAATGCGGCCGCCCTGCAGCCAGTAGCGAAACATCTCCGGCACCGAGACGGTGGTGACGGCGGTGTCGCAGAGTTCGCCGTCGCCGATCGACAGCGGCAGCACATCGGGCGCGGTGCCGATGGTGCCGCTTTCATAGATCAGCGTGATGTCGGGCGCATGCGTCAGCCGCGCGACATTGCAGGCGGCCGACGGCGCGCCAATGCCAACGAAGCAGACATCGTCGTTCTTCAGCGCGCGGCTGGCGGCGATTGTCATCATCTCGTTGGGGGTGAAGCCGCTCATGCCGCGCTCCTCAGATGTTTTACGCGGCCGGCGAAATCGTGGGCCGTGCGTTCGATGACATTGGCCTGCATCCAGGCCTGGAACTTTTCACGATCGGCGGCGATCTCGTCCCATTCGAGATAGGCGGCATTGTCGCGCGCATAATAGCCGTGCGTGTAGGAGGGATGCGAGCCGCCGGGCACCACCGATATCGCCGCAATGGTCCAGCGCGGCAGCACGGTGAGGTTGGGGTGGAGATCGTCGAAATCGTCGACCACTTCCTCCACCGTCACGACGGCGCGTTTGGCCGCCAGCACAGCTTCCTTCTGGATGCCGATAATACCTTCGACCAGCACATTGCCCTTTTTGTCCGCCTTCTGGGCGTGGATGAAGGTGACGTCGGGACGGATCGAAGGAACAGCGGCCAGCACTTCGCCGGTGAAGGGGCAGGTGACCGATTTGATGTTCGGATTGACCGCTGCCAGTCCGGCGCCGCGATAGCCACGGAACACCGCGCAGGGTAGGCCGGCGGCACCCGCCTCATAGGCATTGGCCATGCCGGCATGGCTGTGTTCCTCGATCTCGATCGACCGGGGAAAGCCGTTTTCGATGGAATCGCGGGCGCGGCGCAGCAGGCCGACGCCGGGATTGCCGACATAGGAGAAGATGATCTTCTTCGCCATGCCCATGCCGATCATCTGGTCGTAGATCAGGTCGGGGGTCATGCGGATGAGGGTGAGGTCGCGAAACCCCTGGCGGATCGCCTCATGCGCCGCTGCCGTCGGGATCAGATGGGTAAAGCCTTCGAAAGCGACCGCGTCGCCATCATGCAGGTTCTCGGCCACAGCCTCACTGAGCGGCAGGAATTTGACCATCGCCATGAACTCCGGATCAAAAAAGTTCGTATTGCGAACATTTGTTTTGTATGAGATACTTTTACGTCAAGTCGCCTTGTCGAGTCAATGGCGACAGATTGTTTCGCGGAGGCCACATGGACGACGAGGCAACGACGCGCGACCATGTCGGTTCGCTGGAACGCGGCCTTGCAGTCATGGAGATCCTGGCCCGGCATCCTGCCGGCATGACGCTGACCGAAATGGCGGAGGAGGCGGGGTTGACCCGCGCCGGTGCGCGCCGCTTCCTGCTGACGCTGACCGCGACCGGCTATGCAACGCAGGTCGGCCGGCAGTTTTCGCTTTCGCCGCGCCTGCTCACCATCGTCCGCACCTGGCTAGGCGGCGCCTCGCTGTGGACATTCGCGGCCCCGATCATGCGTGAACTGGCGGGCCAATTTAATGAAGCCTGCAACGCGGCCGTGCTGTCGGGCGAGGAGGTCGTCTATGTCGCGCGTATCCCCGGCCGCCGCATCCTCAGCGTGTCGCTCGATGTCGGCACCAGGCTGCCGGCGCATTGCACCTCGATGGGTCGCGTGCTGCTTGCGGGGCTCACGCCGGATGAACTGAAGGCCTTCCTTGCCGAGGCAAGGATCGAGCGGCGGACGCCAAAGACGATCACCAGTCGTGCCGCTCTCGGCAAGGCGATCGACGCGGCGAGGGCGGATGGCTTTGCCATCGTCGATGAAGAGCTGGAACTCGGGCTGCGCTCCATCGCCGTGCCGATTGCCGACCGGTCCGGGCGGACGGTGGCGGCAATCAACATGTCGACCCAGTCGGCACGGTTTTCGGTGGCAGAGATGGAACGCGATATCCTGCCGGTCTTGCGAAAGGCCAAGCAGCGGGTGGAGGAGTTTTTCTTCGTCTGACCGACGCGCGAACTGTCCGAAGCTGGCGCCCCCTGGTTCTGATGGGAATTGATGGAGCGGACCTTGGCTGATCGACCGGCCATGGCGTTATATCCTGTCCCGTAGGGGAGGAATGGATGGCAGGCCAGGGTTTCGAGCCGGATGTAAGGGTTCGCAGCAGCGAATACCGGATCGGCTGCATCGGCGCCGGCATGATCATGGCCGAATGCCATCTCGCCGCCTATGCGCAGGCGGGCTTTCCCGTGGTGGCGATCGCATCGCGGACCAAGGCCAGCGGCGAGAAAGTGGCGCAGCGCTGGGGCATCCCGACCGTCCACGACACGCCGGAACAGCTGATCGAGAGTACCGAGGTCGAGATCGTCGACCTTGCCTTTCCGCCCGACCAGCAGCCGGCGCTGATCCGTCATGCGCTGAAGCAAAAGCACATCAAGGCGATCCTGGCGCAAAAGCCACTGGCGCTGTCGGTCGAGGAAGCGGTCAAGCTGCGCGACGAGGCAGCCAGGTCCGGCAAGATCCTCTCGGTCAACCAGAACATGCGCTACGACCAGTCGATGCGCGTCTTGAAGCAGATCATCGACAGCGGCGCGCTGGGCGACATCGTCTTCGCGCAGATCGACATGCATGCGATCCCGCACTGGCAGACTTTTCTCGCCGGTTACGACCGGCTGACGCTCGCCAATATGAGCGTGCATCACCTCGACGTGCTGCGTTTTCTGTTCGGCGATCCCTCTGAAATCACCACGCTGACGCGCAAGGACCCGCGCACGGCGTTCGACCATTCCGATGGCATCACCGTCTCGACGCTGCGCTTTACCTCCGGCGTGCTTGCCGTGTCGCTGGAGGACGTCTGGTCGGGTCCGCGCCAGGAAGGCTACGAGGACGACCAGCACATCAACTGGCGCGTCGATGGCACCAAGGGGGTCGCCAAGGGCACGATCGGCTGGCCGAAAGGCGTTGCCTCGACGCTGACCTATGCCTCGACCGAGACGACCGGCGGCAAATGGGTGAGCCCGCGCTGGGAGACGATGTGGTTTCCGCATGCCTTCATCGGCGTGATGGAGCAATTGCAGCATGCGGTGAAGACCGGCACACCGCCGGCGCTGTCGGTTGCCGACAACGTCAAGACGATGGCGCTGGTCGAGGCCGGCTACCGCTCTATGGCGGAAGGCCGCACCGTCAAACTGTCCGAGATATCGATCGATTGACCATCTGGCCGCCGAATAGCGTGACGGCTGAATCGCTTACCGGGAGGAGTTCACATCATGATGCAGGCAGGGATCTTCACCGGCTATTTCCCCTATGAGCTCGCGGAGTCCGCGCGGCGCATCCGCGCGCTCGGCTTCAACACAGTGCAGCTCGATCTGCATTTCCGGGATATCGATCTCACGGCCGGGCAGATCACGAGGGATAAAGCGAGGACGGTCCGCGACACATTCCGCGACCACAATCTGCCGGTCTGCTGCATCTCGGGCTACACCAACATCATTCACCCGGATAAAGCCGAGCGCGAGAAGCGCGTTGGCTATCTCAAGGAAATCATCCGCAACGCGCGCGATTTCGGCTCGCCCTATGTGATCTCGGAGACCGGCACCTACAACACTGAATCCGACTGGGTGCATCACCCCAAGAACAAGACCGAGGAAGGGTTCGAGGAATGCCGCAAGGTGATCTCGGATCTTGCCCAGACTGCCTATGACCATGGTGCGGTGTTCCTGCTCGAAACCTATGTCAACAATGTCGTCGGCTCGGTCGAGGAGACGGTGAAGATGTTCGCGCAGGTCGATCATCCCGGCCTCGGCCTTTTGATGGACCCGACCAATTATTTCGAGGCGCACAACATCGACCGCATGGACCAGGTGCTGAACCAGGTGTTCGACACGCTGACCGACAAGATCCGCATCGCGCATGCCAAGGACGTGAAGCGTTCCGGCAGCGACAAGACGGAGAAGCATGCGGATATCGGCGATGCGGACGCGCATGAAGGGCTGACCTTCCGCGGTGTCGGCGAGATCGAATTGCCGGCGCCTGGTCTCGGTTCGCTGAACTACGATCTTTATCTCAAGCGGCTCAGCGAAAAGCACCCGAACATCCCTGTCATCATCGAGCATCTGACCGAGGACGACGTGCCGCGGGCGAAGACATTTCTCGACGGGAAGTTCCGCGCCAACGGCCTTTGAGGCCGGGCGGGAGGTGACGATGGCGGTCAAAACAAAACGCGATTACAGCCTGGTCGGCGAAAGCACCCGCCGGGCCATCGAGACCGGGTTGGCCTCCGCCGAATGGTATCACACAGATGTGCCGCGGAAAGCGATGAAGGAGCTGATGCAGCGCTCCGACGGGCCGGCGATCCGCGACACCATCATCTGGATCGCTGCGATCCTGAGCTCGGCCGCCGGCATTGTCTGGTTCTGGGGGACGTGGTGGGTGGCGCCGTTCCTGCTCGTGTATGGCGTGCTCTACGGCTCGTCGAGCGACTCTCGCTGGCATGAAGGTGGCCATGGTACGGCTTTCCGCACACGCTGGATGAACGATGTCGTCTACGAGATTGCCTCGTTCATGGTGGTGCGCAATCCGGTGCAATGGCGCTGGAGCCATGCCCGGCATCACACCGATACCGTCATCGTCGGGCGCGATGCCGAGATCGCCGTCATGCGGCCGCCAAACCTGATCAAGGCGGCGCTCGCCTTCACCGGCATTCTCGATTTCCGCTATTCGCTGCCGATCCTGGTGCGCCAGGCGTTCGGCAAGCTGTCTGACGATGAAAAGAGCTACATTCCGGAAAGCGAACAGGGCAAGGCCATCATGGCCGCGCGCTGGCATGTGGCCATCTATGCGGCGGCGATTGTCGCCGCGATCGCGCTAAAATCGTGGCTGCCGCTGGTGCTGATCGGCCTGCCGCGCCTCTATGGCAGCTGGCACATGGTGCTGACCGGCCTGTTGCAGCATATCGGGCTGGCCGACAATGTCGTCGACCATCGGCTGAACACCCGCACCGTCTACATGAACCCAGTCAGCCGCTTCATCTACTGGAACATGAACTATCACGTCGAACATCACATGTTCCCGATGGTGCCCTATCACGCGTTGCCGAGGCTGCACGAACTGATCAAGCACGATCTGCCGGTGGCGAACCCATCGATGTTGCACGCTTATCGCGAAGTCTGGCCGGTGCTGCTGAAACAGCTGCGATACGAGGACTATTTCCTCAAGCGCGAATTGCCGCCGACGGCGCGGCCTTATCGCGGCGAGTTTCATGAGGTCGATATGTCGGCGGCCGCCGAATGAGCCACGCCTTCTATCCGGCCTGTCACATGGCCGGTAAGGTGGAAGATGAATTCCAGCAAACAGGGACATCCCGATGAGCCGAAAGAGACCGACCGTCGCCGATCTGCGCGCCATGAAAGGCAAACGCCAGCTGACCATGCTGCGCGTCCTGACGATGGACGAGGCCGAGGCTGCCGAGCGGGCAGGGGTCGACATCGTCTCGGTGCCGCCGGAGCTGGTGCTCAACCCGCAGTATCGCGATGCCGCCCCCAGCCTGTTCACCATGCCGGGCGAGAACTTTTTTGAGATCGGCACGGCGGATGATTTCATCCGCTGGGCTTTCCCGCTCTACAAGGCGGGCGCCGACGCAGTCTATTGCAGCGCCGGCTTCGCCACCGTGAAGCGGCTGGCCGACGATGCCATCCCCGTCATCGGCCATGTCGGCCTCATTCCGTCCCGCGCCACCTGGACCGGCGGGTTCAAGGCCGTCGGCAAGACCGCCGACACCGCCATGCAGATTTTTGAGGCGGTCAAGCAATATGAAGCGGTCGGGGCGATGGGCGCCGAGATCGAGGTGGTGCCGGTCGAGGTCGCCAAGGCGATCTCGGAACGCACCTCGCTGATCATGCTGTCGATGGGCGCCGGCACCGGCTGCGATGCGCAATACCTGTTTGCCGACGACATTCTCGGCCAGAATCGGGGCCACATGCCGCGCCACTCCAAGGTCTATCGTAACTTCGCCGCCGAGTATGACCGGCTGCAGGCGGAGCGGGTCGCGGCGTTTTCCGAATATGTCGCCGACGTCAACAGTGGCGCCTATCCGGAAGACAAGCATGTCGTGCGCATGGACCCTGCCGAGCTCAGCCAGTTCATGAAGAGGGTAGACGCAAAGGTGGACGCAAAGAGCTGATTACGCCGGGTCTTTATCGACCGTCCCAGCGCCTCGCCATGTTCCGTCGGCGAGCAAAGCGTGGAGCACTTCGGCGTCCGCTCCCAGCGGCCGGTCTTCCCTGAGCATTGCCACATGCGCGCGCACCGCGGCATGGATCGCGGCGGTGCCCGGCGCGAGCTTCAGCCCGTCGCGGAAATCGACGGCTTGCGCAGCCGCCATCAGTTCGAAGGTAATCAGGCGCCGCCACAGGCCGATCATTCCGGCGCATTTCGACACGGTGAGCGGTGTCTGCGTGGCAACGTCCTCGACGCCCTCGGATACGGCCAGGAAATCCAGCATCACCGGATTGGCCTTGTGGCGGATGCCAGCCAGGATCGCCGCCACCGTCTTTTGCAACGGCACGAAGCCGGCTGAGGCGCCACCGACCGGCGACAGATATTTCGGCAGGCCGTTGCGGCCGGAGCCGGTGAGCTGGACGAAACGGGCGGCACTGGCGGCCGCACATTGGGCGATCGCCAGGCCGAGCGTCTCGAAGGCAAGCGCCAGCGACGTTGTATGAAAATTGCCGGTGGACAGCACCTGGCCGTCATCGCCCAGCACCAGCGGATTGTCGGCGGCGGCGTTGAGTTCGATCTCCAGCGCCAGTCGCGCCTGGTCGATCGCCTGGATCAGCGCGCCATGGATCGACGGCATGCAGCGGATCGACAGCGGGTCCTGCAAGGTTGTCGGCGCCGCCTCCTCGTCGCGGGCAAGCAGATCGCGCAGGCTCTTTGCCGCCATTTGCTGGCAGGCGGCCGGTCGCGCCAGATGCAGGCGCGGATCGAGGATGGTACGGTTGGCGCCGAACCCTTCCATGGTCAGCGCGCCGGCCTGCTGCTGTTGCGCGAAGGCCGAGAGCGCGTCGGTCAGCGCCAGCGCGCCGCTGCCGGCCGAGACCGCCGAAGCGTTGATCAGCGACAGCCCGTCTTTCGGCGCCAGGCTAATGGGAGCGAGCCGCGCCATCATCAGGGCCTTGGCGGCCGGCATGCGCCGGCCCTGATAGTCTGCTTCGCCGTCGCCGGTGAGCAGACGGGCAAGGGCCGTCATCAGCACCAGATCGCCGTCGCCGATCGAGCCCAGTCCCGGCATCACCGGTTGCACACCGGCATTGAGCGCGTCGATCAGCGCGGTGAAAACCGCGGGCGAAATGCCCGAACCGCCAACCGAGAACATCGCGGCACGGGCAAACATGGTCGCCCGCACCGCCTCTTGCGGCAACGGCTCGCCGACGGCGCCGCTGCGTCCCTCCAGCAACTGGCGCTGGAAGGCGCTGGCATCGCCTTCGACCGAGCTGCCGAGATTGGCGCCGAGGCCGGTGTTGAGGCCGTAAATCTTCTGGCCGGACGCGGCGGCCTGGTCGAGCACCTTGCGGGCTTTGTCGAGCCTCTCGATGACGGCAGGCTCGACCTCGACCTTGCGGCCGTTACGGGCGACCGCCGCGACATCCTCGACGCTGACGCCGGCGCCAGTGAGGACGAGCGCGCTCATGCGAAGCGCAGCCTCTGGCCGATGCCCTTGTCCGCGGCCTTGGCCAGCATTGCCTTGCCAAGTGCGATGTCGGACAGCGACAGGCCGCGATGCCAGAACAGGATCGTCTCGTCGTCACTCTGCCGGCCCGGCTTGAGGCCGGCGGCGATCTGGCCGAGCTCGGCATGCAGCGTCTTTTCGCTCAGCCGCCCCGTCTCGACATGGGCGCGCAGCGAACCGAACTTGCCGCCCTTGCACTGGCCCCAGTCGTCGACGACCATTTTCTGCATGATGTCGGTCAGCGACAATTCCACCGCGCTCATTGTGCCATAGGGCACGACGAAGGCGCCGGGCTTGATCCATTCGGTCTTGAGCAGCGGCTGCGGTTCGGAAAGCCGCGAAGCCTCGACGACGATGTCGGCGCCCTTGACGCAACTTTCCCAGTCGGCGACAGCGGTGACTGTCTTGCCGAGGTCGGCGGAGAGTTTGGCGGCAAAACCGTCGCGGCTTTCCGGCCGGCGCGAATGGACGCGGATCTCGTCGAAATCGAACAGATGATCGAGCAGGCGCACATTCCAGTAGGCGGTGCCGCGCGCGCCGATATGGGCGAGCACCTTCGAGTTCTTGCGCGCCAGATGTTTGGCGCCGATGGCGGTGACGGCGCCGGTGCGCATGTCGGTGATGACCGTGGCGTCGAGAATGGCGCGCGGCGTGCCGGTGCGCGGATCGAACAGGTTCAAGATGCCGAATTCCGAGGGCAAGCCGTGCAGATAATTGTCGACATAGTCGCCGACGATCTTCACGCCGGCCGCATCGAGCGGCGCGACGTAGCCGCGCAGCACGTTGAAATGGCCGTGGAAGGAGGGATCGGGTTCGAGATGGACGCGGGGCTCGATCACCGTCTGGCCATTGCCTTGCGCGATCAGTCCGGCCTCGACGGCGGCGATGATTTCGCCGTCGGTCATCTCAAGGGCTTCGATATCGAGGGCATTGAGGTAGTCGATATAGATCGGCTTCATTTATGCGCGCACTTTCCTCCGTCGGCCCGTCCATCCCATAGCAGGCTGCGGGCCGACACGGAAGTTTGTTGGCTAGGCTCTGGACTGGGCCAGCCATATGCTGTTCAACGCGGTTCGTCATGACTGCCGTTCCCGATAGCGAAGCCTCCACCGAAACCGCCAGCAATGCGCGGCGCGTGGCGCTCATCGTCGCCATCGCATTTTTCATGCAGCTCCTGGATTCGACGATCATCTCGACCTCGCTGCCGCAGATGGGACAATCTTTCGGCGTGCCGGCGGTGGCGATGAGCATCGGCATCACCGCCTACATGCTGACCATGGCGGTGTTCGTGCCTCTGTCGGGCTGGCTTGCCGACCGTTTTGGCGCGCGCAACATCTTCCTTCTGGCGATCGTCCTGTTTACGCTCTCTTCGCTTGCCTGCGGCTTCTCGCAGAGTCTCCCTCAATTTGTTGCCGCCCGCGTCGTGCAGGGCCTTGGCAGTGCGCTGATGACACCGGTCGGGCGTATTCTGGTGCTGCGCAATGCGCCGAAATCGGAGCTGCTCAACGCCACGGCATTGATCACCTGGCCTGCGCTATTCGCGCCCGTCGTCGGGCCGGTGCTTGGCGGTTTCATCACCACCTACCTATCCTGGCACTGGAATTTCTTCATCAACATCCCGCTTGGGCTGATCGGATTGGCGCTGGTCGCCCGCTTCATTCCGGGCGACCGCGAGGCCGACCCCAAGCCATTGGACTGGCCGGGGTTCTTCCTGACCTCGCTGGGGCTCGCCCTGCTGCTCTATGGTCTGGAGCGGATCGCGCATCCGGAAGACGGCGCCTTGCCGACCGTGCTGCTGGTCTCAGCGGGCATTGTCGTAGGCTGGCTGGCGGTGCGGCATCTCAGGCGTGCGCCGCATCCGCTGCTCGATCTCTCAGCCTTCAAGGTACTGACCTTCGCCCTCTCAACGCTTGCCGCCGGTACGATCTTCCGGGTGGCGATCAACGCTACGCCGTTCCTGCTGCCGCTGCTGTTCCAGGTCGGCTTCGGCCTTTCGCCCGTCGATGCCGGCCTGATGATCCTGGCCTATTTCCTCGGCAATCTCGGCATGAAGACGGTGACGACGCCGACGCTCAGGCGCTTCGGTTTTCGCACGGTGATGGTCGTCAACGGCATCATCGCCTCGGCCTCGATCATGGCCTGCGCGGCGATCTCGCCGGAGACGCCGCAGGCGCTGGTCGTGGCGCTGATGTTGATCGCCGGCCTGTCGCGCTCGATGCAGTTCACCGCGCTCAACACGCTGGCCTTCGCCGATATCGACGCGACGCAGCGCAGCTCGGCGGCGACGCTGTCGTCCATGCTGCAGCAGATATCGATGCTGTTCGGCGTGGCGGTGGCGGCGGCGATCCTCAACCTGTCGCAGATCGTCAGGGCGCAGCCGGCGCTCGACCTCGTCGATTTTCGCATCGCCTTCGTCGTGATCGGCGCCATCGGGCTGGTGGCGGCGTTGCGGTTCCTGGTGCTGCCGCCCGGTGCGGGCGCCGAGGTTTCCGGTCACGCTCTGAAGAATTGACGTCGAATTCTTCCGCCGCGAAACTTGAATCGACAAATGGTTAGGCGCGTTTGCTCGAAATCTGATTCAAGGACCTGATCCACCGATTCAACGAAGGGAAATGCCATGGCCGCGACAAGACTCCTGACCGACGCCGAGGTCGAGAAAATCCCGGCGGTGAAGGCGGTGTTCGACGATATCCGTGCAACCCGCAAATCCGATTTCGTCAACAATTTCTGGCGCGGGCTGGCCAATGATCCGGCTTTGCTGAAACGGACGTGGGAACAGGTGAAAATGGTGATGGCCACCGAAAGCGCCATCGATCCGCTGACCAAGGAGATGATCTACATCGCGGTGTCGACCGCCAATGGTTGCTCGTATTGCGTTCATTCGCACACGGCCGCAGCGCGGGCCAAGGGCCTGACCGATGCGCAGCATGGCGAGCTGGTGTCGATCATCGGACTGGCCGGGCAGACCAACCATCTGGTGACGGCGATGCAGATCCCGGTCGATGCGGAGTTTGAGGTGGAGTGAAGGTTCACACCGGCCGATACACCTTCTCTGCCGTGTTCCAGAATACATCCGCCTCGGCAGCCGGCCCGTGCTTCGCCACCGCGGCACGGTGCGCCTTGATCAGTTCGGCGTGGCTGGTCCAGAGTTTTTCGATCGGGAAGTTGGAACCGAACATCAGGTGGTCTGCGCCCAGAATGTCGACCGCGCTGTCGACGATGTAGGCGATGACAGCCGGGTCGTTGCGGTGCACGAAGGTGCCGAGCCCTGACAGCTTGGCGTAAAAATTCGGCGCGGCGGACAGCGTGCGCAGGCCGGCCTTCCAGGCCTCTGTGGTCTCCGGCTCCATGCCGGTCAGCATTCCGGCATGGGTGAGGATGAAATTGGTCTCAGGGTTCTCGCCGACCAGCGTCAGCCCGTCCTTCATCTGGGCGGGGAAAAGCTGCAGGTCGAAGGACAGGCCATAGTCCTTCAGCCGCGCCACATTAGCGCGCACCTTGGGGTCGATGACCTGGTCGGCCGAGGCGGCGAAGCGGAAGGCCGGCGTTTCGTGCCAGTGCAGCTGCATGCGCACGCCGCGCAGCAGCCTGTATTTCATCAGCCGATCGATTTGCGGCCGGACATCATCCACTGTCATGTCGGCATAGCCGACAATGGCGTGCGGCCAGCCGGTCTCGTCAGCGGTCTTCTGCAAGAAGGCGACCTCCTTTTCGAAATCCTCCTTGGCCCAGTTGGTCTGGACATAGACGGCTTTTTCGACGCCGGCGCCGTTCTGGTCCTGAAGAAATTCCGTGATCGGATAGTCGCGGCGGATCGGCTCGTAGGGGCCGAAGATGCGCGGCACCATCGGACCGACCAGCCAGGGCTGGTCCTGTTGACGCCAGATGTGGAAATGCGCGTCGATGGCTTTCTGCATCACGAAACCCTTTTCCAGAGTGTCGCCGCCGCAGAGGCAGGGCGGGCGAGCGACAGGATGAAATCGGTGAGACTCCCAAGCGACGAACCGTCGATGAGATCGTCGAGATCGGGCAGGATTGCGCGCAGTGCTGCCGTCGCCGGCCGGAAGCGCGGATCGCCGGCGAGCGGTGTCGCCAGCGACAGCCGGAAGGCGCGGGCGCTCAGGCGTCGTATCGCCGTTTCGAGGTCGGCATGGTCGCCGCGCTCCAGCGCATCCGACAGGATGATCACGGCTGCACCGCGCGCAAAGGCCGAGAAACGCGGTACCGAGAGGAAAGCGAGCAGCGTCGGCCCCATGCGTGTGCCGCCATCCCAATCGTCGACCAGTGCAGCGGCGCGAGTGAGCGCCTGCTCGCGGTCGCGGATGCGCAGCGCCGATGTGACGCGGGTGAGGCGCGTGCCGAAGGTGAAGATTTCGGCGCGGTCGGCGCCTTGCACGGCGGCGTGCGCGAGCTTGAGGTAGTCCGCCGTGTGCAGCTTCATCGAGCCGGACACGTCGATCAAGAGCAGCAGTTTGCGCGGTACGGTCTGGCGGCGGCGAAGCTGCGGCGAGGGGATGTCGCCATCGGCGCTGACGATTTCGCTGAGCGAGCGCCTGAGGTCGAGCGTGCCGCGCGAACGGGTGCGTACGGTGCGGAAGGAGCGACGCGCGGGCAAGGCGGAGGCCAGCTTGCGGCTGAAGGGGACAAGGCCATCGTCGTCGCGCTGGAAGTCGCGGCTGCTCAGTTGTTCGATCCCCGACGACAGCTCGCCGCCTTTTTCGTGGCGTGGCGGTTGGTTCTCTTCCTCGCGCGTGCCGTGGTCGTCCTTGATGCGCGTTTCCTCGTCTTCTTCGCCTGAGATCGAGGTTCTGGCGTCGCCGTAGAAATGGCTGCGGAAATGCGCTTCGAATTCGCTGCGGCGGTCGGGTGAAGGGGCGAGCGTGGCAAGGGCGGCCTCGCGGATGTCATTCATCGAGCGCGGGCCGAGGAGGGTGACGGCCTGCATGAAGCTGGAGACCTGCTCGGGCGCGATTGCGAAGGCGTGGCGGCGCAATAGGCGGGCGAAGTTGAGGAACGGTGCCGCAGAGCGAGGCAGGTTTTCTTCCCGCATCATTCCTTCGCGCCCCCCTCTGTCCTGCCGGGCATCTCCCCCACGAGGGGGGAGATCAGCAGCTTTGGCGCGCCGCATCTTCCTGCAACGTTGGAGATTGGCGAAGGCCATGACAACAGCTGATCTCCCCCCGTGTGGGGGAGATGTCCGGCAGGACAGAGGGGGGCGCTGTCCCGCCAGCGTTGCGGAATGAACGGTGAGATGACGTCCCGGCTCACCCCAGCGCCTCCTTGACGATCCGACCCAACTCCGGCCCGATCGAGGACAAATCTTCCTCGTCCTTGATCAACACGCCGATGGCGCGGCGGAAGGCTTGGGGCCATGGGCTGCCGCCCTTTTCGAGAATGGTTGCCGCATTGGCCCATTCGACGGCCTCGGAGATGCCCGGCGGCTTGGCGAGTGGGCGGGCGCGGATTTGCTGCACGGCGTCGGCCACCGCACGCGCGGTCGCTTCGGCGACATCACCGGCGCGCAGCATGATGATCTCGGCTTCGCGCGCGGCATCGGGATAGCCGATCCAGTGATAGACGCAGCGCCGCCTGAGCGCTTCCGCCAGCTCGCGGGTGCGGTTGGAGGTCAGGATAACGATCGGCTGTGCTTCGGCGCGGATGGTGCCGCGCTCGGGGATGCTGATCTGAAAGTCGGAAAGGAATTCGAGCAGCAGCGCTTCGAATTCATGGTCCGAGCGGTCGATCTCGTCGACGAGAAGCACGCGCTGCCGAGGCGCACGCAGCACCTGAAGCAGCGGGCGGGCGATCAGAAAACGATCGTCATAGATATCGATCTCATGCTCGCCGGCATGGCGGATGGCGAGCAGCTGGCGCTGATAGTTCCATTCGTAGAGCGCATGGGCAGCGTCGATGCCTTCATAGCATTGCAGCCGCACCAGCTCGCGTCCGAGCAGTTCGGCGATCGCCTTGGCGGCTTCCGTCTTGCCAACGCCCGGCGCGCCTTCAAGAAGCAGCGGTTTGCCCAACCGGATGGCCAGGAAGATCGCGGTCGCCAGGCTGTCGTCGGCGAGATAGCGCGAAGCGGCAAGCCGCAATGCCACCGCCTCCGGTGAGGTCGCGACAGTCTCGGCATTCACCTCCGGCATCTCTGTCCTCAGTTCGCCGCTTGCGCCTTCAGCGCGCGCAAGATCCGCTCCGGCGTGATAGGCAGCGTGTCGATGCGCACGCCGACGGCGTCGAAGACGGCATTGGCCACCGCTGGTATCTGCGGGTTGGCGCACATTTCGCCCGGACCCTTGGCGCCATACGGGCCATCCGCTGAAGGACGCTCCAGCACAATGATCTCGGTCTGGGCGAGATCGCCGGGGCCCGGCATCAGATACTGGTTGAAGTCGGTGCCGCCATGGTCGCGGTTTGGGTAGTAGGGTTCGGTCGTCTCATAGAGCGCGTGGCTGATGCCCATCCAAGAGCCGCCAACCAGTTGCTGCTCGACCATTTTCGGGTTCAGCGCGCGGCCGATCTCAAAAATGTTCTTCACCGTCAGAACGGTCACTTCGCCGGTCTCGTCGTCGACCTCGACCTCGGCAACCGTGCAGGCATGGGCGTAGCAGGTCGATGGCTTCATCGCGCCGGTTTCCTTCTCTGGGTAGGAGCGCGGGATCAGGAACATGCCGCGTCCCGAAATCGAGCGGCCACGCTTGAAATGCGCCGACAGTGCGACATCGAAGATCGAGATCGATTTCTGCGGCGCGCCTTTCACGAGGATGTTGCCTTCACCGTCGGTTTCGAGGTCGGAGGCATTGACCTCCAGCTCTTCCGCCGCCACCTCCAGCATTACCTGGCGGGCTTCCTTGGCGGCCTGGATGACGGCATTGCCGGCGCGGTGGGTGCCGCGCGAAGCAAAAGTGCCCATGCAGTGCGGGCCGGTGTCGGTGTCGGCGGTGTCGATGGTGACGCGGTCGGTCGGCACGCCGATGGTCTCGGCGCAGATCTGCGCCATGATCTGCTTCAGGCCCTGGCCGAGATCGACCGAGGACAGCGTGACCATGAAATTGCCGGTCGGCGTCGAATGCACCAGCGCCTGGGTCGGGTCGCCACCGAGATTCATGCCTGTGGGATAGTTGATCGCGGCGACGCCGCGTCCGCGCCGGATCGCCATATCAGGCTCCCTTTTTGTAGGAGGACATCGCCATGTACTTTTCCGCCACTGGCCAGTTGGCGGCGCGCGAGGCTTCCTGCATGCATTCGATGAGGGCGGCGCCTTCGGTCGGCTGGCGATGCGCCTTCATGTCGCCGTCGCGGTAGGCGTTGATGAAGCGGAATTCGAGCGGATCCATGCCGATCAGCCGCGCCAGCTTGTCCATCTGTACCTCGAGCGCGAAGTCGCCGATGGTGACGCCGAAGCCGCGCATGGCCGATGACGGCGTGCGGTTGGTGTAGACGCAGTAAGTGTCGATCCAGACATTGGGGATCGTGTAGGGGCCGGGATAGTGTGCCGCGCCTTTCTGCGCGCCATAGGGCGAGTGGCGCGAATAGGCGCCGGCATCGGTGTAGCCGGTGACTTTTCGCGCGACGATGCGGCCGTCCTTCATCACGCCGTCCTTGATGACGACCTTTTCGGCGGCCCGTGGGGACGAGATCTGCATCTCCTCCTCGCGGCTGTAGATGAAGGAGACCGGGCGCCCGGTCAGCTTGGCGCCGAGGATGGCGATCGGTTCGACGATGACGTCGACCTTGCCGCCAAAGCCGCCACCGACCGTGCCGCCGACGAAATGCAGTTTGGAGCCCGGCATCTGCAGGATGATGGAGGCGTTGTCGAGAGTGAAGAACATCGCCTGCGTGTTGGTGTAGCAGGTGAAGCGGTCATTGCCTTCCGGGACCACAACGCAGCCGGTGGTCTCGGTCGGCGCATGCTCGATCGGTGAAGACTGGTAGCTCTGTTCGAGGATGTGGTCAGCTTCGGCAAAGCCTGCCTCGACATCGCCGAAGCGCACCTTGCGACACTCGCCGCTGTCGTAGAGATAATAGTTCTGGCCGTGATATTCGTTGACCAGCGGCGCGCCGGGTTTCAGCGCTTCCTCCATGTCGAAGACGGCCGGCAGCACCTCGTAGTCGACCTTGACCTTGGCAGCGGCCTCCTGCGCGGCGCGCTCGGTCTCGGCCAGCACGGCGACAACCGCCTCGCCCTTCCAGCGCACCTTGCCGTCGGCCAGCACCGTCTCGTCCTCCGGCCCGATCTGGATCAGGATCAGGATGGTGTAGACATTGTGCGGCACGTCCTTGGCGGTGAGGATTTTCACCACGCCGGGGTGCTTCGCCGCTTCCGACGTGTCGATCGAGCGGATTCGGGCGTGGTGATGCGGGCTGCGCACCATTTTCAGGTGCAGCATGTTGGGAAAGTTTCGGTCGGCGAAATAGGCGGTCTTGCCGGTGACATGGCCTGGCGAATCCAGACGCGGCCGCCCCTGGCCGATCTCGTGCAGGCCGTCCTTGCGCTGATCGGCAAAATAGTTTTTGCGCAGTTCCATTTCTTTGGTCCTTCAGGCGGCGTTCTGCGAATTGGCGCGGGCTGCGGTCAGCACTGCCTGGATGATCGGCTCGTAGCCGGTGCAGCGGCAGATGTTGCCGGACAGCGCCTCGACCACATCCTCGCGGCTTGGGTTGGGTGTGTGGTCGAGCAGCACCTTGGCGGCCATGATCATGCCCGGCGTGCAGAAGCCGCATTGCGTGGCGAAGGCGTCGAGGAAGGCGCGCTGCAGGGGATGCAGGACGCCGGCTTCGGCAAGGCCGGAAGTTGTGGTGATCGTCGCGCCGTTGCAGGCTTCGGCCAGCGTCAGGCAAGAGAGCTTCAGCTCGCCGTCGATGATGACCGAACAGGCGCCGCACGTTCCCTGGTGGCAGCCGCCTTTCGGCGAGGTGTCGCCGATCTTGTCGCGCAGCGCGTGCAGCAGCGTCGTGCCGCCTTCGACGAATTCGGCCTTCTCGGAGCCGTTGAGCGTGAACTGGACCGGGACCTTTGCCATTCTTCCTCCTTGCGCGCCTGCCCGGATGACCGGACAGACGCGCGCCCCCCAAACGGGTGTTTCAGGTCAACAGCAGCCGGCCGAGATGGACCGGCAGAACTTCAGCGCGATACCAGGCGCTGGCGATCGGGTCGGTGATGGGCGAGGTGCCTTGGCCGGCCACGGCGAGCGCCAATGCGATGCCGTCCCGGTCCAGCTTCTTGCCGATCAGGGCCTTTTCCGCCGCCTTGGCGCGTAGCGGCCGGTCGGCCATGCAGCCGAGTGCAATCCGCGCCGAGGACACGGTGCCGTCGCCGGCCTGGTCGAGCACCGCGGCTATGCTGAGCACAGAGACGCCCTTCGGCTTGACCCGCGACACCTTCAGGAAGCGGAAGTTTTCGGCCTTCGGAAGCACGAAATGCACCGACGTGACGATGGCGCGACTGCCGTCCCGTTTGGCCAGGAAATCCTCGATAGGCAATTCCCCGTTATCGGTGCCGACCGTCGCATCAAGGGCCAGCAGCGCCACAGCGAAATCGCCATAGGGCGCGGGTGCAAACAAATTGCCGCCGATGGTCGCCATGTTGCGGATCGCCGGGCCACCGACGGCGCGTGCGGCCTTGGTGAGCGCAGCAAGGCCGGGATGGCGGGCGATGGCGGCCATCGTCACCGACGCACCGATGCGGGCCTTTCCGTCGGTGACCTCGATGGCCGCAAGCGCCGGATCGGTGGAGCGGACAAGACTGAAGACCGAAATGTCGCCTTCATTGGCGGCGCGCACGACCAGCGTGCCGCCGCCGAGATAGCGGGTACCGGCCGCTTTCAGCGCAGCATTGGCGTCCCTGACGGTCGAAAAGGTCTGGAGTGCAAGCGCCATGGCAGGCTCCCAAGCTCAGCTTTGGCCGGAAAAATGGCTCTTCAGCGCATTGAAGCCGCCCTGAAAAACATTGGCGCCCATGCCGGCGGCTATCTTGTCGGCCTCTTCTG
The DNA here is from genome assembly GCF_056404855.1 of Mesorhizobium sp. P2_B11. NCBI lineage: Bacteria > Pseudomonadati > Pseudomonadota > Alphaproteobacteria > Hyphomicrobiales > Phyllobacteriaceae > Mesorhizobium > Mesorhizobium sp. P2_B11. The sequence goes on from NZ_JBFUDF010000003.1 coordinate 162,123, forward strand.
GTGCGGCGTCGAAGCTTGCGGTCCATTCGGCATAGGTGCGGTCGCCATCGGTCACCCGGCGCAATTGCAGCGTCGCCTTGTGGTTGGTCAGCGGCTGCGGCGTCTCGAGGATGGAGTAGCTGACGCGGAAGTTCTCGTCGGAAAAGTCGAGCAGTTTTTCACGAATACGGGCGCCGCTGGCGAGCTCGAAATTGCGCACGCAGCCAATGGTTTCGGCGCCCTTGCCGTCCTCGATATGGCTTTCGACCATACGCGGATGCCAGCCCGGAAGGCCGTTGAAGTCGCGAATGCGCGCCCAGACCTGTTCGACCGGCGCGTCGATGACGCTGGAGATGGTGACGGCAACCATATGATCTTCCCCTGCAAATCCAATGCGGAGAGGGTAGGTCGGCCGCTGGTGCCGCGCTTATCAATGGGTCTTGCGGCCCTATCAAGGAGTCTGAAAAACAGCCGTTTGGCTCAGGCCATCGCCCGCGCCGCCTCGCGGTAGAGCGTCGGCGGCACGCCGACATGGTCGCGGAAGAAGCGCGAGAAATTGCCCTGGGTGGTGAAGCCGAGATTGCAGGCGACCGAGATCAGCGGCTCCTGCGACCACTGCAGCTGCCGCACGGCTTCCTCCATGCGCAGCGTGTTCCAGTAGACATTGGGCGTCAGATTGGTCTGTTCCTTGAACAAGGCGAAGAAATGCGGCCGCGACAGGCCGACGCTGCGGGCCACATCATCGAACGAAATGCGTTCGCAGACATTGGCTTTCATCAGCTGGATCGCCTTGCGGACGCGGAAATCCTGCATGGTGTTGATGCGGATGCGCGCCTCCTGCGGCGCCGAGGCGTCGGCGGCGTCAAGCACGCTATCGATGAAGCGCTCGATCTCGTAGTTGGCGACGTCGTCGATGCTTTCATTGTCGCTCAAATGGTCGAGCAGGTTGGCGGCGGCCTGGTGCAGCCAGGGTTCGAGCGTGATCGCGGCCTGTGCAAACAGCGGCGCCGAGGAAGGCAGGTCGCGGCGCCGGCGCGCCCAGTCAGGATCGATGTAGAAGGCGAGGAACAGGCCCGGCCTGCCATTCTGCGACAGGACATGGCTGTGCGGCTGGAAGGAGTTGATCCCCGCGGCAATGCCGGGTCCCAACGCCACCGTCTCGCGGCCAATGGTCATCTCGCCGGCCGTGCCTTCCAGCCAGATAATGATGTGTGCTTCGACATGGGCATGGGTGACGAAGTCGCTGGCGACATTCAGGACAGAAACATGTCCGAACCGGCCCCAATAGAGCCTGATCGCGTCCGTCATGGGTATATCCTCCCGCAGACGACTGGCCTCCCTTCGCCTGCGCTGGGATTGTGCGGCTGAGTTCGGGCCGGCGTCAAGGCGCGAGGGGATTGGTGGGGTGGCAGACGGTCGATGGCGATGGATTTTCAGACTGAGCGATAGGGTTCTTCCTTCCCCCCTTGTGGGGGAAGGTGGATCGGCGCGACAGCGCCGAGACGGATGAGGGGTGTTCCAGCGGAGTGAGACGTTGGCGTTCCCTGAAACACCCCTCATCCGACCTCGCTTCGCGAGGCCACCTTCCCCCACAAGGGGGAAGGAAAAAACTGTCAAACCGAAGCCGTCATGCCACCATCGACGTAAAGCGTGTGGCCGTTGACGAAGGACGATGCGTCGGAGGCTAGGAAGACGGCGGCGCCGATCAGTTCGTCGACATAGCCCCAGCGGCCGGCCGGGGTGCGCTTTTCCAGCCAGGCGGAGAATTCCTGGTTGTCGACCAGCGCCTGGTTCATTTCGGTGCGGAAATAGCCGGGTGCGATGGCGTTGATCTGCAAGCCATATTTCGCCCAGTCGGTGCACATGCCGCGGGTCAAATTTCGGATCGCGCCCTTGGTTGCCGTGTAGGGCGCGATGTTGGGCCGGGCGAGTTCGCTCTGCACCGAACCGATGTTGATGATCTTGCCTTTGCCGCGTGCGATCATGTTGCGGGCGACGGCCTTGCCGGCATGGAAGGCGCCGGAGACGTTGGTCTTGAACAGCCGCTCCCATTGCTCCTCGGGAAAATCCTCGAGCGGGGCGCGAAACTGGATGCCGGCATTGTTGATCAGGATGTCGATGGCGCCGATCTCGGCCTCGATCCTGGCGACATCGGCACCGACGGCGCGAAAATCGGTCACGTCGAAGGTCGAGGCATGCGCCGTGAAGCCGGCTTCGCGTAACCCCGCCACTGCACCCGCAACCTTGCCGGCATCACGGCCGTTGAGCACCACGCTTGCGCCATGCTCGGCAAGGCCGCGCGCCAAGGCCAGGCCGATGCCCTGGCCGGAGCCGGTGATCAGCGCCAGCCGGCCGGTGAGGTCGAACAGGGATTTCGATGTCAAAGCAATGGCTTCCAGCGGAAAGGTTCAGTCCCGAAAAATCAGTCGTTGCGCCTGAAGTTGCGGATACGGTCGAACAGCACCGCGAGCAGGATGGCGCCGCCGATGAACACGCCTTGCCAGAAGGCATTGATGCCGAGCAGGCCAAGGCTGTTGCGGATCACTTCGATGAGCGCGGCACCGACAATGGCGCCGAAAGCGGTGCCGACGCCGCCGGCCAGATTGGCGCCGCCGATGACGGTGGCGGCGATCACCTGTAGCTCCATGCCGGTGCCGAGATTGGTGGTGACCGCACCCAGCCAGCCGGTCTGGACGATGCCGGCAATGCCGGCCGCCAGCGCCGAGATCATATAGACGGCGACCTTGATCTGCTTGACGGGAACGCCGGTCAGCGTCGCCGCATGCTCATTGCCGCCGATGGCGAAGATGTGGCGGCCGAACTTGGTCCAGCGCAGCGTGAAGCCGGTGATCAGCGCCAGCAGGATCATGTAGAGCACCGGGTTGGCGATGCCAAACACCCAGGCGCCGCCGCCCAGCGCGAGAAGCTTGTCGTGGTCCGGGCCGAACTGGAAGACGACGGTGTTGTTGGAGGCGACCATGGCAAGGCTGCGGGCGATCGACAGCATGCCGAGCGTGACCACGAAAGGCGGAAAGCCGAGATAGGCGATCAATATGCCGTTGAAGGCGCCGATGGCCAGCGCCGTGGCGATCGAGGCGAGGATGCCGACCTCGATCGAGTAGCCGGCATGCATGGTGACGGCCAGCACCATCGACGACAGACACAGCACCGAGCCGACCGACAGGTCGATGCCGCCGGTGATGATGACGAAGGTCATGCCGAGCGCAATGATGGCAACGAAAGTGATGTTGCGGGTGATGTTGTAGAGGTTTTTCTGCGTCGCAAAGGCGTCGGTGGCAAACGACAGGAAAATGCAGGCGAGGATGACGGCGATCACCACCCAGAAGGTCTGGCTGGCGAACATGCGCGAGAAAAAGCTGTGCTGTTTCTGCGCGATCGTCTGGTCAAGCGTGACTGCCATTGTCGACCTTTATCCCCTAATCAGACCTGTTCGATGGCGCCGGTGATCAGCCCGGTGACTTCCTCGGGCGAACTCGACGCGATCCTCTTGTCGGCGACTTTCCTGCCGCGCCGCATGACGATGACGCGGTCGGCGACGTCGAAGACGTCGGGCATGCGGTGGCTGATCAGCACGACAGCGATGCCCTGGTCGCGCAGATGGCGGATCAGGTTGAGCACTTCTGCGACCTGGCGGACCGAGATCGCCGCCGTCGGCTCGTCCATCAGCACGATCTTGGCTTGCGACAGCATGGTGCGGGCAATCGCCACCGCCTGCCGCTGGCCGCCGGACATCTGCTTGACCAGGTCGCGCGGCCGCGTCTCCGATTTCAGCTCGGCAAAAATCTGGCCGGCGCGCTTGTACATTGCGGCATAGTCGAGGATGCGGAACGGGCCGACGCCCCGGCGCAATTCGCGGCCGAGATAGACGTTGGCGGCGGCGGTCAGGTTGTTGCACAGCGCCAGATCCTGGTGGACGATCTCGATGCCGTGCTGGCGCGCCTCCACCGGCTTGTGCAGGATCAGCTCCTTGCCGTCCATCTGCATCGAGCCGTGGCTCGGGCGGAAATTGCCGGCGATCATCTTGACCAGCGTCGACTTGCCCGCGCCGTTGTCGCCCATCAGGCCGACGACCTGGCCCGGCTCGATGGACAACGAGACATCGTTGACCGCCTGGATGGCGCCGAAATGTTTCGAGATGTTGGTGAGTTCGAGAACCGCCACCAGCCTTCTTGCCTCCCCGTGCTTTGACCATCGGTTCTGCCCGCGGTCCTCGCTTGCCCAGCTCCTCCCGGGACAGCGATGTTGAATTGCATTTACGCAAATGACTGCATGGGCGTCAATCGGCAGGCGGAATCTAAAAATCCGTTTTGTAGGACAAATACCATTGACGTTGGCCACAAGCCGATATTAGCTGGATGGCGGAGGAGTAGCCTGCCGGTCCCATCCGGTTTGCCCATGGGATCAGCAGGCATCGGTGCTTGCCGGCCTTTTCGAGCCGGCTGACCGAACTGAAAATGCTTATCGACCTGGCCTGCCGACACGAGTGTTCGCATAACGATCCTCTGTCACCGCATTCCGGGTTGGTCTGTGTGGCGGGCACGCCGTGTCCGTCTGTTTCCAAGGGAGGACTGATATGAGGAAAACAGTTTTGCTCGCCGCCGTCGCCGCCATGGCGCTGGGCGCCGGGCCGGCTTTGGCCAAGAAGCAGCTCGTTATCGTGGTGAAAGGTCTCGACAATCCGTTCTTCGAGGCCATCCACCAGGGCTGCGAGAAGTGGAACAAGGAAAACGCCAGCTCGGAGTATGAGTGCTTCTACACTGGCCCGGCGTCGACTTCCGACGAGGCCGGCGAGGCGCAGATCGTGCAGGACATGCTAAGCAAGGCCGACACGGTGGCGATGGCGATTTCGCCGTCCAATGCGCCGCTGATCGCACAGACGATCAAGAGCGCCAATCCGACGATCCCGATCATGACCGTCGACGCCGACCTGGCCAAGGAAGATGCAGCCCTTCGCAAGACCTATCTCGGCACCGACAACTACCTGATGGGCAAGAAGATCGGTGAGTACATCAAGAAGGGCAAGCCGAACGGCGGCACCATCTGCACCATCGAAGGCAATCCGGCGGCCGACAATATCCTGCGCCGCGCGCAAGGCATGCGTGATGCGCTGTCGGGCAAGGAAGGCCTCGCGGCTCTGGCCGGCGAAGGCGGCTGGACTGAAGTCGCCGGCTGCCCGGTGTTCACCAATGACGACGGCGCCAAGGGCGTGCAGGCGATGACCGACATCCTCGCCGCCAACCCGAAGCTCGACGCCTTCGGCATCATGGGTGGCTGGCCGCTGTTTGGCGCCCCGCAGCCCTATCGCGACCTGTTCGGGCCGCTCAAGGACCGCATCGCCAGCAACGATTTCGTCATCGGCGCCGCCGACACGATCGGCGACGAAGTGGCGATCGCCAAGGACGGCCTGGTCACCGCACTGGTCGGCCAGCGGCCGTTCGAAATGGGCTACAAGGCGCCGTCGGTGATGATCGATCTCATCGAAGGCAAGGCCGTCGCCGATCCGGTGTTCACCGGCCTCGACGAATGCACCAAGGATACGGTCGACACCTGCATCCAGAAGTAGTTTGCGATACCGGGGCGTCCCTTCAGGGGCGCCCCGTCACTTCCCTCAGGGACAAGGACAGGCAGCATTGTCGGGGCGGCAGCTCCGGCTTTGACGGGCCCATGCGTCTTGCTTTCGGCCAAGACATCGGCTTTCGGCGACGCATTGGTGGGTTCGGACAATTCCGGATGGTTGCCAGCGACAGAGTGCCGATGCCGAAGATGCCGGACGACAAGCCAAGAAGCCTATCCGCCAGAACCGACGTGCACGCCAGCCCGGTGGCTACAACTGTTCGACGACCGGATATGGCGTGGAGCCCCGGATCGAGCGTGCATGGATCGCTGGCCAATGAAATTGGGCTTCGGATCGTGCGCGGCGACTATCCGCCCGGCACTATCCTGCCCAACGAAGCCAAATGGGCGGAAACCTTCAACGTCAGCCGCTCGGCGGTGCGCGAAGCGATCAAGATGCTGATGGCGAAAAGCCTTTTGGCATCGCGTCCGAAGATCGGCAGCTGGGTCGAGCCGAGGGAGCGCTGGAACCTGCTCGACCGCGATGTGCTCGCCTGGTACGCGACCTCGCCCGACCGGGAAGCCTTTCTGCGCACGGTACAGGAATTCCGCCACATCATCGAGCCGGAAGCAAGCGCCTTTGCCGCCATGCGCCGGACCGACGAGCAGATGGCCGAGATCAGCCAGGCCTGCCGCGAGATGGGCGAGGCATTGAGCCTGCAGCAGCGCATCCGCGCCGACACCCGCTTCCACATCGCCATATTGCGCGCCTCCGGCAACGATCTTTTGGTGCCGCTCGGCGTCCTGTTCGAGCAGGCGCTCGACCACCTTTTCGTCTTCACGACCATGCAGGTCGCCGACCAGCGCCACGCCCACAAACTGCACGAGGCGATCGAGAAGGCCATCCGGCTGAAACGGCCGGACGCGGCGCGGAATGCCGTGCGAAAGCTGCTGGCGAATACGGACGAGGGGATCGGCAACGCGCGGCGGTGAGGCGCTAATCTCCCCCACAAGGGAGGAGATCAGCTCGATGGCCAGCTGATCAAATCGTCTGCTTCTTGCCGTCCTTGCTTGGCATCAGATCGACGCCATTCACCTTGGCAATATGCGTGGCCAGCATCGGTACGAATTGTTCGGCCGGGCCGGTGGCGTGGGCTCCGGCGAAGGAGTTTTTCGTCGCATTGCCGAGCGGGTTGGCAATGCCGGCGGCTCCCGCCATCGATTCCAGATAGGTCAGGTCCTTGAAGGCGTTGGCGATGGTGAATTTGTGCGCGTCGCGGTCGCCCTCAAGCGTCCAGCGCATGAAGGTCTGGTAGAAGCCGCAATCCATGCGGCCATTGCGGATGACGCTGTCGAAACGTGGCGGCGAGATGCCGACCTTTTCGGCCAGCGCCAGCGCCTCGGAATAGATCGCGGCATAGCCCAGCGAGATGAAGTTGTTGAGCAGCTTCATGCGGTGGCCGTCGCCGGTGTCGCCGATATGGACGATGCGTCCCGCCCAGGTCTCGATGACGGGCTTCACACGCGCAAACAGCGCGTCGGGCGCGCCGACCATGGCATCGAGCGTGCCTTCCCAGGCTTCCTTCGGGGTGCGGCTCAGCGGCGCATCGACGAAATCGACACCGATCTCCTTCAGTTCGGCCGCCAGCGCTACGGTCGAGACCGGGTCGGAGGTCGAGCAATCGACGATGACCGAGCCCTTCTTCAGACCCTCCTTGAGCCCGCCGGCGCCGCGGATGATGCCTTCGACCTCGCGCGAGCCGGTGACGCAGATGAAGATGATATCGGAAGCCGCCGCCACCTCGCGCGACGTCGCCGCTTCCTTGGCGCCCCGGCCGATCAGGTCTTCCGCCGGCTTACGGTTCTTGCGGCCGAGGAAGGTCAGGCCATAGCCCTTGTCGACGATGTTCTTGGCGATGCCGTGCCCCATCAGGCCAAGGCCGATGAAGCCGATCTTTTCGCTCGCGGCAGTCGTGGTCATGTCTTGAAGTCCTGTTGCAATGATTGATATCTGGCGCCGCCGTTTTGCCCGCGAGGGTGGTTGCGGAATGCCATATTGTCTGACAATACACAGAAATCCTAGGCATTGGAGGCGAAAATGACGAAGCGGATCATGTTCACCGGCGGCAGCGGCAAGGCCGGGCGCCATGTCGTGCAATATCTGGTCGAGCAGGGCTGCCAGGTGCTCAACATCGACACCAAGCCGCTCGACAATCCCAAGGTGCGCACGCTGATCACCGACATCACCGACAGCGGCCAGGTGTTCAACGCGCTGACGAGCTATATGGGCCTGCATGAATTCGACCCATCGCTGCGCGCGCAGCCGGTCGATGCCGTGGTGCATTTCGCCGCCATTCCGCGCATCATGATCACGCCCGACAATGAGGTGTTCCGGATCAATGCGATGGGCACCTACAATGTCATCGAAGCCGCTGTGAAGCTCGGCATCAAGAAGGTGGTGATCGCCTCCAGCGAGACGACCTATGGCGTGGTGTTCGCCAACGAACCGCGCGACCCGAAATATTTCCCACTCGACGAAGAATACGACGTCGATCCGATGGACAGCTACGCCCTGTCCAAGGTCGTCAACGAGCACACGGCGCGCGCCTTTGCGCAGCGCAACGGCACCGACATCTATGCCCTGCGCATCGGTAACGTCATCGAGCCGCATGAATATTCGCTGTTTCCGAATTGGTTCGCCGATCCGGGCTTCCGCAAGCGCATCGCCTGGAGCTATGTCGATGCCCGTGACCTCGGCCAGATCACGCTGCGCGCGGTGGAAAAGGACGGTCTCGGCTTCCAGGTCTTCAACGCCGCCAATGACGACACCTCGTCAGACCTGCCGACGGCCGAGCTGTTGAAGCGGTTTTATCCCAATGTGCCGGTCAAGGTGGAGCTCGGCGAATATGAAACGCTGCTCTCCAACCGCAAGGCCAGGGACATGCTTGGCTTCCGCCCCGAGCACAGCTGGCGCAAATACGTCAAATAGGGCTGGCAAAAAGGGCTTTGGGGGCGAGGTTGCAAGCTGATCTGTGCACAGCCGCGGGCTTTGCCGCCAACGCCCTTTCCTTTGCTTGACAGCTTCAAAAATCCGGACTTTGTGGACGCATGAGGGACGGAAAGCCGAATAAGGGAAAGAAGCCCGAAAAGGCAGCGCCCGCCGAGCGCCCGGCGGCGCTTCGTCGGGCTGACGCAACCCGGGTGCCCGGCTCCAGCGTGCATGCCTCGCTGGCGAGCGAAATCGGGCTTCGGATCGTGCGCGGCGATTATCCGCCGGGCACCATCCTGCCCAATGAAGCGAAATGGTCGGAAACCTTCAATGTCAGCCGCTCGGCGGTGCGCGAAGCAATCAAGATGCTGATGGCCAAAAGCCTTCTGGCATCACGCCCCAAGATCGGCAGCTGGGTTGAACCGAGGGAACGCTGGAACCTGCTCGACCGCGATGTGCTGGCCTGGTACGCGACCTCGCCCGATCGCGAAGTGTTCCTGAAAACGGTGCAGGAATTCCGCCACATCATCGAGCCGGAAGCGACGGCCTTCGCCGCCATGCGGCGGACCGAGGAGCAGATGGCCGAGATCAGCCAGGCCTGCCGCGAGATGGGCGAGGCGACGAGCCTGCAGGAGCGCACGCGCGCCGACACACGCTTTCATCTCGCCATATTGCGCGCCTCCGGCAACGATCTCCTGGTGCCGCTCGGCGTGCTGATCGAATCTGCTTTCGACCACCTGTTCACCTTTACGACGCGCGAACTCGACGATCTGCAGCACGCACAGCAGCTGCATGAGGCGATCGAGAAAGCCGTCCGGCTGCAGCGGCCGGACGCGGCCCGCAACGCGGTGCGCAAGCTGCTTGCCAATACGGACGGCGTCATCAAATCCAGGTAGGCTGATACTCAGCCGGCCGGCGCGGTTGCAAGATGCCGCCTGGTCAGCGCGATCAACAAGGCCTGGTCGCGGGCGGCGTGCTCGGGCGGGTTGACCACTTCGTCGCCGTTAACGATCGCGCCCCAGAAGCCGCGCATCTCCTCGACGAAGGCTTCGCCATAGCCGGCGCGCAGATCCTGCTTCGATAGTGTGTGGCCTTCCGACGTCTTCACCGTCAGCCGGGTCGGGTGATGATTGAGCCAGGGCGAGGGGAATTCGAGCTCGAGGCTGGCGTCGTCGAAGAACAGCGTGATGCGTTCCTTGTAGTCGGCAAGCTTCGGCACCGTCAGATGCGTCATGGTCCACAGCGCCTGGCCCTCGAGCAGTTTTACCGCGCCCTGGCCGCCGTCGCCATTGGCGAAGATCTGCGCGCCGACGACGTCGCCATCCGGCACGCCGAGTGCGTCGAGCAGGCCGTGCACGGCATTCACATCGTGAATCAAGGCGGAGCTGTAAGCGCCGGTAAATCCACGGAAAGCAAGCTCGGTCAGAGGCTGACCGATGGCGCGCTCGACCTGGTGTTTTTGCTTGCCTTGCGCGGCGGCGATCAGCTCCTTGGGAATGTCGTTGCCTCTGACATAGCGCTGGTGGGCGATGAACGGCCAGGCATCGGGATCGTTGACCTCGACCGAGACGCCGCGCAGCGTCTTCGCCGTGCCGGGCAGCGAGTCCAGCGCCAGCCGGTAGCTCGGATCGAAACGCTTCATGTAGCCGACCTGCATGACCTTGCCGGCCTTGTCGCGCGCGGCGACGATATCGGCGATTTCCGCCGGGGAATAGCAGAGCGGCTTTTCGCAGAAGACATGCAGGCCTCGCTCCAGAGCCGCCAGCACCTGCTCGTGATGCAGCGGATCGGGCGAGCCGATGACGACGGCGTCGAGTTTCTGGTCGAACAGCTGCTCCGGCGTCTCGAAATTGGCGATGCCGTGAATCGCGCTGACATATTCGCGCGAGATTTTCGAGGGGTCGGCGACGCCGACCAGCTCGAACAAATCGCCGAGCTGCAGAAGGTTCGGAACATGCTCGACCTGCGAAATCATGCCGGCGCCGATGACGCCGACCCGTATCCTGCTCATGCTGCTACTCTCTGCAAATGTTCACGGCGCTGCCGATGGCCTATTGCCGATCTGGGCGAGGAGGCCAGCGATCTCCGCCTCGACTGCCTTAAGGTCTTCACCACCCGACATGATCGAGATCACCTCGTCGCGCGAGATCTCCGACTTGGCGTAGGTGCCACGGTTGCGGCCACGGTTAAGCAAGGTGAAAGTGTCGCCGACCGGATAGGCGTGGTGGATGTTGTGGCTGATGAAGATCACCGCCAGGCCGCGCATGCGCGCCTCGATGATGAATTTCAGCACCATCGCCGCCTGATGCACGCCGAGCGCCGAAGTCGGCTCGTCGAGGATCAGCACCTTGGCGCCGAAATGCACGGCGCGCGCAATCGCCACCGACTGGCGCTCGCCGCCCGACAGCGTGCCGACGGCTTGCGTCGGGTCGCGCACGTCGATGCCGATATCGGCCATCGCCTGGCGGGCTATTGTGTTGGCGCGTTCCTTGTCGAAGCGCGAGAAGGGCAAGCGGCTTCTGGTCGGCTCGCGGCCGAGGAAGAAATTGCGGGTGATCGACATCAGCGAAATCATGCCGAGGTCCTGGAAGACCGTGGCGACGCCGAGATCCTGCGCGTCGCGCGGGCTGCGGAAGGCGACCTGCCTGCCGTCGACGAAAATCTCGCCCTTGCTCGGCCGATGCACGCCCGACAGAACCTTGATCAGCGTCGACTTGCCGGCGCCATTGTCGCCGAGCAGACAGTGCACCTCGCCGGGATAGACCTTGATGTCGATGTCCTGCAGCGCGCGCACGGAACCGAAATTGACCGAGACGCCGCGCAGTTCCATGGCCGGCTGGATGGTCGGGGTTGGATTGCTCATTTGCCGCCTCCACGTCCGAGCGCCTTGAGGCGGATGTAGTTGTTGACCAGCACCGCCATCAGGATGACGATGCCGAGGAAGACCTTGAACCAGTCGGTGTCGATGCCGGTGTAGAAGATGCCCATCTGCACCAAGCCGAAGATCAGCGCGCCGAACAGCACGCCATAGACAGTGCCGTAGCCGCCGGTGAGCAGAACGCCGCCGATGACGGCGGCGATGATCGCCTCGAATTCCTTGAGCAGGCCGCGCGTGGTATCGGCGGAGCCGGCCTCCATAACCTGGATGGTGGCCAGCAGGGTCGCGGCGCAAGCGGTGTAGATGAACAGCGCGATCTTCACCCGGTCGACCGGCACGCCGACATTGCGAGCGGCATTGAGGTCGCCGCCGGTGGCAAAAATCCAGTTGCCGTATTTGGTCTGCGTCAGGACATAACCGGCCAGCGCTGTCAGGCCGAGCCACCAGACGATCGACATTGGAATGCCGACGACGAAGGGAATGCCGTCGGTGCGGGTGGCGATCCAGCCTTGCGTGCCCATCCAGTGGAAGAAGCCGGTGAGCAGATGGCCATTGAACAGGCCGGCGGTTGCCGGATCCGGCGCACCGTCGAGGATGTAGGGGATCTGCGTGCGGCCGGTGACGGCGCGGGTGATGCCGATCGACAGGCCGCGCAGGATGTAGAGCGAGGCGAGTGTCACGATGAAGGAGGGCAGGCGGGTTTTTACCACGATCAGGCCGTTGACATAGCCGGTGAGGATGGCGACCGCGAAGGCGCAGGCGATGCCGCCCCACAGCGGCAGGCCCCAATATTTCACCGTCAGGCCGATGACGACGCCGGCGAAACCGACCATCGATCCCACCGAGAGATCGAACTCGCCGGCAATGATGAGAAGGGCTGCGGCGGTGGCGATGATGCCGAGTTCGGCCGCCAGCGTCAGGAAGGTCATCGACCCCTGCAGCGAATAGAGGTTTGACGCACCCGGCAGCAGCGCGAAGATGATGATGGTGGCGATCAGGCCGCCGGCGGCACCCGCTTCGGGCCGGCGCAGCCATTGCGTCAGCCGGCCGGTGCTGGCCAGCCGTTCGTCAGTGCCGGCGGCCCGCTTCGACGTCATGCCGAAGCGGTCCTTGACCGGCCCTTCTGAAGGTATCGCCTTGTCTTCCACGGCTGCCATTAGGCTCCCCAATCGCTCACTTCGCAATGTCGACCAGAGACCGGGGAGCGCATGATAGCTCCCCGATCTACTTGGTTTGTTGCCTTAGCGGATGCCGTCCTTGGCGAGCGCGAGGATCGCCTTGGCCTTGTCGGGTGAGTCGATGAACAGCGGGCCGGTATAGGCGTTGTTCTGCGGCCAGAAACCGTGCGTGGCGTGCTCGACCAGATAGATCACCGGCAGGTAACCCATCAGATATTGCTGGGCGTCCATGCCGAAGCCCATTTCGCCGGCGACGACTGAATCCAGCACTTCCGGGCTGATGTCGAAGGTGTAGAGCTTGATCTTACCGAACAGTTCCTTCTGGCGAAAGAACGGGATCAGCGGATTGGCGGCGGTGGCGCCAAGCGCGAACACGGCCTGGGTGTCGGGATGCGCCGACAGATAGGCTTCGGTGCGGCGCTGGATGTCGGCCGGATCGGGCGACACGGTCAGGACTTCTGTGCCGCCGCCGGAAGGCTTCAGCCCGTCATTCAAACCCTGGCAGCGCTGGTCGAGACTGACATTGCCGACCTCGTGGTTGATGCACACGACCTTGAGCGTGCCATCCTTGGCCAGCCGCTCGCCGGCCTTCTTGCCGGAATCATATTCGGAGACGGTGCCGACATACAGGGTCGTGCCGAGCTCTGCGCCTTCCTTCTCACCGGAATCCAGCACCACCATCGGAATGTTGGCGGCAAGACCCGCCTTGACCGATTTGCCGAGCGCATTGGCGTCGGCGATGGAGACGGCAATGCCGTCTGGATTGGTGGCGATGGCCGCGTCGAGCAGGCGGGCCTGCTCGACCACATCGAAGACTTGCGGCGCATAATACTCGACCTTGGCGCCGGTGAGTGCCGCCGCGTCGTCGACGCCCCGCTTGACCACCGACCAGTAGGGGTCTGATGCAGAACCATGCACCACGAAGGTGATACGGACATCCTTCGGGTCCTTGAGGCCAGCGGCATGCGCGACGCCCGCCAGCATACTCATCGAGACAAGCGCGCCGAGCGCCAGTTTCAGAACAGTCTTCATGTCATTCTCCCATTGTCGTTGCAGTTCCAATTCCCTCTTTGCACCTTAGGCCGACGGATCGGCTTACAGCGCTGACCGGGTGGCCGCTTTGCGGGCCTTTGCCGGTATCGATGTTCCAAGCCTTGCACGCAGATCCTCGCGCAACGGCTTCATGCCGATGATGTCGACGTCCTGCGCGCCGAGCCAGTCGCGAAAACCCTGGTCGCGAAACAGCTCATATTCCTCGGTGCGGATATAGGCGGAGCGCGGTTCGATCAGTTCGAGTTCGCCCGGCGCGTTGAAATGCAGGCAGAAGAAGGTCAGCCCTTCGCGCACGCCTTCGACCAGCGCCTTGTAGGCCGGCTCGATCGGCTTCGAACGCGGACGGCCCCATGTCGTCTGGATGGCGGCGTCGAAGATGACAAAGCCCTTGGCGCGGGCCTCAGTGACGCCGCGCTGGAAACCCTCCTCGGTGACGCCGACCAGATTGTCGTTGGGCGAATAGGCCGACAGTGTCTTGGTCAGCAGAACCGGCAGGCGATATTCCAGCCCGAGCTTGATGTAGATGTCGCAAAACTCGGGCGACAGGGCAGCGCCCATATGCGCGTCGAGATGGGTGACGTCGATGCCGGCGCGGTAGGCAGTGTCGATCTGGGCGCGGAGCTCGGTCTCGACCGCTTGCGGTGCTGCCTTGCGGCGGGTGGTTGCGACATCGGGCCAGAAATAGCCGAACTCGTCGGTCAGCCCGGCCGCGCGTGACGGCGACGTCAACGGCCGCCATTTGTAGTGCTGCTTTTCGCTGTTGAGCGTCAGGTGGACGCCGAGATCAAGCGCAGGGTCCGCGGCCGCCGCTTCGGCCATCTCGGGGAACCACGGGCAAGGCACCATCACCGCGCCGGAGCTGCAGGCGCCGAGCCCGGTCAGTTCGAGGAAGGCGCTGTTGGCGCCATGGCACATGCCGACATCGTCCTCATGCAGGACGAGCTGCCGCCTTTGGGCACTCACCGGGGCATTCATGGACGGCCACCGTCTTGCCGGCACGCCGGTCGAGAGGGTCTTCCAAAGTGTGTCCCGTGCAGCATGGAACCGACCGTTTGCCCAACTGGACGCGATGGAACGCCCAAAGCCGGTCTTCCGACAGGGCCACTTCAGCAAATTCGGATGGGTACGATTTTCCGTGGACCTGCCTTCTGGAATGCCGATTTCATTCGCTGTGCCCACATTCGGCGTCAAACCCGTCCGCGCGCAGCCGGGATGGCTTGGTCCGATCGTGGTGGAGTGGTTCTTTCAAACGGCACCGGCAAGCGTAGACCTTTCACACCATCAAGCGATGTGGAGAGCTGTCATGTACACTGCCGGCGAAGAAGAGATCGAAGCCATTGCCAGGGTGATCCGCTCCGGCGCGCTGTTTCGCTATGGCGACAACAGCGAATGCAACCGCTTCGAGGCCCGCTATGCCAGGCATCTCGGCGTCGAGCATTTCGCGCTGGCCGCCAGCGGCACCTATGGGCTCGCCGCCGGCCTGATCGGACTCGGCATCGGGCCTGGCGACGAAGTGCTGGTGCCGGCGCATACCTATATGGCGACGGCCACCGCAGTGCTGTCGGTCGGCGCCATTCCGGTCATCGTCGACATCGACGAGAGCCTGACCATCGATCCGGCAGCGCTGCGCGATGCCATCGGCCCGCGCACTAGGGCGGTCATTCCGGTGCACATGTGGGGTGCCGCCTGCAACATGAACGCGATCATGGACATCGCCAAGAAGCGCAACCTGCTGGTGCTGGAAGATGTCTGCCAGGGCATTGGCGGGGGCTATGAGGGCAAGAAGCTCGGCTCGATCGGCCATGCCGGCGCCTATTCCTTCAACTACTTCAAGAACATGACCTCGGGTGAGGGCGGCGGCATCGCCACCAGTGACCCGAAGGTGGCGGAGCGGGCGCGCTGCGCCATCGATCCCTGCCATTTCTACTGGCAAGGCCGCAGCGACAGCATCAAGCCGTTCGCCGGCATCGGGGCGCGCGCCTCGGAACTGATGGGCGCCATGCTCAATGTCCAGCTCGACCGGCTCGACGGCATCATCGAGGCGATGCGGGCAGAGAAGAAGAAGGTGCTGGCCGGCACCCGCCATCTCGGCAATCTCGGCCTGACGCCGTCGCCGATGAACAGCCCCGACGACGATTGCGCGGCGCAGGTGATGTATCTCCTGCCCAGCGAACAGGCGGCGCAGACTTTTTCGAAGACGATTCCCAGCGTCATCGCCGGCAAGACCGGCCGCCACAATTTTACCCAGTGGGATCAGGTGCTGATGCATGAGGGCGCGCACCATCCGGCGCTCAATCCCTACACGCTGCCTCAGAACAAAGGGCTGCGGCTCACCTATGCCGACGATCTCGGCAAGGGGTCGCTCGACATCCTCAACCGCACGGTGATGGTGGCGATGAACCCGGCGCATGGCGATGCCGAGATCGACGACATGATCCACAACATCGATGCGGCGGCGCGGGTGGCGCTGGAGAACGCCTCGCTGGACGATGTCGACGTGCGCAAGGCAGCGCCGGTCGATCTGCAGAAATTCGACAGCGTAAACTAGGACGCGGACTCATGAAGGCGCGGCCATAGCCATGATCGACGCGAGTTGAACGAAGGCAAGATAGTTGGCGGCGAGCCTGTCGTAGCGCGTCGTTTGAATTCCCTCACGGCTCGAAGCGGTCGCCTGAATCTCAGTTCTTGTTGATTTGGGCGGCGTCGATCAATTTGCGGCGACGGTTCATGTTATCAATGACGTCCGCCGGCAGCAGCCCTTTTTCTGCCATTGGTTCAGCTTTGTAAACGTTTGTTACATCCGGGAAGTTTATGTCAAAGATGAATTTTGGCCCGCAACGCTCGCCGGCGACCATTTCGGCTGGCTGATCGACCGGTGCCGTCGCGAGGCCGACAATGACCTCCTTGCCGACGAGGTCGGAAAATTCCAGGTCGAACATCGCGGGAATGAAAACTAGCGAAAACGGCGAAAACCCAACCGTCCAGGACGCGCGATGCTGGCCCTTGATCGTCGTTATCGTATGGAATTTGAGCAGCTTGCCGTCGCCCACCGTTTGGACGGCGTCAAAGGTCGCCCGAACAATAACGACGGCTTCATCCACCGACTTAGTCGTCAACGGACGAAAAGAAGTGTCCGGGACGCATATGTCCGCCCTCTCGGCTGCCGCCATCCCCACGGTTAAGCCGTAGATCAGGATTGTGAGCGAAACGACACTGCGCATTCTGCCGGTTCCCTTTATCGCAGTCCAATGGCCGCCGAGTCGAACAATGGCATGAAACCCTACCCCAACAGTATAGCACGCCTGATCCAGACCGAGCGGCCCCTGACGATTTTGACGGGCAGGATGGTTTCAAGGCCTAGCTGCGGTCCAGCCGCATGAACGCGGCGCGCAGTGCCAGCACCGCGCGCAGGATCTGGCGCTCGTCCATGGCGGCATAGCCGAGCAGCAGGCCGTGTTCCGGCTCGCCGGAGTGGTAGTTGATCGAGATGCCCTGCACGTCGAGCCCCTCCTTGACGGCGGCGGCGACGACGTCGCTGTCCTTGTAGGGCCTGGTGAAACTGGCCAGCAGCTGCATGCCGGAATCGTTCTCGGTTACCGCCAGCCATTCGGCCAGATGCTCCTGGCACAGTTTGACGAAATTGGCCTGCCGGCGTGCGTAGAGCCGGCGCATGCGCTTCAGATGCGTGGCGAAATAGCCCTGGGTGATGAAGTCGTTGACCGTCGCCTGCAGGATCAGCGGCGCGAACTGACCGGTGATCGAAACGGCGCGGTCGAAAGGCACCGACAATTCGCGCGGCACGATGAGATAGCCGATGCGCAGCGCGGGGATCAGCGTCTTGCCGAAGGAGCCGATATAGACGACGCGGTCGGCATGATCGAGGCCGCGCAGCGCCGGCACCGGACGGCCGCGGTAGCGGTACTCGCCGTCATAATCGTCCTCGACGATCCAGGCGCCGTGACGCTCCGCGATGTCGAGCAGCTGCAGCCGTTCCTCGATGCGCATGATGGTGCCGAACGGCCATTGGCAGGACGGCGTCACATAGATCAGACGCGGCGACGGCAGCTCGGGGTCGGACAGATGCCAGCCGTGCCGGTCGACCTTCAACGGCGCAAGCCGGGCGCCGCTGGCGAGGAAGGCGCTCTTGGCGCCGAGATAGCCGGGCTCCTCCATCCAGACATGGTCGCCTTCGTCCATCAGCACGCGCGAGGCGAGGTCGAGTGCCGCCTGCGCGCCGGTGACGATGATGACCTGGTCGGCGGTGCAGTTGATGCCTCGCGACAGGCTGATGGTCGAGGCGATGGCCTGGCGCAGGCCGGGATGGCCGGCAAAGGAGAGATAGCCGAGCAGGTTCTCGTCTCGGCTGCGGGCATTGCGCACCAAAAGGCTCGACCAGATGGTGAAGGGGAAGGACGCGGTTTCCGGCACGCCGGGATGGAAGTTGATGACGCCGGCATTGCGCGGCGGCTGCGGGCCGTTGACTATGGTCTGGCCGCGCCGCGACAGCTTTTGCGGAGCGGCGAGACCGGCGCGCAGCGAGGCCGGCGGGCGCTTCTGCTGGATCGGCGCCACCCAGGTGCCAGATCCGGCGCGCGCCTCGATAAACCCTTCGGCAAGCAGCTGGTCGTAAGCGGCAATCACCGTGTTGCGGCCGACTTTCAAATCCTCGGCCAGCGAGCGGGTCGAGGGCAAAAGCGTGTTCTGCTGGATCTGGCCGTCGAGGATGAAACGCCGCAAGGCGCCGTAAATCTGCCGGTGCATCGGTTCGTCCGAGGCGCGGTCGACCGACATGATGTCGAGGGAAAGGCGCATGTGGTCGCCCAAACCTAGTCTCCCACGAACCGGGCCGCGCGGGCGATCTTTTCCTCGTTGAGAAGGCAGACGGTCTCAAGCACCAGCCGCCTGGTTTCGGCACGAACCTCGCGGCTGTTCTTCAGCGCGCGATGCACGGTTGCCGCACCAAGCTCCGCCTTTTGCGCGATCTCACGGATGGTGCAAAGCCGTTCCATGCCGAGTGCCGCCTCGAATGCCATGTCTCTCCTCCACCTCCCATCAAGGCACGGCTTGCCGCCAGCCTCAAGCTGGAAACTCCGGGGTCGAAAATCCGACCTCACCAGGCCGGGGCCGGGAATTCTGCGATCCGCGCCGCCAGGGGAGGACGGCGGCGCGGATCGCCGGGCGCTTTCGCGTCGCTACCCCTACCGAGGCGCGCGCCCAACCGGCCAACCACCAGCCCCCCGGCGGTGGTCAGGCCAAGTCTCGTGTCGCTACATCGAAGCCGGCCGCGCAGGCCGTCTTGAGAAGCGAAGCGTAACCCTTCGTGGCGTAGGTAAACGGATGCGCCTTGGCCGGATCCTGTTCAGCCTCGACGACGATCCAGCCTTCGTAGCCGTGTCTGGCGAGTGGCTGCAGCAGCGACAGGAAATCGACGGAGCCGTCGCCGGGCACGGTGAAAATCCCTTCCATCACCGCCGCCATGAAACTCATGTCCTGGCGCCGTGCCTTTTCCAGCACGGCCGCGCGGACATCCTTGCAATGAAAATGCACGATGCGGTCGAGATGCCGGTTCAGGAGAGAGGCCGGGTCGCCGCCCGAAAACAGGCAATGGCCGGTGTCGAACAGCAGGCCGACGCTGTTGCCGGTCGCGGCCATCAGCCTGTCGACCTCGTCGTCGGTCTCGACGATGGTGCCCATGTGATGATGGAAAGCCATGCCGACGCCGAAGGCAGCCATGCGGTCGGCAAGCTCGGTCAGCTTCTTGCCATAGGCGACCCATTCGCCGTCGGCTAGCCGCGGCCGCTGCGAGATCGGCGCAAAAATGCCGTCATGACGACCGCGCGAGGTGTCGGCATAGACCACGACCTTGGCGCCGAGGTCGCGCAGCAGGGTCAGATGCGGGGTGATGGTGGCGAATTCCTCGTCGACCATGCGGTCGAGAATGCGGCCGTCATACCAGCCGGAGACGAGCTCCAGTCCGTAGGAGGACAGGATCGGTCCAAGCTCGTCGCTTCGCCTGGGGAATTTGCCGCCGAGCTCGGTGCCGCGATAGCCGGCCTGCCTGG
Source organism: Mesorhizobium sp. P2_B11 (assembly GCF_056404855.1). Classification (NCBI taxonomy): domain Bacteria; kingdom Pseudomonadati; phylum Pseudomonadota; class Alphaproteobacteria; order Hyphomicrobiales; family Phyllobacteriaceae; genus Mesorhizobium; species Mesorhizobium sp. P2_B11. Next base: position 181,836 of record NZ_JBFUDF010000003.1, read on the forward strand.
TTTCCGACAGGCAGGTCTCGAGCGGCGTGTCGCCGCCGAGTTCGGGAACATCGTCATTGCTCCAGGTAATGGGATTGATGCCGATCTTGACCGTCATGCCGCTGCTTTGCAGGCTTGGAGGAACACAATGCCGAAGCTGGCAAACTGGAGGGAAAGAGGACCTGTCACTAGGTCCAGTTGGTGCGAGTTTGGCAGAACCAATCGCTGGAGCCACGGATCGGGGCGCTGTGGCGCTGCCCGTCGCCGCGAATGCGCCGATAGTGGCGCTGGTCGACTTCCCGGAAACCGCGGACAGGAAACACCTTGACCCCCATCGTCGCCAATCGGGCGAGCAACCCTGGCATCGACAGCTCCTATGCCTGGATGCGTCTTGCCATCTCGATGCTGCTGGCGACGATCGGCGCCGTCGGCATGTGGGCTGTCGTGGTGGTGCTGCCGGCGGTGCAGGCCGAGTTCGGCGTTGACCGCGCGGCGGCATCGATGCCCTACACCGCAACCATGGTGGGCTTTGCTGCCGGCAATGTGCTGGTCGGCCGCGCCATCGACCGCATGGGCTATTGGATCCCGGCGCTGATCTCCTCGGTCGCGCTCGCCGCCGGCCTGCTGCTCGCGGCCGCGTCGACGTCGATCCTGCAATTCACCCTTGCCCAGGGGGTGCTGATCGGGCTTGGCTCATCGGTGATCTTCGGGCCGCTGATCGCCGATATCTCGCACTGGTTCAACCGTCGGCGCGGCGTTGCCGTCACGGCGGCGGCTGCGGGCAATTATCTCGCCGGAGCGCTGTGGCCAACCATCATGCCGACGCTGATCAAGGCGGAAGGCTGGCGCTTCACCTATGCCGCCATCGGCATCTTCTGTCTGGTCACCATGATACCGTTGGTGCTGTTGCTGCGGCGCCGGGCTCCGGACGCGGCAGCGGCCGGCTCGCCGGGAAGCCGGCCTGTGCAGCCGATTTCAATCTCGCCGGGGGCATTGCAAATGCTGCTGGTCGTCGCCGGTCTCGGCTGCTGCGTGGCAATGTCGATGCCGCAGGTGCACATCGTCGCCTATTGCATGGACCTTGGCTACGGCATCGCGCACGGTGCCGACATGCTGTCGATCATGATGGCGGCGGGCGTCGTCAGCCGGCTCGCCTCCGGCTTTATCGCCGACCGCATCGGTGGCGTGAAGACGCTGTTGATCGGTTCCGTGCTGCAATGCCTGTCGCTGCTGTTCTACATCCCGTTCGACGGGCTCGCCTCGCTCTATGTCGTGTCGCTGGTGTTCGGCCTGTCGCAAGGCGGCATCGTGCCTTGCTACGCCATCATCGTGCGCGAATACCTGCCGGCCAAGGAGGCCGGCCAGCGCATCGGCATCGTCATGATGGCGACCATTTTCGGCATGGCGATCGGCGGCTGGATGTCAGGCTGGATCTACGACCTGACCGGTTCCTACGCGGCCGCGTTCCTCAATGGCATCGCGTGGAACCTGGTCAACGTGGCGGCGATCCTTCTACTGATGTGGCGGGCCGGGCGTCCGGCCATGGTTACGGCCTGAGGCTTCAGCCGGCGAGGCTGCAACCCGCCGTCGGCTTGACAATCGCCAGGTGCTGCGCGACGCCAAGCTGGCATGGCGTAGTGAGGGAAGCCGGACAGGGATGCCAATAGAGACGACGATGCCGCAACTGCGCGCGACGCAAAGGGCAGGGCTGTGACCAAGCCGCGCTCGCGCCGTGGTGGCGGCCGCCCGACCATTGCCGATGTCGCGCGCAAGGCCGGTGTCGGCGCCATCACCGTGTCGCGGGCGCTGCGCGAACCCGACCGTGTCAGCCAGGATTTGCGCCGCCAGATCCAGGCCGCCGTCGACGAGCTCGGCTATGTGCCGGACCCCAATGCGCGGGCGCTGGCCTCGGCGCGTGCCGATGTGTTCGGCGTGCTGGTGCCGTCGCTCACCAACAACGTCTTCGCCGAAGTGGTGCGCGGCATCTATGACAGCCTGTCGGACGGCCCGTTCCGTGTCCAGCTCGGCAACACCCATTATTCCGGCCTCGAGGAGGAGCGCCTGCTGCAGGTCTTTGCACCGCAGCGCCCGGCAGCGCTGATCGTAGCCGGCATCGACCAGACGCCGACCTCGCGAAAACTGCTGGAGAGCGCGGGCTGCCCGGTGGTGCAGGTGATGGAGACCGGACCCGACCCGGTCGACATGCTGGTCGGCTTCTCGCATTTCGACGGCGGCAGGACAGCGACCGAGCACCTGATCAAGGCGGGCTACCGACGGATCGGCTTCATCGGTGCACGCATGGATCCGCGCTCGCAGCGGCGCCTGGCCGGCTATCGCGCGGCAATGGAGAAGGCCGGCCTGTTCGACCCGCGGCTGATCACCACCACGCCGCTGTTGTCCAGCGTGACGCTCGGCCGCGAGCTGCTTCGCGATGCACTGGCCAAGGTGCCGGCACTCGACGGCGTCTTCTGCAACAATGACGATATCGCGCTCGGCGTTCTGTTCGAATGCCATAGTGCGGCACTCGACGTGCCGAAGACCATCGGCATTGTCGGCTTCAACGACCTCGAGATGATGCAGGCGGCGTTCCCGCCACTCACCAGCATCCGCACGCCTCGCTATGAAATCGGCCGTCGGGCCGTTGCCATGGCGCTGGCGGCGATCGCCGGGCAAAGGCCTGAGCAGCGGGTCGTCGATCTCGGTTTCGAGCTCAAACCCCGCGAGAGCACGGCACGCTGAACACGCTTTGGCGACCTCAGCAAATGGTGCTTTACACAACGTCATGGTAGCGCTACCATTTTTGACTGACAGGCGTTGTGATTGAGGAGCTGCGCCTGTTTATTATACATAAGCAACAGCTCATGCTTGTTTATTATGTATAATATGCTAGGTTGAGTGTCTCGCCCATGAAGCGGCGAGGGGGAGGGGATCGGGCCGGCTTCGGGCCCTTGAGACGTGCCGCCGGCAAGGCTGGAGGGCCTTCGCCAGGCGTGGAAAATCACCACGACAAACAGCATCAAGCAGCACTGCAAACGGGAGGAATATCGATGATCAAGTCATTCGTTGGCGGCATCGTTGCCGCCACTGCATTCGTCATGTTGAGTTCGTCGGCGATGGCCGGCCCTGAAGTCGTCAAGGGACCAGCGGCCGAGCCCGACTGCTTCGCGCCGTGGGCGGCCGATACGCAGTTCTTCAAGTTCCCCAAGAAGGAAGGCCCATACCGCATCGCGCTCGCCAACGGCTATATCGCCAACACCTGGCGCATCCAGATGATCCAGACGGCCAAGGCCTACGCCGCGCAGAAGGACGTCGCGGCAAAGTTGAAGGAATTCAAAGTCGTATCGACCGGTGAAGATGTCCCGGCGCAGATTTCGGCGATCAACAACTTCATCGATTCCGGCTACGACGCCATCGTCGTCAATGCGCAGAACCCGACCGCCTTCGGGCCGGTCATCAAGCGCGCCAAGGAAGCTGGCGTCATCCTCGTCGCCTTCGACAACATCCTCGACACCAAGGACGCCATCAACGTCAATGTCGACCAGAAGGGTCTGGGCGCGCTGTGGGGCAAATGGCTGGTCGACCATATACCGGATGGCGGCAAGATCCTTGAAGTGCGCGGCGTTGCCGGCACGTCGGTCGATACCGACCGCCACAACGGCATCCACGAGGTCTTCGACGCCTCGGGCAAGAAATGGGACGTCACCGAAGTCGCCGGCAAGTGGGATGATCCGACAGCGCAGAAAGTCACGGCTGACGCGATCGCCACCAACGGCCCGTTCGTCGGCATCACCGGCCAGGGCGGCGACACCGGCATCGTGCAGGCGATGATCGACGCCAAGCATCCCTGGGTGCCGTTCGGCGGCGAGACGGAGAACGGCTTCCGCAAATTCTGCGCGGCGCACGCCGCGGACGGCCTGAAATGCTCGTCCGCCGGCACCGGCCCCGCGCAGGTGGCGGTTGCCATCAAGACGGCGATCTCGGCACTCGAGGGCAATGTCGTGCCGCAATCGGTGAAGCTGCCGCTGGCGATCGTCGAGGATCCGAACTTCAAGGAAGGCCAGGACTACTTCGCCAAGGAATCCGACAATTTCTTCGTCGGCAACTCCTTCCCGACCTGCGGCATCAATTTCACCGCGCAGGAAATCATGGGCCAGACCAAGGCGGACCAATAGGCTGCACATTCGGCGCCGCGGGATGCTTCGCGGCGCCGAACCACTTGCCATCTCAATCCCATAAAACTGCCCCGGAGGGCTGATGGACGGTGCGGCTCCACTCTTTCGCATGGAAGGCATTTCCAAGCGCTATGGCGGCGTGCGTGCGCTGGAGAAGGCCGAACTTTCGGTCACATCAGGCAGCATCCACGCCATCCTCGGCGAAAACGGCGCCGGCAAATCGACGCTGATCAAGGTCATGGCCGGCGTGGTGGCGCCCGATGAGGGGTCGATGACCCTGGACGGGCGCGAGGTCACCTTTGCCTCGCCGGCGGCGGCGAACCAGGCCGGCATCGTCTGCATCTTCCAGGAACTGTCGCTGGTCCCCGAACTCAGCGTCGCCGACAACATCGTCATTTCCGATCCGCCGACACGGTTCGGCATGATCGACCGCAAGGCGCAGCGCCGCATCGCCGAAGAAGCTCTTGCACGCGCAGGTGCGGCCGACATCCATCCGCTGGCGCTGGTCAAGGATCTTCCCCTGTCGCGAAGGCAGATGGTCGAGATCGCCAAGGCATTGGCCAGGAAGCCGCGCATCCTGATCCTCGACGAGGCGACGTCAGCGCTGGCTGCCGCCGATGTCTCCAAGATCTTCGCGGTGCTGAAGCGGCTGCGCGGGGAAGGGCTGGCGCTGCTCTACATCTCGCACCGGATGAACGAGATCGCGGAGCTTGCCGACCAGTGCACGGTGTTTCGCAACGGCCGCAACGTCGCCAGCTATGCCGCCGGCTCCAAGAGCGACAATGAGGTCGTCGAGCTGATGATCGGGCGAGAATACAGCCATATTTTTCCGCCCAAGTCGGTGCGCCTGCCGGCTGCTGCCGCCCCGGTGCTCGAGGCGCGCAACCTGTCGTGGACAGACCGGCTGGACAATGTCTCGCTGACCGTCGCGGCCGGCGAGGTGGTGGGCCTCGGCGGCCTCGACGGCCAGGGCCAGCGCGAGTTGCTGCTTGCCTTCTTCGGCGTGCTGCGCGGTCTCACCGGAGAGATACTGATCGATGGCAAGCCGGTGGCGATCGCCAGCCCGGCGGCGGCGCGCGACGACCGGATCGGCATGGCGCTGATCCCCGAGGATCGCAAGACGGAAGGGTTGATGCTGCCAATGACGGTGCGCGAAAACCTCTCCTTCGCGGCGCTCGACCGGCTGTCCAAAGCCGGCATCATCGACCGCGCCGCCGAGCAGCGGCTGATCGACGACATGGTGGGTCTGCTGGCGATCAAGACGGCCGGTCTCGACATTCAGGTCGGCGCGCTGTCGGGCGGCAACCAGCAGAAGGTCGTCATCGCCAAATGGCTGATGCGCCAGCCGCGCATCATCCTGCTCAACGACCCGACGCGCGGCATCGATGTCGGCACCAAGCAGGAGCTGTATCAACTGATGCGCAAGCTTGCGGACGCGGGTGCCGCGATCCTGTTCTATTCGACCGACTATGACGAGCTGATCGGCTGCTGCGACCGGGTGCTGGTGCTCTATGACGGCGCGGTCAAGCGAGAGCTGGTCGGCGCCGAACTCACCGAACGGGCGCTGATCGCCAGCGCGCTCAACATCCATGGCGGCGACGCCACCCCAAGGCACGGAGCGGACGCGTGAAGGATTGGCGCTACTGGCTTGCCGAACAACGCGGAACGCTGCTGGCGTTCGCCATCTTCATCCTCATGTTCGCGATCTACACCGCGAACCATCCGGCAGGGTTTACCGCCAATGTCGTGCAGACGGCCTCCAACAAGGGCGTGCTGCTCGCCTTCGTCGCCATGGCGCAGACGCTGGTGGTGATCACCGCCGGCATCGACCTTTCCGTCGGCATGATCTTCACGCTGACCAATTGCCTGGCATCCTGGCTGGTCATCGGCACCGGCCTCGAGACCGCCTTCGGCGTCATCGCCGTGCTCGGCACCGGGCTCTTGTGCGGGGCGATCAACGGCGCCATCGTCATTTACGGCCGACTGCAGCCGATCGTGGCGACCATCGCCACGGGTGCCGTCTATTTCGGCATCGCACTGCTGCTTCGGCCGTTCCCGGGCGGCTCGGTCAATGAGGATCTGGCCGATGCGCTTACCGGGCGCCTCTTCGGCATCGTGCCGGCGAGCCTGGTCGCGCTGTTTGCCGTCGTGCTCCTGGTCTGGGTGCCGTTCAGCCGTTCGGTGCTTGGCCGTGCCGCCTACGCCGCCGGCTCCTCCGAGACGGCGGCCTACATGTCAGGTGTGCCGATCCGGCGCGGCAAGTTCGCGGCTTACGCGCTTGCCGGGCTGCTGGCGGCGATCGGCGGCCTGTTCCTGACCTTCTTCACCTATACGGGCGACGCGGCCTATGCCAGCGGCAACGCCTACACGCTGTTCTCGATCGCTGCCGTCGTGCTGGGCGGCGTTTCGCTGTTCGGCGGCAAAGGCAGCGCCATCGGCGCGATCTTCGGCGCGCTGGCCTTCCGCACCATCGGCGACCTTTTGTTCGTCTTCGATTTCGACCCGCTTTGGCAGCCGCTGTTCCAGGGCGTTATCCTGCTGATCGCAGTCAGCCTCGGCGCCTTCGCCCTGTTTCGGGTCCGCAACCGGCTGGAGTGGTTCCTGTGAGCGAGACGACGATGAACGGCATCGCCAACCGTATGCCCAAATTCATTCGCCGCGCCGATCCGGCGGTGCTGACGGCCTTTGCCTGCATCGTGCTCTTGCTGTTTCTCGGCAGCCTCTATTCCAGAAGCTTCCTGTCGCCGGAATATCTGCTGCAGCAGCTCAAGGTGGCATCGTTCCTCGGTGTCATCGCCACCGGCATGATGCTGGTCATCCTGCTCGGCCAGATCGATCTGTCGGTGCCGTGGTCGGTGGCGGTCGGCGCCATGATGGCGGCCGCAGCCGCGGCCTATGGTCCGATCGGCGTGGCGCTGGCCATTCCGTTCGGCATCTTTTGCGGGGTGCTGATCGGCATCGTCAACGGCATCGGTGTCGCCTATCTGCGCATCCCATCGATGATCATCACACTCGCTACCAACGCCGTCGCGCAAGGGCTCATGGTCGTCTATACAGGTGGCTTCTCGCCACAGGATTCGGCCACTGGCGCCATGCGTTATCTCGCGACAGGTTTTACCATTCCGGGCGTGCCTAACGCTGTCATCATCTGGGCGCTGATCGGCGCCGCGATGGTGTTCGTGCTGACCCGCACCGGTTTCGGCCGCGCCGTCTACGGTATCGGCAACCGCGAGCGTGCCGCATATCTCTCCGGCATCGACACAAGGCGCGTGGTGATGATCGCCTTCGCTATCTCAGGTGGGCTGTCCGCCTTCGGCGGCGTGCTTCTCGCCGGCTATGCGTCCAAGGCGGCGCAATCGATGGGTGACGCCTATCTCCTGCCGTCGATCGCCGCCGTGGTGCTTGGCGGCACCTCGATCCTCGGCGGGCGCGGCTCCTATCTCGGCACCGTCGCCGGCGTCATCCTGATCACGCTGCTGCAGTCCATCCTGTCGGTCATGCAGATGCCCGAGGCCGGCCGGCAGATCATCTATGGCGTCGTCATCGTCGCCATGCTCCTGCTCTACGGCCGCGCGCCGGCAAGCCGCTGACCGTGGACGAAAAGACGGCACAGGCGCCAGCGGGCGCTCACGGCCCAGTGCCTCGGGCCATCGTGGTGATGGGCGTCGCCGGCTGCGGCAAGTCGGCCGTCGGCAAGGCGCTGGCGGCAGAGCAAGGGGCTGTCTTTGTCGAAGGCGACAGGCTGCACCCGCCCGAAAACGTCGCGCGCATGGCGAGCGGCAAGCCGCTCACCGATCAGCTTCGCGAAGGCTGGCTCGATGCCATTGGTGAGCGGATCGCGGACCTGGCCGGCAGCGGCCAAAGCGTGGTCGCCGCCTGCTCGGCGCTGAAGCGCAGCTACCGCGATCGCCTGCGCGGTTTCCGCCGAGATATCGTGTTTGTCTATCTGGAGATCGATCGCGCCACCGCCAAGCGGCGCGTCGCCGCCCGCAAAGGGCATTTCATGCCGGCAAGCCTGGTCGAAAGCCAGTTCGCCATCCTTGAGCCACCTGGCGCCGACGAGCAGGCGCTGACGGTCGACGCCAAGCTTCCGGTGGCCGACATCGTCACCGCCGTTGCCAGCCTGCTGGCCGGCGCAAAATCATGAACCACCCTCATCGGGCAAGGCGCTTTCCGGCCGTTCGGTGAACCGGTCGGCGCCGGACCAGACCATCATTTGCTCGGGATAGAGTTTCAGTGCCTCCAGCACGCGGTCGCGCTTGAGCAGGATGTACTCGGCCTGCAACGCCATGTTCTTGGCGCCGCCGGCTCTGGTGGTGGGCTCACCGGTTCCCGCCGGGGCCGGCACCAGTTCGGGGCTCAGGATGGCGCGGTATTGGCGGAACGGATCGGTCTCGAAGGTCGACATGGAAAACAGCGCCGCCTTGCCTCTGGCTGCGAAATTCGTCGGCGCCGAGGCGAGGTGGGTCCAACCGCTTTCGCCGATGCCGACTTCGGTGAATGTCGAACCGGCATGCACGGTGTTGGTCACCAGCACGACGCCGTTGCTGCCAAGGATCTTCTGGATACGGCCGGTGACCTGGTAGGCATCGCCGCGATCGAACACGATCCGGCTTTTCAGGAAACGATTCTCGACCCGGACCATTGGCGGGTTCAGGAAGCGCAGGCCGAAGGTCGAGTCGGAGATGCCGTGAGCGCTGACGCTGAGCTGATGCGCCTCGATACCGGCCTCATAGAGAGCGCGTTTGCCGATGATGGTCTGAGCCGTGAACTGATCGCACCAGATGATGGCACCATGGCCGCGCGCCAGCGCCGTTTGCAGCCCTTCTAGGCCCTTGAGCTGGATATCGGGCGACCAGCGGCGGCCGACGAGATGCGCGGCAAGCAGCAAACGCCGGCGATGGTTGGCGTAGAGCAAGGCCCTGAACTGCCTTTGCGCGTCGATGCCGTTGCCGAGCACGGCGCGCGTCGCGGCGGCGTAGCGCACGAAATCCTTGCGGATATGGCGTTTGAGGCGCAGCCCCGATACGCGGCTGCAGATCGCGGCCCACCAACGGATCGGCAGCAATGCCGCAACGCCGAGATAGAAGGCGGCCAGCAGCAGCTCGCGGAAATCCCTGTTGTTGAAGGTGCGTAACTTGCCGGGGCGGATCACCTTGCGGCTGAAGAAACGCACATGCTCGGCGCGTTCAGGCACCAGGAGATCGGCGATGATTTCAGTATGGTAAATGACGGCGGACGCTGGTGTCCGGTCGGCTTTCCGGGATTTTCCCAACCACGGCAGCCTCATCCGATCGGTGTCCACCTGTTCTTGCGCGCGTCCGAAAATCGCTTTACTGCGTCTGCCACGGGCGCGCAATCGGCGCCGGCAGGCCACGGTGAGCGCCATTCAAGGTTCGAACTTGCAACAGGCCCTATCGGTAGCACTTCCGCAACTGGCGCCCTGGCAGCCGGCCGCGGTGGCGCTGATGGCGCCGGATCGGGCTCCGCTCAGCTTTGCCGGCCTCGCCAACCTTGTCGACCAACTCTGCGGCGATCTCGCCAGGCGTGGTGTTCGCCGCGGCACGGCCGTCGGCATCGTCCTGCCCAACGGCCCGGAAATGGCGAGCTGTTTCCTGGCGGTCTCGGCGCTGGCGACGGCGGCGCCGCTCAATCCGGCTTACGGCGAAGACGAGTTCCGCTTCTATCTCGGCGATCTCGACGTGAAGCTTCTGCTGTGCGGACAAGGCATGGGTGAAGCCGCCCGCAACGCCGCAGAGGGGCTCGGCATTGCGGTGCTCGATGTCGTCGTGGCCGAGGGCGCCAAGGCTGGCGAATTTGTCCTGTCGGGCGAGGCCGAACTGGCGGCTGCCGGCGACGCGCAGCTCAACGGACCCGACGATTTCGTGCTGGTCCTGCACACATCGGGAACCACGGCGCGGCCGAAGATCGTCGGCTTGCGGCAACGCAATCTCAAGGCATCGATGGCCAACATCGCCCGCACGCTGGCGCTGTCGGGAAACGACATTTGTCTCAATGTGATGCCGCTGTTCCATATTCACGGGCTGATGGCGGCGCTCAGCGCGCAGCTGGCAGTCGGCGGCGCTGTGGTCTGCACGCCGGGCTTCAACGCGCTGAAATTCTACGGCTGGCTGGGCGACTTCCGGCCGAGCTGGTACAGCGCGGTGCCGACCATGCACCAGGCGATCCTGGCGCGCGCCGCGCGCAATGGCGAGACGATCGCGGCGGCGCGGCTGCGCTTCATCCGCTCGTCTTCGGCCGCACTTCCCGATGCCGTGTTCCGCGACCTCGAGCGCGTCTTCGGCTGTCCGGTGGTCGAGGCCTATGGCATGACCGAGGCAGCGCATCAGATGACGTCCAACGGGCTGCCGCCGGCGCGCCGCAAGCCGGGCTCGGTCGGCTTGCCTGCCGGCCCGGAAGTGACGATCCTGGACGACAAAGGGACGATCCTGCCGGCCGGCGAAAAGGGCGAGATCGCGGTGCGCGGCGCCAACATCCATGACGGCTATCTGAACAATCCGGCGGCCAATGCCACGGCTTTCACCGATGGCTGGTTCCGCACTGGCGACCAGGGATTGATCGACGGCGATGGGGACCTCAAGATCACCGGCCGGCTGAAGGAGATCATCAACCGCGGTGGTGAGAAGATCTCGCCGCTCGAGGTCGACAATGTGCTGCTCGATCATCCGCTGGTGGCGCAAGCGGTGACCTTCGCCGTGCCGCACGCCATGCTTGGCGAAGAGGTGGGGGCGGCCATCGTGCTGGCCGAGGGCGCCGTCGCCGATGCCGATGAGATTCGCGATTTTGCACGCAGCCGCATCGTCGAGTTCAAGGTGCCGCGCCACATCCTGTTTCTGCAGGAGATACCCAAGGGGCCGACCGGCAAGATCCAACGCGTCGGGCTTGCCGGCAGGCTCGGCCTAGTCTGAGGAAGCCCTGGGGAGTTAGATCTGCGACGTTAGCTCGACCGGAAAGTCGTCATTGTCGGCATCGCGCATGGCGGCGAGGCTTCTGTTGTCCAGCACCTCGGCGATAGCCTGGCGCACCTCCAGCATCATGTGCCGGACCTGGCAGGTCGCCTCGTCGCAATCCTCGCAGCGCTGGTATTGGGTGCGGCTGGCGCACGGGATCGGCGCCAGCGGTCCGTCAAGGACGCGCACGACATGGCCGATCTTGATCTCGGAAGCTGGCCGGGCGAGGCGGTAGCCGCCTTCCTTGCCCTTGCGGCTGATGACGAAACCGGCATTGCGCAGCTCGCCCAGAATGGCATCCAGGAATTTCTTCGGGATGTTGTTGGCGACCGCGATGTCGTTGACGAACGCAAGCTGGCCGACCGGCAGGCCGGAAAGATGCACGAGGGCCTTGAGGCCGTATTTGCCTTTTTTGGTAAGCATGCCCGATTCAGTTCATGAAAACCCCAACCACCCGCATCTGGCGGTTGTTTGTGTGCAAATCATGACGTTTCGCCTGAACAACCCGGTTTCGCGTAGAACAAGCCGCCCGGTTGAGAGGTTAGGCACAAAGGCGTTGATTCTTTGTAACGTTTTTCACAGATGCCGCCGGATTCTGCCAGGTAGCAATCTCTAGGGCGCTAAACGAAAAGCCGGCAAAGAGCCGGCTTTCCTGTTCCGTTTTCAGGGCGGATGCTGCCGATCAGCGGCTGCCATAGGTCTGGTCGAGCAGGCCGCCGGCGGCGAAATGCTCCTTCTGCACCTTGTCCCAGCCGCCGAAGACGTCTTCCACCGTCAGCAAGCGGACATCGGGGAAGTCGGCCTTGTATTTGGCCGCGATTTCGGCGTTGCGGGCGCGCAGGCCATTTTCGGCGGCGATGGTCTGGCCTTCCGGCGTGTAGAGGAAATCGAGATAGGATTTGGCGAGGTCGCGTGTGCCATGCTCGTCGGCAACCTTGTCGACGATCGCCACCGGGAATTCGGCAAGCAGGCTGACCGTGGGGGTGACCTGTTCGAATTTGTCGTTGCCATACTCCTTGCGGATGCCGCGTGTTTCCGACTCGAAGGTGATCAGCACGTCGCCGATCTCGCGCTGCACGAAGGTGGTGGTGGCGGCGCGGCCGCCGGTGTCGAAGATCGGCACGTTGTTGAACAGCTTGGTGACGAACTCCTTCACCTTAGCGTCGTCACCTTTGAAGGCTTCCTTGGCGTAGGCGGTCGCCGCCAGATAGGTGTAGCGCGCATTGCCCGATGTCTTCGGGTTGGGGAAGATCACCTGGACGTCGTCGCGCACGAGGTCGTTCCAGTCCTTGATGTGCTTGGGGTTGCCCGCGCGGACGAGAAACGAAGGCAGCGAATAGAAGGGCGAGGCGTTGTCGGGAAAATCCTTCTGCCAGTCGGCGGAGACGAGGCCTTTCTTGACCAGGAAATCGATGTCGGTGACCTGGTTGAAGGTGACGACATCGGCGCCAAGGCCTTCGGCAATCGCGCGCGCCTGGGCAGACGTGCCGGCATGCGACTGGTCGACGGTGACGCCGGGATGGCCGGCGATGAAAGCCTTGTTCACCTGGACGAACAATTCGCGGCCGACATCATAGGAAGCGTTGAGCAATTTGTCGGCCGACCAGGCTTGCGAGGAGGCGAGCACCAGGCTGGCTGCGGTGGCGACGCTGAGCAAAAATCGCTTCATGAAAAGGGGCTCCTTGAGAATACAGGTTCGAATGCTTCGATATAGTGCGCCAACATAATAGGACGATGTCCAGCGCCGCCAGACACGCAGTCCGGGTCCATTGAGCGGTGATGAGAAAAAGCGTTGCTGAAACAGCCGGTTGGTAGGATTTCCTTCCAAACGGAGTCGCTTCGGCCGGTCGGCGGATGATGTCTATGCCGCCGGGAAAAGTTTCCAGCGCCGCGGCCTGAAGGCAACCCGGCTCTTCTGCGCCGCCGGATGGTCGACGGGCAGTTCGATCTCGACGCGCTGGCGTTCGCCGCCGATTTCCAGTTCGACGCGCCTGGTGCCGGCGACACGGCGGCTGGCGGCGACCGTGCCGGCGATGCAGCCGCTGCAGCCGTCGAGCAGTTCGACATCGTGCGGGCGGAAGTAGAGCACGGCATCGCCACTTGGCGCATGGGGCGCCGATAGCCCGATCGGCCGGTCGGCGATCCAGACCTGGCCGTCCTCGACCTTGACCGGCAGCGTGCTCGATTCACCGATGAAGGAGTAGACGAAGGGCGAGTTGGGCGTGTCGTAGATCTCGTCGGCCGAGCCGACCTGCTCGATGCGGCCCTGGCTCATCACCACGACACGGTCGGCAAGTTCCAGCGCTTCTTCCTGGTCGTGGGTGACGAACACGGTGGTGTGGCCGGTACGGTCATGGATCTCGCGCAGCCAGCGGCGCAATTCGCGCCGCACCTGCGCATCGAGCGCGCCGAATGGCTCGTCGAGCAAGAGCACCTTGGGCTCGATCGCCATGGCGCGGGCGAGCGCCACACGCTGGCGCTGGCCGCCGGAAAGCTGCGCGGGGTAGCGCTTTTCAAGGCCGGAAAGCTGGACGAGGTCGAGCAGTTCGGAGGCGCGGCGGCGGATTTCCGCCGCCGGCGGCCGCGACGGCCCATGCCGGACCTTCAGGCCAAAGCCGATATTGTCAGCAACCGTCATGTGCCGGAACAGCGCATAGTGCTGGAAGACGAAACCGACATTGCGTTCCTGGATCGACTTCTGCGAGGCGTCGTCGTCGCCGAAGAAGATTTTTCCGCGCGTGGGGCGTTCCAGGCCGGCGATCAGCCTGAGCAGCGTCGTCTTGCCGGAGCCGGATGGCCCCAGCAGCGCGATCAACTCCCCCGACTTGATGTCAAGCGATACGTCATGGAGGGCCGGAAACCGGTCAAACTCCTTGCGCACGTTGGCAACGCGAACTTCCATTTACAGAACCCTCTAATGCCCGCGCGTCGCGGCGATCTCGGCGCCGTAGCGCATCTCGAGAAGTGTTTTCAAGACCAGCGTCACCAAAGCCAGGCCGGCAAGCAGCGAAGCGACGGCGAAAGCGCCAACGGCGTTGTACTCGTTGTAGAGGATTTCGACATGCAGCGGCATGGTGTTGGTCAGCCCGCGTATGTGGCCGGACACGACCGAGACCGCGCCGAATTCGCCCATCGAGCGGGCGTTGCACAGAAGCACGCCGTAGAGCAATCCCCATTTGACGTTGGGCAGCGTCACATACCAGAAGGTCTGCCAGCCATTGGCGCCGAGCGAAAGTGCTGCCTCCTCATCGCCATTGCCCTGTTCCTGCATCAGCGGGATCAGTTCGCGGGCAACGAAGGGGAAGGTGACGAAGACGGTGGCGAGCACGATGCCGGGCACGGCAAATAGGATCTGGATGCCGTGCTCCTTCAGCCAGCCGCCCAGCAGGCCCTGCGCGCCGAACAAAAGCACATAGACCAGGCCTGATATGACCGGCGAGACCGAGAAGGGCAGGTCGATCAGCGTGGTCAGGAACGCCTTGCCCTTGAATTCGAACTTGGCGATCGCCCAGGCAGCCGAAATGCCGAAGACGACGTTGAGCGGCACGGCGATCGCCGCCACCAGCAACGTCAGCCTGATCGCCGAACGCGTATCGGGGTTGGAGAGCGCCTCCGTGTAGGCGCCGACGCCCTTGGCCAGCGCCTCGTGAAAGACGATGATCAGCGGCAGGAGCAGGAAGACGACGAGGAAGGCGAAGGCCACCGCCATCAAAAGCAACCGCACCGGCAGGCTTTCGGTCACCGCCGCCGACTGGCTCTCGTGGTGCGGTTCGTAGGATTTGATCTCGGGATCAGCCATAGCGTTTGCGACTCCATGACTGCGCCAGGTTGATGACCAGCAGCATCAGGAACGACAGCAACAGCATGATCGCCGCGATCGCGGTCGCCGCCGGATAATTGTACTCCTCCAGCCGGATGACGATCAGAAGCGGCGCGATCTCCGATTTGTAGGGCAGGTTGCCGGCGATGAAGATGACCGAGCCGTATTCGCCGACGCCGCGCGCGAAGGCGAGCGAGAAGCCGGTGACAATGGCCGGCGCCAGGCCTGGAAACAGGATGCGCGTAATGATCTGGAAGCGGTTGGCGCCAAGCGTGGCGGCGGCCTCCTCCACTTCCTTGTCGATCTCCTCCATGATCGGCTGCACCGTGCGCACGACAAAGGGCAGGCCGATGAAGACCAATGCCACCACGATGCCGAGCGGGGTATAGGCGACCTTGATGCCGAGCGGCGCCAAGAGATGGCCGATCCAGCCATTGGGCGCATAGAGCGTGGTCAGCGCAATGCCGGCCACCGCGGTCGGCAGCGCGAAGGGCAGGTCGACCATGGCGTCGACGACGCGGCGGCCGGGAAAGCGGTAGCGCACCAGCACCCAGGCGACGAGCGTGCCGAAGACGACATTGACGACAGCCGCGATGAAGGCGGCGCCAAAGCTGATTTCGAGCGCGTTGAGGGTACGGCGATCGGTGGCGATCGCCCAGAAGTCGGTCCAACCGAGGGCTGCCGAGCGCCACACAAGGCCCGACAAAGGGATGAGGATGATGAGCGTGAGGTAGGCAAGCGAGAAGCCGAGCGTCAATCCGAAACCCGGAATGACACTCGGCTGTCTGAACCGCCACCCCGCCTTGGCGGGTGCTATGGTCATGTCGTCCTGATCTAGATTTTAGCTCACTGGGCCGGCTTGTAGATCTGGTCGAATATACCACCGTCGCCGAAATGATAAGGCTGTGCCTTCTTCCAGCCGCCGAAAAGCGGATCGTCGATGGAGATCAGCTTGATTTCAGGGGTTTTCGGAATATCCGCAGGATCCACCAGCTCAGGCTTGGCCGGACGATAGTGGTTCTTGGCGATGATCGTCTGGGCTTCCTTGGAATAGAGCCAGCCGAGATAGGCTTCGGCCACTTTGCGGGTCCCCTTGGCGTCGACATTGGCGTCGACGATCGCCACCGGCGGCTCGGCCAGGATCGAGGTCGGCGGGTAGACGATCTCGAAATTGTCGGCGCCGAATTCATTGAGCGCCAGATAGGCATCGTTTTCCCAGCCGATCAGCACGTCGCCGATGCCTTTTTGCGCGAAGGTGACGGTCGAGCCGCGCGCGCCGGTGTCGAGCACCGGAGCATTGGCGTAGAGCTTGCCGACGAATTCCTTGTTTTTGGCTTCGTCGCCGCCATCATTGGCATTGGCGTAGGCCCAGGCGGCGAGGTAGTTCCAGCGCGCACCGCCCGACGTTTTGGGGTTGGGCGTGATCACCTGGACGCCGTCCTTGACCAGATCGCTCCAGTCATGGATGCCTTTCGGGTTGCCCTTGCGGACCAGGAAGATGATGGTCGAGGTGTACGGCGCCGAATTGTTCTCGAACTTCTTGCGCCAGTCCGGATTGATCTTCTTCGACTTGGTGACGATGGCGTTGATGTCGCCTTCGAGCGCCAGCGTGACCACATCGGCATCGAGGCCGTCGATCACGGCGCGGGCCTGAGCGCCGGAGCCGCCATGCGATTGCTGGATGGTGACGGTCTCGCCGGTCTCGGCCTTCCAGTGCGCGGCGAAGGCCTCGTCATAGGCCTTGTAGAGTTCGCGTGTCGGATCGTAGGACACGTTGAGAATGGTGGTATCGGCAAACGCGAAACCGAGCGTGCCGAACTGGATCGATGTGGCGACCAGTGCGCCGAGCAGTTTCCTGAAATGAGGTTTGGTCATTTCCGCCTCCGTTGATGACGGCTGAACTCTATCGAATTGATAGAAATTAGATGCATTCAACGTTGCCTTTTTTGGCCCTTCGAAGCAATTTTTCGCCGATATTGCGCGCTGGGAGGAAACGTTTTCCTCATATTAGCCTAAGCCGACTCCAGGCCGGTCCGGCGCTATTTAGAAGCGGGCCGCGCTGAGGCAAGCCACCGCGGCGGAGATTCGTCGTAGCACCTGGGTGGTTTCAATTCGCGGTGACGGGGAAGTCGAAGCGCTGCTTTGGAAACGGCTCGTTTGCCAGCGTGTAGTGCCACCACTCGCGCGCATAATTCTTGAAGCCGCCGGCGCGCATGGCATCGAGCAGTCTTTTGCGGTTTTCCGCCGCCCCTGTTGCCAATGGGCTGTGGGCGGTTTCGCTCGCCGGGTCGAAACAGTCGAAGCTGGTGCCGAAATCGAGCGTGCCGGCGCCGGCCGCGCCGCAGGCGGCGGATGACCTGTTTTTGCCGTCGCTGCGGGCGATGGCGACATCGACGGTCGAGCCGCGCGAATGGGTGGACAGTTCGCCGATAAAGCCCTTGGCGATAAGATCGCCGCGCTTGACCAGGGGATACCATTGCGGGTCGGGCGGGCCACCTTCTCTGGTCCATTTGCCCATGTCGGCGACGGCGCGGGCCGGCCGGTAGCAGTCGAAGACGACCAGCGTCAGGCCGTCGGCGGCGAGTGCCTTTTGCACGCCGGACAGCGCTTGCGCCGCCTGTCTTGTGAGGATGCAGACCGGCGCGTCGTAGCCGTCGGCCTTGCGATGCAGGAAGTTTTCCAGGCCGGCATAGCGAATGTCCTGGCGGATAGAGCGATCGACATCGGCCAGGCGGACAAAGCCGGTGGGCAGGGGATCGGCGGAGGCGGGGAGGGTCGTCAATAACGTGGCGAGAATGGCGGCAAAGGTGCGGAAGGTATGGCGCGAGGCACCCCCCTCTGCCCTGCCGGGCATCTCCCCCTCAAGGGGGGAGATTGGCAGCGTCGGCGTCGTGCGCCACTGTTTGTCGTTGGCGAAAGCCGTGGAGACATCTGATCTCCCCCCTTGAGGGGGAGATGGCCGGCAGGCCAGAGGGGGGTGCCTCGCGACGGGTATTAGGCGGAAAAACCGAATCCCCTGAATCGCTTGGCCCCTTCTATTCAACGAACACCTTCACGCTGGCGGCGCGTCCCACGGCATCAATGACGGTCAGCGTCGAATAGCCGGCGCCGTCGGGCAGCCAGGTTGCGGTGCGGCGGCGATCGATCCCGACGAGCGGCTTGCCGTTGGCCAGCCAGCGGAACGGCGCGCGGCCGCCTTGCAGTTTCAGCACCAGCGGCGAGGCCTCGGCGGAGTTGGTGGCGAGATCGACGCGGGCGCCGTTGGGCGGGAAGACGATGGTGGGCGCCGGTTCGGTCGGGCCTGCCTGCACGAGGCCATCGGCGCCGGCGCCGAAACGGGCCAGGGTCACCGGCAGGTCTTCGCGCTTGGCCTTGACGACGCCGGCCGGCTGGCCGGGCAACGGCACCGCGGCGAGGCCTGAGCGGACGAAACCTTCGAACAGAATGGGCGCGGCCGAGACATAGCCGGAGAGGCCAGGCACCGCACCCGCATCGGCGCGGCCGACCCAGACACCCAGCACGTAGCGGCCGTCGAAGCCGACCGACCAGGCATCGCGGTAGCCATAGGACGTGCCGGTCTTGTAGGCGATGCCGCGCTGAAGTGCGCCCTCGGGCGGCTTTACGCCCGACAATATGTCGGTGATCTGCCAGTTCGCCTGGGCGTCGAGAATGGTGGCGGTGGTGCGTTCGGCGTTGGCCGGCTCGGTGCCGTCATGCAGCGTGTTCGCCTTGCCGCCATTGGCGAGCCCGGTATAGAGCTGGACGAGATCGCGCAGCGTCACGCCGACGCCGCCGAGGCCGATGGCGAGGCCCGGCGCCTCGTTGACCGGCAGCACCGGGCTGACGCCGGCCTGGCGGAAGCGCGCCATCAGCCGTGCCGGGCCGACCGAATCGAGCACCCGGATCGCCGGCACGTTGAGCGACAGCTGCAGCGCCTGGCGGATCGAGACATCACCCTGGTAGCCCATGTCGAAATTCTTCGGCCGGTAGCCGCCGAAATCGACCGGACTGTCCTCGATCAGCATTTCCTGTGCCACCAGCCCTTGCTCGAAGGCGAGGCCATAGATGAACGGTTTCAGTGTCGAGCCGGGCGAGCGCACGATTTTGGTCATGTCGATCCAGCCGGAGCGGCTGGCATCGAAGAAATCGGCCGAGCCGACTTCGCCCAGAATGTCGCCGGTGCGGGCGTCGGCCAGCACCATGGCGACGGAGAGGCGAGGGCCGAGCTTGATGGCAGCGTCGCGCGCGACTTGCTCCAACCCTTGCTGGACGCTTTTGCGGATCGTCAGTTGCAGCGGCTTGCCGGGCACGGCCTTGGGCAGCATGGCGTAGGCGGCGTGCGGCGCCAGCGCCGGCAGTTTGCGGCGCAGGCCCGAGACATCGTCAAGCGCGGCGCGCGCGGCCTCGCGTTCGCCGAGCAGGCCGGAGGAAACCATGCGGGTCAGCACGCGGTCGCGGGCGGCATGCGCGATGCCGAGATTGCGGTCGGGGCGGCGCTTTTCCGGCAATTGCGGCAGTGCGACCAGCAAAGCGGCTTCCGAAACGGTCAACCGCTTCGGCTCCTTGCCGAAATAGGCGAGCGAAGCGGCGCGCACGCCTTCGAGATTGCCGCCATAGGGGGCCAAGGTCAGGTAGCGTTCGAGGATCTCCTGCTTGGACAGCCGCCGCTCGATCTGGATGGCGCGCAGCATCTGTTTGAGCTTGGAGCCGAGGCTGCGGCTTTCGCGCGGCTCGATCAGCCGGGCAAGCTGCATCGACAAAGTAGAGCCGCCGGAGACGATGTGGCCATTGGTGACAAGCTGACCGGCGGCGCGCGCCAGCGCCAGCACGTCGACGCCGTCATGGTCCCAGAAGCGCTTGTCCTCATAGGTGACCAGCATGTCGACGAACTGCTTGTCGACCTGGTCGAGGTGTGTGTCGAGCCGCCAGTAGCCGTCCGGCGTGGCGAAGGCGCGCAACAGCTGGCCGTCGCGGTCCTGGACTTCGGTCGAGACGGTGAGTTTTTCCGGCAGCGGCGGCGGGTAGGCGCGGTCGAGCTGCCAGAGAGAAGCAGCAGCGATGGCCGCAAAGCCCGCAAGGGAAGCTGCGGCGATGCCTGTTCGACGGAGAAGTTTTCTGGAGAGCATGGTGCTGCCCCTCATCCGCCAGCCGGCACCTTCTCCCCGTGGAACGGGGAGAAGGAGATTGTCGCGGCCGTCGGCATGTTCATCTTCGCCAAGGCGCCTTACGGCGCCTTGATCTCCATCATGCCGGTGGCGGTGCGGGCCGAATATTGCGGCCGGTACATGTCCTCCACCGTGGCTGCCGGATGAGCATAGGTGCCCGGCGTCACCGCACGCACGACGTAGGCCAGCATGATGTTGCGGTCGCCGTCGCCGTCATTGGGGTTGAATGCCGCGACGAAACGGTCGTCGCGGAATTCGAGATGGGCAGCGTCGGTCTGCGCCAGCCAGGTGAAGTTCGACAGCTGGGCGCTGGAGACCAGGCCCGGATTGTCGATCTCGAAGCCGGCCGGCAACAAATCGGTGATCAGCAGGCGCGACGGCCAGCGGTTCTGCTCGTAGATCTTGAGCACGACCACGTAGCGTTCGTTCTGCGTCGCCTCGGTGACGTTGGCTTCGGTGCCATCGAGCTTGTAGTAAGTGCGGTCGATGGTGAAGCCGTCACCGCCGGCCGGCAGAGGCTCGACCGGCGAGGCGACCGTGGTGACAACCGCCTGCAGCGGCGTCGAGCCGGTGTTGGCGATGGTCAGCGGGCTGTCGGCGATGTCGGTGCCGCTGAGCTGGGTGGAATACCCACCGGCATGCGGCGCGCCGTTGACCGACAGCTTGATCGAGTCGTTGCCCGACTTCAGCGCACGGGCCGCCAGAAGCATCCAGGACTCGTCCTGCGTGCTGGTCCAGCGGGCATCGGCGCGTTCCCTTGCCACCAGCCGGATCAGTTCCGGCACGATGGTCGGCACTGGCTTCGATTCGGCGGCGAGCGCCAGGATCGCAGCGCCGTCACGCAGCCGCGAGCCATAGTCGGACCGGTAGTAGTCGTACTCGGTGGTCGCCTTGGCCAGCTGCAGCGCCGTCTGGAAGGTCGCTTCCGAACGCTGCGCGTCGCCGTAGAGCGCCAGGCTCGCCGCCAGCTGGGCGACGGCCATCGGGCTCGAGAAGGCTTCGAGCTTGGTGTCGGCGTAGTAGCGCAGATCGCCGACCGAGGCCTTCTTGTTGCGGGCCAGGACGTAGAGCGCGTAAGCGATCTCGCTGCCGCGGTCCTGAACGTCCTGGTCGTAGCCGACCGAGTTCTGCAAATTGCTCAGCGCCTGGCTCATCGCCAGGGCCGGCACGTCGTAGTTCTGCTCGCGCGCCCGGGTCAGGAAGTCGGTGACATAGGAGTCGAGCCACAGATCGCCGGAGCCCGGACCCCACAGGCCGAAGCTGCCGGCCGAAGCCTGGTAGCTCAGCACCTTGTAGATGGCGGCCTGGATGCGGTCGTGCAGATCGGGATCGCTTGCCATGCCGATGGAGGACGCCAGATCGTTGACGTAGAGCAGGGGCATGGCGCGGCTGGTGGTCTGCTCGGCGCAACCATAGGGGTAGCGGTCGAGCGTCATCAGCAGCGACGGCACGTCGAAGGCGGCGGCCTGCGAAACGCCGACGCTGACCGAGGCGCCGTCGAGCAGGCTTGCCGCCAGCAGCTCCCTGTCTACGCGCAACGAACCGCCATTGCCCTTGAGGTCGACGACCAGCCGGGTGGTGACCGGCAACTGCGCCGGACGCACCGGCACGTACAGCGTCTGTTCGACGGCGGTGCCGTCGCCATGGGCAAGCTTGATGGTGATCGAGGCATTGCCCGCCGTCTGTGCAATCAGCGGCACAGTCAGCGTCTGGCGCTTGCCTTTGGCCAGCGTCAGCTTTTCGGGCAACGGCTTGTCGCCGGTCGAGAGGTCGCCTGTCGTTGCGATCGACAAGGCATAGTCGCCCTCCGGGCCGTCCGTGTCGGCAACGTCGAGCCGCATGACGGCGGCATCGCCGGGCGCCAGGAAGCGCGGCAGGCCGGCGGTGATCACCACCGGATCGCGGACAATGACGTCAGTCGAGGCATGGCCGACGGCATCCTTGGTCCAGGCGACGGCCATGACGCGCACGGTGCCGTTGAACTGCGGGATGTCGAAGTCGATCCTTGCCTTGCCGTCGGCGTCGAGCTGGACCGGGCCGGAGAAGAAGGCGACCAGCTTTTCGGTCGGCGGGCTGCCTTGCGTCTGCATGGCGGAGCCGTCACCGCCGGTCCTGAGCTTGCCGGTGGTGCCGAGCGAGCCGTCGATGAGGCGGCCATAGATATCGCGGACTTCAAGCCCCAGCATGCGCTGGCCGAAATACCAGTCCTCGGGATTCGGCACCTTGTAGTTGGTGAGGTTCAAAATGCCGACATCGACGGCCGCGACCGTGACATAGGCATTGCTGCCAGGCGCCACGCCGGCCACCGAAACGGGGATCGACAGCTGCTGGCGCGGCATCGTCTTGTCCGGCGGCGTCAAGGTGACGGCAAGCTTCTTCGAGCCCGGATCGACCGTCAGCCATTTCACGCCGATGGCGCGGGCCGGCATGCGCGTCTCCTGCGCATCGCCCGGCCGGAACAGGGTTGCGGTGATGTAGGCGCCGGCGCCCCAGTCGTCGCCGACCGGAATGTCGACCGTGCTGCCGCCGGCCGGCACGGTTGCCGTGACGGTCTTGAGCAGCTTGTCGGCGCCGATGGTGACCAGCAGTTCGCCGGCAAAATGCGGCGATACCTTCAGCTTGGCCACTTCGCCGGCGGCATAGCTGTCCTTGTCGAGAGCGATCTCGAGCCCATCGGGCGTTTCGGTGGAGGTCGAGGAGACATACCAGCCGGCGTCGAACTCATAGCTGGTCGCCGGACCCTCGGGGTCGGCGGTCTCGATCTCGAGCCGGTATTGGCCCCAGTCGACCGGCATCGTCACGGTCGCCTCGGCATCGGCATTGAGGTCGACGGTGCCGTTGGCGATCGACTTGGTGAAGGTCACCGGCTCGTAGTTCCAGGAGTTGTTGGAGCGGTACCACTGGTAATTGCGTTCGACCTTGACCAGCGACCACTGCGCGCCTTTCAGCGTTTCGCGCTTGCCGTCGGGGTCGACCGCGATCAGGCTGAACTTGGCGGTGCCGCCCTGCGGCACCTCATTGTCGGCGAAGTCGGGACGAATGCCGATCATGTGGCCTTGCGGGCGGATGCCGATGTTGAGCGAGCGCTCGATGGCACGGCCGCCGGTTTCGCGCATGCGCACGGTCACTTTGGCGTCGACCAGCTTGGTCGTCGCCGGCAACTGATCGACCGTGACCGGGAAGGTCGCCTTGCCGTCATCGCCGACCACGGGAAGACCGGTGAACGGGGTGACCGAAGGCTCGGCCGACTGTTCGTCGGCGAGGCCGAACGAATAGCCGGCGAAACGGTCCCAGTCGCGCGCCGTCGACAGTGTCAGTTCGCCTTCGAGTGCCAGGCCGGCAGCCGGCGCGCCATAGAGGAAGCGGCCGTCAATGTCGATGTTGGCGGTTTCGCCCTGTGCGATCTCCTGCTTGTCGGACTTCATGTCGAATTCGATGCGATCCGGCACGAAGTCTTCGACCAGGAACATCTGGCTGGAAACGGCGGCCTGCTTGGGATCGGTATAGATCGACACCGTCCAGGTGCCGCGCATGGCGTTGGCCTCAAGCGGCAGGTCGACGGCATAGCCGCCGGCCGAGACGCCGTCGGCGACAATGCGGCGGTTTTCGACGCCGTCGGGACGGGTGAAGATGAAGGTCAGGGGCAGGTTTTCAACCGCCTTGGAGGCGCCGTCGCGGGCGAGGGCTGCGACATGCACATCCTCGCCGGCGCGGTAGATGCCGCGTTCGGTCCAGGCATAGACATCGAGCGCGCCAGGTGCGGCACGTCCGGAGACGCCGCGATCGGACAGATCGAAGCCGGCGCGGCCCATGTCGAGGAAGACGAAGTCGTTGTCGCCCTGCTTGGCCATCAGCACGGCCGGCACCATGCCGCCGTCGCCGCGGGTCAGGCCGGGGTTGAAGACGGCGTGGCCTTCGGCATCGCTGGTTGCGGTGCCGAGGATTTCATTGTTTCGGGCCAGCAGCGTCAATTCGGCGCCGGCGATCGGCTTGGCGGTGCCGAGCGAGCGGGCGAAGACATTCAGCCCGTCCTGGCCGGTATAGGTCGACAGGCCGATGTCGGAGACGACGAACCACTGCGTGGCAAGCGAATTGTAGCTGTCCTCGCCATTGTCGTTGACCGGTTGCGCAGTCAGCACGTAGACGCCCGGCTTGCGCTGCGGCAAGGCCTCGTCGACCGGGAACGAGGTCGTGACGTCCTTGTTGAGGTCGTTGGCGATGTCGAGCTGGCCCTTCCAGACCGGCTCGCCCATCTGGTCGGAAATGCTTGAGATGTCGTAGCCGTCGAGCTGCTTCAGGAACTGGTAGCCGGACAGAAGCTGCGCCAGCGAACGATCGCCGATGCGATAAAGCTTCATCTGCGCGGCGTTCATGTTGACGGTGACGACCGGAATGCCGCGGCGCGCGCCGGCCGGCAGCACGAAGCTGTCGCCGGTGAAGCGGGCGGACGGCGCGCGGTCCTGAACATAGATCGACAGCACGACTGGGGCGGCGGTGACTTCGCCGATGGCCGCCGGCAGACCGGCGCGGAAGGTCACTTCGTAATGCTGGCCGTGTTCCAGGCCTTCGACGCAGATCTGCTTGTCCTTGGCCTCGACGCCCTTGGGCGGCTGGTTGTCGACGGTGACGAACTGCGCATAGTCGACGC
Source organism: Mesorhizobium sp. P2_B11 (assembly GCF_056404855.1). Classification (NCBI taxonomy): domain Bacteria; kingdom Pseudomonadati; phylum Pseudomonadota; class Alphaproteobacteria; order Hyphomicrobiales; family Phyllobacteriaceae; genus Mesorhizobium; species Mesorhizobium sp. P2_B11. Next base: position 206,591 of record NZ_JBFUDF010000003.1, read on the forward strand.
CGGTCTTGACCAATTCTTCCGAGAACTGCGCGCAAATGCGCGGCGCGCTGGTGTCGGCGTCGACCGAGTGATCGATGACCCGGAAGCCCTTGCGGGCCTTGAGATCCTCATATTCGGCCTTGACCGCCGGCGAACTGACCAGCGCAAGGCTGGCTTCATAGGCCTGCAGGGCCGGGCGGTAGAGATCGCGGCGGTCGAGGCCGGCGCCGAGCAGCGCCAGCACTTCCGCGCGAGTCTTGGTGGTGCGCAGCAGTTTATAGGCATTGATGGCGGCGGAAGTGCCTTTGACCGGCAGATTGTAGGATTCCGAGCTGCCGCTAGCCGGCTGTATGGCCAACGTTTCGCGCGCCAGGCCGAGCCAGAGCTGGCCGTCGTCGGGCAGGACCGAAACCGCGGCCTCGTATTTGTTCATGGCCTGGCCATGGTCGCCGGTCAGCGCAGCCTGTTCGGCCGCGGCGCGGAGCGCTTCCAAGCCGTCCGCCGGCTTGTCATAGGCCGGATCGGTCAGCTTGTTGCGGTATTGCTGGGCCTGGTCGTCCATCCAGTTGGGGAAGAAGGAGAGTGCCGGCGGAGCGCCGATATCGGGGTCGCCATCGACATTGACAACCTTGCCCGCGACCGCGCCGTTGAATGTTTTCAGCTGGTTATAGTCGGATTTGAGAAAGCACCATTTGGCCTTGGTGTTGTAGGTGAAGGCGCGGCACATGGGGTCGCCGAGGCATGTCGTCTTGCACTGATCGAGGCTGACATTCTGGTCCGATCTGAGATCGAAACCGAAATAGTCGGAATTGTTTGAGGTCACCACCCGGCGTGCTTCGGCCGCTTGCGCGACAGTCCCCCAGGCGAAAAAGAGAAGAATCAGGATCGACAGACCACGAGCCGCCGCGCGCATTGCCATAACACCCTCCAGACACTGCTTACGTCCAAGGCATGTTCAAGCTTCAGTCGGGCTTGTCAACACGAGGACGCGGCAGGTGCCGCCTGCCAACGGTTTCCTTTCCGGTCAATGACCGGTAGTAGCTCAACAGGACAGGGGATCACGCTTTCTTGCGAAAACGCAAAAGGTGTGAATTCCAAGCCCTGCCTATTTCAGACAATTGGATTGTGGCCCCTTTACGAGCACTTCAGAACTTCATTCCAATTTTAGTTTTGTAGCCTAGGTTGTCTTAATGCCGGCGTATGAAGCGCAGATGTCGAAGGGACGCACGCCACGGCGTGCGCTTTCGCGCGCGCTGCTTTTCGCGTTGGCGTGCTCGACCGTGCTCGTCGCCGAATCAGGCTCGGCCGCTGCCTTCGAGATTTTCGGCATCAAATTGTGGGGTTCGTCTAACGACGAGGACGCCGATATCGTCGACCCGCTGCGCTATTCGGTAAGCATCGAAGTTCCCGATGCCGACAAGGATCTGGTCAAGAAGCTCGAAAACGCCTCGTCGCTGAAATCCGACGAGGAACGTCCGGTTTCCGGCTCGCTCGGCTTGCTGGCCAAGGCGCGCAGCGACCGCGAACAGCTGGTCGCCGCCCTTTACTCGGATGCCCGTTACGAAGGCGTCGTCACCATCACCATCCAGGGCAAGGCGCTCGACGATCTGCCGCCGGACGCCGAATTTACCGGTCCGCAGCCGATCCCGGTGGTGGTCAGCATCGCCAGCGGGCCCAAATTCACCCTCGGCAACATCCGGCTGGAAGGCGACGCCGCCGGGCTGGCGAGCGCCGATTTCGGCCTGATCGCCGGCGGCGATGCCGGTTCCGGCGCGGTGCTCAAGGCCGAGGCGCTGATCGTGCGGGCGTTGAAACAGGAGGGCCGGCCGCTCGCCCGTATAACCGACCGGCAGATCGTCGCCGAGCACAACACCTCGACGCTCGACGTGACGCTGACGGTGGCTGCAGGTCCGGTAGCCGGCTATGGCGACACCACCGTCGAGGGCACCGAGAAGGTCGATCGCGAGTTCACCGAATACATGACAGGCCTGAAACGCGGCCAGCAATATTCGCCTGACGAGATCGACGATGCCCGCGACCGGCTGCTTGGGCTCGAAGTGTTCAACAGCGTCACGCTGAAGGAAGCCGAGAAGCTGGACGCTGACGGCAACATTCCGATCGGCGTCCAGGTCAGCGAGCGCAAGCCGCGCTATTTCGGCGTCGGCGGCACCGTCTCCAACACCGAGGGGCTCGGCCTCGAAGGCTATTGGGGCCATCGCAATCTGTTCGGCCGGGCCGAGAAGCTGCGCATCGACGGCAAGATCAGCGGCATCGGCAGCAATGATCTGAGCGAGCTCAACTACAATGCCGGCATCATGTTCGAAAAGCCGGGCGTGGTCGGACCGGCCTCGAAATTCATCGCCAGCATCAAAACCGTGCTCGAACATCCCGATGCCTACGACCATTTCTCGGTCAAGGGCAGCACCGGCCTGTCCTACGAGATCGACAAGAAGCAGACGGTTTCGGCTGAAATCGCGCTCGACTATTCGAGGATCACCGACGCCTTCGGCAAGCACAAATATCTGATCGCCAGCATCCCGCTGCAATATGTCTATGATAACCGCGACAACCGCCTCAACCCGACCAGCGGCTTCAGGGTGCTGGCCTATGCCGAGCCGAGCTACGACATTATGAGCGGCGCCGCCTTCCTCAAGCTGAAGGGCGAGGGGTCGGCCTATCAGTCGCTCGACACGGCGTCGAAATTCGTCCTTGCCGAACGCGTTGCGCTCGGTTCGATCGTCGGCACCAGTCTCGAACACGTTCCGGCCGACCGGCGCTTCTATTCCGGCGGCGGCGGCTCGGTGCGCGGCTATTCCTATCAAGGCATCGGTCCGAGGGACATCGACAATCAGCCGATCGGCGGGCTGTCCTTCTTCGAGACATCGGTCGAGATGCGCATCGCGCTCACCGACACGATCGGCATCGTTCCGTTTGTCGATGCCGGCACCGTCTCGACCAAATCGGCGCCCGACTTTTCCGACATGAAGGTCGGCGCTGGCGTCGGCCTGCGCTACATCACACCGTTCGGGCCGCTGCGCATCGACGCCGCACTGCCGCTCAACCGCGAGCGTGGCGACCCGCGTTTCGGCATCTATGCCGGCATCGGACAGGCGTTCTGACGATGAAGATTTTTAGACGCATCCTTCGCCTCTTTTTCTACACGCTGCTGATCGTGCTGGCGGCGGGCATCGGCGCGCTGGTCGTGCTGACCAAGACCGAGCGCGGCCGCGACAATCTCGCTGGCATCATTTCCAATATGGCCTCATCAGCCGACAGCAAGGTCACGGTCAGCGGCATTGACGGCATCTGGTCCGGCGCGCTGACGGTCGACCATGTCGTGCTGGAAGACCGTGAGGGCGCCTGGCTGGTGGCGCGAAAAGTGGCCGTCGACTGGTCGCCGCTGGCGCTGCTGTCGAAGAATTTCAGCGCCGACCGTATCGCCGCCGAACGCATCGAACTGGCGCGGCTGCCGGTGGCCAGCACCGAGCCTGCCAAGAGCGGGTCTACCGGTCTGCCGGTTTCGCTCGATATCAGAGCGATCGATCTGCCGCAGATCGCGCTCGGCCAGCAACTTGCCGGCAGCGGCATTGCCGAACTCGCCGCCAAGGGATCGGCCAAGGTCGATGCTTCGCCGCTGGCGGTCCAGACGGTGCTAAATATTACCCGCCATGACGGCAAACAGGGCAATGTCGACGCCAACATCCATTTCGCGCCGGATGAAAACAAGCTCGACCTCGATCTCAAGGCATCCGAGCCGGCTGGCGGCATCATCGCCAATCTGCTCAAGCTGCCCGGCGCGCCGCCGGTCAACATCGTCGTCTCCGGCACCGGGCCGCTGGCCAACTGGAGCGGCGTTGGCACTTTCATGGTCGACGGCCAGATCGTCACCCAGCTCACCGGCCGTCATCAGCTGACCGACAAAGGCAATAGGATCGAGGCCAAGGGGGACGGTTCGTTCGAAGGGTTCCTGCCGGAACAGTTCAAATCGCTGTTTGCCGGCAAGACCAGCTTCGACCTCGCCGGCACCGCAACCGCGGCCGGCGGCGTCGACATCGAGCGCGCCACGATCGAGAGCGGCGCCGTCCACGGCTCCGCCACCGGCATGGTCGATCCGAAGGGCGCCAGCGACCTTTCGGTGGAGCTCGCTGCCAAGGGCGAGCCTGTCACGGTCAATGTCGGCAACCCGGCGCAGCCGATCATGGTGGCCATCAACAATGTCACGGCCCGCGCCTTCGGCGACGGCAAGGCGCCGATGATCGACGCCAGTGCTTCACTGGTCTCGGTGGTGGCGGGCGGCTCCCAGGTCAACAATCTGGATGCGCAGATCCATTCCGACGGTTTTGATATCGAGAACCGCGCCGGCCCGGTCAGCGTATCGCTGTCGGCAGCCGGCCTTAAGACCGACGTGGCAACGCTTGCGCCGCTCATCACCGGCAAGCTGACGGCCTCTCTGGCCGGCACGATCAGCAAGGAGGAAATCTCGCTCGATGAAGGCACGCTGCGCAGCGATGCCCTCAATGCCGGGCTGACGGCCAAGATCTCGTTGGCCGATCTCGCCATGACGCTGAAGATGAATGCCGATGCGGTGTCGACGGCACTGCCGCCGCAGATCAGTTCGCTGCTTGGCGAACGGGTCAAGTTCTCCGCGACCGCCACCCGCGATCCGCAGGGGTCCTTCGCCGCCAATTCGATTGAGCTGACCTCCGGCTCGCTCAGTGCAAGTGGCACCGCCAGCGCGCAAGGCAGCGACATCCAGGCCGATATCAAGGGCAAGCTTGGCGACGTCTCGGTGCTGTCGCCGCTGGTTGGCGTGCCGGTCGCCGGCGGCGTCGATTTCGGGCTTACGGCAAGCGGTGCGCGCAACGCGCCGGACTTCTCGGTTTCAGCCGACAGCGCCAGCCTGACGGCGTCGGGGCGCACGGTCAAAGACATCAAGCTGACCGCATCGGGTAAGGCCGACATTGCCAGCCCGGCTGCCAATGTCTCGCTGACCGGCTCGGTCGACGGCCAGCCGCTCGCGGTCAAGGCGGCGCTGGTGACCAGCGACGGCAAGCGTTCCATCAACGGGCTCAGCGTGGCGCTGGGCGACAACAAGGTGTCTGGCGATCTGGCGCTGGATGAAAAATTCCTGCCGCTGGGCACGCTGACGATTAGCGCTCCCGATATAGCGCCGCTGGCTTCGCTGGCCGGGCAGACGGCAGCCGGCGATATTGGCGGCACCGTCGTCTTCGCCAAGGACGGCGAGACGCCCACCGTCACCATCAATGCGGCCAGCGTGTCGATTGCACGCGGCGATGTGGCGGCCAAGGCAATCACGGTTAGCGCGCTGATCGCCAACTATCTCAACAGCCCGGCGATCTCCGGCACGATCAAGGCCGACAGCGTGACGTCGGGAACGACGGTCGTCAGCGGCATCGGCGTCGACCTGAAGCGCGACGGTGACTGGACCAACTTTACCGGTGGCGCCACCATCGCCGGCATCCCGGCGACGGCCGCGGGGCGGGCGAAGATCGCCGGCGGCACGACCAGCGTCGAGATCGCGTCCGGCGAGGCGACGGTGCGCGGCATCAAGGCAGCGATCACCGAGCCGTCGAGCCTGACGATCGCCGATGGGGTGACCAACATTCAAAGGCTGGTGGTCGATCTCGGTGGCGGATCGGTGACGCTTTCGGGCACAGCAGGCCAGACGCTGGATCTGGCGGCAACTTTCTCCGCCTTGCCCGCAACCCTCGCCAATGATTTTTCGCCTGGCCTCGACGCCGCGGGCACTCTGGACGGCACGGCTGAGATCACCGGGGCGTCGGCCAATCCGGACGTCCGCTTCAATGCAAAGCTGGCCGGGGCTGAAACCAGCCAGACCCGCCAGGCCGGGCTCGGGCCGCTCGATCTCGACGCGGCCGGCAGCTATTCCGTGGCCGGTGGCGTCGTGCTGGACCAGGCGACGCTTTCGGGCGAAAAAATCTCCGGCAAGGCAGCCGGCACCATCAACCCGAACGGCGCCAGCGATTTCGCAATCGACCTGACGTCGTCCGGTCCGAGCCTGCCGTTGACGCTTGGCAGCGCGGAAAGCCCGATCAATCTGGAACTGCAGGCGCTGTCGGTGAAGGCGGTGGGGCAGGCTGCGCAAGCCAGGCTTGATATCTCGGCGGTGCTTCCTTCGGTGGCGACGAATGACACCAAGGTCGAAGGCATCTCGCTGGCGCTGCACTCCGATGCATTCGATGTGAAGAGCCGCACCGGCCCGATCACGGGCACGGTGACGGCGACCAAGATCGGGCTGAAAAATCCAACCATCGCGCCGCTCATTGCCGGCAAGATCACCGCCAAGGTCGCCGGCAGCCTGGCGGCGGACGCCATCACCATCGACAGCGGCTCGGTACAAGGCGATGCGCTGGGCGCTGCCTTCAATGGCCGCGTCTCGTTCGCCGATGGCGCCATCGACCTCAACCTCAACGCCGATGCCTTGTCGGCAGCGCTGCCAGCGGCGGCGCGCGGCGTGCTGGCGGAGCGGACGAAGCTCAGCGCCACGCTGAAGCGCGATGCCAATGGCAATGTCAGCGCCAATCCGGTCAAGCTGGTGTCGGGCGCGCTGACCGCCGACGGCCAGGCCAGCCTCGCCGACAACAAGCTCAGCGCCGACATCAAGGGCGCACTTTCGGACATCTCGCTGCTGTCGAAGGACGCCAAGGGCGCGATCAGCTTCGCGCTCAATGCGCAGGGGCCGAGCCTGGCGCCGGACCTGTCGCTGACGGTGAACAGTGACCGGCTGCTGGTGGCGGAACGCGAAATCACCGGGCTGAAGTTGACCGCCACCGGCAAGGCAGATGCCGCCAGTCCGGCGGCCAATGTGCAGCTGACCGGCAATGTCGCGGGGCAGGCGCTGCAAGGCAGCGCGGTGCTGGCGACGGCGGACGGCAGGAGCGCCATCAACGGCCTGCTGTTGTCGCTGGGCAAAAACAGGATTTCCGGCGACCTCGCGCTCGACGAGGCTTTCGTGCCGGTCGGCACCATCGCACTCGACCTGCCCGATATCGGGCCGCTGGCAGCACTGGCGTTGGAAAAGGCCGAAGGTGACGTGCGCGGCACCATTGCCTTCTCCAAGAGCGGCGATGGCGCCAACGTCGCCGTCAAGGCGTCGACGGCGTCGATCACGCGCGGCGACCTGCAGGCAAAGACGGTCTCGATCGATGCGCTGGTCGCCAACTATCTCGCCGCGCCGGTCATCTCGGGCAAAATCCGCGCCGACAGCGTCATCTCCGGCGGCACCGCCATCAGCGGCATCGATGTCGACCTCAAGCGCGACGGCGACTGGACCGGCTTTTCCGGCGGCGCCACGGTCAAGGGCATTCCGGCCAAAGCCGCGGGCCGGGTGAAAGTGGCTGGCGGCACCACTACGATTGAACTCGCTTCCGGCCAGGCCACGGTGCAAGGCATCAAGGCCGCCATCGCCCAGGCCTCGACCGTCAGCATCGCCAACGGCACCACAACGCTGGACAGGCTGGTACTCAATCTCGGCGGCGGCACGGCGACGGTGACCGGCAAGGTCGGGCAGGCGCTCGACATCAATGCGGCGCTGTCGAAAGTGCCGGCCTCGCTGGCCAACAGTTTTTCCCCGGGCCTGCAGGCCGCCGGTTCGATCTCCGGGACCGTGAAGGTGACCGGCGCGCCGGCCAATCCGGCGGTTGCCTTCAACATCGACGCCGGTGGGGTGCAGACATCGCAGACGCGCAGCGCCGGCCTCGGCGGCATGAACATTTCTTCGTCGGGCACGTTCGCCGGCAAGAAACTCACCTTCAATGCCGATATCAGCGATGGCGCCGGGCTTGGCATCAAGGGCGGCGGCAGCGTCACCACAGCGGGCACGCCGGCGCTGGTGCTCGACTTCAACGGCAAGGTGCCGTTTTCCTTCCTCGCCGCCAAGCTGGCCGCGCAAGGCCTGTCGCTGAGCGGCACGGCCAACGTCAATGTCCAGGTGCGTGGCCCCGCGACATCGCCGGTGATCGGCGGCACGGTCTCGACGTCGGGTGCCCGCCTGGTTGACGCACGCTCGGGCCTTGCGGTCAACGACATCACCGCCGATGTTTCGATCGGCAATGGCGTTGCCCGGATCAACCGGCTGACCGGCACGCTGTCGACGCGCGGCAGCCTGTCGGCCTCCGGCACGATCGGCATCAATCCGGCACAAGGTTTCCCGGCCGACCTGTCGATCAAGCTGGTCGACGGCCGCTACACCGACGGGCGCGTCGTGACCGCCAATCTCGGTGGCGACCTCACCATCAAGGGACCGCTCACTTCGGCGCCGGTGATTTCGGGCACCGTCAACCTGGCCAAGACCGTCATCACTGTTCCTGACAAGCTGCCTGGCTCGCTGGCCGCGCTTGACGTCAAGCACAAGAACGCACCCGCCAGCGTGCGGGCGCAGGACAAGGCCTTGCGCCCGGCTACTGCCAGCGGTGGTGGCGGCAGCGGCCTCAATCTCGATGTCACAGTTAACGCGCCGAACCAGATCTTCATCCAGGGCAGGGGTGTCGATGCCGAGCTCGGCGGTTCGCTGAGGCTGACCGGCCCCGCGGCGTCGCCGCAAGCGGTCGGCACCTTCACCTTGCAGCGCGGACGGCTGTCGATCCTCGGCAAGCGGCTGACCTTCACCGAGGGCACGGTCGGGTTTTCGGGCTCGCTGGTGCCCTATCTCAATTTGACCGCGACCTCGACCACGACCAGCACCACCGTCACCATCGTCGTGTCGGGCGAGGCGACCAATCCGAAATTCAACTTCTCCTCGGTGCCGGCGCTGCCGGAGGACGAGGTACTGGCGCAGCTGATTTTTGGCCGTTCGATGTCGAACCTGTCGCCGCTGCAGATCGCCCAGCTGGCCGAGGCCGCCGGGCAACTGGCCGGCGTCGGCGGCTCGACCTCCCTGCTTGAAAACTTGCGCAGTGCAATCGGCATCGATGATCTGGATGTGACTACGGACGATCAGGGCGGCACCGCCGTGTCGGCGGGCAAATACCTCAACGACCGCACCTATGTGACGATCCAGAAGGGCGACAAGCCGGGATCGGGCAAGGCGACGATCGACCTCAATGTCGGGCGTGGTGTCAAGCTGCGTGGCGAGGCCAATGATGGCGGCGAGGCCAAGGGCGGCATTTTCTACGAAAAGGAATATTGAGCCTCTGGCCCGTACCGCAGCCTGAACTGGCGCTGTCGTAAGCTGCCCAAATGTATCAATTTAATCGCCTAAGAAAGATTCAGGCGGAATCTGGGCGCACTAGCAAATTTGCGTCAAGACTGTCGTTATCGCGCGAACCGCTCTCCTTCCAAAGTTGCACATTCGCTAACATGTTCCCATCCATGCCGTCTTTGACATCACGGCAGGGATGCGGAATGGTAAAAGGCGGAAAGCCAACAATGGGAGTTAAGTCATGACAATCTACAAGAGTAATGGCGATCGCGTTCCCGATCATATCGTGGCCATGGCCGAAGAAGCCAAGGCAGGTAGGGTCGATCGCCGCGAATTCCTCGCTCTGGCCAGCGTCTTCGGCGCGTCCACGGCGATGGCCTATGGCATGCTCGGACTGGTAGACCCGACGCCCGCCAAGGCCGAAGAAGTTCAGGGCAAGAAAGGCGGCATCCTGAAGGTCGCCCAATGGATCAAGGATCCCAAGGATCCGCGCAAGGCCGACTGGTCGGAAATCGCCAATGCCGAGCGCCAGGCGCTTGAGCCGCTGGTCAAGTACACGACCGAATACACCTTCCGTCCCTATCTGCTCGAGAGCTGGGACGTCAACGACGACGCCACGCAGTACACGCTGCATGTGCGCAAGGGCGTGACCTGGAACAACGGCGATGCCTTCACCGCCGATGACGTCATCTTCAACCTCAAGCGCTGGGCCGACAAGAAGGCCGAGGGCAATTCGATGCCTGGCCGCCTCGGCTCACTGGTCAAGGACGACAAGCTCGACGAAAGCGCCGTCTCCAAGACGGACGACCACACGGTCGTGCTGAAGCTCACGAAGCCCGACATCGCGCTGATCCCGAACATGTGCGACTATCCCGGCCTGATCGTTCACAAGAGCTTCGACGAAAAGGGCGGTGACTTCAAAGCCTGCCCGATCGGCACCGGCCCGTTCGAACTGGTGTCCTACGATGTCGGCCAGAAGGTGGTCTACAAGCGCCGTGAAGACAACAAGTGGTGGGACGGCGAGGTCTTCCTCGACGGCATCGAATTCATCGACTACGGCACCGATCCGGCGGCCATGGTCAGCGCCTTCGAGGCCGGCGAAGTCCACACCAATTTCGAGACTTCGGCGGACTACGTGTCGATCCTCGACGGCCTGGACCTGGTAAAGTCGGAAGTCGTGACCGCGGCAACCATCGTGTGCCGCACCAACGTCAGCAACAAGCCCTACGACAACCAGAAGGTTCGTCAGGCCTTGCAGCTCGGCGTCGACAACGCCGTGGTTCTCCAGCTCGGTTACGGCAATGCCGGCACCGTCGCCGAGAACCACCATGTCTGCGCGATCCATCCGGAGTATTTCGAACTGCCGAAGATCGCCCGCGATCCGGCCAAGGCCAAGGCTTTGATGGCCGAAGCCGGCCAGGCCGATTTCGAGCATGAGCTGATCACCGTCGACGAGGACTGGCACAAGAACACCGGTGACGCCATCGCCGCCCAGCTTCGCGATGCCGGCATCAAGGTGAAGCGCACGGTGCTGCCGGGCTCGACGTTCTGGAACGACTGGACGAAGTACCCGCTGTCGATGACCAACTGGAACATGCGTCCGCTCGGCGTCCAGGTGCTGGCCATCGCCTACCGGACCGGCGAGGCTTGGAACGAGGCCGCCTACTCGAACCCGGACTGGGATGCCAAGCTCAACGCGGCGCTGTCGGTCGCCGACGCTACCAAGCGCAAGGAAATGATGAAGGATATCGAGCAGACGCTGCAGGAGTCCGGCATCATCATCCAGCCGTACTGGCGCAAGCTCTACAGCCACTCGGTCAAGGCGGTGCAGAACTACAAGATGCACCCGACCTACGAGCGCGACTACGGCAAGATCTGGCTCGAACGGGCCTGATCGGACAGATCGGGAGGGGGCGGTTTGCCTCCTCCCCATCACTCCTCGCAGGGGTCCAGGACCTGAAACCGGCGCAGCAACAAGTTGCGGACTCTTCAGCAAGGACCATGCAATAAAACAGGGTTGATCGCATCCGAGGGCCGGTTTGAGGGCCAACTCTGCCGGCAACGGCAAAGCTGGTGTTCCAGGCTGGCTCCAACCCCAACCAGACCGGCAGGGGACCGCCATGCTTTCTTTCGTAATCAGGCGCCTGGGCACCATGGCATTGACGATGCTGTGCCTGACGATGATCGTCTTCTTCCTGATCAATCTCGAGCCGAATTTGAAGAAGCTGGCGATCAGCCAGACCGAAATGCATACGTCCGCCGAGCAGCTCGAAAGCTGGCTTGTCGAGCATGGCTACCGGCAGAACTTCTTCGCGCGCTATGGCCAGTGGCTGGGCGTCCTGCCCAAGCAGCCGGTGACCGATCCCGCGACCGGCAAGCCGGCGCAGCGTTTTTCCTTCTGCAATGACCCGCTGGAGCCGAAATTCTCCGGCATACTGGAAGGCGATTTCGGCTGCTCGACCAAGTTCAAGACCACCGTTGCGTCAAAGCTCTTCCCCGCACTCGGCGCCACCGGCATCCTGATGCTCTGCGTGCTGGCGGTGATGGTGCCGATTTCGCTGCTGATCGGCATCTTGGCTGGCATGCGCGAGGGCTCGCGAACGGACCGGACGCTGTCCGTCGCATCGATCGCCTCGACGGCGACGCCTGAATATGTGTCGGGCGTCATCTTCACCGTCATCTTCGCCTCCTGGCTCGGCTGGCTGAACGGTTCGGCCGCGTCGGCCAGCCAAGGCATCACCTTCTACAATTTCACCCTGCCGGTGATGACGCTGGCGATCTACGGCATCGGCTATATCGCCCGCATGACGCGCGCCTCGATGGTCGAGGTGATGACGCAGCAATATATCCGCACCGCCCGCCTGAAAGGGCTCTCCTTCGGGAGCGTCGTCGTCAAGCACGCGCTGCGCAACGCACTGATTGCGCCCTTCACCGTCATCATGCTGCAATTCCCCTGGCTGCTCACCGGCGTCGTCATCGTCGAGGTGATGTTCCGCTATCAGGGCTTTGGCTACACGCTGGTCGAGGCTGCGGGCAACAACGACATCGACCTTTTGCTCGGCTGCTCGCTGGTCTCGGTGTTCATCGTGCTGATCACGCAGCTCATCTCGGATGTCGGCTACGCGTTCCTCAATCCGCGTATCAGAGTTCAATAGGGGTCTGGGCAGATGCAGGTCGAATATATCGGCGCCTTCAACATCGTGCTCGGCGTGATTGCGCGCTTCTGGCCGGTCTGGCTAGGGCTTGCCCTGGTGATGGGGGCGAGCTTCTCCTACAAGAAAAGGCTCGGCCTTTACGGCCAGCTGTTCGACAGCGGCGTCGGCATTGTCGGTGTCGGCATCTGCCTGTTCTGGCTGTTCACCGCGATCTTCGCGGCGACCATCGCGCCCTTCGATCCGCTTTCCCAGGTGCCGATCATGAAGGACGCACTGCCGGGCGGGATCGAGCCGGTATCGAAGCTCATCTACTATTTCGGCGGCGACAAGCTCGCCCGCGATGTCTTCTCGCGCATGGTCTATGGCAGCCAGATCGTGCTGATCATCGCACCGGCGGCGACGGGGTTCGCGCTGATGGTCGGCATTACGCTCGGCCTGCCCGCCGGCTATTACGGCGGCAGGATCGACACGGCGCTGTCGTTCCTGGCCAATCTGGTGCTGGCTTTCCCGGTCATCCTGCTGTTCTACCTCCTGGTGACGCCGGGCATCATGGATACGCCCATCCCCTACGCCATGGCCGGGCTGTTCTTCATGTTCCCGATCATCTTCTTTTCCGTGCTGTTCTGGACCCGCTACAAGAACCGTCCGGACCGGCTCTACATATTGCTCGGGCTGACGCTGGTCATCGGCGGCTGGGTCTATGCCGGCCTGGTGTTCGATGCCGATCCGTTCAAAATCATCCACATCGATCCCAACCAGCTCAACATCTTCGTGGCGGTGGTGTTCGCCTCCAGCCCCGGCGTGTTCCGTATCGTGCGCGGCCTGGTGATGGACATCAAGACGCGCGACTATGTGGCGGCGGCGCAGACGCGCGGTGAATCGCCCTGGTACATCATGCTGTGGGAAATCCTGCCCAATGCGCGCGGACCTCTGATCGTCGATGCCTGCCTGCGCATCGGCTACACCACGATCCTGCTCGGCACACTCGGCTATTTCGGCTTGGGTCTTGCGCCGGAGAGCCCGGACTGGGGCACCGCGATCAAGGACGCCAGCCGCCTGCTGCGCTCCTTCATCCATCCGGCGTTGCCGCCGACGATCGCGCTGATGTCGTTTGTGCTGGGGCTGAACCTGCTCGCCGACTCGCTGCGCGAACAATCGATGAAAGACTGATCTGCGGGTTTTGGCCCGACGCATGAAAATAGGATTGGAGCGACCCATGAATGAGGCAGTTCGAAATCCCGGCGAACCGATCATCGAGATCGAGAACCTGTCGATCTCCTTCTTCACCCGCAAGGGCGAGATCCCTGCCGTCATGGATTTTTCCTGCACGGTGATGCCGGGCGAAGCGATGGGCATCGTCGGCGAATCTGGCTGCGGCAAGTCGACCGTGTCGCTCGGCATCATGCGCGACCTCTCCAACATCGGTAAGATCGTCGGCGGCAAGATCAAGTTCCAGGGCAAGGATATGGGCGAGCTCTCCGACGAGGAACTGCGCGCCATCCGCGGCAACAAGATTGCCATGATCTACCAGGAGCCGATGGCCAGCCTCAATCCGGCGATGAAGGTCGGCCAGCAATTGATGGAAGTGCCGCTGATCCACGACAAGGTGTCGAAGGAAGAGGCCTATTCAAGGGCGCTCGACATGGTGCGCGCGGTGAAGCTGCCCGATCCCGAGCGCATGATGCGCTCCTATCCACACCAGCTTTCCGGCGGCCAGCAGCAGCGCATCGTCATCGCCATGGCGCTCTTGTCAAAGCCGGCGCTGCTTCTGCTCGACGAGCCGACGACGGCGCTCGACGTGACGGTGGAAGCGGGCATCGTCGAACTGGTCAAGGGCCTGGGCGAAAAGTTCGGCACGTCGATGATCTTCGTGTCGCACAATCTTGGCCTCATCCTCGAGACCTGCGACCGGATCACGGTGATGTATTCGGGCGAGGCCGTCGAGACAGGCAAGATCAAGGACGTTTTCGACCGGATGCGTCATCCCTATACGCAAGGGCTGTTCCGTTCGATCCCGCTGCCCGGCGCCGACAAGAATTCGCGGCCGCTGATTTCCATTCCCGGCCAATTGCCGCTGCCGCATGAGCGGCCCAAGGGCTGCAATTTCGGTCCGCGCTGCCACCATTTCGTTGAGGGCGTCTGCAACGCCGCCGAAATCCCGATGATCGAAGTCGCCGGTCACGAAGGGCATTTCTCGCGCTGCGTGCGCTTCAACGAGATCGACTGGGAAGCACTGCCGCCCGGCGCCAAGAAGGTCAATGAAAAGGTCGTGCCAGGTGCACCGGTGCTCAAGATCGAGGACCTCAGGAAATACTACAAGGTCGGCGGCAGCGAAGTCTTCGGCTCGAGCGAAGGCCGCGTCGTCAAGGCCAATGAGACGATCTCGTTCATGGCGCGCGAATCCGAGACCGTCGCCATTGTCGGCGAGTCCGGCTGCGGAAAGTCGACGCTGGCCAAGGTGCTGCTCGGGCTGGAGACGGCAAGCTCGGGCACGGTGACGCTCGGCAACAAGCAGATCCAGTCGACCAGCATCGAGAAACGCAGCGTCGAAACGGTGTCGTCGATCCAGATGGTGTTCCAGAACCCGTTCGACACGCTCAACCCCAGCCACTCCGTCGGCTCGCAGATCATCCGCACGCTGGAGAAATTCAATGTCGGCAAGACGGTCGCCGACCGGCGCAAGCGCATGCTGGAACTGCTCGACCTGGTGAAGCTGCCGCGCGCCTTCGAGACGCGCAAGCCGCGCCAGCTCTCGGGTGGCCAGAAGCAGCGCATCGGCGTGGCCCGCGCCTTTGCCGGCGATGCCAAGGTGGTGGTGGCCGACGAGCCGGTCTCGGCCCTCGACGTCTCCGTGCAGGCGGCGGTGACCGAACTCTTGATGGACATCCAGCGCAAGAACAAGACGACGATGCTGTTCATCAGCCACGATCTGTCTGTCGTGCGCTACATCGCCGACCGCGTCGTCGTCATGTATCTCGGCTATATCGTCGAGCAAGGCACGACCGACCAGATCTTCGCGCCGCCCTACCACCCCTATACCGAGGCGCTGCTGTCGGCGATCCCGATCGCCGACACCAGCGTGGTCAAGAAGCACATCGTGCTGGAAGGCGACATCCCGTCGGCGATGAACCCGCCGAGCGGCTGCCCGTTCCAGACACGCTGCGGCTACAAGAAGCTGGTGCCGGACAATTTGTGCGAAACCAAGGTGCCGCCGGTGAAACATCTCGGCGACGGCCATATGAGCCTGTGCTGGCTGTCGGACGATGTGCTGGCGACGATGGAGCCGGTGATCAAGTTCGACAAGGAGCACGCGGCGCATGAAGGCGTGCCGGAAGACGCTCCCCATATCGCTGGGCCGGGTTCGACAGGAACAGCGCCCAAACGGCCGCGTGGCAAATCGTCGACCGCGGCAGCGGACGAGATCGGCGATGCCGTGGAGCAGGGCCAGGCTGGGATGCGAGTCCGTCGCCTCAAAGTCGTCGACGAGACTTCCGAGACCGGTATCAAGAAGCCGAAAGATACGACAAGGCGGCACTAAACCGAGAACGGTGCTAGTTTTCGCATTGCCGGAGCTGCGCGTTCAGTTGCTGCACTGCTGCAGCTGGACGGCGTAGTCGCGGGCCATCTTTTCGGTCGCCCGCGCATAGCCCTGCACGCCGGCATCGCCGCGGTTGCCGCGGCCATAGGCGGTCCAGCCGAGATAGTAGGCGAGGTAGAGATTGTAGGTGTCGTTGCGGGCGACGCCGAAGGTGTCGGCTGTTTTTGAGTGATACCAGCCGACGAAATCGACGGCATCGGCGAACTTTGTCCGCCGCGCCCCCCAACTGCCGGTTTCGCTCTGGTATTGCGACCAGGTGCCGTCGAGCGCCTGCGAGAAACCGGTGGCCGAGGAGACGTGCTTCCACGGAATGAAGCCGAGCAATTTGGTGCGCGGCGGCCGGGCGTTGGCCTTGAAGCCGGACTCCTTGCGCACCGTCGCCATCAGCACGGGGACGGGGATACTGTATTTCTGCGAGGCGCGTTCGGCCGCCGCCTGCCAGTTGTCGAACCAGCCGTCATTCTGGTCGAAGACGGCACAGACATTGTTGATATGGTTGGGCGGCGTCGCGCAGGCCGACAACGCCAGCAGCACACCAACCGCTACAATTTTACTAAAACTCGACCTACGCATGGGAAGACGAATAGGCCGAAATCATAAAGGGAATCTTGCGGCGTTTCTTAACGGCTTGCCGGGCGGGCTTCGCCGGTGAGAGCCGGTATCATTATTCCGACTTTTGGCGTCGCCTTTGTCCTCATCGGAATTCAGAAATGCCGCCTTGGCTAAAATCACGCCCGCGAAGGGCGGATTTCTGACAGCCGCAGCCGGATACCGGCGTTCTGATGCCGGTATGAATGAACCAAGACGCAAGCGCGGCGCCGAGCGCACCAGCAACAGGGGGCCGTCGGCCATCCCGCAACTGCCGCTCAGGCGCGTGACCAATCCCTATCCGCCGATGGCAATGCTGTCGGCCGACCAGATCGAGGCGATCCATCAGGCCTCGATGCACATTCTGGAAAATTTCGGCATCGAGGTGATGAGCCCCCGGGCGCTGTCACTGTTCGAGAAGGCGGGCGCCACGGTCGATCATGCGACGGCGAATGTCCGCATCGACAGGGGGCTCGTTGCCGAGGCGCTGAAGACCACGCAGTCCAGCTATCGGCTGACGCCGCGCAATCCGGCCAACACCATCCATCTCGGCGGCAACACGATCAATTTCACCCTCGTCGCCGGGCCGCCCAACGTGCATGACATGGAGCGCGGCCGACGCGCCGGCAATTTGCGCGACTATGCCGATCTGACCCGGCTGGCGCAGCATTTCAATTGTATCCACATGCTCGGCAACCAGGTCTGTGCGCCGGTGGAGCTGCCGGCCAATTCAAGGCATATGGACACCTATTTCACCAATCTGACGCTGACCGACAAATCGTTCCATGTCTCGGCGATCGGCCGCGGCCGGGCGCTGGACGGCATCGAGATGATGGCGATCGCGCGCGGGCTGACGCTGGACCAGATGCGCGACGACCCCGGCATCGCCACCATCATCTCGGTCAACTCGCCGCGCCGCTTCGATGAGATGATGGCCGAAGGGCTGATGACCATGGCCGAGTTCGGCCAATCGGTGGCGGTGACGCCGTTCACACTGATGGGCGCGATGAGCCCGGTGACGCTCGCCGGCGCATTGGCGCAGCAGAACGCCGAGGCGCTGTTCGGCGTGGTGCTGACGCAGCTGGTGCGGCCCGGCGCGCCGGTGATGTACGGCGCCTTCACCTCCAATGTAGACATGAAGTCGGGCGCGCCGGCCTTCGGCACACCGGAAAACACCAAGGCCAACATCGCCTCGGGTCAATTGGCGCGGCGCTACAATCTGCCCTACCGCACGACGCCGGGTTCGGCCTCCAACGCCGCCGATGCGCAAGGCGCCTATGAGACGCTGATGGCGCTGTGGGGCGCGGTGCTCGGCCACGGCAATCTCGTGTACCACGCCGCCGGCTGGCAGGAGGGCGGGCTGACGGCGTCGTTCGAAAAGCTCATCATCGATGTCGAGATGATCCAGCACATGATGGAGTTTCTGCGTCCGATCGTCGTCGACGAGGCGGAGCTGGCGGTCGAGGCGCTTGGCGCGGTGCCGACGGGTGGCCATTTCTTCGGCGAGCCGCATACACTGGAGCGCTATGCCACCGCCTTCTACCAGCCAATGTTGTCCAACTGGCAGAATTACGAGGCGTGGCAGGAGGCCGGCGGTCTCGACACGACGGCGCGCGCGACGCGGCTGTGGAAGAAGGCGCTGGAAGACTATGCCGAGCCGGCGATGGATCCCGCCGTGCGCGAGGCTCTGGAGGCGTATGTGGCCAAGCGCAAGGAAGCGATCGGGTCGGGTGAGCCGTGATAGGTCTGCGCGCGTCCACCCCCCTCTGTCCTGCCGGACATCTCCCCCTCAAGGGGGGAGATTGGCTGCTACGTCTTCCTTCGCTAATCACTAACGATGAAAAGAAAGCGGCGGTGCGGACGCTGCTGATCTCCCCCCTTGAGGGGGAGATGGCCGGCAGGCCAGAGGGGGGTGCCTCGCGCTGCCTCTCTGATTCACTTTATGCTTCCAACTCCCTGATATCAGAGAAAAATCCATGAAATCGCATGCAAAGGTGGTGGTTATTGGCGGTGGCGTCGTGGGCTGTTCGGTGCTGTTCCATCTGGCGCGCCATGGCTGGACCGATGTCGTGCTGCTGGAGCGCGACGAGCTGACCTCCGGCTCGACCTGGCATGCGGCCGGCGGCATGCACACGATCAATGGCGACCCCAACGTCGCCAAGCTGCAGAAATACACGATCTCGCTTTACAAGGAGATCGAGGAGCTGTCGGGGCAGGCGACCGGCGTGCATCTGACCGGTGGCGTGCTCCTGGCGGCGACCGAAGCGCGGCTCGACTGGCTGCGCGGCGTCGTCGCCAAGGGGCGCTATCTCGGCATCGACCTTGAAGAAATCTCGGCCAACGAGGCGGCCGAACTCATGCCGCTCCTCGACCCCAAGCAATTTGTCGGCGCCGTCCGCAACAAGGAAGACGGCCATCTCGATCCGTCAGGGGTGACGCATGCCTATGCCAAGGCCGCGCGCAAGCTGGGCGCCGAGGTCGAGCGCTTCACCAAGGTCGAGGACATTGTGCGCAGGCCCGACGGGCTGTGGCGCGTCATCACCAACAAGGGCGAGGTCGTGGCCGAGCATGTCGTCAATGCCGGTGGCCTGTGGGCGCGCGAGGTCGGCCGCATGGTCGGGCTGGAATTGCCGGTGCTGGCCATGGAGCACATGTACCTGATCACCGAGGACATGCCGGAGGTCGCTGCGTGGAACGCCAAGACCGGCACCGAAATCATCCATGCGGTCGATTTCGACGGCGAGCTGTACCTGCGCCAGGAGCGCGGCGGCATGCTGATGGGCACCTATGAGAAGGCCAACAAAGTGTGGTCCGAATTCTCCACACCGTGGAACTTCGGCCATGAATTGCTGGAGCCGGACATTGACCGCATCGCGCCGTCACTGGAGGTAGGGTTCCGGCATTTCCCGGCCTTCGAGAGGACCGGCATCAAGCAGATCATCAACGGGCCTTTCACCTTCGCGCCGGACGGCAACCCGCTGGTCGGGCCGGTGCGTGGCCTGCCGGGCTTCTGGGTCGCCTGCGGCGTCATGGCGGGCTTTTCGCAAGGCGGCGGCGTTGGTCTGGCGCTGTCCAACTGGATGATCGAGGGCGATCCCGGCGCCGACATCTGGGCCATGGATGTCGCCCGCTATGGCGACTGGGCGACGATGGCCTACACCAACGCCAAGGTGCGCGAGAACTATTCGCGCCGCTTCTCGATCCGCTTTCCCAATGAGGAACTGCCTGCCGGGCGGCAGCTGAAGACGACGCCGATCTACGATTTGTTGGCGGCCAAGGGCGCGCAATGGGGCGTTTCCTACGGGCTGGAAGTGCCGCTCTGGTATGCGCCGGAGGGCGTCAAGGACGAGTTTTCGTGGCGCCGGTCCAGCGACTTCACCCATGTCGCGAAGGAAGTCGCGACGGTTCGTGAAGGCGTCGGCCTGGCGGAGATTTCGAACTTCGCCAAATACAAGGTGACGGGCGAGGGGGCTGCCACCTGGCTCGATCGCATCTTCGCCTGCAAGCTGCCGAAGCCCGGCCGCATGACGCTGGCGCCGATGCTGAAGGAGGACGGCAAACTGATCGGCGACTTTACGCTGGCCAACATAGGTGGTGGCGAATGGTTCATCGCCGGGTCCGGCATTGCCGAGCAGTATCATATGCGCTGGTTCGAGGCGCATTTGCCGGAAGACGGTTCGGTGCGCATCGAGGCGCTCGGGCAAAAACTCACCGGCATGGCGATCGCCGGACCGAAGGCGCGGGAGGTGTTGGAAAAGGTCACCCGCGCCGATGTCGCCAATGCTGCGTTTCCGTTCATGGCAGTCGCCAAGATAGACATCGGCATGGCGCCGTGCCTGGTCGGTCGCGTCAGCTACACCGGCGATCTCGGCTACGAGATCTGGGTGGCGCCGGAATATCAGCGCGCTGCCTTCCAGGCGCTGATGGCGGCGGGCGCGGAGTTCGGCATCGGCCTGTTCGGCTCGCGTGCGCTCAATGCGCTGCGGCTGGAGAAGAATTACGGCTCGTGGGCGCGTGAGTACCGGCCGATCTATGGGCCGCTGGAAGCCGGGCTCGACCGTTTCGTCGCCTATGGCAAGGATGCCGATTTCATCGGCAAGGCCGGCGCTCTCGCCGAGCGCAAGCAGGGCGGCAAGCTCAGGCTGCGCACCTTCATCCTCGACGCTGTCGATGCCGATGTCATCGGCGACGAGCCGATCTGGTTCGGCGGCGCGGTGCGCGGCTGGGTGACGTCAGGGGGCTACGCGCATCATCCGAAAAAATCCGTCGCCCTCGGCTATGTGCCGAAGGAGATCGCCGACGAGAGCGACGGCTTCGAGATCGAACTGTTGGGCAAACGCCATGCCGCGCGCATGCAGGCGGCGCCGCTGTTCGACGCCAATTTCGAACGGATGCGGGGGTGATGGCTCACCCCCTGTCTCGCCTTAAGCGGGTCAGCCGTTGCGGCGGTTGTCGAGCGCGAAAGCGCCGGCGCCGGCAAACACCAGATAGAGGAAGATGAAGCAGAAGGAGATGGCGGCGTCGCCATTGTTGTTGATCGGAAAGAAGTCGCGCGGGTAGTGCGCCATGAAATAGGCGATGGCCATCTCGCCGGCCAGCAGGAAGGCGACGGGGCGCGTGAGCAGACCGAGCGCCAGCAAGATACCGCCGGCGAATTCGAGAATGCCCGCCGTCAGCGTCAGGCCGGTCAAGGCGTGCGGCTCACCGCTGCTCACCGGGAAATTGAACAGTTTCTGCGAGCCATGCTCGATGAACTGCAGGGCCGTCATGATGCGCAGGATGCCGAGGGCCTGCGGCTGAAATCTGGCGAGACCGTCAAAAAGCTTCATCTAAAACTCCATTTTTCTACCCCTTCGGTTCGGCCATAAATTATCACCCGGCATCGGACCATTCACTTCCCGTGGCCTGCCATCAACAATCGGTGATTGAAATTGTTTCCAGTCTGAACTTCGATTTTTGTTCTCGTTATGGTTGCATTTGTATCGCTATGGTTGTATATCTGCGCGTAGACACTCCAAACCAAATGGGTTCTCCCGGTCATGAAAAAAGTCGTCCTCACCCTGTTCGCAATCCTTGCAGGCACCAGCTTCGCCATGGCCGCAGACGGCGGTTGTGATGCCTTCAAATGGCCGGTGGCGCGCGAGCAGGCGCTGTTTCCGGCAGCGCCGACCGCACAGTCCGGCGCTACGCTCGCGGCTGGCGAGGCCGCGGATCTGGCGCTCGAGCCGGTCGACGCGGTCAGCTTCACCGTGCCGCCGGAACGTGCGCCGGCAGCCGGAACGTTTGGCGCGATGGCGACCGTGACTGTCCCACCGGAAGGCGAGCTCCAGATCAGCCTGTCAGGCGAAGCCTGGATCGACGTGATCCAAGACGGCCATGCCACGAAGTCGGCAGCGTTCAGCGGTGTGAAGACCTGTCCCGGCATTCGCAAGAGTGTGCGCTTCAAGCTGACGCCGGGTGCAGCCACCATCCAGCTCAGTGGCGCCAAGGACGAGAGCATCAAGGTCGCGGTGCTGGCGCCGGAATGATGCGCGCTTCCTCATCGCGCCGGCGGTGCGATGAGGGCGGTTACGAGTTGCGCCTCTGGCCGGATCAGCGTCCCGGAGCGATCAATGCGAAATAGGCGCCTTGCGGATCGGTGAACTGGGCGATCCATTGGCCGGTCGGCACCGGCATCGGACCCATGACGATCTTGCCGCCATTGTCGGTGACGCGTTTGGCGGCGGCGTCGATGGCATCGACATTGAAATAGAACAGCCACACCGGCACCGGCAGCTGCTGCGGCTTGTTCATGATGCCGCCGCCGGATTCAGGGCCGGCCCCGAAGGTCTGGTAGATGCCCATCTCGCCAATGTCCATGCTACCGGCATCGGTCCAGCCGAACTGGCTTGAATAGAAATCGAAGGCCGCCTGCCGGTCGGCTGCATAGAGCTCGTGCCAGCCGACATGGCCGGGCGTGGTGGCGGGAAGGACGGGCTGGTCGGGCCCATTGGGCTGCAGGAACATGAAGGTGGCGCCCTGCGGGTCGGCGACGACGGAAAAGCGGCCAACGCCGGGAATGTCGTCGGGTTCGCGGTGCACCGCTCCGCCGGCAGCCTTCAGCGCCCTGGTCGAGGCATCCGTATCTTTGGTGTGGATATAGCCGAGCCAGGCCGGCTTCATGCCCATCTTGGCGGCGTCCTCGGGCAAGGTCATCAGCCCGCCGACGCCACGCTCGGCGGAGTTCACCACGATGTAGCGTGGCATGCCGGGCGCCTTGTCGAAGGGCTCGGCCTTCCAGCCGACGACGGTGGTGTAGAACGCTTCCGCCGCGTCGAGGTCGTTGGTCATCAGCTCGTACCAGAAGAACGGCATTGGGGTTTTCGGCATTTTTTCGGTCTCCTCACCTTCATGCATCGATCGTTGTCCGATCCATCAAAGGACGATTTCAGCGACACGAATCCGACAGCGAGCCTGGGAAAATTCAACGGCTGCGTTGACACATCGTTCCGCACTTCGTTGCGCTCTGCGGCTTGCACGCGTGGCCGTTTTCGACTTTCCTTGGGAGAACGAGGGGTAGTCGTTTCATGCGCCTTATGTCGCTCACGCCTGAGCTTGTGTCACTGTGCCATCGGCAGGAGGTCGATCCCGGCCCCGACGGCAGCTGGACTCAGCTAACCGACGAGGACTTCCGCACGCTTGCCGCACAGCTGGCTGACGAAGCGGATGCAGGGCCATTATGGGTGTTCGCCTATGGCTCGCTGATCTGGAAGCCGGCCTTCGAGTCCGTCGAGCAGCTGCGCGCCACCGCGTTCGGCTGGCATCGTTCGTTCTGTCTCGACATGGTGCGCTGGCGCGGGACCGCGGCACAGCCGGGGCTGATGATGGCGCTCGAACGCGGCGGGCGATGCGACGGCGTCATCTACCGTCTGCCTGACGGCGACAAGGCAGAGCAGATCGAAAGACTGTTGCGGCGCGAGATCGACGACCACGAGAGTGTCAGCTCGGTCCGGTGGGTTCCGGTGCGCACGGCGCAAGGGGTAGTGCGGGCGCTCGGCTTCTGGGTCGGGGTGACGGGCAGGGGAACGTCGCTTGGGCAGCCGCTGGACCGGGTGGCGCGGGTGCTGGCCCGGGCGTGCGGCCATGTCGGCTCGGGTGCGGAATATCTCTACAACACCGTCAGCCACCTCGAGGAATTCGGCATACGCGACCGCAATCTGTGGCGGCTGCAGCAACTGGTCGCCGACGAGATCCGGTCGATCCATGGCAGTGCCTCCGCGGCCTGCTCCTAGACGGCGCCTTAACCGGTGTCATCACCAACGCGTAGTGCTCAGCGAGTGGTCAGATCCAAGCAGCTGTGGCTTCCTGAGCAATCACCTCAACTGTGCATTCGAGACTGAGCAACATAAAATGCGAGCAGTCGTTTGCGGGGCCGAGTATCGATCGCAACCAGTGCGAGTTCTCCACTTGGAGGATGGGCCACCTGTAGGAAGCCTGGCTGCCAGATCCAATCAATGGGATCGAGGTGCCAGCGCGGATTTTAGTCAGCCCCAGCATGTCATCATGAGCTGCGAGGGCTAGTACTCCTTGAAAGTCTATCTTGAGGGTTCTGTTGGAGGGGCCCACGAAAAAGTCGCCTTCAACGGTCAGTTCAAAGGAATTGTCGGATCGCAGACGCCAAACCTGACAGGCAGCCTGAGGTAAATCCTCCACAGGCTCCCAGCGCTGCACCGTCTCCTGATCGTCGGTCATCGCCATCTCCATTCGAGTGAAAGCCGCGGGTTGTGCTCAAGCGCCTATCATCCCGCGCGGGCTTCGACCAGCTTGTCGCGACTTGGGGCTATGTCGAGCGGGTCTTCTTTGAGGCGCAACGGATTGACCATAACATGAGTAAAAAAATCATGTTATTATCGAGCCTTTTCAGCGGCTTGCGGCGAAAATTGACCAATTGATAAAAAAATAAAACGTGCTAGCCTTCCCCAAAACGAAAACATGGGGAACTGACGATGCCAGAAGGCCAGTTCAAGGACGGTATCGCCGGCGGACGGCTTGCCGCCGACCAGTATGCCGAGAATTTTTCCGACCTGCATCCACCGCTCGATCATCATGAGGCGCTGGTCGAATCCGACCGCTGTTATTTCTGCTACGACGCGCCGTGCATGAATGCGTGCCCGACCTCGATCGACATTCCGCTGTTCATCCGCCAGATCTCGACCGGCAACCCGATCGGCTCCGCCAAGACGATTTTCGACCAGAACATTCTGGGTGGCATGTGCGCCCGCGTCTGCCCGACCGAAACGCTGTGCGAAGAGGTCTGCGTGCGCGAGGTGGCGGAAGGCAAGCCGGTGCAGATCGGCCGCCTGCAGCGCTACGCGACCGACGTCGCCATGGCCGAGCAAAAACAGTTTTATCCGCGTGCGGAATCGACCGGCAAGTCTGTCGCCGTGGTCGGCGCCGGTCCTGCGGGTCTTGCCGCCGCGCACCGACTCGCCCGCCATGGCCATGACGTCACCATTCTGGAAGCTCGCCCGAAGGCCGGCGGCCTCAACGAGTACGGCATCGCCGCCTACAAGAGCATCGACAATTTCGCCCAGGCCGAGGTCGACTATGTCACGGCGATCGGCGGCATCGACATCCAGAACGGCAAGGCGCTCGGCCGCGACTACCAGCTGTCGGACCTGACCCGGAACTACGATGCCGTCTTCCTCGGCATGGGGCTTGGCGGCGTCAATGCGCTGCGCGCCGATGGCGAGGATGCCGACGGCGTCACCAATGCGGTCGAGTTCATCGCCGAACTGCGCCAGGCCAGCGATCTCGCAAGCCTGCCGGTCGGCCGGCGCGTCGTCGTCATCGGCGGCGGCATGACGGCAATCGACGCCGCCGTGCAGTCGAAGCTGCTCGGCGCCGAGGAGGTGACGATCTGCTACCGGCGCGGCCAGGAGCACATGAACGCTTCCGAATTCGAGCAGGATCTGGCCGCCGCCAACGGCGTTACCATCCGCCACTGGCTGCAGCCGAAGCGCGTCATTGCCGAAGGTGGCAAAGTGTCGGGCATCGAGCTCGAATACACTGCCATGAACGGCGACAAGCTTGCCGGCACCGGCGAGCGGCTGACGCTCGTCGCCGACCAGGTGTTCAAGGCGATCGGCCAGAGTTTTGTGCCGGCCGCCCTCAACGGCAGCGGTGCTGCGATCGAACTCGAAGCCGGCCGCATCAAGGTCGATGCCGAAGGGCGCACGTCGCTCGCCAATGTCTGGGCCGGCGGCGACTGCATCTTTGGCGGCGACGACCTGACCGTCTCGGCCGTGGCGCAAGGGCGCGATGCGGCTGAGAGCATCAACAGGAGTCTGACGCAGGGATAGAGATCATGGCCTCGGTGGAATCGGGCATCGCCCGTCACTACGACGTATCGGGTCTTGAGCAGCACATTCTTGCGGTGCTCGCCGATACCGGTGTGGACATTGCCCATCTGCGCGCCGGCGATCTCGAAGCGGTCGACGAATTCCACATTGGCGGTATCGCCGCCACCAGGGAACTCATCGGCCAGATAGGTTTGAAGCCGGGAGCCAGGCTGCTCGACATTGGCTCCGGCGTGGGTGGCCCAGCCCGCTTTGCCGCCAACAATGCCGGCGCGGATGTCACCGGCATCGATCTGACGCAAAGCTATGTCGACATCGCGACCAGCCTGTCGAAGCGGGTGGGAATGGCCGACAAAGTCCGGTTCGTGCAGGGCAGCGCGCTGGACATGCCGTTCGGCGACAGAAGCTTTGATACGGCCATGATCCTGCATGTCGGCATGAATCTTCCCGACAAGAAAAAGCTGATGAGCGAGGCGGCGCGCGTGCTCAAGCCGGGCGGCGTCTTTGCCGTCTACGATGTGATGCGGCTGAAGTCCGGCGCTCTGACCTATCCGCTGCCATGGGCATCGGATGAAAGCATGTCCTTCGTCGCCACGCCCGACGACTATCGCTCGGCTGCCGCGGCTGCAGGGTTCTCTGTAGCCGCCGAGCGGCCGCGCGGCGCCTTCGCCATCGAATTCTTCGCCACGATACGGGCGCGCATGGCTGCGGCGCAGGCGGAAGGCAAAAAACCGCCGCCCGGCGTCAATCTTATCATGGGCGAGAACGCCCGCACCAAGATCGCCAATCTCACCGCCGCGCTTGAAGGCGGCATTCTCGCACCCGTCGAACTGCTTCTTCGTCTCGGCTGAAAGGGACCTGTCATGGCAGACATCCGCAACAGATTCGTCGGCATCAAATCGCCCAATCCGTTCTGGCTGGCTTCGGCGCCGACGACCCGCTTGATCAACCGGGCATTGCGATGATCGCGCCGATCCTCGCTGCCGTTATCGGCACCGCGGCAATGCCTGCGGCTTCTGCGGACTATTGGCTCTACGCGGAGTGGTGTGATGAGAAGGGCGAGGAGCGGATGTATGTCGAAGCGACCGGCGTCGGTTTCAACGAGCACACAATGTGCCAATGGACATCCGGGCCGCCAGCCGGCGATCAGGTTGCAACGAAGATCTCATGCGCGAACGTCTATCTCAACGGCGAGGAGACGGTGCGCATGGACGAGAAAATGGTCGGACTGGACGCGCGCAAAGGCGATCCGGACAAGATCACGGTAACGGTCGAAGGCGAACCGTCGACGGTTTTTCTTCGATGTGAGGAATGATCGGGGTACGATAGGCAACGCTGGGTAAGCCCGCCGCGGCCAGAGGAGAAAGATCCATGGCAGACATCAGAAACAATTTCGTCGGCATCAAATCGCCCAATCCGTTCTGGCTGGCCTCGGCGCCGCCGACCGACAAGGCCTACAACGTCATCCGCGCCTTCAAGGCGGGCTGGGGCGGCGTGGTCTGGAAGACGCTTGGCGAAGAAGGCCCGCCGGTGGTCAACGTCAACGGCCCGCGCTACGGCGCGATCTGGGGTGCGGACCGGCGCCTGCTCGGCCTCAACAATATCGAGCTGATCACCGACCGCGATTTGCAGGTCAATCTGCGCGAGATCAAGCAGGTCAAGAAGGACTGGCCTGACCGCGCCATCGTCGTCTCGCTGATGGTGCCGTGCGTCGAGGAAAGCTGGAAGGCGATCCTGCCGGTCGTCGAGGAGACCGAAGCCGACGGCATCGAGCTCAATTTCGGCTGCCCGCACGGCATGTCGGAGCGCGGCATGGGCGCGGCTGTCGGCCAGGTGCCGGAATACATCGAAATGGTGGTGCGCTGGTGCAAGGCCAACACCCGCATGCCTGTCATCACCAAGCTGACGCCCAACATCACCGATGTGCGCAAGCCCGCGCGTGCTGCCCTTGCCGGCGGCACCGACGCGGTGTCGCTGATCAACACCATCAACTCGATCACGGGCGTCGATCTCGATAGCTTCGCGCCGCAGCCGACCATCGACGGCAAGGGTTCGCATGGCGGCTATTGCGGCCCGGCGGTGAAGCCGATCGCCATGAACATGGTGGCCGAGATCGCGCGCGATCCCGAAACGCACGGCCTGCCGATCTCCGGCATTGGCGGCATCACCACCTGGCGCGACGCGGCCGAATTCATGGCGCTCGGCGCCGGCAATGTGCAGGTGTGCACGGCGGCGATGACCTACGGCTTCAAGATCGTGCAGGAGATGATCGCCGGTCTCGAAAACTGGATGGACGAGAAGGGCCACGCCTCGCTCGATGATATCATCGGCCGCGCCACGCCCAACGTCACCGACTGGCAGTATCTCAACCTCAATTACATCGCCAAGGCGCATATCGACCAGGACGCCTGCATCAAATGCGGCCGCTGCCACATCGCTTGCGAGGACACTTCGCATCAGGCGATCACCAGCATGGTCGACGGCAAGAGGCATTTTGAGGTGATCGAAGCCGAATGCGTCGGCTGCAATCTGTGCGTCAATGTCTGCCCGGTCGAGAACTGCATCACCATGGAGCCGCTGGCCGCGGGCGTCATGGACCAACGCACCGGCAAGCCGGTCTCGCCGGTCTACGCCAACTGGACGACGCATCCCAACAACCCGATGGCCAAGGTGGCCGCGGAGTAGGAACGGACCTACGGAAAAAAGCGGCGCCTTCGGGCGCCGTTTTTCATTTTCCTATTGCAGATAAAATTTATCCACGATAAAAGATATCCATGAATAGGAGAACAGCACCATGAAGCTGGGCGAGGGCGTTGAAGCGGCCATTCATTGCGCGGCGACGCTCGCCAGTGTGGAGGGCAACAGCACCATGCCGGGCGCTGCCTTGGCAGAATCCTTCGGCCTGTCGCCGAGCTATCTCTTGAAGCATCTCAACATGCTGACGGCGGAGCGCATCCTGGAATCGGTGCCGGGGCCGGCGGGCGGCTACCGGCTGGCGCGGCCGGCCGAGCGCATCACGCTGCTCGACATCGTGCTGGCGATCGAAGGGCGGGAGCCGGCGTTTCGTTGCGGCGAGATCCGCCGCAACGGGCCGGTCAAGCTCGATGCGTCCGCCTATGTCAAACTCTGCGGCATCAATGCTGCGATGCTGAAGGCGGAGCGCGCCTATCGCGCAGCTCTCGCGGATATCAGGTTGTCCGACATCGTGGCGACTTACCAGGCAGAAGGCGATCCGAGATCGATCGCCGCCAGCTGTGCCTTTGTGGCGCGCCATCAGCGGCCACAGAAGCCCGCTTCGACCAAACAGATTTAACCCGCCAGACAGAAAGGAAAGACGATGAAACAGAGACTGCAATTCTTCGCCAAGGCGCCGGAAATCATGAAGGCGGTGTCGGCGCTCAACAAGGCGGTCGACGAATGCGGGCTTGAAGTGGGCCTGCTGCACCTGATCAAGCTCAGGGCATCGCAGATCAATGGCTGCTCCTACTGCGTCGAGATGCACAGCCGCGAGGCGCGGCGCGACGGCGAGACCGAGACACGGCTTTATCTGGTTTCGGCCTGGAAGGAATCGCCGCTGTTTTCCGAACGCGAGCGCGCGGCGTTTGCTTGGACCGAGGCGACGACCCTGATCGCCAACGATGGCGTGTCGGACGAACTCTATGCCAGCACGCTCGCGCATTTCTCGGAAGAGGAATTGGTCAAGCTGTCGGTCGCGATCGGCATGATCAACACCTGGAACCGGCTCTGCATCCCGTTCCACGCCATTCATCCGATGCCGGCCGCCAAGGCAGCCTGACCGTCCGGTTTATCTATGGAGCGCCGTCGAGAGGGCGGCGCTCCAACTGTTTTTAAGGGGAGAGTTTCATGCCTGTCGATTTGCCTTCTTGCCTGTTGTTTGTCGGCCGCCTTTTGCTCGGCGGCGCCTTCGTCGTCGCCGGCCTGCGCAATGTCCAGAACGAGGCCTTCCTGACCGGGCTGATGACCGCGCGCGGCGTGCCGCAGGCCAAGCTGGCGCTATGGGCCGGCATCGTCCTGCAGACCATTGCCGGTGCTCTGGTGATGGCAGGTCTGTGGACCGCGATCGCCAGCGCGGTGTTGGTGCTGTTCCTCATCGTTGCCACGCCGATGTTCCACAATTTCTGGGACCATCAGGGTCCGGACCGGGCATCCCGCATCAATGGCGTCGTCGGCAATGTCGCGCTGGCCGGTGGCTTTCTGACGCTGATCGCGCAATCGCTTTGAGGCAGCGGATTTCGCGGCTATTGTCATCCGCGAACTAATCGCCCTTTTGCTGTTGTCGCGTATCAACGGTCGGAGCGCTCATGGAGCAGAGCTGGAACGGGTTCTGGGCAAGTGTTTCACAAGTCTTCCACCAGGCACTGTTTCCGCTCCGTGCAGTCGCGGAGGCCCTTGGTCTGCACCTAGGGGATGCACAGATATGGTGCTTCCTGTGTGGCGTCTTCGTCCTGACGCTCGTCGGCATACAAACCTATGGCGACCTGCTGCTCAAGCGACGCGGTGTCGTTGCCACGGGTAAAGTCGTCAGTCTCGAAAAGTCGGATGAGGGCCCTGATACGCCGATCATCGAATTCGCCGACCGGCGCGGCAAGACTTGGCGGTTCACGTCAAGTTTGCCGGTCAACAAAACGACCAAGTCGGTCGGTGCGTCAGTCGAAGTGAAGTACGACCCACTTCGGCCCAAGCGGGCCCGCGAAGTAGGCAGGTCGCTCGCGAAAGCGGCCTATATGACCCTCTGGTGGACGATCGTGGCAGCGCTGATGACGCTGGCATTCTGGCCCGGTCTGATTTCCGACTGACGCAGCTCACGCCGCGTAGCGCAAACCGCCATCGCAGGTCAGGATCTGGCCGGTCATGAAACCGTTGGAGACGAGGAAGGCGATCGCGCCGGCGACGTCTTCGGCGTGGCCGATCCGTCCGACAGGGGTCTTGCCGGCATAGTCGGCAAAGACCGCCTGCCGCTGGTCGTCCGGCAAAAAGTCCCACCACGGCGTATCGATGACGCCGGGCGCGACGACATTGACTCGCAGCGGCTTCAGTTCGACGGCGAGGATCGGCACCACCGTCAGCAGCATCCCGTTGACGGCGGCGATGCCGGCAACGCCGGGCGCGGTCAGCTGTGCCGATACCGCCGAAATGAAGGTCACCGATCCCGATTTGTTGAGCGTCGGCAACGCCGCCTGCAGGCAGGACAGCTGCGGCCGGACTTTCTCGTCGACGCCACCGGCGATGTCGGTGAGGTCAAGGCTCGCGAACGGGCCAAGCCCCTTGCCGCCGCTGGCGGCCAGAACTAGGTGATCGAAGGGTCCGAGGTCATCGAAGAACTGGCCTACTTCGTCTGGCTTCGAAGCATCGAAGGCAGCCTTGCCGGCCGCGCCGCCAAGGCTCTTCCAGGCGCTGTTCAGCTTGTCCTGGTTTCGTCCGGTGATGGTCACCTTCATGTCCGGGCCAAGCAGTTTTTGCGCTGTCGCCAGGCCGATACCGGACGAGCCGCCGATGATGACTGTGTGTTCGATCCTGCTGGTCATGAATGTTGTTCCTTCGATTTTGCGGAGGCCTGGCCGACGAGGTCGAGGCTCAGGGTTCGCAATTGCTGCCGCGCCTTGGTGTCATAGGCCTGCGCATCGGCGCGGGATTCCTTTTGGCCGTCGAAATAGAGGCCGCTGCGGCCCTCGAGATCAGGCGATGTCGCGAGGTTGAGGATGGCGTCGGCGCCGGTCTCGACCGAACTCCATGGCGTCACGCCGGCCTGGCGGACCATGGTGGTGTTCATGTAGCTCGCCGGATGCAGGGCGTTGACGGTGACGCCGCTGCCTTTCAGCTCTGCAGCCAGGTCGATTGTGAACAGGATCTGCGCCAGCTTGCTCTGGCAGTAGGCGCGCACGCCGTCATAGGAACGGGTCAGCATGACATCGCTGAAATCGATCGCCTGCTGGCCGGCCGAGGCGACATTGACGATACGCGCTGGCGTGCTGGCCTTGAGCAGCGGCAGCAGCTCCGACGTCAGCACGAAACCGGCGAGATAGTTGACGGCAAAGCGCAGCTCGTAGCCGTCGGCGCTGAGCTGGCGCTTGGCGCCGGCGGTGCCGATGCCGGCATTGTTGATGAGGATGTCGAGCCGATCGGTTTTTGCGCGCACGGCCTCAGCGAGGCGGCGGACCTCGGCCAGCGAAGCGAGGTCGGCGGCGAGAAAATCGGCTTTGCCGCCGGCGGCTTCGATTTCGGCCGCGGTCGCCTTGCCGCGCGCGGCGTCGCGGCCATGCACCAGCACGCGCGCGCCGGCCGCACCCAGCCTTTGCGCGACGACGCGGCCGACGCCGTCGGTCGAGCCGGTGATGAGGATTGTCTTGTCTTTCACGTCCATGTCGGGAGCCTCCATATTCGCTCTGGACGTCAAGATGGGGCGCTTTGCGCGGCGCAAACAGTTCAAACTTTATCCTGGTATCGATACTGCTATACTGAGCCCTCATGGATGCTTCCGCACCATCACCCGAAGACAGCCGCCGGCGCGAGCTCGGCGCCTTCCTGCGTTCGCGCCGCGAACGGCTTTCGCCGTCGGCCACCGGCATCGCGGCCGGCGCCAGGCGGCGCACGCCCGGTCTGCGCCGCGAAGAGGTGGCGATGATCGCCGGCGTCGGCACGACCTGGTACACCTGGCTGGAACAGGGCAGGGACGTGCGGCCATCCGTTGAGGTGCTGACGGCGCTCTGCGAGGCGCTGCGCCTCGATGCCGCCGAGAAGCGGCATTTGTTCACGCTGGCCGGCCGCCAGCAGCCCGAGCGGCGGCGCATCACCCCCGTCAAGGTCGAAGGTCCCCTGCTGCACATGCTGCAGAGCTTGGTCCTACAGCCGGCCTATATTGTCGGGCCGCGCTGGGATGTGCTGGCCTGGAATGCTGGAGCGGTAGCCATTTTCGGCGATTACGGGCTGCTGGAAGGCGACGCCCGCAACATCCTCCATGGCGTGTTCACCGATCCGCACCGGCGCCATTTGCTGGTCGACTGGGAACAGCTGGCGCGCGCAACTCTTGCCGCGTTTCGCGCCGAGAGCGCGAAATACACCGGCGATCCCGATTTCGAGCGGCTGATCGCGCTGATGATGCGCTCGAGCCCGGAGTTCCGGGAATGGTGGCCACAGCGCGACGTGGTGCATCGCCTCTCCGGCAAGAAGTATCTGCGCCATCCGATCGCCGGCGCCATGGCGTTCGAGCATATGAGCCTGTCGATCGATGACGGCTCGGACATGAAGCTGATCGTCTACACGCCGTTGGCCGAGCAGAACTCGGTTGCAAAGCTGGAAGACCTGCTGAAGGCTCAGCCACAGGAGTTGCGCAGCGCCTGACGCCCAAAGTCAGCCTTTCGGCTTCAGCCCATCAATAAACAGCTGTTCCAGAAACCGCGCCGCATCCTCAAAGCGGCCGTCGCCGCCGCGGTCGGGGCCGAGCACGGCGCGGACCTGGACGTCGAAATCGGCATAGTGCTGGGTCGTTGCCCAGATCGAAAAGATCAGGTGCCAGGGATCGGTGCGGGCAATCTTGCCGGCGCGCATCCAGCCCTTGATGACGTTGGCCTTTTCGTCCACCAGCGTTTTCAGCTCACCTTCCAAAAGCGGCATGATGCGCGGCGCGCCTTGCAGGATCTCGTTGGCGAACAGCCGGCTTTCCCTGGGAAAATCGCGCGCCATTTCAAGCTTGCGCCTGATGTAGCTCCGCAGCTCGGTCAGCGGATCGCCGATATCATCGAGTTCCCTGAGCGGCGCCAGCCAGGTCGCCAGCAGCCGCTCCATCAGCGTCTCGTGGATGTCTTCCTTGCGGCGGAAATAGTAGAGCAGGTTCGGCTTCGACATTCCCGCGGCTTCGGCGATCTGGTCGATGGTCGAACCGCGAAAGCCGTTGGTGGAGAAGACTTCGAGCGCCGCTTCCAGGATCAGTTCGCGCTTTTCCTGCTGGATACGGGTGCGGCGAGGGGCGGAGCCTTCGATGGCGTCGGTCATAAGGCCAAGCCTTGGTCGCGCGGGTCATCTGGACCAATTCTCTGGACCAGTTTTTCCCTGAGCCGTGGAGCGCACTTCGAAGGCCGCATTTCCGCTAGTAATCCCTTGACCGCCGACAGGGCGGTGCTAACGTTTGTCCAATCGGTCAAAATTTGCGTAGCATGAAAACGTCGCAAAGACCAAGTGTTGGAACGACCAAGCGTTAGCGCACCGAAACAGGTTACAAGGGGAAGTCTTGGTCATGTCCAACCGGCTGAAAGTCACGCCGAACGATCTCAGCGCATTCTGGATGCCGTTCACGGCAAACCGGCAATTCAAACAGGCGCCACGCATGTTCGTGTCCGCCAAGGACATGCACTACACCACCAGCGATGGCCGCAAGGTGCTCGACGGCACCGCCGGCCTGTGGTGCGTCAATGCCGGCCATTGCCGTCCCAAGATCACCGAGGCGATCCAGCATCAGGCGGCCGAACTCGACTATGCGCCGGCCTTCCAGATGGGCCACCCCATCGTGTTCGAACTGGCCAACCGCCTGGTCGACATCGCGCCCAAGGGCATGGACCATGTCTTCTTCACCAATTCCGGTTCGGAATCGGTCGACACGGCGCTGAAGATGGCGATCGCCTATCACCGCGTGAAGGGTGAGGGCGCACGCACCCGTCTGATCGGTCGCGAGCGCGGCTATCACGGCGTCAATTTCGGCGGCATCTCGGTCGGCGGCATCGTCTCCAACCGCAAGATGTTCGGCACGCTTCTCGGCGGCGTCGACCATATGCCGCATACGCATCTGCCGGAGAAGAACGCCTTCTCCAAGGGCGTGCCGGAATATGGTGCGGAGCTTGCCAATGAGCTGGAGCGCATCGTCACCTTGCATGACGCCTCGACCATCGCCGCCGTCATCGTCGAGCCGGTCGCCGGCTCCACCGGCGTCATCCTGCCGCCGAAGGGCTATCTGCAGAAGCTGCGCGAAATCTGCACCAAGCACGGCATCCTGTTGATCTTCGACGAGGTCATCACCGGGTTCGGCCGTCTCGGCGCGCCGTTCGCCGCCGACTATTTCGGCGTCACGCCCGACATCATGACCACCGCCAAGGGCGTTTCCAACGGCGTCATCCCGATGGGCGCGGTGTTCGTGAAGAAGGAAATCCACGACGCCTTCATGACCGGCCCCGAGCACATGATCGAGTTCTTCCACGGCTACACCTATTCGGGCAATCCGATCGCCTGCGCAGCTGCCCTAGGCACGCTCGACACCTACAAGGAAGAGGGTCTGCTCACCCGTGGCGAGGAGCTGGCGCCGTACTGGGAAGACGCGCTGCATTCGCTGAAGGGCGAGCCGCATGTCATCGACATCAGGAATATCGGCCTGATCGGCGCGATCGAACTGGCGCCGATCGCCGGCCAGCCGACCAAGCGGGCCTTCTCGGCCTTCGTCAAGGCATTCGAGCGCGGCGCGCTGATCCGCACCACCGGCGACATCATCGCGCTGTCGCCGCCGCTGATCATCACCAAGGGCCAGATCAACGAATTGATCGACCATGTGCGTGAAGTGCTGCGGGCGATAGACTAATCTATCTAGCCAATCGGGCGGTGGCGGGAACCGCCGCCCGTTGGTGACATGAAATGAGAGGACTTTGAATGGCCGCCCCAGGCGAGAATCTGCGAATCAATTCAGACCGTTTGTGGGATTCCATCATGGAGATGGCGAAGATCGGCCCCGGCATTGCCGGCGGCAACAATCGCCAGACCGTGACCGACGAGGACGGAGAGGGACGGCACCTGTTCAAGCGCTGGTGCGAGGCGGCCGGGCTCGAAATGGGCCTCGACGAGATGGGCACCATGTTTGCCCGCAGGGAAGGCGCTGATCCCAGCCTGCCGCCGGTCTATGTCGGCAGCCATCTCGACACACAGCCGACCGGCGGCAAATATGACGGCGTGCTTGGCGTGCTCGGCGGGCTGGAGATCATCCGCTCGCTCAACGATCTCGGTATCACCACCAGGCACCCGATCGTTGTCACCAACTGGACCAATGAGGAAGGCTCACGCTTTGCGCCGGCAATGATGGCCTCCGGCGTGTTCGCCGGCGTTCTGGAGCAGGCGGATGTGTATCAGCACACCGATAAGCAGGGAAAAAAATTCGGCGAGGAGCTGGAGCGTATCGGCTGGAAAGGCACCGAGAAAGTCGGCGACAGAAAGATCCACGCCTTCTTCGAACTGCATATCGAGCAGGGGCCTATTCTGGAAGATGAAGGCATCGACATAGGCGTCGTCACCCACGGCCAGGGGCTGAAATGGCTGCAGGTGACGCTGACCGGCAAGGAGGCGCATACCGGCTCGACCCCGATGCCCAAGCGCCGCAATGCCGGGCTCGGCATGGCCCGCGTCATCGAACTGGTGCACGAAATCGCCATGGACTATCAGCCGGACGCCGTCGGTGCGGTCGGCCACATGGAAGTGTTTCCGAACTCGCGCAACATCATTGCCGGGCGCACCGTCTTCACCATCGACATCCGCTCGCCGGAAAAGGAAGTGCTGGACGCGATGGACGGCCGCATCCGCGAAGGCATCGACACGATCTGCGATGCGCTCGACATCCAGTACAAGATCGAACAGGTCGGCGCGTTCGACCCGGTGACCTTCGATGCCGGTTGCGTCAAGGCGATCCGCGATGCCGCCGATCGGCTCGGCTATACCCACCGCAACATCGTCTCGGGCGCCGGCCACGACGCCTGCTGGATCAACCGTGTTGCGCCGACCGCCATGGTGATGTGCCCCTGCGTTGACGGGTTGTCACACAACGAGGCTGAGGAAATCACCAAGGAATGGGCCGGCGCCGGCGCCGACGTGCTGTTCCATGCGGTGGTGGAGACGGCGGGGATCGTGGCGTGAACTAAAAATCTGAATTCAAACGACGCTCACAAAGAAGCGCGAAGAGAACAAGGGGAACACGACAATGACCAAAGTCATCCGAAACGGCACCGTCGTCACCGCCGACCGCACCTGGAAGGCCGATGTGCTGATGCAGCACGGCAAGATCGTCGCCATCGGCTCGAACCTGCATGGCGACCATGAGTTCGACGCCAGCGGTTGCTACATCATGCCGGGCGGCATCGATCCGCACACCCATCTCGAAATGCCGTTCATGGGCACCTATTCAGCCGACGATTTCGAGTCCGGCACCCGTGCAGCCTTGTCCGGCGGCACGACCATGGTGGTCGATTTCTGCCTGCCGGCGCCGCAGCAATCGCTGCTCGAAGCCTTGCAGATGTGGGACAACAAGACCTCGAAGGCGTCTTGTGACTATTCCTTTCACATGGCGATCACCTGGTGGGGCAAGCAGGTATTCGACGAGATGGCGACCGTCGTCGACAAGGGCATCACCTCGTTCAAGCATTTCATGGCCTACAAGGGCGCGCTGATGGTCGACGACGACGAGATGTACGCGTCGTTCCAGCGCTGCGCCGATCTCGGCGCGCTGCCGCTGGTGCATGCCGAGAATGGCGATGTTGTTGCCGCCCTGTCGCAGAAGTTGCTTGCCGCCGGCAATAACGGGCCGGAGGCACATGCCTACTCGCGGCCGCCGGAGGTGGAGGGCGAGGCCGCCAACCGTGCCATCATGATCGCCGACATGGCCGGTGTGCCGCTCTATATCGTGCATGTCTCCTGCGAGCAGGCGCACGAGGCGATCCGCCGGGCGCGGCAGAAGGGCATGCGCGTGTTCGGCGAGCCGCTGATCCAGCACCTGACGCTGGACGAGAGCGAGTATTTCGACAAGGATTGGGACCATGCGGCGCGCCGTGTGATGAGCCCGCCCTTCCGCAACAAGCTGCACCAGGATTCGCTGTGGGCAGGGCTGCAGGCGGGATCACTGCAAGTGGTGGCGACCGACCACTGCGCCTTCACCACCAAGCAGAAGCGCAACGGCGTCGGTGATTTCACAAAAATCCCGAACGGCACCGGCGGGCTCGAAGACCGCATGCCGGTGCTGTGGACGACCGGTGTCAACACCGGGCGGCTGACGATGAACGAGTTCGTCGCGGTGACCTCGACCAACATCGCCAAGATCCTCAACATGTATCCGAAGAAGGGCGCCATCGTCGAAGGCGCGGACGCCGATATCGTGGTGTGGGATCCGAAGCGCAAGAAGAAGATCACGTCGAAGAAGCAGCAGTCGGTGATCGACTACAATGTCTTCGAGGGCTTCGAGGTGACCGGGTTGCCGCGCTTCGTCTTCTCGCGCGGTGAACTGTCGATCGAGGAAGCCGAGATCAAGGCCAAGCCCGGCCATGGCGAGTTCGTCGCCCGCGAGCCGAACGCGGCGGTCAACCGGGCGCTGTCGACCTGGAAGGACATTACCGCGCCACGCAAGGTGGAACGCACCGGCATTCCGGCGACCGGGGTTTAGGTTGCGGAACGCCGCGGCGCTCATCTCACTGGTCGTGGCGACCGGCATCGCCGGTCCGGCAGAAGCGGCCAGCGTGCTGGTTGGCTCCTGGGGCAACGATGCCGGCTGCGTCGTCGCAAAGGCCGGCTATCAGGACGGCGACGACTATATCCTGCTGACTGCCGAAGGTATCGAGACCTATGGCAGCGGCTGCCGGTTTGCGCAGCAATTGACCTCGGCTCCGGGTATGCAATCGCTTGAGGCAACCTGTTCGGCCGAGGGTGAAGCGGGGACGACGGCTGAAACCGTTGTGGTCACCAACAAGGGCGAGGGCGGTTTCTTCGTGACCATTCCCGGCCTTGAAGAAATGGGGCCGCTGCAACCGTGTTCGTGACGTTGGATTTGGGGGAATGAGTGTGCGTGGTTTTGGTCTCTCTGTAGCGATGCTTGCCGTTCTGGCTGCTGGCCAGGCTTTCGCGGCCGGCATCGATCTGTCGAAACCCTATGGCGACAAATATGGCTGCATCAACCGCAACGGCCAGGAAGTCGCTGCCAATAAGATGCTGCTTTTGACCGACGAAGCATTGGTCACCGCCGCCAGCGCCTGCACGTTCACGGACAAGCAGGCGCAGGCCGATGGGTCACTGGTGGTGACGGCAACATGCGAGGCGGAAGGCGAAGAGAGCTCGGAGCCGACCAAGTTCACCATCAAGCGCAGCGCCAAGAACGCCAAAAAGCTGACGATCACCGACGAAGACGGCAACGTCATGGGCGAGGTTGCGCGGTGCAAATGATGGCGATCCCGTCAGCGTCAGGCGACCAGCGCATCCAGTTCCGGCAGCAGGACGACGCTTTCCTGTTCGTTGGGATCGGTGCGGGCAATGACCGCCGAAGAGGGGGCGCTGCTCAAATTGGCCGGCAGATGCGGCACGCCGGCAGGGATGTAGAAGAGGTCGCCGGCCTTGACGACGATGTGGTTCTCGAGCCGGTCGCCATACCAGGTGTGGACTTCGCCGGAGAGAACATAGATCGCCGTCTCATGGCTTTCATGCAGATGCGCCTTGGCGCGGGCGCCGGGCGGCAAGGTGAGCAGATGCATGCAGATGCCGGACGAGCCGACGGTTTCGGCGGCGATGCCGGCAAAATAGGTCAGTCCCTGCTTGCCTTCATAAGTGCTTTCAGGACGGATAAGGTGGCAGGTGGGTTTGGGCGACATCGGCAAGGCTCCGGGCGTCGATTGATGGGGATTGGACGAGTGGAAAACAACATCAACGCAAATGCAACGGCATTTCATCCTGCGCGGCAGCGGCTGCGAAAGGCAGGTCACAGCCAATGACGGGAACCTCGCCAGCCGTCGTTTCGGCAAGCAAACTTGACCTCACCTTCCAGACCAATGACGGTCCGGTCCAGGCGCTCTCCAATGTCGATCTGACCATCGGCAAGGGCGAGTTCGTCTCCTTCATCGGCCCGTCCGGTTGCGGCAAGACCACCTTGCTGCGCGTCATCGCCGATCTGGAGAAGCCGACTTCGGGCACCATCTCCATCAACGGCATGACGGCCGAACAGGCGCGCGAGAAACGCGCCTATGGCTATGTTTTCCAGGCGGCCGCGCTGTTTCCGTGGCGCACCATTGAACGCAATGTCGGGCTGCCGCTGGAGATCATGGGCCTGTCAAAGGCAGAACAAAGGGAGCGGATCAACCGCACGCTCGACCTCGTCAACCTTTCAGGTTTCGAGAAGAAATATCCCTGGCAGCTTTCTGGCGGTATGCAGCAGCGCGCCTCGATTGCCCGCGCGCTCGCCTTCGACGCCGACCTTCTGCTGATGGACGAGCCGTTCGGCGCGCTGGACGAGATCGTGCGCGATCACCTCAACAAGCAATTGCTGGAATTGTGGGGACGCACCAACAAGACCATCTGCTTCGTCACCCACTCCATTCCTGAGGCCGTGTATCTTTCGACGCGCATCGTCGTCATGTCGCCACGCCCGGGCCGCGTCACCGATGTCATCGAATCGACGCTGCCCAGAGAGCGGCCGCTCCACATTCGCGAGACGCCGGAATTCCTGGCTATCGCCGCGCGCGTCCGCGATGGTCTGCACGCGGGGCACAGCTATGAAGATTGAGGCGGTGGAGGACGGGTTCCCTCCTCTCCCCAACGGGGAGAGGGTGGCCGGAGCGAAGCGGAAGTCGGGTGAGGGGGCAGCGCCGACGGACCCGACCAAGAGAAATGTCGGGGCAACTGCTCGTGCCCGAAAGCTGCGGTTTGACGAGACCGAAGCTGAGTATCGGCTTTGGGGGGAACTGAGAGGACGTCACCTGAACGGCTACAAATTTGTGCGGCAAGTGCCGCTCGGACCTTTCATTGCCGATTTCGTCTGCCGCGAGCAGGGCCTGATAGTCGAACTCGATGGCAGCCAACACGCGGATTCGCTGACCGATCCTGCAAGGACAGCTTGGTTGAACGGCCAGGGTTATTCCGTTCTCCGCTTCTGGAACCACGAGGTATTGGCCGAGCGTCGAGCGGTCCTGGATACGATCTTGGCTTGCCTCGACGGAAAGATTTCTACCCCCTCACCCGACCTCCGCTTCGCTCCGGCCACCCTCTCCCCGTTGGGGAGAGGAGGGCGCTATACCGGCGAGGCCCGCTAGATGGACAGCTTCCGCGACAAGATCGTTCCGGTGACATCGATCCTCGCTGGGTTGGTCGTGCTCTGGTACGTTTTCGCCGTCATCCTCAACGCGCCGTTCCAGCGCGACCTCGATCGCCGCGCCAACGAAACACCCGGCACCGTCGAATTCATCGGCAAGACGCTGTCACAACCCAAGCCGACACTGCCGGCGCCGCATCAGGTGGCGGTGAATTTCTTCGAGAACACCTTTCTGCGGCCGATCACCTCGACCCGCAGTCTCGTCTACAATGCCTGGGTGACGCTGTCGTCGACGCTGCTCGGCTTTGCCTTCGGCACCGCGCTCGGTATCATCATTGCCGTCGGCATCGTCCATGTGGCAACGCTCGACCGCAGCCTGATGCCGTGGATCATCGCCTCGCAGACCATTCCGATCCTGGCGGTGGCGCCGATGATCATCGTCGTGCTGGGAGCGATCGGCATCAGCGGCCTGATCCCGAAGGCGATGATCTCGACCTACCTGTCGTTCTTCCCGGTGACGGTCGGCATGGTGAAAGGCCTGCGCTCGCCCGAACTCATGCATCTCGACCTGATGCACACCTACAACGCAAGCGCCTCGCAGACCTTCTGGAAATTGCGCGTGCCGGCCTCCGTGCCGTTCCTGTTCGCCTCGATGAAGGTCGCGGTGGCGGCAAGCCTGGTCGGCGCCATTGTCGGCGAACTGCCGACGGGTGCGGTTGCCGGCATCGGCGCCAAGCTGCTCGCCGGCGCATATTACAGCCAGTCCATCGACATCTGGTCGGCGCTGGTTGCCGGCTCGGTGGTGGCGGCCCTTCTGGTCATGGTGGTCGGCATCGCCGGGCGCTTGGTCGACCGCGCCATGGGCGGGAGGCCGGCATGAACTGGCTGAAACCCTCCTGGCAAGCGGTGCTGGCCATCGTGCTGTGCCTCGTCGCTCTGGCGCTCGGCGCGATGTCGACGCCGGAAGCGGCGGCCCTGGCAAATCCGGCCGCCAGCTTCGACTACCCCTATTTCGGAATAAGGACCCCGATGATCGGCCTGGCTGTTCTGGCAGGGTTGATCTCGATGCTCAGGATTTCGTCGCTAGCCGAGGCTGTGGTGCTGTTCATCGGCGCCCACCTTGTCGCCTGGATGCTGATCTCGGGCATT
The DNA here is from genome assembly GCF_056404855.1 of Mesorhizobium sp. P2_B11. NCBI lineage: Bacteria > Pseudomonadati > Pseudomonadota > Alphaproteobacteria > Hyphomicrobiales > Phyllobacteriaceae > Mesorhizobium > Mesorhizobium sp. P2_B11. The sequence goes on from NZ_JBFUDF010000003.1 coordinate 248,622, forward strand.
ACCGGTTTCGAGGGCATGGCATTGGCGCCGTACTTCCTGCTGCTCGCCGCTGCCTGGTTGCTTGCCTGGCGCTGTGTAGCCGTGCTGTCAGGGCTTCGCCCGACAGCAAAAGGGGAGCGGATGGCGCTGCGGCTGATCATCCCGGCGATCTTCGGCGCCTGGATCCTGATCATCTGGGAAGCGGTGACGCGTGGCGCCGGCATTCCCTTCATCCTTTTGCCGCCGCCGAGCGCCATCGGCGCGCGCATCGCGAGTTCCTTGCCGGTGCTCGGCGCAGATGTCCGGCAGACCATCTTCAAGGCGGTGATCTTCGGCTATGTCGTCGGCAGCGGCGCCGGCTTCCTGGTGGCCATCGCGGCCGACCGGGTGCCGTTCCTGCGCCGTGGCCTGCTGCCGATCGGCAATATGGTCTCGGCGCTGCCGATCATCGGCGTCGCACCGATCATGGTGATGTGGTTCGGTTTCGACTGGCCGTCGAAGGCGGCGGTGGTCATCATCATGACCTTCTTCCCGATGCTGGTGAACACGGTCGCTGGGCTTGCCGCCTCCGGCCATATGGAGCGCGACCTGATGCGCACCTATGCCTCGGGCTACTGGCCGACACTCTTGAAGCTCCGGCTGCCGGCTGCGGCGCCCTTCATTTTCAACGCGCTGAAGATCAACTCGACCCTGGCGCTGATCGGCGCCATCGTCGCCGAATTCTTCGGCACGCCCGTCGTCGGCATGGGCTTCCGCATCTCGACCGAGGTCGGGCGGATGAACATCGACATGGTCTGGGCCGAAATCGCAGTTGCAGCCCTTGCGGGTTCGGTCTTTTATGGCGTGGTCGCTCTTATCGAGAGAGCTGTCACGTTTTGGCATCCCTCTGTCCGTGGTGGATAGGGCGGTGGGTTTTGGGTGTTAACTTCAGAGGGTAAAAACATGAAAAGACTGATCATTCCGTTGCTGGCCGGTGCGATGTCGCTGGCCGCGTTCCAGGCCATGGCCGCCGACAAGGTGACCTTGCAGCTGAAATGGGTCACGCAGGCCCAGTTTGCCGGCTACTACGTCGCCAAGGCCAAGGGTTTCTATGAAGCCGAGGGCCTCGACGTCGACATCAAGCCGGGCGGTCCCGATATCGCGCCGGAGCAGGTGATTGCCGGCGGCGGCGCCGACGTCATCGTCGACTGGATGGGTGGGGCGCTGGCCGCGCGCGAAAAGGGTGTGCCGCTGGTCAACATCGCCCAGCCGTTCAAGAAGGCCGGCATGGAACTGGTCTGCCCGAAGGACGGCCCGATCAAGACCGAAGCCGACTTCAAGGGCCACACGCTGGGCGTCTGGTTCTTCGGCAACGAGTATCCGTTCTACGCCTGGATGAACAAGCTCGGTCTCAAGACCGAAGGCGGCCCGGACGGCGTCACGGTTCTCAAGCAGAGCTTTGACGTGCAGCCGCTGATCCAGAAGCAGGCGGACTGCATCTCGGTCATGACCTACAACGAGTACTGGCAGCTGATCGACGCCGGCTACAAGCCGGAGCAGCTGACCGTGTTCAACTACTCGGCGATGGGCAACGACCTGCTCGAGGACGGTCTCTATGCCTCGGAAGACAAGCTCAAGGATCCAGCCTTCGAGGACAAGATGGTGCGTTTCGTGCGCGCTTCGATGAAGGGCTGGAAATACGCCATCGACAACAATGACGAAGCCGCCGGCATCGTCATGGACGGCGGTGGCCAGGACGAGAACCACCAGAAGCGGATGATGAGCGAAGTCGCCAAGCTGATCGACAATGCCGACGGCAAGCTCGATCCGGCGACCTACGAGCGGACCGCCAAGGCGCTGCTCGACCAGAAGATCATCACCAAGGCGCCGACCGGCGCCTACACCACGGCCATCACCGACAAGGCGATCAAATAAGCCTGACCGGTTAGAGTCTGATCTTGGAACGGCGCCTCTGGCTCAGAGGCGCCGTTCCTTTATGGTGTTCATGACGAAGCTGGTCTCGATCGAGGCGACGCATTTCAGCCGTGCGATCTTCTCCTTGATGAAGCGCTCATACTGTTCGAGGTTGCCGGTCGCCACCTTAAGCACATAGTCGCGCGAACCGGTGACGAGGTGGCATTCCAGCACCTCCTCCCAGCCGCGGATGGCGTCTTCGAACATGACGATCTCGTCCTCGTTCTGGCGGCTGAGCCTGACGGTGGCGATGGCGACCATGCTCCAGCCGAAGGCGGCGGGATCGACCAGCGTGGTGTAGCCCCGGATGATGCCGGCTTCCTCCAGCCGGCGCACGCGCCGCAGGCAAGGCGACGGCGACAGGCCGATGCGCTCAGCCAGCTCATTGTTGGTGATACGAGCGTCGGCCTGCAATTCGCGCAGGATTTTAAGGTCGAAATCGTCGGCTATCTTCTGCTGCAATTTTGCTCGCTCCCGGCAGTTTGTTGCCGGGATGCAGCCATGCGAGGCCGAAAATAGCAAGGACTGCGCGATGAGGATCGCATAAATTGCCGCGCGAGACTCCTCCAAATGCAGGAAAAGCCATGACCGCGCCGCGCCCGTCGAAAACCCATATCGGCAACCACAAGCTCCATCCCGAGACGCTGATGCTGAGCTATGGCTTCGATCCGCAGCTGTCGGAAGGCGCCGTCAAGCCGCCGGTGTTCCTGACCTCGACCTTCGTGTTCAAATCGGCGGAAGAGGGGCGCGACTTCTTCGACTACACGTCGGGCCGCAAGGAGCCGCCGAGCGGCACGGCGTCCGGCCTGGTCTATTCGCGCTTCAACCATCCCAACTCGGAGATCGTCGAGGATCGGCTGGCGGTCTACGAGGGGACGGATGCTTGCATCCTGTTTTCATCCGGCATGTCGGCGATTGCCACCACGCTGCTCGCCTACGCCCGTCCGGGCGATGTCATCCTGCATTCGCAGCCGCTTTACGGCGGCACCGAGACGCTGCTTACGCGCACCCTGTCCGGCTTCGGTATCGGCGCTGTCGGTTTCGCCGACGGTGTCGACGAGAAAGCGGTGCGCTCGGCTGCAGACGCCGCCGTGGTCAAGGGGCGTGTCTCCGTCATCCTGATCGAGACGCCGTCAAACCCGACCAACAGTCTGGTCGATATCGCGCTGATCAGAAAAATCGCCGACGAGATTGGCTCCAAGCAAGGGTCCACGCCGATCATCGTTTGCGACAACACGCTGCTCGGCCCGGTGTTCCAGCGGCCGATCGAACACGGCGCCGATGTCTCGGTCTATTCGCTGACCAAATATGTCGGCGGCCATTCCGACCTGATCGCCGGCGCGGCCATGGGCAGCAAGGCGGTGACCAAGCCGATCAAGGCGCTGCGCGGCGCCATCGGCACGCAGCTCGACCCGCACTCCTGCTGGATGCTCGGACGCTCGCTGGAGACGCTGTCGATCCGCATGGAGCGGGCCAACGACAATGCGCGCCTGGTCGCCGAGTTCCTTAGGGATCACGCCAAGGTCGAGAAGGTGCATTATTTGCCGTTCCTCGGCGAGGATACGGCTGCGGGCCGCGCCTACAAGGCGCAGTGCAGCGGCGCCGGCTCGACCTTCTCCTTCGACATCAAGGGCGGAGAGAAGGCGGCTTTCGTCTTTCTCAACGGACTGCAGATATTCAAGCTGGCGGTGAGCCTCGGCGGTACGGAGTCGCTCGCCAGCCATCCGGCGGCGATGACCCATTCCGGCATTCCCTTCGACGTGCGCCAGCGCATCGGCGTGCTGGAGACCACGGTCAGGCTTTCGATCGGCGTCGAGCATCCGGACGACCTGATCGCCGACCTGACGCAGGCGCTGGCAGCGGTCTGACGGCAGCTGTTCTTGGAATGGGAAGGGGGCGAGCGATCGACCCTTTTTTGTTTTCCCGGTCACAAAACCGTGTGTCGGGAAACATTGCGTCGCCCAGACGTTCCGGTTGAGGCATGCGCGCGCCGGGGGCGCCGCGACGCATGTGACATGCAATCGGAGGTTCTTTATGCACACGCACTCCTTCCTGCCGGTGTTTTCGGCGCTGGCCATCTCGACCGCCTTCCTTCTCGCCTCACCGGCCATGGCCGAGGTGGTGAAATACAAGGCGACGCTCGACGGCAGCCAGCAGAGCCCGCCCGTCACCACCAAGGGCAAGGGCACCGCCACTTTCACCTTCGACACGACCAAGAAGAAGCTCAGCTGGAACGTCAAATATTCCGGCCTCAGCGGCCCGGCGGTCGCCGCGCACATTCATGGCCCGGCGGCGATGGGTGCGAATGCCGCGCCCGTCATCCCGTTCAAAGGCAAGCTCAAAAGCCCGATCAAGGGTTCGGCCGAACTGACCGACGCGCAGGCCGCCGACCTGGCGGCCGGCAACTACTACGTCAATGTCCACACTGCGGCGAACAAGGACGGCGAGATCCGGGGGCAGATCGAGGCGGCTAAGTAGCGCAAGCCACTTCGATAAAAGGGGCGGGCGACCGCCCCTTTTTTGCTGGATTAAGCCTTGTCGCGGATTTGCGTCATCGTCCGGGTCGGCGTGATCGCCTCGGGATCGAGCCTGATTTCGACGATCGTCGGCTTGCCGCTGGCCCGCGCGCGTTCGAAGGCGGGGGCGAAATCGGCCGTCTTCTCGACCGTTTCGCCATGGCCGCCATAGGCTCGGGCGAGCGCTGCGAAGTCCGGGTTCTTCAGGTCGGTGGCGACAACGCGGCCGGGATAGTCACGCTCCTGATGCATGCGGATGGTGCCGTAAATGCCGTTGTTGACGACGATGACGATGATCGGCAGGTCGTATTGCACGGCGGTGGCGAATTCCTGGCCGTTCATCAGGAAGCAGCCGTCACCGGCAAAGGCGATCACGGTTCGGTCCGGATGCAGCGCCTTGGCGGCGACCGCGGCCGGCGTGCCGTAGCCCATCGAGCCGGAGGTGGGAGCGCCTTGCGTGGCGAAGCGGCGGAAGCGGTGGAAGCGATGTACCCAGGTGGCGTAGTTGCCGGCGCCGTTGGTCAGGATGGCGTCGTCGGGCAGCACCTTTTCCAGATAGTTCATGATCGGTCCCATCTGGACCGGGCCGGGGCCGCTTTCCGGCGGCGTCGACCAGTCGAGATAGGCGGCATGCGCCTTGGCTGTCTCGTCCGCCCAGGACGGCGTGCCGGCCGGCTTGCGCTTGGCAAAAGCTTCGACGAAAGCCGAGGGCGAAGCGTTGATGGCCAGCGTCGGCCGGTAGACGCGGCCAAGCTCGCCGGCATCGGCGTGAACATGCACCAGCGTCTGGTCGGGGTAGGGGCTCTTCAGCAGCGTGTAATCGGAAGACGGCATCTCGCCCATGCGGCCGCCGATCAAAAGCACGACGTCGGCCGCCTTGATCTGCGCCGCCAGCTTGGGGTTGATGCCGATGCCGACATCGCCTGCATAGTTCGCATGAAGATGGTCGAACAGCATCTGGCGGCGGAAAGAGCAGCCGACCGGCAGCGACCACGTCTCGGATATCGTGCGCATGCGCGCTACGGCTTCCTCGTTCCAGCGCGTGCCGCCGAGGATGACGAAGGGACGCTTGGCCTTGCCGAGCAGTTTCTCCAGCGCATCGAGCTCGGCTTCGCCCGGCCGGGTTTCGACCGGCGTGTGCGGCAAGGCAACTGGCGCCTCGACCAGGCTGGTCAGCATGTCCTCCGGCAGCGAGATGACGACCGGGCCGGGGCGGCCTGAGGTAGCCACCGCAAAGGCGCGGGTGACGAATTCGGGGATGCGCGCGGCATCGTCGATCTCGACCACCCATTTGGCGATGTCGCCGAAGAAGCGCTTGTAGTCGACCTCCTGGAACGCCTCGCGCTCCTTGGCGTGGCTGGCGACCTGGCCGATGAACAGGATCACGGGCACCGAATCCTGCATGGCGATGTGAATGCCGGCCGACGCGTTGGTGGCGCCGGGGCCGCGGGTGACAAAGCAGATGCCGGGCTTGCCGGTCAGGCGCCCCTGGCAGTCGGCCATCATCGCAGCGCCGCCTTCCTGGCGGCAGACAATGGTGCGGATCGGCGAGTCATGCAGCGCATCGAGCACGGCGAGATAGGATTCGCCCGGCACGCAAAAGATGCGATCGGTGCCATTGGCCTCGAGCGCGTCGACAATCAGCTGTCCGCCGGTCTTCATTTTCCAGATTTCTCCAGTTCGGCAAGGATTTCGTCAGTGTGTTCGCCAAGGCGCGGCGAGGGGCGTTCATAGACCAGCGGTGTGCCGGACATAACCATCGGCGCACGCACCGAGGGCAGGCGATTGCCGTGGCCGTCGTCGAGGTCGAGGCGCATGCCGCGCGCAATGGTCTGCGGGTCGGCAAACATCTGGCCGATATTGTTGATCGGGCTCGCCGGCACGCTTGCCGCTTCGAGCTTCGCCAGCAGCGGATCGCGATCCCAGTTCTTCAAGGTCTCGATCATGTGTTCGCGCAGTTTGACCCGGTTGGCGACGCGGGCTGGATTGGTGGCGAAATCGGGATTTGCTGCGAGATGGTCGAGCCCGACGGCCGCGCAGAATTTGCCGAACTGGCCGTCATTGCCGACCGCCAGGATGATGTGGCCATCCCTGACCGGCACGACCTCATAAGGCGCAATGTTCATATGCGCATTGCCCATCTGCACCGGCGACTTGCCGGAGACGAGGTAGTTGAGGTTCTGGTTGCCAAGTGCGGAGATCTGGGTGTCAAACAGCGCCATGTCGACATGCTGGCCTTCGCCGGTCTTTTCGGCATGGCGAAGCGCCGCCTGGATGGCGATGACGGAGTAGAGCCCGGTGAAGATGTCGGAAATGGCGACGCCGGCCTTTTGCGGCTCGCGGCCGACCTCGCCGGTGATCGACATCATGCCCGCCATGGCCTGGATGATGAAATCATAGCCCGCGCGGGGTGCGTAAGGGCCGTCCTGGCCGAAGCCAGTGATCGAGCAATAGACGAGACGCGGGTTGATTGCCTTCAGGCTCTCATAGTCGAGCCCGTATTTCCTGAGCCCGCCGAGCTTGAAGTTCTCGATCAACACGTCGGCCGTGGCGACAAGCCGGCGTACCGTCTCCGCACCTTCTGGCGTGGAGAAGTCGACCGCGATAGAGCGCTTGCCGCGATTGCAGGAGTGGTAATAGGCGGCCGACAGGTTCTCGCCGTCATGGCTCATGACGAAGGGCGGGCCCCATTTGCGGGTGTCGTCGCCGCCATCGGGGCTTTCGACCTTGATGACGTCGGCGCCGAGATCGGCCAGCAATTGCCCGGCCCATGGTCCCGCCAGGATGCGGGCCAGTTCGATGACGCGGACGCCTTTCAGTGGAGGTTCAGCCATAAAACACCAGAATGGGTCGGAACCGCAGCCTCTATCAATCCGGGATGCCGCTGTCACGGGGCTTGCGCTGGGCCAGCGGTGTCACCGTTTCAGCACGCTGTCGGCCCAGGCAGCGAAATCGTCCATGACGGTGTCGCGGTTCACCTCGTTCAGGCTTTCGTGGCGGGTGTCGGCGTAAACCTTTGAAACCAGATTCGAAAAGCCCATTGCGCGCATGCGTTTGGCCAAATGGTCGATGCCCTTGCCATAGTCGGACGCCGGGTCCTTCTCGCCGCCGACGATGCTGACGGGGAGGTCGCGGCGGATGCCGGCAAAGCCCGCATCCTTGCCGCCGTTCTGCGCCATCCCTACGACGTCGCGCCACATCGAGATCGAGGCGTCCCAGCCGCAAAGCGGATCGGCGATGTATTTGGCCACTTCCGCCTCGTCGCGCGACAGCCAGTCGAACAGCGTCTTGTGGTTGGGCACCGCCTTGCCCCAGGCCTGAAAGGTCAGCCTGGGCAAGATACGCGAGGGGACGTCGGAGCCGAGCCGGAAGCGCTCATAGACGAGGATGGCGAGCGCCAACTGGCCAAGCAGGCCTTGCGAGAAATTGCCGTTCCAGATCGCCGCGGCATGGACACGTGGCGAGTGCGCCAACAGATAGTTCAGCGCCACTGACGCGCCAAAGGAATGGCCGAACAGGATGACCGGCAGGCCAGGCTGCTCCTTGGCGATCAGATCGTGGACGGCATCGACATCGGCGATGACCTTGGCCGGGCCGTTTGTGCCGGCGAACCTGCCGAGCGGGGCTTCGGGCGCCTTGGTCGCGCCATGGCCGCGATGGTCGTGGACGTACACATGAAAGCCACGTGGGGCGAGGAAATCGGCGAAGCGGGCATAGCGCGCCGCATGCTCGGCTAGGCCGTGGTTGATCTGGATCACGGCGCGCGGAGCGCCGCTGGCGCGCTTCACATAAAGGTTGAGCGTGGCCCCGGTCGGTGAGGCCAGCGTCGTCTGCTTGTCAAATGCCATGTCTCGCTCCCTCAGCGACTGTTGGGCGACGGCGCGACCGACGTCAAGGGGAGGTCGAAATCCGCCAAAAGGGAATTGACAGTATGCTGTCAATCTGGTTATATGACAGCATACTGTCAAATTAGGTCGGGAGCATGAGCATGAAAACCATTTCGATCGTTTCGCGGCGCGCAATCCTGCTGGCGAGCCTCGCAACCGCGCTCTTGCCGGGCGTCGCATCCAGCCAAACCAGGGAGATGACCATGAAGACGTGCACCATTGCCGGACCGCAGGGACGGCTCGCCACTTACGACCTCGAGGCCGGTGATGGCCTGCCGATCCTGTTTGCGCATGGCGATTGCAGCCGTGCCTCGCAATGGAATCGTGTCATGCAGCTTACCGTCGACGGCCGCGAGGCTATTGTCTTCGACTTCCGTGGCCATGGCGCATCGGCGCCTGCAGCTGATGCCGATTACGGCTATGACGGCCGGGCGGCTGACATTGGTGCCGTAGCGGATGCGTTCGGCCTGAAGCGGTTTGTCCTTGTCGCGCACAGCGGCGGCAGCGGCGCAGCCCTTGTCTATGCCGCGAGCCATGCCGACCGGGTCGCCGGTATCCTGCTGGTCGATCCGGCGACCGATCCGCGTGCACTGCCCAAAGAGATCCGCGACGGGTTCGTGCATGATCTGGCTGGGCCGAAAGGCGGTGATGTCCTGAGCGCCTATTACACTTCGATCGCCGGCCCCAATGCAGATGTCCGCAAACAGGTCCTCGCCGATGCGGCTCTCGTCGATTCGGCGGCACGGGCAGGCGTCGGCAAGGCGCTGGCCGAATGGAATCCGGAACCGACGCTTGGTGCCTATCACGGGCCGGTCTTCGTGCTGGCCACCGAGGCCAACGACAATGCGGCAGCCCTTTTCCGGCTGCGCAGCGGAATTGGCCATCAGATCGTCCCGGGTTCCGGCCATTGGGTGATGCTTGACAAGCCGGAAGCGGTGGCTGAAGCCGTCAATACTTTCGTTTCCACCATCGAGGCCGGCCAGCAATGACTGAGAGGACCGAAGCCGCTGACGCACTCACCGAACTGGTACTTGCGGTGTTCCGGCTGAATGGCGGCTTTCTCGACGCGGCTGACCGGCTGGCGGAGCCCGCCGGACTGACGGCGGCGCGCTGGCAGGTTCTGGGCGCGGTGCTGAAGGAGCCGAAATCGGTGGCCGACATCGCCCGCGACATGGGGCTTGCCCGCCAGAGCGTGCAGCGGCTGGCCGACATATTGGCCGCCGAAGGGCTTGCCGCCTATGCCGACAACCCGGCGCACCGCCGCGCCAAGCTGTTGGCAATCACCGATGCCGGCTGGGCAGCAATCCGGGATATCGGCACGCGCCAGCATGTCTGGGCCAATCGCGTCTCCGACGGCATCGAAGCTCGCGCGCTTCAGACTGCGCTGGACCTGCTGCGCACACTGTCGAAGCGGGTCGAGGAGGGCGAGGCGTGACCGGCGGATCGATTGTTTTTTGCGGCGGACGAAAGAAATCGTAATTCTGACATGTCGTACGTTTCTAGCTTGCGCTATGACACGCTAGGAGTGCTGGAATGCGGATATCGGCAATAGTGGCTGCGGTGTTTTTTGCGCTGGCCGGCGCAGGCATGGCGCGAGCCGATGTGAAGATGAGCGGCTCCTTCGTGGCCGATGCCGCCTGTCCGGCAACGCAGGCGATCAAGAGCGGCAAGAATCCGGGCAACATCGCGACAACGGCCGGGCAGAGCTACGACCTCCTGGCTGGCAACAAGGATGCGCCGACGCATTATCTCATCCGCGTGCCCGGTGCCGATCAGGAACGCCGCTGGGTCAAGATCAGCTGTGGCCATGTCACCGGCGGCAACGCGGCCGCCGAGCCGGCAGCACCTGCCGATCAGGGCAAGCCTGCGGCTTCCGGCAAGCCCGAATATGTCTTTGCGCTGAGCTGGCAGCCGGCCTTCTGCGAAACCAAGTCGAGCAAGCCTGAATGCCAGGCGCAGACAGCGGGCGGTTTCGACGCGTCGCATTTCACGCTGCACGGGCTGTGGCCGCAGCCGAACGGCAACTTTTATTGCCAGGTGCCGGCGAGCGACAAGGCCAATGACAATCCGGCCCACTGGGGCGACCTGCCGCCGGTCGATCTCGATGCCAACACGCGCGCCGAACTAGACCAGGTGATGCCGGGCACGGCGTCCAAGCTCGAACGGCATGAGTGGATCAAGCACGGCACCTGCTACGGCAAGAGCCAGCAGGAGTATTTTGCCGAGGCGCTGAACCTGATGCGGGCGGTGAACGCCTCGCCGGTGCGCGAGCTCTTCACCAAGAATGTCGGCAAGCAGCTGACCTCGGACCAGATCCGCAGCGCCTTCGACAGCGCCTTCGGCAATGGGGCCGGCGCGCGGGTGCGGGTCTCTTGCCTGGTCGATCCGTCAAGCGGCAGGCGGCTGATCGGCGAGCTGACGCTCGGCCTGACCGGTCCGATAGATGCGGACAGTTCGCTGGGCAGTCTGATGCTGGCCTCGGCACCGACGAGCAAGGCCGGCTGCCCGAAGGGCTCGGTCGATGCCGCCGGGTTCCAGTAGGATATCCGTCCGTCGCTTGGCAGTGACGCGGTGACATGGTCTGGACGCATTTCGGCGGGGGTGGCGATGAGTGGCATGACATCAGGCGCGCTGGCGCGGCTGGCTTTCTGGGCCAGGGGGATGACCGCAATCCAGGACGGCCGGATGGAATGGCCGGGCTTTTCCTACACCGATGCCGAGTGGGCGCGCATGCGCGTGCTCGCCGCGCCGATAGGGGCCGGCCGCTACCAGCTGTTCACGATGGTCAATGCCGCGATCTTCATTGCCATCGCCGCGCTTGGCATCTTCTGTGTCTTCCTGCCGCTGGCAACCCTCTTGTTTCCGGTGCCGGCCGAGACCAGTGCGCTCAAATTCTCATTGCTCCTGGCAGCATGCGCTTTCCTCATCATCGGCCTCGGCCTGCCGATTTCGATGCTGCTGTCCGGCTTGCTCGTGGCCTCCAAGGAAATGCGCGCCAGCCTCGTAGCGGAAGCAGGTGATGAGGCATTGGCGGCAAAAGTGTCCTGGCAGATCAACCGCATCATGCTGGTCATGTGCGGCCTGTTGGTGCCGGGCATCCTGCTGTTCATCGCCTATGACATCGATGCCGGTCCTGTTATCACCACGCTGAAATGGCTGGCGATCGCGCTGATGGCTCTTACGACTGCGATCGGAGCCCTGCAGCGGCGCAAGCGGAGCTGATCGGGCTGGTCAGCCGCCAATGCCGCGCGTGAGCGCCCATGCGCCAGCGTCTTCGGCTTCGTCCCTGGTTTCGCCGATGACACGGTCGCGTCCGGTGGACTTGGCTTTGTAGAGACGTTCATCGGCAAGGGCGAAGAGATCGGCAAGACAGCCGACCTGTTCATCGACAGTAGCGACGCCGGCGCTGACGCTGATGTCGAAGCGGTTTGCGCACCCCTTGACCGCATGGCGGATGTTTTCGCCGAGCAGTCTGGCGACCGGATGCGGTTGCGAGCAAAGAATGGCGAATTCCTCGCCGCCGATCCTGAAGACCTGGTCGTGCGCGCCGGCCGCCTGGGTCAACACCTGGGCGATCGATCTCAGCACCCTGTCGCCCTCGGCATGGCCGAAGCGATCGTTGATCGATTTGAAATGGTCGACGTCGACGATCAGTAGACTGAGCGGCTGGGCCGTGCGCAGGCTGACTGCGACCGAACTTTCGCCATCGCTGTCAAAACGTCCCCTGTGCAAAAGGCCGGTGAGGCCGTCGCGGCCGACATATTCGACCAGGGCTTCGTAGCGCTCGCGGTAGGTTAAGGTATCGAAGACGTCGGACAATCCACGCGGCGCCACAACGTGCCGCGTCTCGAACCATTTGAGATAGGCGACCAGCATGGCGCTATAGGCAAACGCCGCGCCCATCTTGGCGAACCAGCCGCCGAAAAAGACGGCGATCGGAGCGCCGGCGACGAAATGCAGAGCGGTGAAAAATCCGGCCTGGTCGAAGGTCAGGACGCAGGCAACGCAAATCAGGACGCGGGCAAACGGCGCCTTGCGCAGATAACGCCCGAGCTTTTCGTAAAGCAGGATGATCAGGATGGCGTCGATGAAGAGCAGCGTCGTGCCCCACACCATCAGCCAGCCCATCTGGTCGATGAAACCGATGTCGGGAAGCTTGGCCCCAGAAAGCGCCGAAATGTCATGCAGGCGCAGGATCAGCACAAGCCCGATCATCAACGCGTTGCCAAGCAGCAGGCCATAGATGGGCTGCCGCACCGTGGCTGCGTCTTCCTTCATGTAGAGCAGAAGCAGCATCACCAGCTTGCCGGAAAACAGCACCGCCGAACCCGGCGAGACCATGCCGAAGGGCAAAGCGACGTAGAAGACGCTGGCGAGGTAGGTTTCCAGGAAATGCATGGCGCCGAGCGCACAGATGAATACGCCGAGACCGATGCGGTCCCTGAAGCGGAACAGCGTGACCATGACGCTGAAGTAGACCACAGCTTCGGCAAGGAGCAGGAAACTGTTCAACACTGCCGTCGGTCCGATCTCATTCTTTCTCGAAATCGCGGAAAGCCAGCGATCGATCATGTTTTGACGCGGAAGGGTTAACCGGAGATTTCAGCGCGCCCTGCGACCGGCGGGAAACTTAACGTGCGGTGTACACCTGGCTTGAAATGGCGAAAGCGATTGCCGTTCGGCCCGGCATCGCCTACATAGCGCCCAACCTCCATTCAATCCGACATTTTCGGTCAACTGTCAGGGAAAGCGCGCGTGGCTCGCCAGTTCATCTATCACATGTCCGGCCTGTCCAAGGCCTATGGCACCAAGAAGGTGCTCGATAACGTTCACCTGTCCTTTTATCCGGATGCCAAGATCGGCATTCTCGGCCCCAACGGCTCGGGCAAGTCGACCATCCTGCGCATCATGGCCGGGCTCGACAAGGAGTTTCAGGGCGAGGCCTGGCTGGCCGAGGGAGCGACCGTTGGCTACCTGCCGCAGGAGCCGCATCTCGACCCCAACAAGACCGTGATGGAAAACGTCATGGAAGGCGTCGTACGGAAGACGGCCATCATCGAGCGCTACAACGAGCTGATGATGAACTATTCCGACGAGACGGCCGAGGAGTCCGGCAAGCTTCAGGACGAGATGGACCGGCTGAACCTGTGGGATCTCGAGCAGCAGGTCGAGATGGCGATGGACGCGTTGCAGTGTCCGCCAGGCGATTCCGAAGTGACCAACCTGTCGGGCGGCGAGCGCCGTCGTGTGGCGCTTTGCCAGCTTCTGCTGCGCCAGCCGGACCTGTTGCTGCTCGACGAACCAACCAACCATCTCGACGCCGAGACCACGGCGTGGCTGGAAAAGCACCTGCGCGACTATCCGGGCTCGGTGCTGATCATCACCCACGACCGCTACTTCCTCGACAACGTCACGGGCTGGATTCTCGAACTCGACCGCGGCCGCGGCATTCCCTATGAGGGCAATTACACCAGATATCTCGACGCCAAGGCAAAGCGCCTGATCCAGGAAGGCCGCGAGGACGACGCCCGCCAGAAGTCGATCTGGCGCGAGCGCGAATGGATCCAGTCCTCGCCGAAGGCACGCCAGACCAAGTCGAAGGCGCGTATCAAGGCCTATGAGGAACTGGTCGAGCAGTCGCAGAACCGCAAGCCGACCGACACGCAGATCGTCATCCCGTCGAGCGAGCGTCTCGGTAATGTCGTCATCGAGGTCGAAGGCCTCAACAAGGGCTTTGGCGACGAGCTGCTGATCGAGAACCTGTCGTTCCGGCTGCCGCCGGGCGGCATCGTCGGCGTCATCGGCCCGAACGGCGCCGGCAAGACGACGCTGTTCAAGACCTTCACTGGACAAGAGAAGCCGGATTCAGGCACGGTGCGCATCGGCGAGACGGTCAAGCTCGGCTATGTCGATCAGAGCCGCGATGCACTGGATGGCAACAAGACCGTGTGGGAAGAAATTTCCGGCGGCGCCGAAATCATCAGGCTCGGCAAGCACGAGATCAACAGCCGCGCCTATTGCTCGTCCTTCAACTTCCGCGGCGGCGACCAGCAGCAGAAGGTCGGCAACCTCTCCGGCGGCCAGCGCAACCGCGTGCATCTGGCCAAAATGCTGAAGAACGGCGGCAATGTTCTGCTGCTCGACGAACCGACCAACGACCTCGACACCGAGACGCTGGGCGCGCTGGAAGACGCGCTCGAAGCCTATGCCGGCTGCGCCGTCATCATCAGCCACGATCGCATGTTCCTCGACCGCATGGCCACCCACATGCTCGCCTTCGAAGGCGACGCACATGTCGAGTGGTTCGAAGGCAATTTCGAGGAATATGAGAAGGACAAGCTGCGCCGCCTGGGCGCGGAAGCGGCAGCCCCGCACCGCATGACGCATAAGCGGCTGACGCGGTAAGGGGATCATTAGGGCGGCGAATTCTCAAGACGATATGAGGAGCTCAAATGGCTGATTGGTCCGCCGCCCAATATCTGAAATTCGAGGATGAGCGCACGCGGCCCGCGCGCGATCTCGTCGCACAGGTGCCGGTGGATTTCCCGCGCCACGTGGTCGACATCGGCTGCGGTCCGGGCAATTCGACCGAGCTGCTGGTCGAGCGCTGGCCGGATGCTGAGGTCAGCGGGTTCGATAGCTCGCCCGACATGATCGAGAAGGCGAGGGCGCGCCTGCCCAGCGTCAATTTCGACCTCGCGGATGCCTCGACATGGCAGCCGGCCGAGCCCGTCAACGTCATCTTCGCCAATGCGGTGTTCCAGTGGCTGCCCACGCATCCGGCGGTCTTCCAGCGGCTGATGGGCTTTCTCGCGCCCGGCGGTGCGCTGGCTGTCCAGATGCCGGACAACCTGCTTGAGCCCTCGCACCAGCTGATGCGCGAGACCGCGGCCGAAATGCCGTTCGCGGCGAAGATGGCGGGGGCCGCGCGCGGGCCGCTGCCGCCGGTGTCGTTCTACTATGATCTGTTGTCGCCGCTCTCCGACCGGGTAGATATCTGGCATACCGCCTACAATCATCCGCTGGCCGACGCCGAGGCGATCGTCGAATGGGTGAAGTCGACGGGACTGAAACCCTTTCTCGATCCGCTGGACGCCGACGAGCGCAAAGTGTTTGTGGAGAGCTACACGGCCAAGATCGCCAAGGCCTATCCGAAGACCGCAAACGGCAAGGTGCTGCTGCGTTTTCCGCGCATCTTCATCGTCGCCAAGCAGGCGGGCTAGCATTCTGGTGAATGCGGCCGATGTCCTCGGCTTAAGGCGGCGTAAACCGGCCGGGTGAGAAAAGTGTTGCGCCGGGCCTCTTCGTCGCCCACATGAGAACGACAACGCCTGCGCATGGACGGACTGGATATGCATCGCGTCATCATCAGCGGCATCGGCGTTGAAATCCCTGAAGCCAAGATCACCAATGAAGAACTGGTCACCAGCTTCAATGCCTGGGTCGACACCGAGAATGCGCGCCGCGAGGTCTCCGGCGAGACGCTGCTGCAGAAATCCGACAGCGCCTTCATCGTCCACGCCTCCGGCGTCCAGACCCGCCATGTCATCGAGCGCGAAGGCATTCTCGATCCGACCCGGATGGCGCCGCGCATCCCGGCGCGGCCCGACGATGCGTTGTCGCTGCAGGCCGAGTTCGGCGTGGCGGCGGCCAGGAAGGCGATCGACCATGCCGGCCTGCAACCGCCCGACATCGATCTGGTGATCTGCTCGGCTTCGCACCAGCAGCGGCCCTATCCGGCGATCGCCATCGAAATGCAGGAGGCGCTGGGCACCAAGGGCGCCGGCTTCGACATGGGCCTCGGCTGTTCGTCCGCCGCGGCCGCCTTGCACATCGCGGTCAATCTGGTGCGGACGGGCGCGCACAAACGCGTGCTGGTGGTTACGCCGGAGATCATCACCGGCCATCTCAATTTCCGCGACCGGCAGACGCATTTCATCTTCGGCGACGCGTCCGTGGCGATGGTCGTCGAGGGGCTGGCCAAGGGCGAGAAGCGGCCGGGACGCTTCGAGGTGCTGGACACGCGCACCTGGACGCAGATGTCGAACAACATCCGCACCAATCTGGGCTACCACACCCGCACCGCCCAGGACGATCCCTACATGATCAGCCTCGAAGGCAATCTGATCAAACAGGTCGGCAACAAGGTGTTCAAGGAAGTCACCGTCGCCGGCCATAAATTCATCGTCGAATTCCTCGCCGAACACGGGCTGACGCCACAGGCCGTCCGACGCTTCTGGCTGCATCAGGCCAATGCGCGGATGAACGCCATGATCCTGAAGCTGGCCTTCGGCCACGAGGTCGACCATGATCGCGCGCCGATGGTGCTGGAGCGGCTCGGAAACACCGCCGGCGCCGGCGCCATCATCGCGCTGTCGGAAAACCATGCCGACATGAAGCCCGGTGATTTCGGCGTGCTGTGCGCCTTCGGCGCCGGCTATTCGATCGGCGGCGCGCTGCTCAGGATGCTGTAGAGCAATTCCAGGAAAAGTGTGAAACGGTTTTCCGTCCGGAATTGCGTAAAAACAAAGGGATAGAGCGGTTCGCCGTTTCCGTGAAACGGTGAAACGCTCTAGTCAGGCTGGCGTGAACGGCACCAGCATCGGCACTCGGCGGGCATAGTCGTCATAGGCGCTACCCAGTTCGCCGCGCAGAAAACGCTCCTCAAGTTTTGCCTTCATGACGATGCCGACGGTGAGAAAGGCCGCGCCGGCGATGCCCCAGACCGTGCCTTTGGCCGCCATGGTGGCAAGGATGGCCAGCAGCAGCCCGGTGTAGATCGGGTGGCGGACCAGCCCGTAGGGACCGGTGTCGACGACACGATGTTCGGCCTTGGCCGTCACCGAAGCCGACCAGAGACGGCCGAGATGCAGCCGCGCCCACCAGGCGAACAACAGGCCAATGGCGATCAGCCCGGCGCAGATCCACGCTTCGGCAAGGGTCGGAAACCAGAACCGCAGCCGGCCGGCATAGCCATGCGCGGGAATGAACAGCAGCACCGCGCCGATCAACCACAGGGAGCGGTAGCGAAACTCCGCCTGGATGCCGGCGCGCTTTTGCGCCGGGTCGGACCAGAAGGCGGCCAGAAACCACGACACCACCCAGATCAGCCAGAGCGATGCGATTGCCGTACCGGGACGCATGGGAGACCTCCACCGACTGTCTCACCATGAAGCCGGCGCAGCACGGCGGCAATGCGGCGCAATACGGAACCGGTGCTGCTTTCAGGTAAGAAGATCGTGATCCGCGCTCATGGGCCGGAAAACATCCACTGCACGCCAAAGGCATCGACCAGCATGCCGAAGCTGGTTCCCCAAACTTGCCGCGCCAGCGGCACAGTGATCCGGCCGCCCGGGGCCATGCGGTCAAACAGTTCCCGCATTTTGGCCTGGTCGTCGAACTCCAGCATCAAGGCGGAGCCTTTCATCGGCTCCGCATCGTCATTGTCCGAGGCATGAAACAGCACGCCCGGGCCTTTGAACCGGGCATGCAGGATTTTTCCCCGCATGGTTTCGGTCCGCACCGGCATGCCGTTGTCGCCCCAGCGCAGCAGGATGGTTGCCCGGCCGAGGCCGCACGCTCCGTAGAAAGCCAGCGCCGGTTCGCTATTGGTGGGAAGAACAGCGAAGGGGAGAGCCGCATCGGGTTGTTCCTGCTCGGTGCCGTTGGCCGTATCACTGCGCCGCCGCCGCAGTAGCGGCAACGATGAGGGCCTCCCCTGTATATTGCCTGTCGCCGATGCCCCAGCCGCCGTCGGGAGCGTTGACGATGTTGATCCAGGTGTTTTCTGGCCTGTGGCCGGGCACGCAGAGCTCGGCGACAATGCTGGCGGCGGCGGTGATGAAGGCGTTGCGGGCGTCGAGCGAGCCGAGGCCGATGTTGGGCAGCTTCAGTTCGACCATGACGACCGGCCGATTGGCGCCGCCGGCATAGATGTGGTGCGGCGGCAGGATGTGAACCGTGCCGCCGACAATGGCGGTGAAGAACGCATTGCCGGTGGCGCCGGAGGCTTCGATGAGGGCGGCGCTGAGACGCGGCAGGATCTCGCGCTCTCCGGCCTGAGTCAGTACGCCTTGCGGTGCGGTGACGGTGATGGGCATTTTCTATCCTCTCCTGTGAATACATGGCCTTGCAGTTGTTGCTTGCCATCTTTCGTATCGATTGTTACGTTATGTGGAGAAGATGAGTCAACAGGTTTCGTAACGATCGCTATGGATAATTTGGAAAAGCCACGTGGCGGTCGGCCGCGTGCCTTCGACCCCGACCGGGCATTGGATGCGGCGATGCATCTGTTCTGGGAGCATGGCTATGAGGCGACGTCGCTCGCCATGTTGCGCGAGGCGATGGGGCTGACGCCGCCGCAGATCTACAACGCCTTCACCGACAAAGAGACTTTGTTCCGCAAGGCGCTTGAGCGTTACCACCAGACGGAGATCGGCTTTGCGCTGGAAGCAATGAGCGCACCGGTGTCGACGGGGGAGGCGATCCGGCGGTTGCTGCTGGGGGCTGCGGAGGCCTATTCCAGGCCCGGCAAACCCGGCGGCTGCTTGTTCGTCAGCGGCGCGCTGGCGACGTCGCCGCAGGCGCAAGCCGTTGCCGAGGAGCTGAAAACCTATCGCAAGGCGAGTGAGGCGGCGATCGCCGAGCGGCTGGCGCAGGGCAAGGCAAAGGGCGATCTGCCGGACGGTATTTCCGTCGAGGGCTTCGCCAAATACCTGGCAGGGACCATGAACGGCATGTCGATCCAGGCGCGGGACGGTGCTTCGGTGGAAGAGCTGCGCGCTTTGGCTGAAACGGCTCTTGCGGCTCTGCCGGTCGAGGGGCGAAAACCAAGAGCATGATTCAAAAACAGAACGCCACACCGGACCTCTTCCCGGAGTCCGAGAAGCCGGTCGAAATCATCCCGGCCAGGAAGTTGTCCGCCAAAGTGGCGGCACTCTATGTCGCCGCATTAGATCACTTCCAGACGCGTGCGGTTCAAGAATTGCAGCTCGGCTTCGACGGCATCGATGGCGATTTCCATGCCGGCGCTACGCGCCGCTCCGGCGGGCGCGAGCCTTGGTACCCGCGCGGCACCGAAATGCGCAACGAGCGGCAGATATCGATCGTGGCGGCGGACGAATTGGCGATTGTTGCCGGACGGATGGGGTTGGCCGAAATCAAGCCGGAATGGATCGGCGCCAATCTGCTGATCGAAGGCGTGCCGCATCTGTCCATGCTGCCGTCAGGCACGCTGCTGTTCTTCAAAGGCGGCGTGACGATCAAGGTCGACGCACAGAACGGGCCGTGTCGGCTCGCCGGGCGTTCGGTCGCCGAGAATGCCGGGATGGCCGATCGCGAAGCCGGCGCACTGGCCTTCCCGAAGGCGGCGAAGCGGCTGCGCGGCCTGGTTGCCTGGGTCGAGAAACCGGGTTGTATTACGACAGGTGAAGAGATTTCTGTGCGCGTGCCCGAGCAGTGGATTTATAGACCGTAGCTCGGCGATAGGAGAGCCGGCTGCGCCGCCGGGACGGCGCAACCGGATTTAACAGACGTGTTCAGGCCGCCTTGCGGTTCTTCTTCGCGCCCTGCGCCTCGACGGAAACGTGGTCCCACTTTTCCCAAAGCGCGATGCGGTTGGCGTATTCCTGCTTGATCATTGGCAGGCCGCCGTCGCCGAAGAACACGCGCAGCGGCGGCTCGGGCGCATCGACGAGTTCGAGCATTGCCGGTCCAGTGGCGTCGGGATCGCCGGCCACGGCGCGGCTGCGGCGCTCGGCCATGGCGGCGCGGGCGGGCGCATAGGCCTCGATTGCTTTCGAGGTTTTGGCCGAGGCGCCGGACCAGTCGGTCGAGAAGCCGCCCGGCTCGACCAGCGTGACATGGATGCCGAACTCGGCGACTTCCAGACTGAGCGACTGGCTGAAGGCTTCCAGCGCCCATTTCGAGGCGTGGTAGAGGCCGAGCGAGGCAAAGGCGTTGACGCCGCCGATCGACGAGATCTGGATGATGTGGCCGGAACGCTGCGCCCGCATGATCGGCAACGCCGCCTGGGTGACCCAGAGCGCGCCGAAGACATTGGTTTCGATCTGGTCGCGGGCTTCCTGCTCGCTGACTTCTTCGATGGCGCCGAAATGGCCATAGCCGGCGTTGTTGATGACGACGTCGAGCCGGCCAAAGCGCTTATGCGCCTCGGCGATAGCGGCATCGACGGCCTTCTTGTCGGTGACGTCGAGCTTTATCGCGGCGATGTTGTCGCCATACTTCGCAACGAGATCGGCGAGCGTGCCGGCATCCCGGGCGGTTGCGGCGACACGGTCGCCGCGGGCGAGTGCCGCCTCGGCCCAGACGCGGCCAAAACCCTTCGACGATCCGGTGATGAACCAAACCTTTGATGTCATGATCTGAGATCCTTGCCCCTGCGGGCCGTGAATTGGGGATGGAAACGGAGGCTTCTCCGTTTCTGCCATATACGGCGCATTCGCCGAGTTTCCAGAGGCGAGGGGGAATCTTTTTGGTCACGACGTCGTGTTGAGCAGGAACGCCGACCGATCAGGGATAGCGCACCGCGCTCGACCAGGCCGGGTCGTCATGCTTTTGCCAATAGAGCGCCATCAGCCGACTGGTGATCGCACCTACCTTGCCGTCGGCGACAGGCATGCCGTCGATCACCGTCACCGGCATGATGCCGCCGGCGGTCGAGGTGATGAAGACTTCGTCGGCTCCCTTCAACGCGGCGACGCTGACATCGGCTGCGGCAGCGACAAGGCCGGCTTCGGCGCAGAGATCGAAGACGGTGCGCCTGGTGATGCCGGGCAGCACGCCGATGGCCGGCGTCGACAGTTGGCCCGCCTTGACGCAGAACACGTTGAAGCCGGGGCCTTCGGCAACATTGCCGTTGAAGTCGAGGATCAGCGCGGTCTCGGCGCCGCGGTCATAGGCATCGTAGAGGCCGCGCACCAGATCGAGCCAGTGATAGTTCTTGATCGCCGGGTCGATCGAGGCCGGCGGGATGCGCACCTTGTCGCTGATGGCGACATGCAGTCCGCGCCGCAACTGCTCGGCATTGGCGACCGAACCGAACGGCACAGCGAATGCCATGAAGCGGTTGATCGCCTGGCGCGGATCGCGGCTGAAGGTCGGCGAGGCGCCGCGCGTGCACAGCATTTCGACATAGGCGGCGCGGTGGCCGGAGAGCGCCACGCAATTGTGGAGGATTTCGGCGACACCATCGCGGTCGAACGGGATCGTCATGCGCAGTTTCTGCAAGCCGGCGAAGAAACGGTCGAGATGCAGGTCGAGCCGAAAGAAGCTGCCGTCCCAGACATGGACGGTGTCGTAGGTGGCGTCGGAATGCAGAAAGCCCCAATCCAGCACCGAGATTTTCGCTTGCGACATCGGCAGATACTGGCCGTCCAGGAAGGCGATGCCGTTGGGATAGGAGTGCGGATCGATATGGCGCTCGGACAGGGTCGGCAAGGACGCAATGCTACCTGCTGCTGCGCTTCGGTTCATGGCGATTGGTCCCTTCGGCTCAATGCGGAATGATCAGGCTAGCGGCCTTCAGCCGACGGCATAGGGCCACCCAGGCAGCGCTGTTTATCCTAGGTAGCCCATTCGATTTGCCCTATGGTCAGCCTTGAAAATATCCGGCCGGGAGGGGGCAACGTGGGCAGATTTTTTCAGACCATCATCTTTGCAGTTTTCCTCGTCTTCGTCACCGGCGAGGCCTTTGCGCAGTGCGCGCGCGAGGGCGAGGAGCTGTGCCAGAGCGGCCAGACCTATCGCTGCGAAAAGACGGGCAGCGAACTGACGCCGATCTTCCAGAACGTGCCTTGCGTGGTCAATGCGACGGGGCTCAACGGCGTCTGGACCGGCAGCGGCCATCAAAGCCCGGCCGGGGCTGGCGGCGCTGACTGGGCGATCGCCATGACCATTGGCGATGGCAGCGCGTCGATCGACTATCCGTCGCTCGGCTGCGGCGGATCTCTGACCCAGCTCTCCCGGGACGACAGCTCGGCGGAATACCGCGAAAACATCACCTACGGCCAGGACAAATGCATCGACGGTGGCGGCATCACCGTCCGGTTCTTCAAAGGGAACCTGTCCTGGACCTGGGTCGGGCAGGCCGACGGCCAGCCCTACAATGCGGTTGCCGTGCTCAGCCGGAAGTAGCCGAAATCATTCCTCGTCGTCGTCGGCCTCGAGCAGGCGGGTGGCGCGCCAGCGCGTCAGCACCATATTGGTCTGCTCGATGACGAAGAAGCGCGCCGAGT
The DNA here is from genome assembly GCF_056404855.1 of Mesorhizobium sp. P2_B11. Taxonomy (NCBI): domain Bacteria; kingdom Pseudomonadati; phylum Pseudomonadota; class Alphaproteobacteria; order Hyphomicrobiales; family Phyllobacteriaceae; genus Mesorhizobium; species Mesorhizobium sp. P2_B11. Next base: position 271,212 of record NZ_JBFUDF010000003.1, read on the forward strand.
CGCGGTCATAGCCCTCGGCCAGCAGCTTTTCATAGTCGGTATGGCCGTGCCTGATATGGGCGATCGTCGCCAGCCACACCGCAATGCCCGGCGGCAGCGTCTTCATATGCACCGCCCCGGCCTCGGCGCGGATTTTCTCCATATCGGCATAGGGCGCCAGCGGCAGGAGCGCGGTCAGCGCCTTGGCGATGGCGCGGCGGCGGCCGGTCGGCGCGCTCATTTGTCGTCGCGCCCGGCAATGGTCGCCCCGGCAAAGGCGTCGGTCGAAGCGAAATAGGGTTTGATGTCGATGACGGGCGTGCCGTCGAGCACATCGATGGCATCGATATCGATGCGGCCATTGTCGATGTCGACGGCGATCAGTCCGGCGACGTGCAGTCCAATCGGGTTCGGACGGGCAGGCGAGCGCAGCGAGAAAACGCCTTTCGGTTCAGTCGCATGGCGCGGCTTTTGCACAATAAGAGTCCGCGGCGCGTGATGCAGCCAGGACAGGATGACGATGTGGCTGGCGCGCTCCAGGGCAAGCAGGCCGTCGCGGTAGGCGGGGTCAATGAGAACCGTTGCCGCCTGTCCGGTCTCGCGGGCGGCTCGCATGTTCTTCGGGCAGCTTTCCCTGGATGTCCATGGCGAGGCGATGCGGCCGATGAACACGATATGGCCATCCGGCGGCATATCGGCCGGGTCGGCCTGCAGGAGCTTTTCGCCGTCGCGCGTCTCGAACATGGCTTTCGCCTCTAGCACATGCTTCCAGTCGATCGTGACCGAAAAGCGCTTCCCGGGCGCAGGGATCACGCGTGCGGCATTTTCTTGTCAGGAAGCGACATAGCCCTTGTCATGCCGCCAAATCTGACATAAACATATGTTTATATCTTTTCAAAGAGAATACGCCCATGCATGTCTCGCTCGATACGATGGTGGATACGTTGAAGGCGGCGGCCGAATCGAGCCGCCTGCGCATCTTGGCGCTGTTGTCGCGCGGCGACCTCACCGTGTCCGATCTCACCGAGATCCTCAGCCAGTCGCAGCCGCGCGTGTCGCGCCATCTGAAGCTGCTGATGGAAGCGGGGCTGATCGGCCGCTACCAGGAGGGCTCCTGGGCATTCTTCCGGCTGTCGGATACGGATTCCGCGCGCGACTTCGTCATGGGTCTGGTGTCAGGCATTCGCGGTGCCGATCCGCAGGTTGAGCGCGACCTCGAACGGCTGGCTGCCGTCAAGCGCAAGCGGCAGGATCGTGCGGCCGAATATTTCTCCGAAAACGCCGCCAGCTGGGATCACATCCGCTCGCTGCACGTGCCCGACCGCGCGGTGGAAGCAGCACTCCTCAAACTGGTCGGCAAGCGGCCGTTCCAGTCGATGCTCGATCTCGGCACCGGCACCGGGCGGCTGCTCGAAATCTTCTCGCCGCTCTACCGGCGCGGCGTCGGCATCGACATGTCGCGTGAAATGCTGACGGTGGCGCGCGCCAATCTCGACAAGGCCGGCATTGCCAATGCGCAGGTCCGCCAGGGCGACATCTTTGCGCCGCCGGTCGAGCGCGACGCCTTCGATCTCGTCACCATCCATCAGGTGCTGCACTATCTCGACGATCCGGCGCGTGCCATCCGCGAGGCGGCCAGGCTGCTGCGCCCGGCCGGCCGGCTGGTAATCGTCGACTTCGCGCCGCATGCGCTGGAGTTCCTGCGCGACCAGCATGCGCATGTCCGGCTGGGCTTTTCCGACCGGCAGATATCAGAATGGTTTGCCGAGGCCGGGCTCGACCTCGAGGATGCCCAGGAATTCGAGCCGCGCGGTGGCAACGAGGCCAGGCTTACCGTCAAGCTGTGGCTCGGCCGCGACCGCCGTCTGCTGATCGCCGAACCTTCCAACGATACTTTTCCGGCAAGGGAAACCGCCTGATGAACCAGTTCCGTTTTTCCCGCCGTCCCGACATTGGCGACAAGGTCCGCGTCTCCTTCGAGTTCTTCCCGCCGAAGACCGATGAGATGGAGGCAAGGCTCTGGGACACCGTCACCAGGCTGGAGCCGCTGAAGCCGAAATTCGTTTCGGTGACCTATGGCGCCGGCGGCTCGACACGCGAGCGCACGGCCCGCACCGTCAAGCGCATCCTCAACGAGACGACGCTGACGCCGGCGGCGCACATGACCTGCGTCGACGCCGCGCGCCATGAGGTCGACGCCGTGGTCCGCGAATTCGCCGAGATGGGTGTGAAGCGCTTCGTGGCGCTACGCGGCGATCCGGCGGCGGGTGTCGGCACCGCCTACCGGCCGCATCCCGACGGCTATGCCAATGGCGCAGAACTGGTCGGGGCGCTGAAGGGCGCCGGCGATTTCGACATTTCGGTCTCGGCCTATCCGGAAAAGCACCCGGAAAGCCCAGACTTCGCCACCGATTTCGACATGCTGAAGCGCAAGGCCGACAATGGCGCGACGCGGGCGATCACCCAGTTCTTTTTCGACAACGATCTCTATGAGCGCTACGTCGAGAAGGCGCGCCGGGCTGGCATCTACATCCCGATCGTGCCCGGCATCCTGCCGGTGCACAATTTCACCCAGGTCGCCAATTTCTCGGCACGCTGCGGTGCGCTGGTGCCGGCATGGCTGGCCGAGCGTTTCGAAGGACTGCACAACGACCCGCAGACCCATGCTTTGGTGGCTTCCGCAGTGGCGGCCGAGCAGGTGCTCGACCTCGTCGAGCGCGGCGTCAGCGATTTCCACTTCTACACCATGAACCGGGCCGACCTGGTGTTCGCCATCTGCCACATGATCGGCATCCGCTCGCACGAGGCGGAGGCGGCAGGATCAGCGGCGGCTTGAGTGGTTGGAAATGCAAAAGGCCGGGCGAAAAACCCGGCCTTTCGAATAGCTTAGACTATTTTGGTGCTGTCTTCTTCCGCTCTGGCGGTTACGGAAGAACGCCTATGATAAGGGCGCCAATGAATGCGAATGCAGCACAGATCATCAATGCGTTGATTGGCCTCGTGAGTCCCATGTCATAGCCTCCTCTATGAAAGAGCTATGTACGGAGTCTAGGGTCATTTGTGCCACAGGCAAGCGGAAAATATGCTGCAATGCGACGCGATTGTGAAATTTGCGACCTGCCGCCTGGCGTTAGGCATTGAAACTCTTCGGCAAATGCCCGCTGCCGGGCTGTGAATAAATTGTGACGGGTCTGTGGCGGAAGCGTGGCATGGCAGCGCTACCATCCCTAAAGCGCATCGCGTTTGAGCGGATTCACGCGCCGCGCTTTAGGTCTTGTTTTTGTGCATGTCGTTCGCTCAAAAACCGCGGCCACTTTTGAGCGACATTCATTAGCGTCGACCGAACAGCCGCCCGTCGATCGTCACCAGGCCGAAGGCAATCAGCGCCATGCCGCAGAACTCAAACAGAGCGAGCCGCTCGCCCAGGAACAGCAGGCCAAGCAAGATGGCGCTGGCGGGGACGATGAGGGTGACCAGCGAGGCGTTGGTGGCGCCGGCAGAGGCGACGAGATTGAAATAGAGGATGTAGGCGAAGGCGGTGGACAGCAGCGCCAGCGCCAACACCGCCGCCCAGACCGGCGGCGAGGCCGAGAACAGGCCGGCCGGGCCGTAGGTGAACAGCACCACCGGGATCATGATGATGGTCGACGCCGTCAATTGTCCGGTGGCGATGACCGGCGAGGGCACGCCCTTGAAGCGGCGGGCGATCATCAGCGCGACGGCATAGGAGAGCGAGGCGCCGATCAGCGCGAACTTCGCCCAGACCGGACCGCCGAGCCCGGCCAGCAGGCCTGGGCCGATCATGACGGCGGTGCCGGCAATGCCGAGCCCGATGCCGGCAAGCTTGTTCCACGACAGTTTTTCGTCTGATGTCAGCGCGTTGGCCAGGATCAGCGTCCAGAACGGCGTCGTCGCATTGAGCACAGAGGCGACGCCGGCGCCAAGCGCGGTCTGGCCGGCAAAGATCAGCGAGAACGGCACGACATTGTTGGCGAGCGCCAGGAGGAAGAACAGGCCGGCATGCGGAAAGGCGAGGCGGAAAGAGGGACCGCGAATGGCGAGATAGAGTTGCAGCGCGATTGCCGCGATGGCGACGCGAAACAGCACCAGCACCAGCGGGTGCATTTCGGCAACGGCGATGCGGGCAAAGAAGAACGATCCGCCCCAGATGGCGCCAAGCAGCAGAAGCTGGCCCCAATCCCTAAGGGTCATCGGTCCGCGTGGCACGGATGTCGCGGCTATCGCCATGTGATTCGTCCTCCCCAAGACGGCCTGAATGCCAGTCGGTCAGGCAAAGGGCATATCGGGTTTGGCGACAAGGGCCACCCGAAACCCGATTGATGGCAAAGGCTGACATCTGGAGTAGTGCCGCAGCGTCGGCGCCACGAGACACAGAATTGTTTTCTTTAGCCGCTAGCATGGATTAATTGTGCGCAGCCGAGAAGTTAGGGGATTCGTCCATGCAGCGATTCGAGAATGCCCGCGAGGCGGCGCTGGCGCTTCGTCCGGACGACCCGGTCTACTGCTTTCGCCCGCAGGTGCTGAAGGCGGATGCCAAACAATTCATGGGCATGTTTCCCGGCAAGACCGCCTATGCGGTCAAGACCAATGGCGAGCAGATCGTGCTGAAGGCGCTGGTCGAAGCCGGCGTCACCGCCTTCGACGTGGCCTCGCCGGGCGAATTCGCCGCCGTGCGCGCGGTGTCGCCCGATGCCGAGATGCTTTACATGCATCCGGTCAAGGCGCAGTCGGACATCAAACTGGCGCTGGAGAAATACGCCATCCGCGTCATTTCGCTCGACCATGAGGACGAGATCACCAAGCTGACTCGCGTGGTGCGGGCGCTCGACATCGATCCGGGCGCCATCAGCGTCTTCGTGCGCGTCCAGACCAAGGGCTCGGCGGCCTACGAACTGTCGAAGAAGTTCGGCGCCGGGCCGGCCTATGCCGTGGAACTTGCAGAGCGGCTCAACCGCACCGGCTACAAGGTCGGCCTTTGCTTCCATGTCGGCAGCCAGATCGAGGATCCCGACACCTATGAACGGGCATTGGCCTCGGCCGACTGGGTGCGCAACCGGCTGACCTTCGACGTTGCCGGTCTCGATGTCGGCGGCGGTTTTCCTGCCGAATATGGCCATGATCCCAACCGCAAGCAGATCGAGATGCCGTCACTCGGCCAGATCATGTCGCGGCTGTCGGGCGACCTCAGGGAATATCAGTTCGACCAGATGCCGCTGGTGGCCGAGCCTGGCCGGGTGATCGTGGCGCGCTGCCTGTCGCTGATCGTGCGGGTGCTGTTGCGCAAGGGCAAGCGGCTCTACATCAATGACGGCATCTGGGCGTCGCTGTCGGATTCTTGGACCGGCAAGATCACGCTGCCGGCGCGCTTCATTCCCGATCCGGCGATCCGCTCGCGCAATGGCGAGGAGAAGAACATCGTGCCGTTCAAGGTCTGCGGCGCGACCTGCGATTCCGTCGACATCCTGTCAAGGCCGTTCTGGCTGCCGGAAACCGTCGACACCGGCGACTGGATCGAAATCGGCCATATCGGCGCCTATTCGCTGTCGCTGAGGACCCGCTTCAACGGCTTTTATCCCGACCCTTTCGTCGAGGTGACGACACCCTTCGACGAAGGCGACGCACCGCAGGGTTTTGCGAGTTTGGAGACGATGGCGGATTGAGTTTCTTCCTTCTCCCCTTGTGGGAGAAGGTGTCGCCGAAGGCGACGGATGAGGGGTGTTCCAGCGGAGTGAGACGTCGGCTTTCCCTGGAACACCCCTCATCCGTCTCGGCGCTGCGCGCCGATCCACCTTCTCCCACAAGGGGAGAAGGCAAGGGGGCTACAGCTTCGCCAAAAGCTCCGGCGTCGGCCAGCCATCGACCGGCAGCCCGAGCCGCATCTGTTCCTTGCGGATGGCTTCGCGGGTGTTGGTGCCCAGAATGCCGTCGACGGTGCCGACGTCATAGCCCCTGGCTTCGAGCTTGGTCTGCAATTCCTTCATCTGGTCGCCATTGAGACCGGTTTCGGGATTGCGCGGGTCGAACTGCTTTGCCCCTGCCAGCCGTGCCGCGAGGTTTGCCGCCGTGAGCGCGTAGGTGAAGGACTGGTTCCATTCGAGATAGACGTCGAAATTGTCATAGGCGAGGAAGGCCGGGCCCTTGCGGCCCATCGGCAGCGCCAGGCCGGCCTTCAGGCCGTTGTCGATCAGCGGCGTGCCGTCGGGGTTGGTGACGCCCCAGGCGGCCCATTGCGACAGCGGCAGCTTGTTGGTGCGGCCGGTCTGCTCCCACGGCATGTCCTCGGGCACGCGCACTTCCTCGATCCAGGGCTGGTCGCGTTTCCAGCCGCGCGACATGACCTTGCTGGCCGTGGTCATGATCACGTCGGGGACGCTGCGCCGGAGGTCGACGATGCCATCGCCGTCGCCGTCGACGCCGCGCGCCAGATAGTCGGAAGGCAGGATCTGCGTCTGGCCGATCTCGCCGGCCCAGGCGCCGGTGACGTCGGCCGGCACGACGCCGCGATCGATCAGCGTCAAAAGTGGCACCAGTTGCGGCCGAAACAGCTGCGGGCGGCGGCAGTCGTGCGACAGCGTCACCAAGGCGCTCAGCGTGTGGAAATCGCCCTGCACGGCGCCGAAATCGGTCTCCAACCCCCAGAAGGCGGTGATGATCGGCGCCTGGACGCCGAACTGCTGGTCGGCGCGGGCGAAAACGTCGGCGTATTTCTTCAGATTGGCCGCGCCCTGTTTCAGCCGGTAGGCCGAGATCATGCGGTTGGAGAACTGGATGAAGGTCTGGGCGAAGACGCCCTGGGCGCGGTCACGCGCCAGCACCTTGTCGTCGATGGTGGCGGCTTCCAGCGCGTCGAGGCCGGCAGCGCCGACGCCAGCAGCCTTGGCTTCCGCCGCGACGCCTTGTTTCCAGGCTTCGAAGTCGCCGCCGCATTCCTGCGCTGCCGCCGGCATGGCCGCGGCGCTGAGCAGCAGGGCCGCGAGCAGCCCGGAGCGCAGTCGGCTCTTCGACTGTTTCCGGCTCTGATATTCCTGTGGTTGCAAATCGGTTCGCATGAACCGTCGAAAAGCAGGCGGCAGCGCCGGTGTCAACGGTTCTTCTGCCGCAGCCCCTTTTTTGAAAGTGGTGCTGCCGTTGAACCCGGTGTCAACGGGTGTTCTGCCGCAGCCACTTTTTCCACGCGGCCTCGGAGCCGTTGAAGACGTTGATGTCGGACTTGCCGCTTATGCCCGGAACGATGCCGGTTCCGGTGTATTGCCAGAAGGTGAAGGGGTGGCTGCCGTACTTCTGGCGGGGATGACCGGCGACCGAGCGCAGCCAGTAGGGATAGCCGCGGAAGGTCGACAGATCATTGTCGTCGAAGAAGTCGATCGAGGTGTAGATGATCGGTTTCTTGCCGTAATGTCGCTCGATGATCTCAAGAAAGGTGGTCATCTCGGCCCGCACCGTCGCGGAATCCGGGCGCAGCCGGCAGGTCGGCGATTGCGGGTTCCACTCCATGTCGAGCACCGGCGGCAGTGCCGAACGGTCGACAGGCACGTTCTCGATGAACCAGCGCGCCTGGGTGGCGGCCGGCGTGCAGAAATAGAAGAAATGGTAGGCCGCGCGCGGAATGCCATTGGCTTTGGTGCGGGCCCAATGCTCGTTGAAATAGTCGTCGAAACGATCGCCGCCCTCGGTCGCCTTGATGAAGGCGAAGGAGATGCCGCTGGCCTTGGCTGTCGGCCAGTCGACCGAGGTCTGGTACTTTGAGACATCGGTGCCGTGAACGGCGTAATTCCAGGGCGCGCCGCTGTCCCATTCATGCGGCTTGGAGTCTTCGAAGCGCGGCGCGCGCACAGCAACCGTCGGGCTGCTCGAAGGCGACATCGACGGCACGAGATCGCCAGCGGTCGAACAGGCGGCCAGAAGCGTCAACGAGATGAGGGCCGCGAAACGGCGCATCGCATTTCCCGAGCCGGAATCAGCCGGTCGCTGTTGGGTTGTCGTTAAGGGTGCCCCCAGGCGATCGCCCCACAGCATCGCCTGATTCTCCATCTTTATGCCTGCCTTTGTCCCAAAACCACTCGGTGATTGCGGGCGGCGTGCACCCTGTGATCGCCGATCATGGTTGATATCTGGTTGACGGCGCTCGACAGGAACTCCGATTTTGCGGAAGCAATGGCGGCAAATCGATGACATAAATCGAGCCGGAAGCGACCGGGCAGCTGAAAGCAGGGATTAACATGCGGATCGTCGTCAAAATCGTCAAATGGCTGCTCGGTCTGGTCGTGCTGGCGGTTGCCGCGCTGTTTGCCTGGCTTTACATCGCGCCGCCGGAACTGATCCGCGTCGGTTCGGGCTATTCGGCCAAGATCGTCTGCTCGAATGTTTTTATCGCCGGACGTGACCCCAACGAGGTGCTGGCTGTCGATGTGCAGGCGCCCGGCCATCCGCTACTCAGGCTGATGAAAGTGTCGGTGGACAAGAACAGGGGGACAGTCTCGGCCGGGCTGCTTGGCTTCCTCGGCAAGAGCGTTGCCGTCGCGCGCGACGGCCTGGGTTGCGCCTCGGTTCCCGATGGCGATGTCGGCAAGGTACGGCGCACGACAATCCCTGCCGAAGCGTCGGTGGCCGCCAAGGGCGATCTGTGGCCTGAGGGAGATCGGGTCGATGCCTCGCAGAATCCCGAGATCGGCAAGATCCTCGACGATGCGGGGATGACCGGAACCGGCATGCGGGCGGTGGTGGTGGTGAAGAATGGCCGCATCGTCGCCGAGCGTTATGGCGACGGCTTTTCGGCGAAGACGCCGCTGCTTGGCTGGTCGATGACCAAGACGGTCAATGCCGCGCTCGTCGGCACGCTGGTCAAGGACGGCAAGATGGCGGTGACCAACCAGGGCCTGTTCGGCCCCTGGAAGGCGGACGGCCGCGCCGCCATCAGTCTTGCCGACATGATGGCGATGTCGAGCGGGCTGGAATTCAACGAGGATTACGGCGACGTCGCCGATGTAACGCGCATGCTCTATCTCGAGCCTGACATGGCGGGCTTCGCCGAAGCCAAGCCGCTGACCGGCGAGGTCGGCAAGGTGTTTTCCTATTCGAGCGGTACGGCGGTGATGCTGTCGCGGCTGTGGCAGGATGCGATCGGCGACAAGGCGAAGGCGCTGGTTTGGCCGCGGACCGCGCTGTTCGCGCCGCTTGGCATGCAAAGCGCGGTGCTCGAAACCGATGAGCAGGGCACTTTCGTCGGCTCATCCTATCTCTACGCCACCGGCCATGACTGGGCGCGTTTCGGCCAGTTCCTGCTGCAGGGCGGCGTGTGGAACGGCAACCAGATCCTGCCCCCCGGTTTCGTCGACTGGATGCGCGAGCCGGCGCCCGCCTCGAAAGTCTACGGTAAGGGCCAACTATGGATCGAGGCACCGGGCGACGAAGAAAATCCCGGCGCCGGCGTCGCCGCCGGCCTGCCCAAGGACACCTACTGGATGGAGGGCCATGACGGCCAGACGGTCGCCATCATCCCGTCGGAGCAGCTGGTGGTGGTGCGGCTCGGACTGACTCCGGCCAAGCTCGGCTACCGGCCGCAAGTGATGCTTGGCGCGCTGGTGAAGGCGCTGCATTAGCTCCCTTTACCCTCCCCTTGATGGGGAGGGTCGGCGCGCAGCGCCGGGGTGGGGTGCCTAGCGCTTCACCCCCACCCGCGCCTTCGGCGCGACCTCCCCCATCGAGGGGGAGGTGAGGTTGGGCTGCGCGATCACCGCCAGCCATGCATAACCCCGATAAAGCGTGCGGAAACGGAAGCTTGCGCCGGTTCGCCGAGATTCTGATTCCAGGACTTCGCGCAATGATTCACGCGGCGCGACATGGAATTTCTTGAGCCAGCCGCGCAGCACGGTGCGGAACCAGCTCGGCAAACCTTCCTGCTGGCCGAAATCGACGACGTGGAGCGAGCCGCCGGGCGCAAGTGCCGCAAGGGCTGCCGAAACCGTCTTTTCCCAACCAGGGATCATCGACAGGGAATAGGACACGAAGATGCGGTCGAAGCGTTCGACGCCGAACAGCGTTTTGGCATCGAAATCGGTGGCGTCGCCGCGCGCCAGCACGGCGCGGCCGGACAGGCCCTCGCGGCCAATCGCCTTGCTGGCGGTCTCCAGCATCTCGGCGGAGATATCGAGGCCGTAGAAACGGGCGTCGGGGTAGCGGCGAGCGGCAAGCGCAATGTTGCGACCGGTGCCGCAGCCGAGCTCGAGCACTGTTCCTTTCGCCGGCACGTCCAGCCCCGATATCATCTGGTCGCGGCCGAGCAGGTAGTATTTTCGGGTCAGGTCGTAGATGTGGCGCTGCCAGCGATAGACGCCGTCCATTAGCTCGGCATGGTCGGCCGGCAGCTCGCTCGTGCTCATGCCGCGCGCTTCACATAGAGGTGGAAGCCGCCATAGATCGCAGAGCGGTCGCGGGCCGAATAGTCGCGCGAGGCCTCGTCCTCATAGTTCCACTGGTCGAGCAGCGACGTCGAGACGCGGCCTGGCAGCAGGCTGGGTTCGGCGGCGGTGCGGAAGATGACGCGGGCGCCGACCGAGGCGGTGCGGGTGATCTCCGACCACAGCGCATTGAGCTGGTCGTCGGTCATCCAGTCCTGCGCGTCGAGCAGGATGAAGCGGTCGACGGTCCCGGCGTCCTTGCCGGCCAGGAATTCGATCAGATTGGCGTGATGGATGCCGACCCGATCGACATTGTTGCGGATCGCCTTGTAGTTGGCCTCTTCGAGATAGGCGGGCAGGGCGGCTTCGCCCGGATTGGGATAGCGGCGGGCAAAAGCCTGCCAGGCGAAGTAATTGTTCTTCAACGGGAAATCGCAAGCGAGCTTTTCCAGCCTGGCCTTCAGCACGCTGGCCATCGAGCCGTCGCCCGAGGTGATCAGCGAATCGTACTGCGCCGGCGGAATGCCGAGGCCGAACAGCGAAGCCTTGCGCGACGTCGCCCAGCGCAACAGCTTCTTGTCGAAGACCGGCGCCAGCTCCTCGTTGAAGAAGCGGCGCTGGTCGGCGATGCTCTTCGACGCCATGATGCCGGCGGGATCGACGCCGAAGAATTTGCCGGTGCGATGGCCCATGGCGATGAACAGGCCGAGCAGGCCGGTCTGGTAGAAATTGCGGTCGAAGACGGTGATGCGCCGGCGGCCCCGCCAATTGCGACGCTCCCAATAGTGCCGGCTGACCGGATCGAGATGCGGCGCGATGAAGCGGTCATAGGCTTCCGAATTGTGGCTGGTGTCGGCGGCGCCGAAGAAACGGAACAGGTCGCCCTGCGAAGGCAGATGCCGCACCGCTTCCAGCTTCATCCGGTTCAAGGCGATATGGGCGGCGTTGAGATCGACCGCATCGACGCGTTCAGGCGACCGGGTGAGGTAGGCGAGGATATTGCAGCCGCCGGACGCGATGGTGACGACGCGGTGGCCCTGGCCAAGCTGCATGGCCTCCATGTCGACTTCGGGGTCTTCCCAGATCTGCGGGTAGACAAGGCCGGAAAACAGCAGCGCAAACAGCCGCTCGGAAAGGCCGGCCTTTGACAGCGGGCGGTTCTGGTAGACAGCCTTTCCAACTTCCTTGCCACGGCGAAAGACCAGATCTGCCGAAACGTCCGTCATGGCTAATGATTCCCCGTTTGCTTTGGCGCAAGCGGGTAGCGCAGCGTCATGACAGGCCAGTGACAGGCTGTTGACGCTTCAGCTTGTTGTTTTGCTGCAAGTCGCTTTCCCAAAACGGATGAACAATTTTTGAGCGGTGTGCATCAAGCTTGGCCAAACCCTCCCGGCGTCGGCGTCGTCAGGATGACGGCGTCACCGGCGTCGAGCACGGTCTGGTCGCAGGCCATCAACGTCTCGATGCTGCCGTCCTGGCGCCGCACCTTGGTCGAGCCAACCTCGCCATCGCCGCCACCATCCAGACCTTGCGGCGGGCGGTTGCGGTGCGAGGACAGGATGGCGCATTCCATCTTTTCGAGGAAACGGATCGTCCGCTTGGTGCCGTCGCCGGCGCTCCATTTGCCTTTGCCACCCGATCCCTCGCGGATGTGAAAATCCTCGAGCAGCACGGGAAAGCGCAGTTCCAGCACCTCCGGATCGGTGAGGCGCGAATTCGTCATGTGGGTGTGGACGCCGGAGGTGCCTGCAAAGCCGCGGCCGGAGTTCATCTGCCCGGCCGGCGAGCCTGAGCAGATAGTCTCGTAGTATTGGTACTGCTTGTTGCCGAAGGTCAGGTTGTTCATCGTGCCTTGCGCATTGGCCATGGCGCCCATGGCACCGAACAGCGCGTTGGTGACGTGCTGCGAGGTTTCGACATTGCCGGCGACGACGGCTGCGGGGTAGGCCGGCTTCAGCATCGAGCCGTCGGGGATGATGATGTTGATCGGCCGCAGACACCCGGCATTCATCGGGATCATGTCCTCGACCATGACCCGGAAAGCGTAGAGCACCGCGGCGCGGGCAACGGGCTCGGGCGCGTTGAAATTGTTCTTCATGACAGGCGAGGTGCCGGTGAAGTCGACGGTTGCTTCGCGCTTTTGCCGGTCGACCGTGATCTTCACCTTGATGACCTGGCCGGTGTCGGTCGGGTATTCATACTGCGAGCTGTCGGGCAGCCTTTCCAGCACGCGGCGCACGCTTTCGGCGGCATTGTCCTGGACATGGCCCATATAGGCCTCGACGACATCGAGGCCGAAATGGGAGACCATTTTGCGCAGTTCCGCCACGCCCTTTTCATTGGCGGCGATCTGCGCCTTTAGGTCGGCGATGTTCTGGTGCGGGTTGCGGGCGGGGTAGGGGTGGTCGGTGAGCAGCGTCTGCAGCTCCGCCTCGCGGAATTTTCCGCGATCGACGACGCGGAAATTATCGAACAAAACACCTTCCTCGTCGACCGTTGTGGCCAGCGGTGTCATCGAGCCGGGTGCCGTGCCGCCAATGTCGGCATGATGGCCGCGCGAGGCCGCCCAGAACAGGATCTCTTTCTTGGCGTCATCGAACACCGGCGTCACCACGGTGATATCAGGCAGATGCGTACCGCCATTGTAGGGGGCGTTCAGCGCAAAGACGTCGCCGGGGTGCATGTCGCCGGAGTTCAGCCGGATGATGGTTTCGACCGAGCGGTCCATGGAGCCGAGATGCACCGGCATGTGCGGTGCGTTGGCGACCAGCGCGCCGTGGCGGTCGAAGACGGCGCAGGAAAAGTCCAGCCTTTCCTTGATGTTGACGGAATAGGCGGTGTTCTGCAGCGTCACCCCCATCTGCTCGGCGATCGACATGAAGAGGTTGTTGAAGACCTCCAGCATCACCGGATCGGCTTCGGTACCGAGGGCGGCCGTGCGCACTTTCCTTTCGGTGCGGCGGATGACGACGTGATTGAGATTGGTGATTTCGGCTTGCCAGCCCGGTTCGACAACGATGGTCTGGTTCGGCTCGATGATGAGAGCGGGGCCCGCGACCAGGTTGGACGGGCGCAGGTTCTCGCGGCGATGGATGCCGGCTTCGCGCCACTGGCCTTCGGTGTAGATGCGCCGCGTTCCGGAAGCACCGGCTTCAACCCTCGCCGGTCCGGCGGGCGCATAGGCTTCGGTCGTGGTTTCGGTGACTTCGCTGCCTTCGACGCCGACGGTCTCGACGATCATCGGCTTGTCGTCATAGACGAAACCGAACTGCGCCTTGTGGGCGATTTCGAAGTCGCGCCTGGCCTGGAAGATCGAGTCCTGCTCGAAATTCACCGGCAGTGTGGTGTCGGTGCCATCATAGCGGATGTGCAAAACCGGCTTTGCGGCAACCTTGTCCTCGGCGATGCCTTGCGCGGCGAGTTCGGCGACGACGGCCTTTTTCAAACTGGCAATGAGGCTGTCGATCTCGGTTCGCGACTCCTCTGCAAGCGGCTTGAGCAGCGCCTGCTGGCGCGACGCGAAAACCGACGACAGGCCGATGCCGTAGGCCGACAGCAGTCCGGAGAAGGGGTGGATCAGCACCGCTTCCATGCCGAGCGCGTCGGCAACCAGGCAGGCATGCTGGCCGCCGGCGCCACCAAAGCAGTTCAGCAGATATTCGGTGACGTCATAGCCGCGCTGGACGGAGATCTTCTTGATGGCGTTGGCCATGTTTTCCACCGCGATGGTGACAAAGCCTTCGGCGACTGCCTCCGGCGTGCGACCGTCGCCGATCTCGGCGGCAAGGGCTTTGAATTTTTCGCGCACGGCGGCGACGTCCAGCGGCTGGTCCTGGCCGGGTCCGAAAATCGCCGGGAAGAAATCGGGCTGCAGCTTGCCCAGCATCACATTGGCGTCGGTGACCGCGAGCGGACCGCCGCGCCGGTAGGCGGCTGGTCCGGGATTGGCGCCGGCGGAATCCGGCCCGGCGCGGAAGCGGCCGGCTTCGTAATGCAGGATCGAGCCGCCGCCGGCGGCGACCGTGTGGATGCGCATCATCGGCGCACGGATGCGCACGCCGGCAACCTCGGTGTCGAAGGCGCGCTCATACTCGCCGTCATAATGGGCGACGTCGGTCGAGGTGCCGCCCATGTCAAAGCCGATGACTTTCTCGAAGCCGGCGAGCTTTGCCGTCTCGACCATGCCGACAACGCCGCCGGCCGGGCCGGACAAAAGCGCGTCCTTGCCCTGGAACATGTCGGCTGCGGTGAGCCCGCCCGACGACATCATGAACATCAGGTGGGGGGACTGGCTGATCTCCCCCCTTGTGGGGGAGATGCCCGGCAGGGCAGAGGGGGGCGTGACAGAGTGAGGCGCTGGCGACACAGCGCTCAGTTCTCCCGCCACCCGTTGCACATAGCGCGACAGGATCGGCGACAGATAGGCGTCGACCACCGTGGTATCGCCACGGCCGACCAGCTTGATCAGCGGCGAGACCTCATGGCTGACCGAAATCTGCGAGAATCCAATCTTGCGGCAGACTTTCGCCACCGCCCTCTCGTGGTCGGGGTATTTCCAGGCATGCATGAAGACGATCGCCACCGCATCGATGCCGTCGGCCTTTGCCTGTTCGATGGCGGGACGGCAGGCGGCAATGTCGAGCAGGCGCTCGACGGAGCCATCGGCGCGCACGCGTTCGTTGATCTCGATGACGCGCTCATAGAGCTGCTCGGGAAGGATGATCTCCTTGGCGAAGATATCCGGCCGCGCCTGATAGGCGATCTTCAGGGCATCGCGAAAACCCTTGGTGATGAGCAAAAGCACGCGGTCGCCCTTGCGCTCCAAAAGCGCGTTGGTGGCAACGGTGGTGCCCATCTTGATGTCGCCGATCAGGCCGGGCGGAACGGCAGCGCCGGATTTCAGGCCGAGCAACTCACGGATCCCGGCTATGGCCGCATCAGGGTAGGCTTCGGGATTTTCCGACAGGAGTTTTTTGGGATGCAACCCGCCATCCGGGTCGCGCCCGATCACGTCGGTAAAAGTGCCGCCGCGGTCGATCCAAAAATCCCAATTCTTGTCCACGCAGAGCTCCGGCATTGCATTTGGTTTCAGACTGTTAGTTCGCCGTCGCGCGGCCTGCAATCGGCTATAGGGATGTTACATGCCGAAACGCAACGTTACGAAACTCATGGCCGTCTGATGCATTTCCCCTTCGACCGTTCACCGGAACGTGAGCGTGTGTTGAAGGAGAGATGTCATGAAAAAGCTCATTCTTGCTTCCGTTTCCGCCCTGGCCCTGCTGGGCGTCGCAGCTTGCAGCGACAGCGGTACGGATAACACCACCACCCAGAGCACCAATCCGCCAGCCGCCGAGCCCATGAAGCCGGTGACGCCGGATGCACCGAAGCCCGCAGAACCGGCTCCGGCAACACCTGCTCCTGCCGCCCCCGCGCAGTAGCAGCAGTCTCGGTCACTTTGATGTGACGGGAGAGGAGGCCGGCTTCGCGCCGGCCTTCCTGCGTTCAGGGGCCGCTCTGGGCGGTTTCGGGGGCGACGATCGGCTAATTCCAGCACTTTGCGATCTGGCGCGTCGGTTGTTTGCGTAAATCGATCCACCCTGCGGCACTGTCTCGGCTTGATAGCGATGGCCGGCGGCCCTAATAAGCGCTCATGTCGATTTGGGATCGCCTCGGCGAGTTCATCACCCGTGTTTCTTCTTCAGCCAGTTCGGGCGTCGCCGAAGTGGTCGAGGCTGTGCGTACTGTTTTCTCTGGTGACGCCGAGCTGCGCAAACAGGTTGCCTTCTCGGTCGCGATGATTGCGCTTTCGGCCAAGATGGCCAAGGCCGACGGCATCGTCACCCAGAACGAGGTGCGTGCCTTCCAGGAAATCTTCGAGGTGCCGAGGGACCAGACCCGCAATGTGGCGCGGCTCTACGATCTGGCCAAGCGCGACGTTGCCGGCTTTGAAATCTATGCCGAGCGCATGGCGCAGATGTGCGGCTCTGGCCATTCCAACTGCATGATGCTGGAAGACATACTCGACGGCCTGTTCCACATCGCCAAGGCCGACGGGGTGGTGCATGAGCGCGAAGGCATCTTCCTGCACCGTATTGCCGAGATTTTCCGCATCGACGAGGTGCATTACGAGGCGATCATGGCCAGGCACGTCAATCTCGGCGCCGGCGATCCCTATGTCGTGCTCGGCATCGAGCGCGGCAAGCCGTTCGAGGAGGTCAGGAAGCGGTATCGCAAGCTGGTCTCCGACAATCATCCGGACCGGTTGATCGCGCGCGGCCTGCCGCAGGAATTCATCAAGATCGCGACGACCAGGGTGGCGGCGATCAACGCGGCCTATGAAATGATCGAGCGGGGCCTCAGGCACGCATGAGCGGCTTCCTGCCCGACGAGCCAGGCGCCGAGGTCAGGGTATCGCCGAATTTCGGCCCACGGCGCGATGCGCTCAGACCCGACATGATCGTGCTGCACTATACCGGCATGGCGACGGGTGCCGCGGCCGAAGCCTGGCTGTGCGACCCCGCCAGCGAGGTTTCCTCACACTATCTGGTCCACGAGGATGGCCGCATCGTCCAGATGGTGCGCGAGAGCGACCGCGCCTGGCATGCGGGCGCCAGTTCCTGGTTCGGGCGCACCGACATCAACTCCTGCTCGGTCGGCATCGAAATCGTCAATCCGGGCCATACGCTCGGTTATTCGACCTTTCCCAAGCGGCAAATCGAGGCGGTGATTGGCCTTTGCAAAGGGATAATCAGGCGGCATTCCGTCGCGGCTCAACGCGTGCTCGCCCATTCCGACGTCGCGCCGGGGCGCAAGATCGACCCAGGCGAGAAATTCCCCTGGAAGGCGCTGTTTGCGGCCGGGGTCGGCCATCTCGTGCCTGCGGCGCCGATCCGGCGCGGCCCGGTGCTGAAAGCCGGCGATACTGGCGGCGAGGTCGAGGCGCTGCAGTCGATGCTGGCGCTCTACGGCTATGGCGTGGAGATATCGGGCGCCTTCGACCGCCAGACCGAAATGGTCGTCGAAGCGTTTCAGCGGCATTTCCGCCCGCGGCTGGTAAATGGCGTCGCCGACGGCTCGACGGTCCGCACGCTGCAAAGCCTGCTGGCTTCCGTTAGGGCAGCCTAATCCAAACAGTCTTTTCCAGGGTCTTTAAGTTACAGCCTGTCACTGAAAGTGAATTGCCTCGCCTTGTTCGACACCAATTCGGCCCTCAAAGGCGTTGCGTGCAAGTTATCGGACATTCAGCCCCCCGGATGTTTCGATATTGATTAGGCGTTGCTGCGCGAAGATCTTCGCGCGGCCCAGACAGAACAGGACCACATGCAGAAATTGACCGTTGTAACGGCAGCTATTGCTGCCGGCGTGATGACTTTTGCCTTCAGCGCGGCCGATGCCGCACCACTGAGCCAGAGGGCAGACCAGGGCTTCATCGCCACCCCCGCCAAAACCGCCATGACGAAAGCGAGCCCGAAAGCCAAGAGGACAGCCACTGCCAAAGTGCAGAAGGCAGCCGTGGTGAAGGTCAGAAAAGCGACGGCCAAGAGGAATTTGAAGCGCGGCAGGAAGAGCATCGACCTGACGACGACCGCGTCGATCCGCCCGAGCACCGCTTCAGAGTCGACCGCGGCGGCGGCCCTCGGCGGCCAGTATTCGGCGATCATTGCCCGCTATGCGGCGGCCGAAGGCGTGCCGGTGTCGTTGGCCAAGGCGGTCATCAAGATCGAGAGCAATTATCGCCCCAACATCGTCGGCAGCGCCGGTGAGATCGGCCTGATGCAGATCAAGCCGGCGACGGCGCGGATGATGGGCTATAGCGGTTCGACCAAGGGCCTGTTCGATCCCGACACCAACATCAAATACGGCATGAAGTATCTCGCCATGGCGCGTAACCTCGGCGGCGGCACGACCTGCGGCACCATCCTGAAATACAATGCCGGCCATGCCGCGACGCGGATGAACCCGGTGTCGGCCGCCTATTGCGGCAAGGTCAAGGTGCAGATGGCTGCGTTGGGATCGCCGGCATAAGTCTTCTTTTTCGTTTGCGTTTTGGAACGCGAACCCCTTTATACGCCCTGCCAGCTGGCCGGGCGGCCGCACCCGCAAAGCCGAAAGGCTGCGGGTGAGGAAAGTCCGGGCTCCATGGAGACACGGTGCCGGTTAATGGCCGGCGGGGGCGACCCCAGGGAAAGTGCCACAGAAAGCAAACCGCCCCGATTTATCGGGGTAAGGGTGAAAGGGTGGGGTAAGAGCCCACCGCGCGACTGGCAACAGGAGCGGCACGGTAAACCCCACCGGGAGCAAGACCGAATAGGGACGGTGCGAGGGGAAACCTTCGAGGGCTGTTTCCGGCTCACCGTTCGGGTAGGTTGCGTGAGACGCATGGCAACATGCGTCCAAGATGAATGGCCGCCACGTTCTCGCCTCGCAAGGGGTGAGGGCCATACAAAACCCGGCTTACAGGCCAGCTGGCAATTTTCCGCGAAATCGAAGATCTTTTGAGATCAGCAGGTTGCGCCCTCGGGCGCGCCTGTCGATTCAAGCGCCGATCTTGTCCAGCGACGCCTCGATCGCCTGCCATAATTCTTCCACCGGTTCGCAACCCACCGATAGGCGCACGAAGCCGGGTGGCACGGCATCGCCGCGTTTGGCCCGCCGCTCGGCCGAGGTGTGGACGCCGCCGAAGGATGTCGCCGCCTGCATCAGCGTGCAATTGTTGATGAAATCCTCGGCCTTGCCCTCTGAGGCGAATTCGAAGGAGACGAGGAAGCCGAAGCGCTCCATCTGGGCGCGGGCGAGGTTGTGCGACGGGTCGCCTTCCAGCCCGGGATAGCGCAGGCCGCTCACGGCGCGATGATCTTTCAGGCGCTTCGCGATCAATTCCGCCGACGTGCACATGCGATCGAAGCGCACATCCAGCGTCTCCAGGCCGCGATGCACCAGCCAGGCCTCGAACGGTCCGGGAATGCCGCCCGCCAACTCGCGCCATCCGGTGACGGCGGCGATGATGTCGGGATCGCGGCTGGCGACATGGCCGAACAGCACGTCGGAGTGGCCGTTGGCCGCCTTGGTGTCGGCGGCAACGACGATGTCTGCGCCGAGATCCAGCGGGCGCTGGCCGAACGGCGTCATCGTCGTGTTGTCGACGACGACGATTGCGCCCGTCCCATGCGCGGCCTCGGCGACGGCTGTGATGTCGCAGATGTCCAGTCGCGGATTTGACGGGGTTTCGATGTAGACGAGCCGATAGCCGTCGAAGCCACCATCGAGAAAGGTCGATGTCGGCCTGAGATCATAGCTAATGCCGAACGGCTTCAGGAAACGCTCCGCCAGCGCTCGCGTGGCGTGATAGCCGTCGGATGGCAAAAGGATGCGGTCGCCGGATTTCAACAGGCCGAAAAACACCGCCGAGATCGCCGCCATTCCCGAGGGGAAGCCGACGCATGGGGCGTCTTCCAGATGCGCCAGCATGTGCTCGACCGCATCCCAGGTGGCGTTGCTGTAGCGGCCGTACTGACTGTAGCCGGCGCCATCGCCCGGGTTGTGGAAAATGGCGGCCATGGTCAGCGGCAAAGGGATGGGATCGCCTTTGGCAAGCCCGTCGCGACGCAGATGGGCAAGGGAGGCCGCGCGTGACCTGGCTGTTTCGGACATGGATTTCAAACCTTGTTGCTGGGCGAAAAGACGGGCCGACGCTATGCGTGGCGGCGATGCGCGGCAAGCCGCTTCCGGTTGGGCCAAGCCGCTCTAAACGGTTCGTTAGGCTTAATGGGAGATAAAGACGGGAGCGTCGTCAAAGCTGCTCTCACCGGTTGTGGCGCGCGCGATTGTGAAGCCCGTTCCCGTTGACGCCCATAGTGCCCCATGATATCCCATTTCGATACCAAAGCCTTCGTTCCGCGTCAGGGTAAAGCGTACGCCAATCGGGCAGCCGCGGCGGCTGTGCGTTTGCCGGGTTTTGCTGTTGGGACCGAAGCAGATTTTCGGCAGGGGACGCGCCTCGCTGGCGCGGACGAAAACATGGAGAGGGGTGCGGCGGCGGAAGCGGCTGTAGCGTGTCATGGACCGGTTTCTGTCAAGCGCGGTGAACAGGATCGATGCGAAGGGGCGGGTCTCCGTTCCGGCGCATTTCCGCGCGGTCGTGCAGAAGCGCGGTTATTCCGACCTCTACGCGTTGCGTTGCCTGGATGTCGCGGCGATGGATGTCGGCGGTCTCGATTTGCTCGACCGCTACGAGCAGCGCATCGCGCTGGAGGATCCATTTTTGCAGACGGCAGACGACATGTCGTTCTTCTGCCATGGCGACGGGGCGTTCCTGAAGCTCGACCAGGACGGCCGCATCACGATGAGCGATTTCATCCGCGAGCATACGGGCATTACGAGCGAAGTGGCTTTCGTCGGCCGCGGCAATTTCTTTCAAGTTTGGGAACCAGGGCGGCTTGCCGCCTATGGGGCGCAGGCGCGCGCCCGGCTTTTGCAGCTTCGGCAGGGGACGAAGCCTGGGGAGCGACCGGAATGATGGCAGATCACGGCGATGATATCAGCGCCGTTGGCGGATCGGTCCGCCACATTCCGGTCCTCCTTGCCGAAGTGCTGGAAGCGCTCGCGCCCACAGAAGGCGATGTGATCATCGACGGCACGTTTGGCGCCGGCGGCTATACCAAGGCGATCCTGGCAAGCGGTGCCTCCGTTGTCGCCATCGATCGCGATCCGGACGCCATTGCCGCGGGACGCAGCCTGGAGCAGCAGTTAGCCGGCAGGCTGAGGCTGGTGCAGGCGCCGTTCTCGACGCTGGACGAACAGGTCGAAAGCGCCGACGGCGTTGTCCTCGACATCGGCATTTCCTCCATGCAGGTCGACCAAGCCGAGCGCGGCTTTTCGTTCCGCGCCGACGGGCCGCTCGACATGCGCATGGCGCAGGCGGGCTTGAGCGCCGCCGATGTCGTCAATTCTTTCAAGATGGGCGACCTTGCCCGCATCTTTGGCTTCCTCGGAGAAGAGCGCAACGCTGGCCGCATCGCCCGCATGATCGAGAGCCGCCGCGAAAAACGCCCGTTCGAGCGCACGCTCGACCTCGCCGATGCCATCGAGACGCATATCGGCCGCGCGCCGAAGGACAAGATCCACCCGGCCACCCGCGTCTTCCAGGCGCTGCGCATTTTCGTCAATGACGAGCTTGGCGAACTGGCCAAGGCGCTGGTGGCGTCCGAGCGCGTGCTGAAGCCCGGCGGGCGGCTTGCCGTGGTGACGTTCCATTCGCTGGAAGACCGCATCGTCAAGCGCTTCATCGCCGACCGCGCCGACGTCGCCACCGGCTCACGTCATTTGCCCGAGGCGCACGCCCGCACCGCGACCTTCCGCAAGGCTGGTGGCGGCGTGACGGCAGGCGATGCCGAGGTTGCTGCCAATCCGCGCGCCCGCTCGGCCAGGCTGCGCGCTGCTATCCGCACCGAGGCGCCGGCGCGCGCCGGCGACCTTTCGATTTTCGGCCTTCCAAAACTTCCCGGCATCCAGGCGCCGCGAGAGAGGTGAGCACTTGTTTCGAACCAGCGACATAGTCCTGATCGCCGTCATGGTTTCGGCCGCGGCCTTCACCTACAAGGCCAAGCGCGAGGCCGAGGAACAACTGGCCTCGGTTCAGAAGATCGAGGCGCAGATCCGCTATGAGGAGGACACGATCGACCTGCTCAAGGCCGACTGGAGCCTGCTGACCCAGCCGTCGCGCCTGCAGAAGCTGGCTGAAACCTACAAATCGCAGCTTGCGCTCGAGCCGGTCAATGCGCGTCAGATCGTCGGGATCGACGATCTTCCGGCAAAACCGCTCAACATCGAGGACCTGTCGTCGCAGCGGCTTGGCGGCATGGCCGACAATTCCGACAAAGGGCCAGCCGGCAAGGATCCCGTGGTGACCGGAGCCATCGTCCAATGAGCGTCGGGTTCCCAATGAGCGTCAAGCTTCCGAAGATCGGTGGGTTGCTGAAGCGGCGCGCAAGGACCGGCGAGGACGGCTCGATCGTCGTCGAAGGCGCGCGCAAGGCGACCGGCGGCAAGGCCAAGACCCGCATCATCATGACGATGGCGGTGTTCTTCGGCATCTATTCGACCATCGCCGGGCGGCTGGTCTATCTCGGCTTCCAGAACCCCGATATGTCGAACGGGCCGCAGAGCCGGGTGACGGCCTCGCGCCCCGATATCGTCGACCGCAACGGCGAAGTGCTGGCGACCGACATCAAGACGGCATCGCTGTTTGCCGAGCCGCGCCGCATCGTCGATGCCGACGAGGCGATCGAAAAGCTGTCGACCATTCTGCCCGATATCGACCCCGAGCAGACCTACCACAAGCTGAAGAGCGGCGCCGGCTTTGTCTGGCTGCAGCGGCAGCTGACGCCCAAGCAGCAGGCCGACATCATGCAGCTCGGCATTCCCGGCATCGGCTTTCGCACCGAAAAGCGCCGCTTCTATCCGGCCGGCGTGACCTCGTCCTACATTGTCGGCCTCACCAACATCGACAATCAGGGCATCTCCGGCATGGAGAAGTACATTGACGAGCAGGGGTTGAGCGACTTGCAGGCCTCAGGGCTCGCGGTGGCAAAGGACCTGAAGCCGGTGCAGCTTTCGATCGATCTGCGCGTCCAGCATGTGGTGCGCGACGAGATCGCCGCCGGCCTTGAACGCTACCGCGCCATGGGCGCCGGCGCCGTCGTGCTCAACATCAAGACCGGTGAAGTGGTGGCCATGGCCTCGGTGCCGGATTTCGATCCGAACAATCCCTTTAATGCGCAAGACAAGGACCGGCTTAACCGCATGTCGGCCGGCCTCTACGAAATGGGCTCTACCTTCAAGAGCTTCACCTCGGCGATGGCGCTCGATTCCGGCAAGGCCAACATGACCAGCCGTTTCGACGCGTCGCATCCGATCCGTGTCGGCCATCAGGCCATCCACGATTTCCATGGCAAGAACCGCGTGCTGTCACTGCCGGAAGTGTTCCTCTATTCCTCCAACATCGGATCGGCCCGCGAGGCCGAGCTGGTCGGCATCGAGGGGCACCGCGAATTCCTGCATCGCCTCGGCCTTCTGGACAGGATGCAGACCGAACTTCCTGAAGTCGCCCGCCCGACCGAACCGAAGGTCTGGAAACAGGTCAACTCCTTCACCATCGCCTTCGGCCATGGCGTGTCGACGACGCCGCTGCAGGCGGCTGTCGGCTGCGCGGCGCTGATGCAGGGCTACCTGATCCCGCCGACTTTCCTGGTCCGCAGTGAGCAGGATGCCATGGCGGTGGCCAAGAGAGTGGTCAGCGAAAAGACGGTGGAGGGCATGCGCTACCTCTACACGCTCAATGCCGAGAAGGGCTCGGCCAGAAACGCCAGGGCCCCTGGCTACCGCGTTGGCGGCAAGACCGGAACGGCCGAGAAGGTCATCAATGGCCGCTACTCGAAGGAACTGAATTTCAACACCTTCGTCGCCGCTTTCCCGATGGACGATCCGCAATATCTGGTGTTTACGATTGCCGACGCTCCGCATCCGGAAAAGCC
This sequence comes from Mesorhizobium sp. P2_B11, assembly GCF_056404855.1. NCBI lineage: Bacteria > Pseudomonadati > Pseudomonadota > Alphaproteobacteria > Hyphomicrobiales > Phyllobacteriaceae > Mesorhizobium > Mesorhizobium sp. P2_B11. The sequence goes on from NZ_JBFUDF010000003.1 coordinate 295,141, forward strand.
CGGGATGACCGACGTTGCCGCCAACAATGCGGGGGTCATGGCCGGCAATATCATCCGGCGGGCAGCGGCCATGCTTGGCGTGAAGCCAGATTTCAGCCATGAAAATGGTGCAACGCTGGTTTCCTATCAGTGATTCTTGGGGCGCGCCGGCAACTGCGCGCTATTTTGTTGAGATAAACGGGGTTCGATGCACCTGAGAGATTTAGCCGGTATCCTGCCTGTCGAGGGAACAGCGTCCCGCGATCTGGAGGTAACCGGGATTTCGTCGGATTCCCGTCAGGTAAAGCCGGGCGTCGTCTTTTTCGCGCTCGCCGGCAGCAAGGCGGATGGCGCCGCCTATGCCACTGACGCCGCAAAGCGCGGTGCAGCGGCTGTTGTGACGGGCGAGACCAGCGCCGTTTCCGGCCTGTCCGTTCCGGTGCTCAGCGTCGAGGACCCGCGCCTGGCGCTGGCGTTGAGCGCGGCACGTTTCTTCGGCAAGCAGCCTGAGACCATGGTCGCGGTGACCGGCACCGCCGGCAAGACGTCGGTCGCCGCCTTTACCAGACAGATCTGGGAGCAGGCGGGTTTCGCCGCCGCTTCGATCGGCACCACCGGCGTGGTGGCGCCGGGCCGCAACGAGTATGGCTCGCTGACCACGCCTGATCCGGTGGCTTTGCACCAATTGCTCAAAGAACTGGCGGAGGCCGGCGTCACCCATGCCTCGATGGAAGCGTCCAGCCACGGTCTCGACCAGCGCCGCCTCGATGGCGTCAAGCTCGCCGCCGGCGGCTTCACCAATCTCGGCCGCGACCATATGGACTATCATCCGACGGTCGAGGACTACCATCGCGCCAAACTGCGCCTGTTCGACACGCTGCTGCCGAAAGGCGCGCCGGCCATCATCTTTGCCGACGATCCGTGGTCTGCGCCGACAATAAAGGCAGCGCAGGCCGCAGGGCTCAAGGTGCTGACGGTCGGCCGCCATGGCGATTTCTTGCGCCTGAAGCGGGTCGAGCATGAGCGCCACCGCCAGCGCGCCGAGGTCGAAGCCGACGGCGTGCTTTACGAGATCGACCTGCCGCTGGCCGGTGATTTTCAGATCGCCAATGCCCTGGTTTCGGCGGGTCTCGCGATTTCCACTGGAACGCCCGTTGCCAAGGCCTTGATGGCATTGGAGAAACTTCAGGGCGCACCTGGCCGGCTCGACCTTGTCGGCGCGACCGCCAATGGTGCGCCGGTCTATGTCGACTATGCCCATAAGCCGGATGCGCTGGAAAATGTGCTGGCCGCGGTGCGGCCGTTCACCACCGGCCGCGTTATCGTCGTGTTCGGCTGCGGCGGCGACCGCGACCGAGGCAAGCGGCCGATCATGGGCGAAATCGCCACGCGGCTGGCCGATGTCGTCATCGTCACCGACGACAATCCGCGTTCGGAAGTGCCCGAAACCATCCGCGCCTCGATCATGGCGGCTGCGCCCGGCGCCATCGAGATCGGGGACCGCCGCAAGGCGATCCATGACGCGGTGGCCATGCTCAAGGCCGGCGACACGCTGATCGTTGCCGGCAAGGGCCATGAAGAAGGCCAGACCATCGGCGCCGAGACATTTCCTTTCTCCGACCATGAGGAAGTCCGCTCGGCACTGCGGGAGCGGGCCGCATGAGCGTGCTGTGGACCGCCGATGCGCTGGTTGACGCCATGGGCGGACGGCCGCTCGGGCCGATGCCGGAAGGCATATCGGGGATTTCGATCGACAGCCGCAGCCTGCAGCCGGGCGATGCTTTCTTCGCCATCAAGGGCGAGACGATGGACGGCCATGATTTCGCGACCGCGGCGATCAAGGCCGGCGCCGGCGTGCTGGTCGTCGCAGAGGGCAAGTTGCCGTCGCTCGGGCGGCTGACGGCGCCGATGATCGTCGTGCAGGATGTGCTGGCGGCGCTGGAGAAGCTTGGCGTTGCCGCTCGCGCGCGGTCCAAGGCGAAGATCATCGCGGTGACCGGTTCGGCTGGCAAGACCACCACCAAGGAAGCGCTACGCCATGTGCTGTCGGCGATCGGCAAGGTGCATGCCTCGGCGCAGTCGTTCAACAACCACTGGGGCGTGCCGCTGACCTTGGCGCGCATGCCGGATGATTGCGACTATGCGGTGTTCGAGATCGGCATGAACCATCCCGGCGAGATCCGACCACTGGTCAAGATGGTCCGGCCGCATGTCGCCATCGTCACGCTGATCGCCGCGGCGCATCTCGGCTTCTTCAAAAACCTCGACGAGATCGCCAAGGCCAAGGCCGAGATTTTTGAAGGCATCGAGCCCGGCGGCGCGGCCTTGCTCAACCGCGACGACGGGCGCTGGAAGCTGCTCGACAAAATGGCGCGCGCCGCCGGCGTCGAACATGTCTTCGGCTTCGGCGAAAACGCCCGCTCGACCTACAAGCTCACCAAATGCGAGCTGCATGCCGATCATTCCGATATCACCGCCAGGATCGGCGGGCAGGAGGTGACGGCTCGCATCGGCGCCCCCGGCCGTCACATGGTGCAGAATGTGCTGGCGGTTCTCGGCGCGGCGCATCTCGTTGAAGCCGACATCGGCAAGGTGGCCGCGGCGTTGGCCGATCTCTCGGCCGAGCGCGGCCGCGGCAAGCGCCATGTGCTGCGCCACCCCAAGGGACCGATCACGCTGATCGACGAGAGCTACAACGCCAATCCGGCATCGATGAGTGCCGCCATGGCGCTGCTCAACGCGACGCCCGTCACGGGCGAGGGCCGGCGCATCGCCGTGCTCGGCGACATGCTCGAGCTCGGCGATCATTCGGCGAAGTTGCATGCTGCGCTTGCCGAACTGATCGTCGGCACAGGGACAAACACGGTCTTTCTCGGCGGCCCGGAAATGCGGGCTCTGGCCGACATTTTGCCCGACGAGATCGCTGCGGAATACCGCGCTGGTGCGGAAGAATTGAAGCCGCTGCTGTTGTCAGGGCTGAAGGCCGGTGACGTCGTCATGATCAAATCGTCAAAAGGCATCGGCTTTTCAAAACTGGTCGAGGCCTTGCTCGGCAAATATCCGGCTGAGGCCGCAGGCACGAAACAGGACTAGTCCGGGGGACGAAAATCGCATGTTTACACTGCTCGTCGATTTTGCGGACAAGATCTCGGTCTTCAATGTCTTCCGCTACATAACCTTCCGCACCGGCGGCGCGCTGATCACCTCGGCGCTGATTGTCTTCATCTTCGGGCCGACCATCATCAATTCGCTCAGGCTCAGGCAAGGCAAGGGTCAGCCGATCCGCGCCGACGGGCCGCAGACGCATTTCAAGAAAGCCGGCACGCCGACCATGGGCGGGCTGATGATCCTGTGCGGCATTGTCGGCTCGTCGCTGCTATGGGCGAACCTGTCCTCGATCTACGTCTGGGTGGTGCTGCTGGTGACGCTGGGCTTCGGCTCGATCGGCTTTTACGACGACTATCTCAAGGTGACGAAGCAGTCGCATCTGGGCTTTTCCGGCAAGGCGCGGCTGGCGCTGGAATTCGTCATCGCCGGCATCGCCGCCTGGGTGATCATGCATAATGGCCAGGCGCCGTTCTCCTCGTCGCTGACCTTCCCCTTCGCCAAGGAATTCATCGTCAATCTTGGCTGGTTCTTCGTGCCGTTCTCCTGCTTCGTCATTGTCGGCGCCGGCAATGCGGTGAATTTGACCGACGGCCTCGACGGGCTGGCGATCGTGCCGATCATGATCGCGGCGGCGTCCTTCGGTGTCATCGCCTACCTCTCCGGTAACGCCGTGTTCGCCGAATATCTGCAGATTCATTTCGTGCCCGGCACCGGCGAACTGGCTGTCGTGCTTGGCGCCGTCATCGGCGCCGGCCTCGGCTTCCTCTGGTTCAACGCGCCGCCAGCGGCGATCTTCATGGGTGACACCGGTTCGCTGGCCATGGGCGGCCTGATCGGCACCGTCGCGGTCGCCACCAAGCACGAGATCGTTCTGGTGATCGTCGGCGGCTTGTTTGTCGTGGAAATCCTGTCGGTTATCATCCAGGTCGGCTACTTCAAGATGACCGGCAAGCGCGTCTTCCTGATGGCGCCGATCCACCATCATTTCGAAAAGCTCGGCTGGACCGAGAGCCAGGTGGTGATCCGCTTCTGGATCATTGCCGTCATCCTGGCGCTGGTCGGCCTGTCGACCCTCAAGCTGAGATAGGAGCCCGCTTGATCCCCGCCGCATCCTTCTCGGGCAAACGCGTTTCGCTCTTCGGGCTCGGTGGCTCGGGGATTGCCACGGCGCGCGCGCTGATCGATGGCGGGGCCGACGTGCTGGCCTGGGACGATAATCCCGACAGCGTCGCTAGGGCCGCAGGCCAGGGCATTGCTACCGCCGATCTGCGCGGCGCCGACTGGGCGAAGTTCTCGGCTTTCGTGCTGTCGCCCGGCGTGCCGCTGACGCATCCGAAGCCGCATTGGACTGTCGAGCTCGCGCGCGGCGCCGGCGTCGAGGTGATCGGCGATATCGAACTGTTCTGCCGCGAGCGGATCGCGCGCGCGCCGACAGCGCCGTTCATTGCCATCACCGGAACCAATGGCAAATCGACAACCACGGCGCTGACAGCGCATATCCTGAAATCGGCCGGGCGCGACACGCAGATGGGCGGCAATATCGGCCGTGCCATCATGACGCTCGATCCGCCGCAGCCGGACCGGCACTATGTCGTCGAATGCTCCTCCTACCAGATCGATCTGGCGCCCTCGATCAACCCGACGGCCGGCATCCTGCTCAATCTGACGCCCGACCATCTCGATCGCCACGGCACTATGCAGCACTACGCCTCGATCAAGGAGCGGCTGGTGGCCGGCAGTGACACGGCCATTGTCGGCGTCGACGACAGCTGGTGCGCGCAGATCGCCGACAGGCTGGAGCGGGCGGGCAGGCAGGTGATCCGCATTTCCAAGCGGCTGCCGCTGACCGACGGCTATTTCGCCGACGGCTCCGACCTGATGGAAGCCGTGCACGGCCGCTACAGCCGCGTCGCCTTCCTTGAAGGCATCGGTTCGCTGCGCGGCCAGCACAATGCGCAGAACGCGCTGGCCGCCGTCGCCGCCTGCCTGAAGGTCGGCTTGAGCCTCGGCGAGATCCAGGCGGGGCTCGAGAGCTTTCCTGGGCTGGCGCATCGTATGGAACAGGTCGGCCGCAAGGACCACGTGCTGTTCGTCAACGATTCCAAGGCGACCAATGCCGATGCTGCGGCACCCGCTCTGTCGAGTTTTTCGCGCATCTACTGGATCGCCGGCGGGCTGCCCAAGGAAGGCGGCATCGAACCGCTGCGCGGCTTCTTCCCGCGCATCGCCAAGGCCTATCTGATCGGCGAGGCGGCGCCTGCCTTCTCGGCGACGCTCGGCGAAGCCGTACCCTACGAGATCTCTGGCACGCTGGCCGCCGCGGTCGACCATGCGGCGAACGATGCGGCCAAGGACGATAGCGGCGAGGTGGTGGTGCTGCTGTCGCCGGCCTGCGCCAGTTTCGACCAGTTCAAGAATTTCGAAGTTCGCGGCGAAGCCTTCAGGCAAGCTGCGAATGCTATCGAGGGTGTGAAACCCATCGGAGGGGCACGATAATGCAAAGCCGTCTCGACAAAAGCCCGGTTGCAACCTGGTGGTGGACGATCGATCGCTGGTTCCTGGCGGCGTTCCTGTCGCTGATGGGCCTCGGCATCGTGCTCTCCTTTGCGGCAAGCCCGGCGGTGGCCGAACGCATCGGCCTCGACAGTTTCCACTTCGCCACCAGGCAGATCATCTTTACCGTGCCGGCGCTCGGCGTGATGCTGGCGGTGTCCTTCCTCGAATCCAGGCAGATCCGGCGCATGGCGCTGGTCATATTGTGCATCATGCTGGTGCTGATGGTGGCCGTGCTCTACATCGGCGTCGAGGTCAAAGGTGCACGGCGCTGGGTGTCCTTCGTCGGCATGTCGATCCAGCCGTCGGAATTCCTAAAACCAGCCTTCGTCATTGTCTGCGCGTGGCTGTTCGCCGAGCACAAGCGCCAGCCCGACATTCCCGGCAATCTGTTTGCCATGCTGCTCCTGATCCTGGTCATCTCGCTGCTGGTGGCGCAGCCCGATCTCGGCCAGACCATGCTGGTGACCGGTACCTGGGGCGTCATGTTCTTCATGGCCGGCCTGCCATGGCTGTGGATCATCGCGCTTGGCGCCACCGGCGCCAGTGGCCTGTTTGCCGCCTACACCGTGTTCCCGCACGTCGCCGCCCGCATCGACAAGTTCCTGACTGGCGAAGGCGATACGTTCCAGGTCGATATGGGCCGCGAGGCGTTGATCAACGGCCACTGGTTCGGCGTTGGGCCGGGCGAGGGCACGGTCAAACGCGTCATCCCCGACGCGCATGCCGACTTCGTGTTCTCGGTCGCCGGCGAAGAGTTCGGGCTGATCATGTGCTTCTTCATCATGTCGATCTTCGCCTTCATCGTGCTGCGCGGCCTCAATACGGCGCTGAAGGAACATGACGATTTCACCCGCTATGCCGTCGGTGGGCTGGTCACGGTGTTCGGCCTGCAGTCGGTCATCAACATGTGCGTCAACCTGCAGCTGATGCCGGCCAAGGGCATGACGCTGCCCTTCATCTCCTATGGCGGCTCTTCGCAGATCGCCATTGCCATCTCGATGGGCATGGTGCTGGCGCTGACGCGCAAGCGCCCGGAAAAGCGCAAGCAGATGGGCTTTGCCCTGTCGCAGCGCGCTTTGCCGGCGGAGTGATATGGCGAGAGGTGTCATTCTTCTCGCCGCGGGCGGAACCGGCGGACATCTGTTTCCGGCCGAGGCGCTGGCGCATGAGCTGATCGAGCGCGGCTGGAGCGTGCATCTGGCGACGGACGATCGCGCCGAACGCTTTGCCGGCCATTTCCCGGCCGCGGCCATCCATCCGATCCAGTCGGCGACGATGGGCTCGAAAAACCCCGTCGCCCTGCTTGGCGCCTTCTGGAAGATCTGGCGCGGCGTGCGGCAGGCTTCCGCTGTGATCGGCAGGATCAAGCCTGATGCGGTTGTCGGCTTCGGCGGCTATCCGACCTTGCCGCCGCTCTATGCCGCGACACGGCGCAAGGTGCCGACGCTGATCCATGAGCAGAACGCGGTGATGGGCCGCGCCAACCGGGCGCTGTCCGGCCGCGTCGATGCCATTGCCGGCGGCTTCCTGCCCGAAGATGAAAGTGCTGCCGGCGCCAAGACGGTGATCACGGGCAATCCGGTCAGGCCGCCAATCCTGGAGGCGGCAAAGACGCCATACACGGCATCGCAAGGCGAGGAGCCGTTCCGGCTGCTGGTGTTCGGCGGCAGTCAGGGCGCGCAGTTCTTTTCCGACGCCATGCCGGCGGCCATCGCCCTGCTGCCGGAGGCGCAACGCAAGCGGCTGGTGATCACCCAGCAGGCGCGCGCCGACGACGTGGCGCGGGTGAAGACGGCCTATGCGGCCCTTGGCGTCCATGTCGAGGTCTCGCCATTCTTCACCGATATGGCGCAGCGCATGGCCACCGCGCATCTGGTGATCTCGCGCTCCGGCGCCTCGACGGTCTCGGAAATCGCCGTCATCGGCCGGCCGGCGCTGCTGGTGCCTTATCCCTATGCGCTCGACCATGACCAGGCGGCCAATGCAGCCGCCCTTGCGGCAGCCGGTGGCGGCGAGGTGCATCCGCAATCCTCGCTGTCGCCGGAGCTAATCGCGGCGCTTGTTGGCGGGCTGATGGACAGTCCCGAGCGGCTGGCGGCGATGGCTGCCGGCGCAAAGTCAGCCGGCCGGCCAAACGCGGCACGGTTGCTCGCCGATCTCACAGAGGCTATTGCGTCCAGAAAAACCGTATCGGATTTCAGGAAAGGGACGCATTGATGAAGATGCCGCAGACCATCGGCCTTGTGCATTTCATCGGCATTGGCGGCATCGGCATGAGCGGCATTGCCGAGGTGCTGCACAATCTCGGCTACAAGGTGCAGGGCTCCGACCAGGCCGACAGCGCCAATGTGCAGCGGCTGCGCGATAAGGGCATCGAATGTTTCGTCGGCCACAAGGCCGAGAATATCGGCGCAGCCGAAGTGGTGGTCGTCTCCACCGCGATCAAGAAATCCAATCCGGAGCTGAAGGCCGCGCGTGAAAAGCTTTTGCCGATCGTGCGCCGCGCCGAGATGCTGGCCGAACTGATGCGCTTTCGCCAGGCCGTCGCTATCGGCGGCACGCATGGCAAGACGACGACGACCTCGATGGTGGCGACGCTGCTCGATGCCGGCGGGCTCGACCCGACCGTGATCAATGGCGGCATCATCAACGCCTATGGCACCAATGCCCGCATGGGCGACGGCGAGTGGATGGTGGTCGAAGCCGACGAAAGCGACGGCACTTTCCTCAAGCTGCCGGCCGAAATCGCCGTCGTCACCAACATCGATCCCGAGCATCTCGACCACTATGGCAGCTTCGACAAGGTGCGCGAGGCCTTTCGCCAGTTCGTCGAGAACGTGCCGTTCTACGGTTTTGGCGTGATGTGCACCGACCACCCGGAAGTGCAGGCGCTGGTCAGCCGCATCGAGGACCGCCGCGTCATCACCTATGGCGAGAACGCCCAGGCCGATGTGCGCTTCACCAACCACCGCATGGCGGGTGCCGCCTCCGAATTCGACGTGGTGATCCGCGACCGCAAGACCGGTGGCCAGACGACGATATCGGACCTGCGGCTGCCGATGCCCGGCCGCCACAACGTCTCCAACGCCACCGCCGCGATTGCCGTCGCGCATGAACTCGGCCTGTCGGCCGAAGCGATCAAGAAGGGGCTGTCGTCCTTTGCCGGCGTCAAGCGGCGCTTCACCCATACCGGCTCGTGGGACGGCGTCGAGATCTTCGACGATTACGGCCACCACCCGGTCGAGATCACGGCGGTGCTGAAGGCGGCGCGCAGCGCCACCAAGGGCCGCGTCATCGCCATTGCGCAGCCGCACCGCTTCACCCGGCTGCATGATCTGTTCGGCGAATTCTCGGTCTGCTTCAACGATGCCGACACGGTGATGGTGGCGCCGGTCTATGCAGCGGGCGAAGAGCCGATCGACGGCGTGACCTCGGAGAAGCTGGTGTCGCGCATCCGCTCCGGCGGGCACCGCGACGCGCGCTACATCGACGGTGCGCCGGCCATCGCACCCATTATCCGCGAACTGGCCAAGCCCGGCGATTTCGTCGTCTTCCTCGGCGCCGGCAACATCACCCAGTGGGCCTATGCGCTGCCCAAGGAACTCGGCGGTACCGTCTCATGATGCGCGGCCAGGACCTGATCGACAGACTTGGCGACCGGCTTGCCGGCCTGCGCGGCCGGCTGACGCCCAACGCCGAGATGGACAAGATCACCTGGTTTCGCGCCGGCGGTCTGGCCGAGGTGCTGTTCCAGCCCGCCGACGAGGAAGACCTTGCCGCTTTCCTGCGCGCCGTGCCGGAGGACATCCCGCTCACCGTCGTCGGTGTCGGTTCGAATCTCCTGGTGCGCGACGGCGGCATTCCGGGTTTCGTCATCAGGCTTTCGGCCAAGGGCTTTGGCGAGGCCGAGGTCATTTCGCCGACCGGCATCAAGGCGGGCGCTGCGACGCCCGACAAGCGCGTTGCGGCCGTCGCCTACGAAGCCGGCATTGGCGGCTTTCATTTCTATCACGGCATTCCCGGCGCCATCGGCGGCGCGCTCAGGATGAATGCCGGCGCCAATGGCGTCGAGACGCGCGAGCGCGTCGTCGAGGTGCGGGCGCTCGACCGCAAGGGCAATCTCCACACACTCAGCAATCAGGACATGGGCTATGCCTATCGTCACTCCGCGGCACCTGCCGGGCTGATTTTCACCTCCGCCATTTTCGAAGGCGTTTTGGAAGACAAGGCGGCGATCAAGGCGGCGATGGACGCCGTCCAGACGCATCGCGAGACGGTGCAGCCGATCCGCGAGAAGACCGGCGGTTCAACCTTCAAGAATCCGGAAGGCACCTCGGCCTGGAAGGAGATCGACAGGGCGGGTTGCCGCGGGCTGATGATCGGCGGCGCGCAGATGTCGCCGATGCACTGCAACTTCATGATCAACACCGGAACCGCGACCGGCTACGACCTCGAAGATCTCGGCGAGACGGTGCGTGCCCGCGTGCTTGAAAAGTCCGGCATAAGGCTGCAGTGGGAAATCAAGCGCCTGGGCAATTTCCGTCCCGGCCACGCCGTGCAGGAGTTCCTCGGCCAACTGCTGTAGCGGTCTTTGCGCACGCTGAAGTTAATGTGATGCATGAACTTCAAACGGTCTGAAACGACAGCGTGACCGTTGCCCGAAAGACTCACAACGCGCTTTTTGCCGCCGTTTTCGCGGAAAGTGAATCTGTCGGAATCATAAGCACTTGCCAGCGAATCAACTCTCTGATTCTCTGCCCTAAAGCGTTTCCTGATTTGAGTCGTTCGACGCGTCGACCGCGTTTTCCGTCTGGGGGGCAACCTGCCGGGAGACTCGGACTCCATCTGGTCGCTGAATGCGTGGTTGCGGGCCCGCCGAGAGGGATGACGGGATATGAAGAACAAGCATGTGGCTGTCCTCCTGGGCGGATTCTCGTCGGAGCGGCCCGTGTCTCTGTCTTCGGGGAAGGCGTGTGCTGATGCGCTTGAGAAGGAAGGCTACCAGGTTACTCGCGTCGACGTGGCGCGCGATGTCGGCGCCGTGCTTGGTGAGCTCAAGCCGGATGTCGTCTTCAATGCGCTGCACGGCCCGTTCGGCGAAGACGGCACCATCCAGGGCATCCTCGAATATCTGGCCATTCCCTACACCCATTCGGGCGTGCTCGCCTCGGCGCTCGCCATGAACAAGGAGCAGGCCAAGAAGGTTGCCAAGGCTGCCGGCATTGCGGTGGCGGAATCGAAGGTTGCCAGCCGCTTCGCCATCCAGAACAAGCATCCGATGAAGCCGCCCTATGTGGTCAAGCCGGTCAATGAGGGCTCGAGCTTCGGCGTCGTCATCGTGCATGAAGGGCAGTCGCATCCGCCGCAGGTCATCGGCTCGTCCGACTGGAAATATGGCGAGACCGTCATGGTCGAGCGCTACATCCATGGCCGTGAGCTGACCTGCGCCGTCATGGGCGATGTGGCGCTCGGCGTCTGCGAGATCATTCCGACCGGCCATTCCTTCTACGACTATGATTCAAAATACGTCGCCGGCGGATCAAAACACGAAATCCCTGCTAAAATTTCACCGAATATTTACCAAAAAATACAGACACTGGCGCTCAAGGCACATCTGGCTATCGGCTGTCGGGGCGTTTCCCGGTCGGACTTCCGCTATGACGATCGTCACTCCGAAAACGGCGAAATTGTCTGGCTCGAGATCAACACTCAGCCCGGCATGACGCCGACGTCTTTGGTGCCTGAAATCGCCGCCCAAGCGGGGCATTCGTTCGGCGATCTGTTGAGTTGGATGGTGGAGGACGCTTCGTGTCTGCGTTGAAATGGGGACAGGACAAGGGCAGGGGCGGCGCCGGGCCGGCGCTGTTCGGTATGCCGTTGTCGTTCGACCATTTCGTGCTGCCGCGCGTGCTGCGCCGGCCGGTGCGTGTGCTGGCGCGCCTGGGCGGCGGCGACTTCGTCGCGCCGCGCTTTTCGGCGGCCATCCTGTCGGCTTCGCTCATCGCATCTAGCAGCCTCTATGGCGCCATTCTCGGCGGCCATGCCGACGACATCGTCCAGGGCATCACAGCGCGCACCGGCTTTGCCGTCGACCAGATCAAGGTGGTGGGCAACCGCCAGACCTCGGAGATCGACATACTGGACCGGCTTGAACTCGACGGCTGGACGTCGCTGATCGGCTTCGATGCCGAGGCCGCGCGCGAGCGCATCGATACGCTGCCCTGGGTGGAAGTGGCGGCTGTGCGCAAGGTCTATCCGCATACGCTGGAAGTGCGCGTCGAGGAGCGCGAGCCGTTCGCGCTCTGGCAGCAGGGTTCCGAGCTTTCGGTCATCGAACGAAACGGTGCGGTGATCGCGCCGTTCTCCGGCGGCAAGCAGGCTTTGCTGCCGCTGATCATCGGCACCGGCGCGCCGGCCAAGGCGCCCGACTTCGTGGCCAAGATCCAGAAGTTTCCCGAGCTTGCCGCGCGGGTCAAGGGCTATATCCGCATCGGCGAGCGGCGCTGGGACCTGAAGCTGGAAAACGGCATCACGGTCAAGCTGCCCGAAGATGGCGAAGATCAGGCGATCGCCGATCTGGTCCGTATGGATCATGACAATGGGCTTTTGACGCGCGATATCGCCGCCGTCGACATGCGCATTTCCGATCGGCTCGTGGTGCAGTTGACGCCGGAAGCGGCGACGCAGCGCCAGGCCGCACTCAACGAAAAGCCGCAGAATCTGAAGCGCAAGGCGGGGACGAAGATATGAGCTGGCTTGGCGGCAACAGCGATGCCTCTTCGCGCCGCTCCGGCACGCTCACCGTGCTGGATGTCGGCTCGAGCAAGGTTTGCTGCGTGGTGGCGAAACTGAAGCCACGCGAGGACGGCAAGCTGTTGCGCGGCCGTTCGCACCGCATCCAGGTGATCGGCATCGGCCATCAGAAATCGCAAGGCGTGAAGTCGGGCGTGGTCGTCGATCTTGATCGCGCCGAGCACGCCATCCGCCTGTCCGTCGACGCTGCCGAGCGCATGGCGGGGCTGACCGTGGACTCGCTGATCGTCAACATGACGGCCGGTCGGCTGAAGAGCGAAACCTTTTCGGCCACCATCAACCTCGGTGGCCATCAGGCCGACGAGGCCGACATCAAGCGCGTGCTTGCCGCCGGCGCCAAGCAGGCGCTCAAGGCCGAGCGCGATGTGATCCATTCGCTGCCCATCGGCTTTTCGCTTGACGCCGAGCGCGGCGTGCGCGATCCGCGCGGCATGGTCGGCGACCAGCTCGGCGTCGACATGCATGTGCTGACGGGCGACGCCGCACCGCTGCGCAATCTGGAGCTCTGCATCAACCGCTCGCATCTGTCGGTCGAGCGCATGGTGGCGACGCCCTATGCCAGCGGGCTTGCGGCGCTTGTCGACGACGAACTCGAAATGGGCGCGGCCTGCATCGACATGGGCGGCGGCACGACGACGATCTCGGTGTTTTCGGAAGGCAAGTTCGTCCATGGCGACGCCATTGCCATCGGCGGCAATCACGTGACGCTGGACATGGCCAAGGGTCTGTCAACCTCCCTCGATGCCGCCGAACGGCTGAAGGTGATGCATGGTTCGGCGCTGCCCGGCAGTGCCGACGATCGCGACCTGGTTTCGATCCAGCCGATCGGCGAGGAAGGCGAGATGCCGCTGCAGATCCCGCGTTCGGTGATGACGCGCATCATCCGCGCCCGCATCGATGAGACGCTGGAGCTGTTGCGCGACCGGCTGAACAAGTCCGGCTACGGCAATGCCGTGGGAAAACGCGTCGTGCTGACCGGCGGCGCCAGCCAGCTTGCGGGCCTGCCCGAGGCGGCGCGCCGGATTCTGGGACGCAATGTGCGCATCGGCCGCCCGCTCGGCGTGGCGGGCCTGCCGGAAGCCGCCAAGGGGCCGGCGTTCTCGACGGCGGTCGGACTGCTGATCTATCCGCAGATGGCGAGTTTCGAGAGCCATCCGGCGAAAGGAATTTCCGGTCTCAGGATGACCGGAACGGGCGGAAAACTGCATCGCATGAGTCAGTGGTTGAGAGACAGTTTCTAATTGACGGGGACAGCCCCATAGGCGGCCGCGGCGGCGAAGCGGCGGGAAAGGCAAAGGACGGAGAAAATGACCATCAATCTGCAAAAGCCGGACATCACCGAGCTCAAGCCGCGGATCACCGTGTTCGGTGTCGGCGGCGGTGGCGGCAATGCCGTCAACAACATGATCACCGCTGGCCTGCGCGGCGTCGAGTTCGTGGTGGCCAACACCGACGCGCAGGCGCTGACCATGTCGAAGGCCGAGCGGCTGATCCAGCTCGGCGCGCATGTCACCGAGGGCCTCGGCGCCGGCTCGCAGCCGGAAGTCGGGCGTGCGGCGGCGGAAGAGTGCATCGATGAGATCATCGATCACCTCTCCAACACCCATATGTGCTTCGTCACCGCCGGCATGGGCGGCGGCACCGGCACCGGTGCTGCTCCAGTCGTTGCCCGCGCGGCGCGCGAAAAAGGCATCCTTACCGTCGGCGTCGTCACCAAGCCGTTCCATTTCGAAGGCCAGCGCCGCATGAAGACGGCGGACCTCGGCATCGAGGAACTGCAGAAATGCGTCGATACCCTGATCGTCATCCCCAACCAGAACCTGTTCCGGCTGGCCAATGACAAAACTACCTTCGCCGACGCCTTCGCCATGGCCGACCAGGTGCTCTATTCCGGTGTTGCCTGCATCACCGACCTGATGGTCAAGGAAGGCCTGATCAATCTCGACTTCGCCGACGTCCGCTCGGTGATGCGCGAGATGGGCAAAGCTATGATGGGCACCGGCGAGGCTTCGGGCGAGGGCCGCGCGATGGCCGCCGCCGAGGCAGCGATCGCCAACCCGCTGCTCGACGAGACCTCGATGAGGGGCGCCAAGGGCCTGCTGATCTCGATCACCGGCGGCCGCGACCTGACCCTGTTCGAAGTCGACGAAGCCGCGACCCGCATCCGTGAGGAAGTCGATCAGGACGCCAACATCATCCTCGGCGCCACTTTCGACGAGGAACTCGAAGGCGTCATCCGTGTCTCGGTGGTCGCCACCGGCATCGACAAGTCGGCGGCCGAAATCGCCGCGGTGCCGATCTCGATCCGCACTGTCCCGCCGCAGCAGAAGCCGGTCGCCCGTCCGGCTCCGGCCGCGGACGTCCGGCCAGCACCGGTCCAGCAGACCTATGAGCAGCGCGCGGCCGATCCGGTCGCCGAGGCGATCCAGCTTGCCGAAGCCAATGCGGCGGCAATGGCTCGCCCAGTGCCGATGGGCCAGGCCGAAGATTTCCGCCCGCAGAGCAAGATCTTCCAGGCTCCGCCTGCTCAGCCGCAGCCTGTCGTTCAGCAGGTGATGCAGCCGGCGCCGCTCAGGGAAATGCCGCAGCCGGTGGCTGCCGCGCCGCAGCGCATGCCGCGGGTGGAGGATTTTCCGCCGGTGGTGAAGGCCGAGGTGGAAGCCAAGGGCAGGCCGAGCGATCATGAAAACAGCGGGCCGATGGGGCTGCTCAAGCGGCTGACCAACGGCCTGACGCGCCGCGAGGAAGAACCGGCCCGGTTGCAGCCAGCACAGCCGCGCGAACCGAAACTGCGCCAGGCAGCGCCGGAAATGCGCCGCCTTGCCAGCCAGGATCCGCAGCTTTACGCACCGCGCCGCGGCCAGCTCGACGATCAGGGCCGGTTGACGCCGCAGACCAGGTCGACCCAGGAAGACGACCAACTGGAGATCCCGGCTTTCCTGCGCCGCCAGGCCAACTGAGCCGTTAACGGTATGTAACACTTGTTAACAGGCAGACGAGAGAATCGTTTGCCTGTTAACGCTTAAAGTGGTTTGATAACAAGGCGTTACGATGTGACGCTCACAGGAGGTCGCGGTTACACAGAGTAAGAAACCGTGATTTGGAGTCTCCCTGACGGGCCACTATCTTTGCCGCAGCACTTTCGGTGTGCTGGGATTCGGGGAGTTGGCCCTGCCTGCCGATTACAAAGAGCCGCGCCTTTTGGGGTAAAGCGGACTTAGGCATACGGGCTATGGGGTTTGTCTTGCAGGACTACCAGACGACACTGAAATCGCGTGCGACGCTGACAGGCACCGGCGTTCACAGCGGCAAACCGGTCACCGTCAATTTCCTCCCCGCGGATGCCGACACCGGCGTCGTCTTCCAGCTTTCGACCGGAAGCGAGAGCCGCGAATTCCGCGCGCTGGTCGCCGAAGTCGGCGCGACCGATCTCTGCACCATGCTTGGTGATCCGGCAGGCGAGCATATCGCCACCGTCGAGCATCTGATGGCGACGCTCTTCGGGCTCGGCATCGACAACATCGTCATCGAGATCGATGGCCACGAGGTTCCGATCCTCGACGGCAGCGCGGTGGCGTTCGTGGAAGCCATCGACCAGGCCGGTATCGAGACGCTGGCGGTCAAGCGCCGCTACATCAGGGTGGTCAAGCCGGTCCGCATCGAGAACGGCGCCTCCTGGGCCGAATTCAGGCCCTATAGCGGCACCCGTTTCGAGATCGAGATCGATTTCGAAAGCCCGGCGATCGGCCGTCAGCTGTTTGCCTCCGACATCAACCCCGATGTCTTCCGTCAGGACATTGCACGCGCGCGCACCTTCGGTTTCATGAAGGATGTCGAGCGGCTGTGGGCGGCCGGCTACGCGCTGGGCTCCTCGCTGGAGAACTCGCTGGTGATCGGCGACGACAACCGGGTGATCAACATGGGCGGCCTGCGCTATCCCAATGAGTTCGCCCGCCACAAGACGATGGACGCAATGGGCGACCTGGCGCTGGCCGGCGCCCGCTTCATCGGCTGCTTCCGCTCCTATCGCGGCGGTCATCGGATGAACGCGGCGGCTTTGCGGCGGCTTTTGTCCGACCGTTCGGCCTTCGAGGTCGTCGAGACCACGCGCCGCGAGCGCGGCCGCACGGCCGAGATGAGCGCCGTCACCGGGCCTGTCTTCGCGCCCTGGGTGATCTGATTCTTAACGATTTTCTGGCTTTCTGAGCGCTGGTTGGTGTTGCGCGGATGCATCACCGGCCGGCGAAAGCACATAGCTTTAGGGGCAACACCAAGCCGCCACAAAAATGTGCGATTGGCTAGACATAGCGTTGCTGGGCTAGGCAGTTATGGTTTATGGCTGCTGCCGTCGATTAGACGCATGTCGCTCAAAAGTGGGGACCAGTTTTGAGGGAACGCCATGCGAAAGGCATTGAAATAACGCCGAAAGGGCGCAATCCAATCATGTTCTTCAAGCGAGTTGGTCAATTGAAAGCGCCGCATAGGGCTGTTTTCCTGGCGCTTTCGGTGGTTGTGCCGTCGCTGTTCCTCTCGGCCTGCATGTCGTCGGAGAAAGACGTCGATCTGTCGACCTATGTCGACCAGACCGAACCGGCCGACGTCCTTTACAATCAAGGCCTTGCCAATCTCAATGCCGGCCGCCTGGATGAGGCGAGCAAGAAGTTCGACGCCGTCGACCGCCAGCATCCCTATTCCGAATGGGCCCGCAAATCGATGGTGATGGGTGCCTTCGCTGATTACCGCGCCGGCCACTATGACGAAGCGATCGGCTCGGCCAAGCGCTATCTCACGCTCTATCCGTCGACCGACGACGCCGCCTACGCCCAGTACATTATCGGCCTGAGCTACTACCGCCAGATCAAGGACGTCACCCAGGATCAGAAGGAAGCACGCCAGACCGTGCAGACGATGCAGGATCTGGTGACGCGCTGGCCGACCTCGGAATATGTCGACGATGCCAAGGAAAAGATCCGTTTTGCCAACGACCAGCTCGCCGGCAAGGAGATGCAGATCGGCCGCTACTATCTTGAGCGGCGTGAATACATCGCCGCCGTCAAGCGCTTCCGCAATGTGGTCGAGAACTATTCCAACACCCGCCATGTCGAGGAAGCGCTGGCGCGCCTGACCGAGAGCTACTATGCGATGGGTCTGGCCTCGGAAGCGCAGACGGCCGCGGCCGTGCTCGGCACCAACTATCCGGACAGCCAGTGGTACAAGGATTCCTACAAGCTCTTGCAGAGCAATGGGCTTGAGCCGCGCGAGAATGCCGGGTCGTGGATATCCAAGGCCGGAAAGCTGATCACCGGCGCCTGACGCCTCTACTGAAGCGGGCACAGCGCTTTTCGGATTGATCCGACGCTCAAACAAAAAGATAGTGCGGCGCTGCGACTCCCGCGGCGCCGTTTTTGTTCAAGCATGCCGTTGTCGGCGGGCGACATGCGATAGGTTCGGGTTCTGATGCTTTCCAGACTGTCGATCCGCGATATCGTCCTGATCGAGAAGCTGGATATCGACTTCCAGCCCGGCCTTTCCGTGCTGACCGGTGAAACCGGCGCCGGCAAATCCATCCTGCTTGACGCGCTGTCGCTGGCGCTTGGCGCGCGCGGCGACGCTTCGCTGGTGCGTCATGGCGCGGCCCAGGGGCAGGTGATTGCCGTGTTCGACGTGCCGCGCAACCACCCGGTGCGCGCGCTGCTGGCCGAAAACGCCATCGAGGATGACGGCGACATCATCCTGCGCCGGTTGCAGACGGCGGATGGGCGCACGCGCGTCTTCGTCAACGACCAGCCGTCGAGCGTCACCCTGATGCGCGACATCGGCCACGCGCTGGTCGAGATCCACGGCCAGCACGACGAGCGCGCCCTGGTCGATCCTGGCGCGCATCGCGAATTGCTGGACAGTTTTGGCGGCCATCTCGGTGCTGCACGAGCGACGGGCGAGGCGTGGCGCTATTGGCGAGGCTGTGAGCAGGACTTTGCCAGACATCGCGCCAAGGTCGAGGCAGCGGCGCGCGAGGCCGATTATCTCAGGGCTTCGGTGGCTGAACTGGCAAAGCTCGATCCGCAGCCCGGCGAGGAGACGCAGCTGGCCGAACTGCGCGCCACGATGATGCGGGCGGAAAAGATCGCCTCGGAAATACACGATGCGCAGGACGTGCTGTCAGGGCCGTCCTCGCCGCTGCCGCAGCTGGCCAGCCTGCTCCGGCGCCTGCAACGCAAGGCGAGCGAAGCGCCGGGCCTGCTCGAGGATGTGGTGAAGTCGCTGGACGAGGCGATGCTGTCGCTGGATGCGGCACAATCGGGCGTCGAGGCAGCGCTTCGCGCCACCGAATATGATCCGCAGCGGCTGGAGAAGGCGGAAGAGCGGCTGTTTTCGCTGCGTGCGGCGTCACGCAAGCACAGCGTCGCGGTCGACGATCTGGCGCAGCTGCGCGACACGATGTCGGCCGACCTTGCCGATCTCGACGCCGGCGAGGGGCGCCTGCATGTCCTGGAAAAGCAGGCTGCCGCGGCGCGCGAGGCGTACGATGTTTCGGCGGCCCAGCTGTCCTCGCTTCGCCATGCGGCGGCGGTCGGCCTGACCAAGGCTGTCATGGCCGAACTGCCGGCGCTGAAGCTCGAGCGGGCCGAGTTCATCGTCGGGCTGACCAGTGATGGCGAAAACCGCATGGAAGAAGGCATCGACCAGGTCGAGTTCTGGGTGCGCACCAATCCCGGCACAAGGCCCGGCCCGATGATGAAGGTCGCGTCCGGCGGCGAGCTGTCGCGCTTCCTTCTGGCGCTCAAGGTGGCGCTGGCCGACCGTGGCTCGGCGCCGACACTGGTCTTCGACGAGATCGACGCCGGCGTCGGCGGCGCCGTGGCCGATGCCATTGGCCTGCGGCTGGCGCGGCTGTCGAAGCGGGTGCAGGTGCTGTCGGTGACGCATGCGCCGCAAGTCGCGGCGCGTGCGTCGACGCATTTCCTGATTTCCAAATCCGGCGGCTCGGACAAGGTCGCCACCGGCATTGCCGAGATGGACCGGGCGGCGCGCCAGGAAGAGATCGCGCGCATGCTGGCCGGCGCCACGATCACCGACGAGGCGCGCGCGGCGGCGGAGCGCCTGTTGCGAGAGAATACTGCAGCTGCATAAGGGGCGGCAGATGCTGGAAATAGCCTTTCGAAAACGAGTCAGGATATGGCGGCATCCTGCTGTTCGGGTTTGATTTTTCCACAACCTATCTCGCTGCCGGCAAATCCTGATTTATAGTGGCCCACCAGAATTCGAGGACCGCGCCGCATGTCTGAAAAACCAGTCGAATCGTTGAGCGAAAGCGAAGCCGCCGATGAGCTCGCGCGGCTGGCCGAGGAGATCGCCGGCCATGACCGGCGCTACCACGCCGAAGACGCGCCGACGATCACGGACGCCGAGTACGATGCGCTGCGGCGGCGCAACCTTGCCATTGAAGAGCGCTTTCCCGGTCTGGTGCGCGAGGATTCGCCATCGCTCAGGGTCGGTGCAGCGCCGGCGGAAGGCTTTGCCAAGGTGCGCCATGCGGTGCCCATGCTCAGCCTTGCCAAGGCCTATACAGATGAGGACGTCACCGACTTCATCGACCGTGGCCGACGCTTCTTCGACCGCGACAAGGATCTCGACATCGCCTTTACGGCCGAGCCGAAGATCGACGGTCTTTCGGCGTCGCTGCGCTATGAGCGTGGCGTGTTCGTACAGGGCGCGACGCGCGGCGATGGCGCTGTCGGCGAAGACATTACCGCCAATCTCAGGACCATCGCCGACATTCCCGCCAAGCTGAAAGGCTCGGGCTGGCCCGAGACGATCGAGATCCGTGGCGAGGTCTACATGACCTATGCCGAATTCGAAGCGCTGAAGGCGCGTTCGGCGGCGGTCGGCGGCCAGGACTATGTCAATCCGCGCAACACGGCGGCCGGTTCGCTGCGTCAGAAGGATGCATCCGTCACCGCCAGCCGCAACCTCAGATTTTTCGCCTATGCCTGGGGCTACACGACGGCCGACCCGGCGCCGACCCAGTACGAATCCGTGCAGAAATTCGCGGAGTGGGGGTTCAAGGTCAGCCCGCTGATGGTGCGGGCGAAATCGGTCGAGGATCTCATCGCGCAGTATCACAAGATCGAGGAGCTGCGCTCGTCGCTCGGCTATGACATCGACGGTGTCGTCTACAAGGTCGACCAGCTGGAACTGCAGCGCCGCTGGGGGTTCGTCACCGGTGAGCCGCGCTGGGCGGTCGCGCACAAATTCCCGGCCGAACAGGCAATGACCACGGTGCAGAAAATCGACATCCAGGTCGGCCGCACGGGCACGTTGGCGCCGGTGGCGCGATTGGCGCCAGTCACTGTCGGCGGCGTGGTGGTCGAGAATGTCACGCTGCACAATGAGGATTACATCAAGGGCTTTGACAGCAACGGCCTGCCGATCCGCGACGGTATCGATGTGCGCATCGGTGACACGGTTGTCATACAACGGGCTGGCGACGTCATTCCGCAGATCGTCAGCGTCGTCATCGACAAGCGGCCGAGCGATGCCGTGCCCTACGAATTCCCGCACATTTGTCCGGTCTGCGGTTCGCCGGCGACGCGCGAAATCAACGAGAAGACCGGCAAGGAGGATTCGCGCCGCCGCTGCACCGGTGAGCTGATCTGCGCCGCGCAGGCCGTGGAGCGGTTACGCCATTTCGTGTCGCGCGGGGCGCTTGATATCGAGGGCCTGGGTGCGGAAAACATCGATCTGTTCTTCAACTCGGGACTGGTCAAGACCGCCGCCGATATCTTTACGCTCAGGGATCGCCGTCCCGCCGTCACCAGGGCGCTGGCCGAGCGGCGCGAGGAGCAGGCCAGGCAGCGCGAGGCGGCATCGGGTAAGGCGCGCAAGAATGTGCGCGGCGTCGAGGACCGCAACTATGAAGGCCTCGACAAGCTGTTCGCGGCAATCGATTCGCGCCGCGAGCCGGAACTCGACCGTTTCATCTTCGCGCTCGGCATCCGCCATATCGGCGAAACCACGGCCGCCGTGCTTGCCAAGACCTTCTCGACCATCGAGGAGCTGATCCGCGTCGGCAAGGAGACGGCGGAGGCCGAGGATCCGCACAGCGTCTTCCCCTCGATCAACGGCATCGGCGACACGGTGATCGATGCGTTGCGCGATTTCTTCGGCAATGAGCGCAACGACGACGTGCTCGACAGACTGCTCGAAAAGGTCAAGCCGAAGCCCTACATCGTCACCGTCTCGGCCGACAGCGAAGTTGCCGGCAAGACCATCGTCTTCACCGGCACGCTGGAAAAGATGACGCGCTCCGAAGCCAAGGCGATGGCCGAGCGGCTCGGCGCCAAGGTGGCGGGGTCGGTGTCGGCGAAGACCGATCTGCTGGTCGCCGGGCCGGGTGCGGGCTCCAAACTGAAACTTGCCAGCGAACTCGGCGTCGAGGTCATCGACGAGGACACATGGCTGCAACGGGTCGGCAAGGCATGACCGGCGGTTCGTTCAAAGGGTTTGGCCAAAAAGCCATCCCGTTCCTGAAGGCGCTGGACTTCCACCAGAGCCGCGAATGGTTCCAGGAGAACCGGGCGCTATACGAGAGCGAATTGCACGAGCCGTTCTGCGATCTGGTCGAGACGTTGACCGAGCGCTTCGCGGACGCCGGACTAGGCCTGCGCGGCGATCGCAAGAAGTCGCTGTTTCGCATCAACCGCGACGTGCGCTTCGCCAAGGACAAGCGGCCCTACAACCAGCATCTGTCTGCCATGCTGTCGCCGGACGGCACCAAGATGGAGCAGGGCGTGTTCTTCGTCTATGTCGGGATCGACCGCTGCTTTGCCGACGTCGCCTGGTGGAACCCGGAGCCGCCGCTGCTGCTGGCAATGCGCAAGGCGATTATCGCCCGGCCAGCCGAGTTCCGAAAACTGCTTTCAACGCTGAAGAAAAACGGCTTCGAACTCGAAACCGAGGGCCGCTTGAAGCGCACGCCGCGCGGCTTCGAGCAGGTCAACGAACCCGATCTTGTCGACGCCATCCGCCACCGGCACTTCTACGTCCAGCACATGATCGATCCGGCCGGTATCCACGCGCCGGCGCTGGTCGACGAGCTTGTCGACTTCACCTTGCGCGCCAGGCCGCTGCTCGACTGGGGCAGGGCGATCCAGGGCACGGCGCCGCGGAGCTAGCCCGGACGGCTACATCCGCATCAAAAGACCGCCGTCGACGGCGAGCTCAATGCCGGTGATGTAGCTCGCCGCGTCGGAAAGCAGGAAGAGCGCGGCATTGGCCATGTCCTGCGGCGTGCCGATGCGGCCGAGCGGGGTGTAGTCGGCAACGGCTGCGCGCTTCTCCTCGGTGTCCCAGCGCGCCTGCAGCGGCGTCAGCGCCATGCCCGGGCAGATCGAATTGGAACGGATGCCATCGCCCGCCAACTGCATGGCGAGCGACTTCGAAAGCGCACAGACGCCGGCCTTGGAGGCCTGGTAGGCGTCCTGCGGTTTGAGATCGCCGCGATACCACTGGATGGTCGAGAAATGCACCATGGCGCCGCCGCGGCCGCCCGCGCGCATATGCGGAACGACAGCACGCGCCGTGTGGACAAAGGATTTCAGATTGATGTTGAAAACCTGGTCCCAGACATCGAGATCCATTTCAAGGGCCGACTTGTCGCGGCCGAACCAGAGCACGCCGGCGACATTGGCGAGATAGTCGATGCGGCCGCGCGCGCGGCCGGCAGCATTGATGGTCTGTTCGACAAAGGCGGCATCGGTGAGGTCGCCCTGGGCGAAGGTGAGCCGGTCGTCATAGGCGGCAAGCGAGGCCGGACGCGGCTTGATGTCGATGGCGGTGACGGAGGCGCCGGCATCGAGCAGCGCCAAGGTGATGGCTTCACCCATGCCGCCGCCGGCGCCGGTGACGACTGCGTGCCTGCCGGTGAAATCATAAGCGATCATCTGAAACCCCTTCGCGCCCCGTTACATCAGTTTCGCTGATCTGTTGGCTCAAGCGAATTCGTCTGACTTTTCAAACGTTGACTCCTACATAACAGCGCGATTGGGAAATGTGACATGTCGGCAGAGACCTTAACCGAAAAATCTGTGGCCAGCGATTTCTGGGACGGCGTGCGGCTGTCTATACCGGTGGTCGTCGCTGCGGCGCCGTTTGCGCTGCTGTTTGGCGCCATTGCCGTCGACAATGGCCTTTCCGTTCTCGAAGCGACTTTGATGAGCGCGCTGATCTTCGGCGGTGCCAGCCAGATGGTCGGCATCGAACTGTTCGGCCAGCATGTCGCGCCATGGCTGATCGTGCTGTCGATCTTCGCGGTCAATTTTCGCCATGTGCTCTACTCCGCCGGCATCGGCCGGCGCATCGCACACTGGCCCGTGATCAGCCAGGCACTGGGCTATTTCGTGCTCACCGATCCGCAGTTCGCGGTGGCCGAGCGCAAGGCCGAAGCCGGCGAGATCGTTGGCTTCGCCTGGTATATGGGGCTTGGCCTGCCGGTCTATGTGTTGTGGGTGATCGAGAGCGCGCTGGGCGCGGTGTTCGGCAAGCTGATCCCTGATACACACGCACTCGGCATCGATTTCCTGCTGCCGATCTATTTCCTTGGCCTTGTGCTGGGCTTTCGCAAGCGGCCGCTGTGGCTGCCGGTGGTGATTGCCAGCGCGGCCGCCTCGATCGTTGCCTACAAGACGGTGGGCTCGCCCTGGCACGTCTCCATCGGCGCCGTTGCCGGCGTGCTTCTGGCCGTCATCTTGCCGCCGCACCATAGCGGCGTGGAGGCAAAGCGATGAGCACGACCTTCTGGATCATCCTTGCCGGCGCAGTCGCCACCTATCTCACCCGCATCGGCGGCCATCTGGTGATCTCGCGCTTCGACCACATCCATCCGCGCGTCGAGGCCGGCCTCAATGCCGTACCGGCGGCTGTGCTGACGACACTGGTGGCGCCCGCCGCGCTCAGCGCCGGGCCGGCGGAATGGGCGGCACTGATCGTCACCGCTGTGGTCTCGCTGCGTGGCGGGCTGATGGCGATGTTCTTGGCCGGAGCTGCTGTGCTGATTCTGGCGCGCCAGTTCGTTGGGTAGGCAAGTCTGCCGGCGCGATTGCTTCGAAAGTACGCGCTGCCCCTCATTGCCCTGCCGGGCATTTCTCCCCGTAAACGGGGAGAAAGAGGCTCTCGTTAGATCTTGGCGTCGTGCGGCAGCGGTGCTGTCGCTTTCTCCAGCCAGGCCAGCGTCTCGCCATCGAGCATCGGGCCGATCTCGGCCAGCACCCAGGCATGGTAAGTATCCAGCCAGTGCAACTCCTCGCGGGTCAACAGGTCGGTGCGTATCAGCCTGACGTCGATCGGCGCCAGCGTCAGCGTCTCGAAGCTGTGCATGGCGATATCGCCGCCTTCCACCGGTTCGGCCGATGTCACCAGGATCAGGTTCTCGATGCGAATGCCGTAGGAGCCTTCCTTGTAATAGCCGGGTTCGTTGGACAGCATCATACCGGCGAGCAGTTTTTCGGTGCCGGTGCGGGCAATGCGCTGCGGCCCCTCATGCACGGCGAGATAGGAGCCGACGCCGTGGCCAGTGCCATGGGCGAAGTCGCAGCCATGCTTCCACAGCGCCATGCGCGCCACCGCGTCGATCTCCGAGCCGCGCGTGCCGGCGGGAAAGCGCAGTGTCGAAATGCCAATCATGCCCTTCAGCACCAGCGTGAAGCGCTCGCGCATCTCTTCGGTCGGCTGGCCGATCGGCACGGTGCGGGTGATGTCGGTGGTTCCATCCTGATACTGAGCGCCAGAATCGAGCAGGAACAGCTCGCCCTTTGCCAGCTTGCGGTTGGTGGCGCGCGACACGCGGTAGTGCATGATGGCGCCATTCGGGCCGGCGCCGGAAATGGTGTCGAAGGAGACGTCGCGCAGCGGCATCTGCGTTTCCTCGCCGGTCTGCCGGCGCGTCTCTTCCAGTTTGGTGACGACGGTTATTTCGTCGAGCGAACCCGGCTTCTGCCGCTCCAGCCAGCACAAGAGCTTCGCCACCGCCGCGCCATCGCGGCGATGCGCGGCGCGGCTGCCGGCGATTTCGGCCTGGTTTTTGGTGGCGCGCGGAATGCGGGCGGGATCAGGCGCGGCAACAAAGGTGCCGCCATTGTCCTCGACCAGCATTCTGAGCTTCTCCGCCGCCAGCACCGGATCGAGCGCGATCTTTGCGCCGCCCTTGGCAAGGGCGACGACCGCCGCCTCGAATTCGCCGGGCTCATGCAGGTCGGCAAGCTGGGTGAGATAGGCGGCGACGGTGCGCGAAAATTTTCGGCTGTCCATGAACAGCTGGTGCTTGCCATCGGCGGCGAGGATGGCGAAGCCTAGCGCCAGCGGCGTGTGCGGCACGTCGCCGCCACGAATGTTGAAGGCCCAGGCGATCGAGGAGGGGTCGGTCAGAACCGCATGCGTGGCGCCGTCCTTGCCGATTGCCGCTGCCAGCCGTGCCAGCTTGTCCTTGGCCAGTTCGCCGGCAAAGCCGATCGGGTGGATTTCGACCGGCGCTGCCGGCGGCTCGGGCTGATCCTTCCAGATGATATCGATCGGATTCTTGTCCAGCGGCACCAGCGTCGCGCCGGATTGCTCTGCCGAGGCTTGAAGCGCCTTGACCTCAGCGATCGTGTGCAGCCAGGGGTCGAAGCCAAGCCTGGCGCCCTTGCCGAGATTGTCCTTGATCCAGACGGCCGGAGGATTGTCGACGAGGCTCTCGATGGCAAAAATGTCGAGATCGACTTCGCCACGTACCTGCAGTGTGTAGCGGCCGTCGACGAACATGAAGGCGCGGTCGCGCAGCACAAGCGCGACGCCGGCCGAACCGCTGAAGCCGGTCAGCCATTTCAGCCGCGCCGAGCGGTCGGCGACATATTCGCCCTGGTGTTCGTCCGCGCGGGGCACCAGGAAACCATCGAGGCCATTCTTAGCCAGCCATTCCCGCAGCAGCTTCACGCGCGGCTTGCCGACGCTGGGATCGCCAGCGGAATCGAAGGTCTGGAACATGGCTGGTTTCCTCCTGTACTTGGCGCGACCGTAGCGCATGGCCCGGAAAACCGGAATCGATTTTCAACAATCGCAACAGGCTCGGATTGGTCCAGTTAATGCTTGAGGTGGATGGTCACCCAGCCTTCGCGATGCAAGGTCCTGACATGGCGGAAATTCTGGCCGACATAGGCCGAGATCACCGCGTTGCACTGGCGATCGAGAATGCCGGACAGCACGATCGAGCCGCCGAGGCTGATATGCCTCGCCATTTCAGGCGCCAGCCGCATCAGCGGCCGCGCCAAAATGTTGGCGACGATGAGGTCGAAAGGCGCGCGCTTGCCGAAGATCGGGTGGTGGAAGCCGGGCGCTGTTACCGTTTCGACCAGCGCCTTGACGTGGTTGAGGCGGGCATTGGCGGCGGCAACCCTGACCGCGATCGGATCGATGTCGGTCGCCAGCACTGGAATATGCGCCAGCTTGGCAACCGCGATCGCCAGCACCGCGCTGCCGGTGCCGAGGTCGAGAGCATTTTTCGGATGCTCGCGGCGCACGACCCGCTCCAGCATTTCCAGGCAGCCGGCGGTGGTGCCGTGATGGCCGGTGCCGAAGGCAAGGCCGGCCTCGATCTCGATGGCGAGTTCGCCGCTGTGACGCTTCCGGCGGTCATGCGCGCCATGGACGAAGAAACGCCCGGCGCGCACCGGCTTCAGTCCCTCCAGAGAACGCGCCACCCAGTCGATATCGGGCAGCACTTCGCGTTCAATCGGCTTCGACAGGGAGAGGCCAGAAAGGATATCTTTCAGCCGGACCTCGATCCCCTCGACATCGCCGTCGGCGTAGAGCGAGACTTCGTGGATGTCGCGGTCTTCGTCGACCTCGAGCACGGCGATCGGCAGGCCTTCATCCTCGAAAGCCACTTCGAGCGCGGCAAAGATACGGTCGGCCTCGACCTTCCCAGCAATGAAATGGAGCCGTGTCTGACCCATCAGCTTTTGGCGCCCGCCGCCAGCCGCTTCAGCTTGGCAATGGCGGTGTCGGCGCTCTCTCCGTAAGCGATCGTACCGGAGAACTCGCCCTTGGCATTGAGCAGCAGCGCAGAGGCGGTGTGGTCCATCGTGTAGTCGCCGTCGCCGGTGTCGACCTTCTTCCAGTAGATGGCGAACGACTTCGCCATGGCGTGCACCTTGTCGGGATCGCCCGATATGCCGACGATGCGGTCGGAGAAATTGCTGACATAAGTGTTCATCACCGGCGGCGTGTCGCGCTCTGGATCGACGGTCACGAAGTAGGCGTTGAGGTTTTTGCCGTCGTCGCCCAGCGTCTTCAGCCAGCCGGCCATTTCGAACAAAGTGGTCGGGCAGACTTCCGGGCAATGGGTGAAGCCGAAGAAGACGATGCTGGGTTTGCCCCGGAAAGCGGCTTCGGTGATCGGGGCGCCTTTCTGGTCGACCAGCGTGAACGGGGCGCCGAACGGCTCGCCGCCATAATGGCCCTTGTACCAGTCGAAGGTGAGCCAGCCGATGCCGGCCGCCATCAGAACGAGAATGCCGACCAGGATTGCACGCATCATCGGGAAATGTCCGTCGTGATTTTGATGGGCGCCGAATTGGCGCCTGCGGCGGCAGTCTTAGCCGGTAGCGGCGGTCAAGGCAAAGATGCCGCGTTGCCGCAACCCGCTCTCGATGCGGCCGGAGTTACCAAACCGTAATTTGACCGATTCGGGCCCCTACCTATCTTGACGGTCTGTTCTCTTACTGTGGAACCAGCCAATGTCGGATATGTCCGTTGCTTCCTACTCGAAAACCCAGATCGGGCTGCATTGGAGCATTGCGGCCCTGATCCTGATCCAGTTCCTCGCCCATGACGGCATGGAGCATGTGTGGCGTGCCTTTCGCAGGGGGCAGGAGGCTTCGCCCGGGGATGTGCCACTGGCCTATATGCATGTCGTCATCGGCCTGGCGGTGCTGGTCCTGGCTTCATGGCGGGTCTGGCTCAGGGCGACGCGCGGCGTTCCGCCGGTGTCGGGTATGGAGCATCCTGCGTTGAAACTGCTCGCCAAGGCGACGCATTTCGTCATCTACGCGCTTATCTTCCTCGTGCCGCTCTCGGGCGCCGCCGCATGGTTCCTTGGTGTGCCAGGGGCCAGTCTGGTGCATGTGCTGGGCAAGAACATCCTGCTCTATGTGGTGCTCATGCACACGGCAGGCGCACTGGTTCAGCATTTTTTCTTCAAGACCGACGTGCTGCGGCGAATGCTGGCATTCCGGCAGGCTTGAAGTTCTGATGCATGTCGTTATCTCAAAACCGGGACCACTTTTGAGCGACATGCATTTGCTTGCAAAGCCAGGCTGCTCGCCCCACCTGTGATCGGCAACCAGAACCTGAGGAGGCTACGTTGCAGAGACGGATTGGGCAAAAACTGTTCGGTGGCGCACTGGCCGCATGCATTGTTCTTGGCGCTGGTGCCGCCGCGGCCGAGGAAGTCGGCAAGGTCGGCGTCGACTGGCTCGGCAATGACATTATCGTCGAGGCGATCAAGGACCCGAAGGTCGACGGCATCACCTGCCACGTCTCCTATTTCGACCGCGGCGTCATCGACCGGCTGCAGAAAGGCAACTGGTTCGAGGACCCGTCGGATTCGTCGATCTCGTGCCGCCAGACCGGGCCGATCACCATCGGCGACATCGACATGAGCGAAGGCGGCGAGGAGGTGTTCAAGCAAGGCATCAGCCTTATCTGGAAGAAGCAGTTGGTGAACCGCATCTACGACAAGAAGAACGAGACGCTGATCTACCTCTCGCATTCGCGCCAGGTGCAGGACGGCTCGGCGAAAATGTCGGTGACCACGGTGCCGCTGTTCGGCCAGAGCGTGGTATGGACCAACGGCCAGCCGAAATAGGGCGGTAACTCTGGGCTGTTTGGCGGCGCAACATTGCTTCCGCAATTGCGCTGACGGACGATTGGCCCCGCTTGCGGGACCAATCACCGACGCGACAATTGCTTCCGCAATTGCGCGGGGGTAAATCCGCGCCATGGACCGTACCGAAAACCTCGTCCTCAAAGACCCGGAGCCGCGCATCCATCCGACCGCGGAACTGAAGGCGTGCAAGCTTGGCCGCTATGCCTCGATCGGCGAGCGGGTCGTGCTGCGCGAGGTCAATGTCGGCGATTTCTCCTATTTCGAGCGCCACGCCGAGGCGATCTACACGACCATCGGAAAATTCTGCTCGATTGCCGCCAACAGCCGCATCAATGCGCTGGAGCATCCGATCGAGCGGATAACCCAGCACAAGCTCAGCTACCGGCCGAACGAGTACTTCCGCTGGCTGGGCGTCGATGCGGCGTTTCGCGCGCGGCGGCAGGCCAAGGCTGTCAGCATCGGCAACGATGTCTGGATCGGCCATGGCGCTGTCATCATGCCCGGTATCAGCATCGGCAATGGCGCCATTGTCGGCGCTAATGCCGTGGTGACCAGGGATGTGCCGGCCTACACGATCGTTGCCGGCGTGCCGTCGAAGCCCTTGCGACGGCGTTTTACGCCCGAGATCGCGGCGCGGATCGAAAGCCTCGCCTGGTGGGACTGGCCACCGGAAAAGCTCGCCAAAGCGGTTCCCGACATGCAGGTCCTGGCGATCGAGGACTTTCTCGACCGCTGGGAACAGGAGCCTTCCTAGCGCAGCACTCTGAGGCAGGAACCCCTTCCGCTATGCGGGGGTGGCGCAGCGGAAGGGGCTTTGGAGGTGAACCGCTGTGAAGCGGAAGGAACAGGCTCTCCGGCCTGCACAGGGACTATGGCAAGAAACCCATAAGGCGGCTTTTCCCGGCGCTGCCCTTTTGGCGTGTGTTCAATTGCATCGGCGATATCACGCGAGACAGGGAACCCGGAGCGGCTGCCGATTGTTTCTTGCTGAGCGACGAACGCGGTGTCGTTCGGTTCGCCGCGCCTTGGCCATTGAGGGATTTTGAATTGGAAAAGCTGTTTACCAGGATCGCCAACTTCGTTGCCCATCTGGCCGGGCTGCCGCTGACCTTTGTCGGCTGCTGCGCGATCGTTATCATCTGGGCGGTCAGCGGGCCGTTCTTCGGCTTTTCCGATACATGGCAGCTGGTCATCAACACCGGAACGACGATCATCACCTTCCTGATGGTGTTCCTGATCCAGAACACCCAGAACCGCGACGGCGCGGCGGTCCAAGCCAAGCTCGACGAACTGATCCGGGTCAGCGAAGGCCACAATCATTTCATCGGCATCGAGCATCTGACCGAAACCGAGGTCGAGGAAATCAGAGACAAATGCGAGCGCGCGGCGAAACGACATGACACCGAGATCGCCGAATTGGCCGCCAAGAAAGCGGTGACGCAGAAGCGCACTGCGAAAAAGCGCGCGGCCTAGAGTCTCAGCTTTGCGTGAATTCGCCGCTCAGCGCTCCATGAAGGCCGCGAAGGCGTCCTTGTGTTCGGGGTGCCAGCGCGAGAGAGCAGGGCGGTTCTCGATGATGTCGCCGATCGCCCAGGCCATGCGTTTTTCGTCCGTCGGCCGCTTCACCTCATTGTCGGGGCAAAGGATGTAGAAATCGCCACGCATGAGCGAGGCCAGCATGAAGTCGATCACCTGCTCGCCGGTCCAGGCGCCGGCCGGTTTTTCCGTCGCGCCTTCGGTGATGCCGGTGAAGGTGAAGCCGGGGATGAGAAGATGCGCCGCGAGTTTCGCGCCGGGCTCGTTGCGCAGTGCGTGCGCCAAGCCTTCGGTGAAGGTCTTCAGCGCCGATTTGGAGACGTTGTAGGCCAGATTGCCGGGCGGCGTGGTGATGCCTTGCTTGGAGCCGGTGTTGACGATCAGGCCTGATATACCCGACGCCAGCATGGCCGGTGCGAAAGCTTCGACGCCGTGCACGACGCCCCAGAAATTGATGTCGATCAGCCGCTTCCAGGCCTCGCCGTTTTCCCAGGGTTTTCCCGGATTGTTGCCGACGCCGGCATTGTTCATCAAGAGCGATACGGCGCCGAAGGCATGGTGCGTCGTCTCCGCCAGCCGGGCGAGCTCGTCGGCCTTCGAAACGTCGGTGGCGACGGCAAGCACGCCATCCTCACCAGTGATCGCGGCGACCGCTTGGCGGGCTGCATCGAGGCGCGCGCCGCCAATGTCGGCCAGCACAATCTTCATGCCCATAGCCGCCAACTTCCTGGCCGCGGCAAGGCCGATGCCGCTGGCGCTGCCGGTGATAACGGCGACATTGCCGGGGCTGAGGGCGGGCAGAGCGGACTGGATTTCGGCGTTGGAGGTCATGGGCTTTTTCCTTGGGTTCAGGTGGCGCCGAACTTAGCGCGGGATGCGCTTCGCGCAAGGCCGGCCAGTGTGTTCGGGTTGACCGTATCGGCGCTGGCTGCGCATGGTGAGAGTGAGTCTTAGTTTTACGCAGTTCCGGACGGAAAACCGTGTCACACTTTTCCTGGAACTGCTTTAGGAGACTGCCGATTGACCGACTGGATCGCAATCCTGAAGGAGCAGACCGCCACCGGCGACCAGATGGGCCGCGAGGTGCCGCAGATGCTCGCCAATCCCGACATCAGCGAAGCGCAGGTGAAGACGCTGTTTTCGGCATTGGAAAAACAGGCCGAGTTCGTCGAGAAATTGCGCATGGCGCTGGAGAAATTCGGCCATGATTTTCCGATCATCAAGTCGGCGGAACGGCTGGAGGAGCGCTATGCCGATCTTGCCGCCTCGGTCGCCGAAAAGCTGAAGGCGATGCGCAAGTAGCGCGCTACTTTTCGATCATTCGCGAAAACCGCCTATCCGGCACGAACCAGATGGCGGCCACCAGAACGTAGATCGCAACGCTGATCCACTGGTTGACGAAGGTCAGCAGCACCGCCGTTGTGTAAAGCGCCACCGAAATCTTGCCCTTGCGGTCATTGCCGAGCGCCTTGGCGAAGGCGGTTTCGTTGCCGTGCAGATGGTGCAGCTTGGTCGCAAGAATCGTATAGGCGAGCCCGCATAACACCAGGTCGATACCGTAGACGGCGACCGGCGCCGGGGCGAAATGGTTCTCGCCCATGAAGGCGGTGGTCGCCGGCATCAGCGACAGCCAGAACAGAAGGTTGAGATTGGCCCACAGCACGCGGCCGTCGACGCGCTGCACGGTGTGGAACATGTTGTGCAGATTGTTCCAGTAGATGCCGACATAGATGAAGGACAGGACATAGCAGAAGAAGATCGGCCATAGCGGCAGCAGGGACGAAAAATCCTCGCCGTGCGGCACTTTCAGCTCCAGCACCATGATGGTGATGATGATGGCGACGACGCCGTCGGTGAATGCCTCGACCCTGCCTTTGCCCATGGTTCCTCCCTCTCGTTGGACCGACGTTAAGGGAGATTTCGTGCAAGACCATCCTGACAAGATTGTCAGGAGCGGGGGAGGCAGGTGCCCACGCTTCACCCGTTCGGCGTCTCAGGCGCCATGTTGGCGCGCTGGCGTGGGATGCCGAGGCCGGTGTCCGGCGGTTCGCCGGCGGCCGGACGGTCCTCTATCATGTGCATGGTGCGCCAGCGGCCGAAGCGATAATAGGCGGCGGCCAGCACGAGCGAGGTGATCGATCCCGCCGGAAAGCTCCACCACAGCGCCTCCTGGCCGATGTAGCCGCGCATGAAATAGGCAAAGCCGGTGCGCACGATGAGCACCGAAATCACCAGGATGATCAGCGGCGGCATCACCGCTCCTGTCGCGCGCACCGTGGCGAACAGCACGATGGTGATGCCGAACAGGATGAACGACCAGGACGCCGCCTTGTTGATGTGGGCGGCAATGTCGATGGCCGTGCTGTCGCCGCTAAGGAACAGGCCGAGCACCGGCTTGTCGAAGAAGAACAGCAGCGCCACCAGCGAGCCGGTGAGCACGAGGTTGAAGCCGACGCCGGAGGCGGCGACCTTTCCGATGCGGTCCCAGCGGCCGGCGCCGACGTTCTGCGCCGCCATCGAGGAGACCGCGGCGCCGATGGCCAGCGCCGGCATCTGGATGTACGTCCACAGCTGCGCGGCGATGCCGTAGGCAGCAGCGACCTGCGAGCCGTAGGAATTGACGATGCCCATCACCGTCAGTGCCGCCGCCGAAATGACGATCATCTGCAGGCCCATGGGCACGCCTTTGAAGACGACGATCCTGAGCAGGGTCGGGTCGGGCCGCAGCAGAGCGAGATCGGCGCCGGCGATCCGCAGCGGATGCTTGCGCGCATACAACACAACGAGGATGGCGATCACGCTCACCGTCTGGCCGACCAGCGTCGAGGTGGCGGAGCCGGCAATGCCGAGTTCGGGGAAGGGGCCGATGCCGCGGATCAGCAGAGGGTTGAGCACGATGTCGAGCACGACGGCGAGCGCCATGAAGAAGAACGGCGTGCGCGAATCGCCGGCACCCCGCAGCACCGTCATGACGAAGGACAGAAGGTTCATCATCGGCACGGCGACGAAGATGATGCGCAGATAGGAGCGCGCCAGCGGCAGCGCGTCGGGAGGGGTGCCCAGCGTGTTGAGGATGGCGTCGACCCAGATCCAGCCGCAGACGGCGAAGATCACCGAGACGAGGAAGAAGAAGGTGGCGCTGGTGCCGACAATGCGGCGCGCCTCGGGCAGGTCGCGGGCGCCGACCGATTGCGCCACCAGGATGGTCGCCGCCATGCCGATGCCGAACACGGTGCCAAGGATGAGGAACAGCACCAGATTGGCGTTGGACGTCGCGGTCAGTGCCGATTCGCCGAGAAAGCGGCCGACCCAGACGGCATTGATCGAACCGTTGAGCGATTGCAGCACGTTGGAACCGAGCACCGGCAGGGCGAACAAAAGCAGCGTGCGCGGGATCGGGCCGCTGGTGAGATCGACGGTGCGCCGGCGCGCGGGCATTTTTTCGTCCATGGCGGGCACTCAACGCTGTCTCAGTCCAGTCGCGATGATCGCTGATTTAACAGGCAAGGTCGATGCGGCATCGGAACATTCCGCCTGGCTGCCTCGCGCCAATCAGGTTCTCAAAGCATTCGGAATGGGCTATGGATCGTCGCCGCGTGGGGTGGCAAACCGGGGGGATCATGTCCGACAATCCGCTTTTTTCCGAGCGCCTGAACCGGCGCGTGTTTCTCGGTGCATCCGCCTTGGGCGTGGCTTCCGTGGCGCTTTCGGCCTGCACAACCACTGATGTGGTCGTGCCGCCAGCGCCCGCACCGCCGCCGCCAAGCGACTCGGCTTTCGGCGCTGCCGAAAGCATGTATGCGGCGCGCGTCGACGAAGGTTTTTCGCTGCCGGCGATCCCGGTATCCAAGCTCGATCCGAAATTCGTGCGCCAGATCGTGACCGACCCGACCGGCGAAAAACCCGGCACCATCGTCGTCGATACGTCGGAGCATTTCCTCTATCTGGTGCGCGATGGCGGCAAGGCGATCCGTTACGGCGTCAGCCTCGGCAAGGCCGGGTTCGGCTGGACCGGCAGTGCGGTGGTCCAGGCGCGCAAGAAGTGGCCGGTGTGGACGCCGCCGCCGGAAATGATCCAGCGCCGCCCCGAACTGGCGAAATACAAGGACGGCATGCCGCCAGGACCGCAGAGCCCGCTCGGCGCCCGCGCGCTCTATCTGTTCCGCGACGGCAAGGACACGATGTACCGGCTGCACGGCACACCGGAATGGGATTCCATTGGCAAGAACGCATCGTCGGGCTGCGTGCGCTTCATGAACCAGGATATCATCGACCTCTACAGCCGGGTCAACGGCGTAACCCAGGTCTATGTGCGCCCGAACCTGTCGCCCGCCGGCAAGATCATGGCCGTGTCGAGCCGTACCGCCGAGCCGATCGATGCCGGCACGCCGAAGGATGCGGAGATCTTGAAGTAGGGTGTCTTCGATCCGCTGATCGCCGACAAAAAAGCGGACGCGCCGGGCGCGTCCGCTTTTGTCTGTCGTATGCGGCTACTTCTTGGCGAGGCCGGGAAGCGTGACCTGATAGACCAGGAACATGGTGTCGACATCGGCGCCGTCTTCGGCCTTGTAGGGCGCGCCGACCTGGAAGCCGTCCTGGGCGAGGAAGTCATTGTCGTTGCCGACGAACAGGAAATAATCGTCGGGCAGCGCCGGATCGAGCACGCTGACGACCGACATTGCCTCCCACTTCTCCGACAGGTTGTTCTTGTCGTTCGGCTTGCCGTCATGCAGGCCGAAGCGGCCGAGTTCCTTGTTGTCGTTGATGTCGATGAACGGCGTCAGCTTGGCCGGCGTCACCGAGGGGTCGAGCACGCCCTTGGGCGCCACAGGCTTGTCGGCGGCATCGAAGGCGCCGCCGGCAATGTCGGTTGCACCCGAGACGTCGACGACGAAGATCTGGCGCACAAGCGAAGTATCGCCTTTCACGCCCTGGCCGTTGCCGCTGTCGCGCGCCAGCATCAGGAAGGTCTTGTCGGACAGCGCCACGATCTCGCTCTGCGCGGCGATCTTGGTCTTGCCCTTGTCGTCCTTGAATACCGGCAGCGGCACGACATATTCGTGCGCCAGCTTGAGGTGCGCCGGGTCGGAGGCATCATAGACCAGTGCGCGGGTGTTCTGGCGCGTCGAACCGGAATCGCCGCCATCCTGGCGAGGGGCCGACTGCAGCACCGCGATCAGCGACTTGCCGTCCGGCGTCAGCGCCATGCCTTCGAGGCCCTGGTTGTTCTGGCGGCCGGTTTCGGGATCCTTCGGATCGGGTTCGGCGGCGCCGGGGCCCGGATTGTCGGAGGCGAAGTTCGGCTTGCCCTTGCGCATCGGCACCAGGGCTGCCGGCGGTTGCGTCGCCGACATCAGATGGCCGTCGGCCGAGAAGCGATAGATGTTGGGGCCGTATTCATCGGAGATGAACATGGTGCCGTCGGGCAACCGGGCGATCGCCTCATTGTCGAGCGCCAGCTTGCCGTTGGCCTCGGGCAGGATCGGCATGTCGCCGCTTGCCGCGCGCACGCCGTTCAGCGGGTCGAGGCCGGTGGCGTCGGCGCCCTTGTCGTCGGTGAGCAGCAGGGAATCGGCCAGCGTCGCCTTGACGCCGGACTGTTCCTGGCCGGCGGCGGGCGTGGCGCCCAGCGCGGTCGGCGTAAGCTCAATGGTGATGGTGTTGAGGCGCGGCCGGTAGTCGGTGGTGCCGACGACATTGTAGCCGCGATCGGGCAGCAGCCAGAGCGAACCCTTGTAGCCATTGGCGTCATGCGTCCAGCTTGCGGCATCGATCGACATGCCGGAGCCGGAGCCGAAGGTCTCGCCGAACTTGTCCTTCAGGTCAGCCGGGATGCGGCCGACGCCGACCAGTCCCTTGTTGACGAAGCTGACGCCGCCGACGGTGGCAGTGCTGTCGGCGAGGGCGGGGGTCAAAGCGGTAAACAACGCCAATGCGGCGCCGAGCGACACGGTTCGGTGCGAGATTTTCATGGAGATCCTCTTTGTGACAAGCCTTCAAGCGGCTGAGACTGCAAAGGGCTCCGCGTCGCATCGACGATGTCGCCCTCCCGCAAAGCGGTCTAGGACGCGAACATGATACTTGCGTGACAAGGCATTTCTGCCGGCCATTGGCATTCGGCGCTTGCCGTGCAGAAATGGCTGCATGCAGGAAACACTCATCGCGGTGGCCGTTTTCCTCTGCCTGACGGCGGCGCCGCTGGTCAGCATGGCTGTCTATGGCAAATTGCCCGCGCATCACCGCGAGGACGACACCAACAATGTGGTACGGCTGGCCGCCAACCTGTTCGTGGTCATGACCTCGCTGGTGCTTGGTCTCATGATCAACTCGGCCAAGAACACTTTCGAGTCGATCGACCGCAACGTGCACACCTATGCGACCGAGTTGATCCTTCTCGACCGGTCGCTTCGGCAATATGGGCCTGAGACCGCCGAGGTGCGTCAGCCGCTGGTCGCTTATGTGCAAAGACAGACCAACAACTGGACAGAAGCCAACGAAACACCCCTCGTCGCCAACCGGCTGTCTGAACGTCTGTTGACCGAGATCAGCACACGATTGAACGCTCTGCAGCCTGCTGACGCAGCGCATGTTTCCCTGCTGGAGGACGCCCACCAGCATCTGCAGAAGGTGGTGGAACTGCGCTGGGCTTTGATTGAGCAATCGGAAGGTACCATCCCGCGGCCGCTGATCGTGATGCTCGTTGCCTGGCTGGTGCTGATCTTCGCCAGTTTCGGTTTCAGGGCGCCGCGAAATGCCATCACCATAGAGACGTTCGTGGTGTCGGCTGCGCTGATTGCCGGAGCGCTTTACCTGATCCTCGATATGGATGTGCCGTTCTCCGGCCCGATCCAGATTTCGTCGGCGCCTTTGCAGAGGGCCTTGGTCGAATTGCAACAGTGAGGCGGAACCCGCGGCGCTCCAGCGCATTCCTGGATACGGCTGGATTTGCCGGTCCGTTTTAGGGAGGCGATATGGGTTTCGATCAGTATCACGAGCCGCCGGAAGAACTGACGCAGAAGGTGCGGACCTTTGCCCGCATGATCACCTCCCTGATCGAGGAAGCGGAGGCGATCGGCTGGTATGAGCAACGCATGTCGGT
This sequence comes from Mesorhizobium sp. P2_B11, assembly GCF_056404855.1. Classification (NCBI taxonomy): domain Bacteria; kingdom Pseudomonadati; phylum Pseudomonadota; class Alphaproteobacteria; order Hyphomicrobiales; family Phyllobacteriaceae; genus Mesorhizobium; species Mesorhizobium sp. P2_B11. The sequence goes on from NZ_JBFUDF010000003.1 coordinate 333,153, forward strand.
GGAAAAGGACCCGCAGGCCAAGGCGATCATGAAGAACGCGCAAGGCGAGGAGTTCAAGCATTTCGGCATGGATCTCGAATTCCTGCTGCGCCAGAAGAAGGACTGGCGGGCGGAACTGAAGGAAATCCTGTTCACGACGGGCGACATCGTCAAAGCCGGCGAGCGCGGCGAGAAGAAGGTGGATTGAGGCCGGCCGTCCTACGTCCGGCAGCAATCAATCGCTATCCCTTGCGATCAGCTCCAGCGGCCAGACTTCGCGGATGATGCGCCTGCCTTCGGGGCCGGCGAATGCGGGGAGCGAGGCCAGCAGCATTTCGGCCAGCCGCCGGCCCATCGGCTCCAGCGACGGACGGAAGGCGGTCAGCGCCGGTGAAAAGTAGCGGCAAAGCGGCGTGTCGACGATGACGATCACCGCAATGTCGTGGCCGGGCCTGATGCCCATCTCGGCCAGTGCCTTGCAGCCGCCGAGCGCCATTGCATCATTGTTGAAGATGATGGCTGTGGGCCGGTCCTTGGAGAGCATCACGCGCGGCGTCACCTGGTAGCCTCCGGCCTCGTTGATGAAGCCGTCGGCGATCAGGCCGGGGTCGACTTCGATGCCGTGCCGCTTCAGCGCCTTGCGGTAGCCGTCGAGGAACAGGTAGCCGAAGTTGAGATCATGCGAAGGGCGGATGGCGGCAATGCGGCGGTGGCCGCGCGCGACCAGACGGTCGACGGCTTCTTCACCCGCCCTTTCGAAATCGATATCGAGCGAAGGATAGGTGTCGTCGCCGGATTGACTGCGGCCAAGCGTGGCAAAGGGAAAGCCGGCCTTGCTGAGATAGTCGATCCGATCGTCTTTCCGCCGTGTATTGGCCAACACGACCGCGTCGGCCCGGCGCGTCTCAACCACGCGGCGCAGCCTCTCCTGCTGATATTGGCCGGGCTCACCCATGACGACCATCAGATCCAGGTCATGCTCGGCGAGCCGCGCCTGCAGACCGGTCAGGAACGGGATGAAGAACGGTTCGCCATATTGCTGGTCGCCGGGATGCGGTTGCAGCATGAAGGCGATGGAACGGGTGGCGCCTTGCCGCAGACTGCGGCCGGACTGGTTCGGCGAATAGTTCAGCTGCTTGGCGGCGGCGAGCACGCGCTGACGGGTATCGGCATTGACGTCGGCGCGGCCGTTCAGCGCCCGCGAAACGGTGCCGATCGAAATGTTCAGGTGACGCGCAAGGTCGTGGATGCTGGACGCCAAAGAATAGTCTCCCCCTGCCTTGGCCGGAGCAATTCCAGGAAAAGTGCGAAGCGGTTTTCCGTCCGGAATTGCGTCAAAAACAAAGAGTTAGAGCGGCTCGCCGTTTGCAAAACGGTGAACTGCTCTAGCACCGGCTGCCGCTCAGGCCAAGGCTTCGGGATGATTTTTGCAGGCAGCCGATTGACATTCTACGCCATCGGGTGTGTTCTCGTAAACGTTTACGGGAAAACGTTTACGGTGATGCCGTGGATGCCGTGACATTCGGTCTGGAGGGACCGGACGGGAGGAATGCCGGATGATGAATGCCGTCCTCGTCGGCTGTGGTGCGATGAGCAAGGCCTGGCTCGGTGCCGCAAGGCAGATCGACGGGCTTGCCATTGTCGGCCTTGTCGATCTCGACGCCGAACGGGCGAAGGCGAGGGCGCTTGAATACGGGCTGGACAGCGCCATCATCGGCACCAGCCTCGATGCTGTGCTCGACCAGACCAGGCCCGACGCTGTGTTCGATGTCGTGGTTCCCGCCGCCCGGCGCGACGTCGCCTTTGCCGCCTTTGCCCACAATTGCCATCTGCTCACCGAAAAGCCGCTGGCCGATACGCCGGAAAACGCCCGCGCCATCGTCGAGGCGGCGCGCCGCGCAGGGCGTGTCCATGCGGTGGTGCAGAACCGCCGCTATGTCGCCAACGTGCGGCGCATCAGGCGGTTTCTGGATTCCGGCGCCATCGGCAAGCCGACCAGCATTCATGCCGACTTCTTCATCGCGCCGCATTTCGGCGGCTTTCGCGAGGAGATGGCGCATGTGCTCTTGCTCGACATGGCGATCCATACGTTCGACGCCGCCCGCTACATGGTCGGCGGCGATCCCGCAGGTGTCTACTGCCAGGAATGGGAACCGGCCAATTCGTGGTACCGGCAGGGCTCATCGGCAAGTGCTGTCTTCGATCTCGGCGACGGCAAGGTGTTCACCTATGCCGGCTCCTGGTGCGCCGCCGGCTTCCGCACCAGCTGGGAAAGCAGCTGGCGCATCGTCGCCGAGCACGGCAGCCTGGTCTGGGACGGCGAGGAGGGGCTGAAGGCGGAAGGTGCGTTGTCGGTCCGCGACGGCATGTTCGACCTGACCCAGCCGATCATCGTGCCGCCGCTCGATCCCGCCGACCGTATTGGCGGCCATGTCGGCATCATCAAGGATTTCATCCACGCGATCGAGACCGGCACCGAGCCGGAAACGCGCGGCTCCGACAACATCAAAAGCCTGGCCATGGTTTTCGGCGCCATCGAAAGCGCCGAGACCGGCCGGCGCGTAGCGATCCCTGCACAGGAAGAAAAGTAATGCCAAACCCGCTTCTCGACATCCGGATCGGCACCATGGTGCGGGCCAATCTCGAAGACCCCGCAGCCTACATCAAGCAGATCCTGCCGCTTGGTTTCGAAAGCATCCAGCCTTTCTTCTGGCAGACGCTGGGCGGCAAGGATTTGCCGCGGCTGGCCGGCCAGATTCGCGAGGCGATCGGCGATGCCGATGTCAGCGTGTCCTCGCTTGGCGTGTTCGGCAATCCGCTGGAGGATGGCGAGGTCGATCGCGGCGTGCTCGCCGCCTGGGAGACCGTGATCGACAATGCGCATCTGTTCGGCGCTTCCATGGTCAGCGGTTTCACCGGGCGCCTGCGCGGCAAGAAGCTGACCGACAGCCTGCCTCGCTTCCGCGAAGTATGGGGGCCATTGGCCAAACGCGCCGCCGACAAGGGCGTGCGCATCGCCTTCGAAAACTGCGCCATGGACGGCAATTGGGCGACCGGCGACTGGAACATCGCCCATAATCCCGATGCCTGGGAGCTGATGTTCAATGAAGTGCCCGACGACAACCTCGGGCTGGAATGGGAGCCCTGCCACCAGCTGGTCTATCTCATCGACCCGATGCCGCAGATCCGCAAATGGGGGCCGCGCATTTTTCACGTCCACGGCAAGGACGCGACGGTGCGCTGGGATGTCATCCGCGAGCATGGCGTGTTCGGCCGGCTGCCCTTCGTGCAGATGCGCACGCCGGGTTTTGGCGACAGCGACTGGACGCGGGTGATCAGCGAATTGCGGCTCGCCGGCTATCACGGCGCCATCGACATCGAGGGCTGGCATGACCCGGTCTATCGCGGCGATCTCGAAATCACCGGCCAGGTGCGGGCGCTTGAATACCTGAAGCAATGCCGGGGAGGAGCGACCTATCTGCCGAACCCGGCGTGAGGAGCGGCCGGCGGGAGGAGCCGGCCGGAGACGATTGCTGAGCAGTGCCGACAAGCGAATGACGAAACCCCTCGGCTCACCGAGGACAAAAGGGAGGAACGTTAATGAGCATCGCATTGAGAACGACACTTCTGCGCTCGACCGTCGTGGCCGCCGCCACCGCGCTCTGCGCCGCCATCTCCACTCTGCCGGCGCATGCGCTTGACGCCCAGTGGTGCAAGGACGTCCACATCCGCTTCTTCGTCGGCGGCGCCGAGGGCGACGCTTTCGGCACCATCGTCTATAATGGCGCCAAGCAGGCAGCGGCCGATCTCGGGCCGAAGGTCGACTACATCTTCTCGCAATGGGACGTCGAGAAAATGGTGCAGCAATTGCGCGAGGCCGTCGCGGTCAAGCCCAACGGCATCGCCATGATGGGCCATCCCGGCGACGCCGCGATCATGCCGCTGGCCGAACAGGCGCACAAGGACGGCATCAAGATGATGTACCAGAACGTGCCGGTGCCGAAGGTGGTGGAAGCGTTCGGCGGCGGATATGTCGGCGCGCAGCAGGAACAGCAGGGCCGTGCGCTCGGCGCCGAGGCGTTCAAGCTTGGCAAGCTCAAGTCCGGCGACAAGGCGATCATGATCGGCCCGTTCGAGAACGAAGCCCGCGGCGCTCGCGAGCGCGGCACGGTGGCCGCGCTCAAGGAGGCCGGCGTCGAGGTGATCCAGCTGTCGTCGCCGCCGAGCGGCGAATGGGCGTCCGACCCCAATCTGGCGATCCCGGTCATCACCGCAGCGCTGCTCAACAATCCTGACGTCAAGGCGGTCGGCTATCCCGGCGGCCAGATGCTCGGCAATGTCGCCACCTACATGCAGGCGGCGGGACGGAAGCCCGGCGACATCTTCAATTTCGGCTTCGACACCAGCCCGCAGATCGTCGAGGCGTTCAAGGGCGGCTGGGTGCAACTGACGGCCGACCAGCAGCCGTTCCTGCAGGGTTATCTGCCGATCCTCAGCCTCTGCCAGCAAGTGGTGCTGGGCCTGGCGCCGATGAATGTCGACACCGGCGCCGGCTTCGTCACGCCGCAGAATTACGAGATCGTCGCCGAGCTCGCCAAGCAGGCGCTGCGCTGACCTCCCAAGCTGCCGGCTGGGCCTGAGCCCAGCCGGCAGGACCGCTGGCGAGAATGCCGGCAAGCGACAATGAACGCGAGGATCGCCATGGCCGAACGCATTATCGAACTGCGCGACATCAGCAAATCCTACGGCCAGGTCTATGCGCTGGGCGGGGTCAACCTCTCCGTCGACCGCGGCGAGGTGGTTGGCCTCATCGGCGACAATGGCGCCGGCAAGTCGACGCTGATCAAGATCCTGTCCGGCGTCGTCAAACCGACCAGCGGCGAGATCCTGGTGCGCGGCAAGCCGGTGACCGGCTGGAGTGCCGCGCGCTCGCGCGACGCCGGCATCGAGACGGTGTTCCAGGACAGGGCGCTGGCGGTGCAGCAGACCATCGTGCGCAACATCTTCATGGGCCGCGAACTGACCGGCTTCATGGGCTTCCTGAAGGTCAACAAGGAGATCGAGGAGGCGAGCCGCTTGATGCGCGAGATCGGCTTCACCTCAAAAGTGTTCACGCCGCATTCGATCGTCGGCCAGCTCTCGGGCGGCGAACGCCAGGGCGTGGCGATCGCGCGCGCCATCTACAAGCAGGCCGAGCTGATCATCCTCGACGAGCCGACGACGGCGCTGTCGCTGACCGAGACCGCCAAAGTCTTCCATTTCGTGCGCCAGGTGCGGGCGAGCGGCCGTTCGATCCTGTTCATCGGCCACAACATCCACCATGTCTTCGACATTGCCGACCGCTTCGTGGTGCTGGACCGCGGCAAGGTGGCGCTGACCGCCGACCGCACTGAGGTCAACTCGGCCGAAGATCTCATCAACTTCATGGAAGACGTCGCGCACCCCGGTGGATTGCCGGGCCTGCACGATGCCGGCGACGCGGAGAGGGCAGTGCGATGAGCAAGACCATGGAACCCGATCTGCAGAGCCCGCTCGGCGGCGAAGTCGCGCGACCTGAGTGGAAGCACCCGTCCGATCACTGGCTGCGCGGCTTCGTTATCGACAACCGCGCCGCACTCGGCACGCTCGCCGTGTTCATCGTCATGATGGCGGCGTTCCTGATCGCCAACCCGACGGTGTTCACCACCTGGTATCTCTACAGCTCGGTGCTGACGACGCTGCCGGTTGCGCTGTTCGTGGTGGTGCCGCTGGTCTTCGTCGTCACTTGCGGCGAGATCGACCTGTCGTTTCCGGCGACCATGGGCTTTGCCTCATGGGTGTTCGCCTTGGTGGTGCAGGCCGGCTACGATCCGTTCCTCGGCATTGCGGCGGCGATCATCACCGGCATGCTGCTCGGCTTTCTCGTCGGATCGCTGGTCGTCTATGGCGGGCTGTCCTCGCTGATCGCCACGCTCGGCATGAACTTTTTGCTGCGCGGCCTCATCCAGATCATCAATGAGGGCAAGTCGACAGCGCTGACCGGTCTCAACGACAGCTTGGCCTACAAGATCTTCTCCAGTCAGCTGTGGGGCATCCCGGTACAGATCTTCTGGGCACTCGCCTTCGTCGTTTTGTCGGCGATGCTCTACAACCGCCATCGTTTCGGCGCGCAGGTCAGGGTGGTCGGCGACAACCCCGACAGCGCCCAGCAGATGGGCATCGACGTCAAGCGCGTGCGGGTCAAAGTGTTCGTCTTCACCGGCATCGGTGCGGCGATCGCCGGCACGTTCTCGGTGATGATCAACTTCACCTGGTGGCCTACCGCGGGCGACGGCTATCTCCTGCCGGTGCTGGCGTCGGTCTTCGTCGGCGGCACGCCGACCTGGGGTGGCATCGGCACGGTCGCCGGCGGCGCCATCGGCGCGGTCACCGTCGCCTTCATCCAGACCGGCGTGGTGGCGGCGGGCCTGAGTGGCTTCTACGTCCAGTTCTTCAACGGCCTGATCATTATTCTTTCGCTGCTCGGGCACAAGTGGAACCAGGCGAGGTATAGGTGAGGGCTAGCGGTTAAGACGGATCACACCGCCGCGACGAACCCGTCCAGCACGCGTTTCTGGCCGGCTTTGTCGAAGTCGATGGTCAGCTTGTTGCCTTCGATGGCCGATATGTTGCCGTTGCCGAATTTCTGGTGGAAGACGCGGTCGCCGACGCTGAAGGGGGAGGGCGTGTCGGCGACGGATTTGGCGACAAGCTCGCCGTCGATGGTGCGGCCCTTCACCGAGGTGCGGCCGGCGCCGTAGCCGCTATCGGTCTCGCCATAGCCGATGCGCTCGACCTGGTGGCCGGAACGTGTGCCCCAGTTGCGGTCGGTCGCCTCGGTGCGGTTGGCTTGCGCGCGCTGCCAGCCCGGTGTGGCATAGGTGTTGGAGAAGGCTTTGTCCTCGCCGACTGTGTCGAAGCGGGAAGCGCCATAAGGGTTCTGGCGGCCGCTACGCTGGCCGCCGCGTCCGGAAGCAAACGAGCCGCCGCCATAGGCATTGCCGTAGCCGCCATAGGAATTGCCGCTTTCGGCGACCTCGACATGGCTTTCCGGCAGTTCGTCGAGGAAACGCGACGGGATGGTCGACTGCCACAGGCCGTGGATCAGGCGGTTCGACACGAACCAGAGGTGCAGGTTCTTCTTCGCCCGCGTCAGCCCGACATAGGCGAGGCGGCGCTCTTCCTCCAGGCCGGAGCGGCCGCCTTCGTCCAGCGCGCGCTGATGCGGGAACAGGCCTTCCTCCCAGCCGGGCAGGAACACGGTCTCGAATTCGAGGCCTTTGGCCGAATGCAGCGTCATGATTGAGACGGCATCGAGCCCGGCATTCTGCTCGGCATCCATGACCAGCGCCACATGTTCGAGGAAGGAGCGCAGCGACTCGTACTCCTCCATGGAACGGACCAGTTCCTTCAGATTTTCCAGCCGGCCCGGCGCTTCGGCCGAGCGGTCGTTCTTCCACATGTCGGTGTAGCCGCTCTCCTCCAGAATGGTCTCGGCGAGTTCGGTGTGCGGCGTGGTTTCCAGCGCCTTCTGCCAGCGTTCGAAATTGGCGGCGACTTCGCGCAAGGCGGCGCGCGGCTTCGGCTTCAGCTCGTCGCTTTCGGCGAGGTTGCCGGCCGCTTCCAGCATCGGGATGCGCAGTGCACGCGCGGTGTCGTGGATCTGGCGGATGGTGGCTTCGCCCAGCCCGCGCTTCGGCACGTTGACGATGCGCTCGAAGGCGAGGTCGTCGCCGCCATTGGCGACGACGCGCAAGAAAGCCAGCGCATCGCGGATTTCCATGCGCTCGTAGAAACGCGGGCCGCCGATGACGCGGTAGTTGAGGCCGAGCGTGATGAAGCGGTCTTCGAAGGCGCGCATCTGGAACGAGGCGCGGACCAGGATGGCCATGTCGTTGAGATTGTGTTTCTGGCGCTGATAGGCCTCGATGGTCTCGCCGACGGCGCGGGCTTCTTCCTCGGAATCCCAGGCGGCGTGGACATGCACCTTGTTGTCTTCAGGCTCGTTGCGGTCGGTGAACAGCGTCTTGCCGAAGCGGCCTTCATTGTGGGCGATGAGATGCGAGGCGGCGCCCAGAATATGCGCGGTCGAGCGATAGTTGCGCTCCAGCCGGATGATGGTGGCGCCCGGAAAATCCTTGTCGAAGCGCAGGATGTTGTCGACCTCGGCGCCGCGCCAGCCATAGATCGACTGGTCGTCGTCGCCCACGCAGCAGATGTTGACGGTGGCGCGCACTTTACCCTCCCCTTGATGGGGAGGGTCGTCGCGAAGCGGCGGGGAGGGGTGACTGGCGCCGGCGCTGCCACCCCCACCCGCGCCGCTACGCGGCGCGACCTCCCCCATCGAGGGGGAGGTAGGCCGCTGCGCCAGCAGCCGCAGCCACATGTATTGCGCCGTGTTCGTATCCTGGTATTCGTCGACGAGGATGTATTTGAAGCGCCTGTGGTAGTCCTTCAGCACATCCGGATTGGCGCGGAAGATGCGGATCGGGTGGCAGAGCAGGTCGCCGAAGTCGCAGGCGTTGAGCGTCTGCAGCCGCTCCTGATAGGCCTTGTAGAGCTCGCGGCCCTTGCCGTTGGCGAAGCTGCGGGCGTCGCCCTCGGCGATATCAGCGGGGCCTTGGCCCTTGTTCTTCCAGCCGTCGATCATCTGCGCGAACTGCTTGGCCGGCCAGCGCTTGTCGTCGAGGCCTTCGGCCTGGATCAGCTGCTTGATCAGCCGCACGACGTCGTCGGTGTCGAGGATGGTGAAATCGGATTTCAGCCCGGCCAGCTCGGCGTGGCGGCGCAGCAGCTTCACGCCGATCGAATGGAAGGTGCCGAGCCACGGCATGCCCTCGACATTGCCTTCGCCGATCAGGATGCCGATGCGCTGCTTCATCTCGCGCGCGGCCTTGTTGGTGAAGGTCACCGCCAGGATCTGCGACGGGAAAGCCCTGCCGGTGGCGAGGATATGGGCGATACGGGTGGTCAGCACCCGCGTCTTGCCGGTGCCGGCGCCGGCCAGCACCAGGACCGGGCCTTCGGTGGTCTCCACCGCCAGCCGCTGCTCGGGGTTCAACCCCTTCAGGTAGTCAGGCGCGCTGTTTTGGCCGCTGCGGGCCGCCATAGCGCGCGCGGCAATCCCCGACGGGGCCGCGGGCCGCGCATTCGGTTCGTCAAAGAAGGGCATGTCTTCCGAAAAGCCGGACATCGTCCCGAATGTAGTGATTCGGCAGCGAAAGACCAGAAGTGTCTACGTTTTGTTCTGGTTTGGAAGCCAGATTCCCGGGCGCCGTGCGAATTTTATCGCCCCAGTGCCCGGCAGCCTGTGTAAAACCTCTACCTGGCCGTCTCCCGCATCCGCTCGGCGATCTTGTCGGCGACGTAACCGGCATCGCGTGCGGCACCATGGATCATGGTGGACGAGGTCGAGTGCTGGAAATGCAGGCCGCAGACATAGAGGCCTGGTTCGCCTTCAACCGCGCCGCGATACTGCTTCACGCGGCCGGTGCCGTCGAAGACCGGCAGCTTGATCCAGTCCAGCCCGCCCTTGAAGCCGGTGCACCAGACGACGTTCGCGACGTCGAGGGTCTGGCCGTCGTCGAGCAGCGGTTTGCCGTCGCGCACACCAGCGACGCGGGCGACCCGGCGGACGCCCGCAGCGTCGAGATCGGCAGGCTTGACCCGGATCAGCGGCAGGCCATGGGAGAGCTGGTTCGGCTTGGCCTTGCGACCCATTGGCGTGTCGACCGTCAGCAGGCGGTGGAAGACGAAGCGGAACACGACCGGCAGCACCAGCCGCATGGCGAAATAGCCGTTATAGGCGACCGGAATGTTGCCGGGATGCCGGCCGGCCAGCCAGACCTGATGCGAAGAGGCGATATCCATGGCGATTTCCGCGCCGGAATTGCTTGCGCCGACCAGCAGCACGCTGCCCGGATTGAGCTGCGCCGGGTTCTTGTAGGCGCTCGAATGCAATTGCCGGATCGACGGATCGAGCTGTGCGGCGAAGTCCGGCAGCTTCGGTTTCTGATAGCTTGCCGAGGCGATGACGACATGGTCGGCGCTATAGTTCGTCCGGCCGGCCGTCACGACATAGCGGCCGTCGCTGCGGGTGACTTCGTCGACCTTGACGCCGGTGCGCACGGGCAGTGAAAATTTTTCGGCATAGGCTTCGAGATAGTCGGCCATCTCGTCCTTGGTCGGGAAATCATAGCGGCCGGCAGGGAAGGGCATGCCAGGCAGCCCGTCATAGCGCGCCGGCGTGAACAGGCGCAGCGAATCCCAGCGCGAGCGCCAGATGTCGCCGATGCGTTCGCGTGCCTCAAGGATGATGAACTTCATGCCTTTGCGGGCGAGATGGTAGCCTACCGACAGACCACATTGGCCGGCGCCGATGACGATGACGTCGAAATGCTCTTCACTGAGGGCTGACCGCTTTTCGTCGCCGGATGATGCCTGGCCTGATGTCCTTTTGCCGCCCTGCAGCGCTTCGGCCTCCAGCTGCATGAAGGCCGTTCCCTGTTCCAGCAACGCGCCGGCGCGCATCCTTGTCTCGGTGATGCCGACGCGGCGGCCTGGCAGTCTTGTTGCGTGCCCAGTCGGGCGGGGTGTCGAAATCGGGGTCATGATTGCTCCATCTGGTTTCGTCAGCCATGGAGCAAAATAGCGGTCCGGCCCGGCGCCGCTTCGGGGAGACACCTCACCGGACCAAGAAAACGCAATGGGGATTTTCCCCCATGACCAGCGATCGTCGTCGTGTCAGAGCAGCCCGTTCTGGAAGGCAAAGGCCGTCGCTGCGGCGCGCGAGTTGACCGCCAGCTTGTCGAATATGTTGCTGAGATGCCGGTCGACGGTCTTTTCGCTGAGACCGAGGTCCGTGGCGATCAGCCGGTTTGTCTTGCCCGTGGCGACAAGGCCCAGCACCTCGATCTCGCGCCGGGTCAGGCCGTGCGGGCGCACATTGTTCGGCGCGGTCAACGCCGTGACGCGGGCAAGCTCGGGCGTGGCGCCAAGTTCGGTTAAAACCGCGCGGGCGGCGTCGAATTCGAGCCCGGCGCTGTCCTCGTCGCCAAGCGCGCGGCAGGCCTGACCGGCGAGTACACGCAAGCGCGCTTCGAGATAGGGCGCGCCGGCGTGGCGCCATGTCGCCAGTGCCGCGCGGAAATGGCCAAGTGCGGCTGATGCATTGCCGTCGTTCAGTTCGATTTCGCCGCGAGCCTGCGACGCCATCGCAACGAGAATGTCGGTGGCGAAACGGTCGGCTGTCGCCTGCAATTCCTGGGCAGCCTCACGCGCATCGTCGATTGCGCGGGCGGCAATCATGATCTCGACCAGCGCCGGAAGCAGGCGGGCGCGGCCGAGCGGGGTGTTGGTCGTGCCGAGCACGCGGCGCATGGTTGCCGCCGCCTGCTCGGCACGGCCTTGCATGAGGCGCAGCAGCGCCATGCCCGGTTGCGGCTCCAGGCCGAGCCGGCTGGCGGTGCGATAGAGCTCTTCGGCGGCAGCAAACTCGCCGCGCAGCCGGTGAATTTCGGCTTCCTGGTAGGCCGCGCCGGCAGTCGTCTCGTTGCTGACATTGCGGGCCAATGATGACGTCGCGCGCCGCGCTTCGGCAACGGCATCCTGCCAGGCACCGTTCACCTCCATGATCTCTGCCCGGTGCAGCCGGCATAGGCCGTTGAACTGAACCAGCTGTGGCTGCGATCCGCACCAGTTCGACATCGCGTCTGTCCATTCGCGCGAACGATCGAAGGCATAGATCTGCCGGCACGCATCGATCAGATTGCAGTAGATGAGGCCGGTGACGACAGGTGAAAGCTTGCCATCGACGACGGGCAGCATGGCTTCGTCGAGCGAGGCGATGCCTTCCTCGATCCGGCCCTGCCGCACCAGCGCACGGCCGAGGTAGCAGCGGGCGAAGGCGATCAGGTCGAGATGGCAACAACGCTCGCCGATCGCCAGCGACTGCGCGGCGAACACCGCGGCAGCCGCATCGTTGCCGGCCCTGAGTTCCCTATGGGCCGAAAGCATGATCAGGTAGCCTTGCGCCGCGCATTCGCGGCCAAAGTTCTCGGCATGGCGCTGCGCCTTCTGCAGCCAGGCGGTGCCGCGGCCCTCCTCGCGCAAAGCCATCAGCCGGAAGCCATGGAAGAACGCCCAATAGGCCGCCTGATCGTCGCGGCCGGCCTCGGCATGCAGGTTGAACAGGCGCTCGACGGCGGCGAAGATGTCGGGGTCGCGGTCCAGCATTCCTGCCGACCACATCAGCCGCTCCAGGTCTTCCGGCGCCAGCGCGGCGATCTCGTCTGTCGCCTGCAGAAGCTCGAACGCATCCGCCCATTGCCGCTGGCCATAGGCATTGCGGGCCTTCTCGAGCAATGAGGCGGCATCGGTCTTCATCGGCAGCATGCATATAGCATCGCTCGAAAGCGCGCAGAAGAATGGCGAATGCGCGGCGGCGTCATTTCGGCGTGAACGCGATGCCCATGCGGACAATAAAGACAGTCTTCGGCAGCTGCTTTACGGGCCGTTTAGGCTGTCGGTTCATCGGAAATCAACAGCATTGCGACACTATTGCAAGCAAAGGCTGCAATGGAGGCGGTGTTGATTGGAGTATTTGGACGCAGGGTAGCTCAGGTTCTGGGCGGTCGCGACGCCACGCCGCAATCACGCGATGACGGTCGAAAGATCATTGTGCCGGAAAAGGCTTACAAGTCGGACAGCCCTTATGACCTCGTGCAAAGTGTGGTGAATTTCGTCAACTTTGCCCTGCGCAAGGCGTACTACAACAGGGACGAGCTGGCGCAGAACGCACTGCGCTCCTATCACGTCGACTATTACATGGCGCAGGTGAACAATGGCGGCCATTCGCAATACGCCGCCAATTCGAACATGCTGGATTTCACGCTGCGGGATTGCCAGGAAGGCCTCGAGGCCATGCGCCATGACGCCGCCACCTTGCACCGGCGGTTCCTGACCTTCGCCAAGGCCGAGCCGGCGCGGATGGACAAGGTGTTCAAGGGCGGTGGTTTCGGCGAGATCGACCCGGCGATGGATAAACTCGACAAGGAATTCTACGAACTCTGCCGGCACAAGCCGCTGATCGAGGCGAACCGGACCTGGCTGAAGTCGCTGCCCGAACTCAAGGTCGTCGCCGACGACGAATATATGGCGGTCACCGACGCCTTCGCTGCGGCGAACAAGAATGCGTCGGCGCGCAAGGCCGAGCGCGAGCGCCAGGCCAAGGAAGACGACGCCCGAGACCCGCTCAAGCAGGCGATGGGCTATCTCTGCATCATGGTGAAAGAGCCGCGCCGGTTTATCGCCTGGCATCAGGGTCAGCCGGGCCAGGACCTTGGCGATGGCATCAAGATTGTCCGCTTCGTCGTCGAGACCGATCGCGGCATGTGCTACGCCTATTTCCACCCGAAATGGTCGTTGTTGTTCGACATGACGGCCAAGGGCGATCCGATCGCGCAGGTGCCGACCGAGATGGTCGTTGCGCATGTCCAGCGCTCGACCGGTCACAATCTCATGGATGTGCTGCGCCGCTGAGCCGGCGCGAAGAGGCCGTAACATCGCTGTGTTCTCAACCTGTGCGGTCAGCTTTGCTTGACAGGCACGGCGGGCGGGAGAAAGTTGTACCTTCGGGGGCAGGGACGGGATGCTGGCTGCCCATGGCCGCGTCACGGAGCGCGCATCAGTCGAAGGAGTATCGTCTTGGCTGTCGTCATCACCTCCCTCATCCTGTTCCTCATCGGCCTGGCACTTGGCGGCGGTGGCATGCGGCTCGCGATGCTGGGCGGCAGCTGGTATTACGTCATCACCGGTCTCGCCTTCCTGATAACCGCCTGGCTGCTGTTCCGGCGCAAGTCTACGGCGCTGTGGCTCTATGCTGCGATCGTGCTCTGCACACTGGCCTGGGCGGTGTGGGAAATCGGCTTCGACTGGTGGGAACTCGGCCCGCGCGGCGGCATCATCGTGCTTCTGGCGCTGTGGCTGCTGACGCCGTGGGCAAGGCAGGGCCTCAGCGGTCCCGACGCGCGCGCGCCACTCATCCTGGCGGTGCTCGCGTCACTTGCCGTGGCCGGCTATTCGATGACCGCCGATCCCAAGGACATTGCCGGCGAACTCAGCGCCGACAAGGTGACGCCGACCGCCGATCTCGGCGGCAATGTGCCTCCCGGCGAATGGCACTTCTATGGCCGCACGCAGTTCGGCCAGCGCTATTCGCCGCTCGACCAGATCACGCCGGACAATGTCGCCAAATTGCAGCCGGCGTGGACCTATCAGACCGGTGACGTGAAAGGGCCTGACGATGTCGGCGAAACCACCTATCAGGTGACGCCGCTCAAGGTTGGCGACGCTCTCTACATCTGCACGCCGCACAATTTCGCCATCGCCATCGATGCTACGACCGGCAAGGAGAAATGGCGCTTCGACCCCAAGGTCAAGCTCGACAGGAACCGCCAGCACCAGACCTGCCGAGGCGTGTCCTACTACGCCGATGCCAAGATCGCGGCGGGCCAGGCCTGCGCGACACGCGTCTACCTGCCGACCTCGGACGCGCGGCTGATCGCGCTCGACGCCGCCAACGGCCAGGTCTGCCCGTCCTTCGCCGAGGCCGGCACACTGAACCTGTTGACCAACATGCCGTATCCGAAGTCGGGCTATTATTACTCGACCTCGGCGCCGCTGATATCAGGCGGCAAGATCATTGTCGGCGGCGCGGTCAACGACAATTATTCGACCGAGGAACCGTCCGGCGTCATTCGCGCCTTCGATGTCGACACCGGCGCGCTGGTGTGGAACTGGGATTCCGGCAATCCGGACGTCACGACGCCGCTGCCCGCAGGCCAGACCTACACCCACAACTCTCCCAACATGTGGTCGACGGCGAGCGCCGACGAGAAGCTTGGCCTTCTTTACGTGCCGCTCGGCAACCAGACGCCGGACCAGCTCGGCGCCGGACGCAGCGCCAATGTCGAGAAGTTTTCCTCGTCGATAACGGCGCTCGATCTTGCCACCGGACAATTGCGCTGGGTTCGGCAGACCGTGCATCACGACCTCTGGGACATGGACGTGCCGGCGCAGCCGACACTGGTCGACATCACCACTGCTGCCGGCGTCGTGCCGGCGCTGGTCGGGCCGACCAAACAGGGCGACCTCTATGTGCTCGACCGGCGCAGCGGCGAGCCGATCATCCCGGTCAAGGAAGTGCCGGCGCCGGGCGGCGCCATCGAAGGCGATCATGCTTCGCCGACGCAGCCGTCTTCGGATCTCTCCTTCAATCCGAAGCCGCTGACCGGCGCCGACATGTGGGGCATCACCATGTTCGACCAGCTGGCCTGCCGGATCGAATTCCAGGGCCTGCGCTATGAGGGCCGCTATACCCCGCCTTCGGTGCAGGGGTCGCTGATCTATCCCGGCAATTTCGGCACCTTCAACTGGGGCGGCGTCGCTGTCGATCCGGTGCGACAGGTGATGTTCGGCATGCCGACCTATCTCGCCTTCAAGTCGCAGCTTATCCCGCGCGATCAGGTGCCGCCGCCGGATGAAGGCCGCGGCAGCGAACAGGGGCTGAACCGCAATGAGGGCGCGCCCTATGCGGTGGTGATGGGGCCGTTCCTGTCGCCGCTCGGCATTCCCTGCCAGGCGCCGCCATGGGGCTATGTCGCCGGTGCCGATCTCAGAACCGGCAAGATCGCCTACAAGCACCGCAACGGCACTGTCTATGACATGACGCCGCTGCCACTGCCGCTCAAGGTCGGCGTTCCCGGCATTGGCGGCCCGATGATCACTGCCGGCGGCGTCGCCTTCCTGGGGGCGGCGGTCGACGACTATCTGCGCGCCTATGATTTGACATCTGGCAAGCAGCTCTGGCAGGCCCGGTTGCCGGCCGGCGGGCAATCGACGCCGATGACCTACACCGTCGCCGACGGCCGCCAGTTCGTGGTCATCGTCGCCGGCGGCCACGGCTCGGTCGGCACCAAGCCGGGCGATTATGTGATGGCGTATACGCTGCCGAAATAGGATGGATTAGGCGACCGCCTGGACCGGCAATGCGGGCGCAAGCCTGATGGCGAAGGCGGCGTCCTTACCATGCACCAGGGCGAAGATGTCGGCGAAAGGCGCCGGCCGGCCGAGCAGGAAGCCTTGCGCTTCGTTGCAGCCCTCGGCGCGCAGGATCGACAGCTGGCTTTGCGTTTCGACGCCTTCGGCAAGCACCGGTATATCGAGGCTCTGGCCGAGCGCCAGCACGGCGCGGATGATGGCCTTGGCTTGCGGGCTGGTCTCGACCTCGGACATGAACGAGYGGTCGAGCTTGATCTTGTCGAAGGGAAAGGCTCTCAGCGTCTCCAGCGACGAATAGCCGGTGCCGAAATCGTCGATGGCGATGGTGACGCCCAGCGCCTTGATGCGCCGCAAGATGGTCAAGGTGCGGTTCTTGTCGGCGATGATGGTGGATTCGGTGATCTCCAGCTCGAGCCGGTTCGCACGCAGGCCGGTTTCGAGCAGGATTTCGTGGACGAGCTTCGGCAGGTCGGCATGGGCGAACTGCACCGGAGACAGGTTGACCGCGATCTTGTAGGGGTGTTCCCACGAGGCGGCCTTGGCGCAGGCGGTGCGCAGCACCCATTCGCCAAGCGGCAGGATGAGACCGTTTTCCTCGGCCAGCGGAATGAATTCGACCGGCGGTATGTTGCCGCGTGTCGGATGCTTCCAGCGCAGCAGCGCTTCATAGCCTCTGACATCGCCGGTCGAGACCGACGTCTGCACCTGATAGTGCAGGTCCAGTTGTCCGTTCTCGACGGCATCGCGAAGATCATTGGCCAGCGTGCGGTTGGCGCGGACGGCCTCGTCCATGGCCTGCTCGTAGAAACAGACGGTTCGCGTCACATTGGCCTTGGCGCGGTACATCGCCAGATCGGCGTTGTTGACGAGGGTTTCGCGGTTCTGCGCGTCGTTGGGATAGATCGCGACGCCAAGGCTGGCGCCGGTCGTGGCTTCGATACCGTCGATCCCGATCGGCGCAAAAAGTGCTGCTTCAAGGCGCGACACGAAATCGACAAGGTCCGATTGGCTCTTCATCCGCTTGACGCCGGCAAACTCGTCGCCGCCGAGACGGGCGACGAATTCGCCCTCCTGCAGAAGCGCGCTCATGCGCACGGCCAGGGTCTTCAGGGCCTGGTCGCCGGCGCTGTGGCCCCAGAGATCGTTGATTTCCTTGAACCGGTCGAGGTCGATACCGACGATCGCGAGCTTGCCGCCGAGTTCCCTGGCGCGGTCGATTTCGTGATCGAGATGATCGTTGAAATTGGCCCGGTTCGGCAGCCCTGTCAGCGCGTCGTTCATCGCCAGATGGTGCAGGCGGCGGAAGGCCTCGGAGCGCGAGCGGTCGTCGATCAGATAGCTGGCTAGGCCGGTGCCTATGATGATCAATCCGGCGACGGCGACACCAAGCGCCATGGCCTGCAAGGCGGCGGGATCTGTGTAGTCGCCGCGCATCGCCAGCGGCGTCACCTGCAAGGCTGCCATGGCGGTGAAATGCAGGCTGACGATGGCCACCACCAGGATCGTCGCGGCCCAGTATTTATGGCCTCGTATCCGATGATTCAGGGCGACGTTGATGGCCATGCACGCAAAGAGCACGGACAGAGCGATCGAGACGACGAGATAGGTCATGTCCCATTCGACCAGGCCATCGACATGGTAGGCGGCCATGCCGGTATAGTGCATGCCGGAAATGGCCAGGCCGATGATGATGCCGCCGAAGGAACCGGCAATGCGCGTACGGCCCGCAGCGGCGATGAAACCGGCGGCGGTGCCTGCGATGGCGATGAACAGCGAGGCGATCGTCAGCACCGGATCGAAGGCGATGGGCGCGCCTGGATCGTAGGCCAGCATGGCGATGAAATGGGTGCACCAGATCGACGATCCGGCGCAGACCGCGGTCAGGAAATGCCATCCGATCTGCTGCAGGCCGGTTGCCTCGTGAGCGCGCAGGAAGAGCCTGATCGTGGCCCAGGAACCGGCGCTGCAGACCAACGCCGCCACCAGCACCAGCCAGAGATTGTGCTCCATTGCCACACAGGAGATGACGCGCATCATGGTCGGATGCTTCCTTCGATCATAGGCGAGAAAGGCAACCGCCCCACAGACACGATTGCCGATAATTCAATCCTGACTCTGGGTTTCAACTTCTAATAGGTGATTAATTGCATTGGAGCGCGCTTGCGCGTTCTCGTTGCATGGTTTCCAGAAAGTGTACGATCTGTTCAGAAAGCGCAGAATATCGATATTTTAAGGTCCGCACCTGCACTCAACGCGATGCGGATCGCGCGCTGCCGGCCCAAGCGCCGGCGCGGTGCTCCGGATCGTAGAGAGGGACAGCGGGATCAGAGCCCGAGATGGCCCTTCAGGCTGGGCACCGAGTCCAGCACCTCGTTGGTCAGCTGCGGTCCCGCCGCGGCCTGCGCCTGCTGGATCAGTGTGGTGCCGGCCTTCTGGATCTGCGCCATGTCGAGGCCGGATGCCTTGAGGGCGGCAACGCCGTTGATCAGCGCGCCGGTCTTTTCGCCGAGCACGCCGCCAAGCGCGCCTTGCAGCGACGACAGGAAACCACCGCCGCCGGCAGGGGCGGCGGCCATGACGTCGTATTTCTGCGCCAGTGCGTCGGCGCCGGGGATCTTGGCGAAGAACGATGAGGCAGCGGTGCCTTCGGCCTCGTGCTCAAGCACCGAGAAGATGGTGCCGACGACCTTTTCGGTGACGGCCTGATCGAGGCCGGCTTTCTCGGCGACGGTGTTCACGATGCTCTGGGCGTCCATGGTATTTCCCTCGGCATTTCTGTCAGTTGCGGGCTTTGGAACGGCGCCGGTCGACGCGGACCTTCACCATCCGCGCGGCGGTCGCGGCAGCGGCGGAGCGCATTGCCAGCAAGGCTGCAACAGCAAGCACGAGCGCACTTGCAAGGATCGGAGTGGACAAGGTCATCAAATTTATTCCTTCTCGTCGGGCCAGCCTGACAGGCGAAGCCACAGTCAGCTTCCCCTCATATTGTGGCGACAACCATCAACATCTGCCGAAATGACCAAAATGTGATGACTGCTTGCCATTTGCGCCGGTTTTGCCAGCCGCGCGATGGCGCAGCGAACGTCACTGATCCGTGACTGGACCGTGCCAGCTTGCACCCTATCTTGATCCGCGAGGTGACCGTGAGGTCATCCCGGAGTGACCCACAGGTCATCTCCCAGCGAGGAGCACGCCATGACGAAACCCACCGCCGAAGCCGCCGAAGCCGCCAAGCCTGTCATCAGCCAGGCGATGATCGATGCCTATGACGAATACACGCATCTGACGCTCGACCGCCGCCGGTTCATGGAACAGCTGACCAGGCTCGCCGGGTCGGGCGCCGCGGCGGCCGCGATCGCGCCGCTGCTCGCGGCGAATTCGGCGCAAGCGGCGATCGTCGCCGACAACGATCCGCGGGTGAAGGCTGAAGATATCACCTATGCCGGCTCAAGCGGCGAGATGACGGGCTATCTGGTCAAGCCGGCGAGCCTGTCCGGCAAACTCGGCACCGTCATCGTGATTCATGAAAACCGTGGGCTCAACCCGCATATCAGGGATATTGCGCGGCGCGTGGCGCTAGAAGGTTTTGTGGCGCTGGCGCCGGATTTCCTTTCGCCGCTCGGCGGCACGCCCGCTGACGAAGACAAGGCGCGCGACATGTTCACCAAGCTCGATGCAAGCCAGGTCACCGCCGATGGCGTGGCGACCATGTCCTATCTCAAGGCTGACAAGGGCGGCAATGGCAAGGTCGGCGCGGTCGGCTTCTGCTGGGGCGGCGGCGCAGTCAACAATCTGGCCGTCAACGCGTCCGATCTTGCTGCCGGCGTCGCCTATTACGGTATGCAGCCGAAAGCCGAGGATGCGGCGAAGATCAAGGCGGCGCTGCTGTTGCACTATGCCGGGCTCGACGAGCGCATCGACGCCGGCATCGATGCCTACAAGAAGGCGCTCGACGCCGCCCATGTCGAATACACGGTCTATGTCTATGACGGCGTCAACCATGCCTTCAACAATGACACGTCAGCCGCGCGCTACGACAAGAAGGCAGCCGACCTCGCCTGGGGCAGGACGATCGCTTTCCTGAAGGAGAAGCTGGCTTAGCCGCTTTACGCGGCCGCCCATACGCTCTGATAGGCTGGCGACAGCGTAAAGCCGGCCGGCAGCACCGAGACCGGAGGCGGGCGGCGCACGCCCTCCTGCAGGTAGCGCAACGCCGACACCAACCCGTTCATCGTGTAGGGCTTGGCGATGACGCCGACCGCGCCGGCGAAATGGTCGGGAATGCGTTTTGGATTGGCGGTCATGAACACCACCACGGAGCGCTGGCTTTCTCTGATGTGCTCGGCAATTTCGACGCCGGTCGGTCCATCTGTGAGGTGAATATCGACAAAGGCGATGTCGGCATCGGTGGTTGCCACCATCGCCTTTGCTTCGGCCGAGGATGTCGCCCAGCCCACGACCTGGTGACCGGCCTCCTCGACAAGGCTTTCCAGTTCCATCGCCAGCAGCGCCTCGTCCTCGACGATCAGGACCTTGAGAGGTTCACTCATGACACATTCCCTTTCTGCTGCGGTTCGTTCGGCATCGAGATGACGACCCTAGTGCCCGGGCCCGCGTCGCGCCATTCGATGTCGGCATGCAACTGACGGGCAAGCGACTTGATCAGCCGCATGCCGAACGAGGCGTCGCCGCTGGCGTCCGACATGCCGACGCCGTCATCCGAGACCTCGATGTTGAAGTGGCCGTCGGGCTGGCTCATCTTGATGCCGATGCGACCCGCCGTGGTGCCGTCGGGTTTTTCCTTGAACGCGTGCTTCAGCGCGTTGGTGACCAGCTCGTTGACCATCAAGGCGACAGGCGTGGCCTTTTCCGCCGAGATGACGATCGGTTCGAGGTCCAGCGTCGATTTGATTTCGGCACGCCCTGAGGCGGTCAAGAGGTCGGTTACCAGATCCCTGGCAAAATCCGAGACGTCGAACCGGCTGACATCCTTCGACTGGTAGAGCCGGCGATGCACGGTGCTCAGCGCCTCGATGCGCTCCAGCATGGTGGTCAGCGACTGCTTGGTCGCTTCATCCTTGATAGTGCGGCTCTGCATGATGATCAACGACGAGATCATCTGCAGGTTGTTCTTCACGCGATGGTCGACCTCGTGCAGGAGCGTGGTCTGCGCTTCGAGCGCAGCCTCGAGCTCGCTGGTGCGTTCCTTCACCGCCTTCTCGAAGCGCTCCTTGTCGGCGGTGATGCGGTGCTCTGAACGCTTGCGGTCGGAGACGTCGAGTTGCGAGGCGAAGAAGAACAGGATGTCACCTTTGTCGTTGGACACCGGGCTGATGTAGAGCGCGTTCCAGAACGTCGAACCGTCCTTGCGATAGTTCAACAGATCGACGGCGATATCGGTTCCCGCAGCGATCGCATCTCGCACATTACCGACGGCTGCCTTGTCGGTCTTGGGTCCCTGCAGGAAGCGGCAGTTCTTGCCCATGACCTCGTCGCGTTCATAGCCGGTCAGGCGCAGGAACGCGTCATTGGCAAAGACGATCGGATTGTCAGGCTGCCGGGGATCGGTGATGATCATCGACATGCGGGTGGCGCGAATGGCGGCCGCGAACGGATCGCCCTTGCCGTGTTCGGCATGCAGATTGTCCGTCATGTGCCATGCGTCGGCCGGTTCCCTGGTCCTTTTCCAGTCCATGCTTTCACTCCAAGCCGTTTTTTCAGGGGGCACAACGGCTAAGGCGTGGAATTGGTTCAATCCTAAGCTTTCTTGTCGCAGCAGACGGTTTGTGGAACCAAAACATTGGTTCCGCAATCAATTGAGAACAAACGGCTTTTTAAGCTCGTTGCCTGTCCGCGATTCGATCCATGCGAACAAATTCTGACCGTGTGCGATGGTCAGCGCGGCGGCTTTGCAGTCGTCAACGGGGATGTAGCGCTCGCGCGCTGGCGGCGATTTCAGGACAGGGGGAAGGTCAGACGTGGCCGCGTTTCATGCGCGCCTGCTTGAGGATGGCCCGCCAGCGAATCATGTCGAAGGGGATCGGCTCGTTGTTGTTGGCGATCTGGAAGATTTCGTTGTTGACGTTCTTCAAGGAGCGCCAGAAATCATAGTCGGTAACGCGCGGATCGGCAGCCAGCCTGTCCACTTCGACCTTGATGTCGGTTTTCATGCACGTTCCTCGAACCGCCTGTGCCCCGCCGCCTGCATCGCAACTCTTAATCAGCCCGTTCTCAAACGGTCCGCTGAGTCGTTCAATGGCTCAAATGGTTTGTTAACGTTAAAACCTGGGTAAGGTTAACGCGGGCCCGAAAACGCTTCAAGCGCAGCGACCTGTGGATATTGAGGACGCTGCGACTTTGACTTGCGAGTGTGGCTTTGGTGCCCCTGGTGAGGACGGAGTTCGGCTTACTTGCGTTTGATGCCGATCGAACGACCGGCGCGTTCGGGCATCGGCAGCGCGGCATGCGCGGCGCGCATGGCTTCCACCTTGGCCTGGACGTCGGCGGGGAAGGGCGCGACTTTCGGCCCGGACATGTCGACATGCAGCGACAGGGTTTCGGAGGTGGCGGCGAGCCAGCCGTCGACATGGCGGATTTCCTGGTAGGCCCTCAGCCGCTTGTCGTCATGGTCGATCAGCTGGAACGAGACGACGACCTTGTGTTCGAGATGCAGCTCCTGGACGTAGCAGACATGGACCTCGGCCGTGTAGATGGTCAGGCGCCGCTCTTTGACATAGTCCAGCCCCATGCCCATCGCCGCGAAGGCTTCATCCGAGCAGCGGTCGAACAGCACGTTGTAGTAGGCCATGTTGAGATGGCCGTTGTAGTCGATCCAGTCCTTTTCGATGTCCATCGGCTTGGAGACGTAGGGGGCGGGGATGGGCATGGAAACTTCCTTGTTCTGGTGCTGGACCGCGTTCTGGTGCTGGACAGCGTATGGCGGGCAAGACTACGCATCCATAATCGCATAACAAGCGTGGACGCTGGTCCATTCGCGGAGGAATTCATGGCTCTGAGCGACCTCAACCCGGTCGAACGCAACGAGGAAGGCATCGCCGCCGTGCTCGGCATCCTCAAGCAGCAGCTCGGCGAACGCTTTCAGACCGGCGCGGCGATCCGCTCGCAGCATGCGCACACCACAACCTATATCCCGACGCAGGCGCCCGATGGCGTCGCTTTCCCGGAGACGACGGAAGAGGTGCAGGAGATCGTGCGCGCCTGCGCTGCGCATCGCGTGCCGGTCATCGCCTTCGGCGTCGGTTCCTCGCTGGAGGGGCACACCAACGCGCCGGGCGGCGGCATCTCGGTCGACACGTCGCGCATGAACCGGATTCTTGCGGTCAACCCTGAGGATCTCGACTGCACGGTCGAGCCCGGCGTGACGCGAGAGGATCTCAACCGGCATTTGCGCGACACCGGCCTGTTCTTTCCGATCGATCCCGGCGCCAATGCGTCGCTCGGCGGCATGGCGGCGACGCGAGCATCCGGCACCAATGCCGTGCGCTACGGCACGATGCGCGAGAATGTCCTGTCGCTGACAGCCGTCATGGCCGATGGCGAGACGGTGACGACCGGCAAGCGGGCGAAAAAGAGCTCGGCCGGCTACGACCTGACGCGGCTTCTGGTCGGCTCGGAAGGCACGCTCGGCATCATCACCTCGCTGACGCTGAAGCTGCAAGGCATCCCGCAGGCGATCTCCGGCGGCGTCTGCCCGTTTCCGAGCCTGGAGGCGGCCTGCAATGCGGTGATCGCGACCATCCAGATGGGCATTCCGGTGGCGCGCATCGAACTGGTCAACGCGCTGCAGATGCGGGCGATGAAGAATTATTCCAAGCTCGACTATCCCGAGAGCCCGTGCCTGTTCGTCGAATTCCATGGCAGCGATGCCGGCGTCGCCGAACAGGCCGAAACGTTTGGCGCGATCGCCGAAGACAATGGCGGCGGGCCGTTCCTGTGGACCAGCGTCGCCGAGGAGCGGACGAAACTGTGGAAGGCGAGGCACGACGCCTACTGGGCATCGCTGACGCTGCGGCCAGGCGCCAAGGGCCTGTCGACCGATGTCTGCGTGCCGATCTCGCGGCTGGCCGAATGCGTTGCCGAAACCGAAGCCGATATTGCCGAGATGGGCCTGGTGGCGCCGATCGTCGGCCATGCCGGCGACGGCAATTTCCATGTGCTGGTGCTGATGGATGTCAACGACCCCAAGGAGATCGCGCTGGCCGAGAAATTCGTCGCGCGGCTCAACATGCGGGCGATCGCCATGGACGGCACCTGCACCGGCGAACATGGCATCGGTCAGGGCAAGATCGGCTTCCTGCGCCATGAGTTCGGCCATGGCGTCGATATCATGCGTTCCATAAAAAAGGCACTCGATCCGCAAGACATTATGAACCCGGGCAAGATATTACCTGCATAGCCGAAATGGGAGTGGGCGAGGGCGGCAATGCGGTACGGGACCAAGACTGTGGAGCCCCTGGTTATAAGGGCATCGAGCGGCAAGACATTGTTGATGCTGCTGGCCAGCCTCGTCTTTGTCCTGGGCAGTGCTCTCATGATCTATGTCTCCAAGGACGACGACACCACCGGGCTTTGGTGGTGCATGGCCTTCTTCGGGCCATGCGCGCTGGTGTTTGCCTGGCTGCTTGTGCGCCCACAGATGCTGGTGCTGGACGGACAAGGTTTTATTCTCGGCGGCGGTCTTGTCCGATCGCCGAAACTGGTCCGCTGGCAGGACGTTGAAGGCTTCCAGGTCTATGATCTGCCGAGAGCCGGCGAGATGATCGGCTACAATTTTGCACCGGGGGTCAAGAAGAGCTCCGTCATGCGCAGCATCAACAAAAGCCTGGGTGCCGAAGCCACATTGCCCAAGGGCTGGCCATTTTCGCCCCAGGAGATGGCCGTGCTGCTGAACGAATATCGCCGAAGGGCGATGGCGCGATAAGATCGCGGGCCGCGAGAGCTGCACAATTGCCGAGGGAGACCAAGCAGATGCCGGCATCAGAGGCATTGTTGCCGATCGACGTGCCGCAATCGGCCCCCGGCGCGCCCTTGCCGCATGTCTTCGCCGACGAGGGCAGGCTGCTCATCGCTTACATCATCAACACTCCGGATTCGTCATTCGACGGCACCAATCCGCGCTCGATCTCACCCGCGACAGCCGATCAGTCGATCGCCATCCTGACGGCGGATCCTTATCGGGTATTTCAATTCGGCCCGCCAAACGACGAAGCCATTAGCGGGCACCGCTTGTATGGGCTGGGACTGCAGCCCTATTCGGCTTTCGAAGTCCTCAATTCGTCCTGGATCGCTTCCCAGGAAAAGGCAAACCGGGTTCATTCGCGCCACATGCCGGAGCTGTTTTCCGCTTACCGGCACTTCATCTGGACCTTCCACGATTCGACGCTGGAATTCATCGCCGAGAGCTTTTCGGTCAGCCTTCATCAGGGGGCGGTCCTGCCGGCGCTGATGGAGGCGGTCGGATCCCGGTGATCGGGCGCACCGGGATGGGCCGACCGCAATGTGTCCGCCAGATGAATTGCCTCTTTATCGACACGCTGATGCGGGTAGAGTGCGGCTGACTTTCAATCAACCCGTTCGGAGCTGATGCTCGCACGCCTGTTCGTGATCTTCGGTGGCTTGTTCGTGCTGGTGCTCTGTGCAGCACTGGTGGTGCCGTATTTTATCGACTGGACCGGCTACCGCGCCGAGTTCGAGCGCGAGGCGAGCGCCATTCTCGGCCGCAAGGTGACGGTGCAGGGCGACGCCACGGCGCGGCTGTTGCCGTTCCCCTCGGTGACCTTCTCAAACGTCACCGTCGCCGGCGGTCCCGGCGGCCAGCCGGCGATGACCGTCGAGACCTTTTCGATGGATGCGGAGCTGGCGCCGTTCCTGCGCGGCGAAGTGCTGATCTTCGACATGCGGCTGGTGCATCCGAAGGCGACAATCGACATTGCCGATGATGGCACGGTCGACTGGGCGATGCGGCCGTCCTCGCCCTTCGACCTCAACCAGATCTCGATCGAGAAGTTGACGGTGACGGAGGGCGAGATTGCGCTGCGTCATGCCGCCGGCGGCCGCAGCCATCTCATTTCCGAAATCAATTCGACCATCTCGGCCAAGTCGCTGGCCGGGCCGTGGCGCATGGACGGCACATTGCTGCTCGACGGCCTGCGTTCGACGCTCACCGCTTCGACCGGCAAGGCCGAGGGTAACGGCCAGATGCGGCTCAGACTCAAAGTCGATCCGGATGCCTCTCCGCTGGTCATCGAAACCGACGGCAATGCCGGCATCGTCAACGGGGCCGCTGTCTACTCCGGCCAGTTCAAGATTTCCGGTGCCGACAAGAACGACAAAACTCCGGTCGAGTTGCGCGGCAGCGATGGCGAGACCGTCAAGGTCAGTGCGGCCAAGGCCGATCCGGGCTTCCGGCTGAACGGCAAGTTCTCGCTCGACCACCAGAAGCTCGGCGTCGACGAATTCCGTTTTGAGACCGGGCCGCTCGACAATCCCTACACCGCCGACGGCAAGGCTTCGGTCGATCTCGGGCTGAAGCCCAGCTTCGCCATCGAGGCCAATGGCGCGCAGGTGCAACTGGACGAGGCGGTGGGCGCCGAGAAGGGTGCTGGACTGACCTTGGACCAGCGCATTGCCGGGATCGAGCAGGCACTGCTCGACCTGCCGAAACCGACCATACCCGGCACCGTCGAGGTCAAGCTGCCGGCGGTGGTGGCCGGCGACACCACGGTGCGCGACGTGCACCTCTCGGCCGAACCGGTCGATGGCGGCTGGTCGGTGAAGTCGATGGCCGCGACCTTGCCTGGCCGCACCACGCTGGAAGCCAGCGGCATGCTCAGCGTCGAAAACCATTTTGGTTTCACCGGCTCCATGCTTCTGGCGGTGGCGCAGCCTTCCGGCTTTGCCGCATGGCTGTCGAAGGATGTCGACGAGGCGATCCGCCGCCTGCCTGCCGCCGGCTTCAAGGCCAAGGTCGATCTCTCGGAAAGGCGCCAGGCGTTCAGCGATCTCGAACTGATCCTCGGCAAGGCAAAGTTCTCCGGCCGCATCGATTCCAGCCAGCCCGACGACGCCAAGCCGTCGGTGCTGATGCGGCTGACGGGCGGCGAACTCGATGTCGACGGGCTGACCGCCTTCGCCTCGATCTTCGTCAGCGACAAGGGCGCCAACCGCTTCTCCGACCGCGACCTTGATTTCCAGATCAAGGCCGGGCCGGTCAGCGCCGGCGGGCTGACCGCCGACACGGTCGATACCGCGCTCCGGCTGCGCGACGGCCTGCTCGAAATCGACCGGCTGTCGATTGGCGGCCTTGCCGGCGCGTCGATCAGCGCCACCGGCCGGATCAAGGATTTTCCGGCAAGCCCGACCGGCAAGCTCGACGCCTCGGTGGTTGCGGTCGACCTGAAGCCGTTGATCGACATTGCCGCGCAACACTATCCCGACAATGATGTGCTGAAGGGACTGGCAAGCCGCACGTCTGCCTATCCCGAGCTGTTCCAGGACGCGCGCGTCGATCTGGTGGCAAGTGCCGCCGACAATGGCGACGGCACGACAGGGCTGGCGGTCAGCGGACAAGGCAAGGCCGGCGGTTCGGCCTTCTCGGCGTCGCTGTCGGGCAAGGGTGCCGTCGGCCAGTTGCTCGACGCGCCGGTGACGCTGACCTTCAACGCCAAAAGCCCCGACGCCACCGCGCTGCTGGCGCTCTATGGAATGCCGGCGCTGCCGCTCGGCATGCTTGGCCAGGCATCAACCGACATTTCGGCGAAAGGCACGCTTGGCGGTGGCCTGGCGACGAGCTTCAACTTCGCCGCCGATGATTTCAAGGCAACCTTTGACGGCACCGTTGCCCAGACACCACAAGGCGCCACCGCCAAAGGCAAGATCGGCATCGACGCCTCCGATATCGAGCCCTGGCTGATGACGACGGGCGTCGGCCTGCCCGGCATGGGCACCGGCACCTCGACCTCGCTCAGCGCGGATGCCGATTTCGGCAATGGCCTGCTCGTGCTGAGCGGTCTCAGCGGGTCGATCAACGAAGCGGCGGTGTCCGGCGACATCAATCTCGACGTGAAGCAGGGCCTGCCCCATCTTGCCGGTGCGCTGGCGCTCGACGAACTCGACCTCGACCCGATGGCGGTGGCGCTGTTCGGCGACCAGTCGTTCATCGCCAGCAACGGCAATTGGCCGACGGCGCCCTTCAGCCAGAAATCCAGCCTGCCGTTCACCGCCGACCTCGATCTGACGACGGCCACCCTTGCCGCCGGACCGCTGGCGACGGCCTATGACGCGTCGCTGTCGCTGAAGCTTGACCAGGAAGGAATCCGCGTTTCCGACCTGAAGGCAAAGCTGCTCGGCGGCGCGCTCACCGGGCTGTTCGAATTGAAGAACACCGACGGAACCGGGCTGTTCTCCGGCCAGATGAAGCTTGCCGGCGCTGATCTCACGACCGTGCTGCCCAATGCCGGCCTGAGCGGCAGCGGCGATTTCTCGACCGGCCTGTCCACCAGCGGCAAATCGGTCGACGCGATGATTGCGGCATTGTCGGGCTCGGGCACGGCGGCGCTCAAAGGCCTAACCATAGCCGGCGTCAATCCCGACGCCTTCGGCGCCTTGATCGCGAAGGCCGATGCGATCGGGCGCGATATCGACGTGGCCAAGACCGCAGGCTTCGCACCGCAGATCGCCGGCGATGGCAGTTTTGCCGCTGGCGACACCGACATCGCTTTCACGGTTGCCGGCGGCACGCTCAGGGCGCCGCCGGTCAAGCTGGAGAACGCCAGCGCGGCGCTATCGGCCGACATCACGGCGGACCTCAACACCAGCACCGTCGCCGCCAGGGGTACGATCACCTACAAGCCCGGCGACGAGGCGCAGGTCGGGTCGGATCCTTCCGTCAATTTCAGCGTCGACGGGCCGCTCAGTGCGATGAAGAAGCAGTTCGACAGCGAGCCGCTGGCGCAGTTTTTGACCCAGCGCGCGCTGGAGAAGGAGCAGCAGCGGGTCGAGGCGATGCAGGCCGCGCTGCTGGAGAAGCAGCGCCTGCGGCGCGAGGTACGCTACTACGCTGCCCTGCAGACCGAACGTGACAACGCCGCCGAGGAGTTGCGCAAGCAGGAGGAAGCGGCGCGGCTGAAAGCCGAGGCCGACGCCAAGGCGAAAGCGGAAGCCGAAGCAAAAGCGCAAGCCGAAGCGGAGGCGAAAGCCAAGGCGGATGCGGAAGCAAAGGCGGAAGCCGATGCGAAAGCACAGGCGGAGGCAGACGCGAAAGCGCAGGCCGACGCCAAGGCCAAGGCAGATGCGGATGCGAAGGCGCAGGCCGAGCAGCAGGCTGCCGAAGACGCCGCCAAGGCCGAAAACGAACGCAAGAAGGCTGAACAGGCGATGCGGATTGCGTCACAGGAAAAGGCCAGGCTGGAGGCCGAACGCAAGGCCCAGGAGCAGGCGCCGAAGGTCGATCGCTCACTGCCGGGCGTCAATGACGGCTCGGCCCCGGCGCCGCCAAAGCCCAAGACAAACCCGTTCTCGGTCGACAATCTGCTGAAGTCGCTGGGCAATTGAGACGTTCCAAGGTAGCCGTCGCTTGCCGCAACCTATTGCTTGTGGCGGGTCAACAGGCGGCCCAGCATCGGTTCG
This sequence comes from Mesorhizobium sp. P2_B11, assembly GCF_056404855.1. Classification (NCBI taxonomy): domain Bacteria; kingdom Pseudomonadati; phylum Pseudomonadota; class Alphaproteobacteria; order Hyphomicrobiales; family Phyllobacteriaceae; genus Mesorhizobium; species Mesorhizobium sp. P2_B11. The sequence goes on from NZ_JBFUDF010000003.1 coordinate 362,856, forward strand.
ATGCGCTCGAGCTCGTCGATATGCGCGGCCGACAGCTCGGCGAGCCGATCTTCGGCATGCTCGGTCAGTCTCAAGAACACGCGCCGCTGATCGTCCTTGTCCTGATCCCTGATCACAAGCCCTGCCTCGCTTAGCCGGTTTACCAGCTCCACGGCGCTGTGATGACGGATACGCAGGCGTTCGGCGAGGTCGCCGACCGTCACAGGTCCGCCATCCGGAAAACCCTTGATCGCCAGCAGCGCCTGATGCTGGCGCGGGGTCAGGCCGGCCTCGTTGGCTTGGGTCTGGCTGAATTCGAGGAAGCGCCGGATCAGGTACCGGAATTCGGACAGGCGCTGGTAATCGGCCTGGGAGATGGCGGGGCGTGGTTTCTGCGGAGCTGTCATGCCCGATCTCTATCGCCCTTTACCGGAAAAGCTCAACGCCCAGTGCGCAAACGTCGTCCAAAATGACGCGGTAGACCGGCGAGTAACGGTCTTGAACATTTATATCGTATTACGATACATAGCGACCCGACAACAGGATGGCGCTTGGCGTCGTCGGAAAGCTGGGCCGCCCCATGAAATCCTCGGAAAATCATCATCTGCGCGACTTCACCACCGATGCGCGCGTACTGCTCATCGCGGCGATCGCGGTCGTGGTCGCAACCGCAGGGCTGTTTGCGGGCATTGCGCTGTTGAAGCTGATCCGACTTGCCACAAACATTGCCTATTTCGGCCAGTTCTCGCTTGCCGATCTGAAGCTTCAGGACACGCCGCTCGGTTATGTCGCCGTCATTGTTCCGGTGATCGGCGCGCTGATCATCGGCTTGATGGCCAGATATGGCAGCGAAAAAATCCGCGGCCATGGAATTCCCGAAGCCATCGAGGCGATCCTGCTCGGTCGCTCGCGGCTTGGCGCCAAGGTGGCGATCCTGAAGCCGCTGTCGTCGGCGATCTCGATCGGCAGCGGCGGCCCGTTCGGCGCCGAAGGTCCCATCATCATGACCGGCGGCGCCATCGGCTCGCTGATCGCGCAGATGCTGCCGGTCAGCGACAATGAGCGCAAGACGTTGCTGGTGGCGGGTGCGGCGGCCGGCATGACCACCGTCTTCGGCACGCCGATAGCGGCCATCATGCTGGCCGTCGAACTGCTGCTCTTCGAATGGACGCCGCGCAGCTTCATTCCCGTCGCGGTCGCAGCCATCATTGCCGAGGTCGAGCGCACCATGCTGCATTTGCCGGGGCCGATCTTCCCGTTCCAGGGCAGCATGGACGCCTCGTTCCTCGCCCTTGGCGGTTGGGTTGCGGTCGGCATCTGCGCCGGCCTTCTCTCCGGCCTGCTGACGCAATTGGTCTATGGCTGCGAGGACGCGTTCCAGAAACTGCCGATCCACTGGATGTGGTGGCCGATGATCGGCGGCCTTGTGGTGGGCATTGGCGGGCTGATCGAGCCGCGGGCGCTCGGTGTCGGCTATGACAATATCGCCGACATGCTGGATGGCCGCATGCTTGCCGCCGCCGCGCTCACGCTGCTGGTGGTGAAGGCGGTCATCTGGTCGGTGGCGCTGGGGTCTGGAACATCGGGCGGCGTGCTGGCGCCGCTGCTGATCATGGGCGGCGCAATGGGCGCCGTGCTCTCCGGAATTCTGCCGGAGGCAACGCCCGGCTTCTGGCCATTGCTGGCGATGGCCGCGACCATGGGCGGCACCATGCGCGCGCCGCTGACGGCTACTTTCTTTGCGGTCGAACTGACCGGCAATACGCATATGCTGGTGCCGCTGATCGCGGCATGTGCCGCCGCGCATGCCGTCACTGTGCTGTTGATGAAGCGTTCGATCCTGACCGAGAAGGTGGCGCGGCGAGGGCATCATCTGGTGCGCGAATACCGTGTCGACCCGTTCGCGCTGACCAGGGTGCGCGAGGTGATGACGTCGAATGTCGAGAGCGTGCCGGCGACAATGTCGCTGCACGGTGCGGCTGCCTTCCTGACCGCGCCCGAGACGCGGCATCCGAGTTTTCCGGTGGTCAATGCGGACGGCAACGTGCTTGGCGTCATCGATCCGCCTGCTATCCTGCGCTGGCGCCGCGCCGGCAAGCACCGCACCACGACGCTCGGCGAGTTGCTCGCCGGCAGCAAGGTGACGCTCGCCTACCCCGATGAATATCTGGAGGGCCTCTCCGACAAATTGCTGACGGCCAACATTTCGCATCTGCCAGTCGTCACCCGCGAGGGGTCTCGTCTGGTCGGCTATATCGGCTGGAAGGATTTGATGCGGGTGAGGGCGAAGAAGCAGGCCGAGGAACGGGATCGCACGGCACTGCTCGGTTTCGGCGCCAAACGCCGGAAGCAGGAGAGCGCGGCCGACCCGGTCTAAGGTCTGGCGTTGCGCTTCGCCCAGTCCAGCACATGCAGCCGGAGCGCCGAGGAGAGGTTGGCGTCGCGCGGCCTTGTCTCGTCGATTTCGGCGACCAGCGCAGCGAGCGTCAGCTTGCGCGCGGCTGCGATGGCGACGAGATCGTCGTAAAAAGGTTTTTCGAGGGAATAGCTGGTGCGGTGGCCGCGGATCGTCACCGAGCGCTTTTCGACCGGGCTCACCGCGGGCTGCCCATCAATCGCCCTGATCTTTCGGGCGTTCGCGGCGATGGCCGGCGACGAAGGTTTCTGCCTTGTCGGCGATCAACTGGTCGCGGCTCTTTTCGGCTTTGGAACGGCCATGCAGAGCGCGGTTCTCGCCGGCCTGCCGTTCCTTTTCGGCGCGCGCCTTTTGCTTGCGGACCTGGCGAAGATTGATGATTTCGCCCATGTCGCGGCTCGTCGGCTACTTCTTGCGGAAGGCGTCAAGCGAGACGACGTCGGCGCCCTTGCCGGCGGCGGCATCGGCTGCGGCAGGCTTCTTCTCGGCTTCGGCCGCAGCCGCCTTCTTCTCGGCCTTCGGCTTTTTCTCGGAGACGATGGCCAAGGGCTCGGGCGCCGGCTGTGCCGGCGCTTCGTCTTCCGCCGGGACGTCTGTCTTGACGTCGAATTCGAGTTCGAAATTCACCGACGGGTCGTAGAAGCCGCGCACGGCAGAGAACGGGATCTCCAGTTTCTCCGGCACGTCGGAGAAGGACAGGCCGACCTCGAAGCCGGTATCGGTCACCTTCAGGTCCCAATACTGGAACTGGATGACGATGGTCATCTGTTCGGGATAGCGCTCGCGCAGCCTGGACGACACGCGCACGCCCGGCGCGCCGGTCAGGAAGGTGATGAAGAAATGATGGTTGCCGGGAAGGCCGGTGCGCGCGACTTCGGCCAGGACCTTGCGCATGACGCCGCGCAACGCCTCCTGGGCCAGAATGTCGTAGCGGATGTGGTCGTCGGCCATGTGCTGGTCGGGTTCCGTTGAATCGTCCGCATAGCTGTAATCAAGCTTGAGGGCGGCGTAAACCGCATATAGATCGCTGATGTGCGGAAGCGAGGCCCGTCACTGACGATTTGATCGCTGGCTTCGATCGCTCAGGCGCTGGCCAGCTGCTTTTCCACCGCTGCCGCGGATCTGCGCTTGCCGAAGGCGCGCACGAAAGTTCTCACGCCATGGGTCGCGGATTGCAGCACTTCATCCTCGGATGGCATGCCGCCAAGCATGAAGGTGGTTTGAAGTTCGGCGTTGGCCAGCGCAAGGAACTGGCGCGCGGCGACATCGGGATCGTCGACCGTGAGATGGCCGGCATGGGCGAGGCGGGCAAAACGGGCGGCAAGTGCCGGCCATGTCCGGCCCGGACCATGGTCGCGCCATTCGGCAAACAGTTCGGGATAGCGCTCGCCCTCGGTCTGGATCAGCTTGCGCAAGAAACGTCCATCGCGGTTGCAGATGCAGTTCTGGTTCATGCGCACGGCAAAGCCGATCAGGTCAGCCTCGAGATCCCTGGGCTGGTCGGGGAAGGTGGCAAAGGTGGCAAAAATGCCGGCATTGCAGCGCTCGGTCAGATCGCGCACCACGGCCATGAAGAGCTTTTCCTTGTCGCGGTGGTGATTGTAGATGGTCTGGCGCGAGACGCCGGCCTCCATCGCGATCAGGTCGATATTGGCGCCGGCAAAGCCCTCGCGGCAAAACACCGAAGCCGCCGCGTCGATGATCGACATACGCTTGGCCTCGTGGCCGCGTGGCGGGAAAATGTCAGGAGAAACGGCAAGCTTCATAAAAAACTATATAGAGGTGATTGACGAATTAGACAAGGCTGTCTAAATTTGTGGACATAACAAAACGGAAATTTGTGCCGAGGGGACGACTGAATTCGCCCCGGGGCGTAGGATTTCCACGGGATGGAACGTCCTGGGGTTAGACGTCGCTTGCCGGCGGCAACCAGATTCGAAAGAAGCCATTATCATGAGTCCCAAATTCCTCCGCATTGCGGTCGTGCTCGGCTTGTTGTCCGCCATCGGCCCCTTCGCCATCGATATGTATCTGCCCGCACTGCCGTCGATCGGCGAGGATTTGCATGCCGGCACCGCTGCCGTGCAGATGAGCCTTTTGATCTTCTTCCTGTCGATGGGTTTCGGCCAGATCGTCGTCGGGCCGATTTCCGATATGGTCGGCCGCAAGCTGCCGCTCTATGGCGGCCTTGCGCTGTTCATGGTCGGCGGCATCGGTTCGGCCATGGCGCCGACCATCGAATGGCTGATCGCCTTCCGCTTCCTGCAAGGTCTCGGCGCCAGCGCCGGCATGGCGGTGCCGCGCGCCATCGTGCGCGACCTGCACACCGGCACGGAAGCCGCCAAGCTGATGTCTTTGTTGATGCTGGTGTTTTCGGTGTCGCCGATCCTGGCGCCGCTGACCGGCAGCCAGATCATCGAGAACTTTGGTTGGCGCGCGGTGTTCTGGACGGTGACCGGCGCGGCGGCACTTGCCACCATCCTGCTCGCGACCTCGCTCAAGGAGACGCGGCCGGCGGAAGAGCGCGTCGGTTCGTCCTTCGGAACCGCCCTTGCCGGCTATCGCTTCCTGATGGGTGACCTCAATTTCCTCGGCCTGGTGGCGATCGCCGGCTTCGGCATTGCCTCCTTCTTTGTCTACCTCTCCAGCTCGTCCTTCATCCTGATCGACCATTACGGGCTGTCGCCGTCGGTCTACAGCGTGTTCTTCTCGATCAACGCGGTGGCCTTTATCGGCATGTCGCAGCTGACGGGAGTGCTGTCGGAACGGTTTGGGCTGAAGCGCGTCGTCTGGGTAGCAGTAACCGGCTATGCCACAACCATGGTTGTGCTGTTTGCGATCATGGCGACGGGCGTCGACCGGCTCGATGTGATGGCGGCGCTGCTCTTCGTCGGCTACGGCTTCCTTGGCCTGGTCATCCCGACGACATCGGTGCTGGCCATGGAAGAGCATGGCGAGATCGCCGGCACCGCTTCGGCGCTGATGGGCACGCTGCACTTCGCCATCGGCGCCCTGGCCATGGGTGTCGCCGGCATCTTCTTCGACGGCACGCCGCTGCCTATGGTGGCGGGCATTACGCTGTGCGCGGTGATCTCGTTCACGCTGGCCAAGCTGACGCTCGGCCGCACGCGTGAAGCCGTGGAAGCGCCGGCCGAGTAAGCCAATCGCAATCGATCGGAAAAGGCCGGATTTGTCCCGGCCTTTTTCATGTCCGGGACAGCCCGGCCTCAGCCAGAATGAAGCGCAGCCGCGCTTCGACCGGCGCCAGCGGCAGTTCCACCAGCTCGTAGCCCAGTTCGGTGTAGACGCCGACCAGTGAGTGATAGGTGCGCTCGGCCTCGTCGAGCGTCTGCTTTCGCTCGCTGTCCTGGATGAAGATGTCCGGCCATGGTGGGGCAATGAAGATGCGGCTGTTGTACCGGAATGTTGCCGCGGCGTTTGTGACATGAGCGGGCACCGGCAACCCGATCAGCCTGTAATAGCCCAGCGTATCCGGCACCCCGCGATCGAAGAAGACCGGTCCCGTATGGTCGCAAGCGGCCTGCCAGGAGCGCATCTCCCATGACAGCATCAGCTCGGAAAACAACGCCTTGTCGTGCCAGGGCAGGGCAGTTCCGCCGATCGCCACCTGGTCGCGGATAATGCCGCGCCCGGCTTCGGGCGAGGTGGCGAAGCCTGCGGCCTGCAGCGCTTCGATCAGCGTGGTCTTGCCGGAACCGGGACCGCCGGTCAGTACGAAGAATCGATCGGTTTGCATCTTTTGTCCATGGAGAAGGGCGCACGCGGCTCGACAGCTTCGCGGCCCACAGCCAGGCAAAGTTCGACCAGCGGCAGCCGGCGCTGCGCGTAAAATATTGGGGAGGGGAGAAGTGGAGGTTTCTGTTGCCAGGTACCTCCGAACCCCGCCTAGAAGTGCGAACCTCTAGGGCTTGATTTGAAGCTATCGCACTGCATTAAGCAGCGAGACGTGCTTCCGCATAGTTGTCATTTGCAACTACAGGTTTAGCCCGATGACGGTGGTACCATGCCGGGCAAAAGTACGATCTTTACACCTTCGTCGATCCTATTTCGCCCCCAGCAAGAACCGCTTTGTCGTCAAAGCGGCTTTTGGTGGAGGCGCCGGGTACCGCCCCCGGGTCCGAACGGCTTATTACATCGCCCATTTATCGCCATAGTCGGTCAAGCCGACAAAACGAATATAGGGGGGCGACGCGGAAAATGAAAGGCCGCAATGGTGCTTTGTCCCTATGTCAAATCGCGACGCCGAGGGTTGACTTGAGCGCGGTCTCAACCGAAGCTTTCCCGCGGTGAGGAGTTCTCGACCTAGCGCACAGGTTGCGTAGCGCGCCACAGCCCTCATCGACCGAATCCGTGGCGCCGACGAGGGGAAGTCTGATGGCCGACTATCTTGCGGATGTGAAGAAATACGACGCCGGCGCCAGCGCCGATGCGGTCGAAAAGATCGTCAAGCATCTCGGTATTGCGCTGAGGAACCGCGATTCCTCGCTGGTATCGTGCACCGACCCCAAGGAACTCGAGCGCGTCAAGACCAACTGGGTCGCCAAGAAGCTCGGCGTGACCGACGGGGCGAAAGCCGACGCCGCGATCGAGAAGACCTGCAAGGCACTGGCTGCCGACAGCTCCAAGAGCCGCGTGACGTTCTACTATCTGGTCGCCAAGGATCTGGGGAAGCTGGGTTCGCTCTGATCGACTGCGCCGCCTGAAAGTGGACGCCGGTGCGGTTGCGCACCGGCTGTTGGGCGATATCCCCGAGGCATTTTCGCTTTGCTGTGTTCGGCCGACGGCCAGTCGGCTATGATCGCGGCAACCCCGAATCGAGGCGAAGCCGATGCGCCAGTATCTAGACCTTTTGCAGCATGTGCTGGACAATGGCGCCGATCGCGGCGACCGCACCGGCACCGGCACGCGTGGGGTGTTCGGCTACCAGATGCGCTTCGACCTGGCGCGCGGCTTTCCCGTCACCACCACCAAGAAGCTGCATCTGAAGTCGATCATCCATGAACTCCTGTGGTTCCTGGCCGGCGACACCAACATCAAATACCTCAACGACCATGGCGTTTCGATCTGGGACGAGTGGGCCGACGAGAATGGCGATCTTGGCCCGGTCTATGGCAAGCAGTGGCGCTCCTGGCCGGATGGTCATGGCGGGTCGATCGACCAGATTGCCAATCTTCTCAAGGAGATACGCAAGAACCCGAATTCGCGCCGGCTGATCGTTTCGGCGTGGAATCCGGCCGAGGTCGAGGCCATGGCGCTGCCGCCATGCCACTGCCTGTTCCAGTTCTACGTCTCGGACGGCAAACTGTCCTGCCAGCTTTACCAGCGTTCGGCCGACATTTTTCTCGGCGTTCCCTTTAACATCGCCTCCTACGCGCTGCTGACGTTGATGGTGGCGCAGGTCACCGGGCTGAAGCCCGGCGATTTCGTCCACACACTCGGCGACGCGCACCTCTATTCCAACCATTTCGAGCAGGCGCGCGAACAGTTGCGGCGTTCGCCCAAGGCGCTGCCGACACTGTGGATCAATCCTGATGTGAAGGACCTGTTCGCCTTCCGCTTCGAGGATTTCCGGCTGGACAACTACTTTGCCGACGCGACGATCAAGGCGCCGATCGCGGTATAGGTCTCCGTTTTCTCAATCAATGCCGACCATGACGTCCGACGCCTTGATCACGGCATAGGCCTGTTTGCCCTTCTCGAGCTGGAGATCGGCAACGGCCTCGTTGGTGATCGAGGCGGTGACGACCGAGCCGCCGACGTCGATACGGACATGCGAGGTGGTGGCGCCTTTGACGATCTCGACGATCGTTCCCTTGAGGATGTTGCGGGCGCTGATTTTCATGGGGACTTCCTTTCCAAGGTTTGTCTGCCCCTCATAGCCAGAACAATCGATGCCGAACAGACGCTTTCGACGGCCGGCGGCCTTCCCATGTTATATTCATCCGGATATATCGATCCTAGGCTTCGAGCCAGTCGGATTTCAAACCCAGGGAGAGTTTCGATGACGCGTAAAGGTTTCGGATTGAGGGCGATCGCGATTGGCGGTTTTGCCGCAGCGCTGATGGCCGCGATGCCGGCGGCCCATGCGGAAGACAAGGTGATCGTGTTTGCCGCGGCCAGCCTCAAGGATGGGCTCGATGCCGTCAACAAGGCCTGCGAAGCCGATGTCGGCGAGGCCGCGACCGTCTCCTATGCCGCAAGCTCGGCACTGGCCAAGCAGATCGAAGGCGGGGCGCCTGCCGATGTCTTCATCTCGGCCGATCTCGACTGGATGAAATATCTCTCCGACAAGAAGCTGACCAAGCCGGACACCGAGGTGAAACTGCTTGGCAACCAGATCGTTCTGGTGGCGCCGAAGGATTCGAAGGTCGAGACCAAGATCGAGAAAGGTTTCGACCTCGCCAAGCTGGTCGGCGACGGCAAGCTCGCCATGGGCGACTTCAAGGCCGTGCCGGCCGGCAAATACGGCAAGGCGGCACTTGAATCGCTCGGCGTCTGGTCGTCGGTGGAAAGCAAGGTGGCGCAGGCCGAGAATGTGCGCGCAGCACTCAAGCTGGTGTCGACGGGTGAAGCAGCGCTCGGCATCGTCTATGCCACCGACGCGCATGCCGACAAGGGCGTCAAGGTGGTCGGCACCTTCCCGGAGGATTCGCATCCGCCCATCATCTATCCGGTTGCCCAGACCGCCGATTCCAAGGACAAGGATACGCCGGCTTTCCTGAAGTGTCTTGAGTCCGCCAAGGCGGCCGACCTTTTCAAGGCACAGGGCTTCACGATCCTGGCGCCGAGCAACTAAGGCAACGCCTGACGCATGAACTGGCTGCTGGACCTCACTCCCGACGAATGGAATGCGGTCCGGCTGTCGATCAAGGTCGCGACGGTGGCAATGCTGTTCAGCATGCCACCGGGCATCGCGATCGCGCTGCTGCTTGCCCGCGGCAAGTTCTGGGGCAAGACGCTGCTCAACGGCGTGGTGCATTTGCCGCTGATCCTGCCGCCGGTGGTGACCGGCTATCTCTTGCTGCTCACCTTCGGCCGGCGCGGACCGGCCGGCGCATTCCTGGCCGAGCATTTTGGCATCGTCTTTTCGTTTCGCTGGACCGGTGCCGCGTTGGCCTGCGGCATCATGGGCTTCCCCTTGATGGTGCGGGCGATCCGGCTGTCGATCGAGGCCGTCGACCGCAAGATGGAGGCGGCGGCAGGCACGCTCGGCGCCAACCCGCTCTGGGTCTTCGCCACGATCACACTGCCTTTGATCCTGCCCGGGCTGATCGCCGGCTCCATCCTGTCTTTCGCCAAGGCGATGGGCGAGTTCGGCGCCACCATCACCTTCGTCTCCAACATTCCCAATGAGACGCAGACGCTGCCGTCGGCAATCTACACTTTTACGCAAGTGCCGGGCGGCGATGACGGGGCGCTACGGCTGACGCTGATCTCGATCATTATCTCGATGGCGGCCCTGGTTGCCTCGGAAGTGCTGGCGCGGCGGGTCGGCCGGCGGATGGATATCGAATGAGCGTCGTTGTCGACATCAGCCATCGTCTCGGCGAGTTCGCCATCGACGCCCGTTTCGAAAGCGCCGGGCGGCTGACGGCGCTGTTCGGGCCCTCGGGCTCCGGCAAGACGACGCTGATCAACCTGATCGCGGGCCTGATCCGGCCGACCAAGGGCCGCATCGCGGTCGACGGCCGTGTGCTGGTCGATACCGATGCCGGCATTTTCGTGCCGAAGCACAGGCGCCGCATCGGCATGGTGTTCCAGGATGCACGGCTGTTTCCGCATATGAGCGTGGCCGGCAATTTGCGCTACGGCCGATGGTTTACGCCGCCAGCGGAGCGCTACGCGGATATGGACGCCGTCGTCGAACTGCTCGGCATCAGTCCGCTGCTCGACCGACGGCCGGCAAAACTGTCGGGCGGCGAGAAGCAGCGTGTGGCGATCGGCCGGGCGCTGCTGGCCAGCCCGAAATTGCTGTTGATGGACGAGCCGCTGGCCTCGCTCGACGATGCGCGCAAGGCCGAAATCCTGCCCTATGTCGAAAGGCTGCGCGACGAGACCAAGCTGCCTATCGTCTATGTCAGCCACTCCGTGGCCGAGGTGGCGCGGCTGGCGAGCGACGTGGTGGTGATGGCGCAGGGCAAGGCCGCGGCTTTCGGGCCGACCGGCGCGATCATGCAGCGGCTCGATTTGTTGCCGGCCGAAGAGCGCGGCGAGGGCGGCGCGGTGCTGGATACCAAGGTGCTGCGCCATGACCACGCCTTCGGCATGAGTGTGCTCGGCTCGGCGGCGGGCGAAATCCGGGTGCCGCGGCTGGCGGTTGCGCCTGGCGCGCCGGTGCGCATCCGCATCCGTGCCCGCGACGTGATGATCGCCACCGAGCAGCCGACAGGCCTCAGCGCACTCAACATCCTTCCGGGCATCATCGTCGCAATCAGCCCGGGTGAGGGGCCAACGGTCGAGGTCGGCATCGACTGCAATGGCGCAACCGTACTTGCCCGCATCACCGAACAATCGCGGCAGGCGCTGAACCTTCGGCTCGGCGGCAAGGTGTTCGCGGTGGTCAAGACGGTCAGTTTCGACCGCGCCAACACCGGCGCCGGTCTGCCGGCCGAAGCGGATGGTTGATGGCCGCTATATCGATTTGGAATAGCGCTTTGGGTCGAGAGGGGCTAGAGTGATCGCGGAGGACACGACATGCCGTCGCTGAGCTTGCGGATAAATCTCGATCCCGACGGGCGCATCGGTCCGGGCAAGATCGAGCTTCTGGAGCAGATCGCCACCTTCGGCTCGATCTCGGCCGCCGCGCGCGGCATGGAGATGTCCTACAAGCACGCCTGGGACCTGGTCGAGGACATGAACCGGGTGTTCGGCAAGCCGCTGGTGTCGGCGCAGACCGGCGGCCGCAAGGGCGGCGGCGCGCAACTGACCTCGGTCGGACTGGCGGTGGTCAGCCGCTTCCGCGCCATCGAACGGGCAGCAGCTGCAGCGGCGGCGACGCATATGGCAGCGTTACAGGCGGAGATCGATGCGGGGTGAGGCAGTAGGGCAGTAGGGCAGTAGGGCAGTAGGGCAGTAGGGCAGTAGGGCAGTAGGGCAGTAGGGTTAATCGCCTTCGCCTGTTTTGCGCAACAGATAGGTGTCCATGATCCAGCCCTTTCTCTTGCGGGCTTCTTCGCGCACCTTGTCAATCTCAGCGCCGACGTCACCGAGACGGCCCGAGACAACAATTTCGTCGGGCGTGCCGAGATAGGCGCCCCAGTGGATGATCAGATCCTTGTCTACAATCGTGTTGAAGGCGCATTTGCCGTCGAGCATGACCACGGCGCTGCCGGCATTCTGCGGCATGCCGTCTTCGGTCAGGCGGCGGCCGGTGGTGATCAGCACGGGGTCGCCGATGCGGTTCAGCGCCATTTTGTGGCTGGCGGCAAGCGCCTGGACGGCGGTGATGCCGGGAATGACCTGCAGCTCGAACCCGACATTGCCTCTGAGCCGCACGCGCTCGAGGATGCGCAGCGCGCTGTCGTAAAGAGAAGGGTCGCCCCAGATCAGGAAAGCGCCGCAGCCGTCTTCGGCAAGCTCGTCGCGGATCAGGCCTTCGTAAATTTCGGCAATAGCTTCATGCCAGTCGTCGACGGTCGAGCGGTAGGACGGCGCCGGCTCGGCGCGCACCGGCACGTCGAACTCGACGCGGCGCGATTTCGGATTGGTGACGAAGCGGTCGCAGATCTGGCGGCGCAGTTCGGCAAGATCGTTCTTTTTCGCGCCCTTGTCGGGAATGAACAGGACGTCCGCCCGGTTCAGGCCATCAATCGCCTGAACGGTCATATGATCGGGATTGCCGGCGCCGATGCCGATGACGAGAAGCTTGCGCATGTGGCGAACTCCTGCCTCATCGGAACCTGTTAGTCCAGACCGCCTATTGGCGTGTCCAGACCGCGACGGTACGCTTCTGGAGATGGAATGGCTTTGAAACGCCACATTGAAACGGCTAGGGTCGCGCCGCATTCTCGCCGAGGGGGCTTTCATGCTGCGCTATGTTCTTACCACCATGCTGGCGCTTTCAGCCGCGCCTGCGCTGGCCAATGATTCGACCGCCGAACTCGGCACCGGTGGCCTGATCCTGTCACGCAGCGATGCGGTGGCGATGCAAAGCGAGGATCTGTTCATCTCGCCGGAAAAGGTGACGGTCGACTACGTCTTTCACAACAACACCGACAAGGATGTAAATGCCATCGTCGCCTTCCCGTTGCCCGACATCGAAGGTGACCCGGAGGAAATGCCAGCGATTCCCGAAAACCAGAGCGACAATTTCCTTGGTTTCGAGGTGACGATCGATGGCGCGCCGGCGAAGCCGCAGCTCGAGCAGAAAGTGTTCGCTGTCGGCATCGATATCGGCGCCGATCTGAAGGCGCAGAACGTGCCGTTCAATCCATTCGGCGATGCGGCCAAGGCGGCCCTGGCGAAGCTGCCGAAAGCGGTCGCCGAGGATTGGGAGAACCGCGGCATCATCATCGAGGATCCGGGCAGCGACGGTACCGAGGCCAACAAGGTCTATACGCCGTGGTGGCAGTTGCGCTCGACCTATTGGTGGCGTTCGACCTTTCCGGCCAACAAGGATGTCCATGTCTCGCATCGCTACAAGCCGAGCGTCGGCGGCACATCGTCGGTCAGTTTCTTCTATGACGGCAAGTTCTCCGAGGGCAGCCAATATGCAAGCTACAAGACCCGGTTCTGCATGGATGACGGGTTCGAGAACGCGGTGCGCCAGGCTACCAAGGCCGACGGCTATCCGCATTTTTACGAAAACCGCATCCAATATATCCTGACCACCGGCGGCAATTGGGCGAATGGCAGCATCGGAAAGTTCAAGTTGACCGTCGACAAGGGCAATCCGAAAGCGCTGATCTCGTTCTGCGGCGACAATGTCAAAAAGGTCGGGCCGACGACCTTCGAGACGACGGCGAAGGATTTCTACCCCGAACGCGACATCGACATATTGCTTTTGGAGCCGTCGGATGACGGCGCCGGGGAAGCCAACTGATGGACGTCGCAATCTATGTCGCCATCGCCGAGAACGGCGTCATCGGGCGCGACGGCGGGTTGCCGTGGCGGCTGTCTACTGATCTCAAGCGCTTCAAGGCCGACACGATGGGCAAGCCCGTCATCATGGGCCGCAAGACCTATGAAGGCATTGGGCGGCCTCTACCGGGCCGGTTGAACATCGTCGTCACCCGCGACAAGGCTTGGCGCGCCGAGGGCGTTGAGACAGCAAATTCGCTGGAAGCCGCAATCCAGCTGGCCACGGTGCGCGGGCGTTGCATGGCTGGCGTCGATGAAATCTGCGTCATCGGCGGTGGCGAGATCTATGCGCAGGCGCTGCCGCTCGCCGACCGCCTGCATGTCACCCATGTGCTGGCCACGGTCGACGGCGATGCGCATTTCCCCGACATCGATCCAGCCAGCTGGCAAATTGTGCGCGCGCAGGATTTTCCGGCCGGCGAAAAGGACAGCCACGCAACCCGCTACACAGTCTACGAGCGCCGCCGGCCAACGACACAGGTGTCTCCATGACCGACAACAAGCGTCAACCGCTCGGTACCTTCATGGATTTGCTCAGCGCGGAAATACGCTCGCGCATGGGAAATGAACCCGCACGTGAAGCCGCGCACGAGCGGATCTTCGGTAGCGCCGCGCTCGAGGCGCCTCAGGAGGGCAGTGAGCCACCCCAGCGTCAGCCGGCCTGTCGCCACCTCGCGGAATGCTTTGCCGAGCTTGAAACGATCGGCGGCAATCTCGGCAAACTCGGCGCCGCGCTGCGCGAGATTGAGCCGCATCTCAACTGGAACAACCAAAGCGAGCGCCGCAAATCAGCTGATCTGGCCGAGAATTACGCCGATTCCTTCATTGTCGGCCCGGGTGGCTTTGTCCAAAGCAGTGCAATCGAGATCGGAGTGTCGGTCATGGCGCCGCATACGACCTATCCAGACCATCGGCATCCGCCGGAAGAGCTTTACCTTGTCCTGTCTCAAGGGGAATGGCGGCAGAATGCCGAGGCGTGGCATGAACCCGGGGTCGGCGGGGTGGTCTACAATCCACCTGGCATCGTTCATGCCATGCGCGCGGACGCCAAGCCGCTTTTTGCCATTTGGTGCCTTCCCCTCGACAATACGCCGCATTCATAAGGCGACTTATTGGAATTTACTGCTTGCAGTGGTCCAAATCGGACGGTGCCGTGCCGGATCGCGTTGAAAGCGCATCGCGGCGTCCCTATAGAAGAACAACTGGATTTTGCGCCGCAAGGCCGGCGCTGAGGGAATTCCAAGCGAAAGGACATTCATGCCCTGGAACGACAAGAGCGGTGGCGGCGGCGGCCCATGGGGCGGCGGCGGCAACAATCAGGGGCCCTGGGGGCAGGGACCGAAGGGGCCCAGCGGCCCGCAAGGGTCACCTCCCGATCTCGAAGACATCATCCGCCGCGGCCAGGACCGGCTGCGGCGCGCGCTGCCCGGTGGCGGCGGCGCCAGCCCGGCCGTGTTTGCGCTGATTGCTGCGGCGCTGATCGTGCTGTGGGCGTTCAAGGCGGTCTACACCGTGCAGCCGGACGAGGTTGCGGTCGAGTTGCGCTTCGGCAAGCCGAAGGCGGAGCTCTCGCAGCCGGGCCTGCATTTCCATTGGTGGCCCGTTGAAACCGTCGAGACGGCCAACATCGCCGAGCAGCTCGTCGATATCGGCGGCGGCGGCGCGACGAGTGGCAACACGTCCGGGCTGATGCTGACCGGCGACCAGAATATCGTCAACGTCCAGTTCTCGGTGGCCTACCAGGTCTCCGATCCAAGGGCCTATCTGTTCGACGTCTCCGATCCGGAAGGCATGCTGCAGCAGGTCGCCGAAAGCGCCATGCGCGAAGCGGTCGGCCGGCGACCGGCCCAGGACATTTTCCGCGATGATCGTCAGGGCATCGCCGCGTCGGTGCGTGAAATCATCCAGACGACGCTGGACGGCTACAAGGCTGGCCTGAACGTCAACGCGGTTTCGATCGAGGACGCGGCGCCGCCACGTGAAGTGGCGGACGCGTTCGACGAAGTGCAGCGCGCCGAACAGGACGAAGACAAGTTCGTCGAGCAAGCCAACCAGTATTCCAACCAGAAGCTGGGTCAGGCGCGCGGCGAGGCCGCACAGGTCCGTGAAGACGCGGCGGCCTACAAGAACCGTGTCGTGCAGGAGGCCGAAGGTGAGGCGAAGCGCTTCATCTCGGTCTATGACGAATATGCCAAGGCTCCGGATGTGACGCGCAAGCGCCTCTATCTGGAAACGATGGAGAAGGTCCTGAAAGACTCCAGCAAGGTCATCGTCGAACAGGGCAACGGGCAAGGGGTCGTCCCCTATCTTCCGCTGCCGGCACTGCAGCCGAAGGCCCCGGCGCCCGCGCCCCTTGGCGCCACGACCGGAGGAGCCCAGTGATGGCCAATCGTCTTCCCATCCTCGCCGTCATCGCGGCCGTGCTTCTGTTCCTGATCTACTCCTCGGTCTTCGTGGTCAACGCGCGCCAGCAGGCGCTCGTGCTGCGGTTCGGCGAGATCGTCGACGTCAAGAATGAACCCGGCATCTATTTCAAGGCGCCTTTCGCCTTCTTCGATGCCGACAGCGTGCAATTGATCGAAAACAGGGTGCTGCGCTTCGATCTCGACAACATCCGCGTCCAGGTTTCGGGCGGCAAGTTCTACGAGGTCGACGCTTTCATCGCTTACCGCATCTCGGATCCGCGCGTATTCCGTTCCGCCGTGTCCGGTCAGATCACACTGGCCGAAGCCCGGCTTCGGACGCGTCTCGATGCAGCGCTGCGCCGTGTCTACGGTCTGCGCGACTTCGAAGCAGCACTCTCGGAAGAGCGGGCCGTGATGATGCGCGAAGTGCGCGATCAGCTTCGGCCGGACGCCACGTCGCTCGGCCTGCAGATCGAGGATGTGCGCATCCGCCGGACCGACCTGACGGCTGAGGTTTCGCAGCAGACCTTCGACCGCATGAAGGCCGAACGTCTGGCCGAGGCCGAACGGCTTAGAGCGCGCGGTAAAGAGGCCGCGCAGCGCATCACCGCCCGCGCCGACCGCGAAGTGGTGGAAATCGTCGCCGAAGCGCGCAAGGAATCGGAAATCCTGCGCGGTGAAGGCGAGGCCCAGCGCAGCGCGACCTTCGCCGATGCCTACAAACGCGATCCGGCCTTCTTCGACTTCTACCGGTCGATGAATGCCTATGGCACGGCGCTGGACAACTCCGGGACGACGATGGTGTTGTCGCCAAATTCGGAGTTCTTCCGCTTCTTCCGCAACCCCGACGGCACTGACGCGAAGCCGGCGACACCGCCTGCGGCACCTGCCGCGCCGGCGACGGCTCCCGCCGCGCCGGCAGCGCAACCTGCACCCGCCCAGTAGGGCGGTGCAGGATTTCCTTGCGGCCATAGGCCTGGTCCTCGTTGTCGAGGGCCTGGTCTATGGCGGTTTTCCCGGCCTCGCCAAACGCCTTGCCGGCGAAGTGCTGTCGATGCCGGAAAATGCGCTGCGCATCGTCGGGCTGGCGGCGATTGCCATCGGCGTCGGCATTGTCTGGCTGGTGCGCGGCTGAGGAATGTCGGTACAAGGTATAACGGAGGATTTATCCTCCTGATGTGGCCATAGCCGCAGATGTGCCGTATTTCTTGCCAACATGACGCGACGCGGCGTTTTGCCGAAGCGCTTTTTCTTTTCAGCAATTCCGGGAGGCTCTCGATGACATCCAACACCCTTCTGCGCGCTGCGCGGCGGACGTTCATCGTAGGTGCTGCGGCACTTATGGTCGGCGCGCTTGCCGTTCCGGCTTTCGTGACGCCGACGGTGGCCGCGGACGGACCGGCTTCGGTCGCCGACCTCGCCGAAGGGCTGCTCGGTGCGGTGGTCAACATCTCGACCTCGCAGACCGTGAAGGGCACGGAAGGTCCCGGTGCGGTGCCGATGCCGCAACTGCCGGAAGGTTCGCCGTTCCAGGATTTCTTCGACGATTTCTTCAAGAACCGTGGCGGCGACAAGGATGGCGGCGCGCAAAAGGTGCAGTCGCTGGGCTCCGGCTTCGTGGTCGACGCCGAGCAAGGCATTGTCGTCACCAACAACCATGTGATTGCCGACGCCGATGACATCGAGGTGAATTTCTCCGACGGCGTGACGCTCAAGGCGACGCTGGTCGGCACCGACACCAAGACCGACGTCGCGGTGCTCAAAGTCGATCCGAAGGGCCATAAGCTGACGGCGGTGAAGTTCGGCGATTCCAACAAGATGCGTGTCGGCGACTGGGTAATGGCGATCGGCAATCCGTTCGGCCTCGGCGGCACGGTGACGGTCGGTATCGTCTCGGCCCGCAACCGCGACATCAATTCCGGCCCCTATGACGACTTCATCCAGACCGACGCCGCCATCAACCGCGGCAATTCCGGCGGGCCGCTGTTCAACAGCCTGGGCGAGGTCATCGGCATCAACACGGCGATCATCTCGCCGTCTGGCGGCTCGATCGGCATCGGCTTCTCCATCCCCTCGCAGCTCGCCTCGGGCGTCGTCGACCAGTTGCGCCAGTTCGGCGAAACCCGCCGCGGCTGGCTCGGCGTGCGCATCCAGCCGGTGACCGACGACATCGCCGAGAGCCTCGGCATGGCGACCGCCAAGGGGGCGCTGGTGGCTGGCGTCATCAAGGGCGGACCGGTCGACAACGGCACCATCCTGGCCGGCGACGTCATCATCAAGTTCGACGGCAAGGACATCCATGAAATGCGCGACCTGCCGCGTGTCGTGGCGGAAAGCCCGGTCGGCAAGGCGGTCGACGTGATCATCGTGCGCAAGGGCGTCGAGCAGACGGTGAAGGTGACGCTCGGCCGGCTCGAGGACGGCGAGAAGCTCGCCAGCGGCGAAGACGGCACCACCGACGAGGACAAGGGCGGCGACAAGGCGCCCGCGGTTTCGACGGCTTCGGTGCTCGGCATGACCGTCGGCGAACTCAACGACGAGACGCGGACTAAATTCGGCATCGCCGCCGATGTCTCGGGCGTCGTCATCACCGACGTCACCAAGGATTCGGCCGCCGCCGAGCGCGGTATCCAGGCCGGCGAGGTGATCACCGAGATCGCCCAGGAATCGGTCGCGACCCCGAAGGACGTCATGGATCGGATCGGCGCGTTGAAGGAGCAGGGCCGTAAGAACGCGCTTCTGATGCTGGCGTCGAAGACCGGCGAATTGCGGTTTGTCACGATCCGGATGGATTGAGTCCGGCAAGGCCTGTAATGATCTGATTTCGATAAGAAAAGGGCGGCTAGCGAGCCGCCCTTTTTCTTGCCTGCCAGTCCTTGCGCGACAGAGCGTAGAGGACATGCCGCTTGAGATGCGGATGGCTGTCAGGGATGGATGGGTGGTCGAAATCGCGAGCCGGGTCAGGGCTCATGCCAAGACGTTCCATGACGGCCGTCGAGCGGCGGTTGGCCGCGACGGCGAAGGAGACGATTTCGTCGCGGTCAAGCGTTTCGAAGCCGAAGGCGAGCCAGGCTTCGGAGGCCTCGGTGACATAGCCCTTGCCCCAGAATTCCGGCGCCAGCCGCCAGCCGATCTCGATCGTATCGGAAGGCATGGATGGCACGTGATCGGTCTTCAAGAGGCCGACAAAGCCAATGCATTCGCCCGTCGCGGCAATCTCGGCAGCGGCAAAACCAAAGCCGTCCTCGGCGATCCAGCCCCGAAATTCGTCCATCTTGGCATCCGTCTCGGCACGGTCACGGCGGAACGGGAAGAACTCCATCACCTGCTCGTCCGAATTGATGCGATGGAAAAGTTCGCGGTCGCGGTCTTCCCAGTTGCGCAGGATCAGGCGCTCGGTGCGCATCGGTTTCATCCGGCAAACTCCTGCTGGTGATAGCCCTGGAGATAGAGCAGCGCCGTCAGATCGCCATGGTCGATGCGAACCTTGGCCTCAGCTGCCACAGTCGGCTTGGCGTGGAGCGCGACACCGGTGCCGGCCAGCCGGATCATGTCGAGGTCGTTGGCGCCGTCGCCGACGGCAATGGCGTCGGCCGGCGTCAGGCCCAGGCGGGCCGAGATCTCGTTCAGCGCATCGGCCTTGGCAGCGCGGCCGAGGATCGGCTCGGCGACCAGGCCGGCAAAGCGCCCGTTTTCCTCGATCAGGCGGTTGGCGCGGTTTTCCTGGAAGCCGAGCATGTCCGCGATGCGGCTGGTGAACACGTCGAAGCCGCCTGAGACGAGTGCCGTCCAGGCGCCGTTCTTCCGCATCGTCTGCACCAGAGCGCGACCGCCCGACGCCAGTGTCAGGCGGTTGGCGATAATGCGGTCGACGACGGCGCTATCGAGGCCTTTCAGCAGCGCCACGCGTTCGCGCAAGGCTGGCTCGAAAGCGATCTCGCCATTCATCGAGCGCGCCGTGATGGCGGCAACGCGATCCTTGACGCCGATCTCGTCGGCCAGTTCGTCGATGCATTCCTGGTCGATCATGGTCGAATCCATGTCGGCGAGCAGGATTGTCTTGCGGCGTGTTTCGGCCTGCTGAACGATCACGTCGACCGGTTCGGAGGCAAGTGCGGCGCGCAAGGCGGCGGTTGTCTCGCCGGCTTCAGCCCCTTCGGCCAGCACCAGATCGCAGGCGACGCCTTCGCCCAGCCAGCGAACAGCGCTTGCGCCAACCGACCGTGAGGCCATATTCGCAAGCGAGGCCGAGACAGTGCGGCTGGCGGGGTGGGACACAAGCGTGGCAATGAGCGGCATCGAAAATTCCAAGCAGCTAGGCAAGGGCGGGCAGCCGGGCGAGGGCCGCGTGAAGAACGCGATCCTGATAGCCGGGCCGACCGCCAGCGGCAAGTCGGCGCTGGCGCTCGATCTTGCCGAGCGCAAGGGCGGCATCATCGTCAACACCGATTCCATGCAGGGGTATTCGGTGCTCGAGGTGCTGACGGCGCGGCCGGCTGTTGCCGAACTCGCCCGCGCACCGCACTTTCTCTACGGTCACGTGCATCCCTCCACCGCCTATTCCACCGGCGCCTGGCTGCGCGACGTGATGAAGCTGATCGATGACGGTACGCTTGCCCGGCGGCCCGATGGCGCTGCCTTCGAACGTCCGGTGATTTTCGTCGGCGGCACCGGGCTCTATTTTCGCGCCCTTGCCGAGGGCATTTCGGAAATGCCCGATATTCCCCAGCAGGTGCGCGACCGCTGGCGCTACGAACTCAAGGAGCAGGGTGCTGCCAAGCTGCATCGCATCCTGATGCATGAGGATTCGGCGGTCGCCATGCAGCTGAAGCCGACCGACGGCCAGCGCATCGTGCGGGCGCTCGAGGTGCTCGACGCATCCGGCCGCTCCATTCTCGAATGGCAAGCGGCGCGCGGCCAGCCGCTGATCGACCGCGACAGCGCGCGTTTCTTCGTCATCGAGCCGGAGCGCGCGGCCCTTGTCGAGCGGATCGAAACCAGGTTCGACCGCATGCTTGATCTTGGCGCTCTCGACGAAGTCAAACGGCTCGTGGCGCTTGGTCTTGACCCTGACCTGCCGGCGATGAAGGCGATCGGAGTTCGCGAACTCTCGGCCGCGATGGCTGACGACATCAGTTTCCCTGAGGCCATCGATCGCTGCAAGGCAGCGACGCGGCAATATGCCAAACGGCAAACGACGTGGTTTCGCCATCAGCTGGGCCCGGAATGGCTGAGATTGCAGCCTGGCGACGACCCGAAAACCGCGATTTGATTTTGCTGCTGCTAATACAATTAAAGAAACAGAAGCTGAAATGAACATTCCCGTTCCGGTTGTCTGGATTAACAGTCCGTAAGGCGCCGTCATGCCATAAGTCCGGCAGGTACTTTTCCAACGGGGAGCAGATGCGTTTCCACAAGGCGGAATCCGCATTTTTCGTCTTTATTTTTGTGATCCTCGCCGCAGGCCTGGTGACGCTTCATTCCTATGGTCTTTTGCAAGGCATCGCAGCCGACATGGATACGGCTTCGCGCATCGAGAGGATCGTCTATCTCAACAAGCTGCTGTTCATCACCGGCGTTCTTCTGGCGACAGCGCTGTCCTTCGGCGTCTTCTTCATCTACCCGCTGATCCGCAGGCAGGCGACGGAAGAGGGCAAGCTGCGGGCGATGACGGTGTCGCTCAGCGCCCGTTCGGAAACGCTGCAGCATGCGGCGCTGACCGATGGCCTCACCGGCATGCAGAACCGGCGCTATTTCGACGATGCGCTGAGGGAATATCTCGAGGAATTCCGCCGCATCGAGAAGCCGGTCGGGCTGATGATCCTCGACCTCGATCACTTCAAGCAGGTCAACGACACACATGGCCACGATGTCGGCGACGAGGTGCTGCGGGCCGTCGCCAATTGTCTCAAAGGCATGACCAGATATCACGACGTTGTGGCGCGGCTCGGCGGCGAGGAGTTTGCCGTTGTCACGCCCAACATGGATGCGGAGTTGCTGGCGAAATTCGCCGAACGCATCCGCAAGGCAGTTGCCAACATGTCGGTGCTGTCGGGCAATGTCCGCCTCAAGATCRCCACCAGCGTCGGACTTGCGGTCTGGGATCGCAAGGAAACGGCCGAGGAATTTTAYCGCCGCGCCGACCGCCAGCTCTATGAGGCGAAGAGGCAGGGCCGCAACCGCGTCTGCGCCTAAAATCCCATCATTGAATTCGTGAGGCTGGCCGCCTGCTGCCGCCTTCTGCGCTTCCGGTGCTCACGGACTGAATGTCCGCTCCGCTCCGGTTCTCGAAGACAGCACCAGTCGACTAAGCCTGACGAATTCCCTGACGGGATTTACCTAACTGGCCGACGAAGCCGAGCCTCTCCGAGGCTCTTCAACTGGCTAAATGTGCACGCTAATCGTTCTGCGGGCGTATGCCGAAGGTGGCGGGCTTGAGGCCGTAGCGCATGTCGAAATCGTCGTCCGGCTGGATGCGCTGGGCAGTGGCCGGCTTGCGGTAGTCGGGATCGCCGGCCTGTCGGCTGGAGTCCACCACCTCGGCGAAGGCCATCTGCTGCTGTGGCTTCGGCACGTTGCGCAGCCGCTCGACGATCGCAGCGAGATCGACATCGCCGTCGACATCCGACTCCAGATCGTCTCGCTTGGCTGTGCCGGGGATGAGTTCCTGCGCCAGCTTCTCGAATTTCAGCCGCATCGTCGTCGCCACGCCTTCGCCGAAAGCGATGGCTTCGCGCTGGCCCATGGAGGACAGGAAGGCCAGCGTCGAGGCTGAGGAATCGGCGATCGCCGAACGGATGATCGCCTGGTCCTGCTCGTTGGCCAGCCGCATGGCGAAGAAGGTCGAGCACTGCGACAGGATGGTCGGATCGAGTTCACCCGGGCGCTGGGTGACGACGCCGAGATAGCAGCCATATTTGCGGCCTTCCTTGGCGATGCGCGACAGTGCATGCCTTGTCGGCGCGAATCCGAGGCGTGGGTCGGCAGGCATGTAGCGGTGCGCTTCCTCGCACAGCAAAAGCAGTTTCAGCCGGCCCTCGCTCCACAGCGCAAGGTCGAAGGCGAGTCGCGCCAGCACCGAACAGACGGAATTGACCACCTCGGACGGCATGCCGGCCATCTCGAAGCAGGTCACCGGGCGGCCATGATGGGGCACGCGGAAAATGTTGCCGATCGTCTCGTGGATCGTGTCCTCGATCAGCCGCGAATTGAACATGAAGCGATAGCGCGGGTCGGATGCGGCCGACTCGATGCGCGTCTTCAGCGATTTCAACGTCGGGCGGTCGTTCTTGCTTTCCAGGAGGCCCATGCGCTCGTCGATCTGCTTGATGAGATCGACCATGCGGTAGGGCACCGGCGTGTCGGCGGTCAGTGCATCGCTGCCGCGCCGCACATAGGAGCCGGAACTCGGGTTGCGATAGAGGTTCTTGGCGGCGGGGATCAGATCGCGCAGCACATCGACTTCTTCCGGCACGACCTCGCGGCCGCGAAACAGCACTTCGGCGAACTCCTCCAGCCTGAACATCCAGAACGGCAGATCAAGCGTCTTGGAATCGACCCGGACGCAGAACTCAGGCAGCGACGCCGCGAATTCATTGTGCGGATCGAGGATGAGGATGCGCAGATCCGGCCGGGCGGCGATCGACTTGCGCAAGAGCAGCGAGACCGCGGTGGATTTGCCGACGCCGGTGGTGCCGACAACGGCGAAGTGGCGCGCCAGCGTGTCGTCGATGGCGATGTTGGCGTCGATCGCTTCGTCCTGCGACAGCGTGCCGATGGTGATCGAATGACGCCCGGCGAGGTCGTAGACCGCCTGCAGGTCGCGGCTGCGGATGCGATGGGCAATGGCGCCGATATGCGGATAGGTAGTGATGCCGCGGTCGAAGACCGGGCGGTCGCCGGGCTCGGCGCCGTCGCGCACCTCGCCGATCAACTCGATGTTGACCTCGATCGGGTTCTGCCCCTCATTGCTCCAGGCGCGATCCGACTTGCCGATTTCGTAGACCAGGCCAACGGTGCGCGATGTCCCGAGGTTGATGGAGATCATTTTACCGACCGTCCACAGGCCGGTGACCGCGCCTTCGAGATCGTCGGCATAGGCGCTGATGGTAGCGCGCGCACCGTCGCACTGCACGACATTGCCCAGAATGCGCTTGTCGTTCTGCTCGGCGCGGCGGCGCTCCTGCGAGGTCGGTTCTCCGACGGAGGCTTCGCGCTCTACAAACATACGGTCCGATCCCCATTTCCGTGGAGCGTCGACCCTACGCAAATGGGGTTAAGGTGGCGTGTGACGGGATGGTGTAGCAGGCGTTAATCCGTCGCAGAAAATTGAACCGACCTGCCTCTTTCCCAAATTCTGGAAGTTCGATATATTGGACATATGACTGATATAGCGAATGACATTTCCTCTACGATCGGCAGAAGAATCCACTCCGAACGAGCCTTGCGGAACTGGTCACTGGCCGATCTGGCGGAGCATTCCGGCGTTTCGAAAGCCATGCTCAGCACCATCGAGCGGGGCATGACCAGCCCGACTGCAGCCCTTCTGGTGCGCATCGCCGCCGCCTTCGGCATGACGCTGTCGACGCTGATTGCGCGCGCCGAGCAGCAAGGCGGTGGGCTGCTGCGCGAAAGCGAGCAGCCGGTGTGGCGTGACCCCGGCACGGGCTATGTCAGGCGGCATCTGTCGCCGGTCTCCGACATGCCGCTCGAACTGATCCGGGTGCAACTGCCGGCCGGCGCCAAGGTGAGCTTTCCGGCAGCGTCCTATGCCTTCATCAAGCAGCAGATGTGGCTGATCTCCGGGCGGCTCGACTTCACCGAAGGCGATGTCGTGCACAGCCTCGAGCCCGGCGACTGCCTGGCGCTTGGCGCGCCGTCGGACTGCACGTTCCACGCCGTGGGGCCTCAGCCGGCCGACTATCTGGTCGCGCTGGTCAGGGGCTGAAATCGTGGCAAGACGTCCCAAGCGCTCCGACAATGGCGGACCGCCGCTCGACGACTACAAGGGTCCGCCCTGGGGCAAGGGCGATCCCTACATCTTTCTCGCCTGGCAGGCAGCGCACGCCAAGGCGTGGAAGGCGCCGAGCCGCGACGTGATGCTGATGCGCATGGCAAAGGCCGAGCAGCTCGGGCTGACCTATGAGGAATACACGCTCGAAATCCTCGAACGCGGACTGCACCTGCAGCCGAAAGACGCCGATCGCATCGCCGCGATCAAGGCAGGACGAAAGCGGCGCCGCGTCGCGCGTCTGGATTGATGCCAAAAGGGGATAGTGCAGGCATGAGTTCCATCGAAATCAAGCTTCTCACGCGTGATGCCGCGACTCTGGCGATGCTGGCCGACCTCCTGATCGAGACGGTCGCGGCCGGCGGCTCGGTCAGCTTCACGCATCCGCTGTCCCGGCAGGCTGCGAGAGCCTTCTGGGACAAGTCGCTGGAGGCTGCGGAAAGGGGTGAAAGAGCAGTGTTGGGCGGCTGGCAGGGAGACGCTCTCGTCGGCACCGTGACCTTGCTGCTCGACTTCCCCGTCAACCAGCCGCACCGGGCCGAGATCGCCAAGCTGATGACCCGGCTCGCCCATCGCGGCAAGGGCATAGCGAGCCGGCTGATGCGGGCCGCCGAAACCCTGGCCATCGAGAAAGGCCGCACGCTGCTGGTACTGGACACGGCGACCGAGGAGGGCGCTTCCGGCCTCTACGAAAAACTCGGCTTCACGCTCACCGGCGAAATACCGGACTTTGCCTTGAAACCGCATGGCGGGCTGACCGGCACGCTCATTTACTGGAAGCGCATCGGGCAGCCCGCCACTGCCTAACCCTTGTGATGCACCTTCTGCAGCCCGTAGACCGGTGTCGCGATGCCTTCCATTCGCGCCTTGAGCTGCAGCGACAAAAACTGCGAATAGTGGCGCGACTGATGCAGATTGCCGCCGTGGAACCACAGCGCCTCCTGCTGCGTCGGCTTCCACATGTTGCGCAGCTCGCCCTCCCACGGGCCGGGGTCCTTGGTGGTGTTGGAGCCGAGACCCCAGCATTTGCCGACCTTGTCGGCGACTTCTCTTGAAATGAGATCGGCCGCCCAGCCGTTCATCGAGCCGTAGCCGGTGGCGTAGACGATGAGGTCGGCCGGCAGTTCGGATCCATCCGAGAGCAGCACCGAATGCGCCTTGATCTCGTTGACCTCGACGCCGCTCTTCAATTTGATCGAGCCGTCGATGATCAGGTCGGAGGCGCCGACGTCGATGTAATAGCCGGAGCCGCGCCTGAGATACTTCATGAACAGGCCGGAGTCGTCGTCGCCCCAGTCGAGCATGAAGCCGGCCTTCTCCAGGCCTTTGTAGAAGCCGGCGTCGCGCTTCTTCATCTCGGCATAGGCCGGGATCTGGAACTCGTGCAGGATCTTATAGGGCAGAGAGGCGAAGATGAGATCGGCCTTGGCGGTGGTCACACCGCTCGCAACCGCCTTTTCCGAATAGAGCGAGCCCAGCCCGATCTCCATCAGCGTGTCCGACTTGACGATATGCGTGGTCGAGCGCTGCACCATGGTGACGTCGGCGCCGGCTTCCCAAAGGGCTGCGGCGATGTCGTGGGCGGAGTTGTTGGAGCCGATGATGACCGCCCTCTTGCCGACATAAGCGTCGGGGCCGGGATGTTTTGAGGAGTGATGCTGGTCGCCCTTGAAGCTCTCCATTCCCTTGAAGCTCGGCATGTTGGCTTTGCCGGACTGCCCCGTCGCCAGCACCAGCTGCTTCGGCTTCAGCGTGATGTCCTTGCCGTCGCGGCGCACGACAACGGTCCATTCCTTCTTCTTATCGTCATAGACAGCGCTCTTGGCCTCGGTGGAGGACCAGTAGTTCAGCTCCATCACCTTGGCGTACATTTCCAGCCAGTCGCCGATCTTGTCCTTGGGCGCGAAGACCGGCCAGTTCCGGGGGAAATCGATGTAGGGGAGATGGTCGTACCAGACGGGGTCGTGCAGGCAGAGCGACTTGTAGCGCTTGCGCCAGCTGTCGCCGGCCCGCTCGTTCTTCTCGACGATGATGGTTGGCACGCCGAGTTGCCTGAGCCGCGCGCCGAGCGCGATGCCGCCCTGGCCGCCGCCGATGATGAGCGTGTAGGGCTGCGTCTTGAAGCCGAGCTCTGCGGCTTCCTTCTCGCGCTCCTCCTTCCAGGTCGGGCGGTTCTTGCCATGGCCATGCTTGGCGCCGAGCGGGCGATCGAAGCCGGCCGGCTCCTCATGGCCCTTGAGCTCGACCATGGTGGTGAGCAGCGTCCAGATCTTGCCGTCCTTCAACCTAATGTGGCCGAAGCCGCGCGCCACTGAAGTCTCGAAGCTGATCCAGCCGTCGAGCACGCCATCGTTTTCCGTGGCGTCCTCGCCCTTGGCGATCGCCCAGTTCGACGGTTTGGTCTTGGCCAGTTGGCTGACCAGCATGTCGCGAACCTGATCGCGGCCCTCCATCGTCCTGATGTTCCAGGTGAAGCTGACGAGATCGCGCCAAAAACAGTCCTCCTGGAAGCAGGCGACGGCCTTGTCGATATCGCCGGCGGCAAGGGCTGAGCCGAAGCGATCGAGCAGGTCGGACAGCTTCTTGTTGGGGGCCTTGTCGAGCATCGAATTTCCTCCGCGATTTTTTCTTGGCCGCCTGTAGCGGGCGGAACCTGCCGAAGCTTGACGTCCGGCCTTGCGCAGTATCGCGGCAAATGAGGCGCCGCGTCACGTCGTCCAATAGTTTGGCGCGTATTCAGGGACTTATCGGGAAACCGGGGTGCCGAAGACGGTGGCGAACCAGCGGCGGACCGCTTCCTCTGCCGGGCTCAGATGAGCGCCCGAGGGTGCGGTCAGATAGTGGCCGGCGCCGCTCGATAGTGCAAAGCCGGAAAGGGTGACGAGCGATGCGTCGCGCAACGCTGCATCGGCCAGCGGGCATGACCCCAGCACCATGCCGGCGCCGTGCTTTGCCGCCTCCAGCGCGGTGACGAAACTGTCGAATTTGTGCGTCGGCCCGAGCGTCGGCTTCATCCGCGCGACGGCAAACCATTCGCCCCACATTTCGCGCGCGCCGACGACCGTCAGGCGCGGCAATCCTGTCCAATCCGGCGTTTTGGCGAGGTCAGGCGCCGCCATCGGCGTCAGGGTTTCCCGGGTCAGGCGGTCGGCCTGCCGTCCGGGGAAGGAGCCGGAGCCGGTGCCGAAACGGATGTCGAGCCCGGAGCGCTCGCCGTAATCGGCCGGGGTGTGAATGGTCTCGATCTGCAACTGGACGAAGGGCAGGTCTCCAGCCATTTGCGGCAGCTTCGGCGCGATCATCAGCACCGCAAAAGAAATCGGCGAGCGGATCGTCACGCTCTGGATCGTCCTCGGCTCGAACAGTTCGCGCGTGCTGTTGGCGATCGTGGCAAAGGCCGATTGCAGGTGCGGCAGGTAGGCACCACCTTCCGGTGTCAGTTCGACGCCGCGCGGCAGGCGGATGAACAGCTGCTGTTTCAGCCGCTCTTCGAGCGAGCGGATGTGCTGGCTGACCGCCGCCTGCGTCAGGCCAAGCTCTGCCGCGGCGGCGGTGAAATTCGACAGCCGCGCGGCGGCTTCGAAGCTGCGTAGCCAGTCGAGCGGCGGCAAGGGCAGTGTCGTCTGAGGCATAAGAAGTTTATGGCCTTTGGCTGCAAAATGATAATTTGAATTATGCCTCTCGCGCCGTCACCATGCAATCGGAAACCTTGCGGAGCTGGCCGCAGGGACGCAGCGGACAGGATCGGATTTTCATGCTCACCCACGCGCTGATCGGCGACGAAGGCAAAACAATCGAACTCAGTTGGAAGGACGGCGCACGCACCCGCTTCCACGCGATGTGGCTGCGCGACAATGCGCTGGACGACAAGACGCGCAGCGCCGGCAATGGCCAGCGGCTCATCACCATTCTCGACATCCCGGCCGGGACGCGGATCGGCGCGGCCTCGATTCAGGGTGACGCTCTCGAAGTCAGCTTCGTGCCGGAGGGAAAGACGGTGCGCTTTCCAGCGTCCTGGCTGAACGCCAACGCTTATGACCGCGACGCTGCCCGCCAGCCCGGCTGGACCGGCGAGGGCACGGTGCGATGGACCAAGGCCTCGATGCAGCATTCGGTGCCGCGCGCCGGCTATGCCGCTGCCCGCCGCGACCGCGCGGTGCTCAGGCAATGGCTGTCGGCGGTGCGTGCCTATGGCTTTGCGGTGATGGACGATCTGCCGGCCGAATCCGGCGCGCTGTGCAAGGTCTCCGACCTGTTCGGCTATATCAGGGAGACCAATTACGGCCGCTGGTTCGAGGTACGCGCCGAGGTCAACCCCAACAACCTCGCCTACACCAATCTCGGCCTGCAGGCGCACACCGACAATCCCTATCGCGATCCGGTGCCGACGCTGCAGATATTGTCCTGCATCGAGAACACGGTTGAAGGCGGTGAATCCAGCGTCGTCGACGGTTTTGCCGTCGCGGCCGCGCTACAGGCTGAAAACCCGGAAGGCTTCCGCCTGTTGAGTTCATACCCGGCGCGCTTCGAATATGCCGGATCGTCGGGCGTGCGGCTGCAGGCCAAGCGGCCGATGATCGAGCTCGGGCCGGATGGCGAACTCATCGCCATCCGCTTCAACAACCGCTCGCTGGCGCCGACGGTCGACGTGCCGTTCGCCGACATGGAAGCCTATTACGCCGCCTATCGGCGGTTCGCCGAACTGATCGAGGATCCGTCCTTCGAAGTCACCTTCAAGCTGGAACCGGGCCAGGCCTTCATCGTCGACAACACCCGCGTCATGCATGCCCGCAAGGCGTTTTCTGGCACCGGCAAGCGGTGGCTGCAGGGCTGCTACGCCGACAAGGACGGCTTGTTGTCGACGCTTGCCGCAATCGAACACGAGTTCAAGGAGGCTGCGGAATGAACGGCCAGGATTTGAACGCGGACAACATCGTCGAATTCATCGCCGACATTTTTGAGCGCCGGGGTGCTGAATCCTATCTCGGAGAACCCGTCACAATGTCGGAGCACATGCTGCAGGGCGCATGGTTTGCCGAAAAGGACGGCGCGCCGGATGTGCTGGTGGCGGCAGCCCTGCTGCACGACATCGGCCACTACACCAGCGAGTTCGGTACCTATTCGCCCGACGATGTCGAGGACAAGCATCATGACGAAGCCGGCGGCGAGGTGCTGGCGCCGTTCTTCCCGCCAGTGATCGTCGAATGCGTCAGGCTGCATGTCGCCGCCAAGCGCTATCTCTGCGCCACCGACCCGACCTATTTCGGCAGACTGTCGCCGGCCTCGGTCCACACGCTGTCGCTGCAGGGCGGGCCAATGAATGCGGAGGAGGTTGCCGAGTTCCGCAAGAACCCGTTCCACGAAGAAGCTGTGCGGGTCCGCATCTGGGATGAGGCCGGCAAGATTGCCAACATGAAGACGCGACGTTTTCGCGATTACGTGCCGCTGCTGCAGCGGGTCGTCAGCGACTTCGCCAAACGCGCCTGACGGCGGGCCGGGAGGAAACAGTCATGTGTTTCTGTTTCGATGGTGAAGGCGCTGTGGCCGCATACCAGTCGGCCTGTGAGCGGCGGCCTGCCGCGAGCGCTCCTGCTTTGTCGCCTTCTATCGTCAGCGACGAGCCCAGCCGGCTTGCCGCTGCCGGTTCGTCCCGGCCGGGCGACCTGGCAGCTGTCCGCCATCTTGCCGCGGCACCCGTTCCGTCGTATTAGCAGCGCCCGATCTGCGGCACCCTTTTTCACGTGCCGCGCCCGTACCAACCACGCTTTTCCAAGGAGGCGACGATGAGATCAATTTCACGCATTTTGCGCCTCCGTTGGCGGCGGACGGGCTGAGCCGCTTCACGGCGGACACCCACTTCCTGACAGCCTGAGAGCCGTGCCGCGAGGTGCGGCGCAGTCGCTGGTCGAAGGCGATTATCTCGATATCCAATGCCCTGGCGAAGCCTTGGCAAACCGGTTGAAGCCAAGCGCTTCTGCCGACGATGGCGGCTGTCCGATACCCTGAGATGCGTCTTTGCAACAGACGGTCATGCCGTTGTAAACATTGAGAGAATGTCTCTTGCGTCTTGGGTGTTGCAAGCGTAGTGACGCCGCCCATTCGTAACCCGTCATCCCCAAGAGGAGACCTGTCCATGTCACGGCAATCCAGATCGACACATTCCGTGCCGGCGCTGGAATTGCGCGCGGCTGACAGGGTTCCAATCGGGAAGAACGGCCATGGCCAGGTCCATGATACAGCTCAGGCAGGATGCCGAGCGCCAACGTATTGAAGCATATCAGGCATCGCTGCAGCGTGTGTCCGCCGCGCCGCGTCCCGCTCCGGATTTCGAGCGGGCGCTTGACGAGGTGCGCCGGGGCTATGCCGGCGTAGCAATCCGCGACGGTGGGCTGTGGCGCCCGAAGCTGAAGACGCGCGACCCTGCGCGTCTGCGGCTGGCGGCTGCCCGCTACCTCTATGCGCGCTATCCGGTTTCGGCCGCGCTCGAAGCCATCTGGCTGGACAGGTCGGGGCTGGATGGCCCGGAGATCGCGCTGCGCCTGGCCTGGTATATCGCGGCCGCGGCTGGCCAGTCGCTTTACAAGGGCGGCGCCAATGAATGGCTGTCGCGCAAGGAGGTGCATTGCTTCCTCAACGTGTCGAGCGAGTTTGGCTTCCGTGAGGCGTTCTGGTTTGCGATCGTCCGGTCCTACACCGGGGACAATGGACTGGCGGCACGGCTTGCGCGCACAAAGATTGCGCGTACGCCGCGCAGCGAGCTCACCTTCTGGCGTGAGGTGGCGCGCTTCTTTTGCGAGCAGCCCACGTCGAAGGAGGAGATCGACGACCTCTGCGACTATATCGCCGCCATGCACCGGCGCGACAAGGCGTATAGCCTGAAGGGCCGCACGCTCGCCTCCTTGCACCGGCAAATGTCGCAATGGCATCGCGACATTGCCGCCATCGAGCGCATCGAGGCTATGCGCCGCCGCGCCGCCGGTCGGGCCGCATTGGCGCCGGGCAGCGCCTGGGAGGGCTCGCGCCTTGAGGACTGGGAATGGGAGCCACCGGCCAAGGAGGCGAAGGCGCATGGCGAGCGCTTCTTCGTCCGCCAGCTGAAGACGGCTGAGGACCTGGTTGCCGAGTCCAGGGCGATGCATCACTGCGTCTCGACCTACGCGGTCAAGTGCATTGCTGGCAACGCCTCGATCTGGACGCTGCGTCGCAAGGCGCTTGGCAAGGCCGAGCGGCTGCTGACGATCGAGCTCGACCCGCAACATCGTGCGGTGCAGGTACGCGGTTTCGGCAATCGTCTGGCCACGCTTGAGGAACAAAAGATCCTCAAGCGCTGGGCCAAGGCGAACGGCGTGGCGCTCTGGGCCTGAAGATGGAAGATCCGCGCGGCCCAAAAGCCGCGCGGATTGCCCGTTGACATCCGCGCAAAAGCAATTCTATTGTCCGCCACCATGAAAAAGGCACTCATTCTCGTAGGAAGGCGCGTGGGCAAGGCGGTGTAACCGCCGGGCGAAAACCTCCCATGCGCAACACACAGGCTCCCTCGGGGGCCTTTTTTATTGCCCAAAACACGACTAAACGACCAAGAACACCCAAATGGCAACGCCCATGGGGCGACAGTACGGGACCAGACCGATGAGCAACGGACAGAACGACCGGCGTGAAATGACAGGCGCCGAAATGGTGGTGCAGGCGCTGAAGGACAATGGCGTCAAGCATGTCTTCGGCTATCCCGGCGGCGCGGTTCTCCCAATCTATGATGAAATTTTTCAACAGGACGAGGTCGAGCACATCCTGGTGCGCCACGAGCAGGGCGCGGGCCATGCCGCGGAAGGCTATGCACGCTCGACCGGCAAGGCCGGCGTGTTGCTGGTGACATCGGGGCCGGGCGCCACCAATGCGGTGACGCCGCTGCAGGATGCGCTGATGGATTCGATCCCGCTGGTCTGCCTGACCGGGCAGGTGCCGACCTCGCTGATCGGCTCCGACGCTTTTCAGGAGTGCGACACGGTTGGCATTACCCGGCCCTGCACCAAGCACAACTGGCTGGTG
Source organism: Mesorhizobium sp. P2_B11 (assembly GCF_056404855.1). Classification (NCBI taxonomy): domain Bacteria; kingdom Pseudomonadati; phylum Pseudomonadota; class Alphaproteobacteria; order Hyphomicrobiales; family Phyllobacteriaceae; genus Mesorhizobium; species Mesorhizobium sp. P2_B11. The sequence goes on from NZ_JBFUDF010000003.1 coordinate 395,812, forward strand.
AAGGACGTCAACGAACTAGCCGCGACCATCCATGAAGCCTTCCATGTCGCCACGACCGGCCGTCCCGGTCCGGTTGTGGTCGATATTCCGAAGGACGTGCAGTTCGCCAAGGGCATCTATGTGCCGCCGCAGACGGCGCCGCGCACCAGCTACCAGCCCAAGGTCCAAGGTGATCTGGAGAAGATCAAGGCAGCCGTCGAACTGATGGCCGGCGCCAAGAAGCCGATCATCTATTCGGGCGGCGGCGTCATCAATTCCGGCCCGGAAGCGAGCCACCTGCTGCGCGAACTGGTCGACCTCACCGGCTTCCCGATCACTTCGACGCTGATGGGGCTCGGCGCCTATCCGGCATCGGGCAAGAACTGGATGGGCATGCTGGGCATGCACGGCACCTATGAAGCCAATATGGCGATGCACGATTGCGACGTGATGATCTGCATCGGCGCGCGCTTCGACGACCGCATCACCGGCCGGCTCACCGCGTTCTCGCCGAACTCGAAGAAGATCCACATCGACATCGATCCGTCGTCGATCAACAAGAACGTCCACACCGACGTGCCGATCATCGGCGATGTCGGACGCGTGCTGGAAGACATGGTGCGGCTGTGGCGGGCAAGCGCCAAGGCCGACAAGAAGGCGCTCTATCCCTGGTGGGAGCAGATCGCCAAATGGCGCGCGCGCGATTCACTCGCCTACAAGATGAACAACGACGTGATCATGCCGCAATATGCCATCCAGCGGCTCTATGCGCTGACCAAGGACATGGACACCTACATCACCACCGAGGTCGGCCAACACCAGATGTGGGCAGCACAGCACTATCATTTCGAAAAGCCGAACCGCTGGATGACATCAGGCGGCCTCGGCACGATGGGTTACGGCCTGCCGGCAGCACTCGGCGTGCAGATCGCGCATCCCGACGCGCTGGTCATCGATATTGCCGGCGACGCCTCGGTGCAGATGACGATGCAGGAGATGAGCGCGGCGGTGCAGCACGATGCGCCGATCAAGATCTTCATCCTCAACAACCAGTATATGGGCATGGTCAGGCAGTGGCAGCAGCTGCTGCACGGCAACCGTCTGTCGCATTCCTACACCGAGGCGATGCCCGACTTCGTCAAGCTGGCCGACGCCTATGGCGGCCACGGCATTCGCTGCGAGAAGCCGGACGAACTGGATGACGCGATCAAGGAGATGATCTCGGTCAAGAAGCCGGTGCTGTTCGACTGCCGCGTGGCGACGCTCGCCAACTGCTTCCCGATGATCCCGTCGGGCAAGGCGCACAATGAAATGCTCCTGCCGGACGAGGCGACCGACGAAGCCGTGGCCAACGCCATCGACGCCAAGGGCAGGGAACTGGTCTAGGACAAGCCGAGGCAGGGCTTGTCGCAAGAAGCCGTGCGCAAACAGAGAATTAGCTCAAAGTCTGAAATCGAGATTCATGTCATGAACGCACAGCTTCAACCGACCGGTTCGGCCTATTTCATCGCCAAGGAAACGGAAAAGCCGGAGAACCACACGCTTTCCGTTCTGGTCGACAATGAGCCGGGCGTGCTTGCCCGGGTCATCGGCCTTTTCTCCGGCCGCGGCTACAACATCGAAAGCCTGACCGTCTCCGAGACCGAACACGAGAAGCATCTGTCGCGCATCACCATCGTGACGCGCGGCACGCCGCATGTGCTGGAGCAGATCAAGCATCAGCTCGAGCGCATCGTGCCGGTGCACCGCGTCGTCGACCTCACCGTGCGCTCGCACGAGTTCGGTCAGGAGCGGCCGCTGGAGCGCGAGCTGGCGCTGGTCAAGGTGGCCGGCACCGGCGAGGCTCGCGTCGAGGCGCTGCGTCTGGCGGACGCTTTTCGCGCGTCGGTGATCGACGCCAACACCGAGCACTTCATTTTCGAGATCACCGGCAAGGGCTCCAAGCTCGACCAGTTCATCGCCATCATGAAGCCGCTCGGCCTGGTCGAGATCTGCCGAACCGGCGTGGCGGCGATGAACCGCGGGCCGCAAGGCATGTAGGCGTTCATGCGAAATTAAAGTTCCGCAATCACGGTTGAAGAAGGCTGTCTGAATTCGATCTGGGAATTGGTGACGCATGACTCCGCGACAAGAGCTGGTCATACATGTGATGATGTACGCTCTGATCGCATACTCGATCTGGGTGCTTGCCCATGCCTGGGTGACGATGACCGTTCCGGTCGGACGGACCTATAGCCTGGTGGCCTATGCGGATAATCCGACCAGATTCTGGAACGGGGTTTTCTTCCACGCCGGATCCATCGTTGTCTTCAGTTGGCTTCTCTGGGCACTGAAGTATCGTCGCCGGAACTGATGCGGCGGGGGCTTCCTCGCAGATGCAATCAGGATATCAGCCGGCGGATTTTGTCAGCTTGGCATCGACCTTGCCGCTCGCCAGTTCCTTGCTCTCCCGCTTGATCGGGCGCGCTACCGGGCAGACGTCCTGGACGAAGCCGTTCAGCGTGTTGACCAGATTGTTCTGGACCAGCGAGTAGTGGATGAACTGGCCCTGCCGCTCTTTGGCGATGAGGCCGGCCGTTTCCAGTATGCTCAAATGTTGTGAGATCGACGGCTTCGACATGTCGAAGCGCGCCGCGATCTCGCCTGCTGTCAGCGACGAGTGGGCGAGATAGGCGAGGATCTTGCGCCGGGGCTGCGACGACAGCGCCTCGAACACGCGCTGAATGGCGCCGCTGCCGGCGGCCGTTTCGCTCTCCGATATTTTGTCTTCGATCACTGCCGCCTCGTAAATCGCGAAGGCGTGCGCCCTCGGTCTGCTTTTCTACGGCATTTAGACTATTGCCTAAATACCTAATCCGAGATAGTAGATAATTAGCTTACTGCCTAAATAAGCGCCGACGCGGCGAAAGGCAAGGCTCTTGGTTCGGAAATGTTTTCCTGCAGAGGAGGGGTACCGATGAAAACTATATCCACAGGCAGAATGATATCGCAGCCCTTGAGCGACGCCGAAGACGGCGAGGTCGTCTGGATGCCGGCCAAGTCGATCTGGGTCGGTGTGATGACGCTGATAGCCCTGGTTTTCGGGCCGCTGACCTTCAGCTGGAGCGCCTTCGCCCTATTTGTGGCGACGACGGCGGTGACGATCTGCGCGGGACATTCGGTCGGCATGCACCGGCTGCTCATCCACCGCTCGTTCAAGGTGCATATCTGGATCGAACACGCGCTGGTCTATCTCGGCACGCTGGTCGGCATGGCCGGTCCTTTCGGCATGATCTATGCGCATGACATCAGAGACTGGGCGCAGCGGCAGACGGCGTGCCACGATCTCCACGCCCATCGACGGCCGTTCTTCACCGACGCTTTCTGGCAGATGCATTGCGCTGTGGCGTTGCGCAATCCGCCTGATTTCGTCATCGAGCCGTCAATCCGCAACGACCGCTTCTACAAATTCGTCGAACGCACCTGGATGCTGCAGCAATTGCCGTGGGCGATTCTTTTCTTTCTGCTCGGCGGTTGGAGCTGGGTGGTCTGGGGGATTGCAGTGCGCATCTCGGTATCGCTCACCGGGCACTGGCTGGTCGGGCATTTCGCCCATCGCAGCGGGCAGCAGGGCTGGCGCGTCGACGGCGTCGCCGTGCAAGGCTACAACCTGCCGCGTTTCGGGCTGGTGACTTTCGGCGAAAGCTTTCACGGCAATCATCACGCGTTTCCCGAATCCGCCAGGCTCGGCATCGAGCGCGGGCAGATCGATCTCGGCTGGGTTTTCATTCGCATTCTCGCAGCACTTGGCCTGGCGCATAATGTGAAGCTTCCCGAGAACACGCCGAAACGCAAAGGCCTGCGGCGCGTCGCCGGCCGCGATGGGAGGGCGACCGCTTCCCAGCTCTTGTCGGAGCAACTGGCTAGCAGAGGCTTTCGCCCTGCGAATACCCCCACCCCTAACCCCTCCCCACAAGGGGGAGGGAGACTCCCGTAAGCGCTAGCCTCAGCGAACTGCCAAAGTTCGGCACTGAACATGGCGGAGGAAAGCGAGCGGCAGCGTTCCCTCCCCTTGTGGGGAGGGTTAGGGTGGGGGTCCTTCTTCAGAAGAATCTTATCTGTAAAGCCCTGTGGTAGACTGTGTCGGCCGTGGGTCGGCTGGCTAGACGGGTCAATGCCGGACGCATTGGACCAATCGAATGACGTTGCGTCCGGCGCCCGGTCGATTTAAGTCAGTATTGCTGACCTTTGTGAGCCGTCATGACCCTCGACGCCTTCCTTGCCCTGCTGCTCTACGCCCTGGTGACCTCGATCACGCCGGGCCCGAACAACTTCATGCTGCTGGCGTCGGGCGTCAATTTCGGCATCGTGCGGACAATCCCGCATATGCTCGGCATCAGCATCGGCTTTTGCGTGCTGTTGCTGGCCGTCGGCTTCGGCCTCGGCGCGGTGCTGACGGCGTTTCCGGCGCTGCACACCGCACTCAAGATCGCCGGTGCTGCCTATCTGCTCTACCTCGCCTGGAAGATCGCCATCTCTCGCTCGCTCAGCGCCAAGGGCGAGGCGGAGGCCAAGCCGATGCGTTTCATCGATGCTGCCGCCTTCCAATGGGTCAATCCCAAGGCCTGGGTGATGGCGATCACGGCCATGGCTGTCTACACCAACCCCGAGCATCCATTTCTGTCGGTGGTACTGATCGCCGTTGCCTTCTCGCTGGTCAATCTGCCGAGCGTCTCGATATGGGCCGGTTTCGGCACGGCGCTGCGCGGTTTCCTGTCGGATCCGGTGCGGCTGAAATGGTTCAACATCGCCATGGGTGTTTTGCTCGCGGCGACGCTGTGGCCGATGCTTCGCTAGGCCATTTGATTAGAGCCGGAAGATGACGGTCGCGGCGATGCAGGTCGCCGACCTGAATCCGATTTGCGGCCCCTTGGAAATCCCCCTGATCCAAGACAAGATCATGGCGCTTAACCTTTTTGGGGGACTCGGATGGAAAGCCACGAGCCGTTTCTACGTGAGGCGATTGCGCTCTCGAAATCCGCAATGGAACGCGGCGACGAACCGTTTGGCTCGGTGCTGGTGAAGGACGGCGAAGTGATCTTGCGCGCCGAAAACAGCGTCTTCACCGGCCGCGATATGACGAACCACGCCGAGCTGAACCTGGTTAAACTGTCGGCGCAGCACTACGACAGTGCTTTTCTCGGCGACTGCACGCTCTACACCAGCACGGAGCCGTGTGCGATGTGCTCCGGGGCGATTTACTGGTCGGGCATCGGGCGTATGGTCTTTGCGTGCTCCGAAGCGCGGCTTGGCGAGATCGCGGGGATCGGGCTGAATGTGCCGAGCCGGGCGGTGCTGCAAACCGGCGCGCGCATAGTCACTGTGATTGGCCCCAACCTCGAAGACGAAGCCGCCGAAGTCCATCAGGAATTCTGGCCGAAGCATCTGGGCAAGGCCTAGAGCCTAACCACCGAGGCCTACGAAAGGCGTCGGCTCGGTGATCGTGAGCCGGCTGCACAGTCATTGTGCAGTGCACATTAAATCTTCGTAATGCCGCGTTTTGGCCCTTTTCCGACAAAGGCGTGTCCTATCTATTCGGCGAAATCCCGGCAGGCAGCCGTGACTTGAGCTAGAATACGACCACCGGACTGCGGCGTGTCGGGTTTAGAGGACCTTGGTGTCGATGCGCGGAAAAGTCGTTCTTGTGGTGGCGGCAGCAGCGTGCGTCGCTGCGGCGTGGCTTTATCTTTCGCCCACAGCCATGGGCAGTCTGCAGCAGATGCTGCCGGGCGGCAAGCAGGCGGCAGCTGACAAATCAGCAGCAGACAAAACGGCAGCATCAGGCAAATCCGGCGGCGGCGGTAATGCCGCCCGTTCGGCCTCGATTGTTTCGGCGACGGCGACAACGGCCGATTTCCCGATCCGCCGCTACGCCATCGGCTTCGTGTCCTCGCCGGCCGTGGTCAACATCAATGCGCGGGTGTCGAGCCAGATCGTGTCGATCGACGTCAAGGACGGCCAGATGGTGAAGGCCGGCGATCTGTTGTTCTCGCTCGACGACCGCGCGCTGAAGGCGCAGTTGGCCAAGGACCAGGCGACGCTCGCCAAGGACCAGGCGCTGCTTGCAAGCTCGGTGTCCGATCTCCAGCGCGCCAAGGATCTTGTCGCCAAGCAGGCCGGCACGCAGCAGACCTACGATCAGGCTGTGGCGGCGCAGAAGGCGGCCGCCGCGACCGTCGATGCCGACCAGGCGACGATCGATGCCGACAATGTCCAGCTCGGCTTTGCCACGATCACGGCGCCGATTGCCGGGCGGCTGGGTGCGGTGAATGTTTCGGTCGGCGACCTTGTCACCGTGAGCAACGGCAACTCGAGCACCGCGACGCCGCTGGTGACGATCACCCAGATCGATCCACTGCAGGTCAACTTCAACCTGCCGGAAAGCAACCTGGCGCTGCTGCACAAGGCGCTGGCCAATCCGCAGCAAGGTGCGGTGACGCTGACCAAGGACGGCGACCCGACGCCGATCGGCAAGGGCACGCTCGACTTCGTCGATTCCAGCGTCGACACCGCGTCCGGCACCATCGCGACGCGGGCGAGCATACCCAATGCCGATCTCTCGCTGTGGCCCGGCCAGTATGTGAATGTCGTGCTCGACGCCGGCATCATGCCGCAGATGACCTCGGTTCCGACGGTCGCGGTGCAGCCCAGCCAGAAGGGGCCGTTCGTCTATGTCGTCAAGCCGGACAACACGGTCGAGATGCGGCCGGTGCAGGTGGCGCTGACCGAAGGCGCAAACAGCGCCATCAGCGAAGGCGTCAAGTCCGGCGAGAAGGTGGTTGTCGAGGGCCAGACCAGGCTGAAGGACGGCGCCGCGGTGCATGAAGGCAAAGCGGCGGCCGGCGGCGGGGACAAGGCTGCGCCCAAGGTCGCGGAAGCCGAAAAAGCCGGCGGGGCTGCCCAATGATTTCCGAATTCTGCATACGCAGGCCCGTCGCCACGCTGCTGATGTCGTTCGCCCTCGTTCTGGGCGGGCTGTTTGCCTACAAATTCCTGCCAGTGGCGGCACTGCCAAGTGCCGAATTTCCGGTCGTCAACGTCTCGGCGTCGCTGCCCGGCGCGTCGCCCGAAACCATGGCCACTTCGGTGGCGACGCCGCTGATCAAGCAGTTCGCCACCATTGCCGGCATCGATTCGATCTCGACCACCAACTCGCTCGGCCAGACCTCGATTGCCATCCAGTTCGTGCTCAACCGGGATATCGACGCCGCCGCCGCCGACGTGCAGGCGGCGATCGCGCGCACGCAAAAATCGCTGCCGCCGCAAATGACGTCGCCGCCGAGCTATCGCAAGGTCAATCCGGCCGACGCGCCGATCCTTTTGATGTCGCTGGTCAGCGATACGGTTCCGTTGACCGATCTCGATGCCTTCGCCGAAAATGTCATCTCGCCGTCGCTGTCGACCATCGACGGCGTCGCGCAGGTCTCGATCTTCGGCCAGCAGAAATATGCGGTGCGCATCCAGATCGATCCGACCGCGCTTGCCGCGCGCGGTATCTCGATCGACCAGCTGCAGACGGCGGTCGCCTCGGCCAACAGCAACACGCCGCTCGGCGTCTTGCAGAACGACAAGCAGCAGCTGACCATCACCGCCAACACGCAGCTCACCAACGCGGCCGGCTTCGCCAACCTCATCATCGCCACCAAGGACGGCCACCCGGTGCGGCTGGGCGAGGTGACCCGCGTCGTCGATTCGGTGCAGACCACGACGACGGCGAGTTGGTATGACGGGACCCGCGCGATCATCATGGCCGTGCAGCGCCAGCCCGACGCCAACACGGTCGACGTCGTCGACAAGGTCAAGGCGATGCTGCCGTCCTTCAGGGATCAGATGCCGGCCGCCGCCGACATCAAGCTGCTCAATGACCGTTCGACCTCGATCCGCCAGGCCGTCGACGACGTGCAGTTCACCCTGCTGTTGACCATCGCCTTGGTGGTGATGGTGATCTTCGTCTTCCTGCGCCGGGTGACCGCCACCATCATTCCGGCCGTGGCTGTGCCGATCTCGCTGATCGCCACACTGGGCGCGATGTTCCTGTTCGGCTTTTCCATCGACAACATATCGCTGATGGGCCTGACGCTTGCGGTCGGCCTTGTCGTCGACGACGCCATCGTCATGCTGGAAAACATCTTCCGCCACATGGAGGAGGACGGGTTGTCGGCCTTCGAGGCATCGCTGAAGGGCGCGCGCGAAATCGGCTTCACCATCATCTCGATCTCGATCTCGCTGGTGGCGGTGTTCATTCCGGTGCTTTTGATGGGCGGCGTGATCGGCCGCATCTTCAACGAGTTCGCCGTGGTGGTGACGGTTGCCATCCTGGCGTCGATGTTCGTGTCGCTGACGCTGACGCCGATGCTGTGCTCGCGGCTGCTCACGGTGACGAAGGCCGATCGCGACAAGCATAGCCCCGGCCACAAGCAGGACCTTGTCACACGCGGCTATGACCGGCTTCTCAGCTTCTGCCTGCGCCACACTTTCCTGGTGTTCCTGGTCTTCCTCGGAACCGCGGCAGGATCGGTGTGGCTGATCGAGGTGTCGCCGAAGGGCTTCTTCCCGCAAGAGGATATCGGCCAGATCTCGGTGACGACAATCGCGCGCCAGGACATCTCGTTCGACGCCATGTCGAAGCTGCAAGGCCAGGTGGCCAGCGTCTTCTCGCATTCGCCCTATGTCGATCATGTGGCGTGGTCGGCGGGCAGCGGCAGCAATGCGCTCAACCAGGGGCAGCTTTTCGTCCAGCTCAAGGGCAAGGACCAGCGTCCCGACATCGAGAAGGTGCTTTCGGATCTAAGGCGGCAACTGGCCGGCGTGGCGGGTATCGAAACCTACATGCAGCCGGTGCAGAACCTGCGGCTGGGTTCGCGCTCGTCGGCCAGCGCCTACCAGCTGGTCGTGCAGGGCCTCGATACCGGCCAGACCGACATCTGGGCACAGAAGCTGAATGACGCGATGGCGGCCGACCATGCGAACTTCACCGACGTCACCAGCGATCTGCAGAACAATGCGCTGCAGGCATCGCTGGTGGTCGACCGCGACAAGGCCGCCCAGCTCGGCATCGACACCGACACGCTGCGCTCCGCCCTCTATGGCGGATTCGGCACCGACCAGGTTTCGACGATCTTCGGTTCGGCCGACAGCTATGAAGTCATCACCGAGCTCGACCCCAACATCGAATGGTCGCCGGAGCGCATGCTCGCCATCCAGATGCGGACGGCGAGCGGCAGCCTGGTGCCGCTCGGCGCCTTTGCCCGCGTCGACCGCACGGCCGGCGCCTTGACGGTCAACCAGCTCGGCCAGCTGCCGGCGGTGACCATCTCCTACAATCTGCCGCAAGGCGTGGCGCTCGGCGACAGCACGGCCCGCATCGACGCGCTGAAGGAACAGATCGGCATGCCGACGGCGATCTCGACCAGCTTCGCCGGTACGGCGAAAACCTTCCAGGATTCGCTGGCCAACCAGGGCCTGCTGATCGGCGGCGCCATCCTGACCATCTATATCGTGCTCGGCATCCTCTATGAGAGCTTCATCCACCCGCTGACGATTCTGACCGGCCTGCCTTCGGCGGTGCTTGGCGCCGTGGTCGCGCTGCGCTTTGCCGGCATGGACCTGTCGGTCATCGCGGTGATCGGCATCCTGATGCTGATCGGCATCGTCAAGAAGAACGGCATCATGATGGTCGACGTCGCGCTGGAACTGCGACGAGACGGAATGTCGGCCAAGGAGTCCATCCACAAGGCGTGCCTGATGCGGTTTCGGCCGATCATGATGACGACGCTGGCGGCCCTGATGGGCACGTTCCCGATCGCGCTCGGCACCGGCGCAAGTGCTGAACTGCGCCAGCCGCTCGGCGTCGCGGTGGTCGGCGGGTTGCTCGCTTCGCAGGCGCTGACGCTGTTCGTCACTCCGGTGATCTACGTCTATTTCGAGAACTTCTCCGGCTGGCTGACGAGCTTCTTCTCCCCAAAGAAGAGCCCGACGGCGCTGCATGTGGTCGAGAGCGGCGAGCAGGGCTCGCTGTTCGGCCCAGTGCCTGGCGAGGGTGGGGACCGGCTTGTCGAACCGCAAAAGGCTGCCGCCGAATAGTCTGGCCCAAGCTGTCATGCTTGCGGCGACGTGCCGGCAATCCTAATCTGAGGTCATGTCCCATGATCATGACCACGACAACGAGCTCGATCCGTTTGCGGCACGCGTGCGCGCGCTGGAAACCATCCTCACGCAAAAAGGCCTGATCGATCCGGCGGCGATCGACGTCATCGTCGACACCTACGAAACCAAGATCGGGCCGCGCAACGGCGCCCGAGTCGTCGCGAAAGCCTGGAGCGATCCAGCCTATGCCGACTGGCTGAAGCGCGATGCGACGGAAGCGATTGCCTCGCTGAGTTATACCGGCCGCCAGGGCGAGCACATGCAAGCGGTGTTCAACACGGACGAGACGCATAACCTCGTCGTCTGCACGCTGTGCTCCTGCTATCCATGGTCGGTGCTCGGCCTGCCGCCGGTCTGGTACAAGGCGCCGCCCTACCGCTCGCGTGCGGTGATCGATCCGCGCGGCGTGCTGGAGGAATTCGGGCTGACCTTGCCGGCGGACAAAAAAATCCGCGTCTGGGATTCGACCGCCGAGCTGCGCTATCTCGTGGTGCCGATACGGCCTGAGGGCACCGAGGGCTGGAGCGAGGAGCAACTGGCCGAACTGGTCAGCCGCGATGCCATGATCGGCACCGCAGTGGCCAAGGAGCCGGCATGAACGGGCCGCAAGATCTCGGCGGGCAGATGGGGTTCGGGCCGGTCGCACCCGAAAAGGACGAGCCCTATTTCCATGCGGCATGGGAGAGGCGGGCGCTCGGCGTGACGCTGACCGCCGGTTCGATGGGCGCCTGGAACATCGATGAGAGTAGGCATGCCAGGGAATCGCTGCATCCGGCCGTCTACTATTCATCGAGCTATTACCAGATCTGGATCAAGGCGCTGGAGGTGCTGCTGAAGCGCCATGGCTTCGTCAGCGAGCGCGACCTGGCCGAGGGCCGGGCAATCGATCCGGCGGCGACGCCCAAAAGGGTGCTGAAGGCCGAAAACGTGCCGGCGGTGTTGGCCAAGGGCGGTCCCTGCGACCGGCCCGTTGCGACACCGGCGCGGTTCAAGGCGGGCGATCCCGTGCGGACGAAGAATTTAAATCCGACCGGCCACACAAGGTTGCCGCGTTATGCGCGCGACAAGCAGGGTGTGATCGAGGCCGTGCGCGACGGTTTCGTCTTCCCCGACAGCAATGCGCATGGCAAGGGCGAGAACCCGCAATGGGTCTATACCGTGGTCTTCGATGGCTCGGAAATCTGGGGCGAGGGCGCCGACCCGACGCTCAGCGTCTCGATCGATGCCTGGGAGAGCTACCTTGAGCCGGCATGAGGGCGCATTGCCGTTCGACGAACCGGTGTTCGCCGAGCCCTGGCAGGCCGAGGCCTTCGCCATGACGGTGGCGTTGCACGACAAAGGCCTGTTTTCCTGGAGCGAATGGGCGGATGCCCTGTCGGCGCAAGTGAAGAAGCCGGGCGCCGCTGATGACGGCCACGATTACTACGAGCATTGGCTGGCGGCGCTGGAAACGCTGCTGGCGGCCAAGGGCGTTGCCGGCAAAAGCGATGTCGACACGCTCGCCGCCGCCTGGGAGCGCGCGGCACATGCGACGCCGCACGGCAAGCCGATTTTGTTGGAGAATGATCCGGGACTTGGCGGCTAGGGTGCGGGCAGCCAAAAGATCAATTTAGCCTCAGTGGCTGCGATGGTCTGGACCGACGATGTGAAGAAAGCCCATCGGGCGGGCATCGAAGCGGAATCGGCTTGATTCCCTTTATGTCGCCAGCTTATTTCAAGGGATGGAAACTCATTTTCTTCATGTCAGAAAAACCGGCGGCAGCGCTGTTCATACCGCTTTGGAGCCTATCAGCGCCGAATACAGAATAGCGCTGTGGGGCCACCAGAAATATCTGCCAGATGTGCCGTCTGGCGACAAGATCATCTTCGGCATTCGCCATCCGGTGACCCGGTTTGCCAGCGGCTTTAATAGCAGGCTTCGCAAAGGCCAGCCTAAAAACAACAGCGAATGGACTGAAGACGAGCGTTTCGCCTTCGCGCATTTCGGAACTCCGGATGACCTCGCCAGATCCCTGTCTTCGGCTGACGGATCGCGCAAAGCCATGGCACAGAAAGCCATGGGCTGCATCAATCATGTCAGGCATCGCTATGCCGATTGGTTCGTGTCATCCGCGTACCTCGAAAGTCGAGAGCAAGACATCTTGATGATCTTGCACCAACCTGATCTGAATGACGACTTCAACGTCCTGAAAGCCCGCCTCAGTCTGCCGGAATCGGCAACGCTGCCGGTTGATCCAATTCTCGCGCATCGCAACCCGGACGGAATTTCGTCCTATCTCAGCCCCGGCGCCATCGCCAATCTGTCGGAGTGGTACGCCGCCGACATCGACCTGTACGAAGCGTGCATGAAGATCAGGTCTCGCATTTTGTAGAAAATCCAGACGCACCCTAGCTTTCCGCATCTGCGATATCGCCGCTTCTGTCCCTTGAGCATGGTGACCTCGGCTTCGCCACCGCCATTGCCTCAACTCCACCCTAAGCCGAAATTCAGAACCATGACGTGGTCGGTTGTTCTCTTTACGTTCTTGTTTGCGCCTGATAGCCTGAGCCGTCGGAGGCGTTGAGTTCGCCACCGATGGCGGTCGGTATGGTGACGGCCTTGTCTTTCCCTTGCGAATCCGGTCTCTCGCGCTGATGGAATTCTCTCCCCAACAGGATGAGGCGTTGAAAGCGGTGGCGCGCTGGCTCAAGGAGGGCCGGCCGCAGATCTTTCGGCTGTTCGGCTATGCCGGCACCGGCAAGACGACGCTGGCGCGCTATTTCGCCGAACATGTCGACGGGCAGGTGCAGTTCGCGGCCTTCACCGGCAAGGCGGCGCAGGTGCTGCGCTCCAAGGGGGCAACCAATGCCCGCACCATCCATTCGCTGATCTACAGGCCCAAGGGCGAGGAATCGGTGGCCGACGAGGTGACCGGCAAGACGTCGATGTCGCCGACCTTCTCGCTCAACCGGCAAAGCCCGATCTCGCGGGCAAAACTGGTCGTCATCGATGAGTGCTCGATGGTCGACGAGCAGCTTGGCCGCGACCTCCTCAGTTTCGGCACGCCGATCCTGGTGCTCGGCGATCCGGCGCAGCTGCCGCCGATCTCGGGCGGGGGCTTCTTCACCGAGCACGAGCCCGATGTACTGCTCACCGAAATCCACCGCCAGGCGCGCGACAATCCGATCATCCAGCTGGCGCTCGACGTGCGCGAGGGCCGTGAGTTCATGCGCGGCGACTATGGCACCGCGCAAGTGATCGGCAAGGAAGACGTCACCCAGGAGCTGGTGCTCAAGGCGGACCAGGTGCTGGTCGGCACCAACCGCACGCGGCGGCGCTACAATCAACGCCTGCGCGAGTTGAAAGGGTTCAATGCCGATTATCCGCAGGCCGGCGACAAGCTGGTCTGCCTGCGCAACGACCCTGCCAAAGGTCTGCTCAACGGCTCGCTGTGGAAGGTGATGACCTCATCGCGCGAGACGGTGAAGCCCGGCATCAACCTGCTGGTCTCGCCGGAAGAGGACGATCCCGACCGCGGCGTTGCCAAGATCAAGCTGCTCAAGTCGGCGTTCGAGGATCCGGACGCCGATATCCCCTGGCAGCAGAAGAAGCGTTTTGACGATTTTGACTATGGCTACGCGCTGACCGTGCACAAGGCGCAGGGTTCGCAGTGGAACGACGTGGTGCTGTTCGACGAGAGCTGGGCGTTCAAGGAAACCCGCCAGCGCTGGCTCTACACCGCCATCACCCGCGCGGCCGAGCGGCTGACAATCGTCAGATAGTTGGCGTCACGTAGAAGGACTGAGTGGCTTCGCACCCAGCCATTGCCAAGCCTCGACTTCATCCTCGGCCTTGAAATGCCTGATGTCGATGGGCGACGAAGTGGGAAGGAAGCTTTGCGCATCCGCTATCCAGTTCGGCTCGCCGATCGTGGCGCAGCGGGCGATATGGTTGAGCGCGTGCACCGTGCCCTGTTTCAGCGTCTCGTCGGCAACATCCGTCCAGTCGACGCCCTCATGATCGACCAGCCGCGCAAGCACGTCGATCCTTGGGTTAAGCGCGTAGGCCGCCTCAAGCAATCCAAACAGATTTTCGCCGTCCGCCGCCGAGACATGGCCGACGACGTCAATGGCGAAAAGGTCCTCACGGTCGGTTTCGATACGGCGGATCGCCGGCACGGATTGGAGAAAATTCATCGGCTGGTCCTCCACTAGAGCGTTTCACCGTTTCGCTGAAACGGCGAACCGCTCTAGCTCTTTGATTTGACGCAGTTTCCGGACGGAAAACCGTGTGACACTTTTCCTGGAACTGCTCTCATAGGGCACTCACCTGACTGGAACACCCGAAACCCCCTGTCTGTTCCCATCAAAGGCAGTATAGATGCGCTGCCAAAACGCCCCTGATCGGACCCAAAGCCATGCCAGCCAAGCTTTCCGTGAACCTCAACGCCATCGCCATGCTGCGCAACCGCCGCGACCTGCCATGGCCAAGCGTCACCGGGCTCGGCCGCCTGGCGCTGGCCGCCGGCGCGCACGGGCTGACGGTGCATCCGCGGCCCGACGAGCGCCACACCCGGCATTCCGACCTGCCGGAGATACGGGCGCTGATCGACGACGAGTTCCCCAAGGCGGAATTCAACATCGAGGGCTACCCTACGGAAGATTTTCTGGCGCTTGTGGAAAAGCACCAGCCGGAGCAGGTGACCCTGGTGCCTGACGATCCGGCGCAGGCGACCTCCGACCATGGCTGGAACTTTGCCGCCGAGGCCGCGTTCCTCAATCCGATCGTCAAGCGCCTGAAAAAGGGGGGCTTTCGCGTGTCGCTGTTTTCCGACCCGGACCCGGCCGGCGTCAATGCCGCGCGCGATACCGGCGCCGACCGGATCGAGCTCTATACCGGGCCCTACGGCAGCTACTATTCCGATTCCGCCAAAGCGCAGAAGGAACTGGAAAGATTGGGAAAAGCCGCTGATGCCGCGCTCGCCGCCGGGCTCCAGGTCAACGCCGGCCACGATCTGGTGGTGAACAATCTGCCGGGGCTGATCAAACGCATCCCGGCATTGGCCGAAGTGTCAATCGGACATGGGTTGACAGCCGATGCGTTGGAGTATGGCATGGCCGGCACGGTGGGACGGTTTCTCAGGGCATGCGGATGGTAAAGGGCAGACGGCTGGCATTACCGCATATCAGCCATTACTTGAGGGCTCTTGATATTGCATCGCAGCAAGCGTAGAGCACCGCGCGCTTATCGGAGTGTCGTCCATGGCCCTTACCAATACTGGTAGTGAGGCAGAACCCGTCGAACAATCGAGCCATCCCGAAATCGAACAGCATAGCACCAAGGTGTTGATGCTGGGCGCGCTCGGCGTGGTCTATGGCGACATCGGTACCAGCCCGATCTACGCGTTCCGCGAGGCGCTGGTAGCGTCGTCGGGTGGCGAGGTCGCGGATCGCGGCGATATTCTGGGCGTGCTGTCGCTGATCATCTGGTCGCTGACGATCATCGTCACCATCAAATACATCAATTTCGTGTTGCGCGCCGACAACCGCGGCGAGGGCGGCGTGCTGTCGCTGATGGCGTTGGCGCGCGGCAGTTTCCCGACGCGCTCGGCAATCATCCTGGCCATCGGCATCGTCGGTGCATCGCTGTTCTTCGGCGACGCCGTGATCACGCCGGCGATCTCGGTGCTGTCGGCCGTGGAAGGCATGAATGTCGTCACCCCGGCCTTCCAGCCCTATGTCGTGCCGCTGACGCTGGTCATCCTGGCGATCCTGTTTTCGGTGCAGCGCTTTGGTACCGGCGGCGTGGCGCTGATTTTTGGCCCGATCACCGCGGTCTGGTTCCTGGCCATCGGCCTTTCGGGCCTGAATCACATCATCGCCGATCCGGAAATCCTGTGGGCCGTCAGCCCGCACTACATCGTCGCCTTCCTGATCAATTCGCCCGACGTCGCCTTCGTCACCATCGGCGCCATCTTCCTCGCCGTCACCGGCGCCGAGGCGCTGTACGCCGATCTCGGCCATTTCGGCCGCAAGCCGATCGTGCTCGCCTGGCTGGCGATCGTGTTTCCCTGCCTGTTGCTCAACTATGCCGGGCAGGGCGCCTTCGTGCTGGCCAAGAACGGCGTGGTCGGCCATCCGTTCTTCGAGATGAACGAAGGCTGGACGCTGATCCCGATGGTGGTGCTGGCGACGGCGGCGACGGTTATCGCCAGCCAGGCGGTGATATCGGGCGCTTTCTCGCTGACCCGGCAGGCGGTGCAGCTCAACATGCTGCCGCGCCTCGAAATCCTGCACACGTCGGAACGGCAGTCGGGCCAGATCTACATGCCGCGCGTCAATTTGTTGCTAGCGCTGGTGGTGATGCTTTTGGTCGTCGGTTTCGGCGAATCGAGCAAGCTCGCGTCGGCCTACGGCATCTCGGTCACCGGCAACATGCTGGTGACGACGGTGCTGCTGTTTGTCGTCATGACGCGCATCTGGAAATGGCGGCTGTGGGTAGCGGTGGCGATGACGTCTGTGTTCGCCTTCATCGATGTCGGCTTCTTTGCCTCCAACATCGTCAAGGTGTTCGAGGGTGGCTGGGCCTCGCTGGCCGTGGCCTTCACCATCGTTTTGGCGATGTGGACCTGGGTGCGCGGCAGCCGCTATCTCTTCGACAAGACCCGCCGCAACGAAATCCCGCTCGATTTCCTTGCCGGCAATCTGTTGAAGAAGAAGCCGCAGCTGGTGTCCGGCACAGCCGTGTTCCTGACCAGCGATCCGCAAAGCGCGCCGACCGCCCTGATGCACAGCCTGAAGCACTACAAGGTGCTGCACGAGCAGAACGTCATCCTCTCTGTCGTGACGGCGCCGCAGCCGCTGGTGCCCGACAGCGAGCGGGTCAAGATGGAGACGGTCAACGAGCTGTTTATGCGGGTGACGCTGACCTTCGGCTATATGGAACAGCCCAACATCCCGCGCGCGCTGGCGATCTGCCGCAAGCAGGGCTGGAAGTTCGACATCATGACGACCTCGTTCTTCCTGTCGCGGCGTTCGCTCAAGGCCTCGCCCAATTCCGGCATGCCAGTGTGGCAGGACAAGCTGTTCATCGGTCTCGCCCGCACGGCGGCCGACGCGACGGAGTATTTTCAGATCCCCACGGGGCGCGTGGTCGAGATAGGCACGCAGGTCGCGATCTAGAGAAATTCCAGGAAAAGTGTGAGGCGGTTTTCCGTCCGGAATTTCGAAAAAATGGATTAGCTTGAACGCTTAGGCCATTGGGGGAGGCGGATATGAGCGGCGAATTGGTGCTGGTCACCGGCGGGTCCGGCTTCCTCGGCGCTCACTGCATCCTCGAACTCTTGAAGGCCGGCTACCGCGTCCGCACGACCGTGCGATCGGCCAGACGTGAAGCCGATGTGCTCGCCATGCTCAGGGTCGGCGGTGCCGAGCCCGGCGAGGCGCTTTCCTTTGCCCATGCCGATCTGATGGCCGATGCAGGCTGGCCAGCAGCGGTCGCCGGCTGCGATTACGTGCTGCATGTCGCCTCGCCGTTTCCGCCTGGTGTGCCCAAGCACGAGGACGATCTGATCATCCCGGCGCGCGAAGGGGCACTGCGTGTGCTGCGGGCGGCGCGGGATGCCGGTGTCAGACGTGTCGTGCTCACCTCATCCTTTGCTGCCGTTGGCTATGGCCAGCCGCCGGTTGCCGGTCGTCCGTTCACCGAGGAGAACTGGACCAACCTGGCGGAAAAGGTGAGCGCCTATGTGAAATCGAAGACGCTGGCGGAGCGGGCGGCCTGGGATTTCATTGCCGCCCAAGGCGGTGCCTTGGAGCTGGCGGTCGTCAATCCGGTTGGAATCTTCGGACCGGTCCTGGGGCCGGATCATTCGACCTCCACGGAATTCATAGGACGCCTGATGGACGGCGCGATGCCGGGTCTGCCGCGCATGCTGTTCGGCGTGGTCGACGTGCGCGACGTGGCCGACCTGCATCTGCGCGCCATGACCAATCCGCTCGCCAAGGGCGAGCGGTTCCTGGCCATCAGCGGCGATTTCATGACGATGCTGGAGATTGCGCAGACGCTGAAAGCCCGGCTGGGCAATGCGGCGTCACGCGTCCCGACGCGGGTGCTGCCGGACTGGCTGGTGAGGATCGTCGGACTGTTCGACGGCCAGGCGGCCCAGATCGTGACGGAACTGGGCAAGGCGAGGAACGCGACGGGGGCCAAGGCGACGCGCCTGCTCGGCTGGGCGCCGCGGTCGCGGGAAGAGGCCATCGTTGCGACCGCCGAAAGCCTGATCCGGCTGGGGCTGCTCAAGAAATCGAAATAGTGGTGCGGGAGGCCGAGACGAATTAGGCTTCCCGCACCGCGGGCTTCAGCCGGCCAATGCGGCCTTGTTCGCCTCGAGGAACTGCTTCAGCGGCACTGGCTGGCGGCCGGAGAGTTTTTCGACAGCGTCGGTCACCATGGCGAGGTCGCCGACGCGCGCGGCCACATCGAACGACACCAGGACCTTGGCCAGGGACTCGGGCAGGCCGGCCGACTTCATGCCCTCGGTCAGGGCCTCGTCGGAGAGCTGGATGACCTGGATCGGCTTGGCTGTGACTTCGGTGATGAACGCCGCGACCTCGGCGGTGGTGTGTGCCTTGGGGCCGGTCAGCGTGTAGGTCGTGCTTTCGCTTGTGTCCGAGGCAAGCCCGGCAGCGATCGCCGCCGCGTAGTCGTCGCGCGTACCATAGGAAATGGCGCCATCGCCAGCCGATGTGTACCACTGCCCCGAGGCCAGGATCTGCGGCAAGGCCATGAACAGGTTCTCATCGTACCAGCCGTTGCGAAAGACGGTGTAGGGGATGCCGCTCGCCTTGATGGCTTGTTCGGTGTCGTAGTGGTCAGGCGCGAAGACCACCGGCGAGCCCGGTTCCGGGTTGGGCATCGAGGTGTAGAGCAGATGGCCGACGCCTGCCTGGCTGGCTGCGACGACGGCCGCAAGCTGCTGCTCGCGCCGCTTTCCCCGAACCTCCACCTCGTTTGTCGAAATGATGAGCGCCCGGTCGGCGCCGGCAAAAGCCTTGGCAAGCGAGGCCTGATCGTCGAAATCGGCCGCCCGGACGGTTACGCCGCGCGCCGCGAGATCGGCGAGGTTGGCGGGCGTGCGGGTGGTGGCGACGATCCGGTTTGCGGGAACTTTCAAACTGTCCAGCAGGTGATTGATGACGCCGCGGCCAAGTTGGCCGGATGCGCCGGTGACGAGAAGGGTTTTGGGCATGGGGGATCCTGATCTTAGCGCCGGAATGGCGGGTGCTTTGGTAGTCTCAAAAAGAGACCAGCACTAAAATAGGAATTGACCTGCTGCCGTAAAGAAGGCAGTTTTCCGGGAGGTAGGCACAGGCAGGGAACCAGCGATGGACGGCAAGATCGTCAATCTGAAATCGAAGATCGAGATCTACAGAGCCATGACGGGCGGCGCCAATTTCGGCGATTGCCCGGTTCGTGACGTCATCAAGGGCATCAACGGCAAATGGAGCCCATTGCTGGCGATGGCGCTGGCGGAGAAGCCTTATCGCTTCGGTGAACTGCGGCGGCTTGTTCCTGACATCTCGCAGCGCATGCTCACCCAGACGCTGCTTGAGCTGCAGCGCGACGGCTATGTGCATCGCGAAGTGTTCCCGACCAAGCCGCCGAGCGTCGAATACAGCCTGACCGATCTCGGACGCTCGATGTTCGGCGCCCTGCATCAATTGATCATATGGGCCGAACTCAACCACGACGCGGTGCGCGACGCACGGGCTGCTTTCGATGCCGGTGGTTGATATTTTGACGCATGCCGCAATGGCTTGATTTGGCAGGGTCGCTGAAGGATTGTCCGGCCATTGGTTGGGCGGGCAATGAAAAAATCACTCGACATTGCGATTGCCGGCGCGGGCCCGGCGGGGCTGGCCACGGCACTCTATCTCAAGCGCGCCGGACACAACGTCACCATCTTCGAACGCTTCGAGGAACCCAAGCCCGTCGGCTCGGGACTGATCCTGCAGCCGACCGGGCTGAGCGTGCTTTCCGATCTCGGCCTGCTCGACGACATACTGGCGCTGGGCAGTCGCATCGAGCGTTTGCATGGCGCGGATGCGAGCACCGGCCGCACCGTGCTCGCCGTGCGCTACGATGCGCAGCCCGGCGGCCGCTTTGGCCTGGCGGTGCATCGGGCGGCGCTGTTCAACGTGTTGTTTCGTGCGGCGCAGCGGCAAGGCATTGCCATCGAAACCGGTGTCGAGATCGAGACGCTGGAGGTCGGCGAGCGGGCGATGTTGTTCTTTGACAAGGGGCGAAGGGCAGGGCCATTCGACCTTGTCGTCGACGCCAGTGGCTCGCGCTCGAAACTGCGCCAGAGCCTCGACGACCCGGCAGAGCCAAGGCCGCTCACCTATGGCGCGTTCTGGGCGTCGCTCGGCTGGCGCGACGGGTTCGACGAGAACGCGCTGCTGCAGCGCTACGAGAAGGCCAGCGTGATGATCGGTGTGCTGCCGATCGGCCGGCCGCAGCCGGGCGGCGAAAAAATGGCGGCGTTCTTCTGGAGCCTGAAGCCGACCGATGTCGAACAGGTCCGGGCCGCGGGCCTCGACGCCTGGAAGGCGAGGCTGGTCTCGCTATGGCCGGCGTGCGAGGCGTTCACCAGCCAGATCGACAGTTTCGACCAGCTGTCGCTGGCGCGCTACGGCCACCACACGATGAAGCTGCCGGCCGGCCGCAGGCTGGCGGTGATCGGCGACGCCGCGCATTCGACCAGCCCGCAGCTCGGGCAAGGCGCCAACATGGCGCTGCTCGACGCGGCAGCACTCAGCCATGCCTTGGCACAGACGGGCAACGTCGATGCGGCGCTGGAGACCTATGCCAAAGCACGGCGGTGGCATGTCCGGATCTTCCAACTGCTGTCGCTGGCGCTGACGCCGTTCTACCAGTCGGATGGCATGATGCTGCCCTTCTTCCGCGACACACTGGTGGCGACCATCGCAAAAATCCCGCCAGTGCCAAGCGTGCTCGCCTCGATGGTGGCCGGCACGCTGATCGATCCGTTCAGGCGGACCGGGCTAGAGGAGGCGGACTGGCGAGATCATCCGGCGGGATCAAGGTCGAGAGAAACGAATTTCTCGCCCGCAGGAATTGATGCAGGCGTTGCGGATAGTCCGGCGTCACGGCGGCCTTGATCGAGGCGCGTTCGCTCAGCGCCTTGCGCCATGCCCGGACCAGCGGCTTGCCGTCGAGCATGCCGAAATCGCTGATACGGTCGAAGGCGTCGAGATAGCGGAAGACCGGGCCGTAGACGGCATCGACGAGGCTGAAGCGTTCGCCGTTGAACCATGGTCCGGCCTGGTCTGCCAATTCGTCCTCGATGCGATCGAACATGGCCGACAATGCCGAGGATTCCGTCAGGAAGGCGGCCTCTGTCGACGCCGAGTAGAAGCGGCCGATGGCGTTCAGCGTCGCCGAGCCGAACTCGATCCAGGCGCGATGCCGGGCGCGGTCGTAAGGATCGGCGGGGTGCAGCGGATTGCCTTGCGTTTCCTCGAGGAATTCGAGGATGACGGCGGATTCGAAGATCACCGTCTCGGCGCCATTGGCCTGCACGATGAGCAACGGCACCTTGCCCAGCGGCGAGATCGCCTTGAACCAGTCCGGCTTGTCGGCGAGGTCGATGGTCACGCGCTCGAAGGGCACGCGCTTCTCGGCCAGCGAAATCGCGGCGCGCTGAACGTACGGGCACAGATGATGGCTGACGAGAATGAGCTTGTCAGTCATTTCATTCTTCTCAGGCATGTCACTCTCCCCAGACATAGTTCAGCGCGCCGTCCTCGACGCGCGTCGACAGAAACATCAGGCGCGACGCTTTTGGCGCCGGGCCTTCGAGCCGGTCGCCTGATGCCATGTCGAAGGTCGCGCCATGCCATTGGCAGACGAATTTACCGTCCTTGCAGTCGAGCGGCCCGCCGAAATGCAGACAGACATTGGCGGCGGCGCGGATGCGCTCGCCGCTGCGCCAGACATGGACCTCGCGGCCGAAGAACGGTGCGATCAGGCTGCCCGTCTGCGGGACGTCGGCGACTTTGCAGATTTCGTGTTTCATGGGATTCCTTAGGTGATTGATGCGATTGCATGTATATAGATGCAGATGCATTAATCGTCAATCTTGATGCAATTGCATCTATCGCCTAGGATCGCCCCTATGACGGAGAAAGCCACGCCTTCGCCCGACGCCATCAAGGCCTGGGCTCGTCTGATGCGGGTTTCGCGCCAGCTTGTCGAACAGGCCGAACAGGCTTTGAAGGACAGTGGCTTGCCGCCGCTCGACTGGTATGACGTGCTGCACGAGCTTGCCGAGGCGGGCGAGGGCGGGCTGCGGCCGTTCCAGCTGATCGAGCGCACCCTGTTTGCGCAGTACAACATCTCGCGGCTGCTGGCCCGGCTCGAAGCAGACGGGTTGGTCGAGAAGCTGAAGGTCGCCGATGACGGCCGCGGCCAGACCATCCGCGTCACTGACAAAGGGCGCGAGACGCGCCGGCGGATGTGGGCGGTCTACGGGCGCTCGATCGCGGAGCTGGTCGGCGAAAAACTCTCCGCAGACGAACTGGGCATGGTGTCGGCATTGCTCGGCCGTCTGCGCCTGCCGCCGGCTGCGGACTGAGGCGACCCAGCCGTCAGGCCAGATGGCTGCCCCAGAGAAAGGCCAGCGTCGCCAGCACGCCCAGTCCGGCGCGCGCCAGATGCAGGGTCCCCCATTTGACGATCAAATCCCTAGCTTGCGGATTGTCGGCGCTGGCGTCCATCGCCGCCAGCAGCTTGTTGGTCGGCATCATGATCATCAGCGTCCACGGCCAGGGCAGGATGATCAGAATTGCGCCGAGCAGAAAGGCGAAGCCAGCGGTCTGCCACCAGGCGATCAGGCCGAGAAGGAAGGCGACAATGGCGATGGATGCCTGCATGGCCGCGCCGCGCTTGTAGGAAGGCTGCCATTCCCTGAGCAGCGCCTTGTCATCGAGGCCAAGCCGCGCCGGCTGTTCGGCGACGCTGACATAGATGGCGGCGCCGGAGAACACGGCGGCGACCGTCAAGGCAAGCAATCCGGCCAGCATCGTCGTTCCCCGCGACATCAGTGAGTGAACGTTTGAAGGGAAATAGGGGCTTGCAAGGCTGAGCGCAATACGGCATAGAAGCGGCGAACCGTAACGTACGGTACGGCACGCCGCGTTTGCTGGCCTGCCTGCCGGCCGAGGGAAGAGCGTGTTGCACATCGTACCCGACATCGACACCAGCGCGACGCTGACGGAGCGGCAGAAGGCCGTTCTCGACGCAGCGTTGCGGCTGCTGGTCGAGGAGGGCGACAACCTGACGATGACGGCGGTTGCGCGCCGTGCCAGCTGCTCCAAGGAAACGCTCTACAAATGGTTCGGCGACCGCGACGGTTTGCTGACGGCGACCGTGCAATGGCAGGCATCGAAAGTGCGCGTGGTGCCGGTCGACGGCGAAAAACTCGATCTTGCCTCGCTGACGGCTAGCCTTGAAGGCTTTGCCTCGGACTGGCTGAAGGTGATTTCGAGCGACACGTCGATTGCGCTGAACCGCGTCGCGGTCGGCCATGCCGGTTCCGGCAAGGACGACCTCGGCGCCATCGTGCTCGAGAATGGCCGCTTTGCGCTGGCCAGGCGCCTGAAGCCGGTGCTTATGGCCGGCAAGCAGGCCGGGCTGCTCGATTTTGCGGATGCCGAAACGGCGTTCCGCAGCTTTTTCGGGCTGGTCGCCCGCGACGTGCAGATCCGTCTCTTGCTCGGCGACCGGCTGGAATTGACTGAAGCGACGATCGGCGGCGATGCCGTCCGGGCAACGCAACAGTTTCTCGCTCTTTTCGGAGCAAAAACCGGGCCGCAAGGCCTCTGATCTTCAAAACGGGAAGGAAGTAAAATGCGCGTCTATTACGATCGTGATGCCGATCTCAACCTGATCAAGGGCAAGAAGGTCGCCATCATCGGCTATGGCAGCCAGGGCCGGGCGCATGCGCTCAACCTCAAGGATTCCGGCGCCAAGGAAATCGCCATCGGCCTCAAGGCGGGCTCGGCGACCGCCAAGAAGGTCGAGGCCGACGGCCTCAAGGTGATGAGCGTGGCGGATGCCGCCAAATGGGCCGACCTGATGATGATGGCGACGCCCGACGAATTGCAGGCCGACATCTACAAAAACGAGATCGCGCCGAACATCCGCGACGGGGCGGCGATCGCGTTCGCGCACGGCCTCAACGTGCATTTCGGCCTGATCGAGCCGAAGGCTTCGGTCGACGTCGTCATGATTGCGCCCAAAGGTCCCGGCCACACGGTGCGCGGCGAATACCAGAAGGGCGGCGGCGTGCCGTGTCTGGTCGCCGTCAACCAGGACGCTTCGGGCAATGCGCTCGATCTCGCTCTGTCCTACGCCTGCGGCGTCGGCGGCGGCCGTTCGGGCATCATCGAGACCAATTTCCGCGAGGAATGCGAGACCGATCTGTTCGGTGAGCAGGTTGTGCTCTGCGGCGGCCTGGTCGAGCTGATCCGCGCCGGCTTCGAGACGCTGGTGGAAGCCGGCTATGCTCCGGAAATGGCCTATTTCGAGTGCCTGCACGAGGTCAAGCTGATCGTCGACCTGATCTATGAAGGCGGCATCGCCAACATGAACTACTCGATCTCGAACACCGCCGAATGGGGCGAGTACGTCTCGGGCCCGCGCATCATCACCGCCGAGACCAAGGCCGAGATGAAGCGCGTGCTGAAGGACATCCAGACCGGCAAGTTCACTTCGGAATGGATGCAGGAATACCGCGCCGGCATGTCGCGCTTCAAGGGCATCCGCCGCAACAATGACAGCCACCAGATCGAGGAAGTCGGCGCCAAGCTGCGCGCGATGATGCCGTGGATCTCGAAGAACAAGCTGGTCGACAAGGCGAAGAACTGATCCGCAATTTCAGGATTGCGACAAAGCCGGCGGAGCGATCCGCCGGCTTTTTCATGCCAGTTTATTGATCAGGATGCTCAGCCGTAGTGCCAGTGCGGCTTGGGCTCGGTGCCGGTGAACTCGACGCCGATGCGGTCGTCGCGGCGCCAGCGCACGATGGCCTTGTAGCCGATGCCGTCGACCGGCACATAGAGCAGGAATTCGTCCGGCACGCGCGCATCGATCGGCACTTTCAGCTCGGCGCCGCCTGGATGCATGTTGCGCACCGTGCACTTGACCTCGGAATTGGTGAGGCCGAGCAGAATCGTCGCGCCTTTCAGCACGCGCTGCCGGTGTTTGTTTCTCAATTCATTCTCGGCCATGACGGCACGTCCTACGCAACCGAATCGTCGCGATCGTCAGATGGGGCCCCGCATCATGGATAGACCGAGCCGATAAACATATGGTTAGCGGCGGTCGTCTCCAGCCCTGTTTCCCAAATGGAAACGGCGCCGCGATGGGCGGCGCCGTCATGCATTATCGCTTATAGTTCAGCTATAGGGCGACCAGCATTGCTGGCGCGGGCCATTGTAGGGCTGGAACGTGTTGTCCCAAGACCGGTAAGACCGGTAGCGGTCGTAGCACCACTGGACATGGGCGCTGGAAAGACGCTGCGTGCGGTAGTAGCGGCGGGGCGCCGGCTGCACGTAGTAGCCGTCATTGTAGTAGCCGTTGTTGTAATAGCCGTTGTTGTAGATGCTGCCGAGGCCGAGTCCCAGGCCGAGGCCGAGAACCGCGGCGGCGCCGGTATCAAAATCGCGGCCGTGGCGATGGCGATGATGACGCCAGCGCCAGTTGTCGCCGCCATTCCAATTGCCGCCATTCCAGTTTCCGTTGCCGTTCCAGTTGCCATTGTCCCAGTTGCGCGACCGGGAAAAGCGGCGGCCTTCATGGCGGCGCCACTGCCAATCGTTGATTGAGTTGCGGTCATTGTTGCCCGCCCAGCCGTCGCGAACCGGCGTGATGTCAGGCAACGCGGTGCTTGCCGGCACCGACAGGTTTGGCTGGGGGATCGGGCCGGCGGCGGAGGGCGCCGTGAGGCCCGAGACGAGACCGAGCGCTATCAGCCCGGATTTGACGGTGGAAGAAAAGAGCGAGTTCATTGCACTCTCCAAGCGATACAGGCCCCACGCCCAGAATACCCCAGGGAAGAAGCCTGATGATGGGACTTTTCATCTGAACGGAGGATGAACGGAAAGGTTCCATCAACCCTGGCGAGCAAGGGCGAAGCCCTTGTTTTCGACACCGCTTGCAGGCAAAGGTCACGGCCATGTCGCTGCGCCTCGCCACGTTCAATGTCGAAAACCTGATGAACAGGTTCGATTTCTCCGGCTACCGCAACCAGCTCAACGAAGACCGCACGCTGGCGCTTTTCGACATCCAGAGCGAGGCCGAATACAGGATGCTGGAGCAGGCGCGTGCCATCGCGCAGTCCGACGACACGCGTCAGCTGACGGCGCTCGCCATTGCCGCCACCCGCGCGGACATCATCTGCATGCAGGAGGTCGACAATATCGAGGCGCTGAAGGCCTTCGAGTATGGCTATCTCTTCAAGATGGTGGGCGAGGGCTACCGGCAGAAATACACCACCGCCGGCAATGATTCGCGCGGCATCGACGTTGCCGTGATGATGCGCAGCGAGACCGCACAAGGGCAGCCCATCGAATTCGTGCGCATGACCAGCCATGCCTATGTCACCTTCGAGCAGTTCGGCCTGTTCACGCCCGAACTGGCCGAACTCGGGCATCAGGCCAATGAGCGCATCTTCCGGCGCGATTGCCTGGAGGTCGACGTCAAGATCGGCGGCGTGCCGCTGACGCTTTATCTCGTGCATTTCAAGTCGATGGGTTCGCCGCGCAACGGGCTCGACGGGCGCGAGGCGACGATGCCGCTGCGCGTCGCCGAGGCGCAGGCAGTGCGCCGTATCATCGAGGAGCGCTTCAGCAAGGACCATGCCGCCGACAAGCGCTGGGCGATCTGCGGCGACATGAACGACTACCGGCAGCGGGTGAAGATCGAGGGCGACGCCGTCAACGGCTACCGCTTCCAGGTGATCGACGAGAGCCTGTCCTGCCTCAATGTGCTGACCGCCGGCGGCTTTTGCGAGAATGTCGTCGAGCGCCGGCCGGAGATGGACCGCTGGAGTTTCTATCACACGCGCGGGCCGCAGGAGCGGCATCTGTGCCAGCTCGACTACATCCTGTTGTCGAAAGGGCTGGCGGCGAAGAACGCGACCGCCGTTCCCGACATCATCCGCAACGGCCAGCCCTGGCGCACCATCTTTCCGGCGGGACAGGCGGTGGAGCGTTTTCCGCGTGCCGGCTGGGACCGGCCGAAGGCATCGGACCATTGTCCGGTGGCGATCACCCTGGACATGGCCTGAGTGGGGGTCTGAGCGTG
This sequence comes from Mesorhizobium sp. P2_B11, assembly GCF_056404855.1. Lineage (NCBI taxonomy): Bacteria > Pseudomonadati > Pseudomonadota > Alphaproteobacteria > Hyphomicrobiales > Phyllobacteriaceae > Mesorhizobium > Mesorhizobium sp. P2_B11. Next base: position 423,347 of record NZ_JBFUDF010000003.1, read on the forward strand.
AGTTTCGACCTGCCGCGCAACGTCATCCTGCCGGTCGACGAGATCGACGTGCGGCTCGACCCGGGACCGCATCCGTTCGAGCGCGACAATGCGCAGGTCATCGCAGAGAACTGGCAGCGAGAGACCGAAGCCAAGCCGGCGCTGTTCGATGGCACCGTCGTGCTTTTGTCGGCGCTCGCCTGGCGTGACAACCGGCTGGTCGGGCGCTGCCACGCGGTCAACTATTCGACCTTCATGCTGTGGCGCAAGAACCGGCAGGGAACCGGCGCCGAGCACGCCTATGGCCACGCCATGCTGGTCGCAGGCGACAATGCGCTGGTGGCGATCCGCATGGGCCCGCACACGGTGATGGCCGGGCGTGTCTATTTTGCCGCCGGCTCGTTCGAGCCGATCGATTTTCGCGACGGCCGCGTCGATGTCGATTTCAACATGATCCGCGAAGTGCGCGAGGAGACCGGGCTCGACCTGACGGGCGCCGCGCGGGGCAAACGCTACCACGCGCTGTCGACCGCTACCGGCACGGTCCTGTTCCGCCGCTACCACGTCGACGAGCCGGCCGATGAGATTGCCCGACGCATCAGCGCCTTCGTCGCCACCGAGGCCGAGCCGGAGATCGAGGGGCCGGTGATCATCCGCCATGCCGCCGATCTGCCCGACGGGCTGGCGCCGCATATGAAGCCGCTGGTCGAGTGGCATTTTTCCAACGATTCTTCCCAAATTCCGTGACTTGGAATTAACATCGCCCAGCGATGATGTCCGCGCGTTTTGGTCCGGGGGACACCTGTGCGGAAGCTTGTGCTGATCATGGTCGGGCTGGTCATGATGGCCGTCCTGTGGGCGACATTTACGACAGGCGGGCAAATCCTGACAGGCCGCTGGTCCTACACGGAAAAGGCCTACGTCGATCAAGGCACTTATTTTCGCCTCAAGGTCGACCTGACCTATCGAGGCGAGCCCCAACATTTCGATATCGTCGTCGGCTGCAACGTTGTTAGCATCGGCTACAAGGACGGCTCGGGCACGCGCGAGGTGGGGCTGGTGCCAACGGTCTATGGCCGACAAATGAGCGACGGCAAGGGACTTGTGGTGCGAGTGCCTGACGCTTGTCACGGCCAAACGACGGCGAAAGGCAACGTGCCGTCAGATTTCATGCCGGTGATGATCGTGTATGACGACGCCAACACCTTGGGTTTCGGCACCGCCTATATAGCCGAGGAAGCCTATGACAGTCCGCGTTCGCTGATGAAATTCGGCCAGGCATCAGTCGAAAAAGCGACACGAGCCGAGTTTGACGATTTCCGCACCAATGGTCAGCCCAATTTGGTGACACGAAACCAATATCATTCCGCACAGCCGAGAGGCATTGTCGAACAGATGGGGTTGAAGAAGATCTATCCGGGATTCGGAAGATCATGCTGGGCCTATAGTCGGACGCTTATTCCCGAAAAGTTCCGTGCCAATGTGCGAAAATACTGGCCTGCCGATCGACCGCAATACTGGATGATCCCAGATCGCAAGGCGAGGACTGAACTGCGCGAATCCTTCATCGGAGCTAATTTTTCGCGTGACGATGGTGTTGGGCTGACGGGAATAGGCCCCTGGATCAATTCTGAACGACCAAGTTATGGTGCCCTCCGTCGCAAGGGCAGCACGCCTAGTCCGCCCGGGATAGGTCAGCGTGTTATCGGGCCCCCGGCCTTCTACCCATTTACCAGCGATGTTTCGGGAGCCAGCTGGCCAACAGATCCAAATAGATGGAACGGCTATGCATCAAGCTTGTCGATGGTCAACATTCTGAACATTAGCGAGACCGTTCCGGAAGACAGGGGATTCGCGTATTGCTTTGAATTGCCGGATTTTTCTTCGAACGACGAAGCAATGCAGATCCTGGAAACGCGACCGGCTTCTTTTACGATCGGAAATCGAGCCGTCGAGGGCGCGCCAACAAACTGGAGCCGCTCGGCCGGGGCGACGAAGCCGATCTTTGAAGGCGATCAGTTCATCTATTATCACCAACAATTCTATCTTGAATCGACGAGGGGCGACGTCTGACAGTCGAGGCTTCTGGCCGCATCAGCTTGGCATTCAGCAGCGAGGACCCCTGACCTGTCAGGGAAACAGCGGCGGCAGCGTCTCCTGTGGCGCGCTTTGCCGAGGTTCTGAACTTGCTGCCAGTCGCGGCCGGGCCGGGGCGCCATCGTCCTTGTAGTAATAGCTGTAGCCGTTGATCGCCGGCGCGCCGCCGAGATGGGCGTAGAGAATTTTCGAGCCCTCGGGAAAGAAGCCTTTGCGAGTCAGATCGATCAGGCCCTGCATCGACTTTCCCTCATAGACCGGATCCGTGATCATGGCCTCGGTGCGGGCCGCCAGCCGGATCGCGTCGTTGGTTTCATCCGAGGGAACACCATAGGCCGGATAGGCATAGTCGGGGTTGATGACGATTTCGTCGTCGCGGACCGTGCGGCCGAGCCCGACGAGGGCGGCGGTGTCGTCGACGATGCGGCGTACCTGCGCGCGGGTCTGGTCGAGCGTGCCGGAGGCGTCGATGCCGATCACGCGGTCGGCGCGATCTTGCGCGGCGAAGCCGACGATCATGCCGGCCTGCGTCGACCCGGTGACAACGCAGACGATGATGTAGTCGAAGGTGAAGCCGAGCTCGGCCTCCTGGTTCGCCACCTCTTCGGCGAAGCCGACATAGCCCAGCCCGCCGAATTTGTGCACCGAGGCGCCGGCCGGGATGGGATAAGGCTTGCCGCCGGCGTCCTTCACCGACTGGATGGCGTCTTCCCAGCTCTTGCGGATGCCGATGTCGAAACCGTCATCGACCAGCCGGCTGTCGGCGCCCATCAGCCGCGTCAGCAGGATGTTTCCGACCCGGTCATAGACGGCGTCATAATGGGGCACCCATTTCTCCTGGATGACCACGCATTTCATGCCGATCTTGGCGGCCGTCGCTGCGACCATGCGCGTGTGGTTGGACTGGACGCCGCCGATCGACACCAGCGTGTCGGCGCCGGAGGCAATCGCGTCCGGCACGATGTATTCGAGCTTGCGCAATTTGTTGCCGCCCATGGCGAGCCCGGAATTGCAATCGTCGCGCTTGGCGTAGACCTGCACCTTCCCGCCCAGAGCCGCGCTCAGCCGCGGCAGATGCTCGATCGGCGTCGTGCCGAAGGTCAGGGGGTAGCGTTCGAATTTTGCCAGAAGTGACATCGATTTATCTCCGCCGTGGTCGTTTTCGCTCGGCGGAAGATAGGCGCAGTTGTGCGAAAGGTGCTCTCGAACTTGCGCCGAGGATTTTTGCAGGATTCACAAACAGGCGATATGATTGCTTGAACCATCCATGAAGGCTTATCAAAATGGAAGAATCTTCCACGCAAGCTCTTGACCGCATCGATATGAAAATCCTGCGCGCCCTTCAGGCCGAAGGGCGGCTGACCAATGCGGAGCTGGCGGCCCGCGTCAATGTCAGCGCCGCGACCTGCCACCGGCGTACGCAACGCCTTTTCGAGGAAGGCTACATCACCGGGGTGAGGGCGGAGATCGCGCCGGTTGCGGTCGGCCTTGGCGCGCTGGTCATGGTCGGCGTCGTTCTCGACCGATCGACACCGGAAAGTTTTGCTGCTTTCGAAGCGGCCGTGCTCGAGCTCAAGGAGGTGCTCGACTGCAATCTCGTCGCCGGCGACTTCGACTATCTCCTGAAGATCAGGGTCCGCGACATGGCGGATTTCAACAAGCTGCACGGACAGAAGCTGATCGCACTGCCGGGCGTGCGGCAAACAAGGACCTTCTTCGTCATGAAGGAGGTCAAGGAGAACGCACGGTTGCCGTTCTGACAGGCTTCAGCGCTTCGCCTTTTCCTGCGCCGCCTTGCGGTCGTTACGGGCGGCGACGACAAACAGGATGAGGCCGAGCCCAAGCAACCCACCCATCGCCATGCCCATCGTCTGGCCGACGACGCCCTGAAAATCGGCTGTGACGCGATCAGGATTGGCCATGCCGTAGCGGGCCAGATACCACCAGATGCCGGCAAGCGCGCCTTCGATGATCACCATCGCCAGAATCAATCGCGCCTTCTTGCTCATTGCCCATTCCTCGACCAGAGATGCACTGCCCTAGCATCGTGGACCGGACGATGACAGCGCTGCCGGCGTCGGCAAGCACCCAAGTTGTGGATAGCGCCTACTCGTGCCGCAGCGCGTCGATCGGGTCGAGCCTGGCGCCGCGCAGCGCCGGGAAGAAGCCGAACACCATGCCGATCAGCGCCGAAAAGCCGACGGCAAGCAGGATGACGGCCGGGCTCGGCGCAAACGGTATGGCCAGCGTCGCCGATGCGAGCCCGGCCAGCGCCAGGCCGATCAGGATGCCGATGATGCCGCCGAGCAACGACAGCACCGTTGCCTCGACCAGGAACTGGATCAATATGTGCTTTTCATGCGCGCCGATGGCGAGCCTGATGCCGATCTCGCGTGTGCGCTCGGTGACCGACACCAGCATGATGTTCATGATGCCGATGCCGCCGACCAGCAGGCTGACGCCGGCGACGGCGCCCAGCATGCCGGTCATGGTGGTGGTGGCGCTGGCCATGGCGTCGGCGATCTGGGTCATGTCGCGGATCGAGAAATCGTCCTCGCGGTCCGGCGTGATGCGGCGGGTGTCGCGCAAAATATCCTCGACGCGCGGCTGCAATTCGGTGGTCGGGGTGCGGTCGTCGGCGGCGACATAGATGTTGTCGATGTCGCGGTTGCCGGCGATGCGGCGCTGATAGGCGGCAAGCGGCATCAAGACGACATTGTCCTGGTCCTGGCCGAAGCCGGTATAGCCCTTGGGCTCGAGCAGGCCGATGATCTTGCAGGAGGTGCGGTTGACCCTGATGATCTCGCCCTCGGGCTCGCCGGCGCCGAAGAATTGCTGGCGCACCGTCTCGCCGATCAGGCAGACGCCGGTGCCGGAGCGCGTTTCGGAATCGCTGAACGGGCGGCCCGACACCAGCTTCCAGTCGCGGGCGTCGAGATAGGCGCTGTCGGTGCCAGTGACGCCGGAGGTCAGGCTCTCTGTGCCGAAGATGACGCGCACCTGCTTTTGCGAGGCCGGCGAAATCGCGCGCGCCCCGGTCAGATGCGCGACGAGGGCGGCAACATCCTTGTCGGCCAGCGGCCGCACCGCTTGGTCGAGCCCGCCCGGTCCGCCGGTGCCGGCAGGGCGGCCGGAACGGACGACGAGCAGGTTGGAGCCGAGCTTGGCAATGTCGGACTTGACCTTGGCCGTGGTGCCGGAGCCGATGGTCAGCATGGCGATGACGGCGGCGACGCCGATGACGATGCCGAGCAGCGTCAGGAAGGAGCGCAGCACATTGCGGCGGATGGAGCGCAGCGACAGGCGGACGGTTTCCCAGATCATTGCGCTACCTCGAGATTCTTTGAATCCGAGGCGACGTGGCCGTCGAGGAAGCGGATCGTGCGCTCGGCATAGTCGGCGACATCGGCCTCGTGGGTGACCATGGCGATGGTCAGGCCAAGCTCGCGGTTCAGCCGCGTCAACAGCTCCATGATCTCATGCGTGCGGGCGGTGTCGAGATTGCCGGTCGGCTCGTCGGCGACGAGCAGCGTCGGCCTGGTGACGATGGCGCGCGCGATCGCCACGCGCTGCTGCTGGCCGCCGGATAGTTCGGCCGGCGTGTGGTGCTCGCGCCCGACAAGGCCGACCTCCGCCAGCGCCTGCATGGCAAGTTCGCGGCGCTCGCGGGCAGGGGCGCCGCGATAGATCAGCGGCAGCTCGACATTCTCCGCCGCCGTGGTGCGCGGCAACAGATTGTAGCCCTGGAAGACGAAGCCGATGTAGAGATTGCGCAGCAGAGCGCGGCGGTTGCGGTCGAGCCGGCCGGCATCGATGCCCATGAAGGTGTAGGTTCCGGCGGTGGGTGTGTCGAGGCAGCCGATGATGTTCATCGCCGTCGACTTGCCTGAACCCGACGGACCCATGATGGCAACGAATTCGCCGCGCTGGATGGCAAGGTCGACGCCGGCCAGCGCATGCACCTTGGCTTCGCCCTGGCCATAGCTCTTCCAGACCGTGTCGAAGCCTATGAGGGTCGCGCCCGCGGCCACGGCGTCAGCTCCGCAGCTGCGAGGCTGTGATCACCTGAGCGCCTTCGTCGAGGCCGGAGGTGATCTCTGTGAGTTCACCGTCGGTGGAACCGATCTTGACGTTGACCGGATGCGGCCGGCCGTTCTCCAGCACATAGAGCGTGCGTGAGCCATCGGTGGGCGCCGCCACCTGCTGGCGGCGATTGCCGCCGGGACGGCCCATGCGGCCGGTAAACAGGTCGCTCAGGCTCCAGGCGCGGGCCGCCTGTTGCGCCGGGCGGTAGCGGAAGGCGGTGGACGGCACGGTGAGCACGCCCTTGGCTTGTTTGGTCACGACCGAAACCGTGGCGGTCATGCCGGGCCGCAGCAGCAGCTCATTGTTGTTGACCTCGAGCCGGGCGTTGTAGGTGACGACGCCGTCGGTGGTGAGAGAGGCAAAGGAGATGTCGCGGATCTCGGCATCGAATGGCCGCTCCGGAAAAGCGTCGACGGTGAAGCGCGCATGCTGTCCGGGCCTGACCGCGCCGATATCGGCCTCGTCGACCGCCGCCACCAGTTCCATGTTTCTGAGATCGGCGGCGATGATGAACAGCACCGGCGCCTGCAGCGAGGAGGCGACCGTCTGGCCGGGGTCGACCGAGCGCGTCAGCACGATGCCGTCGATCGGCGCATAGATCGTGCTCTTGGCAAGATCGGTCTGCTGCGCCTTGAGGTCGGCCTGGGCGATGGCGAGATTGGCCTCAGCACTATCGAGCGCCGCCTTGGAGCGGTCGCGCGTGGCGGTTGCGGCCTCAAGCGACTGGTCGGTCGCCATGCCGCGCTTGGTGAGCTCTGCAGCGCGCACCAGCGCTTTCTCGTTCTCGGCCAGCGTGACCGTGGCGTCCTCGACATTGGCGGCGGCGGCCTTGGCGGAGGCTTGGGCACGCTCGATCTGGACTTCGAGTTTCACCGTGTCGAGCGTCGCCAGGACGTCGCCCTTCTTGACCTGCTGGTTCTCCTCGGCCGAGACGGAGCGGATGATGCCGGACAGTTCGCTTGAAATGTCGACCTGGGTGAGGGGCTGCAGCGTGCCGGTCGCCGACACCGCGACGGTGAGGTCGGCGATTGTGGCCGGCGTGGTGGTGTAGTCGATCTTGGCGGGAGAACCGGCATACCATTGGTAGCCGGCGAGGCCGCCAACAACTGCGATCAGCGCCAGCAGCGCGTAGAGCCAGCCCCGGCGGCGCTTCTTGCGAACGCCGTTCTGGTCGAGCCCAAGTGCGGCCTCGATGGCGGAATCCGATTCCGTCTTTGGCAGATTGACAAGCTGGTCCACGCTGGACCCCTATGAAAGCGTAATGTCCCTATAGGTGGACAGATCAGGCTTACTGGTTCGAATATCAAATTAAATTTCGGCCATGTTCGGATTGAGGCGGAAGGTTTTCCAAGATGCAGACGCGCAACTACTTGCTTTACGACGTGTTTACGACCGACCGCCTGGCCGGCAATCCGCTGGCCGTCGTACTCGACAGCAAGGGGCTGGATACGGCGGCCATGCAGGCCATTGCGCGTGAGTTCAACCTGTCCGAATCGGTGTTCGTGCTGCCACCGGACAATCCAAAGCACCGCAACCGCATCCGCATTTTCACGCCCGACTATGAAATGCCGTTTGCCGGCCACCCGACGGTCGGCTCAGCGATCGCGCTCGCCGAACTGACGGGCGAGGGCGATGCGGGGATCTTCGTGCTGGAGGAAAACATCGGCCCGGTGCGCTGCGCCGTCAGCAAGCACGATGGCGCGACCTTTGCCGAATTCGACCTGGCGAAGCTGCCGGAGCCGCTGAAGCTCGAGGCCGATCCGCAAGCGATCGGCGCCGCCCTTGGCCTGGCGCCGCACGAGATCGGCTTCGAGAATCACCAGATATCGTTCTGGTCGGCAGGCGTGCCTTACGTCACCATCCCTGTCGCCAATCTGGAAGCGGCGGGTCGAATCAAGCTCGACAACCAGGCATGGTCGGAACTGGCGCCGCGCAAGAGCGAATGGGCCTTCGCCAGCCCGTATGTCTATTGCCGCCAGACGGTGAACCATGACAGCGCCTTCCATGTCCGCATGATCGTGCCGGGCACGCCGTCCTATGAAGACCCGGCGACCGGCTCGGCGGCGGCCGCCTTTGCCGGCGCCATCATGCAGTTCGACGCACCGACCGACGGCATTTCGCAGCTGTGGATCGAGCAAGGCCTGGAGATGGGCCGCCCGTCGCGAATCCGGCTCGAACTGACTGTGGATGGGGGGAAGCTGGCCTCCGCGCGCATTGGCGGCCATGCCATCAAGGTGGCGGAAGGCAAGCTGTTCGTCTGAACGCGCGCACTGGTCTGCGGGAGCCGGCGCGTTCGGGCGAGAGGGGACACAGATGGGTTGGGCGACAGGCTATATTGGGCGTCTGCAGGCGGGAGAGACGGTCCAGTTTCGTCCGCGCGGCGGTTCGATGAAAGGCAAGATCGAGAGCGGGCAACTCTGCACGGTCAAGCCGATAGAAGATGCGAGCCTGCTTGGCGTTGGTGACATCGTTCTGTGCCGCGTCGGCGGCGCTCAATATCTGCATCTGGTGAAGGCCATGAGAAACGGTCAGTTCCAGATCGGCAACAATCGCGGCGGCATCAACGGCTGGATAAGCGCGAATGCCATCTTCGGCATTCTGACCGACGTGGCCGACTGAAACCGCATCGAGGATGGCCATTCGCTGTTGGCGATCCTTCACCGCCCCCCTGTTGTCCTGCCGGACATCTCCCCCTCAAGGGGGGAGATTGGCTGTGACTCGGGTTTCGCCAACCTCAAACGCAGAAGGAAGGCGGGACGACGAAGCTCCAATCTCCCCCCTTGAGGGGGAGATGCCCGGCAGGGCAGAGGGGGGTGCTGCCCCGTCAGGAGAACGAAAGGTTTCGCCGTGCGCAGCGGCCGAAAGCGAAGCGCGGAGCGATTTGTCGGGAAATGATTCCGGCAGGGCTGGACAGGACCGGTATCGGCGGCTATATGCCCGCCAACACCGGTTTTACCGGTCGAGTGGGTGCGTAGCTCAGTTGGTAGAGCAGCTGACTCTTAATCAGCGGGTCCACAGTTCAATCCTGTGCGCACCCACCAAATTTTCAAGAAAATTGGTGGAAAAGACCCTGAACGCGAGACGCGTTTGACGCGTAGCTGGCGCTGATCGCGGCGCGGGCCTGCGACGCCATTCTGGCTTCAGGCTAGCCAATTGGCGCCATTCCAGGCCATGCAAACAAAGCAGGCGGCCTGGATCTGGTTCCGCAAGGGCGAAGTCTACTTCTCCGAAACACCAGCCTCGGCAAAGCTAGCCATTCTGGCGTGACATTCCAGCGCCGAGCGGACGATGTTGACGGCGAGGCAGGCGCCGGAGCCTTCGCCGAGCCGCATGCCGAGGTCGAGCAGCGGCGGCAGGCCGAGCGCTTCGAGCAGGCGGCGGTGGCCGGATTCGGCCGAGACATGGGCGGCGATGGTGTGGGCGAGGCCGCTCGGATGCAGCCGCGCCAGAGGTGCTGCGGCCGCCGTGCAGACAAAACCGTCGAGCAGCACCGGGACGTTGTTGCGGCGCGCGGCAAGCGTGGCGCCGAGGATGGCGGCGAGTTCGCGTCCGCCCAGGGCGGCGGCGATCTTGAGCGGATCGGACAACGCGTCGGCATGGCGCTTGAGGCCGGCTTCGATGGCCGTCACCTTCCGCTTCAGCCCGGCATCGTCGACGCCGGTGCCGCGCCCGGTCCATTTTTCCGCGCCGCCGCCGAACAGGCCGGCGGAAATGGCGGCCGCCGGCGTGGTGTTGCCGATTCCCATTTCGCCGAAGCAGACGAGGTCGAGGTCTTTCGTCACCGCGTCATAGCCGGCGGAGACGGCGGCAAGAAAATCCTTTTCGTCCATCGCCGGGGTTTGTGTGAAGTCGCCTGTCGGGTGGTCGAGATCGAGCGGGATGACATCGAGTTCGGCGCCGGCGATGCGAGCGAGCTGGTTGATGGCGGCGCCGCCACCGGCGAAATTCGCGACCATCTGCACGGTGACTTCCGAGGGGAAGGCCGACACGCCTTGGGCGGTGACGCCATGATTGCCGGCGAAGACGAAGACTTTGACGCGGTCGAGCTTCGGCATGTCGCGGCCCTGCCAGCGCGCCAGCCAGGCGGCGATGGTCTCCAGCCGGCCAAGGCTGCCTTGCGGCTTGGTCAGCGTGTCCTGGCGGCGGGCGACGGCATTTGCTGCGGTATCGCTGCCGGTGGGCAGATCGAGGCAAGCGGCGCGCAGTTCATCGAACGATTTGAAGGGCATGGGGAAAAAACCTCCGGAAGGGATTCAGGTGAGGGATACGGATGCGACGAGCAGGACAGTGATCTCGCCAAGCTGCTGCAGGGCGCCGATCGTGTCGCCGGTCTGGCCGCCGATCTGGTTGAGGCAGAGCGCGCGCAAGGCGCTGAAGACGAGGGCAAGCAGGATGAGCGCGGCAAAGGCGCCGCCAAGCCCAAGCGCCAGCAGCGCGACCGCGCCGAGCACGGCGCCGAGAACAGCGGTTTCAACTGAGACGGTGCCTGCGCCGGCCGACAGCCCGTCGCTGCGCGCGGGTGGCGCCAGATGCATGAAGGCGCCGAGCAAGCCGCGCGATGCGGCATGGGCGGCTATCAGGGCGAAAAGAGCGCTTGTCGGATTGGCCAGTTGCGACAGCGCGCTCCAGCGGATGAGCAGCGACATGGCAAGGGTTGCGGCGCCGTAGGCGCCGATCCGGCTGTCGCGCATGATCTCCAGCTTTTTGTCGCGCGTCTTGCCGCCGCCAAAACCGTCGGCGACATCCGACAGCCCGTCCTCATGCAGGCAGCCGGTCACAAGCAGGGTTGCTGCAAGGGCAAGCGCCGCCGCCGGACCGGCGGCAAGGCCGAGCTTTACGCCTGCGGCGTAGACAACGGCTCCGACCACCGCCACGGCGAGGCCGGCTATCGGTGCGGCCCAGATCGCGTCGGCGAGGCTGCGGCCGCGAAAGTCGAAGACCGGCAGCGGCAGCCGGGTGAAGAAGACGAGGCTGAGCGCGATGTCGTCGAGCGCCTGCCGGGGCGAAGGCACAAAGGTCATGCGCCCCTCGCAATGGCATGGAAGAAGGTGCCGCTGACATGGCCGCGCCGGTAGCCGGAGGCGCCGAGCGGATTGCCCTGGCCGTCGGCGAGATCGGCCAGGGGCTCGTCATTTCCGGTCGCAATCATCTGCGCATAGTGGAATTCGTGGCCGCGGACCAGCGCGCCTTGCGCGCCCAGCGGACAGGCGGCGCGCAACGTTGCCTCGCGGTAGCCGAGGTTCATCTTGCGCTTGGCGAAGCTGGTGGAATGGCCGAGCAGACCGAGCATGGCATGCGCCTCGCCTGAGGCATCCTCCAGCGCTTCGCCCAGCACCATGAAGCCGCCGCACTCGCCATGGACCGGCTTTGTCTCGGCGAAACGCGCCATCCCTGCGCGGAAATTGGTCGCCGCCGCCAGGCGACCGGCGTGCAGCTCGGGATAGCCGCCGGGCAGCCAGCAGACATCGCAATCCTCAGACGGCGCTTCGTCGGCAAGTGGCGAGAACGGTACGATCTCCGCGCCCGCCTTGCGCCAGTAGGCGGCGACATGCGGATAGAGGAAGGTGAAGGCCGCGTCTTCGGCAAGTGCGATGCGCTGACCGGGTGGCGGCAAGGCATTTTCAAAACTGCCTGATGCCGGCGAAAACGGTGCAGCCAGCGCCATGATGGCATCGAGGTCGAGCGATTTCTCGACCATATCTGCCAAGCGGTCCAGATGCGCCATCAGGTCGGCATATTCGCCGGCCTGGACGAGGCCGAGATGGCGCTCTGGCAGGTTGAGCGAGGGATCGCGCAGGATGGCGCCGACGACCGGCAGCCCGAGCGCTTCGATGGCCTCGCTGCACAGTTTGCGATGGCGCTCGCTGCCGAGACGATTGAGCACGACGCCCGCCATGCGCACGTCCGGGTCGTAGGTGGCAAAGCCTTTGGCGACGGCAGCGGCCGTCGTCGACTGTCCCGAGACGTCGAGCACCAGAAGCACCGGCAGATGGTAGAGCCGCGCCAGGTCGGCGGCCGAGCCGGTGCGGCCTTGCCCGGCGGGGATGCCGTCGAACAGGCCCATGGCGCTTTCGAGGAAGATGAAATCGGCATCCTCAGTCGCGTTGCCGGCCAGCGCATTGAGCAAGTCGGGCGACATCGCCCAGCTGTCGAGATTGACGCCGGAGAGGCCAGTCGCCGCGGTGTGAAAACCGGGATCGATATAGTCGGGGCCGGATTTGGCGCCGCGCACCTTGATGCCGCGCCGGGCGAGCGCGCGCAAGATGCCGATGGTGACGCTGGTCTTGCCGGAGCCGGAGCGCGGCGCGCCGATGATGATGGCGCGGGTCATTGCTCGCCCGCCAATGCCGCGCGCATGGCGACAATGCCGCCGACGACGATGAGCGCCGGCGAGGCGAGCCCGGCAGCTGCTGCCGCCTCGGCAATGGTGGCGAGCGTGGCGACGACGGTGCGCTCCTGCGGCGTTGTCGCCGAAACGATAACGGCAGCCGGCGTCGACGGCGCCAGCCCGCCTTCGAGCAGCGACGCGGCGATGATGGGCAGATTGGCCATGCCCATATAGATCACCACTGGCTGGCCGGTGCGGGCGATTGCCGCCCAGTCGAGATCGTCGTCGGTGCCGGCAGCGTGGCCGGTCGCCAGGATCACCGCCTTGTTGATGCCGCGCATGGTGGCGGGAATGCTGGTGGCGGCCAGCGCGCTCAGCCCCGATGTCAGGCCAGGCAGAACGCGGAACGGTATGCCTTCCCGTGCCAGCGCTAGCGCTTCCTCGCCGCCACGCCCGAAAATATAGGGATCGCCGCCTTTCAGCCTGACGACACGGCGGCCGTCGCGCGCCAGCCGCACCAGCAAAGCTGTGATGTCGTCCTGCTTCATTGACGGCTTGCCGCCGCGTTTTCCCGCAAAGAACAGCTCGGCCTTGTCCGCGACAGCGACCACGTCGGGCGAGACCAGCGCGTCGTAGACCAGCGCATCGGCCTCGGCCAAAGCCGCCAGCACCTCCAGCGTCAGGCAGCCGGGGTCGCCGGGACCGGCGCCGGCCAGCCAGACATGGCCGGGCTCCAGCGAACGCGGCTTGAAGTTCAGTCGCGCAAGCGCCTGTTCGAGCGTGGTGTTTTTAGTCTTGCCGCTCACAATCCGTCCCGTCCGCGAAAACGCCGCTGGTAGTGGGCGTCGTACAATGAACTCTCGCCAAAGCCTTCCGCCGCCAGCGACGAGCCAACGAAGATGATCGCCGTGCGCTCCATCGGATCGGCGGCAAGCAGCGCCTCGATGGTGGCCAGCGTGCCGGTCAGCACGCGCTCGTCCGGCCACGAGGCGCGAAAGACGATCGCCACCGGGCAATCGCCACCATAGTGCGGCGTCAATTCGGCGACGACGCGGTCGATGGCGTGGATGGCGAGGTGAATGGCCAGCGTGGCGCCGGTGCGGCCGAAGCCTGCCAGCGTTTCGCCCGGCGGCATTTTGGAGGCGCGGCCGGAGACGCGGGTCAGCACCAGGCTTTGCGCGACCTCCGGAATAGTCAGTTCGCGGCGCAGCGCGGCAGCGGCTGCGGCGAAGGAAGGGACGCCCGGCGTCAGCGTGTAAGGAATGCCGTGCTTTTCCAGGCGGCGGATCTGCTCGGCCACCGCGCTCCACACCGACAGGTCGCCCGAATGCAGGCGCGCGACATCGTGGCCGGCCTTATGCGCCGCCACATATTCGGCCTCGATCTCATCGAGCGACATCGGTGCCGTGTCGATCAGCTTCGTCCCCGGCGCGCAGTGCTGCAACAATTCGGGCGCGACGATGGAGCCGGCATGCAGGCAGACCGGGCAGCTTGCGAGCAGCTTCGCGCCGCGCAGCGTGATGAGATCGGCGGCGCCCGGGCCGGCGCCAATGAAATGCACGGTCATGGCGCGTCTCCGCTGATGGCGATGGCGCAGGTGACCGGGCCGAGCACGGTGCGGGGGCCAAGTAGCTTTGCACCGGCGCCGGCGACGGCAATGGCGGAGGCTTCGGAGACCGATGGCGTGCCGGCGAGGTCTTGCGAAAGGCCGGAGTGGCTGAGTGTGTCTGGTGACGCGGCCTGAAGGTCTGCCTCATCGACGATGATAACGGGAAGGTTGAGCGTGCGGCCAGCGGCAGCGATCGCCTCTTCATCCTTCTTGAGCGCGGCAGTGGCCAGTGCCGACAGCGCCGTCATCGCCAGCCCGTGCGCTTCGAGCGCGGTTTCGATCGCCGCCAGCACATCTTCGACGCTGACGCCCTTTCGGCTGCCGATGCCCGCGACCATCATGGTTTTGTCCAGCTCCATTGGGTGACCGGCATGGCCGGCCGCCAGGCCTGCATCGATCCAACCGGGGAAACCCTAGAGATGGCGATGCGGGTGAGATCGCCGCCGCGTTTGGTATGCTCTGCCAGCAGCAGGGTTTCCATCTCCAGCGTGACGGCATTGGCGACCAGACGGCCGCCGGAACGCAGCGCCTTGATGGCGGCGTTCAGCACGCCTGCATCGCTGCCGCCCCCGCCGATGAAGATCGCGTCCGGCGTGGCCAGCCCGTTGAGCGCCTTGGGCGCTTTGCCTTCCACCACGGCAAGGCCAGGTACGCCGCAATGCGCCGCATTGCGGGCGATGCGGGCCGCGCGCTCGCTGTTGGCCTCGATGGCAATAGTGCGCATCGACGGGTGGGCGAGCATCCATTCGATGCCGATCGAGCCGGAACCGGCGCCGATATCCCACAGCAATTCGCCACGCCTCGGCGCCAGTGCGGCAAGCGTGATGGCGCGGATATCATGCTTGGTGATCTGGCCGTCATGCTCGAACAGATGATCGGCGCGGCCGACGGTCAGCGGCAGGATGCGGGCCTCCGGTGTCGATTCAAGTTCGAGCGCCAGCACGTTGAGCGGATTGATATCTCCGAGATCGAAGGCGTCGGCGCGGGCCGTGCGCTGTCTCTCGTTCGGTCCGCCCAGTGCTTCCAGGACCGTCAAGCGCGAGGCGCCGAAATCGAGCTCGGTAAGCAGGCGCGCGATTGCAGCGGGGGCGCCGCCGTCCGATGTCAGCGCCAGGATGCGTGCCTTGGGCTGCAGCAGCGGCCGGATCAGGTCGAGCGGCCTTCCATGCAGCGAGATGGTCTCGATGTCCTGCAGTGCCCATCCCAGGCGCGCGGCCGCCAGCGAAATCGCCGACGGCGCGGGGATGACCTGCATCTCCTCAGGCTTGACCTTGCGGGCGAGGGTAGCGCCGACGCCGTGGAAGAACGGATCGCCGGAGGCAAGCACGCAGACGCGCCGGCCGGCCAGTGTCAGCACATCGGCCATGCCGGCATCGAAGGGAACCGGCCAGGGACGTTGCTCGCCCTTGGAGAGAGAAGCCACCAGCGCCAGATGCCGCTTGCCGCCGAAGACGAATTCCGCCTCGGCGATCAGCCGCTTGGCCTCGTCGCCGAGACCCGCTAAACCGTCCTCGCCGATGCCGACGATGGAAAGCCATCTGGCGCCGCGCTTACCTTCAGCAGGCATGATGACCCACCGCGTTCTGATCCTCGGCGGCACCAGCGAAGCCCGGCACCTCTCGGGAAAGCTGGCCGCGCGTGCCGATCTGTCGCTCAATTTGTCGCTCGCCGGCCGCACCGAAAGCCCGGTCGCGCAAGGCGTGCCGGTGCGCAGCGGCGGCTTCGGCGGCGCCGAGGGGCTGGCCGCTTATCTCCGGGAGACGGGCACCGATCTGCTGATCGACGCCACGCATCCTTATGCCGCGCGAATCTCCGCCAATGCCGCGCAAGCCGCGCACCTGACCGGCGTGCCGATCCTGGCGCTGCGCCGTCCCGGCTGGGTGCCTGTCGAAGGCGACCGCTGGACGCTGGTGGATACGGTTGGCAATGCCGTGCAGGCGCTTGGAGAGGCGCCGCGCCGCGCTTTCCTGGCGCTCGGCCGTCAGGAGGTCGCGGCTTTCGAGGCAGCACCCCAGCACCATTATCTCATCCGCAGCGTCGATCCGGTCGAGCCGAAACTGGCGGTGCCGGATGCGACTTACCTTCTGGCGCGTGGACCCTTTCGCGAGGCGGATGAACGCGCGCTGCTTGTGGACCACCGCATCAATGTCGTTGTGTCCAAAAACAGCGGCGGCGAGGCGACCTATGGCAAGATCGCTGCAGCAAGGGCGCTCGGCATCGAGGTGGTGATGGTGCGCAGGCCCGTCCTGCCGGACGTGCCTTCGGCCGAAACCGTCGATGAGCTCGCCGCGCTGGTTGGTCATTTGCTCGACCCTGTCGCCGAACGCGGCGTATAGACCAGCGCCGGCTTGTCGCCGCGCTTGATGATGCGGGTTTCCGGCGAGCCGATGATGATGCAGGTCGCCATATCGGCCTTTTCGGCCTCGACCTCGGCCAGCAAAAACACCTCGATGCGCTCGTCCGGGCGGCCGGCGGCACGGCCGAAAATCACCGGCGTGGTGCCCGGCAGAATGGCGCGCAGGCATTCGAAGGCGCGGCCAAGCTGCCAGGGGCGCGCCTTGCTGATCGGGTTGTAGAGCGCAATGACGAAGCCGGCGCCGGCCGCTGCCAAAAGGCGCAGTTCGATCAGGTCCCAGGGTTTTAGATTGTCGGACAGCGAGATGGCGCAGAAATCATGGCCGAGCGGCGCGCCGATGCGGGCGGCAACCGCCAACATGGCAGTGACGCCGGGGACGACAGCGAGATCGACGGTGCGCCATTCGGCCGGGCCGGCCTCGATCGCCTCGCAGACCGCGGCCGCCATGGCAAACACGCCGGGATCGCCGCCTGAAACGACGGCGACGTCATGACCCTCGGCTGCTTTTATGAGCGCGTCCTTGGAGCGGGCGAGTTCCTCGCGATTGTCGGAGGCGACACGGGTCTGGTCCGGGCGCAAGTCGAGCCGGTCGAGATAGGGTTTGTAGCCATAGAAGAACTTTGCTTCGGCGACGGCATGGCTGGCTTGCGGCGTCACCTGGTCGGCATTACCGGGTCCGAGGCCGATGACGGTAAGGCGGCCGCTCATGGCTTGGCTCCCGAAGCGCCAGGCCGACCGGACCAGCCGGCGACCAGCACGATGGCGAAATAGGGCGCCTTGTCATCCGGCTTGTCGGCGAGCCGCATCGAGACACTGCCGGCCATGGTGCCGCGCTCGACATAGACGGCGCGGGCGAGTTTGCCGGTGGCCTCCAGCGCCCGCCTGATCTTGGGCAGGTTGCGGCCGACCTTCATGATGACGGCGGCATCGGTGTCGGCCAGCCGGCGGGTCAAGTCGAACTCGCTCATGGTGCCGGGCAGAACGGTCAGCACATCGTCGCCCTGGACGATCGGCACGCCGGTCTGAGACCAGCAACCCGACATGGCGGTGACGCCTGGGATGACTTCGGTCGGGAAGCGATGCGCGAGCCGCACATGCAGATGCATGTAGGAGCCGTAGAATAGCGGGTCGCCTTCCGACAGCACGGCCACCATGCGGCCGGCTTCGAGGTGTTCGGCGACTTGCTCTGCCGATTGCTCGTAGAAATCGGCGATCTGCGAGCGGTAGTCCTCGTGATCCTTGTCGATTTCAGTGGTGACGGGATAGAGCAGAGGCAGTTCCAGCATGTCCTGCCGGAAGCGCGCCTCGACGATGGCGCGGGCATTGCTGTTGTTGCCGCGCTTGGCGAAATAGGCGACGACATCGGCCTCGGCCAGGATGCGCGCGGCTTTCAACGTCAGCAGTTCAGGATCGCCGGGACCGGTGCCGACGCCGACAAGGCGACCTTTGGTAAGCGCGTTCACAGGCCCGGCCTCGCCAGCGAATTGAGCGCGGCGGCGGTCATGGCGCTGCCGCCCAGCCTGCCGCGCACGATGGCGTAGGGCACACCATAGGAATTCTCGGCCAGCGCATCCTTGGATTCGGCCGCACCGACGAAGCCGACCGGCATGCCGATGATCGCTGCCGGCTTCGGCGCGCCGTCGCGCAGTTTTTCGAGCAGATAAAACAGGGCCGTCGGCGCATTGCCGATGGCGACCACCGAACCAGCCATGCGCTCGCCCCACAGGTCGATGGCGGCTGCCGAGCGGGTGTTGCCGATCGCTTTGGCTATGTCGTGCGTGCGCGGGTCGCGCAAAGTGCAGATCACCTCATTGCCGGCCGGCAGGCGGGCGCGGGTGACGCCATGCGAGACCATTTCGGCGTCGCAGAAGATCGGTGCGCCGGCCGCGAGTGCCTTGCGCGCGGCAGCGACGAAATCGGGCGAGAACACAAAATGGCTTGATGCCTCGACCTGGCCACAGGCGTGGATCATGCGGATGGCGACATCGGCTTCGGGTTCCGAAAAGCGCGACAGGTCGGCCTCGGCGCGGATGATGGCGAAGGAGCGCTCGTAGATCGCGTTGCCGTCATGGATGTAGTCGTAGGCGGCCATGCTTATTCCTGTCGGTAGGTCTTGGCGATTGCCGCCGGCCCGAGCCTTGCCAGGCAAGCGGCGGCGGTTTCGCCTTGAAATCGTGCGCTGCGGATCGCTGCTGCGACGCGACCAATGCCGCGCGCGGCGTCATAGCCCGGCCTGTAGCCCGCAGGAAGGCCCTTTGCCGTCGCGTTCACGACAAGTCCGGCTCCGTTTTCGCCGCCGACGATTGTTAGCGCCGCCGGACCGGGATGTGCGCAGCCTTTGGCGCAACCGGAGATGTGCAAGGTGAAGTCGAGGATATCGGCGTTTTCGGCGGCGATTAGCTCGGCGATGTCGCGGGTGGCGATGTGGCCGGAGGCGCAGGCAGGCGTGCCGGGGCAGGCGGCGATGCGGGTGCGCGGGTCGGCGGCGGAGGTGACGAAGCCGAGGGTGGCGGCGGTGTGCTGGAGGGAGTGGTTGGCGGATTCGGGTTGGCCGAGAAAGAGGAGAGCGCGACCTGGGGCGAGGCGGATTTCGGTGGCGCTGAGGGAGAGGGCGGTTTGGATGAGGGCGATGAGCTTGTCGGCCGGCATGCTGCCATAGGGGAGGGCTATGCCGAGGGCGTGGCTGGTGTTCACGTCGAAGAGGCCAATCGGCGGGCGAGAGGGCTCTACGGCGCCCCCCTCTGTCCTGCCGGACCCAGCCCTTCGCTGTCGCTCCGGGCGTTCGTCGCTCGGAAAGCCAAGCAATTGGCTTTCCGTCCGCTTCGCGGACCACTCCTCACCCCCCACAAGGGGGGAGATCATGCTGTCGTCGGCGGTTTCGCCAATCTTCAACGTCGAAAGTGAAGAGCCGGCAGCAAAGCTGCTGATCTCCCCCCTCGTGGGGGAGATGTCCGGCAGGACAGAGGGGGGCGCGACAGAGTGCCAGCCTGCGAGAGAGGCCAATTGCCTCTCCGACAAATCCCTCGCATGGGCCTCCCGGCCTTTCTCCGCGACCATCCTGAGGGCAGCCACCACGATATCCCTCGCGGCATCGGCGTCGACCGTCGCGAGCGGCGTCGCGCTTTGGCCAGCGCCGCCAACTGACACATTCCAAACGACGCTAGCGCCGCCCCCCACCGCCTTCAGCCTGACATCAGCCGTCACCGCATCCATCGTCAGCTGCCCGCCGCCATCGACAACCACCGAAACCTTCGGCCCCAGCCTCGCCGTCAGCCCGGCCTCCTCAACCGCAACCCTGACCCGCTCAGCCAGCGGCCGGGGATCGGCGATCTCCCGCGGATCGATGCCCGCCAGCGGCCCGGTCTCGACCGGCACGCCGGTACGCACGGCAATGCCCAGCGCATCCACCTCTGCCGCGAGAAGCACCGCGCTTGCCGCCGTGAGCCCGCGTATCTGCAGGCTGCCACGCGCCGTCACCTCCATGATGCCGTTGCCGTGGCGCAAGGCGGATTCACAGAGTCCAATCAGAAGCTTGGGCGATAATCCTCCAGCAACCGGGTTGAGCCGCACCAGCAGGCCGTCACCGGTTTGCATCGGCGCCGACAGAGCCGGGCAGGCGCCGCGCCTTGAAAAGGCGTTCATGCCGCGACCCCGAGCGCCTCGGCCTCGGCGATGAGTGCTGCGAGATCATCGTCGATCGAATTGCGCAAGGGATGCCACAGCCCGCGCCTACGCGCCGACAGGAAGCGTTCGGCGATGACTTTGGCTGCGGCCGGGTTTTCGCGCAGGATGAAGGCGCGCACGTTGGGATCGCCGACATAGGCGTCATGCACGGCTTCGATCAGCGCGCCCGAAATGGCGTGCGTGGTTTCGGCAAAGCCGATGAGGCGGTCGACGGTCTCGGCGAATTCGGACGCGCCGCGCGGGCCGTGGCGCATCTGGCCGGCGATGAAACGGGTATTGACGGCGCGCGCCCGCACCACTCGCGAGACGGCCTCGCCGACCGAGCGCGGCTTCGGCCTTTGCGGATCGGTGGTGTCGAGCACGATGACGTCGGCGTTGCGCCCCAGCGCAGCAAGGGCCGCCGAAAAGCCGCCGATGAAGGCGACATCGGCCGAGCCCTCGAGAATGTCGCGGCCGGGGTCGTCGCCGGTATGGACGAGCAGGTCGGCCTCGGAGATGCGGGTCTCGAACGCGCCGGGGTAGGCGGTGCCTTCGCCCTCGGCGCCGCCATAGGCATGCGATGTCGCGTCGAGATAGGCGCGGCCGATCTCTTCGCGCGCGCCCCAGTCGCCGCTCGACAATAGGTCCTCTATGCCGGCGCCATAGGTGCCGGGCGAAGTGCCAAAGATGCGCGGGCTGATCTTGCCGTCGGCACGGGTCCGGGCCGCGAGCGGGTTTTCCGAATCGTCTTCGTCGCGGGCAGCAACGGCACTGGCGGCGGCGTCGAACAGCGCGATCTGGGTCGGGAACATGTCGCGGAACAGGCCTGATATGCGCCAGGTGACATCGACGCGCGGGCGGCCGAGGGTTGCCGGCGGCAGCACCTCGATGCCGGTGATGCGG
Source organism: Mesorhizobium sp. P2_B11 (assembly GCF_056404855.1). Lineage (NCBI taxonomy): Bacteria > Pseudomonadati > Pseudomonadota > Alphaproteobacteria > Hyphomicrobiales > Phyllobacteriaceae > Mesorhizobium > Mesorhizobium sp. P2_B11. Next base: position 444,368 of record NZ_JBFUDF010000003.1, read on the forward strand.
CCGGTGGCAGAATCCCATTGCGGCCGGCAGCCCATCAGGGCCAGGCCTTGCGCGATCTCCTCGCCACCGGTGCGCAGGGAGGCCGAGCCCCAGAGATCGATGACCAGCGAGCGCGGCCAGTCGCCATGCGATTGCATGTAGCCGCGCACCACTTCCTCCGCTGCCGCCTTGCCGAGATCATAGGCGGTCGGCGTTGGCATGGTGCGCGGGTCGGAGGTGAAGAGGTTGCGGCCAGTGGGCAGCACGTCGGAGCGGCCACGCGCGGGCGCGCCGGCCGGACCGGCCTTGACGTGGCGGCCATCAAGCGCGGCAAGCAGTGCGGTCTTCTCGGCCTCGGCGCTTTGCCGGCGAATGGCATCTGGCTCGTCCTCGGGCGCGCGGCCATAGATGTGCAGGCCATCTTTGATGGCGAAGTCCTTGAGGTCGCAGAGCCAGGCGTCGATGCGGCGCAGCGCCTCATCGGGCGCGTCGGTTTTTGCGACGCCGGCTTCGGAGGCGAGGCCGGTCTTTTGCGCGGTGTCGACGATCAGTTTTGCGAGTCGGTCGCGGCGGCGGCGGTCGAGGCCGTCGGCCTGGGCGTATTCGTCGACAAGCCGTTCGAGTTTGTGCTGGTCTTCGTCCAGTCCAGCGCCGGTCAGCGGTGGCGGCAGATGGCCAAGGGTGACGGCAGAGATGCGCCGCTTGGCTTGGGCGGCTTCGCCCGGATTGGAAACGATGAAGGGATAGATGACGGGCAGTGGGCCGGTGACGATCTCGGGAAAGCAGGCTTGCGACAGCGCAACCGTCTTGCCCGGCAGCCATTCCAGCGTGCCGTGGGCGCCGACATGGATCAGCGCATGGATGCCAAGCGATTTGCGCAGCCACAGGCCGAAGGCGATCAGGTCGTGGCGGGGAGGGAGTGTGGGGTCGTGGTAATCGGCGCGACGGTCGGCCGAGCGGCCGCGATCGGGGGCTAGCGCGACGGTGATGTTGCCGAAGGTGGCGGCGCGGAAGGGGAAGTGTTCCTTACCCTCCCCCTTGTGGGGAGGGTGGCCCGCAGGGCCGGGCGGGGGTGGTGCACCGCTACCCCCACCCCGTTTCGCGCCATCCGCTTCGCGAATGTCGCGAACCGACCCTCCCCACAAGGGGGAGGGTGAAGGGGCTCCCCACGCGGCCTCTACTGCGGCAACAGCCTCAGCCGGCAAATCTTGAGAGAGGGCGGCATACTCCTCCACCCCCAGCCCTTCACCACCCCGCTCCAACGCATCCAGCAACCCGCGCGGCGTTTGTGGAATCCCTTCAACCGCATAGCCCTGCTCCTTGAGGTCATGCAGCATGGCCAGCACGCTGGACGGGACGTCGAGGCCGACCGCATAGCCGGTACGGCCAGGCGCGCTCGGATAGTCGGGAATCAAGATCGCCAGCTTGCGCGCCGCGCGTGGCGTCTCCTGCAGCTTGATGAACGCCGCCACGCGATCCGCCACCTGCGCGACGCGGTCCGGTTCCGGCCGGTTGGCGAAGGCGCGGTGGCCGAGCGCGGGGTCGGTTTCGCTTTCGCCCTTGAAGGAAATCGCGCCGGCGAGGATGCGGCCGTCGAGCTCGGGCAGCACGACATGCATGGCGAGGTCGGCTGGCGCCAAACCGCGCTGGTTGTTGTCCCAGACGTCGCGGCGGGTGGTGGCAACGATGACCTGGAAGACGGGCACGCCGGCGCGATCGAACAGGGTTTCGACGCCCGGTTCGGCGCCGGAGGCGAAAGCGGTCGCTGTGATGATGGCGGTGGGGTTCAGCGAGGCCAGCGCGGCTTCGACGAAGGCCAGCGATGTTGCGTCTTTGAGGCTGGAGACGAAGATGGGGATCGGGGCGATGCCACGCTGGCGGAGTGCTTCGACAAGCGCATCGATAGGCGCGACATCGGCGGCCAGCAGCATCGAGCGATAGAAAAGTATGGGCACGACCTTTCCCTCCCCCTCGAGCGGGAGGGGGACCACGCCGCGGCCTGGTTCGTAGTAGCCGGCTTTCGGTACCGCGACCGGCTCAGCCGCGGCCACATCGGCCCCGGCCAGACCCGCCAGCTTCTGCACCAGCGCGTTCATATTCTCCGGGCCACCCTCGCGGAAATAACCCAGCAGGGCGTCCAGCTCTTTGCGCGGCAGGGTCGAGGCTTCGATCAGCCTGAGATCCTCGTCGTGGCTTTCGCCGGGCAGCAGCGCCAGTTTGATGCCGCGCGCGCGGGCAGTCGCGGCAAGCTGGTCGCAGCCGTAGCGCCACCAGTCGTAGCCGCCGAGGATGCGCACCAAAATTACCTTGGCATGGCGGGCGACGCTGTCGACCCAGAGGTCGACGGACATGGGATGGCGGAGATCACGAAGTGCGGCCAGCCGCATCGAGGGCAGGCGGGCGGCATCCGCCTTCCAGGCCGCCGCCAGCCCGGCAAGATCGCTGTCGGTGAAGGACAGCGCCACGATATCCGCCGGCGTCTGCCTGAGATCAACCGGCTCGGCGAGGTCGTCGAGCGAGGCGGAGGTCGTGGTGAGGATGTGCATCGCGATCCGTGTCTGAAACTCAGCCGGCGAGTATACGCTCGATCGCCGGGCGGTTCAGCCCCTTCAGGCCAATGACGACGAGGCGCGAGCGGCGGTCGTCCTCAGCGGTCCAGGCGCGGTCATAGTAGTGGTTGACGCGCGGGCCGACGGCCTGCAGCAAAAGCCGCATCGGCTTGCCGCCGACATCGACGAAGCCTTTGACGCGCAACACGTTCTCTTCCTCGGCGACGGTGGCGACGCGCCTGGCCAGTTCGTCCGGGTTGGCGATCGAGGGGATGTCGACGATGAACGTGTCGAAATCGTCATGCTCGTGATCGAAGGCGCCGTCATGGTGCGACTTGCGGTTCTCGATGTCGTCCTCGACGGCGAGGCCGAGGCCAAGCAGGACAGAGGGATCGACCTTGCCGTGCGCCGTCGCCACAATCTTCACGGCGCGGGCGGAATGTTCGTTGATAATGGCGTTGGCGCGGGCCGTGCCGACCGAATCCATCAAATCGCTCTTCGACAGGATGATCAGGTCGGCGCAGGCGATCTGGTCCTCGAACACCTCCTCGACCGGGTCGTCGTGGTCCAGCGTCTCGTCCTGAACACGCTGCGCCTGCAAGGCGTCCATGTCGTTGGCGACGCGTCCCTCAGCCAGCGCCGGGCCGTCGACCACGGCGATCACGCCGTCAACCGTGACGCGGCTTTTCACGCTCGGCCACTGGAATGCCTGGACCAGCGGCTTGGGCAGGGCCAGGCCCGAGGTCTCGATCAGGATGTGGTCGACCCTTGGTGTCAGTGCGAGAATTTTGTCGAGCGCCGGCACGAAATCGTCGGCAACGGTGCAGCAGATGCAGCCATTGGCCAGTTCGACGATGTTTTCCTCCGGGCAGGTGTCGATGCCGCAGCCTTTCAGGATTTCACCGTCAATGCCGATGTCGCCGAACTCGTTGACGATGATGGCGATGCGCTTGCCGCCGGCGTTTTCCAGGAGATGGCGGACCAGCGTCGTCTTGCCGGCGCCGAGGAAGCCGGTAACGACGGTGCAGGGAACACGGGAAACGGATGCGGTCATGATCAGTCCTTCAGCATGTCGAGGGGCGGGATGCGGGCTACGAGGCCGCGCTTGAGGGAATCGGGCCGGCCGCGCCAGGGGATGAGGCCGTCGGTCGAGGTGGCGAAGAGCTTTGCGCCGGTGACGAGGTCGGCGCCGCTGGTTGGGGTCAGGTCGCCGAAGACATAGCTCCAGCAGCCGTCGCGCAGGATGGCGGCGCTGAGCCGGCGCTTGCAGTTGCCGAGGCATTCGACCGTGCGGACACGGATGTTGTCATCCGCTGCTGCGCGGCGCGTGTCGTCGGCCAGCAGTTCGCCGGCGCGGGGATGGGCGTCGGAGCCGGTCTCGTCGCGGCAGGAGGCACAGACGATGACCGTCACGCCAGCCAACGCGTCGCCATCGGCGGACGAAATATCCGCTGTGCCAGCCGAAAAACTGCTGTTCTGGTCCAAAAACCGGGCTCCTTGCCCGGAAACCCGCCAGGCGATCGGATACTTCTGTCGCAGACGGCAGGTCTCCTGGCTCGCGAGTCGTCGCCTTGGTTAGCCGCCTTCCCGGTGTTACCCAGTGGCATTCGGCCTTGGCTCGTCGCTTACAGTTGCGGGGACAGCCGCGGATTTGAGCTTTTCACCTCGCACCGCATTCCCTCTTAGCCCCTGCCGTTGCGGGCAAKGGACCGTCTGGAGCGGATTTAGGCTTTTGCGGGCAGCGGTGTCAACGCGCGGCTACGACATGGCGATGTCGGCCAGGGGCTGCCCCAGATCGCCGGCAGGCGTCACTTCCATGCGCTCAAGCCCAAGCCAGCCCTGCATCTGCTTCAGTTCCTCGAAGAGTTGCGCGGCAGTCTCCGGCGGAGCGCCGGGCTCGGCATAGGCGGCATGGACGCGCAGCACGCTGGCGGGACGGTCGGCCTTGAGGTCGACGCGCCCCACGATCCGGTCGCCGAGCAGGAAGGGCAGGACGTAATAGCCGTATTGGCGCTTGTCGGCCGGGGTGTAGATCTCGATGCGGTAGTGGAAGTCGAACAGCCGCTCCGAGCGCGAGCGCTCGAAGACGACGGGGTCGAATGGCGCCAGCAAGGCACGGGCTTCGATTTTTCGCGGCAGGCGCGCGTCCTTGTGGAGGTAAGCCGGCTTGTCCCAGCCTTCGACACGCACCGGCAGCAATTCGCCCAACTCGACCAGTTCCTCCAGCCGACCCTTCATGTCGGCCGGCGACAGGCGGAAATAGTCGCGCAAATCGCCTGAGGTCGCGATGCCATGGGCGCGGGCGGAAATGCGCAGCAATTCGCGGTGCGCGTCTTCGGCGGCCGGCACCGGCAGATCGAGGATCGCCTGCGGCAGCACGCGCTCGGGCAGGTCGTAGAAGCGCTCGAAGCCCCGCCGGTGCGCCGTGGTGATGCGGCCGGCCCAGAACAGCCATTCGAAGGCGTGCTTGGCATGGCTCCAGCCCCACCAGCCGCCCGAACCCTTCTGGCCCTCAAGTGCCGAAGCGGCGATCGGGCCGCGCTCGGCGACCGCGCGGTAGATCTCTTCGATATAGGCGGCGTGCTCGCGGCCCCATTTGGCGAGGCCCAGATACATTTCGTCGCCCTGTTCGGCGCGCTGCATGCGCCAGCGCATCAGCGGCCAGGTCTCGACCGGCAGGAAGGAGGCCTCATGCGCCCAGTATTCGAACACGGTGCGCTTGCGGGTGACGGCGGCATTGTCGAGCAAGGCCAGAGGATAGGGGCCAAGGCGCGAATAGAGCGGCATATAGTGGGCGCGCACCACCGCGCTGACGGAATCGATCTGCAGCAGGCCGGTGCGCGAGAGCACCCGGGCGAGGTGGCGGCGGTCGGGTGTGCCGCCCGGACGGGGATCGGTAAAACCCTGGGCAGCGAGCGCGATCCGCCTGGCCATGGCGAGCGATATTTTGTCCTTCATCAAGATGCCTTTGCCCTGGTCCTGTTCGCGTATTTTTAGCCGGTGATTCCGGCGATGCTAGCAGGCTTGTGGCGGGAGATATGTCAGGAGACAAAAGTGGAGTAAAAAGTGAAGGAAATCAAACAGGAGGGGATCGGACCAGTTTTTCCCGAACTGCCGACCAGCACCCGCTTTTGAACAAGGTTTGACTTGCTTCGCTCAAAGCCCTGCGCTAACCCTCGCCGCGTTGCAGCATAGGCACCTAAAACGGTTCAGCGGTTAAACTGTCACGCTTCCGCATTAGGGTTGGTTGCTGTAATCAAAGTGGATTGGCCGCCAACGGAAAGCCGCAGCATGAACGCACTGCTCAGTTCGTACCTGCCCATTGTTCTCTTCATCGCCGTGGCGGCGGTCGTCGGTCTGGCGCTCATCATCGCGCCGTTCCTGGTGGCCTACCGCAATCCCGACCCCGAAAAGCTCTCCGCCTATGAGTGCGGCTTCAACTCTTTCGACGATGCCCGCATGAAATTCGACATCCGCTTCTACCTGGTGTCGATCCTGTTCATCATTTTCGATCTTGAAGTGGCCTTCCTGTTTCCGTGGGCGGTGTCGTTCTCGAAGATCGGCATGCTCGGTTTCTGGTCGATGATGGTGTTTTTGGCGGTGCTGACCATCGGCTTTGCCTATGAATGGAAAAAAGGAGCGCTGGAATGGGATTGAACGACAGTTCCGGCACGCTCGTCGCGCCCAAGCCCAAGGGTATCATCGACCCCAATACCGGTCGCCCCATCGGTTCTGACGATCCGTTCTTCCTCGAGATCAACAATGAGCTCGCCGACAAGGGCTTTCTGGTCACCTCGACCGAGGCGCTGATCACCTGGGCCCGCAGCGGCTCGCTGATGTTCATGACCTTCGGTCTGGCCTGCTGCGCCGTCGAGATGATCCACACTTCGATGCCGCGCTACGATTCGGAGCGGTTCGGCGTTGCGCCGCGCGCGTCCCCGCGCCAGTCCGACATCATGATCGTGGCGGGAACGCTGACCAACAAGATGGCCCCGGCCTTGCGCAAGGTCTACGACCAGATGCCGGAGCCGCGCTACGTCATCTCGATGGGCTCCTGCGCCAATGGCGGCGGCTACTACCACTATTCCTATTCGGTGGTGCGCGGCTGCGACCGCATCGTCCCGGTCGACATCTACATACCCGGCTGTCCGCCGAGCGCCGAAGCGCTGCTCTACGGCATTCTTCTCCTGCAGAAGAAGATCCGCCGCACCGGCACCATCGAACGGTAGGCCCAATGAGTGCATCCCTGAGCGAACTGTCGACTTATCTCACTGAAAAGCTGACCGGCCGGATCGGCGAAGCGGTGTTCGCCTATGGCGAACTCACCGTCGCGGTCGAGCCGGGCAATCTGATCGAGGTGGTGACCTTCCTGCGCGACGATGCGCGCTGCCAGTTTATCTCTATCATCGACGTCTGTGGCGCCGACTATCCGTCGCGGATCAGGCGCTTCGATGTCGTCTATCACTTGCTGTCACCGAAGCAGAATGTGCGCATCCGCCTGAAAGTCCAGGCCGACGAGGAAACCATGGTGCCCTCGCTCACCGGCGTGTTTCCTGGCGCCGACTGGTTCGAGCGCGAGACCTACGATCTCTACGGCGTTTTGTTCTCCGGCCATCCCGATTTGCGGCGGATCCTGACCGACTACGGTTTCGAAGGCCATCCGCTGCGCAAGGATTTCCCGCTGACCGGTTTCGTCGAGGTGCGCTACGACGACGAGGCCAAGCGCGTCATCTACGAGCCGGTGGAGCTGAAGCAGGAATTCCGCAATTTCGATTTTCTCTCGCCATGGGAAGGGACGGACTACGTTCTGCCGGGCGACGAGAAAGCCAAGACGAATTGAGGCGCCAGAATGGCCGAAACCTCCGTCCGCAATTTTAACATCAACTTTGGACCTCAACACCCTGCAGCGCATGGCGTTTTGCGCCTGGTGCTTGAGCTGGACGGCGAGGTCGTGGATCGCGTCGATCCGCATATCGGTTTGCTGCACCGCGGCACCGAAAAGCTGATCGAGCACAAGACCTACCTGCAGGCGGTGCCCTATCTCGACCGGCTCGACTATTGCGCGCCGATGAACCAGGAGCATGCCTTTGCGCTCGCCACCGAGCGGCTGCTCGGCATCGAGGTGCCGAAGCGCGGCCAGCTGATCCGCGTGCTCTATTGCGAGATCGGCCGCATCATGTCGCACATCCTCAATGTGACGACGCAGGCGCTCGACATCGGCGCGCTGACGCCGCCGCTCTGGGGCTTCGTCGAACGCGAAAAGCTGATGGTGTTCTATGAGCGTGCCTCCGGCTCGCGCATGCATGCGGCCTATTTCCGGCCGGGCGGCGTGCACCAGGATCTGCCGCAGAAGCTGGTCGAGGACATCGGCAAGTGGATCGACCCGTTCCTGAAGTCGCTCGACGATCTCGACAGGCTGCTCACCGGCAACCGCATCTTCAAGCAGCGCAATGTCGATATCGGCACGGTGTCGCTGGCCGACGCCTGGGCCTGGGGTTTCTCCGGCGTCATGGTGCGCGGCTCGGGTGCTGCCTGGGATCTGCGCAAGTCGCAGCCCTATGAGTGCTATTCCGAGATGGATTTCGACATCCCGATCGGCAAGAACGGTGACTGCTACGACCGCTACCTCGTGCGCATGGAAGAAATGCGCCAGTCGGCCAAAATCATGCGCCAGTGCGTCGACCTTTTGCTCGGCAAGGAAAGCACCGGCCCGGTGTCGAACCTCGACGGCAAGGTGGTGCCGCCCAAGCGCCAGGCGATGAAGCGCTCGATGGAAGCGCTGATCCACCACTTCAAGCTCTACACCGAGGGCTACCGCGTGCCGGCCGGCGAGGTCTATGCCGCCGTCGAGGCGCCGAAGGGCGAGTTCGGCGTCTATCTCGTCTCCGACGGCACCAACAAGCCGTACCGCTGCAAGCTGCGCGCGCCCGGCTTCGCGCATCTGCAGGCCATGGACTTTTTGTGCCGCGGCCACATGCTGGCCGACGTCACCGCCGTGCTGGGTTCGCTCGATATCGTGTTTGGTGAGGTCGATCGGTGATGATGAGTATGGGCCGGTCATCAAAGGCGTTTCTCGCAGCGGCATGTCTTGCTGCTTCTGCTGAAGCGACGTCTGGAACGGCCGCTCGCGGACTTTCGTCCAGCGACCTTCTTAAAGAAGGGTTCAAGCTCGTCGCCGAAGGCGATCTGCTGACGGTGCGTGAAATTGGCGGGTTTCCGCTGCTAGACAGCGAGATTTTCGTATTGGGACCGCCGGCTGAACCTTGTCAGCGAAATGAGATATTCGTTGCTGAAGTGCCTAGCCAGCCGCGGCCCCGGTGCGGGGCTATCTGGTGGAATGACCGTTATGATGAGTACGTCCGTTTGAAGCGTGGGAATGAAGAGTTCGTATGCGTATTAGGGCAATCCGAGGATTGCTACCGCGCCTATCAATCAGCTCAGTAAGAAACATAAAAAGCGAAACTCCATGTCAGTCCGCCGTCTCGCAGAAGCCAGCGTCCAGCCAGCCTCCTTCGCCTTCAACCGGGCGAATGCGGCAGCGGCGAAGCAATGGATCAAGAAATATCCCAAGGGCCGCGAGCAGTCGGCGATCATTCCCTTGCTGATGATCGCGCAGGAGCAGGAAGGCTGGGTCACCAAGGCGGCGATCGAGACCATTTCGGACATGCTCGGCATGCCGCGCATCCGCGGTCTCGAGGTCGCGACCTTCTACACGCAGTACCAGCTGAACCCGGTCGGCACGCGCGCGCATATCCAGGTCTGCGGCACCACGCCGTGCATGCTGCGCGGCTCGGAAGCGCTGATGGATGTGTGCCGCTCGAAGATCCACCACGACCAGTTCCACACCAACGACAAGGGCACGCTGTCGTGGGAAGAGGTCGAATGCCTTGGAGCTTGCGTCAACGCGCCGATGGTCATGGTGTTCAAGGACACGTTCGAGGATCTGACGCCGGAACGGCTGGCCGAAATCATCGATCTCTACGATGCGGGCAAGGGTGCTACGGTCCCCACGGGTCCGCAGAACGGTAGAACCGGCTCCGAGCCGGCTCCCGGCCTGACGACGCTGAAGAGCGAAAAGGCGATCCTCAAGGCGACGCGCGACAAGGAAGCCAAGGCGGCGAGCAAGGCCGCCCAGGCGGCGCCTGCCGCTGCTGCAGCCGCCGCAGCGCCGGCGCCTGCAGCCCCGGCGGCGGCCGCTCCGGTTGCGCCATCCAATGCCGGCAAGCCGAAGACCGATGCGCCGGAAACCAGCCCGGCGCTGAAGTCGCCGTCCAAGGCGAAGGTTGCACCGGCGACGGAGAAGGCGGCAAGCGTTTCGGCGCCGCTGCATTCGGCCGCCAACGCCAACACGGCGGCACCTGAAGTCGAGAAAGTCGCCAAGCAGCGCAACGGCCCGAAGACCACGGCCGCGCCGGCAGCCGCGTTCACCGCGCCGGAAGCCAAGGCGCCAGTGGCCAAGGCTTCGACGGCAAAGCCTGCCGCCAAGCCAGCAAAACCCTCGCTCGAGGACAAGAACCGTCCGGCCGGCATCGACAGGCCGGCTGCGGTCGACGATCTCAAGCTGATCTCCGGCGTCGGCCCGAAGATCGAGACCACGCTGCATTCGCTGGGCATTTTCACCTTCGCGCAGGTGGCGTCCTGGAAGAAGGCCGAGCGCGAGTGGGTGGACGGCTATCTGTCCTTCCACGGCCGCATCGACCGCGACGACTGGGTCGCCCAAGCCAAGGCGCTCGCCAAGGGCGGTGTCGCCGAATACATCCGCGTCTTCGGCAAGAAGCCGGTCTGAGGGTAAGAAAAATGCTTCAGGACAAAGACCGCATCTTCAACAACATCTACGGCCTCTTCGACAAGTCGCTGGCCGGCGCGATGGCGCGCGGCGCCTGGGACAACACCCCCGGCATCATCGCCAAGGGGCGCGAATGGATCGTCAACGAGATGAAGGCGTCGGGCCTGCGCGGCCGTGGCGGCGCCGGCTTTCCGACCGGGCTGAAATGGTCGTTCATGCCCAAGCAGAGCGACGGAAGGCCGAGCTATCTCGTTGTCAACGCTGACGAATCCGAGCCCGGCACGTGCAAGGACCGCGACATTCTGCGCAACGATCCGCATACGCTGGTCGAGGGCTCGTTCATCGCCGGCTTCGCCATGGGCGCGATCGCCGCCTACATCTATGTGCGCGGCGAGTTCATCCGCGAGCGCGAGGCGCTGCAGCGTGCCATCGACGAGGCCTATGAGGCCAAGCTGATCGGCAAGAACAACACGTCGGGCTACGATTTCGACATCTACATGCACCATGGCGCCGGCGCCTACATCTGCGGCGAGGAGACTGCACTTCTCGAAAGCCTCGAGGGCAAGAAGGGCCAGCCGCGGCTGAAGCCGCCATTCCCGGCCAATGTCGGCTTGTACGGTTGTCCGACAACCGTCAACAATGTCGAATCGATCGCGGTGGCGCCGACCATTTTGCGTCGGGGTGCTGCCTGGTTCTCGTCCTTCGGCCGGCCCAACAATGTCGGCACCAAGCTGTTTTGCATCTCCGGGCACGTCAACAACCCGTGCACCGTCGAAGAGGCGATGTCGATCCCGTTCCGCGAGCTGATCGAGACGCATTGCGGCGGCATTCGCGGCGGCTGGGACAATCTGCTCGCGGTCATCCCGGGCGGCGCTTCGGTGCCGCTGGTGCCGGCCGAGCAGATCATCGACGCGCCGATGGATTTCGACGCACTGCGCGACCTCAAATCCGGCCTCGGTACGGCGGCTGTCATCGTCATGGACAAGTCGACGGATATCGTGAAGGCGATCGCCAGGCTGTCCTATTTCTACAAGCATGAAAGCTGCGGCCAGTGCACGCCGTGCCGCGAAGGCACCGGCTGGATGTGGCGGGTGATGGAGCGGCTGGTGCGCGGCGAGGCGCAGAAGCGTGAGATCGACATGCTGCTTGACGTCACCAAGCAGGTGGAAGGCCATACGATCTGCGCGCTGGGCGACGCGGCGGCATGGCCGATCCAGGGCCTGATGCGGCATTTCCGCGGCGAGGTGGAGCGGCGCATCGACGAGTTTTCCCGCAACGCGCACCGGGCCGAACCGGTGATGGTGGCGGCGGAATAGATTTGAAATACGGGCGCGAGCCCGGGACTGACATATCGGGGCGGGGCAGACGAAGAAACGACCAGGAGATTTCTATGGCGCCGTATTCGAACCCTTTGATGCCCAAATTGGACGAGCTTGAGAAAATGAACCGGGATTTGACCAGGATGATGCCGAAGGAGATGGCCAGCGCCGTCAACCTTCTCGCGCATCCTGTCGCCGGTGCCGCCGCCATGTCGGCGCTTGGCTTCGGCCTCGCCAACCACGCCTTTGGCGTCTGGCTCGGCGCATGGTCGGGGGCCGTCGAGACATCACAGCGGATTTTCCAGCCGATCATCGACGATTTCGATCAGCGCGCCGAGCGTTATTCTGAGACCGCCCCCGCCACCAAGGCGCGCGCGGCGACAAAAACCCTGATCGCCGAGGCGCAGACTTTTGCGCGAGATGTGACCGATATTGCCGCCCGCACGGCCGATGCCGAACCGGACAAGGCGGATCCTGTCGCAGAGGACGCGACGACGAGGCTGATGCCGGAGGATTTCAGGCAGCCCAAGACCATTGCACGTCCGTCCAAGCCCTCGGATCTCAAGGCGATAACGGGCATCGGGCCAAAGCTCGAAAAAGTGCTGAACGGCCTCGGCATCTGGACCTACGCCCAGATCGCCGCATGGACGCCGGAAGAGGTCGCCTGGGTCGAGGATTACCTGTCGCTCACGGGCCGTATCGGCCGCGACGAGTGGACCCGCCAGGCGGCGGCGCTGACGCTGGCCGCCAAGGCGAAGAGGTAGGGGGCAGGCATGGATGTCCACGACAGGAGCGAAGTTCTCGATGTGCGAAATGCCATCGTCAGCAACTCCAGATTTGACGACGTGAACCTGTCGAACACACAGTTTCGCAACGTCAACCTGTCGGCGGCCCTGGTGGAAGATGCGGATCTTTCGAACGCATCTTTCAACGACGTGAATATGAGCAACGTGAAGATAGAAAACGCTGAAGTCGCCGGCATGATGATCAATGGCATCAGGTTGAGCGATCTGTTTCAGGCATATGAGACGGCGAAGACCGCCGGGGGCAATTGATGGCAAAGCTCAAGGTCGACGGGAAAGAGATCACTGTACCCGACCACTACACGCTGCTGCAGGCGGCCGAGGACGCGGGCGCGGAAGTGCCGCGCTTCTGCTTCCATGAGCGGCTGTCGATCGCCGGCAATTGCCGCATGTGCCTGATCGAGGTGAAGGGCGGGCCGCCCAAGCCGCAGGCCTCCTGCGCCATGGGCGTGCGCGACCTGCGCCCCGGCCCGAACGGCGAACCGCCGGAAATCTTCACCAACACGCCGATGGTCAAGAAGGCCCGCGAAGGCGTGATGGAGTTCCTGCTGATCAACCATCCGCTGGATTGCCCGATCTGCGACCAGGGCGGCGAATGCGACCTGCAGGACCAGGCGATGGCCTTCGGCGTCGATTCCTCGCGCTACCACGAGAACAAGCGCGCGGTCGAAGACAAGTATATCGGCCCGCTGGTCAAGACGGTGATGAACCGCTGCATCCACTGCACGCGCTGCGTCCGCTTCACCACGGAAGTCGCCGGCATTTCCGAGCTTGGCCTGATCGGCCGCGGCGAGGACGCCGAGATCACCACCTATCTCGAAAGCGCGATGACCTCGGAGCTCCAGGGCAACGTCATCGACCTGTGCCCGGTCGGCGCGCTGACCTCGAAGCCCTTCGCCTTCCAGGCGCGGCCATGGGAGCTGACCAAGACAGAATCCATCGACGTGATGGACGCCGTCGGCTCGGCAATCCGCGTCGATAGCCGTGGCCGCGAAGTGATGCGCATCCTGCCGCGCGTCAACGAGGCGGTGAACGAGGAGTGGATCTCCGACAAGACCCGCTTCATCTGGGACGGCCTGCGCACGCAGCGCCTCGACCGCCCCTATGTGCGCAAGGACGGCAAACTGGCGCCGGCCAGCTGGGCCGAGGCGTTCGCCGCGATCAAGGATGCGGTGTCGAAGGCTGCGCCCGAGAAGATCGGCGCCATTGCCGGCGATCTGGCTGCCGTCGAAGAAATCTATGCGCTGAAGCAGCTTATGGCTGCGCTGGGCTCGAAGAACACCGATTGCCGTCAGGACGGTGCTGCCCTCGATCCGGCGCTCGGCCGCGCCAGCTATATCTTCAACCCGACCATCGAAGGCATCGAGCAGGCCGACGCGGTGCTGATCATCGGCGCCAATCCGCGCTTCGAAGCGTCGGTGCTCAACGCCCGCATCCGCAAGCGCTGGCGCGTCGGCAACCTGCCGGTCGGCGTCATCGGCGAGGTCGGCGACACGCGCTACGATTATGAGCAGCTCGGCGCCGGCCCGGAATCGCTGAAAGATTTGGCCGACGGCAATGGCAAGTTCTTCGAGGTGCTGAAGAAGGCGACGCATCCGCTGATCATTGTTGGTCAGGGCGCCCTCGCGCGCAGTGATGGCGCCGCCGTGCTCGGCCAGGCGGCAAAGCTCGCCGGCGCTGTGAATGCTGCCCGCGCCGACTGGAACGGCTTTGCCGTGCTGCACAACGCCGCAGCACGTGTCGGCGGCCTCGATGTCGGCTTCGTGCCGGGCCAGGGTGGCAAGAACGTCGCCGGAATGCTCGGCGAAAGCGATGTGCTGTTCCTGCTCGGCGCTGATGAGATCGACATGTCGAAGACCGGCGGCGCCTTCGTCGTCTATGTCGGCACGCATGGCGACGCCGGCGCGCACCGCGCCAATGTCATCCTGCCGGGCGCCGCCTACACCGAGAAGTCCGGCACCTACGTCAACACCGAAGGACGCGTGCAGCAGACCAACCGCGCCGGCTTCGCGCCGGGCGATGCGCGCGAGGACTGGGCGATCCTGCGGGCGCTGTCGGATGTGCTCGGCAAGAAGCTGCCGTTCGATTCGCTGCAGCAGCTGCGCGCCAAACTCTACGGCGAATACCCGCATCTCGCCCGCATCGACCAKGTCGMGGCCGGCAATGCCGAGGAYATCGCSAAGGTGGCGAAGCTCGGCGGGCGGCTGAACAAGGGCACTTTCACCTCGCCGGTCMMGGATTTCTAYCTGACCAACCCGATCGCGCGGGCCTCCGCYGTSATGGCGGAATGCTCGGCRCTGGCSAARARYGGCTTCARGCAGGCGGCRGAGTAGACATGGACACTTTCTTCTCCTTCTACGTGCTGCCGGCGCTGATCATCATTTTGAAGTCGGTCGTGTTGATCGTCGTTTTGCTGATCGGGGTCGCCTATCTGCTTTACGCCGACCGCAAGATCTGGGCGGCGGTGCAGCTGCGCCGCGGCCCGAACGTCGTCGGACCCTGGGGCACGCTGCAGGCTTTCGCCGACCTGTTGAAGTTCGTCTTCAAGGAGCCGGTGATTCCGTCCGGTGCCAACAAGGGCGTCTTCCTGCTGGCGCCGCTGGTGTCCGCGGTTCTCGCGATCTCGGCCTGGGCGGTCATTCCGGTCAATGCCGGGTGGGCGATCGCCAACGTCAATGTCGGCATCCTCTACGTCTTCGCCATCTCCTCGCTCGAGGTCTATGGCGTGATCATGGGCGGCTGGGCGTCCAACTCGAAATATCCGTTCCTCGGCGCGCTGCGCTCGGCCGCGCAGATGGTGTCCTACGAAGTCTCGATCGGCTTCGTCATCGTCACCGTGCTGCTGTGCGTCGGTTCGCTCAACCTCACCGACATCGTCATGTCGCAGCAGGACGGGCTGGGCACCAAGCTCGGTCTGCCCAACAGCTTCCTCGACTGGCACTGGCTGGCGCTGTTCCCGATGTTCGTCATCTTTTTCATCTCGGCGCTGGCCGAGACGAACCGCCCGCCTTTCGACCTGGTGGAAGCCGAGTCCGAGCTCGTCGCCGGCCATATGGTCGAATATTCCTCGACGCCGTTCCTGCTGTTCTTCCTCGGTGAATATGTCGCCGTGGTGATGATGTGCGCGCTCGCCACCATCCTGTTCCTCGGCGGATGGCTGCCGCCCTTCGACTTCGCGCCCTTCACCTGGGTGCCCGGCGTGATCTGGTTCGTGCTCAAGATCTGCCTGATGTTCTTCATGTTCTCGATGGTGAAGGCCTTCGTGCCGCGCTACCGCTACGACCAGCTGATGCGCCTTGGCTGGAAAGTCTTCCTGCCAATCTCGCTGGCGATGGTCGTGATCGTCGCTGCCTTCCTCAAGATCACGGGGTTTGCGTGATGTCCGCTCTCGGCCAAGCCGCCAAATCGCTGCTGCTGCAGGATTTCGTCAGCGCCTTCTTCCTGTCGATGCGCCAGTTCTTCGCGCCGAAGGAGACGATCAACTACCCGCACGAGAAGGGGCCGACCAGCCCGCGCTTCCGCGGCGAGCATGCGCTGCGCCGCTATCCCAATGGCGAAGAGCGCTGCATTGCCTGCAAGCTCTGCGAAGCGATCTGCCCGGCACAGGCGATCACCATCGAGGCCGGCCCGCGCCGCAATGACGGCACGCGCCGCACGGTGCGCTACGACATCGACATGGTGAAGTGCATCTATTGCGGCTTTTGCCAGGAAGCCTGCCCGGTCGACGCCATCGTCGAGGGGCCGAATTTCGAATTCGCGACGGAGACGCGCGAGGAGCTTTACTACGACAAGGACAGGCTGCTGGCGAATGGCGACCGGTGGGAGCGCGAACTGGCGCGCAACATCTCGCTGGACTCGCCCTATCGCTGACATTTGACGCATGGACGGGGCGAGGGGCCTCGTCTAAGGACAACGCAACTTGCCGGCCGGAGGCGGTCGCAAACATCGAACAGGACGGATGTCCTGTTTCGGACAGGAACCCGGGGGATCCCCAATGCTGAGTGGACTAGAGGCGGCCTTTTTCTACCTCTTCGCCTTTGTCGCGGTGGCGTCGGCCTTCATGGTCATTTCGTCGCGTAACCCCGTGCATTCCGTGCTGTTCCTGATCCTGACCTTCTTCAATGCCGCCGGCCTGTTCATGCTGACGGGCGCCGAGTTCCTGGCGATGATCCTGCTCGTCGTCTATGTCGGCGCGGTCATGGTGCTGTTCCTGTTCGTCGTCATGATGCTCGATGTCGACTTCGCCGAGATGAAGGAAGGCGCCCTGCAATATGCACCGATCGGCGCGCTGGTCGGGCTGATCCTGGCGGCGGAGCTGATCATCGTGCTCGGCGGCTACACCTTCGCGCCGCAGCTGGCGTCGACGGTGTCGAAACCGATCCCGGATCTCGCCGCGCGAACGAATACGGCTGCGCTCGGCGACATCCTCTATACCGACTACCTCTACTACTTCCAGATTTCGGGCCTCGTTCTGCTGGTCGCCATGATCGGCGCTATCGTCTTGACGCTGCGCCACAAGGAAGGGGTCAAGCGGCAGTCGATCGCTGCCCAGGTCGGCCGCACGCCGGCGACGGGCATGGAAATCCGCAAGGTCAAGTCGGGCGAGGGGCTCTGACGATGTTCGACCGTTTGAAGAAGAAATACTGGGGCGAGGAGCTTTCCTCCTGGTCGGTTGCTTCGGCTAAAAAGGCGTCGGTATTTGTCTGGAATCGCGATGGAAGTTTGACGCTCAACATCAAGAGCGAAAACTTTTCATACGTTCAGGCGCCAGGCCGGAATGATGCAACACTTACCTTCGAGCCTTCTGCGATAGACAGCCTGTTGGACGCCATCGCATCTGCGCGTTCAATGATTCAACAAATGCCCGGAAAGGTTTGATCTGGCCATGGTCGTCGGCATCGCACATTACCTGACCGTATCGGCAATCCTGTTCACGCTCGGCGTGTTCGGCATCTTCCTGAACCGCCGCAACATCATCGTCATCCTGATGTCGATCGAGCTGATCCTCTTGGCGGTCAACATCAATTTCGTCGCCTTCTCGGCGGCATTGGGCGATCTCGTCGGACAGGTGTTTGCGCTGTTCGTGCTGACGGTCGCGGCCGCCGAAGCGGCCATCGGTCTTGCCATTCTCGTCGTCTTCTTCCGCAACCGCGGCTCGATCGCGGTCGAAGACGTGAACCAGATGAAGGGTTGACGGGGCTAACATGTATCAAGCGATCGTCTTCCTTCCGCTGCTCGGCTTCCTGATCGTCGGCCTGTTCGGCAATTCGCTCGGCGCCAAGGCATCGGAATACATCACCTCGGGCTTCCTGGTGATCTCGGCCGTGCTGTCCTGGGTCGCCTTCTTCTCCGTCGGTTTCGGCGAGGGCGAAGTGTTCACCGTGCCGGTGCTGCGCTGGATCCAGTCCGGCGGGCTCGACGCCTCCTGGGCGCTCAGGATCGACACGCTGACCGTGGTCATGCTGGTCGTGGTCAACACCGTGTCGGCGCTGGTTCACATCTATTCGATCGGCTACATGCACCACGACCCGAACCGGCCGCGCTTCTTTGCCTATCTGTCGCTGTTCACCTTCGCCATGCTGATGCTGGTGACGGCCGACAATCTGGTGCAGATGTTCTTCGGCTGGGAGGGCGTGGGTCTCGCCTCCTATCTGCTGATCGGCTTCTGGTACAAGAAGCCGTCGGCCAATGCGGCCGCGATCAAAGCCTTCGTCGTCAACCGCGTCGGCGATTTCGGCTTCGCGCTCGGCATTTTCGGAGTCTTCGTGCTGTTCGGCTCGGTCAATCTCGGCACCATCTTCGCCAATGCTGCGACGTTCATTCCGGCCGAAGGCGCTGAGCACGGTGCTGCCGTTCTCACCTTCCTTGGCTATGCGCTCGACAAGCACGCAGCCATGACCATCGTCTGCCTGCTCCTGTTCATGGGCGCCATGGGCAAGTCGGCGCAGGTGCCGCTGCACACCTGGCTGCCGGACGCCATGGAAGGCCCAACGCCGGTCTCGGCGCTCATCCATGCCGCCACCATGGTGACGGCCGGCGTGTTCATGCTGGCGCGCCTGTCGCCGCTGTTCGAGCTGTCGCATTCGGCGCTGACGGTGGTAACCTTCATCGGCGCCTTCACCGCTTTCTTCGCAGCGACAGTCGGCCTGGTGCAGAACGACATCAAGCGCGTCATCGCCTATTCGACCTGCTCGCAGCTTGGCTACATGTTCGTCGCGCTCGGCGTCGGCGCCTATGGCGCGGCGATCTTCCACCTGTTCACGCACGCCTTCTTCAAGGCGCTGCTGTTCCTCGGTTCGGGCTCGGTCATCCATGCCGTCTCCGACGAGCAGGACATGCGCAAGATGGGTGGCCTGCGGAAGCTCATTCCGAAGACCTACTGGATGATGGTGATCGGCACGCTGGCGCTGACCGGCGTCGGCATTCCGGTGACCGTCATCGGCACCGCGGGCTTCTTCTCCAAGGATGCCATCATCGAGGCTGCCTTTGCCGGGCACAATTCGGTCGCCGGCCTCGCCTTCATCCTGCTGGTCATCGCCGCCTGCTTCACCTCGTTCTATTCCTGGCGGCTGATCTTCATGACCTTCCACGGCGAGCCGCGGGCGAGCCATGACGTCATGCACCATGTCCATGAATCGCCGCCGGTGATGCTGGTGCCGCTGTTCATCCTGGCCGCCGGTGCACTGTTTGCCGGCGTGATCTTCCATGGCGCCTTCATCGGCGAAGGCTATGCCGAGTTCTGGAAGGCGTCGCTGTTCACGCTGCCGGACAACCACATCCTGCACGATATCCACGAATTGCCGCTGTGGGTCGAGCTGGCGCCGTTCGTCGCCATGGTCATTGGCTTTGCCGTCGCCTGGAAGTTCTACATACGCTCGCCGGAACTGCCCCGGAGCGTCGCCGCCAACCATCGCCTGCTCTACGCCTTCCTGCTCAACAAGTGGTATTTCGACGAGCTCTACGACGTCCTGTTCGTGCGGCCTGCAAAGGCGCTCGGCCGGTTCCTGTGGAAGACCGGCGACGGCACCATCATTGACGGGCTCGGTCCGGACGGCATTTCGGCGCGCGTCGTCGACGTCACCAACCGCGTCGTCAAGCTGCAGACCGGCTACCTCTATCACTATGCCTTCGCCATGCTGATCGGTGTGGCCGCACTCGTCACCTGGATGATGCTCTGATGACCGCCTGGCCAATCCTCTCGCTGGTCACCTTCCTGCCGCTGGTTGGTGTGCTGCTGATCCTGTTCATCAATGATGACGGTGAAAACGCACGCCGCAACATCCGCGCCATCGCGTTCACAACGACGGCGGCCACCTTCATCATCTCGCTGTTCATCTGGACCGGCTTCGACAACTCGCAGGCCGGCTTCCAGTTCGTCGAGAAATACGCCTGGCTGGATTCGGGCATTTCCTACCATATGGGCGTCGACGGCATTTCGATGCTGTTCGTCATCCTGACGACGTTCCTGATGCCGCTCTGCATCCTGGCGTCGTGGGAAGCGATCGACAAGCGCGTCAAGGCTTACATGATCGCCTTCCTGCTGCTGGAAACGTTGATGATCGGCGTGTTCTGCGCGCTCGACATCGTGCTGTTCTACGTCTTCTTCGAAGCCGGCCTGATCCCGATGTTCATCATCATCGGCGTCTGGGGCGGCAAGCGCCGGGTCTATGCCTCGTTCAAGTTCTTCCTCTATACGCTCGCCGGCTCGGTGCTGATGCTACTCGCCATCATGGCGATGTTCTTCCAGTCCGGCACCACCGACATCCCGACGCTGTTGACGCACAATTTCCCAGCCAGCATGCAGACATGGCTATGGCTCGCCTTCTTCGCCTCCTTCGCGGTGAAGATGCCGATGTGGCCGGTGCACACATGGCTGCCCGACGCGCACGTCGAGGCGCCGACGGCGGGCTCGGTGATCCTGGCCGCTATCCTGTTGAAAATGGGCGGGTACGGCTTCCTGCGTTTCTCGCTGCCGATGTTCCCGCTGGCGTCGGAAATGTTTGCGCCGCTGGTGTTCACGCTGTCGGTCGTCGCCATCATCTACACCTCGCTGGTGGCGCTGATGCAGGAGGACATGAAGAAGCTGATCGCCTATTCCTCCGTCGCCCATATGGGCTTCGTCACCATGGGCATCTTCGCCATGAACCAGGAAGGCGTGCAGGGCGCGATCTTCCAGATGCTGTCGCACGGCCTCGTCTCGGGCGCGCTGTTCCTGTGCGTCGGCGTCATCTACGACCGCATGCACACGCGCGAGATCGACGCCTATGGCGGCCTGGTCAACAACATGCCGAAATACGCCACCGTGTTCCTGATCTTCACCATGGCCAATGTCGGTCTGCCCGGGACCTCAGGCTTCATCGGTGAGTTCCTGACCATGCTCGGCGTGTTCAAGGTCAACACCTGGGTGGCGTTCTTCGCCGCCACCGGCGTCATCCTGTCGGCGGCCTACGCGCTCTGGCTCTATCGCCGGGTGATCTTCGGCGCGCTGACCAAGGAAAGCCTGAAGGGCCTGCTCGATCTCTCGACCCGCGAGAAGGCGATCATTTACCCGCTGGTCGTGCTGGTCATCTTCTTCGGCGTCTATCCCGCTCCCGTCTTCGATGCCACGGCCCAGTCGGTCAAGGCGCTCGTCACCAATGTCACCGCATCCATCGGCGCCGCGCAGACCGCGGCGGCGAACTGACCAGAGGTTTTGCGAATCATGACGCCGGACCTTTATTCCAGCCTTTCGCTCTCGACGCCGGAGCTGATCCTCGCTATCGGCGCGCTGGCGCTGTTGATGGTCGGCGCCTATTCGCGCGCCAACACCGTCAACCTGGTGACCGGCCTTGCCGTCGCCGTGCTGGTGATCGCCGGCCTATGGCTGATCTCCTCCTCCGGGCAGGGCGCAGCGTACGGCAATGCCTTCATCCAGGATCCGTTCTCCCGCTTCATGAAGGTGCTGTCGCTGATCGGTTCGGCGGTGACGCTGGTGATGTCGATGCGCTTTGCCAAGCAAGAGCATTTCGACAAGTTCGAATACCCGGTGCTGATCCTGCTCTGCACGCTCGGCATGATGCTGATGATCTCGGCCAACGGCATGATCGGGCTCTATCTCGGCCTCGAACTGCAGTCGCTGGCGATCTACGTGCTGGCGGCGATCAACCGCGACAATCTGCGTTCGACCGAAGCCGGCCTGAAGTATTTTGTGCTGGGCGCGCTGTCGTCGGGCATGCTGCTCTACGGCATCAGCCTGGTCTACGGCTATACCGGCAATGTCGGCTTCCAGGAAATCGCTTCGGCTCTTGGCAGCGGCGAGCGGCAGCTTGGCCTCGTGGTCGGCCTGGTCTTCGTGCTGGCCGGCCTTGCCTTCAAGATCTCGGCGGTGCCGTTCCATATGTGGACGCCTGACGTTTACGAGGGCGCACCGACACCGGTGACCGCCTTCCTGGCGGCAGCCCCCAAGATGGCGGCGATGGCGCTGATCGTGCGCGTCACCATGGGCGCCTTCAAGCCGATCGCTTCCGACTGGCAGCAGATCATCGTCTTCATCTCGATCGCCTCGATGGCGCTCGGCGCCTTTGCGGCAATAGGCCAGACCAACATCAAGCGGCTGATGGCGTACTCCTCGATCGGCCATATGGGCTATGCGCTGGTCGGCCTTGCCGCCAACAACCAGGCTGGCGTGCGCGGCGTCGCCATCTACATGCTGATCTATCTGGTGATGACGCTCGGCACCTTCGCCTTCATCCTCGCCATGCGGCGCAAGGAAGGCAATGTCGAGCAGATCAGCGATCTCGCCGGTCTGTCGTCGACCAACCCGATCATGGCGACGATCCTGACCATCCTGATGTTCTCGCTGGCCGGCATCCCGCCGCTCGCCGGCTTCTGGGGGAAGTGGTACGTCTTCCTCGCCGCCATCAACGCCAACCTCTACGCGCTGGCGATCATCGGCGTGCTGGCCTCGGTGGTGGGCGCCTATTACTATCTGCGCATCATCAAGATTATGTGGTTCGATGAACCGGCTGGCGGCTTCGTGCCGATGGCCAGCGAACTGCGCCTCGTGCTCGGCGTCTCCGGCGCCTTCGTGCTGTTCTACGTGCTGATCGGCGGTCCGATCGCGACCTACGCCGAAGCCGCCGCCAAGACATTTTTCTGAGCGGGATGGCATTTCGGCTGGCTCCAACCTCTGAGACGGAAGGGTTCCGGCTCGAGGCCCATGACAGTATCGGCTCCACCAACACGGTGGCGCTGGACCATGCCAAGGCAGGCGACCCCGGCAAATTGTGGGTCGTTTCCAAAAAGCAGGAAAGCGGGCGAGGCCGGCGGGGCCGTGCCTGGGTATCGCCCGAAGGCAATTTGGCCGCGACTTTGCTCGTCATCACCGGCGGTGAACTTCGCCTTGCCGCGACGCTCGGCTTCGTTGCCGGCCTGTCGCTGGCCGATGCGCTCGATGCCGTGGTGCCGAAAGGCCGGATCTCGGTCGGCCTCGATGGCGCCAGCCATGGCAACAACCGTTTCGAGCTGAAATGGCCGAATGACGTGCTGGCCTCCGGCGCCAAGCTCGCCGGCATCCTCCTGGAATCGGCCATTCTCGACGGCGGTCGCTTCGCGGTGGCGGTCGGCATCGGCGTCAATGTGGTGGCGCATCCCACCGATATGCCGTATCCGGCGACATCGCTGCAGGCGCTAGGTGCTGCATGCGATGCCGAAACGCTGTTTCTGGCGCTGTCGGATGCGTGGAGCGATAATGCCCGGCTGTGGGATGAAGGGCGCGGGCTCGACGCCATCCGGCGGCGCTGGCTGGCGCGGGCGGCAGGGCTCGGCGGCGAGGTTGCTGTCAGGATTGACGGGAATGTGGTGCGCGGTACCTTCGAGACCATTGACGCGGACTGCCGTTTCGTGATCCGCGATGATGAGGGGTCGGTTGTGACGGTAGCTGCTGGCGACGTGCATTTCGGCGCGGTCGCGTCGGCAAAGGTTTAGGGGCTGGCCCGAGGGCCGGGAAGGGAAGATTGATGGCGAAAGCGCAAAACGCCGAACTCGTCTTCGTGCCGCTCGGCGGCGTCGGCGAGATCGGCATGAACTTCGCCCTTTACGGCTATGGGCCGCCCAGTGCGCGCGAATGGATCGTCGTCGATGTCGGCGTCACCTTTCCCGACGCGGCGCATCCGGGCGTCGACCTGATCCTGCCCGATACGCGCTTCATCGAGGAAAACCTCGCCAATCTGCGCGGCATCATCATCACCCATGCGCATGAAGACCACTACGGTGCGCTGCTCGACACCTGGCCGAAGCTGAAGGCGCCGGTGTGGATGACGCCGTTCAGCGCCGGCCTGCTGGACGCCAAGCGCCAGGGCGAACAGGGCGCGCCGAAAATTCCGGTGACGATCTACCGGGCGGGCGAAAAATTCACCGTCGGGCCGTTCGAGATCGAGGCCATTCCGGTGGCGCACTCGATTCCCGAGCCGATGTCGCTGGCGATCACCTCGCCGGTCGGCACCGTCATTCATACCGGCGACTGGAAGATCGATCCGGAGCCGACGATCGGCCCGAAAACCGACGAGGCGCGTTTCCGCGCCTATGGCGACAAGGGCGTGCTGGCGCTGGTCTGCGATTCAACGAATGCGCTCAGGGAAGGCGAATCGCCGTCGGAAGTGGCGGTTGGCGAGGGCCTGAGGGGCGTCATCCAGAGCGCCGTCGGTCGCGTCGCCGTCACCACCTTCTCTTCCAATGTCGGTCGTATCGTCTCGATCGCCAGGGCGGCGCGCGATGCCGGCCGCCAGTGTCTGGTGCTGGGACGCTCGCTGAAGCGGGTCATCGATGTCGCCGGTGAACTCGGCTACATGGACGGCCTGCCCGAGTTCATCGCCGAAGAGGATTTCGGCTTCATCCCGCGCGAGAACCTGGTCATCATCTGCACCGGCAGCCAGGGCGAGCCGCTGGCGGCGCTGGCGAAACTGTCGCGCGACGAGATGAAGTCGGTGTCGCTGACGGCAGGTGACACGGTGGTGTTTTCCTCGCGCACCATTCCCGGCAACGAGAAGGCGATCCTTGAGATCAAGAACCGCCTCATCGATCTCGGCATCAAGATCATCGAGGATGGCGACGCGCTGGTGCATGTCTCCGGCCATCCGCGCCGCAGCGAACTGCGCAGGATGTATGAGTGGGTGCGCCCGCAGATCGGCGTTCCCGTGCATGGCGAGGCAGCCCACCTAGTGGCGCAGGGGTCGCTGATGTCGACCTCCGGCATCGGCCAGGTGGCGCAGGTGCGCGACGGCGACATGCTGCGGCTGGCGCCCGGTCCGGCCACAATCATCGACCAGGTGCCGTTCGGCCGCATCTACAAGGACGGCAGGCTGATCGGCACCGACCAGGCGATGGGCATACGCGACCGGCGCAAACTCTCCTTTGCCGGCCATGTCGCGGTCAATGTCGTGCTCGACGACAAGTACGAGCTGGCCGGCGATCCCGACCTGGTCGCCATCGGCGTCGCCGAAGCCGATGCCCGTGGCGAGAACATGGAAGATCTGATGCTCGACGCGGCGGTCGGCGCGGTGGACTCGATCCCGCGCCAGCGCCGCAAGGACCTCGATCTGGTGCAGGAAGCGGTGCGGCGCGCCGTGCGGGGTGCGGCCAATGAAGCCTGGGGCAAGAAGCCGCTGGTGACGGTGTTCGTCACCCGCTAGGGCGAAGCCAATCGCCAGACTTCAGATGGTGGCGGGGCGCCAGCGAAACGTTCCGTCCACCCGCTCGACGTGCCCGAGGCCTGGGAACGGCATGTGATAGCCGGCGACCAGCAGCCGGTGGTCGGCGGCCATGTTCAGCAGGCGCTTGCGGGTCTCGACGGCCTGCTCCTTCTCGTCGTCGAGGTCGGCATGCCACTCAGGCCGCTGGATCGACACGACAGAGTGCAGGAAAGCGTCCGACCAGACGAGCAATTGCTGTCCGTCGCTTTCGATGTGGAACGCCAGCAATCCCGGAGAATGGCCGGCAGCGTCGATGGCGGTGATGCCTGGCACGACCTCGTCTCCGGGCGCTACGAATGTTGAGCGGCCGGCAAGGCCGGCGCAGACACGCAGGAACAGATCGCGGTTGCTCAGCCTGGCTTCGCGCACCGTATCGGCCTCGGTCCAGAAGACGAATTCTGCCGCACCGAAGACGTAGCGCGCCCGGCTGAAGACGGCTTCGCCGTTGCGGACGAGGCCGCCAATATGGTCGGGGTGGCCATGCGTGATGACCACCAAATCGATGTCGGCGGGTTCGATCCCAAGGTTCTGCAAACATTGCAGCAGCGAACTGTCCTCGTCGCCGAATCCCGTGTCGAACAGGATCTTTTCGGCACCGGTGTCGACCAGCGTCGGGATGAAGCAATGCTCGTACCGGTTGGGGTCGATGAAGTTCGACATGGCGAGTTCCCGCACCGCGCCCGGCGACTGCCCGGGGGCGAAGGCAGCCGCGAGATTGTCTCTGGCATCCACGGCGTCGAGCAGGGCGGCAACCCTGAACGAGCCAAGATCGAAGCTGAAAACGCGGGAGCGGGCATCGGACATTGCCGTTTGTACTTCGCCGACATCGATTGGAACAGGCCGGCGGTTCACCGAAGTGCGACCTTGCGCGCCTCGGCAAAGGCTATTGATGTCGGCCGATTTGCCGTAAGACGCCAGCATAGAAGCTGGAGGTTTCATGCTGGGACGCCTGAACCATGTCGCGCTTGCCGTGCCGGATCTGGCCGCGGCAATCACCGCCTATCGCGATACGCTTGGCGCGAAGGTCACCGCGCCACAGGCGCTGCCGGAGCATGGCGTGACAGTGGTGTTCGTCGATGTCGGCAACACCAAGATCGAACTGTTGGAGCCGCTGGGCGAGGGCTCGCCGATCGCGGCCTTCCTGGAGAAGAACCCCTCGGGCGGCATGCATCACGTCTGCTATGAGGTCGACGATATTCTTGCCGCGCGCGATCATCTCAAGGCGAGCGGCGCGCGTGTGCTGGGCGACGGCAATCCCAAAACCGGCGCCCACGGCAAGCCGGTGCTCTTCCTGCATCCCAAGGATTTCTTCGGCACGCTGGTCGAACTGGAGCAGGCATGAGCTGGATTTCGTTTGCCGCGCTGTTCTTCATCACCTGGTGGCTGATGCTTTTCATCGTGCTGCCGTTTTCCGTGCACACGCAGGATGACGATCACGACGTGACGCTCGGCACGGTTGCCAGCGCCCCGCGCGGGCCGCATATGCTGCGCGCCGTGATCCGCACCACCATCGTCACGGCGGTCGTCATGGGCATTTTCTACGGGCTGACGCACGGGCTGGGTTACAGCCTCGACGAAGTCCCGCACATCATCCCCGAAGCCAGCCAGGCACCGGCTAACTAAACCTTTTCCGCGGATAGATCGGGCAAGGTGTTTGTGCCTGTTTTCGGAGCACAAAACTCAGGTTTTGTCGCAGCAACCAGCGATGCGCAATTCGCGCCCAGGCAAGGCCCAGCCGCAGTAGAATCACGACCCGGCATCAGGCCGGTGCAAGCTCATGTGATTTGGGAACAGGTTGATCTAACCAGATGATTGGGCAAAAAAAATGCAAGGCACAAGGCCTTGCAATTTAAACGCGTTCCGATCTGTTTTCCGGTTTCCGGCGGCAGCGGGTAACCGCGCCTAGATCGCATCCTCCCAAGACTTTGACCGCGTAGGAGAGCAGATTTTTCTCTACCCTCTCGGTTATCGGGGCACACTAGCCTAACCCTGATGAAATTGTCACGCAGAATTTTGCCCGCAAACGGGCAATCCTGTGCTGCACTGCACAATAGTACAGCAGGCTTTGCTTGCGAAACGAACAACAGCGGGGTTGCCGCAATAATCTGGCCAGGTGTGCCGTGTCGCTCAGACGCGCAAAGCGTGTGTCAGCACTTTGCAGCCATGCCCGGCACTTTGCGCCCAAGCTTTACCGCTTTCGGTTCCAAGATCTTTGGAAGAAGAATCGATTTTTGCGATTTCGGGCCGATAAGGCGGGTCGGGTTTCCATTCCGTCACGAAATAGCTATGAAGCCGGGGCAAGCAAGCCAGCCGCGCCGATTCCGGTGCAGCCTCCTCTCTCACGGACCTGTCCATGCGTTTGTCGCAGTTTTTCCTGCCCATCCTGAAAGAAAATCCGCGCGAGGCCGAGATCGTCTCGCACCGGCTGATGCTGCGTGCCGGCATGATCCGCCAGCAGGGGCAGGGCAGCTTTTCCTGGCTGCCGCTGGGCAAGCTGGTGCTGGACAAGGTCTGCCGCATCATCCGCGAGGAACAGAACCGCGCCGGCGCGCTGGAAATCCTGATGCCGACCATCCAGTCGGCCGATCTGTGGCGCGAAAGCGGCCGCTATGACGACTACGGCAAGGAGATGCTGCGCATCAAGGACCGGCAGGACCGCGATATGCTCTACGGCCCGACCAATGAGGAAGTGGTCACCGAGATCGTGCGCGCCTACGTCAAGTCCTACAAGGATTTGCCGCTCAATCTCTACCACATCCAGTGGAAATTCCGCGACGAGGTGCGGCCGCGCTTCGGCGTCATGCGCTCACGCGAATTCCTGATGAAGGATGCGTACTCCTTCGACCTCGATTTCGAGGGCGCCAAGGCGGCCTATAACAGGATGTTCGTCTCCTATCTCAGGACCTTTACGCGCATGGGGCTGCAGGCCATTCCGATGCGGGCCGACACCGGGCCGATCGGCGGCGACCTCAGCCACGAATTCATCATCCTGGCCGACACTGGCGAGAGCCAGGTCTATTGCGATCGCGCGTATCTGTCGCTCCAGGTGCCCGGCGAAAACACCGACTTTGCCAAGGACGGCGAGATCGCCGACATCGTCAAGACGTGGACGACGCCTTACGCCGCCACCGACGAGATGCATGACGAGGCGGCCTGGGACAAGCTCGGCGAAGCCGACCGGGTCTCGGCGCGGGGCATCGAGGTCGGCCACATCTTCCATTTCGGCGACAAATATTCGAAGCCCATGGGCGCCAAGGTGACCGGGCCCGACGGCAAGGATCATTTCGTCTCCGGCGGCTCCTACGGCATCGGTCCGTCGCGCCTGGTGGCGGCGATCATCGAGGCCAGCCATGACGACAACGGCATTATCTGGCCGGAAGCGGTGACACCGTTCGACATCGGCCTGATCAACATGAAGGTGGGCGACGCCGACTGCGACCACGTCTGCAACGAGCTCTATGCTGCCTTCACCGGCGCCGGCAAGGATGTGCTTTACGACGACACCGACCAGCGGCCGGGCGGCAAGTTCGCCACCGCCGACCTGATCGGCCTGCCCTGGCAAGTGATCGTCGGGCCGCGCGGCGTCGCCGCCGGCGAGATCGAGATCAAGAACCGCCGGACCGGCGAGCGCGAGACGCTGCCGGTCGCGGAGGCCAAGAAACGCTTCGGTGCAACCGCATGAGCGAAGCCACGGCAGCGAAGCCTTCGGTCGCCAAGTCGCCGGTCGCCAAGTCTCCGGTCGCTGGCCCGTTTTCCATGTTCGAGCGCATGGTCGCCTGGCGCTATTTGCGCTCGCGCCGCAAGGAGACGGTGATCTCGGTCATCGCCTCGATCTCCTTCCTCGGCATTATGCTGGGCGTCGCCACACTCATCGTCGTCATGGCGGTAATGAACGGGTTCCGCGCTGAGCTTCTGACCCGCATCCTCGGCGTCAACGGCCACCTGATCGTGCAGCCGCTGGATTCGCCGCTTGAGGACTATGCGCAGGTCGCCGCCCGCATCAACGGCGTGGCCGGCGTCAAATACGCCATTCCGCTGATCGACGGCCAGGTGCTGGCGCAAGGCAATGTCGGCGGCGGCATGGGTGCGCTGGTGCGCGGCATACGCGCCGAAGACCTCGGCAAGATCGCCATTGTCGCCCAAAACGTCAAACAAGGCACGCTTGACGGCTTCGATTCCGGCGAGGGCGTCGCCATCGGCAAGCGCATGGCCGAAAATCTCGGCCTCGTGCTTGGCGACACCATCACGCTGATCTCGCCCGATGGCGATGTGACGCCGATGGGCACGACGCCGCGGCTGAAGGGCTACAAGGTGGCGGCGATCTTCGAAGTCGGCATGTCGGAGTATGACAGCTCCATCGTCTACATGCCGTTTTCCGAAGCGCAGCTCTATTTCAACATGGACGGCAGGGCGCAGACGATCGAGATCTATGTCGACAATCCCGACAATGTCGACGCGCTGAAACCGCTGGTCGATGCGGCCGCACAACGGCCGATCGACATGGTCGACTGGCGCCAGCGCAACGAGACGTTTTTCTCCGCGCTGCAGGTCGAGCGCAACGTCATGTTCATGATCCTGACGCTGATCGTGCTGGTGGCGGCGCTCAATATCATTTCCGGCCTGATCATGCTGGTGAAGGACAAGGGCCACGACATCGCCATCCTGCGCACGATGGGCGCCTCGCGCGGCGCCATCCTGCGCATCTTCCTGATGACGGGGGCTGCGATCGGCGTCACCGGCACGCTCGCCGGCGTGCTGCTGGGCGTACTCATCTGCACCAACATCGAATCCATCCGCCAGTTCTTCTCCTGGATGACCGGCAAGGTGCTGTTCAATCCGGAGCTCTATTTCCTCAGCCAGCTGCCGGCAAAGATGGACCCGCGCGAGACGACCTACGTCATCCTGATGGCGCTCGGCCTGTCCTTCCTGGCGACGGTGTTTCCGGCATGGCGGGCCGCCCGTCTCGATCCGGTCGAGGCCTTGAGATACGAATGAAGTCCGAGATCATTATCGAGCTGAAGAGCGTCGAGCGGCACTATGTCCAGGGGCCGCGCAAGCTCACCATTCTGAACGGCGCCGATTTTTCGCTGAAGCGCGGCGAGATGGTGGCGCTGGTTGCGCCGTCCGGCACCGGCAAGTCGACGCTCTTGCACACCGCGGGCTTGCTCGAGCGTCCCGACGCCGGCGACGTCATCTTGGCCGGCCGCGCCTGCGGACGGCTGTCCGACGACGAACGCACCGCGATCCGCCGCAACGATGTCGGCTTCGTCTATCAGTTCCATCATTTGCTGCCGGAGTTTTCGGCGCTCGAAAACATCATGATGCCGCAGCTGATCAAGGGGCTGTCGCGCAAGGAAGCGTCGGAGCGGGCGGCGCAGCTGCTCGACTATATGCAGATCGGCAAGCGCGCGTCGCACCGGCCGTCCGAACTGTCGGGTGGTGAACAGCAGCGCGTCGCCATTGCCCGTGCGGTCGCCAATGCGCCCTTGCTGCTGCTCGCCGACGAGCCGACCGGCAATCTCGATCCCGTCACCGCGTCCTACGTGTTTGAGGCGCTCGGCGCGCTGGTCAGGCAGTCCGGCCTTGCCGCGCTGATCGCCACCCACAATCACGAGCTCGCCTCGCGCATGGACCGGCGGGTGACGTTGCACGAGGGTAAGGTCGTCCCGCTTTAGCCTCTCATTTCGTCATCCTAGGGCGAAGCTCCGCGAAGCGGAGCGCAGACCCTAGGATCCATGCCGTTACGTTCGATACGGATGCAGCGGTCGAGGACAAGCGCCTCTGCCGGAGTGATAATTCTGCACTGCGGCATCGCCTCTAAAACGCGGCATGGATCCTAGGGTCTGCGCGCGTCGCTGCGCTCCTTGCTCCGCCCTAGGATGACGAAGCGATGGGCGTCTGGCCAATCGCAAAGGCATGCGATTTTCTCGCGCAGCGCCGTCCGTCACCTCATCAACCTTTCCTTAACCCTGCCCAAACCGGCTGTCAGGATTCGTCGGCATGCCGCTTTCCGATCGTTGACATTCGAACAAAATTAGAACAAATTATGAACATAGCAACAACAGGAGAGAGTTATGAGCGATCTTGTTCAGGACGTCGTTTCGTTGGTGTGTATGAGTGCGTTTCTCATTTCCATGGCGGTCTGGATCGGCGCCATGTGATCAGTCTGCGGTTCGCCGCAGTGTTTTAGGGCGGGCAGGAGGGCGTTATGCCGTTAAGCCTTTCTTGCCGCCATGACGCTAGGGTACGCTTCCAAGACAGGGAGCAAACACCTAGGTGTCACCGATCATCACGGCCCTTCTCGTGGCCGGCAATCTCGGACTGATTTTCCTTTTGATGACCGCGCCGCTCGGTTTGCGCACGGTGAAGCTCAGCCGCGTGGTTGCCATGGACCGGCAGCGCCTCTGGCAGGCGCTGTGGCCGCTCGGCAGCGATGCCGGCTGGTCCGGCGAGATACTCTCGGCAGAGCCGCTGGACGGGCAAGGCACGGCCCGGATCATGCTGTCCTGGGAAGGCCGCGACGGCCAGCCGATCGAGCGCAGGTCGCGCTTCGAAGACGTCGTCGAAGGCAGTCGTTTTTCGATGCGCGTGATCGAGGATACCGCGCTCGACACTTCGTTCTGGAAGGACTTTTACGAGACCACCGAACTTATCCCGGAAGGCGAGGGCACGCGGGTGACGCTCAGCCAGACCGACCGCTATCGCGGCATCGCCTTCCTGGTCTTCCGCTACTTCGCCATGCGCCGCGAGCTTGGCAAGCTGCAGGTCTGGGCGAAGACCGGAGAGTATCGAAAAGGCGGCTGGTTCGAGCATCCGCTGAGCCAGGTCGGCTTCGCCATTCTGTCGGCCTTCATCCTGTGGCCGTTCTTCGGGCTCAATCTCGGTGGTTTCGCGCTGGCCGCGATCCTGACCTCCGTCGTCGCCCTGCATGAGCTCGGCCATATGGCGGCCTTCCGGCTGACCGGGCATCGCAAGGCGCGGATGATCTTCATCCCGCTGCTCGGCGGCATCGCCATTGGCGGGCGGCCCTATGACAGCCGCTTCGAGGTCGCTTTCGTGGCGCTGATGGGCGCTGGCTTTTCCGCGTTCCTGGTGCCGTTGCTGATCGTCACCAGCGGCTTCGCGTCCAGCGAGGGGCATCGGCTGGCCGCAGCCCTTCTGGCGACGCTTGCCGGCTTTGCAGCTTTGTTCAACATCGCCAATCTGGTGCCGGTGTGGAAGTTCGACGGCGGCCAGGTGCTGCGCCAGATCTGCCCGGGGCCGATCGCGCTGGCGCTGGCTTCCTTCTCCCTGCTCTCGGCCTTGCTGGCGATCGGCTGGCTGGCCGGCTTTTCCCAAAGCTTTCTGCTGGTGGCGGGCGCCGTCTTTGCCATCCTCAGCCTGCTGACCATGGGCAGCGGAGTAAAACCGCGCCACGAGTTGAAGCCGATCCGCACCTTCGACCGTTTCGCCATGGCCGGCGCGCTGCTGGCGGTGTTCGCCATCCACGGTTACGGGCTGCTATGGGCCTCGGCGAAACTGCTCTAGGATGCGTCGATATTCAGGTGAGGCCGGTCTGCAAATAGTGGCTTCCTGCACTTCCGGTGCTCACGTACCCAAAAGTACGCTCCGCTCCGGTTCTCGGAAGCCACCATTTTCGACTCGGCCTGACCTGAATCTCAACGCATCCTAAGTCGGATCAAAGGTCAGCCGGCCTTGCGCGCCGGTTCGGCAGAAATAGCCTTGGCCGCCCCAAAAACATCCTCGAAGGCGGATTTCAGCGCCAGGTCGAAATCGGCCATGGTCACCGGCAGGCCGAGATCGACAAGGCTGGTGACGCCGTGGTCCGGCACGCCGCACGGGACGATGCCGCTGAAGTGGCCGAGATCCGGTTCGACATTGACGGCGATGCCGTGAAAGCTCACCCAGCGCCGCAGCCGGATGCCGATGGCCGCGATCTTGTCCTCGGCTGGCGAACCGTCGGGCAGGGCAGGGCGATCGGGCCGCACCACCCAGACGCCGACGCGGTCCTCGCGGCGTTCGCCGCGCACGTTGAAGGCGGCGAGCGTGCCGATGATCCATTGTTCCAGCGCGGCGACGAAGGCGCGCACATCCTCGCGCCGGCGTTTCAGGTCAAGCATCACATAGGCAACGCGCTGACCCGGTCCATGATAGGTGTATTCGCCGCCGCGTCCGGCGGCAAAGACCGGAAAACGGTCAGGGTCGATCAGGTCCTCGACGCGGGCGCTGGTGCCGGCGGTGTAAAGCGGCGGGTGCTCAACCAGCCAGACCAGCTCAGCGGCGGCACCCGTGCGGATCGCGTCGGCGCGTGCTTCCATCAGGGCCAGCGCATCGGCATAGCCTGTGAGGCCGGGCTCGATGCGCCATTCGACCGGCGCTGAGCCGGGCAAGGGCAGGAACGACGTGGCAATCTGGCTGCGTTCGGTCATGGCTTTTCGTTTTTCGCTGGATCAAGATGACGTTTCGTTGAATCGTCATCTTGATCCGTCTGTTTGTTGGAGCGTGATCTCTGGACAAAACGGTTCCCGTTTGTCCGTGAAAACCGGTTCCCACTTTTCGGGATCACACTCCAATGCACGCCGGCTTCCAAAACCGCCTCAGGCCTGGGCCGGAATGCATTTGCCCTTCATATGGCGGTATCCAGCCGAAACGTCCAGTTCGCCATGCATTTCGGCCTTCCCGACCGTTATGCCAATTCCCCGCGATTATTGCGCACCGCGCCCTTGTTTCGCCGGAAACGATTTGCTACACGCCGCGAGCCGGTTCGTTCCGGCTCCTACCACGGGCGGTCGTGGCGGAATTGGTAGACGCGCAGCGTTGAGGTCGCTGTGGGGCAACCCGTGGAAGTTCGAGTCTTCTCGACCGCACCAACTCTCGATCCGTCGTGATCGGGATCGCCTAAATCCAGAGCCCGAACCCAGATCAGGTCTCGACGTCCTGCTGTATCGTGAAGCCGAGCAGACGCCCGGGCGCTCTTGCGCACCCCGTGAGGACGGCCCCCCGATGGCGCTAAGCCTCGGTCTGCGCGGAATGCGTTGCGCCAGTCAGTCCGTTGCCGCTGATCGCTTGAACACGATGGTGACCTTGGTCCCCTCGCTGGCATTTGACTTGACGTCAAATTGCGCCTTGGCATTTTCAGTCAGCGACCGCGCGATCAGCGCGCCGAGCTTGCCGGGCTTGGGCCAGGTCTCGCCCTTCGGCAGACCGATCCCATCATCCGCGACAGTCACCCGGCAGCCGTCGCCGCTGACGACGCTATGCAGCGTAATCGTGCCGCCCTCGCGCCCGATGAAGGCATGCTTGAGGGAATTGGTCAGCAACTCATTGACGACCAACCCCGTCGGCATGGCGACGTTGATGGATACCGGATACGTATCCACTTTGAGGTCGAGGCGGATACCTTCGACTGCATGCGACGCCATGACGGCGGACGCGATTTGGCTGAGATATACGCCGAGATCCACCTCATCCTTCTGCTCGTCAGCCGACAATGTCTGGTAGAGGATTGCCAATGCGTCTACCCGGCCGGCGAGCCTTTCGAAGCGCTTCTGGTCCGGTTCGGTCGCGTTGCGGGTTTCCAGGCGGATCAAAGCGGTGATCATCTGCAGATTGTTTTTCACCCGGTGCTGCAGTTCGCGCAACAGGGTGTCCTTCTCCCGGATTTGCTCCTCCACGGGCCGCGCGTCCTCGGTCTCGCCGTGTGCGGTGACATCGACAAGCGCCACCAACCGGAAGCAGAGCTTGCCGTTATCGTCCTCGATGACGTTGGAATAAACGTCGACAATTGCCGGCTTGTCCTCGCCGCGCTCAAGACGAAATGTGCCGACGAAATCGGTGTCTTCAACAATAGCCTCGGCGAGCGCCCTGTCCTTCTGCTGATGAAGGCCCCTGCCGGAGAGGGCAGCCCAGTTTTCCCGCGCAAGCTTCGCTGCCTTGAGGTCCGAGAGCTTCTCGAATTCGGGATTGGCGTAGACGACACGCTCCTTTGCGATCAATTCCGATACGGCAATCGCGATCGGCATCTGGTCGAGGAACTTCTTGAACTGTTCGCTTTCCAATGCGGTGGCAAGGTCAGGCGTATCGAGCAGTTGCTCGACAGCGTCAGCCTTTTCGGAGTCTGTCATCTGCGGGGCCGCCTTTGCGTGAAAGCGATCAGTATCAGTCATGCACTTCACCCGCTATCTCCAATCTCGAAGGGGATGCGACAACCGCCCGCAGCTTCGAGAACGAGCTTGAGCAGAAGTCATTTTTCCTCGAGCCGCCGAACTTTGAAACACCTTTTCTATGGAATTTGTAGAATTACGGTTTGAATATGATCTCGGTACTGCTTGCTAAGTCCTGGCGGCCTTCGCCTCCTCGGCAAAATTGCGATCAGCGCTTTCGTTACCAAGCAAGTCAGTTCCGCCGATCGATGTGCGGCCGGTACCGGCGGCGCAGTGCCGGCAGCCCGTGGTTCCAAAGGAGGCTCCCATGCCCAAACTTACCCCCGTAGAGCAGACCATCCCGGAAACCGATATCGTCCCGCTGACCGGACGTGTCGGCGCGGAAATCAGGAACATCCGGCTTTCCGGCGACCTGCCGCAGCAGACAGTGGCGGCGATCAACCAGATCCTGTTGCGGCACAAGGTTGTCTTCTTCCGCGACCAGGCGCATCTCGACGATGTCGAGCAGGAGCGCTTCGCGCATCGTCTGGGCGACCTTGTTCCGCATCCGACCCAAGGTCCCGTCAAGGGAACGGCGTCCATTCTCGAGCTCGATTCGAGCCGTGGCGGCGGTCGCGCCGATCAGTGGCATACCGATGTCACCTTCGTTGACGCCTATCCGAAATTCTCGGTCCTTCGCGGCGTCGTCATACCGCCGGCCGGCGGCGACACCATCTGGTCGAACACCGCGGCCGCCTACCAGGACCTGCCCGAGCCGTTGAAGCTGCTGGCGGACAATCTCTGGGCGGTTCACAGCAATGTCTACGACTACGCCGCGGTCCGGCCGCGTGCGAGCGCTGCCGAAAAGAAGCATTTTGAGGAGGTTTTCACCTCAACGGTCTACGAGACCGAGCATCCCGTTGTCCGCGTCCATCCCGAAACAGGCGAACGCACGCTTTTGCTCGGCAATTTCGTGCAGAGGCTGATCGGTCTTTCCAAAAGCGATTCAGCGCGGCTCTACGAGGTGTTCCAGTCCTATGTCACCGCGCCGGAGAACACCATTCGCTGGCGCTGGAAAGCCGGCGATGTGGCGATCTGGGACAACCGGGCGACGCAGCACTATGCCGTCAACGACTATGGCGATCAGCATCGGGTGGTGCGCCGCGCCACGGTCGACGGCGACGTTCCCGTCAGCGTCGACGGCCGCCGCAGCGTCACCCGTATCAAGGTCGCGAAACTGGCGACCGACAAGGCTGCCTGAGATCCGGGGCGCGCCTGAGGCGCGGTCAAATTCGAGGGGGGCCGCTGTTCACGCGGCCTTCCTCATCCGAGACAGCGTATCGGCCACCACCTCGCCGAAAGAGGGCGGCGCTGCGGTGGAACGGTAGGCGCGCAGCGTTGAGGTCGCTGTGGGGCAGCCCGTGGAAGTTCGAGTCTTCTCGACCGCACCAAAGCTTTGATGGGCTCGGTCATCAACGTTCAACATAAAGTCCGTGGCGCTTACAATGGCGTTCGATTTTTCTCGACATACGCCACGAATTCAGATGGGCGATCCTGCAATTCGTCAAGTTTACCAAGTGCCTCCGGTGTGAGCAACATGCCAGTCATCTTATACGAACCGACATATACAGCGGTGTCATGAAAGTCCTTCTCTCCAACGTCCAGTGCTTTCAAGCCCAGTGGAGTCAGTAATTTAACTAATGTTTGAACACTCTTTGGAGGCACCTTCGGCCCAAAACTAAGCACGAATGCTTTCGGCAGGTCACCTTCGTTCCCAAAATCACCATCGATTGGGATGCCACTGTTTTTCATAGCGGAGACGGCTTTTTGATACTGACTTAGTTCCTTATTGACTTCAATAAATATACCTCCCCATTGAGTCTTAGATCTCTCCTTTGTCGCAACGGTTCTAACGACCGAATCGGATGCAGAGCTTGGAACAAAAATACTTAGCCGCACGTTATCTTTGATAAATGAAATGCCGGTGATTGATTTAACGTCTATATCCAATGTGAAGCTGGAATATTTGTCGGAGGCCACCTTCAGCACAAAGTTGTCATAGTCCCCCGGTTTTATCGCTTGTGAAATCGCAGTTGTGATCGTGTATTTTTCTTTCCCAGCCTCTAGATAAAGATCATACTCCGCACTTGGAGGGGCGGGGGCGCCAGGCGGTGGCATTGCGAGAGAGACCCGTGTCCTGAAGGTGTTTGTTCGACTTTCACCAGTTTCTGTGGAGTAACTTATTCGTCCGACTACGGCGACAACGGGGACTGTCAACTGCTTCAGGAGAGTGTCGGGAATCAAGTCTGCCATTGGGATGCTTAGTGTATCAAAGTGACCAGAAAAACTTCGATCGAATGCGAATTTATCGTAGGTTTGAAGGGTTTCTGCTTGTTTTTCATCTAAAATATTGAAGTCAATCTTTGGATTTATAATTTGCCCAAATCCTTCATTTACTATGCTAATTGAGCCGACATCATAAAAATTTTCAAAAAAAATCGGTATAGGATTGTTGTTAATTTTACTCTCTTTAACAGTTACATTTATCTGATTTAGAAATATAGTATCAGATGTATTATTTACGACCTTGAAAGAAAGGCGTGGGTAATCCCAAACAAAGGGGGAGTTCCAGTACCGGAAACCGATCAGTTCGCCACCGTTATTGACTGCTGTGAGATATGGCATATCCGGCGTTATCGAAAGCGCAGGAACTTTCGTCTCTTTGTATCTAACAACAAGATCTGAAAAGTCTGGGTCGCCTATGAAACCCGTAAAGGACATCACAAAATCGTAAGATGGGAATTTGAGTCGGTTGCCTGCGGCCCTTGACGTATCGTAACTTGCTGAAGGTTGTAGAGAAACGTCAAGGTCTGCTCTATTTAATCTTGTTTGATTTAGAAGCAGAACTATTAGAACCAATACCACACCGCAAGCCGCGAGGAAAGCTAGAAAAAAGTATTGATATAGTTTTGATCGCACCCATTGTTCTGGTGTTATTCCAGTGCTCAGTTCAACGCCTTGAGTCTCGATCTTCAGGGCGGACAAGCGGTCAGCGAGGGGTAAACTTTTAAGATGTAATAAAAGAGACTGATAGCGTCTCAAGCGCAACGCGACGATAACAGAAGCGATGACAAAACCAAGGTAAGATAGTAGTGCATATGGGTTAGTTGCCGCAGCTGGCAACGCCTTAAGAAGCTCTTGAAGATCCATGCCAATCTCCCCGCAGCTTGGAAGATTGTGATTTTACTCGAATTTTGGCATAATTGTCCATCCACACAATTGCGCAGGCACGAAACACTTCACTGTGTTGGTGGAGCTGAAACTGCCAGACACAAATCTGTTCGGTGCAAGACGGAATAGGTGGAGCGTATGGAAACTCTCCACCGACCTCTATGATGCAGTCTCCCAAATCCTAGAGCAGAAGGTCAGTTGGCAGGTGCGCAGCGCCATGCCCTCGGTGACACGCGAAGGTAAACCCATCGAGCAGTTGACTGCGGATCCGAAGGCGCTCTTGATCATCGGTCAAGATGCAGCATTTGAGGCGAACAATCATCGTGAACGCCAACTAAAGCTGAGGACCTTTGAGCTGTTCCGGCGAGACACCCGGAACATCGAAATTGTAACCTTCACCGAACTGTACGAGCGCGCGTCTTTTATCGTGGACAAAGCTCGGAGGAGCAAAGGCGCTTGACTGTAGAGGCCGCTAAAACTTTCTCTTCAAAAGCTTAGCGGTCACCGGTTATAAAGGTCGCGCCGTTGCGTTAAATTTTACAAGCTATCCAAAAGCGTCAGGATAAGCCGATCACACCGCCTGCTTCGTACGCCCCATGCACTGGCCTTTGGCGATGTAGGCAATCAGGGCCTGGGACGATGACGTGGCTTTGCTCCGCAAAAGCCGGGCCTTATCCCGTCCACCCCAAACCGGACGAGATGCAATTGATCGAGACGAGCAGGGCGTCGGTCGATCGCTTCTGATCCGTCGCGCCTGATCGCACTTCACGCAGCAGATCGACCTGCAGGCGGTGAATGTCGTCCATCTGACGCCGCAGGCTGTCGAAACGCCGCTTGAACATCGGAAAGCGCACCGAAAGGTCGCCTCCGGTGAGGTCGCGGATCAGGCGTCGGGTTAGCTCGTACTCGGCGCGGATGCGGGTGTAGATCCGCTGCGACGCGTCGCTGTCGGTCACCAGGCCGGCATAGAGACGTGCGATCTCCATGTCGGACTGGTAGAGCGTCTTTTCCGCCTCGTCGACGATCAGGCGGAAGAAGCGCGAGTGTTCGAACATGCGCGCCAGCAGGTCTCGCCCGGCATCGCCGCGCACCGTGACGAAGGAACTCAGCGCGCTGCCTATGCCATACCAGCCGGTCAGCAGATGACGGTTCTGGCTCCAGGCGAACACCCAGGGGATGGCGCGCAGGTCGGCAATGCCGTTGGCGCCGAAACGGCGCTCCGGCCGCGAGCCCATTTTCAGGAGGCCGAGTTCCGCCACCGGGCTCGCCTGGTTGAAATAATCGAGGAAGCCCGGCTCCGCCATCAGCCCGGCATAGGAGGCCTGCGACATGCCGGCCAGCGCCTCCAGCGCTTCGTCGAATTCGGGTGCCTGCCTGGTTTCGGCGTCGCCGGGCGATCCGGCGCTGTGAGCCAGAACGGCGGCGGCGAGGATTTCGAGCTGGTTGAGGCCGGTGCCGCGATTGGCGAATTTCGACGACACGACCTCGCCCTGTTCCGTCACCCGCATGGACCCAGTGACGGTGCCTGCCGGTTGTGCGGCGATCGCCCGGCCGGTCGGCGCGCCGCCACGGCTGACGGAGCCGCCACGGCCGTGAAAGAAGCTGATCCTGACCTTGTGCTTGCGGCCGATAGCGGCGAGGCGTTTTTGCGCCTTGGCCAGTTCCCAGTTGGAGGCGAGAAAACCGCCATCCTTGTTTGAATCCGAATAGCCGAGCATAATTTCCTGGCGCGCGCCGAAATCCCGCACCGTGCGC
Organism: Mesorhizobium sp. P2_B11; assembly: GCF_056404855.1. Classification (NCBI taxonomy): domain Bacteria; kingdom Pseudomonadati; phylum Pseudomonadota; class Alphaproteobacteria; order Hyphomicrobiales; family Phyllobacteriaceae; genus Mesorhizobium; species Mesorhizobium sp. P2_B11. The sequence continues at coordinate 484,660 of NZ_JBFUDF010000003.1, forward strand.
CGCACCAGGGCAATGTCGAGCAACCCGCTCATGATGGCAGGCGCGGCCTGCAGGTCGGCGATGGTCTCGAACAAGGGCACGATCCGCAGCCTGATCGTGCCGTCGCTGCCGGGCGCGGTCGAAAGACCGCAATAGTGCGCCAGGAGATAGACCGCGAGCAGATCGTCAGCCGAGCGCGTCATGCTGAGGATGAAACAGCCCACCGCATCGCTATCGGCGCCGGCGATCTGGTTCGCGATGACAGAGAATGTCGCAAGCAGTTCCCTTGCCTCGGGCGACAGCCGGTCGGCGTCGATCTCCAGCCGCTCGCTTTGGCCAAGGGCCGCGCGGATGCGCGCCGACCATTGCGGCGTGCCTGGCGTGACCGGGTCGGTCAGCGCAAAAAGCTCGGCCAGTACGCGATTGACGACAGTGGAGTTCTGCCTGATGTCGAGCGAGACCGTGCGGAAGCCGAAGCTCGCGACCTGCCACAGCAGCGGCTGGACGAAACGCCGGGCGACCGCGCGCCCGCCGATTGCTTCGAGCACAGAGGCCAGCCCGTGGAGGTCAGCACCAAACGCTTCCGCCGAGGGGTAGGCGGTGGCTTCACCGTCGCGTGTGGCGACAAGCCGGGCCAACACGGCCGAAGCGAACTGGCGAAGCGGCTCTTCGGGGTTGCGCGCGGCGATGTCGTTCGCCTGTCCGCTTTTGTCGAGTGCCTTTTGCAGAGCCGGGGTGAAGCTGGCCGGCAGGTCGACGACATTCGAACTGGCGCTTAGCACCGTCACCAGCCGCTGCATTTGCGTCAAATACCAGCCAATGGCGGTGTTGCGGTATTCGGCCAGGGCATGGGCGGTCATGGCGGCGGTGACGTTCGGATTGCCGTCGCGATCGCCGCCGATCCAGGAGGCATAGCGCATGAAGGCAGGAATTTTCACCCGCTCGCCGGGATAGTGACGCTGAAAGGCGTCCTGCAGCTTGCCGTAGAGCTGCGGCGTCGCCTCGAAAATCACTTCGCGGAAGAAATGCAGGCCCCAGGCGATTTCGCGTTCGACGGTCGGGCGCTCCAGCCTGAGCTCGCCCGTCATCCACAAAAGCTCGATCTCGCTTTCGAGATCGGCGACCAGCAGTTCGCGTTCTCGCGGCGCCCAGCGCGGCTGGTCGAGCTCGGTCAGCTTGCGATAGATACGGCGGTGGATCTCCAGAACCGTGACGCGCTTGGCCTCGGTCGGGTGCGCGGTCATGGTCGGGCCGACGCTGAGGTCATCGAGCGCGGCCTGGACTTCATGCGCCGTGCGTCCGTTCGCCGCCATTTGCGAGATCACGCTGGCGAAGGAGCCCGGCACGTCATCGGCGCTCGCGCCCTGTTCGAGCTCGCGGCGCGTGCGCATGGCCAGCAGCTCATCGGCGATCGCCAGCAACTGGAACCAAACGCCGCTTGCCTGCAATGCCGGGATGCGCTGTTCCGAGGCAAGCGAGACAAGCGACCTGCGCCCGCTTAGAACGGCGGCGATCTCGGGCTCACGCGCGCTGGCGACCTTGAGCAACAGGCGCAACAGCAGGCTGCGCTCGTCCTCGCGAAATCTTATGGGTTTGCTCTGTTCCAAAACGCTTTCCTCCCGGGCTGCGCCCGGCTTTCAAGCAACACGGTTGGGGACCGGGCGACCCTCGAAGAAGGCGGTCAGGTTCTCCACCACCTTCATGCCCATCGCCACACGCGTTTCCTCGGTCGCGCTGCCGAGATGCGGCAAGAGCACCACGTTTTCCAACCGCTTGAGCGCTTCCGGAACGGCCGGCTCGCCGTCGAAGACATCGAGGCCGGCGCCGGCGATCTCGCGCCTTTCCAGCGCGCCGATCAGGGCATCCTGGTCGACGACATCGCCGCGCGCCGTGTTGATCAGGAAGGCGCCGGGTTTCATCAGGCGCAGGCTACGGGCATCGATCAGATGACGGTTTTCCGCGCCGCCCGGACAGTGCAGCGAGACGAAGTCGGATGCCGTGAGCAGCCCTTCCATGGTCTGCATCTGCACCGCGCCCATGGCGCGCGTCTCCTCATCGTCGACGGCAGAGCGATTGAAGAAGACGATCTTCATACCAAAGCCGAAATGCGCGCGCCTGGCCGTTGCCTTGCCGATGCGGCCCATGCCGACAATGCCAAGCGTCTTGCCCGACACTTTCGCGCCGGCCATGTGCGTCGGCGACCAGCCGCGCCATTCTCCGGCCCGCAGCTGGCGCTCGCCTTCGCCGGTCCGGCGCGCCACAGCGAGTATCAGGCTGAGCGCCAGGTCGGCGGTGCAATCGGTGAGCACGCCTGGCGTGTTGGTCACCACGATGTCGCGGTCGCGGGCGGCGGCGACATCGATATGGCTGAAGCCGACGCCGAAATTGGCGATGATCCGGGTGCGGGCAGAGGCGTTTGGAAACACCGCGTCAGGCAAGCGGTCGCTGACCGTCGCCAGGATCGCGTCGTAGTCGGCGAAGGCGGACGTCATTGCGGCCGGGCTCAATGGCGTATCGCTGGTGTTGAACGTCGTGTCGAAGCGTTCGGCGAGGATCGCTTCGACAGGGGCCGGCCATTTGCGGGTAACGATCAAACGCGGTTTCATCTGACATCCTGCCGATCGCGGGGCTGGCGATCCCTGGCGCCAGCCGTCAACTGCACATTGCGCTATGCGGGCTTCGCCCGGCGGAAATCACGCCGCCTTCTTCATCCGCGACAGCGTGTCGGCCACCACCTCGCCGAACGAGGACGGCGTCGGCACGATGGTGACGCCGGCTTCCTTCAGGATCTCGACCTTCTCCTGCGCCGACTCGCCGAAGGCTGAGATGATGGCGCCTGCATGGCCCATGCGGCGGCCTTTCGGAGCAGACAGGCCGGCGATGTAGGCGATGAGGGGCTTCCTCATATTGTCGCGCGCCCAGATCGCGGCTTCGGCCTCCTGCGGTCCGCCGATCTCGCCGATCATCACAACCGCGTCGGTGTCGTCATCCTGTTCGAACAGTTTCAGCATGTCCTTGAACGACGAACCGTTGATCGGATCGCCGCCGATGCCGACGCTGGTCGACACACCGATGCCGAGCGCCTTCATCTGTGACGCCGCCTCGTAACCGAGCGTGCCCGAGCGGCCGACAATGCCGACGCGGCCGGGGAGGTAGATCGAGCCGGGCATGATGCCCATCAGCGCCTGTCCGGGCGTGATGACGCCGGCGCAGTTCGGGCCGATCAGCCGCATGCGGTCCTCGAAGCGGTAACGCATCATGTAGCGCTTGACCTGCATCATGTCCTGCGAAGGGATGCCGTCGGTGATGCAGACGCAAAGCTTTATGCCGGCGTCGGCCGCTTCCATGATCGAATCGGCGGCAAAGGGCGGCGGCACGAAGACGATGCTGGCCTCGGCGCGGGTTTCGCGCACCGCGCCCTTGACCGTGTTGAAGACAGGCAGGCCGAGATGCTTCTGGCCGCCTTTGCCGGGGGTGACACCGCCGACCAGCTTGGTGCCGTAGCGCTTCATGTCGTCGGCATGAAAGCTGCCGATCTTGCCGGTGAAACCTTGAACGATGACGCGGGTGCTGCGGTTGAGCAGAATTGCCATTTTATCGACCTCCCTAGAGCATGATGCCGAAAAGTGTGAAGCGGTTTTCGGACGACATCATGCTCTATCTGTTTGATTTAGAGACGGATTCAGATTTCAGGTCGTTTCGACCTGAAACTATCCGGCTCTAGGCTGCTTTTTTCTTTTTGGCGGCCGCGCGCCAGGCGGCGACGGCTTTTTCGGCGGCTTCGGCCAGCGTGTCGGCAACGATCACCGCCTCGCCGGAATCGGCCAGGATGCGGCGGCCTTCCTCGGCTTTTGTGCCGGACAGCCGCACCACCAGCGGCACGTTGACGCCGACCTCGCGGATCGCCTTGATGACACCTTCGGCGACCCAGTCGCAGCGGTTGATGCCGGCGAAGATGTTGACCAGGATGGTCTCGACATTCTTGTCGCCGAGCACGGCGCGGAAGGATTTCGCCACCCGCTCGGGCGAGGCGCCGCCGCCGATGTCGAGGAAGTTCGCGGGTTCGCCGCCGGCGATCTTGATCATGTCCATGGTCGCCATGGCCAGACCGGCACCGTTGATGATGCAGCCGATATTGCCTTCCAGCCCGACATAGGAGAGGCCGCGGTCGCTGGCGAAGGTCTCGCGCGGGTCTTCCTGGCTTTTGTCGCGCAGCTCGGAGATTTCCGGGCGGCGGAACAGCGCGTTCTCGTCGAACGACATTTTGGCGTCGAGCGCGATCAGATTGCCGTCGCGGGTCACCACCAGCGGATTGATCTCCAGCATCGAGGCGTCGTAGTCGCGGAACACCTGGTAGCAGCTGAAGATGGTCTCGGTGGCCTTGCCGATCAGATTGTGGTCGAGGCCAAGCCCGAAGGCGATCTCGCGCGCCTGGAAACGCTGCATGCCGACACCGGGATCGACCGATGTGCGCAGGATGGAATTGGGCGCCTTTTCGACGATGTCCTCGATCTCCATGCCGCCGGCGGCCGAGGCGACGATCATGACGCGCTCTTCCTTGCGGTCGAGGACGAAACCGACATAGAGCTCCTGCGCGATGTCGACGGCTTCCTCGAGATAGAGGCGCGAGATCAGCTTGCCGCGAGGACCGGTCTGCTGGGTCACCAGCTTGCGGCCGAGCATCGCCTCGGCGGCGTTGGAGATTTCCTCGTCATTGGCGCAGAGTTTTATGCCGCCGGCCTTGCCGCGGGCGCCGGAATGCACCTGCGCCTTCAAAACCCATTTGCTGCCGCCGATTTCACGTGCCCTGTAGGTGGCTTGTTCGGGGCTGTAGGCCAGCCCACCGCGCGGCACATGCACGCCGTGGCGGGCGAGCAGTTCCTTGGCCTGATATTCGTGGATGTCCATTTTGTCCTCCCGGTATTTTTATTGAGCGACCGCGTGTGGCTGGCGGGCGCGTTCGATGGCCTCGTTGACCACCAGAACATTGCGCGCCATGCGCTCCGACGCGGCGTCGATCATCTTGCCGTCCAGCGCCGCAGCGCCCTTGCCTTGCGCCTCCGCCTCCTTCAGCACTTCGAGGATGCGCCTGGCGCGGGTCACTTCCTTTTCCGGTGGCGAGAAGACGTCGTTGGCGAGGGCTATCTGCGAGGGGTGGATTGCCCATTTGCCTTCGATGCCCAGGGCCGCCGCGCGCCTAGCGCCGGCGATGTAGCCTTCCGGATCGGAGAAATCGCCGAACGGCCCGTCAATGGCGCGCAGGCCGTAGGCGCGGCAGGCGACGGTCATGCGCGACAGCGCGAAATGCCACTGGTCGCCGGGATAGTCGGGGTTCAGCCCGCCAATGTTGACGGTACGCGCCTTGCAGCTCGCGGCGTAATCGGCAACGCCGAAATGCATGGCTTCCAACCGGCCGGGGGTCGCGGCAATCGCCTCGACATTGGCCATGCCGAGCGCGGTCTCGATCAGTGCTTCGAGGCCGACGCGGGTTTTAAAACCCTTGGCCATCTCGATCTGGTTGACCATGGCCTCGACCATATAGAGGTCCGCCGGCACGCCGACCTTCGGCACCAGAATGGTGTCCAGCCGGTCGCCGGCCTGCTCCATGACGTCGACCACGTCGCGGTACATGTAGTGGGTATCGAGCCCGTTGATGCGCACCGAGACGGTCTTGCCCTTGGCGCGCCAGTCAATGTCGTTGAGCGCCTGGATGATGTTCTTGCGGGCGCGCTCCTTGTCGGGCGGCGCGACGGCATCCTCGATGTCGAGGAAAATGAAGTCGGCCGCACTGTTGGCCGCCTTGTCGATCATCTCCGGGCTGGAGCCGGGAACGGCGAGTTCCGAGCGCTGCAGCCGCAGCTTCTTCAGATGGTTGATGGTGTGGCTCATGGTCGGCTCCCTCAGGCGGCTTCGGCGACCGGCACGGCGGCCGAGGCGCGGAAATGCTGGATGGCGGCGCCGACGCCGGAGCCGGGCGCCAGCCGCACGCCGCAGTCGAGCAGCGTGAGTTCAGCCGCCGAGAGCGATGCCAGCACCATCACCTCGTTCAGCCAGCCGAGATGGCCAATGCGGAAGACCTTGCCGGCCACCTTATTCAGGCCGCCGCCAAGAGACGTCTGGTAGGCCCCGGCTGCACGCTTGACGACATTGGCGCTGTCGATGCCTTCCGGCACCAGAATGGCGCTGACCGTATCGGAGTGCCATTTCGGCGCCTTGGCGCAGAGTTTCAGGCCCCAGGCGTCGACCGCCTTGCGCACGCCTTCGGCGAGGCGGTGGTGGCGGGCGAAGATGTTCTCCAGCCCTTCCTCGGCGATCAGGTCGAGCGAGGCGCGCAGGCCGCGCAGCAACTGTGTAGCCGGCGTATAAGGGAAGTAGCCGGTGTCGTTGACGCGGATCATGTCTTCGAACGAGAAGAAGCAGCGCCGGTGCGTGGCAGTCTTCGAAGCTGCCAGCGCCTTCTGGCTGACCGAGAGGAAGCCGAGGCCGGCGGGCAGCATGAAACCCTTCTGCGAGCCGCTGACGGCGCAGTCGACGCCCCATTCCTCCTGGCGGAAGTCGATCGAGCCGATCGACGACACACCGTCGACAAAGAGCAGAGCAGGGTGGTTGGCGTCGTCGAGCGCGGCACGGCAGCCGGCGACGTCGCTGGTCACGCCGGTCGCGGTCTCGTTCTGGGTGCAGAAGACCGCCTTGATGCGGTGCGCCTTGTCGGCCTTCAAGCGCTCGGCATAGAGTTCCAGCGGCACGCCGGTTCCCCATTCGCAATCAATGACATCGACCTCGAAGCCGAGGCGTTCGGCCATGTCGACCCACAGATGCGAGAACTGGCCGAAGCGCGACATCAGCACGCGGTCGCCGGGGCTGAGCACATTGGTCATCGCCGCTTCCCAGGCGCCGGTGCCGGAGGAGGGGTAGATGAAGACGCGGCCGGTCTCGTTCTTGAAGACGCGTCTGATGTCTTCGAACAGCGGCAGCGTGAGATCGGGGAAGGATGCGGCGCGCATATCCTCCATAGGCAGGTTCATCGCCTGCCGGACCTGTTCGGGAATGTTGGTCGGTCCGGGAATGAAAAGATGGGTGAAACCGGCCATGATGCGAACTCCTCCTGATCCAGCAAAGCGGTGATGGGGAGTTTCGTTTCGACGGCTAAAAGCAACAACACCTTGCCGGGTAACATCTCGCCGCGTGCGGGTGGGAAAGGCCTACCCGGTCGGCCTACCCGAATGGCCCGGTCTTCGTCCTACCCGAAAGGCTGTTTCTGGGTGCGCTTTTCCCTGGAATAGAGCGCGACGGCCATCGCCCGGTTACGAACGTCAAGCTTGTCGTAGAGATTCTTGAGGTGGTATTTCACCGTGTTTTCGGAAATCCCCGTCCGCGTCGCGATCTGCAGGTTCGTCCACCCGTCGGACAGCACCGCCAGCAGCTCGCGCTCGCGCACGGTGAGCTGCGCCAGGGGCGTGTCGTTGACCTTGTTGATGTCGATATAGGGGATGCAGATGCGCCCGTGCGCGACGGCGAGGATCGTCTCGAAGATGATTGAGGGGTCGTCGAACTGGAAGCAGTAGCCCTGGGCGCCGAGCCGCACGCACTGCTTCAGTATGCCGATGTCATGGTCGTTGGAAAACACCGCGATGCGCACGCCGAGCTTGCGGCTGTGAACCTCGGCCAGCACATCGGCGCCGTCCATGTCGGCGAGCTTCCAGCCGATGACGGCGACGTCGAAGTCGCCTTCCGCCGCCAGGTCCAGGAAATGCCTGCCACTTTGCACGCAGGCGAGGAGTTCGAAGCGGCCGTCGCATTCCAGCATTTCGCGCAGCGCCGATATGACGAGCGGATTGCGTTCGGCGACGACCACGCGCACGCGCCGTTCCGCTGATACCTTGGTTTCTGTCTGTGACCTGATCTTCAAGGGCTTCCGCTGTTCTGGTTGCAATCCGAGCGGTCCGGCAGTTGCCTGGACCTGCATCATGACAATTCTGCCCCAACTGTGCAGGGGTGCTCTTTCCCCAGCGACATGTGCTGTCGCGCTGCCTTAAGCGGGAAAGCGTGCTGTTTCGATGGCAACGACGGGGTTCCGGTGTGGGCGGTGCTGTCGCTTCACGGCGAAAAGGCGCCAACTGCCAAGCGGGCATTTCGCTTGAAATTCCCGTGCGTTAGAGCGACAGCTTATGAAGCCGATTCGGGTTGCTGACGTATCTGATTTTGTTTGAGCGCCGGGTCCAAACCGGTTTCCCCTTTTCAAGATCATGGTCTAGACCTGACGGGCACCTTTTCCGGAAGGGATGATGGCGGGAGGCGCCGGTGGAAGGCGAACACGAACAGACGAGCGGCGCCAAGGCCGCTGACGATGCCCACGCCGACATCTATGGCGAGGATGGCGTCGTGCTGTCGTCCTTCCTCGCCCAGATCGGCGCCGCCATCGCCGACCGCGATACGCTGACGCTGAAGCGCGAAGTCGACGACCTGCACCAGTCGGAACTCGGCGACCTGCTCGAAGCGCTGCATCCCGAACAGCGCCGCGCGCTCGTCGAGCTGCTCGGCACCGATTTCGACTTTTCGGCGCTGACCGAAGTCGACGTGGCGATCCGCCGTGACATCGTCGACAATTTGCCCAATGAGCAAATCGCCCAGGGCATGCAGGACCTCGATTCCGACGACGCGGTCTACATTCTCGAAGACCTCGAAAAGGAAGACCAGGACGAGATCCTGTCGCAACTGCCGTTCACCGAACGGATCAGGCTGCGCCGTTCGCTCGACTACCCCGAAGAGACGGCCGGCCGGCGCATGCAGACCGAGTTTGTCGCCGTGCCGCCGTTCTGGACCATCGGCCAGACCATCGACTACATGCGCGAGGACAAGAACCTCCCGGACCGCTTCAGCCAGATCTTCGTCATCGATCCGAGCTTCAAGTTGTTGGGCGCCATCGACCTCGACCAGATCCTGCGCACCAAACGCACGATCAAGGTCGAGGATGTCATGCATGAGACAAGGCACGCCATTCCGGCCACCATGGATCAGGAAGAGGCGGCGCGGGAATTCGAGCAATACGATCTGCTCTCCGCCGCTGTCGTCGACGAGAACGAGCGGCTGGTCGGTGTGCTGACCATCGACGACGTCGTCGACGTCATCCAGCAGGAGGCCGAGGAAGATCTGCTGCGCATGGGCGGCGTCGGCGATGAAGAGCTTTCCGACAGCATTCTGTCGACCTCGCGCTCGCGCGTTCCCTGGCTGCTGGTCAACCTTTTGACCGCGTTCCTGGCGGCCTCGGTGATCGGGCTGTTCGACCGCACCATCGAGCACATCGTGGCGCTGGCCGTGCTGATGCCGATCGTGGCCGGCATGGGCGGCAATGCGGGGTCGCAGACCATGACCGTCACGGTGCGGGCGCTGGCGACGAAGGATCTCGACATATACAATGCCGGCCGCATCATCCGCCGCGAGATGGGGGTGGGCTCGATCAACGGCATCATCTTCGCGGTGCTGATCGGCATCGTCGCGGCGGCCTGGTTCCGCGACCCCAATCTGGGCGGCATCATCGCGGCCGCGATGATCATCAACATGTTCGTGGCAGCCCTTGCCGGCATCCTGATTCCGCTGCTGCTCGACCGGTTCAAGATCGACCCGGCGGTGGCGTCGGCGGTCTTCGTCACGACGGTTACCGACGTCGTCGGCTTTTTCGCCTTTCTTGGGCTGGCCACATGGTGGTTCGCGGTACCCTAGGCTGCCGATATTCAGGTGAGGCCGGTCTGCAAATGGCTGATCCCTGCGCTTCCGGTGCTCACGTACTTTAAGTACGCTCCGCTCCGGTTCTCGGCATTAGCCATTTTCGACTCGGCCTGACCTGAATCTCAGCAACCTAGGCCCAATTCGCGGAAGGGTGGTGCGTCAATTGACTTTTACGTAAATGCCGTGCGAGGCTGCCTCGGGGTTTCCTGCCGAATCCGGTATGGAGCGGGTGGATCGGAATTGGGCGAGGTGCCGCGCAAGCGGTCATTGACTCATGTTCCGGCATTTGGAGCAATGATGCGGGAATATTATACGATCACCGAGCTGACGCGCGAATTCGATGTGTCGACGCGCACGCTGCGCTTTTACGAGGATGAGGGGCTGGTGCAACCGGTCCGGCGCGGCCGCACCAGGCTGTTTCGCCCTTCGGACCGGCATCTGATCCGCCAGATCATGCGCGGCAAACGCCTCGGTTTCTCGATCAACGAGATCCGTGAAATCATCCAGATGTACAAGGAGCCGCCCGGCGAGGTCGGTCAACTCAACCTGATGATCAAGCGCATCGAGGAAAAGCGCGAGGATTTGCGCCAGAAGCGGCGCGATCTGGAAGAGACGCTGGCGGAGCTCGACCAGGCGGAGGAGTCTTGCGTCGAGCGGCTGGTGGAGCTGGGGGTAAATACCTGAGCGGACGTCGATAGGTTAGAGGGACAGCGCCCCCCTCTGGCCTGCCGGCCATCTCCCCCACGAGGGGGGAGATCAGCAGTTCCTGCTTCGCCTCAGATCCAGCGCCGAACCCGTTTGGCATAGTCGCGGTATTTCTTGCCGAATTTGGCCGCCAGCACTTTTTCCTCGCTCTCGATCGCGACTTTCTGGGTCGCGAAGGCCGCGATCAGGGCCAGCGGCAGGAACCATACGATCCCTGAAACGAAGGCGGCGCCGATGAGCAGCAGCGTGTTGGCGAGATACATCGGATTGCGCGTGACGCCGAATGGGCCTGACGTTACCAGATGCTCGGGTACGCCGTTGGGGTTCATCGTCGTTTTGGCCCGCATCATGGCGCGGATGGCGGTGAACCAGAGGGCACCGACGGCAAGCAGCACCACAAAGCCGGCCGCGAACAAAAGGTCGCCAAGGAGATCGCCGATCCAGGGCAGGGGATACAAGAAGCCAAGCACGATGCTGATGGCGATGGCGGCGCAGTAGATCAGCGGCGGCCAAGGGATCAGCCCTGGTTTTGCCGGCCCGGGTTTTGCTGGACCGGGTTTTGCAAGCTTATCGGTCATTGTTGCCCTCCCTCAGTCATCGGGCTCTCCTCCGTCTTGGCTGTGCAGATGCCGGCGAGGTCGCTTAGATGCGCCTTGAACTCCGGGGTCTGGTCGCCATTGTAGAGCCGGTCGAATGCTGCCTCGCCTTGCAGCGTATCCAGCATGCACACACAATAGCTGGCGCAGAACGCCGTGTCGCGCTGCTGTTCGCAGGATACCTGGCACTCCTTGAGGAAGACCACTTCCCGTGTCTCCACCGGTGCCGGCGCGATCTGCGAGAACAGCCAGACACAGCCGAACAGCAGCGGCTGGTGGATCAGGTAGAACGCCAGGCTGTGGCGGCCGATGAAGAGGAGCGGCTTGGCCCAGCGGCCGGGTGTCAGCGTCGCCAGCCGCGCCAGCACGCCGCTGGTGGATGCAAGCTTCGCCGCCGCGATGCCGACAAGCACGGCGCCGAACCAGGGAAACAACGGCACAAAGTCGTTGGAGCGCGGGTTGATCGCCGATAGGCCGACCCACCAAAGTGCTGGATGATCGAAGGCTTCGGACCTGAGGTAGATGGGCGCTGCGATCACGATTGCCGCCACGACCAGCGTCAACAGCGCCGGCAGCCGCAGGAACAAAAGGCCAAGCAGGCTGGCCAGCGCGATCTCGTGCAATATGCCGAAAAAGATGAAGCTGTCCGGCGTGATGAAATACGTCACCGCCGATATGGCGGCCGCCGCCACCGCGACCATGGCAAAGCGCTTCCAGAAGCCGTTCCAGCGGATCTGCTTGCCGTGGGCGAGAAACAGGCTGACGCCGACCAGGAACAGGAAGGTCGAGGCGATGCAGCGCGCATAGATCTTCCACCAGCCGAAGGCGGTGAGGCCGGGATCGGTGTAGTGGAAATTTTCCAGATCCCAGGTGAAGTGGTAGCTGGCCATGGCGATCAGCGCGATGCCGCGCACGACGTCGATGGCTGTGATGCGCTTCGGTTGATCCGGAACGGGTGCGGTATGGATGCTCATGGTCTCGCGATCTGATTCAGCCCCAGAGACGACTATCACGGTTGCACCGGACAAAAGAAGGCCGTGCGGCATGCATCAGGTGGCGCTTTAGGCCAGAGCCGGAAAGCCTTTGGCCGAATTCGCTTTTTGCCGGGAATGGGTCGGCTGCTTCCTGTTACCACCAGAGATCGCCCCGGTGTTCGTCACGCTGGGCATCTTGGCGGCAGCCTGCGGCTTCGTCACGTGGCGCTATCTGCCGAAATCGCTGTGATCAGGACGCTGCATGGCGGTCGCGCACCCAATTGTGGAAGCGGTGCAGATCATATTCCTCCGGCATCAGCACGCCGGCCTGGTGGCGCATCGAGCGCAGGCCTTTCTGGTTGATCTCGCAGATCGCGGCATCCTCCTCCAGCACCTGGGTGCCGAAGGCGACGACATTGTCGATGTCGGTCTCAGCCAGCGCCTCGGGCGCGAACAGCCATTCGGCGGTGAGTTCGGTCTGCTCCGGGCCAATCGGTGTCAGCCGCACGGTGCGGACATAGTCGACATGGCCGACGATGAACATGGACGGCAGATTGGTGGCATAGGTCTGGCCGGCCGCGCGCTCGGCTGGTGTCAGGCCTGAGAACACAGGACCATGCGCCTGGCCGTCGCGCGACCAGGTCTCGGCGCCGGCGCGCAGGCCGCCGGAAAACTCCGGCGCGTCATTGTCGGCATGGCGCACCCAGTCGGGGTCGTCGTGGCGGCTCATCAGGCCGCGGCCGTAGATCGGCACCAGCCGCGACAGGTCCTTGTGGACGCCGGGGCAATGCAGGCACTCGTTGAAGTTCTCCCAAAAAATCTTCCAGTTGCAGTTCATCACCTTGCGCAGCACATGGCCTGATACCAGCGTTTCCAGCGGCCAGTTGCCGAGGTTGCCCGATGCCGGATCGAAGGACGCCTGCGCCGAGCCGGCCGCGTCCTCCTGCAGGTTGACGAAGACAAAGCCGCGCCACACCGACAGCGCCACGCGAAAAAGCGGGTGGTCGGCCTTGTCGAAACCCTCGGGCAGCGATTTCGAGGGCACGCGCACGAGATCGCCGCGCAGCGAATAGGACCAGGCGTGGTAGGGGCAGGTGATCAGCCGCGCCTTCAGCCGACCCTCGCTCTCCTGGCAAAGTTGTGAGCCGCGATGCCGGCAGGTGTTGTGGAAGGCGCGCAATTGCCCGGTGTCATCGCGCAGCACGACGATTTCCTGCGTGCCGACGCGAAATGTCCTGAACGCCAAAGGCTGGGCGAGGTCGGCCTCGCGGCAGACCAGCAGCCAGCTTTTGTACCAGATGGCGTCGAGATCGCGCTGGTAGGCGCCGGCGTCCCAATAGGCCGAGGACGGCAGCGTCGGCTGAAGCTCGGTCAGGCCATTGTAGGGATCGCGCTGGCTCGGATTGGGTTGCATGGCTGGCTCCCTGGATGGTGCAGCCGACACCCCGGCAAATCGTTTGTCAATCACGGCTGACATTGCCGGTTGCGGGCGCGGCGCATAATCATGTCGTGACTTGAGGGGATTCGGAAAATTGGCCGCACGACAGATGTCGCTTACGCCGGAGCTGGTCGCGCGTTGCTGGCGCGAGATCGCCGACGCCGGACCCGACCCCGAGGCGATGCACCTCGATGACAGCGACTATGACGCGCTGCTGGACGAATTGCAGGCTGAGCTCCCTGACAGCGAACCGCTGTGGCTGTTCGGCTATGGCTCGCTGATCTGGAAGCCGGAAATCGATTATGTCGAGGACCGCGTCGCCCTGGCGCGCGGCTGGCACCGTTCCTTTTGTATGAACATGACGCGCTGGCGGGGCACCAAGGAAAGCCCGGGCCTGATGATGGCGCTCGACAGTGGTGGCCAGTGCAAAGGCGTCGCCTTCCGGCTGGCCGACGACAACCGGCGAGAACAGCTGGGCAAGCTGTTCCGGCGCGAAGTCACGCTGAAGCCGACAAGCTACCGGCCGCGCATGCTGAAGCTTGCAAGCGAGGCCGGTCCGCTCAGGGCGCTGGCTTTCGTCATCAACCGCAACGGCCTGACCTATTCCGGCCCGCTCGACGAGGCGAAGGTCGTCGACAGGCTGGCGACATCCTGTGGGCATTGGGGGTCGGGCGCCGACTATCTCTACAACACGGTGAAGAATCTGGAGGAGCGCGGCATTCACGATCGCCATCTGTGGCGGCTGCAGCGGCTGGTCGCCGAGCGGATCTCCGCCTTGAACCCGTAATGCTGCATGGCGCATTCGCGCTGTTGGCCGGCGGAATTTGGTTTGCCGGATGCAGCTGTTTCAGCCTATAGTCAGGCATGTCGTCGGTTCCATTAGGGACCAAGAGGGAATGCGGTGAGGGCTGAGTTGTTGCCCAATGCCGTGGCTGCCCCCGCAACTGTGTGCGGTAGTCCTCTCCAAGCCACTGAGGATTTTTCTTCGGGAAGGTGGGGAAGGGCGTTATTCCGTGAGCCAGGAGACCTGCCGGCGACAGGGAACTGACTTCGATGCCCTCGGGTGGAGGGCGAAAGGACAAGATATGAATACCGCTTCCGTCTCCCTCGGCGCTTCCGTCTCCTCGCAGTCGCGCTTCACGCAGCTCGTGCTGAGCGCGTTTCTGGGCATTTTCGTCATCGGCATTGTCGGCTTCTCGCATATCGATGCGGTCCACAATGCCGCGCACGACTATCGCCATTCGATGGCGTTTCCCTGCCACTGACGAGGAATTGACATCATGAATCTGTTTCGCAACGTCGTGTTTATCGCGGCGATCGCAGGGCTCGTGGCCGGCGTCGTTCTCGCCTGCTTGCAGGCCTATGCGACCGTGCCGCTCATCCTGAAGGCGGAAGTCTACGAACAGGCCGGCGGCGGCCATCAACATGAGCATGCAGCAGCGCCCGCCGCCGCTGCGGACACCAATGCCATGAGCACCCCAGCACCTGCGGAAAATGCCATGAGCAGCGCAGCACCCGCGCCGGCTGAAGCAGCCGCGCCGGCGGAGGATGAAGGTTGGGCGCCGGCCGACGGCTTTGAACGCTTCGCCTTCAGCGTGCTGGCCAATATCGTCACCGGCATCGGTTTCGCGCTGGTCCTGGTGGCCGTTTCCGAATTCGCCGGCGGCATCGGCAACTGGCGCCAGGGTATATTCTGGGGCCTGGCCGGTTTTGCCGCGTTCACGCTCGCACCGGGCCTCAGCCTGCCGCCGGAACTGCCGGCCATGCCGGTGGCCGACCTCACCCAACGCCAGATCTGGTGGTGGGCAACGGTGGCGGCGACCGCTGCCGGTCTCGGCCTGATCGCCTTCCGCAAATCGCTGCCGCTGGCGATCCTTGCGGTGGCCTTGATCGTGGCGCCGCATATCGTCGGTGCGCCGCAGCCGGACAGCTTCGTAACGTCGATCCCCGAAGGCCTGCACCATCAGTTCGTGGTGGCGGTTACGGTGACCAATCTGGTGTTCTGGCTGGTGCTCGGCGCGGTTGTCGGCGTGGTGCGCGGACGCTTCACCGGCACGGCGACCAGCCTGCGCGACAGCTTTGCCTGATCGCAGTTTGACCTTCATCATCGGCGGTGCGCGCTCCGGCAAGAGCGCGCATGCCGAAACCCTGGCGACGGCGCTGCCGCCGCCATGGGCCTATATCGCCACCGCTGAAGCCTATGACGACGAGATGCGTGAGCGCATCGCGCAGCACAGGTCGCGGCGCGGCGAAGGCTGGGCGACCATCGATGCGCCGCTCGATCTCGCCGGCGCGCTCGAAGCACTACCCGACAACCAGCCGGTGCTCGTCGACTGCCTGACGCTGTGGCTGACCAATCATATGTTGGCTGATCATGAACTCGACGCAGAATGCCTGCGGCTGGCCGATGTGCTGTCGCGACCGCGCGGACCGTGGTTCGTGGTCTCCAACGAAGTCGGGCAAGGCATCGTGCCGGACAATGCGCTCGCACGCCGGTTCCGCGACGCAGCCGGCCGGCTCAACCAGCAGGTCGCGGCAATTGCCGATACGGTGCTATTGATGGTGGCCGGGCTGCCGCTCAAGGTGAAATAAATGACCGACATCGACGCAAAAGACGAGGAACGCCACCGCGCCAAGATGGCCAAGCGCAAGGCGGTGCAGGATGCCGAGGTTGCGGAAAAGACGGTCGAGAAGGGGCTGCTGATCGTCAACACCGGGCCCGGCAAGGGCAAGACCACCGCTGCCTTCGGGCTGGCGCTGCGCATGCTCGGCTACGGCAAGCGCGTCGGCGTCGTCCAGTTCATCAAGGGCAAATGGCACACCGGCGAAAAGGATGCCTTCGCGGCGTTCGGCGAGCGCGTCGTCTGGCACACGATGGGCGAGGGATTTACGTGGGAAACGCAGGATCTCAAACGCGACATCGCGGCGGCCGAGGCAGCCTGGGCCAAGGCGCTGGAACTGATCGCCGACCCCTCGATCAGCCTTGTCGTGCTCGATGAGCTGAACATTGCGCTGCGCTACGACTATCTCGACCTCGACAAGGTCGTGGCGACGCTGAAGGCGCGGCGCGAAGGCCTGCATGTCGTCGTCACCGGGCGCAACGCCAAGCCGGGGTTGGTCGAGGCGGCAGACCTTGTGACGGAGATGGGCGTGACCAAGCACCATTTTTCTGCGGGTGTGAAGGCGCAGCAGGGGATTGAGTTTTGAGCGGCCTCTTACCCTCCCCCTTGTGGGGAGGGTCGATCCGCGAAGCGGATCGGGGTGGGGGTTCTCGTAGGGCGCAGGCCCCACCCAGGCGCTTCGCGCCGACCCTCCCCACGAAGGGGGAGGGTGGGAGCCAGCGACGGCAATCCGCTCAGTACGTCACAGCGATAAGAATCGCCGACAGCAACCCGAACAGCCCAATCAGCAGATAGTCCGCCACCTGGTAGAGTTTCAGTGCCCGCCTGATGTCGAGGCTCTCGGCTTCGCGGCGGCCGCCTTCGCCCATGAACGCATCCTCGACGACAACGCCTCCATAGCTGCGCGGGCCGGCGAGTGCCAGGCCAAGTGCGCCCGCCATTGCCGCCTCCGGCCAGCCGGCATTGGGCGAGCGGTGTTTTCCGGCGTCGCGCCGCACCGCTTGCCAGGCATTGCGTGGGTCGGCGTCGCGGACGAGAAAGGCCGCGGCAACGATCAACAGTGCGGTCAGCCTGGAGGCTGGCAGGTTGATCCAGTCGTCGAAAAGCGCGGCTGCCCGGCCGAAGGCCTCGTGGCGCGGGGTGCGGTGGCCGATCATCGAATCGGCGGTGTTGGCGGCCTTGTAGGCGACGCCGCCGGCCAGCCCGCAGACGCCCGTCCAGAAGGCGGGTGCGACGATGCCGTCGGAGAAATTCTCGGCCAGGCTTTCGATGGCGGCGCGGCTGACGCCGGCGTGGTCGAGCTTTTCGGGATCGCGGCCGACAATGCGGGCAACGGCAATGCGCCCGAGCGCCAGCCCGCCAGTGTCGAGCGCATCGGCCACCGCCTCGACATGTTCGGTCAGGCTTTTTTGCGACAGCAGCGACGAGGCCAGAATTGCGGTGAGGATCATGCCGGCGGGAAAGAGCTGCCAGAGCAGAAGTTGCACGATGAAGGCAATTGCTGCGGGCAACAGCACGATGACCAGCAGCGCGGTCTTGCCTTGGCGGCGACGTTGCGCGTCGGAATCAGTGGCGCGGTTGAGCCTGAGGTCGAGAAAGGATATCAGCCTGCCGAACCAGGTGACCGGATGGCCAACGGCACGGAACAGCCAGTCCGGGTAGCCCAGGATGCGTTCAATGACCAGCGACAGGAAAGCGATCAGGATCGACATGAAGCTTTCTGATGGAGCGATTGCTGCGGTGGATCACGGTGGATCCCTTGGCCGGGCGAGCGCGCTCTTCCCTCACGCGCCACAGCCTTTCGTCGATCTCTCGACAGGTATCAATCCGCACTCCTACCCGCTTTTCGAGCTGCCCGCCACCGCTCTGTCGCGATTGCCGGAGGCCGGGCGCCTGCGTGACCTCGCCAAGATCGCGGCTGGCGCTTATGGCGCGCCATCGGCAAGCCATGTGGCTGTGGCCCCGGGCACGCAGATCCTGCTGCCGCGCGTCGCTTCGCTGGTGAGCCCCGGCCGGGCGCTGGTGCTGGGGCCGACCTATGCCGAGCATGCCAGGGCGGCGGCGATTGCCGGCCATGCGGTGGTGGAGGTCGAGGATGTCGACGCGCTTGCCGCAGCCGACCTTGCCATCGTCGTCAATCCCAATAATCCGGATGGGCGCGTCGTTTCGCGGGAAAGGCTGGTTCGGCTTGCCGGGGAGTTGCGCGCCAAGGGCGGGCTGCTGGTCGTCGACGAAGCCTTCATGGATGTCGGCCCAGGGGCCGAAAGCCTTGCCGGCGATGTCGGGCAAGGCGGCATCGTTGTGCTGCGCTCCTTCGGCAAGTTCTTTGGCCTGGCCGGCCTGCGGCTCGGCTTCGCGCTTTCCAATCCGCCGACGGTCGAGCGGCTGGAGACGCAATTCGGACCCTGGGCCGTCGCCGGCCCGGCGCTTGAATACGGCATCAGGGCTCTTGGCGACAGCGGCTGGCAGGCCGACATGCGGCGCCGGTTGGCGCAGGATGCCGCGCGGCTCGACGCGCTGTTCGGTCGGTTTGGCATTCCCGTTGCCGGCGGCACGATGCTGTTTCGCTATCTTGAGCTGCCGGGTGCGGCCGGGCTGTTTTCAGCGCTCGGCGAGCGCGGCATCCTGCTTCGGCATTTCGCGGACCGCCGCCAAGTGCTGCGCGCCGGGCTGCCGGGTGCCGACGACGAATGGCAGCGGCTCGAATCGGCGCTTGCCGACTGGGCCGCACGGCGCGACGATGGCGCCAGGGAGGTAGCGCGATGATCCATGTCTGTTCGCTGTCCAAGCTGGAAGAAACGGTGGCGAAAAGCGGCGCCGAGCGCGTGCTGTCGCTGCTCGCCGCTGGCACCGAGGTGACGCGACCGGCTTCGATATCGAGGGAAAACCACCTGCATCTGGTGATGCACGACATTGCGGTGGCGCAGGACGGTATGACCATGCCGGGTGAAGATCATGTGCGCAACCTGCTCGCCTTCGCCCGCAAATGGGATCGCGCCAAGCCGATGGTCGTGCACTGCTATGCCGGCATCAGCCGCTCGACGGCCTCGGCCTATATCATCGCGTCAGCACTTGCGCCGAAGCGCGACGAGGTGGAACTGGCGCAGACATTGCGGGCTCTATCGCCGTCGGCGACGCCCAATCCACGGCTGATTGCCGTCGCTGACGCGCTGCTTGGGCGCGAGGGCCGGATGATTTCGGCGATAGAGGCGATCGGACGCGGCGCCGACGCTTTCGAAGGCACGCCGTTCGTTCTCAGGATCGACGGCTGAGCGAGTTTACGCCAGCCAGTCGGCAAGCTTCGCCTTGCGCACGTCCTTCAACAAGGTGATGAAGCCGTCGGCCTGATGCTCTGCCGTCAGCCGGCCTTTTTCGGCCGTTGCGATCGAGGCGTCGCCGACGACGCCGTTCGGGTTGAGGTCGCTGGCGATCCAGGCGAAGGCGTGCGTTCCGGTGTGGCGCAGCAGCGCAAATTTGCTCTCGGCACGGGCGACCTTGGAGACGAAATTGTCGGCCTTGGCCATGTCGACCAGGTCCGGCCGGAAATGCAGCATCAGCGAAGTCTCGACGTCGCCGCCGTGGATGCCGTGGCGGTCTTCCAGCTCGGTGTACATGCCGGCCGGGCGGCCAAAACGCTGCCAGCTGGTCTTCACCGCCAGCATCCTTTCACGCACGCGCAGCTCACGCGTGACGATGCCCATGATCTCCTCATTGCCGCCATGCGAGTTGACGACGATCAGTTTGCGAACGCCGGCGCGGGCGATGGACAAGCCAAGCTCGGTCCAGGCATCGACGAGGGTCGTCGCCGGCAAGGTCAGCGTGCCTGGCGCATGCAGATGCTCATTCGACTTGCCGACCGCCTGGACCGGCAGGATGCGGATGTCGAGATCGGCGGGGAGGCGAGCGATCACCGTCTCCAGCATGCCGTTCATGATCGAGGTGTCGGTCGACACCGGCAGATGCGGACCGTGCTGCTCGATGGCCGCCACCGGCAGCACGGCGATCGTCGCCTCCGGGTCGATCGCGGCGTATTCGGTGGTCCGGTAGTCGCCCCACCACACGCGTCTGTCAGCAACGGTCATGTCATGCCTCTTGAATGTGCGGGGAGACCTAGCGCGCCAAACGCCGCCTGTCGATCACCCAGCCGCGATCGCCTCGACCTCGACCTTGAACTCCGGCCGCGCAAAGCCGGACACGATCATCAGCGTCGAGGCCGGCGCGGGGCTGGCAAACTGCCGGTCGCGAACGTCCATATAGGGGCGCAGATGCGCGCGGTCGGTGACATAGGCGTTGATGCGCACGATGTCGGCAAGCCCGAGCCCGGCCTCGCCGAGAATCGCCGCTATGTTCTGGAAGCAGAGTTCGGCCTGGGCGCCGGCATCTTCCGGGATCTGGTCATCCGCCGTGATGGCAACCTGACCGGAGCATAGCACCAGCCGCTTGCCAGGCGGAACTTCGACGCCATGGCTGTAGCGGGCGAAAGGCGGTTTGATCGACTTCGGGGTGAGGAATCTGAACATGGCAATCTCCGGTTCAGGGTCAGCCTAGGGCCTGACCGCACACCCCTCAAGATGCAGTGCATGTTGCCGGAGCGATTGTGGACAGGCGTCCAAAAAATAGGCACGATGCCTTCCGCACAGCATGACCCGCCCGGTCCTGGCAATGACCGCTGCCAAAAGCAGGCGGTCCGGGCGGTGGCATGTGTCTTGCTTCTTGGACCAATGGTGTCGAGCCCGGCGCGTGACGCTCCGGAGCCAACAGAGGGTGGTGTCGATGTACGGAAAACAGAAGATTTCAGCGCTGGCGCTCGCGCTGCTTGGAGCCAGCACGCTGGGTGCGGCTGCGAACGAGAAGGTCACCTTCGGCACCAACTGGCTGGCTGAGCCCGAGCATGGCGGCTACTACCAGGCCGTGGCCGACGGCACCTATGCCGCCTGCGGCCTCGACGTGACGATCTCGCAGGGTGGCCCGCAGGTCAGCGGGCGACCGCTGCTGCTTGCCGGAAAGCTCGATTTCTACATGGGCGGCAATCTGCTTTCGGCGTTCGACGCCGTGCAGCAGGGCATTCCGATGCGGGTCGTCGCCGCCGATTTCCAGAAGGACCCGCAGGTCATCATGTCCCAGCCGGGGCAAGGGCTGGACAAGTGGGAGGACCTGAAGAACGCCGACCAGTATATTCTCGGCGACGAGGGCGCGCAGACCTTCTTCCAGTGGATGGTCACCGAGCTCGGCTTCGATGCGGCCAAGCGCGTGCCCTACACCTTCAATCCGGCTCCCTTCATTGCCAACAAGAAGTCGATTCAGCAGGGCTATGTCACCTCGGAGCCGTTCGCGGTGCAGAAAGCCGGCGGCTTCCTGCCCAACCAGTTCCTGCTCGCCGACTATGGCTGGGAAACCTATGCGACGACCGTCGAGGTGATGCAGGACACGATCGACAAGCGGCCTGAGGTGGTCCAGTGCTTCGTCGATGGCTCGGCCAAGGGCTGGTACAATTACCTCTACGGCGACAACAAGGCCGCCAACGACATGATCAAGAAGGACAATCCTGACATGACGGATGAGCAGATCGCCTTCTCGATCGAACAGCTGAAAAAATTCGGCGTGGTCGATTCCGGCGATTCGGAAAAGCTCGGCATCGGCGCCATGACCGACGCCCGCATCCAGAGTTTCTACGACAAGATGGTCAAGGCCAAGGTCGCGCAGCCCGGCATCGACATCAAGAAGGCCTATACGCTGGCCTTCATCAACAAGGGCGTCGGGCTCGAGCTGAAGAAGTAATCGTGAGACTGGAGACAATGGCCAAGGCGCCCATGACAGCGTCGGGCGAAAGCCCGATGCTTTTGGCGCTGCGCCATGTCGGCAAGGTGTTTTCCAACGGCGTGACGGCGCTGAGCGATGT
Organism: Mesorhizobium sp. P2_B11; assembly: GCF_056404855.1. Classification (NCBI taxonomy): domain Bacteria; kingdom Pseudomonadati; phylum Pseudomonadota; class Alphaproteobacteria; order Hyphomicrobiales; family Phyllobacteriaceae; genus Mesorhizobium; species Mesorhizobium sp. P2_B11. The sequence continues at coordinate 506,598 of NZ_JBFUDF010000003.1, forward strand.
CGACCTGACCATCCGCGAAGGCGATTTTCTCAGCCTGCTCGGGCCGTCCGGTTGCGGCAAGTCGACGGCGCTCAGGCTGATCGCCGGCCTGTCGACGCCGACCTCAGGCGTGCTCGACTGGGGCGGTTCGATCGACCGCTCGAACATCGGCTTCGTCTTCCAGGAGCCGACGCTGCTGCCCTGGGCCAATGTCTTCGACAATGTCTGGCTGCCGCTCAGGCTGAAAGGCGTGTCGCGCACCAAGGCAGCCCCGGCGGTGACGGAGATGCTGGCGCGCGTGCATCTGACCGGCTTTGAAAACGCCGTGCCGCGAGAGCTTTCCGGCGGCATGAAGATGCGCGTCTCGATCGCGCGCGCCATGGTGACCAAGCCGCGCATCCTGTTGATGGACGAGCCGTTTGCCGCGCTCGACGAGATCACCCGCTTCAAGCTCAACAACGATCTGCTGGAGCTGTGGCAGGACGAGCGTTTTACCGTCGTGTTCGTCACGCACAGCGTCTTCGAGAGCGTGTTCCTGTCCAATCGCGTCGTCGTCATGGCGGCGCGGCCGGGACGCGTCCATGCCGAGTTGGCCATCGATGCCGCCTATCCGCGCGACGAGGTGTTTCGGACCTCGCCCGACTATGCCGCGCTCTGCCGCCAGGCCTCGGACATTCTGGTCAACGCCATCAACACATCAGCCGGACCCCACCATGACGGCCATTGAGCAGCCTTCGCTGACGCTCGATCCGGAGGAGGCGGGCCGTGTGCGCCAGGAGCGGCTGGAGCGGATCGGCCGGTGGGTGCTGCCGCTGGCGATCATGATCCTTGCGATCTGGTTCTGGGACCGTATCTGCGTCTGGAACGAGATCCCGAAATACATCCTGCCGCGCCCGGGCGTGGTGCTGCAAACACTCTATGACGATGCCGGACTGCTGTTCTCCTCGCTGCTGGTGACGCTCAGGATCACGTTCCTTAGCCTTCTGCTCGCGGTTATCGGCGGCGTCGGGCTGGCGGTGCTGTTTGCGCAATCGAAATGGGTGGAGATGTCGTTCTTCCCCTTCGCCATCGTGCTGCAGGTGACGCCGATCGTGGCGATCTTCCCGCTGATCAACATCTATGTGAACAACCAGACGGTGAAGCTGTTGCTGTGCGCCTGGATCGTCGCCTTCTTCCCGATCCTGTCCAACACCACGCTTGGCCTCAACTCGGTCGACCGCAATCTGCGTGACATGTTCAAGCTCAACGGCGCCACACGCTGGCAGCAATTGCGCTATCTCAGGCTGCCGGCGGCGATGCCCTATTTCCTCGGCGGCCTGAAGATCGCCGGCGGCTTGTCGCTGATCGGCGCTGTCGTGGCCGAGTTCGTCGCCGGCGCGCAGGGGCAATCATCGGGGCTGGCCTCGCGGATCATCGAGGCCGGCTACCGGCTCAACGCGCCGCGCCTGTTCGCCGCGCTGATCCTGATTTCGCTGACCGGCATTTTGATCTTCCTGGTGCTGTCGCTGGTGTCGCATCTCATCCTGCGCCGCTGGCACGAGAGCGCGCTGAAGCAGGAGCGGTAAGGGGTGATGTCAGCCATCAGCATTCCGCAGGACGGGTCCTATGTCCTGGCCAACGTTCGCCTTCACCGGTCGCTGACGCCCGGTCTGGCCGCGACTTACGACAGGGACGGCTTCGCGCTGGCCGACATTGCCGTCGCCGACGGCAAGATCTCCGGCATCGTCGCGCATAAGAAAACAAAAGCGCCGGCCGGCGCCATCGACCTCGCCGGCCGTATTATCCTGCCGTGTTTTGTCGATTGCCACACCCATATCGACAAGGGCCATATCTGGCCGCGCAAACCCAATCCCGACGGCAGCTTCATGGGCGCGCTCAATGCCACAGGCGCTGACCGCGCCGCGCGCTGGAGCGCCGAGGATGTGGCGCGGCGCATGGATTTCTCGCTGCGCTCGGCTTACGCGCACGGCACCAGGGCACTGCGCACGCATCTCGACAGCGTGCCGCCGCAGGAGGAGATCTCCTGGCCGGTGTTCGAGACCATGCGCGACAAATGGCGCGGCCGCATCGAGTTGCAGGCGGCCTGCCTGCTCGGCATCGAAGGCGTGCGCGACGCAAAATGGTTCGAGCGGCTGGCCAAGCGCGTGGCCGCGGCGAAGGGCGTGCTCGGCGTCGTCACCTATATGGTGCCGGACCTCGAAGAACTGCTCGACAAGGTGTTTTCCGAGGCGATCAAGCACGGGCTCGACCTCGATTTCCACGCCGACGAGACCGACGATGTCGCTGCGATCTCGCTGAAGAAGATCGCCGAGGCCTCGCTGTGGAACGGTTTTGAGGGCAACATCCTGGTCGGACATTGCTGCTCGCTGGCGCGCCAGCCGGACCTCGACGTGCTGGACACGCTGGACAAGGTGGCCAAGGCCGGGCTTGCGGTGGTGTCGCTGCCAATGTGCAATCTCTATCTGCAGGACCGGCGCGCCGACCAGACCACGCCACGCTGGCGCGGCGTGACCTTGCTGCATGAGATGAAGGCGAGGGGCATTGCGGTCGCTGTCGCCTCCGACAACACGCGCGACCCCTTCTACGCCTATGGCGATCTCGACATGCTGGAGGTCTATCGCATGGCGACGCGCATCCTGCATTTCGACCATCCGGTTGGCGACTGGCCGCAGACCGTGGCGGCGACGCCGGCCAAGGTGATGCGGCTCGATGGCGTCGGCACGCTCACCGCCGGCGGCAGCGCCGATTTCATTCTCTTCAAAGGGCGGAGCTGGACGGAATTGCTGTCGCGGCCCGAATCGGATCGCATCGTCGTGCGCGACGGCAAGCCGATCGACCGGCACTTGCCCGACTATGCAGAGCTCGACGAACTGATGGTGGACTGATGGATGTTTCGGCGCTCAAACGCGATCTCGACGGGATAAAGCTCGACGACAATYCGGCCATCGTCCAGCAGAAGAGCCGCGACTTCTACTGGTACAGCCCGGTGCTGAAGCAGCAGCTCGACCATGTCACCGGCGACCTGATCGTGACGCCGAAGAACGAGGCCGAACTGATCCGTGTGCTCGCCGCCTGCCACCGTCATGGCGTGCCGGTGACGCCGCGCGGCAGCGGCACCGGCAATTACGGCCAGGCGATGCCGCTGTCGGGCGGCGTGGTGCTCAACCTTGCCGAGATGAATGAGATCAAGGCCATCGCGCCGGGACGCGTGGTGACCGGCCCAGGCGCCATCCTCGCCGACATCGACAGAGCGACGCGCGCGCATTCCGGCCAGGAATTGAGGCTGTCGCCATCGACCTACAACACGGCGTCGATAGGCGGCTTCATCGCCGGCGGCTCCGGCGGCGTCGGCTCGATCAATTTCGGCGGCCTGCGCGATTTCGGCAATGTGCTGCGCCTGCGCGTCGTCACCATGGAGGCCGAGCCGAAGGCACTCGAGCTCACCGGTGAGGATCTGCACAAGGTCACGCATGCCTACGGCACCAACGGCATCATCACCGAGGTCGAGATGCCGCTGACGGCGGCCTATGACTGGATCGACGTCATCGTCGGCTTCGACGCTTTCATGCCGACCGCCCGCTACGGCAATGCGCTGGCCTGTCAGGACGGCATCCTGACCAAGCTGATCACGCCGATCGCCGCCCCGGTGCCGCAGCTCTATTTCAAGCGCCACCAGAAGTTTTTCAGGGAAGGGCAAAGCATCTGCGTCGTCATGGTCGCGCGGCATGGGCTCGACGCGTTTGTCGCCTTCACCCGCCGCGCCGGTGGCGAAATCATCTTCAATGCGGCGACGGCTACCGATGACGACAAGAAGGGTCTGCCACCGGGCTTCGAGCTGGCGTGGAATCACACGACGCTCAGGGCGCTACGCGTCGATCCCGCGATCACCTATCTGCAATCGCTCTATCCGTTTCCCAACCAGCTGGCGCTGGTCGAGAAGATGGACGCGATGTTCCCGGACGAGGTTTTTTCGCATCTCGAATTCGTCCGGCTCGACGGCAACATCACCTGCTTCGGCCTGCCGCTGGTGAAATTCACCACCGAGGCGCGGCTCGACGAAATCATCCGGCTGCATGAGCAGAATGGCTGCCCGATCTTCAACCCGCACCGCTACACGCTGGAAGAGGGCGGCATGAAGCAGACCGACGAAATCCAGCTCGCCTTCAAGCGCGAGACCGATCCGCAAGGCCTGCTCAATCCCGGCAAGATGATCGCCTGGGAAAATCCGGACTATGATTATCGCTCGGGACGGACTTTTTTGTTCAAGGGGCTGCAGAGGGCCGGGTGATGAGAGGTTTGCGCCTGGCCACCCCCCTCTGGCCTGCCGGCCATCTCCCCCTCAAGGGGGGAGATTATTCGCTCCACCGCTTTCACCTGGAAGAACAGGCGCGGCGTAAAGACTGCCAATCTCCCCCCTTGAGGGGGAGATGCCCGGCAGGGCAGAGGGGGGTGCCTCGCGCTGACCTCGGCGACACTTCCCTATGAAAGTCCTCGTCCTCCATGCACATCCGGTGGAGACCAGCTTCAACGCCGGGCTGCATCGGACGATCGTCGAACGGCTGACGGCGGCGGGCCATGAGGTCGATGACTGCGATCTCTGTGCCGAGGATTTCGATCCCAGGCTGACGCGTGGGGAGCGGCTCGCCTATCACAACCCACGCAGCCCCTCAGATCCGACCGCACCCTATGTCGAACGCCTGCTCAAGGCCGAAGCGGCGGTTCTGTCATACCCTGTCTGGAACTACGGTTTCCCGGCCATCCTGAAAGGCTTCTTCGACCGCGTCTTTCTGCCCGGCGTGTCGTTCAAGCTGGTCGACGGCAAGGTGCAGCCATCGCTGCACAACATCCGCAAGCTCGCCGCCATCACCACCTACGGCGGCAGCCGGTTTCGCGCCATGCTGATGGGCGATCCGCCGCGCCGGCTGGTCAAACGGATGCTGCGGGCGACGATCAAGCCCGGCGCCTCTGTGTCCTATCTCGCGCATTATTCGATGAACCTGTCGACCAACGAGACGCGGGCGGCCTTCCTCGCCAGGGTCGCGGCCAGCATGGATAGCTTCTGATGCGCGTGCTGGTGGTATATTGCCATCCGGTGCCCGAAAGTTTTTGCGCCGCCATCCGCGACACAGCGGTCGACGTGCTGGCGCACAGAGGCTGGGAGGTGCGGCTGCTCGACCTCTATGCCGAAAAATTCGATCCGGTGATGGGAAGCGACGAGCGGCGCGCTTACAATGACCGCGCGCCGGAGGATCCGGCGCTGAAGCCGCATTTCGAGCATCTCGCCTGGGCCGAGGCGATCCTGTTCATCTATCCGACCTGGTGGTACGGCCTGCCGGCCATGCTGAAGGGCTGGCTCGACCGGGTATGGGCGACCGACGTCGCCTTCAAGCTGGGAAAGGGGCGCATCGTCTCGCTGATGACGCATGTCACCAAGGTCGGCGTCATCACCACTTGCGGTGCGCCGACCTGGTGGAGCGTCGTCGTCGGCCAACCCGGCCGCAAGACCTTGCTGCGCGGCATGCGGGCGCTATGCGCTCGCCGCTGCCGGACGTTTTTCCTGGCGCATTATCTGATGGATGCCTCGACGCCGAAGAGCCGGGCGGCGTTTCTGGCGAAGGTGCGGGCGAAGCTGGAGCGGTTTTGAAGTTAGCCTTCTTCGCCCCGTTTTCGGGGAGAAGATGCCGGCAGGCAGATGAGGGGCAGAGCGAACTTTCGAATGCTAGCGCCGCCCCTCATCCGGCCCTATCGGGCCACCTTCTCCCCGTGAAACGGGGAGAAGGAAGAGGCGCTACATCTTCGTCCGTTCCGCCTTCGGATCGTACATCGGTTTCAGCGATGCTTCCGCCGCAAACCGTTCGCCGGCGATCTCGATCTCGTAGGATGAGGCCAGCACATCCGCCTCGCTTTCGCCTTGGCAAGGCACGTAGCCGAGCCCGATCGCGCCGCCAAGATGATGGCCGTAATTGCCCGAGGTAATCGGGCCGACGATCTTGCCATCGCGCAGGATCGCTTCGTTGTGGAAGAGCAGGGGCTCTGGGTCTTTCAGCCGGAACTGCACCAGCCGGCGCGACAGGCCGGCTTCCTTTTTCTTGAGCACGGCGTCGCGGCCGATGAAGTCGCCCTTGGCGGTCTTGACCGCAAAGCCGAGGCCGGCTTCCAGCACATTGTCCTCGTCGGTGATGTCGTGGCCGAAATGGCGGAAGGCCTTTTCGATGCGGCAGGAATCGAGCGTATGCAAGCCGCAGAGCTTCAGGCCGATATCCGCGCCGGCTTCATCGATCGCCTCGAAGACGTGCGCCGCCTGATCGGTCGAGACATAGAGCTCCCAACCGAGTTCGCCGACATAGGTGACGCGGTGGGCGCGGGCGAGGCCCATGCCGATCTCGATCTCCTGGAAGGTGCCGAACGGATTGTTCTCGTTGGAGAAATCGTTGGGGCTGACCTTCTGGATCAACTTGCGCGCATCCGGGCCCATCACGCAGAGCACGCTTTCAGCCGCCGTGACATCGGTGATGACGACGAATTCTTCGCCGACATGCCGGCGCAGCCAGGCGAGATCGCGCTGCAACGTGGCGCCCGGCACGACGAGGAAGTAGGCCGTCTCCGACAGCCGCGACACCGTCAGATCGCTCTCTATGCCGCCGCGCTGGTTGAGCATCTGGGTGTAGACGATCTTGCCTGGCGCAACGTCCATGTCGTTGGCGCACAGCCTTTGCAGGAACACACAGGCATCGCGGCCTTCGACGCGGATCTTGCCGAACGAGGTCATGTCGAACAGGCCGACCTTGTTGCGGACCGCAAGATGCTCCTCGCGCTGGTTGTCGAACCAGTTCTGCCGCTTCCAGGAATAGCGGTATTCGCGCTCCTGTCCCTCGCGCGCAAACCAGTTAGCGCGCTCCCAGCCGGCGACCTCGCCGAACACGGCGCCGCGCGCCTTCAGATGCTCATGCAGCGGCGAGCGCCTGACATTCCTCGACGTCGCCATCTGCCGGTAGGGAAAATGGTCGGCATAGAGGAGGCCGAGCGTTTCGGAGACGCGCTCCTTGAGATAGCGGCGGTTCCTCTGGAACGGTTGAGCGCGGCGGATGTCGACTTCCCAGAGGTCGAAAGGCGCTTCGCCGTCATTGATCCACTGCGCCAGCGCCATGCCGGCGCCCCCGGAAGAGACGATGCCGATCGAGTTGTAGCCGGTCGCCATCCAGTAACCCCGCAGCTCCGGCGCTTCGCCGAGATAATAGCGGTCGTCGGGGGTGAAACTTTCGGGGCCGTTGAAGAAGGTATGGATGCCGGCAGTCGCCAGCATCGGCATGCGGTTGACGCCCATTTCGAGGATCGGCTCGAAATGCTCCATATCCTCGGGCAGCTGGTCGAAGCAGAAATCCTCGCGGATGCCGTCCATGCCCCAGGGCTTTGCCACAGGCTCGAAAGCGCCGAGCATCATCTTGCCAGCGTCTTCCTTGTAGTAGGCGCATTCGTCGGGAACGCGCAGCACCGGCAGACGGCCGAGACCGGTGATCGGCTCGGTGACGAGATAGAAGTGCTCGCAGGCATGCAACGGGATGGTGACGCCGTTCTGGGCGCCGAGTTCACGCGCCCACATGCCGGCGCAGTTGACGACGATGTCTGCCTCGATGGTGCCCTGGTCTTCGCCTTGCGCCCAGGAGACGCCGGTGACGCGGCCGGCCTTGGTGTGGACCTTGGTGACCTTCACATTCTCGACGATGGTGGCGCCGCGTTGGCGCGCGCCCTTGGCCAGCGCCATGGCGATGTTGGCCGGATCGCACTGGCCGTCGAGCGGCAGGTGGACTGCGCCGACGACATCGGAAACGTTGAGATGCGGATACATCTCACTGACTTCTTTGGGCGAAATCTCGCGCACGTCGACGTCGAAGGCGCGGGCGAGCGAGGCCTGCCGGTAGATCTCGTGCTTGCGCTCCTCGGTCAGCGCCACGGTGATCGAGCCGACCTGACGCATGCCGGTCCCGACTTCGGTTTCGGCCTCCAGCTTGACGTAGAGGTCGGCCGAATATTTCGCCAAGCGCGTCATGTTCTGCGACCCGCGCAGCTGGCCGATCAGGCCGGCGGCGTGCCAGGTCGTGCCCGAGGTCAGCTGCTTGCGCTCGAGCAGCACGATGTCGGTCCAGCCGAGCTTGGCCAGATGATAGGCGACCGAACAGCCGGAGACGCCGCCGCCGATGATCACGGCGCGGGCCTTTTTGGGAATGCTCTTGGTCATGCGGCCTCGCGGCGATAGCTGGATGCGAAGCGGCGCAGGCGTTTTGCGGCTTCCTGAAGCACCGGTTCGGGCTGGCAGAGGCTGATGCGGATGTGGCCGGCGGCAGCATGGCCGAAGCTGGAGCCCGGCATGACACCGACATTCTCCGCGTCGAGGAAAGCCCAGGCGAATTTCTCGTCGTCCGGCTCGACGGCCGAGATGTCGAGCATGACATACATGCCGCCCTCGGAGCCGTGCACGGTGACATTGTTCATGCCGCGCACGGCGTCGAGCATCGCGGTGCGGCGCGCCGCGTAGCGCTCGGCGATCTCCTTGACGCCGTAACGGTTCTCCAGCGCCTCGGCGCAGGCGATCGAGATGAAGGCCGGCAGGCCGTAGGTCGTCACCAGATTGAGGTTGATCAACAACGTGATCATCTCGGCCGGTCCGGTCAGCCAGCCCATGCGCCAGCCGGTCATGCCATGGCTCTTGGACATCGAGTTGATCACCAAAGTGCGCTCGGCCATGCCGGGCAGGCCGCGCGGCGAGATGTGCTCGCCACCGCCGAGCGTCCAGTAGACCTCGTCCGACAGCAGCCAGAGATCGTGCTCGCGGCAGATCTCGGCCAGCTCTTCCAGCCGCTCGCGCGAATAGACCGCACCTGTCGGGTTGTTGGGCGTGTTGATCAGGATGGCGCGGGTGTTGGGCTTGAGTGCCGCGCGGATCCTGTCGGCGCGCGGCTGGAAACCGTCCTCGGCCGGCGTCTCGACCACGGTGAAACTGGCGCCGGCGGCGCTGAACGTGTTGGGGTAGGTGGCGTAATAGGGCGCTACCACGATGGCATGATCGCCCTGGTCGAGAACGGCCTGCACCGCCGCATACAGCGCCGCCTGGCCGCCTGGCGTGGGGATCACCTGACTGGGACTTGTCTCGATGCCGCTGCAGGCGGTCGATGCCGCCGCCATCGCCCTGCGCAGGCGCGGAACGCCGGAAAGCGGTGTGTAGTGGTGGTTGCTTCCGCGCACGGCGGTCACGCAGGCTTCGATCGTCTGCGATGGCGTATCGAAATCATGGTCGCCGACCGACAGCATGATGATGTCCTGGCCGGCCTCCTTGCGGGCCCAGGCTTCGGTGTGGACCTCCCAGCCATCCTTGCCCGAAGGCACGATGCCGGAAATGCGCTTTGACGGTCTGGGCATCATTGAACTCCCGAAATCTGATAGCCGGCCTGTTCGAGCCGATCACGCAAGGCAGCGATGTGGGCCGGGCCGACTTCGCAGCATCCGCCGACGATGGTGGCGCCGGCCTCGACCCAGCCGAGCGCCTGGTCGGCATAAGCATCAGGACCAAGGTCGTGACGAGCGTGCAGCACATCGACGGTGCCGCCGTGCTTGAGCGCTTCGGTGGAGGTGAAGCCGTTGGCATAGGCGCCGACCGGGCCGCCGAGATCGATCAGCTCGGGCAGTGCCGCGGCGATCGCTTCGGGCCGACAGCAATTGACCAGCCGTGCCGCGAGCTGCAGGCCGTCGAGTGCACGCGAGGCCGTGGCGATCGCTTCGCCGCTGCGCAGGCGCGGGGTACCGTGGTCAGCCAGCGTCCATGACACCCAGACCGGCTTGCCGCTTTCCGATGCCGCCGTGACGGCTGCGCGCGCTTCATCGGCGGAAGCCATGGTTTCGCACAGAAAGAGATCGACGCCGTCCGCCTGCTCGGCAACGATGCGGCGGTAGATGTCGAGTGTGTCCTGATAGGAAATGGTCAGTGCCGGCGCATAGCTGCCGAACAGGGGCGACAGGCAGCCGGCGATGGTTGCCTCTCCGGCTTGCTCGCAAGCTTGCCTTGCGAGCTCGATGCCGCGCTTCTGCAGCGGCTTGAACAGGTCTTCTGCTCCTTCCCGCGCGAGCCGCTCCGGCGTGGCCGAATAGGTGTTGATGGTGATGACGCGGGCGCCGGCACGGATGAATTCCGCATGCAGGTCGCGCACCAGATCCGGTTCGTCGATCAGCACCCTGGCAGACCACAGCGGCGTCGGCTCGGATTTGCTGCGGCGGACCAGCTCCTGGCCCATGCCGCCATCGGTGAGGATAACAGTCTTCACGCCCGCAGCCTCTCATTCCTGGGATCCCACAGCGGTTCGTCCTTCTGCACGACCGCCTTGAAGCGGTCGCCGAAGATTTCAATCTCGATGGCAGTATCCGGTTCAGCCAGATCTGCGCGCAGCATGCCGAGCGCGATCGACTTGTCGATGCGATGGCCCCAGCCGCCCGACGTCGTCTCGCCGACGATCTTGCCGTCGTGCCACAGCGTCGACACCGAAGGCGCATCGCAATCGCCGGGGTTTTCGACCACCAGCGTGACGAAGCGCTTCTTCACGCCTTGCTGCTTTTCGTTCTGCAGGGCTGCCTTGCCGCGGAAGTCGGGCTTGTCCCATTTGACGAAGCGCTCGAGCCCGCCCTGCAGGACCGTATAGTCGGTCGACAGGTCGCCCTTCCAGGTGCGATAGCCTTTTTCGAGGCGCAGCGAATCCAGCGCATACATGCCGAACGGCTTTAGGCCGTGTTTTTGTCCCGCCGCCCAGACGGCGTGGAAGATGGCGGCGGTGTCTCCCACCTTGGTGTGGATTTCCCAGCCGAGTTCGCCGGCGAAGGATACCCGCACCAGCTTCGCCCAGCGGCCGGCGATCGTGGTTTCCTGATGCGTCAGCCAGGGTAGCAAGAGATCCGCATCGCAGACCTCGGCCAGGATCTTGCGCGAATTGGGACCGGCGAGGATTTGCGTCGAATAGTCTTCGGTCTTGTCGGTGAGGGTGAAAGTTGCGTCCTTGGGCATGCGCGACTTCAGCCATTCGAAATCGTGCCACTGCGCTACCGCCGCGGTGATCAGCGTCATCTGCTCTTCGCCATGGCGCACCACCGACATCTCGGTGACGATGCGGCCCTTGTCGTCGGCAAAATAGACGAGGCCGATGCGGCCGGGCTTGGGCACCAGGCCGGTGACCTGCAGCGCCAGCCATTCGGCTGCGCCAGGGCCATCGAGGTTGAAGCGCGAGAAGCCAGGCAGGTCCAGAATGCCGGCGGCGTCGCGTACCGCCAGGCACTCTTCGCGCACGCGGTGGTGCCATGGCCCTTCGCGGCGGAAGGTGAGCGTCGCTTCTTCCGACGTGTCGTCACCGTCTTTCGCATACCAGGTGGCGCGCTCCCAGCCATTGTAGGCATCGAACTGGGCGCCGAGCGCCTTGATGCGATCATGGATCGGCGACAGCTTGCGGTCGCGCCCCGCGGGCCAGGCATGGCGCGGGAACTGGATGGCGTATTCGTTGCCGTAGATCTCCATGCCTTTGGCGACGCTATAGTCTTGTGCGGCGGCAAAGGAGGTGAAGCGGCGCGGATCGCAGGACCACATGTCCCATTCGGTCTGGCCCTCGGTGATCCACTCGGCCAGCACCTTGCCGGCGCCGCCGCCTTGCGCGATGCCGAAAGTGAAGACGCAGGCCTCGAAAGCATTGGGAACGCCGGGCATCGGGCCGATCAGCGGGTTGCCGTCCGGCGCATAGGGGATCGGCCCGTTGATGACCTTGGAGAGGCCGGCGGTGCCGAGGATCGGCACGCGGGCGACGGCGTCGGCCAGATAATGTTCGAGACGGTCGAGATCGTCGGGGAACAGCTGGAAGGAAAAATCCTCCGGCATCGAGTCGTTGTGAGTCGCCCAATGCGCGCGGCAATTGCGCTCATAGGGGCCGAGATTCATGCCGTTCTTTTCCTGGCGCAGATAGTAGGAGGTGTCGACGTCGCGCAGCAGCGGCAGTTTCTTGCCCTGTTCCTTCGACCAGGCCATCAGTTCGGGGATTTCCTCGAACAATATGTACTGATGGCTCATCACCATCATCGGGACGTCGCGGCCGAACATCTTGCCGACTTCGGCGGCTCGGTAGCCGGCGGCGTTGACGACGATCTCGCAGCGGATCTCGCCTTGCGGGGTTACAACCACCCATTCGTCGTTCTCGCGCCGAACTCCCGTCACCGGGCAGAAGCGGACGATCTTGGCACCCATGTCGCGCGCGCCCTTGGCCAGCGCCTGCGTCAGCTGCGCCGGGTCGATGTCGCCGTCGTTCGGGTCGTAGAGCGCGCCCTTGAGATCATGCGTCTCGATGAAGGGGTAGCGGCGCTTGATCTCGTCGGTGCCGACGATGTCGATGTCCATGCCCTGGTATCGGCCCATGCCCTTGGCGCGCTGGAATTCCTGCATGCGCTCCTTGGTATGCGCGAGGCGGAGCGAGCCGGTGACGTGATAGTTCATGGGGTAGTCGACCGCGTCGGCGAGGCCGCGATAGAGCTCGGTCGAATAGCGCTGCATGTTCATAAGCGACCAGGAGGACGAGAAGGTCGGCACATTGCCGGCGGCGTGCCAGGTCGAGCCCGATGTCAGCTCGTTCTTTTCCAGGAGCACGCAGTCGGTCCAGCCCGCCTTGCAAAGGTGGTAGAGCGAGGAGGTGCCGACGACACCGCCTCCGATGATCACCACGCGTGCCGTGGTCGGCAAACCGGCCATATTAGAAACCCCTCGTTCAATAGACAGGCGGCGAAACCACCCAGATGACAACGGCCGGCTCGGTGCCGGGATTGCGCCAGCGGTACGGCTTGCGCTCGAAGCGGAAGGAATCGCCTTCAACAAGACGGTGCCAGACACCCGCTATCTCGATCTCGAAAATGCCCGAAGCGATGTAGCCTGCTTCCTCGGTCGGCCGCAGCTGTTCGCTCTTCATCTCCGCGCCCGGCGCGAAGATCGAACGCACCATCTCGAAACTACCTCCGAGATCGGGCGACAGAAGCTCCTCCACCAGGCCTGATTCGCTTGTGCCAAGCGTGCGCCGACTGCCGGCGCGCACGATCACGCCGCGCTCCTTCTCGATCGGCACGTCATGGCTGAAGAACAGGCTGAGCGGCACGCCGAACAAATCGGCGAAGGCCCTGAGGTCGCCCAGCGAAGGGATCGACAGGCCGCGCTCGACCTGGCTGACCCAGCCGACGGAGCGGCCGAGCTTCAGGGCGATCTCGGCCAGCGTCAGCCCACGCGCCTTGCGCAGCGCACGGATGTCGCTCGCCAACAGGCGCTCGTCAGGTCCCTGCAATGTTTTGGCGGTAGCTGGGGGCAAAACGCTCACTTGATGAAAAATCCGGAGTGAATTTCATGAGAGCCCACGCCCGTGAAAAAATCAAGTGGATTTTCATGAGGCCACAAGATTTGCTTGCGCGATTTTGGCGGTTCATGCAAAGGCTCGGCCACGAACGGCTGACGTGGGGGCGCCGGGTCGGCGACCAAGGTTTGGAATCTGCGCAAGGTCTTCTCTGAACGCCGTTTCGGCTTTCCGGGTATGCGCAAAGGGACGGCCATGCTGGAAAAAAACGCCCAAATCGCGCAGGACGCGGCTGTTGTCGACGAGGCGATCCTGTCGCGCCGTTCGGTGCGCGCCTTCCTGCCCGACATGGTCGATGACGAGACGATCCGCGCCATTCTCTCGGTTGCCGCGCGCGCGCCTTCGGGCACCAACATGCAGCCCTGGCGGGTCTATGTCACCAAGGGCGAGATCAAGCAGCAGATTACCGATGCCATCCTCAATTCCGGCATCCGCGCCGAAAAGGCCGATTGGGACGAGTATCGTTATTACCCCACCCAGTTCTTCGAGCCGTATCTCACCCGCCGCCGCGCCAACGGTTTTGGGCTCTATGGCGCGCTCGGCATCGGCCGCCGCGAGGTCGACAAGATGCGCGCCCAGCACGACCGCAACTTCGTCTTCTTCGACGCTCCCGTCGGCATGATCTTCACCATCGACCGGCGGCTGAACCAGGGCTCGTGGATCGATTACGGCATGTTCCTGCAAAACATCATGGTGGCGGCGCGGGGCAGGGGTCTGCACACCTGCCCACAGGCAGCCTTTGCGCCCTATCACCGGCAGATCCGGCCTGTGCTCAACATTCCCGACGAGGAGATCGTCGTCTGCGGCATGGCGCTTGGCTTTGAGGATACCTCCAAGCCTGAAAACGATTTTCGAACCGACCGCGTGCCGCTGGAAGAGTGGGTGACGTTCAGCGAATAAAGCGGGCGTCGGCCAAAGGGCTCTATTCCACGCTCAATTGCGCGCCATGGCCGCTGACATGGGCGCCGTCTTGCGGTGTCAGCTTGAGGTAGGCGATCAGTGCGCACAGCGTGATGACGCCTTCGATCACGAACAGGATGCGGAAGTCGTTGGTCACGGCAGGCCCACCGCCGGCCAGGAATGACAGCAACGCGGCAGCCAGGCCGACGCTGATCGCCACCGCCAGCTGCCACAGAATGTAATAGAGCGCGCTGAAGCGGGCGAGTTGGTCGGGTGCGATGTCGGAATAGGCGAGATTGCCGGTCGATGCCCACTGCGCCGAGCGCAGGACACCGAAGGCGAAAATATAGGCGAGCACGATCCAGACCGGTGTTGTCGCCTCTATCAAGGCGAAGCCCGCGACCATGGCCGCGACGATCGGCGTGTTGACGACCAGCACACGGCGAAAGCCGAAGCGGTTGAGCAGGCGCGGCATGAAGACACGCATGATCAGCGATCCGACCGCAGCAACGAAGGTCAGCGAGCCCGCCTGCACCGCGCTCATGCCAAAACCGAGCTGGAACATCAGCGGCAGCAGGAAGACGACGGAGCTCAGGCCGATCGTGTCCAGCCCGCCGCCAGTGAGGAAGGAGATGCGGAAGGTGCGGATGCGCAGGAGTTTCAGGTCCAGCAAGGGGTTGCGGGCACGCAGGCAGTAGAAGGAGGCAACCGTCAGGATGACGATCGCCAGCGCCAGCTCGGCCGCGATCATGCTGCCGGCGGCATCCTTTGCGGCAAGCGAGTCCATGCCGAAGACCAGCAGCACCATGCCGCTGCCGACCAGCAGGAAGCCCGGAAAATCGAACGGTGTGCGCACCGGTTTGGTAACCGTCGGAAACAGCGAGGCGGCAAGAACGGCCGCGGCCAACGCAAACGGCACGTTGATGAAGAAGATCCAGCGCCACGAAATGTAGGTGGTCAGCGCGCCGCCGACGAGCGGGCCGACCAGCGGTCCGGACTGGCCGGCGAGCGAGATATACATGTTTATCTTCAGCGTGCGGCTGCGCGGGAAGGTCGACAGGATGACGACCTGGCCGAGCGTCCCCATCAGCGCGCCGCCAAACCCTTGCAGCGCGCGGGCGCCGACCAGTGTCCAGATGTCGTTGGACAGCCCGCACAGTGCCGATGACGCCGCGAACACCAGCAAGGCGAAGCAGTAGACGTTGCGCAGGCCGAAGCGGTCGGCGGCCCAGCCGCCGAGCGGCATCGAGATGATCAGGCTGGCGACATAGACGGTAATCAGCAGGCCGAGCTGGCTCGGCGGGCGGCCGAGGCTTTCGCTGATGCCGGGCAGGGCGGTGACCACGACGTTCTGGTCGAGGCTGGTCATGAACACGCCGCAGGCGACCGTCAGCGGCAGCAAGAGCAAGGCTCTGGCCGACACATCGGCGCGATCCGTGGCGCCGGCGGATAGTTCTGCAGTCATGGGGATGTTCGAACCAAACGACGATGCCGAGCCTGAGACGGGATCTTTTTGACCCCTTGGACCGGTTGGACGGCCACTTGTGCCATCATGGGCGTCTGCAGCAGGATTCTCTAGCGGCAGAACCGGTCGGCGTTGATGCCAGAAGCCGAGGGGAAACGGCCATTTGGCCGCTTCCTTTGGTTGACGCAATTCCTGACGGAAAACCGCTTCACACTTTTCCTGGAATTGCTCTACTGCACTTCGTAGCCGACTTCCTCGCTGGCGTGACAAAGCGCCTTCCAGAACGAGCGGGCGAAGGAGCGGAAGACGTAGATATCGAATTGATCGGCGCCGGTGCGCTGGATCTGGGCGAAGACGTCGTGATGGGTGGTGGAGCGGCCGGCGCCGACAGGGAAGGCGGGCAGCGCGAAGTCGATGGCGAAGAATTTCGCCAGCACCCATTCGGCCTTCGGCCCGGCGATGCGGATCGCGGTGCGGCCATGCGACAGGTCGGTGACCGTACCGATGGCCGGGGTGACGTCCCTGGTAACGGCCACCGCCAGACCCTCGGCTTCATCGACGACCGTGAACTTTCCCGGCGCAAAGCCGAACACAGCCTTGCCATCCTTGGCGACACCGCCGCCGGCCCCATCGGGCAGAGCGAGGCCGGTGACTTTGCGGATCGCCTCGATCAGCTGCTTTTCCGCGCCCGGCCATGCGGCAAGCTGCAGGATCGAGCCCGGCCGGGTCTCGGTCAGGATGACGTCCACGCCATGCTCGAAATTGCCGTGCGAACCCGGATGGAACACCGGCTCGAGCGGCGAGAGGCGCTCCGGTAGTTGGCTTTCACGTGATTGGCGCTCAGCCATGCATGCGGCTCCCGTCCGGGTCGTAGAAATGGTTGGAGACGATCTCGACCGGTCCGAACCGCTTGCGCAGCGGATCGGAGACGAACGCGCGACTGCCATGGCGCGCCTTGCCGCCCTCGACCAGGGCCAGGGCGATATGCTTGCCCAGCGCCGGCGAATAGCAGCAGGCGGTGATGTGGCCGAGCGAATCGTGCGGATTGGCCTCGTCCAGTTCCGTCACGATATGGGCGCCGCCGTTGAGCGGCAGGTTGTCGAGCGAGACCAGGCCGACCAGCTGCAGCCGGTCGGGCGCGATCAGGCCTTCACGGTCCATCATCGCCGAGCCGATGAACGGCTTTTTCTTCGACAGCATCCAGTCGAGATGCAGGTCGCGCGCTGTGGTGCGGCCGTCGATCTCGGCGCCGGTGACGTGGCCCTTTTCGATGCGCATCGTGCCCAGCGCCTCCAGCCCGTAGGTGACCAGGCCGAACGGCTTGCCGGCTTCGACCAGCGCTTCCCAGACATGGGTGCCGTGGCCGGCGCCGGAGTAGACCTCGAAGGCCATTTCGCCGGAGAAGGACAGCCGGCAAATCATCACCGGTACGCCGGCAATCTGGCCATGCACAATGCCCATGAAGGGCAGGGCGGCGTTGTCGACCGCAGTGCCGGTGACGCAAGCGGCCAGGATGGCGCGCGCCTTCGGCCCGCCGATGGCCGCGCCCGCCCATTCGTCGGTCACCGACGTGACGTGCACCTTGAGATCCGGCCAGATGACATCGAGGAAATACTCCAGATGCTGCATCACCTTGCCGGCGTTCGCCGTGGTGGTGGTCATCAGGAAATCCTGTTCGCCCAGCCGCCATGTGGTGCCGTCGTCGAAGGCCAGCCCGTCCTCGCGCAGCATCAGCCCGTAACGGGCCTTGCCGACGGCAAGCGTGGAAAACATGTTGGTGTAGACGCGGTCGAGGAATTCAGCCGCATCCGGTCCTTGCACGGCGATCTTGCCCAGGGTCGAGACGTCGACGATGCCGGCGCTTTCGCGCGTCGCCCTGGCTTCGCGGACATAGGCCTGCTCGACCGTCTCGCCTGAAAGCCCGTAGATCATCGGCCGAAACCAGAGGCCGGCTGAATACATGGTCGCGCCGTTGGCGAGGTGCCAGTCATGCATCGGCGTCAGCCGCTCGGGCTTCAGATCGCCGAAGCGCTCGGCGGCGAGCGAGCCGATCGACACCGCCGAATAGGGCGGACGGAAGCGCGTCGTGCCGACTTCGGGGATCGGCTTGCCCAGCGCCTCGGCCATGATGGCGAGGCCTGGCACGTTGGAGTTCTTGCCCTGGTCGGTCGCCATGCCGAGCGTGGTGTAGCGCTTTAGGTGCTCGACCGAGACAAAACCTTCGCGATGCGCCAGCCGCACGTCCTCGGCGGTCACATCATGCTGGAAGTCGACGAAGCTTTTGCCTTTCGCCTTGATCTCGAACACCGGCGCCGGATCGGGGCTGCCGGGCGCTGCCTCGACGTCCGGCAAGGCTGCAGGCGCAGTCGCTCCCCCGGCCGCGGACAGGCCGGCGGCGCGGCCCTCAACGATGGCTTCGGCGGTCGAAAAGCTGCCGTTGAACGCGCCCGCACCGATCCAGCGCTGCTGCGTCGGCTTCGGGGGCAGGAAGGCCTGGCGGGCAGGGTTCCATTCAGCCCTCGCGCCGGCCTGGCTGGCGAGATGGATGGTCGGCGACCAACCGCCCGACATCAGCAGGCAATCGGCGTGGATGCTGCGGGCGTCGCCGCTGAGCAGACCGGAGTTCATGTCGAAGCGCTGCACCTTGAGGCCGGTGAGCGCCTTGCCGCCTTCGGTGGCGACCACGGCATGGCCGGAGAGGATTTCGGCTTCGGCCTCGGTGGCCAGGCTGCGCATCTCGGACGACAGTTCGGGGCGCACATCGATGATGGCGACGATGGCTGCTCCAGCCTTTTTCAGCGCCAGCGCCGAGCGATAGGCGCTGTCATTGTTGGTGAACAGCGCGATCCGTTCGCCCGGCAGCACCCCATAATCATTGGCGTAGCGCTCGCCGGCATGCGCCAGCATGACGCCCGGCCGGTCATTGCCGGGGAACACCAGCGGCCGCTCGAAAGAGCCGGTGGCGAGCACCACCGTTTTGGCGCGGATCGCCCAATAGCGATGGCGCGGTTCGCCCTTGCCGGGCGTTTCCTTGTGGTCGGTGACGCGCTCGAGCGCGGCCAGCGTGTTGCCGTCATAATACCCCCACACCGTGGTGCGCGGCAAAAGGCGGACCGTGTCGTGACCTTCGAGCTGGCTGACGGTGCGCGCCGCCCAGTCGGCGGCCGGCGCGCCGTCGATGGTCTCGCCGGACCAATTGGCCGAGCCGCCGAAACGCGGCTCCAACTCGGCCAGAATGACGCGCGCGCCCTGGTCGGCAGCCGCCTTTGCGGCCGCCAGGCCGGCCGGGCCGGAGCCGACCACCAGCACGTCGCAAAATGCGTTCATGCGTTCGTAGCGCGAAGTGTCGGCGGCTATGCCGGCCTTGCCGAGACCGGCGGCGCGGCGGATGAAATGCTCGCAGAACATCCAGAAACGGGTGCCTTTCAGCGGACCGAAGACCGGACCCATGAAGGTCTTGTAGTAGAAGCCGGCGGCCAGGATCTTGCCGCCGAGCTGGTTGACGGCGTTGACGTCCCAGGCAAGCGAGGGAAAGCGGTTCTGGCTGACGGCCACCAGCCCGTCATAGATCTCGACCATGGTCGCGGCGACATTGGGCTCGCGCACCTCGCCGCGCAGCACGGTCACGAGCGCGTTCGGCTCCTCGACGCCGGCCGACAGCAGGCCGCGCGGGCGGTGGTATTTGAACGAACGCCCGAACAGCGTGACGCCATTGGCAAGCAACGCCGAGGCCAGCGTGTCGCCGGCATGGCCGGTGTAGGGCGTGCCGTCGAAGGTGAAGCGGATGGTGCGCAGCCGGTCGATGCTGCCGCCGGTCTCGATGCGGCGCGGGCTCACGACTTGCCTCCGGCCTTGTGACGGGCGGCGGCATTGTGGTCGCCGCGCGCGAAACCGGTGCTGGAAATCTCATGCGTTACCGTGTTGCGCACCATCCTCAGATGGGTGCGGCAACCGCCGGAATGCTGCCAGATCTCATTGTGGTCGCCGGCCGGATTCAGCCGGTCGTAGACATAGGCGTTCCAAGCGTCGAGGTCCTGCGAATTGGGCTGCGGGCGCTCGCGATTGCCATCACCCTGATAGGTGAACTCGATGACGTCGCGCGGGCCGCAATAGGGACAGGTGATAAGCATTTGTTTGAACCCTAATGCAGCCGGGGCGTTGCGCCCTGGCCCTTGTCGTCGATCACGAGACCACGATGGAAGCGGTCGAGTGTGAAGGGCGCGTTGAAGTCGTGCGGCTCGTCCTTGGCGATGGTATAGGCAAAGCACCAGCCCGAGGCCGGCGTCGCCTTGAAGCCGCCATAGCACCAGCCGCAATTGAGATACATGCCTGGTAGCGGCCCGGTGGTGATGATCGGCGAGCCGTCCATCGACATGTCGCAGACACCGCCCCAGGAGCGCAGCATGCGCACGCGGGCAAGGCCGGGAAACAGCGCCAGCATCTCGCTCATCACCTCGTCGACGATGGGCAGGTTGCCGCGCTGGGCGTAGCTGTTGTAGCCGTCAATGTCGCCGCCATAGACGAGGCCGCCCTTGTCGGACTGCGACATATAGAAATGGCCCATGCCGAAGGTCAGCACCGTGTCGATGAAGGGTTTTAGCGATTCGGTGACGAAGGCCTGCAGAACATGGCTCTCGATCGGCATTCTGTCGACGCCGGCAAGCTGCATCACCCGTCCGGTGCTGCCGGCCACGGCGACTGCAACCTTCTTGCCGCGGATTTCGCCGCGCGTCGTCTGCACGCCGGTAATGCGGTCGCCGTCGCGCAGGAAGCCGGTAACCTCGCAATTTTCGATGATGTCGACGCCGCGACGGTCTGCGCCGCGCGCATAGCCCCAGGCGACAGCGTCATGGCGGGCGGTGCCCGCGCGCGGCTGCATCAGCCCGCCGACGATCGGAAAGCGCGCCGAAGCCGACACGTCCAGCGCCGGCACCAGCCGCTTGATCTCGGCGGTGCTCATCAGTTCCGCATCGACGCCGAGATGGCGCATGGCGTTGCCGCGCCTGGCGTAATCGTCGAACTGGGCCGGCGTATGGGCCAGGTTCAGGCAGCCGCGCTGCGAGAACATGACGTTGTAGTTGAGGTCGTGCGACAGGTTCTCCCACATCTTCATCGAATGTTCGTAGAAGCGGGTGTTGGAGGGCAAGAGGTAGTTGGAGCGCACCGCCGTGGTGTTGCGGCCGACATTGCCGGAACCCAGCCAGCCCTTCTCCAGCACCGCGACATTGGTGATGCCATGCTCCTTGGCCAGATAGTAGGCCGTCGACAGGCCATGGCCGCCGCCGCCGATGATGATGACATCATAGGAGGCCTTGGGGTCGGGCTTGCGCCAGGCCGGCTTCCAGTCCTGATTTCCCTTGAGCGCGTTCGTGAGAAGCGAAAGGGCTGAATATTCCGCCATTCTTCATGCCATCCTTGGTGCGATGCGGCAGACTATAGAGCAGGCGGCGGGTGCAAAGCCAAGATTGCGCCATGGCTTTTCGACTGGCCGACTCCCGCAAGGCCGTCAACCGCCATGACCCGGCCATGACTTGCCCCTTGGGATGAGCGTCTTTATCAAGGATCGCTCTAGAAGCGGCCTTTGCCGCGCGATTGAGTCGCTAGCACTATGTTTTTTCGCCTGCTCCGCCTGCTCCTGATCCTAGCGCTGGTCGTGTCCGCGCCGTCTGTCGACGCGTTGGCCCAGGCGCTGGGCCAGGGTGCTGCCGGATTGGTCACCGACCAGCAGAAGGTCATCCAGGGCCTGACCGCCAAGACCGACGATCTCGAGAAGAAATTACAGCAGGACGGCCAGGACGATGCCTCCCTCGTCGATATCCGTCTGCAGCTGGAGGATCTGTCGCGGGCGGCACTGACCAGTGCGCTGGCGTTCCGTTCGCGGCTCACCGACATCAACAATCGCATCGAAGTGCTGGGTCCGCCGCCGGCTGCGGGCCAGCCGCAGGAGCCCGACATCGTGACCGGCGAGCGCCAGGCGCTGGCATCGGAAAAGGCCGAGATCAACGCGGTCGTCGCCAGCGCTCAGAACCTGTCGATCCGCATCAGCGGGCTGATCGACAAGATCGGCAATATGCGCAGCGAGCAGTTCCGCAACTTTTTGACCAAGCGCTACGCACTGTCCGAGGCGCTGAGCTCGCAGGTGTTCTCCGACGCAAGGGACGAATACACCAACCTTTTCAGGGCGGTATCGTCGTGGCTGAGCTTTGCCTTCAAGTTCAAGTTCCAGGCGATGCTTGCCGCGACTTTCATGTCGCTGGGGCTGGCGGCGGTGCTTCTCGTGGGGGGACGCCGTCTGTTCGGGCGTATCTTCGAAGCCGATCCTTCGGTCGAGGATCCGACTTATCTCAGCCGCCTGTCGGTGGCTTTCTGGTCGACCTTGCTGCCGACGCTGGCGGTCAGCGCCTTCCTCGCCTCGACGGTCTTTCTCTACAATTATTACAATGTGCTGCGCGGCGACATCGGCGTCTTCCTAAATGCGTTGGCCGCCGTCATCGCCATAGTGTTCTGCGTCAACCGCCTGACCAATGCTGCACTGGAGCCACGGATGCCGAACTGGCGCCTGATCCAGGTCGAGACCGGCCCGGCGCGCTGGCTGGTGCGGCTGACGACGGCCATGGCGGTCGTCATCGGCGTCAATAACTTCCTGTCGATCGTCAACGACAAGATGGGCTCGCCCTTGTCGCTGACGATCGCCAGAAGTTTTGTCGCCACTGTCATCGTCGGCGTCATCCTGATCCTGATGGCGTTGCTGAGGCCGTACAAGCGAGCCGACGGCAGCTGGCGCCCGTGGCCGGTCTGGCTGCGCTATACCTGTGTCGCGCTCGGTCTGTTCACCATCATGGCGGCCTTGTTCGGCTATATCGGCCTCGCCATCTTCGTCTCGCTGCAGGTCGTGGTCACCGGCACCATCCTGCTCACCGCCTATATCGGCTTCCTGTCGGCGCGCGAGATCGGCGAGGAAGGCGGTTTCGCCGGCACCTCGATCGGGCGCTGGCTGAAGACCAACTCCAGCTATGAGGATACTGCGCTAGACCAACTCGGCCTGGTGGTCAGCGTCGCCATCAATCTGATGATCGTGCTGGTGTTCCTGCCCCTGATCCTGTTGATGTGGGGGTTCCAGCCCGGTGACATCCAGGCCTGGGGCTACAAGCTGGCGACAGGCATCACCATCGGCTCGGTGACGATTTCGGTCACCGGCATCCTCAGCGGCATCATCGTCTTCATCATCGGGTATTTCCTGACCCGCTGGTTCCAGGGCTGGCTCGACGGCTCGGTGATGGCGCGCGGCAAGGTCGACACCGGCGTGCGCAACTCGATCCGGCTGGCAGTCGGTTATGCCGGCGTCGCCATCGCCGGCCTCGTCGGCATCTCGGCGGCGGGCATCGATCTTTCCAACCTGGCGCTGGTTGCCGGCGCGCTTTCACTGGGTATCGGTTTTGGCCTGCAGAATGTCGTCTCCAACTTCGTGTCCGGCCTGATCCTGCTCGCCGAACGGCCATTCAAGGTCGGTGACTGGATCGTCGCCGGCGACACCTCAGGCACGGTCAAGAAGATCAGCGTGCGCGCCACCGAGATCGAGACCTTCCAGCGGCAATCGGTGATCCTGCCCAACTCGAACCTGATCAACAACGCCGTCGGCAACTGGACGCACCGCAACAAGCTCGGCCGTGTGGAGATCAAGGTCGGCGTCGCTTATGGCAGCGACGTCAAGCGGGTGCATGCCATCCTTCTGGAGATCGCACGCAGCCATCCGCTGGTGCTGAAGAACCCGGAACCGTTCGTGCTGTTCACCAATTTCGGGCCGGCGGCGCTCGAGTTCGAGATCCGCGTGTTCCTGGCCGATGTGCTGAACGGCGCCATCGTGCAGAACGATATCCGCTTTGCCGTGCTCGATGCTTTCGAGAGCGAGCATATCGAGATCCCTTCGACGCCACGCGCCGAAATCAAGGTCAAGCAGACCGAGGCATGGCCGCTCGACGACGACAAGATCGAAGTCGAATTCGCCGAGAAGGAGCAGGCGGAGGCCGAAGCGGCGGCCGAGAAGGCGCGCCTGGCGAAATCGGGCCGCAAGGCGCGCAAACCCGACCCCAGCTAGGGCCGGCTCCAGCCAAGGCTGCGGTCCAGCTGATCGAGCCTGTCGGCGGGGTAAGTTCGCGACAGGTGATATCGGTTCTGCTCGTCGCTGTATCCGAGGAGCTTTCCCTGCAGCCATTCCAGCTGCGGGCACCAGGCGCCGCGGTGCAAAAGCTCGATAAGCAGGCAAGACGCCTCTACTCGCCATTCTTCGCCCAGGCGGGCATAAAAATAGTAGTCGATGTCGAGCTCGGTTCCGTTCGGGCCCTTTGCCTGGAAGGTCCTGACGTGTTCGGAGAGCGTTCCATTTGCAACATGTGTTGCGAAATCCTGGTTGGCCAGGACGTCGGACTTTTCATCTCCGTCGACGCGCTCGTGGGCGAACATTGCGAAGGGCTTTTCCCCGGCAAGCATCATCGCCAGCTCACGGTTGGTGTGCAGCGGGTAGGGGTAAGGCTCGTTGCGGTTCATCTGTCCATGCGCTCCCAAACCAATTGCGGCATGAATGCGGCATTCAGTTGCGGTTCAGCTTGCATCTCATATAAGCTCACATGCAAAGGCGATAATGCCTTGCGAAATGCAACAGAGGCGGTGTGGAAACACCGATATTGCAAAATGTGGAAGTCGCTCGTCGTCGCCATCGCTCTTACCGCAGCGAGTGGCTCGGCCTTTGCCGCCAGCGCGGTCAACAAGGACGCTGAGACCCGTACGCTGATCGTGACGGAAGGCGGCGGCAAGACGGAGCTGGCGCTGGCCGCCGGCGAGACCGTGGAATTCTGCCCCAACGGCTGTTTCGTCACCTTGCCCAATGGTGACCTCGAGGCCCTGACCGGCTCGGAAACGGTCGAAATTTCGGGCGGCGTCGCCCGCATCAAGTAACATTAGCGGTAGCTCTTGTAGAGGCCGGGCAATTGCCCGGCCTTTTATTGTTCGTGGTAGCAATTGCTTAACAATGACGCGGGAAATATCGTCGTGTCTACCGGCTGCAACCAGGCGTTTTAACGTTCACTACGCCGTTCCGCCGCTATACCCTTGCGAAGACGCCGAAACACGGCGCGACGGGTTTATGAGCAGGACAGGACAGACATGGATGCGCGGTCGGACAAGAACGCAATCCCGCTTGCGGTCGACCTCGACGGCACGCTGATTGCGACCGACCTTTTGTGGGAAGGCCTGTTCATCCTTCTCAAGAAGAATCCGCTCTATATCTTCCTGGTTCCGTTCTGGCTTGCCGCCGGCCCGGCGCGGCTGAAGCAAGCCATCGCCGACCGCATCGACATC
This sequence comes from Mesorhizobium sp. P2_B11, assembly GCF_056404855.1. Lineage (NCBI taxonomy): Bacteria > Pseudomonadati > Pseudomonadota > Alphaproteobacteria > Hyphomicrobiales > Phyllobacteriaceae > Mesorhizobium > Mesorhizobium sp. P2_B11. Next base: position 531,705 of record NZ_JBFUDF010000003.1, read on the forward strand.
GATCCGGCCTCGCTGCCCTATCGCGAAGCGCTGCTGCAGCGCATGCGCGCCGAGCATGCCGACGGCCGCAAGATCGTGCTGGCGACAGGTACGCCACGCAAGTTCGCCGAGGCGATCGCCGCCCATCTGGGCATCTTCGACTATGTGCTGGCGACCGACGGTCCGCACAACATGACCTCGGGCCGCAAGCGCGACGCGCTCATCGCCGCCTATGGCGATGGCGGGTTCGACTATGCCGGCAACAGCCGTCACGATCTCAAGGTATTCGATGCCGCGCGCGAGGCCATCGTCGTGGCGCCGGACCGCCATGCGAAGCGCTGGCAGGCCACGCATAGCGCCGAAGTGCTGCCGGCGCCGAAAAGGACATTGAAGACATTCGTCAAGATGCTGCGGATGCATCAGTGGCTGAAGAATTCGCTGATCGCGGTGCCAATGGTGCTGTCGCACGAATACTTCAACACCAACATGATCTGGCAATGCCTGCTGGCGTTCGTCTCCTTCAGCGCGGTGGCTTCCGCCATCTACATCCTCAACGATTTCTTCGACCTTGCGCTCGACCGCAAGCACCCGACCAAACGCAACCGGCCATTCGCCAGCGGCGCGCTGTCGATCCCCTTCGGTCTCGGCGCGATGGCCGCGCTGCTGGCGATCGGTGTTGCCGCGGGGCTGCTGTTGCCGATCGAGTTCCTGGGTGTGCTCGCCGGSTACATTGTGGTGACGACAGCCTATTCGCTGTCGTTCAAGCGCATGCTTCTGGTCGACGTGCTGACGCTGGCCGGCCTCTACACGGTGCGCGTGCTGGCGGGCGCTGCGGCGACCGGCGTCGAGGTCTCGTTCTGGCTGCTCGCCTTCTCGATTTTCTTCTTCCTGTCGCTGGCTCTGGTGAAGCGCTATGTCGAACTGCGCACCACAGCCATTCCGGTGGGCGAGCGCATTGCCGGCCGCGGCTACCGCATCGAAGACCAGGACATCGTCGCCCAGGCCGGCATGGCGTCGGCCTTCTCCTCGGCGCTGGTGCTGGCGCTCTACATGGACAGCGCCGCCGTGCGCGAACTCTATCCGCATCCCTGGCTGGTCTGGCCGCTGGCGCCGATCGTGCTGTATTTGACGATGCGCGTCTGGATCCTGGCGCGCCGCGACGAGATGAACGACGATCCGGTCGTCTTCATCATCCGCGACTGGCGCAGCCAGATCATCGTGGCTATCGGCGCAGCTCTGCTGGTCGTCGGAGGCTGGTAGAGGATGGCTGGCGAACGGTTCCAGAGTTTCGGCCGCGCCACGCCGGCTGCAAAGCGAACCATCGCCGCCGATACGGCTGTCGAGCTGATGAAGAGCGGCAAGGCGAAGGCAAACAGCCTGCTCGCCTACGGCAACGGTCGCTCCTACGGCGATTCCTGCCAGAACGAGGCGGGTGCGGTCGTCGACATGCGGCCGCTGAACCGTATCGGCGCCTTCAATGCCGAGACCGGCCTGCTCGAAGCGGAAGCCGGCGTGCTGCTGTCCGACATCATTGCGCACGTCGCACCCCACGGCTTCTTTCCGGCGGTGGTTCCAGGCACACAGTTCGTCACCCTTGGCGGCGCCATCGCTAACGACGTCCACGGCAAGAACCATCATCGGCGCGGCACCTTCGGCTGCCATGTCGAATCGCTGACGCTGCTGCGTTCGGACGGGCGCACCTACACCTGCTCGGCAACCGACAACGCCCGGCTGTTTGCGGCAACGATCGGCGGCATGGGGCTGACCGGCCTGATCCTGTCGGCCTCGATCCGGTTGATGCGGGTGCCTTCGCTCGACATCGTTGAGACGGCGACGCGGTTTGCCGATCTCGGTGAATTCTTCGAATTGGCCGAGGCCGCCGACCAGGACAATGAATATGCCGTGGCCTGGATCGACCAGCTTGCCGGCGGCCATGGCCGCGGACGCGGCCTGTTGTTGTCGGGCAATCACGCCGAGCACGGCTCGCATGCGGCGTCGCGCGCCGGCTCCCGCCTTTCGGTGCCGGTCCAGCCGCCATTCAACGTCCTCAACCGGCCGTTCCTGACGGCCTTCAACGCCGCCTATCGGTGGAAGAAAGGGCGCTCGGCAGAACCGCACCAAACCGGCTATCAGGGCTTCTTCTTTCCGCTGGACGGCGTCGGTGACTGGAACCGGCTCTATGGCCCCAAAGGTCTCTACCAGCACCAGAGCGTGGTCCCGGAACATGCCGCACGCCAGACCGTGCCGGCGCTGCTCGACGCGGCGCGTCGGGCGGGGCAGGGCTCTTTCCTCACCGTGCTCAAGCGCTTCGGGTCGATCCGCTCGCCGGGTCTGCTGTCATTTCCGCGGCCCGGCTTCACACTGACGCTCGATTTCCCCAATCGCGGCGGCAGGACACTGGCACTGCTTGGCGAACTCGACCGCATCACGGTCGCAGCCGGCGGCGCGGTCAATCCCTACAAGGATGCGCGCATGAGCGCGGAGACTTTCGCCGCCTCCTTCCCGGATTGGCAGCGGCTGGAAGCGCTGCGCGATCCGGCGTTCATGTCCAGTTTCTGGCTGCGGACGGCGAAAAAACTGGAGATGCCAAGGGGACGCGTCGAGGCAGCGGAATAGGTACAATTTGAATAAATCGTGGCAATAGACCGAAAGTTCGATGGTTTACTCAAACATTGTCGTGACTTCACGAAATGTTTGCAGATTAGCGGTAGGACCGTCGCGAGCGGCGGGTGGAAAACATGAAATATATCGTCTTCATTCTGTTCACAGTCATGACCAATGCCGCGGCGCAGCTGATGCTGAAGCAAGGCATGATGTCGCTCGGCCCGATTTCGTTCGAAGGCACCAACCCGCTTCTGAAGCTCCTGCAGATCGTCTTCAGCCCTTGGGTGTTCCTCGGCCTGTGCACCTTCGTCATTTCGATGGCCTCGCATCTCTATGTGCTGTCCAAGGTCGAGCTCAGCTTTGCCTATCCGTTCCTCAGCCTTGCCTATGTCGCGGTGGCGATCTTCGCCTATTTTATCTTCCGCGAGGACCTCAACGCCTGGCGTATCGCCGGCATCGCCTTCATCTGCGTCGGCACCGTGCTGATCGCGCAAAGTGGGCGCGGGCATGAGGACCAGACGGCTTCCATCAGCCCCGACAAGACAAGCAGCAGCGGGATCGTCCAATGAGACATGTGATTTTCGGCGGTGACGGCTTCGTCGGCCGTCATCTTGCCCCGAAGCTTGTGGCCGACGGTGAAGAGGTTGTCGTTGCCGACATCGTCAAGAGCGACCTGCCGCACTACCGTTCGGTCCGCTTCGTCACCTGCGATGTGACAGATCCGGCATCGGTGGCCAAAGTCGGATTGAAGGCCGACGACATGGTCTACAATCTGTCGGCCAAGATGCTGTCGCCGATCCAGGTGCGTGCCAAGCGCCACGATTTCTTCTTCCCGGTGAATTTCCACGGCACCGAACACATCATGCAGGCGATGGACAAGGCTGGCGCGCCGAAGCTGGTCCACTACACCACCGACATGATCTACGGCCACACGGTAACCCAGCCGATGACCGAGGAGCATCCGGTCGCGCCGCTAGGCGAATATGGCTGGTCGAAGCAGAAGACCGAGGAGCTCGCCGCCGAATGGCGCAAGCGCGGCATGTCGATCTCGCTGTTTCGGCCGCGCCTGATCATCGGCCCCGGCCGTCTCGGCATATTGGAAAAACTGTTCAAGCTGATCGACTGGAACCTTCCGGTGCCGATGATCGGTTCGGGCAAGAACCCATATCAGTTCATCTCGGTGTTCGACTGCGCCGAGGCCGCTCGCGCGGCCTGGAGGGCCGGCGTGCCCAATGAGGCCTATAATCTCGGCTCGCTCAATCCGCCGCCGGTCAGGAAATTGCTCGGCGACCTGATCAAGCATGCCGGCTCGAAATCGCTGCTGATCCCGACGCCGGGCTGGGCGGTCAAGCGCACGCTCGACCTGCTCGATCTCATGAACATGCCGATCATGGATCCCGAACAATATCTGATCGCCGATGAGGAGTGYGTGCTCGATGTGTCCAAGGCCGAGCGGCAGCTCGGCTGGGTGCCGCAATATCGCGACGAGGACATGCTGATCGCCGCCTACAGCGAATACCGCGCCAAGAAGGACGGCCTTGCCGTCCGCGCCAATCATGTCCCTGCCGAATAGAATGGGACGACCAGGAGAACTCCGAGATGACCGTCATGGCCAAGCCTGAGCAGACGAACGCACGCACCATGGTCAGCGCGCCGGCGCTGTCGCCCACCACTGTTGCCAAGCCCGAACTGATCAGCGTCGAGCAGGCGAAGTCGATGGATGTCGCCCGCATGACCGACCTGTTCAAGGCGCATCTCAACCCGGGCCAGCTGCATTTCATGAAGCTGCTCGGCTTCCACAAGATCAAGATCGAACGCGCCGAGGGCATGTTCTACATCGACCAGAACGGCCGCAAGATTCTCGACTTCTTCGGCGGCTTCGGTTCGCTGGCCTTTGGCCACAACCATCCGCGCATTCTCGAGGCGCGGAAGAAATTCCAGGAAGAAAAGCGCCAGGAGATCGCCATCGCCTTCATGTCGCAATATGCGGCAGCGCTGGCGCACAACATCGCCAAATGCTCGCCCGGCGATCTCGACATGGTGTTTCTGGGCTCGTCCGGGTCGGAAGCAATGGAAGCGGCGGTCAAGCTCGCCGAGCGCGCCGCCGGCCCGAAGCGGCCAAAAATCGTCTATGCCGAGAATTCCTTCCACGGCAAGACCAAGGGTGTGCTGGGCATCACCGACGGCCAGCTCTACCGTGCCGATTTCAAGATGGCTGAGAACACGGTGCGCATTCCCTTCGCCGACATCGAAGCGGTCGAGCGCCTGTTCCGCTCCGACCCGGAGGTCGGCGTCATCGTGCTCGAAACCATCCAGGGTGGCGGCGGCATCATCCAGGCGCCTGCCGAATACTGGCAGAAGCTGCGTGCGCTGTGCGACCAGTATGGCGTGCTGTGGGTGGCCGATGAAGTGCAGTGCGGCTACGGCCGTTCCGGCCGCTTCTATGCCTTCGAACACTACGGCGTGGTGCCCGATGTGACGGCGCTCGCCAAATCGCTCGGCGCCGGCAAGGCGGCGGTCGGCGCGATGATCGCGCGGCGCGAGGTCTACATGAAGGCCTATGGCACGCCGAAGACGGCCATGATCCACGCCATGGCCACCTTCGGCGGCATGGGCGAGGCCTGCGTCACCGCGATCGAAGGCATCAACGTGCTCTATGACGAGGGGCTGATCGACAATGCCGCCTCGACCGGCGAGTACCTGCTGCAGCGGCTGCAGGCGCTGAAGGAAAAATATCCGAAGATCATCAAGGACGTGCGCGGCAAAGGCTTCATGGTCGGGCTCGAGTTCCACGACTTCTCGCAGACCTTGCCGATGGTGCTGCGGCCGATCGTCAGCGTGCTCGACGACAAGCTGAAGGGCTCGCTGTCGGGCTTCGTCGGCGCGCTGTTGCTGCGCGACTATGACATGCTCGTCGCCTTCACCGAATACAATCGCAACGTCATCCGCCTCGAGCCGCCGCTGATCTGCCAGCGCGAGCATGTCGACCGTTTCGTCGATGCCTTCGACAGCCTGCTGTCGCGGGGCATCGTGTCGATCGTGAAGGATTTCGTCAAAAGCCAAGTCCGCTAAGTCCTGAGCCTGACAATGCTGAGCAAGCCCCCCGCCGCGCAAAACACACTCGACCGGCTGACCGCAGCCGTTCTGGCGTGGGGCGAGGGGACTTATGCGCGATGGGCAGCGCCGATCGGCGCGATCGCGTTTTCGCTCTACATCCTGGTCACGGCCTTTGCCGCCTGGACGATGCCCGACACCAATTGGGACATGCTGCCCTATCTCGCCATTGCCGAGGAGGGCGCTTATCCCGATGCGCAGGCGCTGCATGACTATGCCTACAGCACGGTTCAGGCCGGCGTGTCGGCCGCCGACTACAAGGCGCTGACCGACGATGGCGGCGGCTTTCGTAGCCACATGGCGCAAAATGCCGCCGACTTCCACTCGCTGCTCGGCATGTACCGGATCAAGTTCCTCTACGCCGAGGTCCTGTCGACGATGAGCGCGGTGATGTCGCCGGTCGAGGCGATGCGGCTGCTGCAGGTCGTCTCGGTGCTGCTGTTCGGGATGATCACGCTTCTGTGGCTTCGAACCGAGGGCGCGCTGGCGTTGGCTCCGGTGGCTGGCGCGGTGCTGATCATGGCCGATTTCGGCGATGCGGCACGCGCCTCGACGCCGGATCTGTTGTGTTCTTCGCTGTTCCTCGGCGGTCTGCTTGCCTATGTGCGCGGCCGCGAGGCGGCAACCGCTATCCTGCTCTTCCTCGCCTTCATGGCGCGGCCGGACAATATTGTTTTCCTTGCCATTTTCGCGGTGCTGCTGGTGGTTTTCCGGCAGCGGGCATGGGGCGCGCTGGCCGGCTTTGCCGCGTCCTTCGTTGCCTATTTCGCCATCTCGCACTGGGCCCAGCATCCCGGCTGGTGGCCGCATCTGTGGTTCTCCAGCATCGAACAGCACTACAATATGGATGGCTTCGAGCCGCCATTTTCGGTCGCCGCCTATCTCAAGGCGTTCGCCGCGTCCGTCCTTCGCGCCATTGGGCTCAACAGCTGGGTCGGCGTCTCGGTGCTGGCGCTGGCCGGGTGGTTTGCGCTGGCCCGTGCCGGCTTCCGGCTCGATCGCCGCGCCGGCATCCTGCTGGCCGCACTGGTGCTCGGCGTGCTGGCGAAGTTCACCGTCTTTCCGATCCATGACACCCGCATCTATTTTCCCAACCTTCTGCCGCCCTTCCTGCTGCTGGTGGGTCCGGTCATGGCGCTGTGGGCGTCGGCAAACCTGAGGCGGCCCATCGACTTGCACGCCCTTCCCGGAGATAAGCCATGAGTTCTGTATCCGGTCTGGCGCGCATTGCCCTTTCGCTCGGTCTGCCCGCCGGTCTGCTCGACCGCGGGCCGGCGCTGCATGGTACCAAATTCCTGGCCAAGGCGGCGCTGAAGGCGCGGTTTGGCGGCGGGCAACCGTTCCAGATGGTCAATGTCGGCGCCTGCGATGGCGCGCTGTTCGACGACGTCACGCCATGGCTGCATCGCATCCCGCGGGCGCGGGCCGTGCTGGTCGAGCCGATCCCGTACAATCAGAAACGGCTGCGCGCCAATTACCCCGACACGGAACGCTTTATCATCGAGCCGGTGGCGGTGACGAAAACCAAGGGTACGATCACCGTGCACACTTTCGATGCCGCCGCACTCGAGGCCGGCACGCTGCCGATCGAGTTCATCGGCTGCTCGTCGGTCACCGACACCAATCTGATGTCGGGCAAGAACGCCTGGGGCGAGGCCGACGCCAATTTCAACAAGTTCGCGCCGCATCTCAGGGACATCGAGGTGCCGTCGGAAACGCTGCAGACGCTGCTCGACCGCAACGGCGTAACCCATATCGACGCCTTCCTGGTCGATTGCGAGGGCGCCGACTGGATCGTCTTCGAACAGCTCGACCTCAACCGCTACCGTCCCGGCATGATCAAGGTCGAGGTCGGCGCACTGCCGGCAGCCGAGATCGGCCAGGTCGTGGTCAAGCTGAAGACCGCGGGCTACCAGGTCGGTTTCCAGGCCGAGGACATCTGGGCCTTCGCCTGAGCCGGCCGAGGGTGCTTGACAAAACGACGTCAGCCCGCTCAACTTGAGGCATTCACCAGGGGGGTCCCGACAAGGGGCTGAGATACTGCTGGCTTTCGCAGCGCAGTGACCCGTTGAACCTGATCCAGTTCATACTGGCGTAGGGACGGTGCAAGCGCTTTGCGGGATTCCATGCCCGAGGTCCTGTTTTCGAGCAGGGCAACCAAGGCGTCTTTTCATCCTTCCGGCACAGAACTGGGTCTCCAATGCACGAGCAAAGGAGCCTCACAATGAATGCCTTTACCCCCGCCGTTTCGACGGGACCGCTGCCTGCCTCCCGCAAGATCCACAAGCCCGGTATCCTGCATCCGCACATCGCAGTGCCGATGCGCGAAATCTCTGTTCATCCGACGGCCGGCGAGCCGCCGGTCACCGTCTACGATCCATCCGGCCCCTACACGGATACGGCTGTCGAAACCAGCATCGAAAAGGGCCTTGCCCGGCATCGCCACGAATGGATCACGGCGCGTGGCGACGTCGAAGCCTATGACGGCCGCCATGTGCTGCCGGAAGACAACGGATTTGCGACCGGCGAGCGCCTGACGCCGGAATTTCTGGTTCGCAACCGACCGCTCAAAGCCAAGGCAGGCAAGGCGGTGACGCAGCTTGCCTACGCACGCGCCGGCATCATCACGCCTGAGATGGAGTTCGTCGCCATCCGCGAGAATCTCGGCCGCGAGATGCTGCGCGGCCAGTTGCAGCGCGACGGCGAAAGTTTTGGCGCTGATATCCCCGACTTCGTCACCCCGGAGTTCGTGCGCGACGAGGTGGCGCGTGGGCGGGCCATTATCCCTGCCAACATCAATCATCCTGAAAGCGAGCCGATGATCATCGGCCGCAATTTCCTGGTGAAGATCAACGCCAATATCGGCAACTCGGCGGTCACCTCCTCGATGGCCGAAGAGGTGGAAAAGATGGTGTGGGCGATCCGCTGGGGCGCCGACACGGTGATGGACCTTTCGACCGGCCGCAACATCCACAACATCCGCGAATGGATCGTGCGCAATGCGCCGGTGCCGATCGGCACGGTGCCGCTCTATCAGGCGCTCGAAAAGGTCGGTGGCATCGCCGAAGACCTGACCTGGGAGGTTTATCGCGACACGCTGATCGAGCAGGCCGAGCAGGGCGTCGACTATTTTACCATCCATGCCGGCGTGCGGTTGCACTACATCCCGCTCACCGTGAACCGGGTCACCGGCATTGTCTCGCGCGGCGGCTCGATCATGGCCAAATGGTGCCTGCACCACCACCGCGAAAGCTTCCTCTACGAGCATTTTGCGGAGATCTGCGACATCTGCCGCGCCTACGATGTGTCCTTCTCGCTCGGCGACGGCCTTCGTCCGGGCTCGATCGCCGACGCCAACGATGCCGCGCAATTCGCCGAACTGGAAACGCTCGGCGAACTGACGCAGATCGCCTGGGCCAAGGACTGCCAGGTGATGATCGAAGGCCCCGGCCACGTGCCGATGCACAAGATCAAGCAGAATATGGACAAGCAGCTCGCCGTTTGCGGCGAGGCGCCGTTCTATACGCTGGGGCCGCTGACGACCGACATCGCGCCCGGCTACGACCACATCACGTCGGGCATCGGCGCGGCGATGATCGGTTGGTTCGGCACCGCCATGCTCTGCTACGTGACGCCGAAGGAACATCTCGGCCTGCCGGACCGCAACGACGTCAAGATCGGCGTGATCACCTACAAGATCGCGGCGCACGCCGCCGATCTGGCCAAGGGCCATCCGGCGGCGAAACTCAGGGACGATGCCCTTTCCCGGGCCCGGTTCGAGTTCCGCTGGGAGGACCAGTTCAACCTGTCGCTCGATCCCGAAACCGCGCGTTCCTTCCACGACCAGACCTTGCCCAAGGAGGCGCACAAGGTGGCACATTTCTGCTCGATGTGCGGGCCGAAATTCTGCTCCATGCGGATCTCTCACGACATCCGCGCCGAGGCGCAGAAGGAAGGCATGGCCGCCATGGCGGCGAAATATCGTGCCGGAGGCGACCTCTATATGCCTGCGGATGAGACCGGCTCACCGGCAATTCCGGCAGAGGCGCCGGCGCCGTGATGAGGGTGCTGGTCAAAGGGGCCGGCGTCGCCGGCCTCACCGCCGCCTTCGAGCTCGCCGGGCGGGGCGCCAGCGTGGTCGTTGCGGAGACAAGGCAAAGCCTTGGCGGCAATGCGTCGTGGTTTGCCGGCGGCATGCTGGCGCCCTGGTGCGAGCGTGAAAGCGCCGAGCAGCCGGTTCTGGACCTTGGACGCGGCGCGGCCGACTGGTGGGAGGCGGCAACACCTGGCCAGGTGACACGGGCTGGGACACTGGTCGTCGCGTCGCCAAGCGATGCAGGTGAACTCGACCGGTTTGCCAGCCGCACGTCGGGCTACCGGCGTGTCGACGAAGACGAAATAGCGCTTCTCGAGCCGGATCTCGCTGGCCGCTTTCGCCGCGGACTGTTCTTCCCCGGCGAGACCCATCTCGACCCGCGCCAGGCGATGGTGGCACTCCATGGAAAGCTCACAGCCATGGGCGTCGAATTCCGCTTCGGCACCGATGGCGATCAGCTTTCCGGTTTCGATCGCCAGATCGATTGCAAGGGAATGGCGGCGGTCAACGACGGGCTGCGCGGCGTTCGCGGCGAGATGCTGATCCTGCGTACGCCTGACATTTCGCTGTCGCGACCGGTCCGGCTGCTTCATCCTCGCTTTCCGCTCTATCTGGTGCCACGCGCCGACCAGCGTTTCATGGTCGGCGCGACGATGATCGAAAGCCGGTCCGAAGAACCGGTTTCAGTCCGTTCGATGATTGAGTTGCTCAGTTCTGCCTGCGCCCTGCATCCGGCATTCGGCGAGGCTGGCATCATCGAGACCGGCACCGGTCTTCGTCCAGCCTTTTCAGACAATCTTCCGCGCGTCGAGGTTTTTGGAAACGCGGTCGCGATCAACGGACTGTATCGCCATGGCTTTCTTCTCGCGCCCGCTATGGCGCGGCTGGCGGCCGAACGCGTCTTCAATGACGACAAGGAGCGTGCGCATGAAACTGACCGTCAACGGCGAAGTGCTTGAGTTCGCCACCACGACGTTGGCGGGCCTGCTCGCCGCGCTCGACTATGAAGGCGACTGGCTGGCGACCGCCGTCAACAGCGAAATCGTCCACAAAGCCAACAGGGCGCAGTTCCAGTTGAGCGACGGCGACCGGATCGAAATTCTTTCACCGATGCAAGGAGGCTAGAATGTTCGAGCTTTTCGGAACAACACTGTCGTCCCGGCTGCTTCTCGGCACGGCGCAATATCCTTCGCCCGCCATCCTTGCCGAGGCGGTCAAGGCATCGGGCACGTCGGTGGTGACCGTTTCGTTGCGGCGCGAGATGGCAGGCGGCAGGGCTGGCGAGAAATTCTGGTCCCTGATCGGCTCGCTCGGTGTGAAAGTCCTGCCCAACACGGCGGGCTGCCATTCCGCCAAGGAAGCCGTCACGACGGCCAGGATGGCGCGCGAGGTCTTCGGCACCTCCTGGATCAAGCTCGAAGTGATCGGCAACCACGATACGCTGCAGCCTGACGTGTTCGGCCTGGTCGAGGCCGCGCGCATCCTGGGCGACGACGGTTTTGCGGTGTTCCCCTATACGACCGATGACCTTGTCGTCGCCGAGCGTCTGCTCGAGGCGGGCTGCAAGGTGCTGATGCCGTGGTGCGCGCCGATCGGCTCAGCCCTTGGGCCGGTCAACATTGGGGCGCTGCGCTCGATGCGCGCGCATTTCCCCGATGTTCCGTTGATCGTCGATGCGGGGCTTGGACGGCCGTCGCATGCGGCAACCGTGATGGAACTCGGTTTCGACGCGGTGCTCCTGAACACCGCGGTTGCCAAGGCGGCCGACCCGGTGGGCATGGCGCGCGCCTTCGGCAAGGCAGTCGAAGCCGGCCGCGAAGCTTTCGGTTCGGGACTGCTCGAGCCGCGCAATGTCGCCATGCCATCGACGCCGACCTTCGGCAGGGCGATTTTCTCATGAAGCTCGATCCCTTCTACCTGATCGTCGACAGCGCTGCCTGGGTCGAGCGGCTGATACCGCTCGGCGTCAGGCTGGTGCAGCTTCGCATCAAGGACATGGACGGGGGCCTGCTGCGTGCGGAAATCCGCAAGGCCAAGGCCTTGTGCGCCCGACACAACTGCCAACTCATCATCAACGACCACTGGCGCCTGGCAATCGAGGAGGGTTGCGACTTCGTCCATCTCGGCCAGGAGGATCTGCAGTCCGCCGACCTCGCACAGATACGCGCGACAGGCACACGGCTCGGACTGAGCACGCATGATCACGCCGAACTGCAAATGGCGATGGCCGCCAAACCCGACTACATTGCGCTTGGCCCCGTCTATCCGACCATCCTGAAGAAGATGAAATGGGCGCCGCAGGGGCTTGAACGGATCGGCGAATGGAAGAGCCGGGTCGCGCCCACCCCATTGGTCGCCATTGGCGGCCTCAATCCTGACCGGCTCGGCGGCGTTTTCGATGCTGGCGCCGACAGCGCCGCGGTGGTCACGGACATTACGCTCAATCCAGATCCCGAAGCGCGCGCCGGGGAATGGATTGAAAAGACGAACCGATGGCGCTGAGGCAGGAACCGCATGTGCTTGTCGTCGGCGGATCGGATTCCAGCGGCGGCGCCGGACTTGCGCGCGACATAGAGACGGTATCTTCCGTCGGTCTGCGCACCTGCCTTGCCGTCACAGCGGTAACGGTGCAGACCCACGACGCTGTCAGCGACATCCTTCATCTGCAACCCGATCTCGTCGCCGATCAAATGCGGGCGGCGTTGCAAGCCAATGAAGTTGGGGCCATCAAGATCGGCATGCTGGCAACCGCGCCGATTACCGCTGCCGTCGCCGCCGTGCTGCGTGAAAATCCATCGATACCGGCAGTGCTCGATCCGGTGATGGCTTCCACGTCGGGCCGGGCGCTTCTGGCGGCCGATGCCGTCGCTGTCATGAAGCGCGATCTGATGCCGCTTTGTCGCCTGGTCACGCCAAATCTGCTCGAACTGGCGCTGCTGGTCGGCGCCGAGCCGGCGGCGGATGAGAACGGCCTCGTGAGACAGGGCCGGGAATTGCTGGCCGCCGCCAGCGCTCAGGCTCTGCTGATCAAGGGCGGGCATGCGAAAGGGAACAGGTCGACTGACATCCTGCTGATTCCGGGCAGGGAACCGGTCCGCTTCGACATGCCGCGCCTTGGTGTAACGATGCGCGGGACGGGCTGCATGCTGGCCAGCGCGATCGCGGCGCATCTGGCGAAGGCGAGGGCGCTGGAAGACAGCGTGCGCGACGGCAAGCAACTGGTCTTCCAGGAGCTTCTCAAGGCCGGCGTCGCTCACGCGTCGCCAGGCAATGCCGGCCCGCGCCGTTCGGCCATGTAGCGGCCCGGCGAGGTCCCGAGCGCCTTCCTGAACATGGTCACGAAACTGCCTGCGCGTTCATAGCCGGTCGAGCGCCACGCTCTGGATCGAAGCGCCGGTGGCCATGCGCTGCAGCGACGCCACCCTGGTCGCGCGTGTCGCTGGCGAAGCACATCTTGGCGCGGTTGCCGCCGAAATATCCTCCCTTGCCGCCGCCGGCGCGTATTTCGTGCTGACCGGCAAGGCGCAGTCGATCCAACATCTGAGCCGCGTTTTGAAAACCGCAGGCGTCGGCTCGTCGCGGATCAAAGCCAAGGCCTATTGGGCGCCTGATAAGACCGGGCTGATTGAGCCCGGCCAAGACATTCTGCCCCGTCGTCGCTCGGCTTTTTGCCGATGTCGCAAACAGGCTTCAATAGCCCTGCCGGTCCGCCCTATAGTCCGCCCGCTTTATTCCTTTGGAGTCGCGGGCAATGGCAGAGTTTCCGAAACAGGCGAAGGTCGTTATCGTCGGCCTGGGTGGTATTGTCGGCGCATCGATCGCCCATCACCTGATCGAACGCGGCTGGACCGATATTGTCGGCATCGACAAGTCGGGCATCCCGACCGATATCGGCTCGACCGCGCACGCCTCCGACTTCTGCTACACGACCAGCCACGACTATCTCTCGGTCTGGACGACCCAGTACTCCATCGATTTCTACGAGAAGATGGGTCACTACGCCCGCATCGGCGGTCTCGAAGTCGCGCGATCAGGCGACGACACCTGGATGGAAGAGATCAAGCGCAAGCTTTCCTCCGCCAAGGCGTTCGGCACCCGCGCGCATTACGTCTCGCCCGCCGAGATCAAGGCGATGTTCCCGCTGATCGAGGAAGATCAGGTGATGGGCGGTATGTTCGATCCCGACGCCGGCCTCGTCATCCCGCGCTCGCAGACGGTTGCCGGCAAGCTTGTCGATGCTGCCGAAAAGTCCGGCAAACTCCAGGTCTTCGGCAACACGCCGGCCACTTCGCTGATCGTCGAGGGCGGCCGCATCAAGGGCGTCGTCACCCATCGCGGCACCATCATGGCCGACCATGTCGTCGTCTGCGCCGGTATCTGGGGCCGCCTCATCGCCGAAATGGTCGGCGAAGACCTGCCTGTCATGCCGGTCGACCACCCACTGACCTTCTTCGGCCCGTACAACGAGTTCGAGGGCACCGGCAAGGAAATCGGCTTCCCGCTGCTGCGCGACCAGGGCAACTCGGCCTATATGCGCGACACTGGCGACCCCAAGACCACCGAGGGCGGCCAGATCGAGTGGGGCTACTACGAGCAGACCAACCCGCGCCTCTGCCACCCGCGCGAGCTCCTGGAAAAACATGAGGCGCGCCTGTCGCCGTCGCAGCGCGACCTTGACATGGAACAGATCATGGAGCCGCTCGAGCGCGCCATGGAGCTGACGCCAATCCTTGGCGAGATCGGTTTCAACGAGAGCCACTCCTTCAACGGCCTGCTGCAGGTTTCCGCTGCCGGTGGCGCCTCTTGCGGCGAAAGCCAGAAGGTGCGCGGCCTATGGTACTGCGTCGCCATCTGGGTCAAGGACGGCCCCGGTTACGGCAAGCTGATCGCCGACTGGATGACCGACGGCCGCACCGAGATCGACCATAACTCGATCGACTATGCCCGCTTCTACCCGCACCAACTGGAAGAGAAGTTCATCGAAGGCCGTACCTTCGAGGCGGCCCAGAAGATCTATTTCCCGGCCGTTCATACCCGCGAGCCCTATGCCACCGGCCGCAACGTCAAGCGCTCGCCGTTCTACGAGCGCGAGGTCGAGCTCGGTGGTTACTTCATGGAACTCGGCGGCTGGGAGCGCGCGCATGGCTACAAGGCCAACGAGCACCTGCTGGAAAAATACGGCAACCGCGTGCCGGTGCGCGAGAACGAGTGGGACTCCAGGCACTTCTGGCGCGTCTCCAACGCCGAGCATCTGGCGATGAGCGACGATTGCGGCATCGTCAACCTTAGCCACTTCCACATGGTCGACATCGAGGGACCCGACCATGTCGAGCTCCTGGAATGGCTCTGCGCCGCCAAGATCGGCGGCGATGGCAATATCGGCAAGGGCGTGTACACCCACTTCCTCGACGACGAGGGGATGGTGCGCGCCGACTTCACCGTCTTCCGCATGGCCGACCGCTGCCGCCTGGTGAACGGTGCCGATGCCGGCCCGCGCGACTTCCACTACATGAAGCGCGTCGCCGAGGATCGTGGCCTCGACGTCACCATCACCGATACCTCGGAGAAATTTGTCACCGTTGGCATCTGGGGCCCGAACGCCCGCGAGACGCTGAAGAAGGTGGTGGCGGACCCTGATGGGCTCGACATCGAGAATTTTGCCTTCGCCGCGATCAAGCAGATCGAGATCGCGGGCAAGCCGGTCACCGCTTTCCGCATCTCCTATGTCGGCGAGCAGGGCTGGGAACTGCACATGAAATACGAAGACGGCCTTGCCGTCTGGGATGCGCTGCGCTCGACCGGCGTTATGGCCTTCGGTGTCGAGACCTATGCCAATTCGCGCCGCATGGAAAAGAGCTTGCGCCTGCAGAACGCCGACCTGCTGACCCAGTACAACCTCATCGAGGCGGACCTTGCCCGCCCGAAGGTCAAGGACGTCGATTTTCGCGGCAAGGCCAAGCATCTCGAGTACAAGGCGCGCGTGCACCAGCCCGCCATGCTGTGCACGCTCGTCATGACTGAAAACACCGACAAATCAGGCGTGAAGCGCTACCCGGTCGGAACACTGCCGGTCATGGATCCGGAGACCGGTGAAGTGCTGGTCGACGAACTCGGTCGCCGCTCCTACACGACCTCCATCGCCTTCGGCCCGACCGTCGGCAAGAACATCGCGCTGGCGTATCTTCCTCACGCTTACTGCCAGCAAGGTCGAAAGCTGAACGTCGAGTATTTCGCCGAGACATATCCGGTCGAAGTCGTCGGCATTGGCTACAAGCCGCTCTACGACCCGGAGAACCTCAAGCCGAGAAGTTGAGCGGAAGCTGCAATCGCGGAAGTATGAATGCAAAGCCCGGCTCATGGCCGGGCTTTTTGCTTTGTCGGCCGCTGATTCTCGCTTACCTTGCGGCATGTCTGCTTTTTCGCGCGCAAGACATCTCCTCTCGGGCAGCGCCGCGCTGGCGCTGGGGCTCTGGCTGGCGTCAGCAGTTGATGCCGCCGAGCCGGTCGATGTCGAGCTGGTGCTGGCCGTCGACGTCTCGCTGTCGATGTCGCCGGCCGAACTCGAAATACAGCGTCACGGCTACGCCGCGGCGCTGACGCACGACAATGTGCTGCAGGCGATTGCCGATGGCGCCTATGGCAAGGTCGCCGTCACCTATGTCGAATGGGCGGGAGCGACCACGCAGGTGGTCGTCGTGCCGTGGACGGTGATCGCCAGCCGGGCCGATGCCGAGCGGGTTGCGGCGCAGCTTTCCGCTCATCCGCCGGCCAGCGCCCGGCGCACCTCGATTTCCGGCGCGCTCGAATTCGGCAGCGATCTCTTCGCCGAAAGCGGCTTTCGGGGGACGAAGCGCGTCATCGATATTTCCGGCGACGGACCCAACAATCAGGGCGCGCCCGTCGACATCACCCGCGATGCGGTGGTCAAGCAAGGCATCATCATCAACGGCTTGCCGCTGATGACGCGCGGCGGCGGGTTTGGCGGCTACGACGTCAACAATCTCGACCGCTACTACAGCGACTGCGTTATCGGCGGGCCTGGCGCCTTCATGATCCCGGTCAATGACTGGACGCAGTTTCCCGAAGCGATCCGCCGCAAGCTGGTGCTGGAACTGGCCGGCCCTGCTTCACCGCAATGGGCCCGGGAGGAAGCCGCTCACCCGCCGGTGGTGCTGGCGCAGAACCGGCCGACCGATTGCCTGGTCGGCGAAAAAATGTGGCGCGACCGCAGCTGGATGTTCGACGCTCACTAGGCTTCAGGACAATGCGTTGCGGATCAGGCGGTCCAATGCGTCCGCCATGCGCGGCGGGGACGCGACTTCCCCGGCGTCGAGCGGGATCCTGCCAGGCGTCTTGTTGGCGTCCATCAGGTAGGTCTTGCCGTCATGCACGGCGAAGTCGAACTTGCCATAGTCGAAGCCCAGCTCTTTGCGTCGACGGCGCAGGTCGTCGGGAACAGGACAGATTTCGCTGCGAAACACCGTCGCGCCCTTGATGATGCGGTCGCGTGAGACGAAGCGACCGCAAAAATCATAGTCGCCGCAGAAGACCCAGTAGCGCAGGCCGAACCCGTCCGGCTCGATTTCAGGCAGGAACCGTTCGACCAGCAGGGCCGGGTCATCGAAAGCTGCTGGCGGCACCAGCGACGGGCTCTCGAACACCTCATACTCCTTCATCACCAGGGCGTCGGGGAACGGTGCGGGCGTTCCCGCCCGCGCGGCGCGAGCGTTTATGCGTGCTTCCGGCAGGCCGCCGCAGTTCAGGTCGCCCTTGACGATGACCGGGCCTTTCCAGCCGTCACCTTGGATCACCCTGGCGACGCTGATACGACGTTTCGAGATATCGCTTACACCGACATTGAGGCAAAGCGGGAAGCGTTGGCCATATTCGCTGTAGGCCGGTTCGACCCGCGTAGCGTCGACGTGAAGAATAGCCGCATCGCCCCTCGCACGGCTCGATGGCCCCTGGGCGATCTCCCACGAATGGCCGTGCCGGCGCAGTTCCCCGAGGATGCCGTAGATCATGTAGCTGCTTTGCGCGCGTCGGAAAATCTTGCGCTCGAGCAAGCGGTCATGCTCGTGGGTGATCACCACGATGTGCGCCATTGTGGCCCCCCGGCCGCTTCCGTTTCAGCAAGTGGTAATATAAAGCCCTGTTCCGGGGAACTACAAAAGGGGGTGATCGGCATGTCCGACCTTTGGGCACAAATCGGCAGAACGTGGGATCTGTTCAAGCCGCCGATGCGGCCGCATGCCGATGTCGTCGGCGTGCTGAGACGCGAGCTCGATACCGATGCGGCCGACCTGGCATTGCTTGGCGTCACGCCGGAATTCGCCCGGCTCGGCAGGAGCCTGGTTGCCGTCGATGCCAACCCGCATATGATCGGCGCGCTGTGGATCGGCGACGACGCCTCCAGAAAAGCGGTTGCCGGCAACTGGCTGGACCTGCCTTTGCCGGACAAGAGCCTCGACGCCATTGTCGGCGACGGCTGCCTCTCGGCGGTGACGACCGAGGCGCAGCGGCTGAAGTGCCTCGAAGAGATGGCTCGTGTGCTACGGCCCGGCGGTCGCGCCGGCATCAGGCTGTTTGCGCGACCCAAGTCTGCGGAGCCCCTCGACGCCATCAAGGCCGATGCGCTTTCCGGTCGCGTCAAGGCGCTGGCCGAGATCGTTCTTCGCATTGCCTTGTCGCTGCCGGCTGCCGCGCCGGACTACGGCTTGAAGATGTCCGCCGTGTGGGACGCCATTGTCGACATGTTTGGCGACCGGACGGCCTTGATGGCGGCGGGCGGCTGGCAGCCGGACGATTTCGGCTTCATCAACCTCTACAAGGATTCCGACACGATCTGCTGCTGGCTGGGCGAGGATCTGCATGTGGCGGAAGCGTCGCGCTACTTCGAGGATGTCCGCCTCGTTGCCAGCGGCGATTATCCGGTGGCCGAGCGGTGTCCGGTCCTTGTCGTCAGGTCGCCACGCAAGTAGCTCGAACAGATCGAGGCGCGTCCGAGAGGACGCGCCATACTGAGAAGCTTCAAGCGGCCAAGAGCTGCTTGCGGTCGACGCGCTCCTGCTGCGGCGAGCGGGCGTAGAGCTCGCGGTAGCATTTGGAGAAATGCGAGGCCGAGACGAAGCCGCAGGCGACGGCCACCTCGACCACCGGCATCGACGACTGAATCAAGAGGTGCCGGGCGCGGTCGAGGCGGATCTCGAGATAGTAGCGGGCAGGGGACCTGCCCATCTCGGTGCGGAACAGGCGCTCGATCTGTCGGCGCGACAGGTCAACATGGTCGGCGATCTCGATCAGCGACAGCGGCTCGGAGAGGTTGCCTTCCATCAGCTCGATGATGGTTAGCACCTTGGAATTCTGCACGCCGAGGCGGGCGCGCAGCGGCAGGCGCTGGCGGTCGGTCGGGCTGCGCACGCGGTCGGTCAGCACCTGTTCGCAGACGCGGTTGACCAGATTGTCGTCGAAATCGTCACCGATCAGCTTCAGCATCATGTCGAGCGCGGCCGTGCCGCCGGCGCAGGTGTAGATGTTCTGGTCGATCTCGAAGAGGTCGGCGAAGACATTGGCCTTCGGAAAAGCCTCGGAAAAGCCCGGCAGGTTTTCCCAGTGGATGGCGCAGCGCTTGTTGGAGAGCAGGCCGGCGGCGGCAAGGATATGCGCGCCGGTGCACAGGCCCCCGACGGCGACGCCTCTGTTATACTCCTCGCGCAGCCAGGCGAAGGCCGATCTGTTCTGGTAGCGCTCGACATTCACGCCGCTGCAGACGATGGCCATGTTCGGCCGGTCCGGCCCGGCCATCTTCTTGCGTTCCTCCTCAAGCGAGGTGTTGACCGCGCATTCGACGCCGTTGGAGGCGCGCACCGGCTTGCCGTCGATGCTGGCGAGGCGCCAGCGATAGGCCTCATAGCCAAGCATGCGGTTGGCCGAGCGCAGCGGGTCGAGCGCCGTCGCAAAGGCGATCATGGTGAAGTCGGGGACGAGGAAGAATACAAACGATCGCTTGATCGGATGCTTTACGGCGTTCAAGGGAACCTCACGCAGCCATGGCGCGAACAGGATGTCGCGAACAGCATAGCGACATCAGGAAAAACCATTCCTGTCAATCGGCTAGGCGGCCAACCGGCAACTAAATTTGCGACATGGGTCGCAAATGGGCAATTGTCCGGGATGACGGGCAAAGGCTGCCGCCGGAATGAGCATCGCTATCCCGCAACATCGGCTTCAGAACGAGAAACGCCGCCTCGGTCAAACCGAAGCGGCGCTGTAATCGACTTGCCGCGGCGGCAGGGAGCGCTGCGCGGCAGTCGTGATCTCAGGCGACGAAGCCGAGGCGCACCGCATTCATGGCGCCGGTCTGGCCGGGCATGGTGTTGGCAAGGCGCTGGCGCTCGAGAGCGGTCGTCAGGTTCATTTCGCGGCGGGGGAAAAGGCGGGCAAAAAGCTTCATCATCATCTCCTATCGGTTGCTCAGACGGGTCGCCTTCGCTTGATGGAGTGGGGCAGCTCGTTTGCTGACGGTGATATAGGCGTGTGTGAGCAGAAACTAAATCGCAAATGCGAAGCGCTTGAATGGAAATGCGACATCGATTGCGACATTTCTGGGCATACTGCCTAAAATTTACGATTACTTACAACGTGTTAAGCGCGACATTTAGGCGTTATGCAACTTGCACATATGCGCCATGCAGTGGCAACATGGCTCTGAAATTCATTTGAGTGCAAATAAGTTAGGGAAGGCAAGCGGGGTAAAATAGAGAAGGCCTGCCGGGCTGGTCCGCGCGGCAGGCCTTCAGCACATGGTACACAATGGTTTACTTTGCTCCAGCCCAGGATCCGACGCCATGGCGTGCACCGGTCTTGGTGTCGGCAGCTTCAGGCCAGCCGATATCCTTCTGCAGTTCGATCGGCAGCGAGCGGATCGCACGTTCGGTCTGGAAGCGGGCGCGGGCCGCGCTGAACTCGGTCGCAAGCCGACCGATGGATGACAGGATAGACATTTCATTCTCCTTTGGTTGTGGCACGTCCCGCATGAACGCGTTTCGTCGCCGGGATATTCCGCACCGAATGCAATTTTGTGTCAGGAGCTTTTCGACCCAGGGCACGTCTTGCCTTCGATGGAGTTGACTATCCTCCCAATCTGATGTTCAATCAAACGAAATGGAATGATGCTTCACATCAGAAAAATTGAAGGTCGATCCCGATGAACGCCCCACTCAATCATCCGCTTCCGTTGCTCGATCTCGACGTCTTGCGCACCTTTGTGGCCATTGCCGAGACCGGCAGCTTCACCACCGCGGCCAATGCGGTGTTCCGCACGCCGTCGGCAGTCTCCATGCAGATCAAGAAGCTCGAGGACATTCTCGGCCGCTCGGTCTTCGCGCGCGATGCGCGCTCGGTGACGCTGACCACCGATGGCGAAATGCTGCTCGGCTATGCCCGCCGGCTTCTGTCGATCAACCGCGAGGTGGTGTCCAAGTTCATCATCCCCGAGATCGTCGGCGTGGTGCGGCTCGGTTCGCCGGACGACTATGGCGAGCGCGTGCTGCCGCATGTCTTGAAGCGCTTCGCGCAATCGCATCCGTCGATCGCGGTCGACGTCACCATCGACCAAAGCAGCAATCTGCGCCGCCGCATGGACGACCGGGCGCTCGACATCACGCTGTTGACCAATTCCTACAAGACCAGCGCGCTCGGCGCCGAGGTGCTGTTGACCGAGCCGATCGTCTGGGCCGGCGCCAAGGGCGGCAGCGCGCATCTGCGCGAGCCTTTGCCGGTGTCGCTGTGGGAAGAGGGCTGCGCCTGGCGGGCCGGCGCGCTCGATGCGTTGAGCCGTGAGGGCCGCAACTACCGCATCGCCTATATGAGCGCGCACACTGCCGGCCAGCGCGCCGCCATCATGTCGGATCTCGCGGTCGCGCCGCTACCGAAGTCGTTCCTTGGCAACGACATGGTCGAGCTCTGCCCGAAGGACGGCATGCCCGATATCGGCACCTACAATCTGGCGATGGTGGTGTCGCCGGACGCCAGCGCGCCGGTCAAGGCCGTCGCCGACCATATCCGTGCGACCTTCGAACTGTTCCGCGAAACCGGGAAGTTCTGATCTATTCCGCTGCTTCGGCAGGGCGCGCCGCGAAGGCGGTTCGCGCTCTGCGCCGGGCAGTTGCGCGCCGCCTGGTGGGCTCACCTTCAAGGAAGGTGACGATGCTGTCCCTGGCGCGACGCGCCTCCGGCATCTCGATCAGTGGCCAGACGTGGAACATGCCTTCCTCGTAGACGACGTCGATATCGACGCCGGCGGCACGCGCCTTCTCGGCAAAGATCAGATTGTCGGGGCTGAGCAGGTCGTGCGAGCCAGTCAGAAGCAGGGTCTGCGGCAGCACCGAGAGGTCGCCGTAGAGCGGGCTGATATGCCAGTCGCTGCGATCGATGCCGGCGCTGTACATGCGGATCGCTTCCAGGCCGCCTGATATACCCAGCCACGGATCGTTGCGTTCCGCCTCGAACACTTCCGGGTTGGACAGCGACATGTCGAGGCCGGGTGAAATCAGCACGTGGCGCGACGGCAAGGGCAGGCCTTCTTCGGCCGCCATCATGGTCAGCACCACGGCCATGTTGCCGCCGGCGGAATCGCCCATGAAGACGATGTCTTCGGCGTCCGTCTCATCCAGCATCTGCCGGTAGACGTCGCCGACCATGCCGAACATGGCGTGGAAATCGTGTTCGGGCGCGATCGGGTAGATCGGTATGGTGATGCCGAAACCCAGCCGTTCCGCCATCTCGGCGATCAGCCCCCAATGATAGGAGGTGATCTGGAAGACAAAGGCGCCGCCATGCATGTAGAGGATGCGCCTGCGCTCGCCGGCCTTCGGCGCGATCTCGTAGACAGGAAAACCATCGACGCTGCGCTCGGTGATATGGAGACGTTCACGCAGCAATGCTGAAGGATGATGATCCTCGGTCTTGCGTGCATACGCGATCCAGCGCTGCAGGTTCTCAGGGCTGGCAAACGCCTTCTTCCGGCTGTGCCGGAGGATGAACGAAACGATGTGGCTTTTGAAACTGGGCATTCGAATACACAAGCTCGACCGCAGCCGACTAAGAGAATTCCCCCACTATTTCGAACATCGTACCTCCAGCCGAAATGTCAAGATTTTGGCCCAACGCAAGAGGGTTGTTTGATCAACCGAGTTTGCGGTTTTCCCGCAAACGGCCTCAGCGTCGGGGCAGCAGCGCGGCACGCAGCTTGATGTCGGTCGCACCCGGGACCACGCGGCGGCCCCGGCGTTTGGTCAGCAATTTGCATTTGTCGGCGAAGGTCATCAGCGGCCCGAGCCCAGGATCAGGCGCGTCAGGTTGGCCTGGGCGTCGATGCGCGGCGACACGGGCCAGCCGAGGTCCTTCTGCACTTCAGGCGGCAGGCTGTTCATGGCACGGACGGACCGGGCATGCTTGATGGCCGCACGAAAACGGCCGAGGCTGTCGAACATCGTCATTCTCCTTTGAAGCGTTGTGACGGCGCAATAGTGCGGCCCGCCTTTCGATGTCCGTTAAATGCTTCACGTCTGTATCGGACGGATTGCGCGGACACAGCGCTTCGGTTTCCAGATCGAGGCGATCTGGAAACATTTGCATACAAACGAAATTGGGAGAATTGGCGGCCGGCCTAAAGCGCGTCGCGCCTGAACGGCCTCATGCGACGCGCTTTAGATTGTTGTTTCTATGCATGTCGTTATCCCAAAACCGCTGCGCACTTTTGGGCGACATGCATTACTCGCGGCTGCGTCTTGCCGCGTGGCCTTCGCGCGAACGTCGGCGCGGGGCGGCGTCGCCGGCGACGCCATCCTCGCTGACGGTCTTGCGTGGCGGCAATTTCACCGCCGCCGACAGTTTCGGGAACGGATCGACCTTGTTCGGCAGCGCCATGGCGTAGACGAAATGCTCCTGGAATTTCGGCTCCAGCGCGGTCTCGATCTTCTCGATGTGGCTGACCGTGTCCTCGATCTCGCGGCGATAGCCGCGATTGAGCAGCGCCATGCGCGCGCCCGCACCGGCGGCGTTGCCGACGGCTGACACCTTGTCGAGGTCGCAGTCGGGGATCAGGCCAAGCACCATGGCGTATTTCGGATCGATGAAGGAGCCAAAGGCACCGGCGAAATGGATGCGGTCGACATGCTCGGTGTTCTGCTTTTCCATCAGCAGCTTGGTGCCGGCATAGAGTGCCGCCTTGGCGAGCTGGATGGCGCGCACGTCGGTCTGCGTGATGGTGATCTTGGGTTCGCCTTCCTTCAGCACATAAGAGAAGGTGCGGCCGTTGGCGGTGACGCGCGGCGAACGCTCGGCCAACGACCCGTCGACGACGCCATCTTCGGAGATGATGCCGGCGAGATACATCTCGGCGACGATCTCGATGATGCCGGAGCCGCAAATGCCAGTGACGCCGGTCGCCTGCACGCTGTCGAGGAAGCCGGGTTCGTCGGACCACAGTTCCGAACCGATGACGCGGTATTTCGGTTCCAGCGTGTCCGGGTCGATGCGCACGCGCTCGATGGCGCCGGGCGCGGCGCGCTGGCCGCCGGAGATTTCGGCGCCCTCGAAGGCCGGGCCGGTCGGAGAAGAAGCAGCCACGACCCGCGCGCGGTTGCCGAGCACGATCTCGGCATTGGTGCCGACGTCGACGATCAGCATCATCTCGTCCTGACGGTGCGGGCCTTCCGACAGCGTGACTGCTGCTGCGTCGGCGCCGACATGGCCGGCGATGCAAGGCAGCATATAGAGACGGGCGCCCTGATTGAGCTTCAGGCCGATGTCGGAGGCCTTGATGCGCACGGCACCCGAGACGGCGAGCGCGAAGGGGGCGCCGCCGAGTTCGGTCGGATCGATGCCTAGGAACAGATGGTGCATGATCGGATTGCCGACGAAGACGGAATCCAGGATGTCATTGCGCTGGACATTGCCTTCGGCGCAGACCTTGTCGACGAGGCCTGAGATCGCCTCGCGCACGGCGACCGTCATGCCTTCGCGGCCGTCCGGGTTCATCATCACATAAGAGACGCGGCTCATCAGATCCTCGCCGAAGCGGATCTGTGGGTTCGACGTCCCGGACGAAGCAGCGACGCGGCCAGACAGCAGCGACACCAGATGCATGGCGATGGTGGTCGAGCCGATGTCGCAGGCCAGCCCATAGGCCTCGTTCTTGAGGCCGGGCCACAGCGCGATGACGCGGGCGATGTCGCTTTCTGCGTCCTTGTGGATGGCGGCGGTCGCGGTCCAGTTGCCCTTGCGCAGTATGCCTTGCACCTGCGGCATCAGGTAGAAATCGAATTCGAGGTTTTTTAAGCCCCAATCCTTCATCAAGGCGATCTTCAGGCGATCGAGATCGCCGAGCGGCTTGTGCATGTCGGGTTCTTCGATTTCGACATAGCACATGCGGATCGCCGCATCGCGGGCGATGATGCGGGTGTCGGCATCCTTGCGGATGGTCTGCGCGTTGATGACCGTGTCCTGCGGCACGTCGATGACGAGGTCGCCGAGGATCTGCGCCGAGCAAGAGAGGCGGCGCCGTTCGGGCAGGCCGCGCACGCGCTCGTAGCGCTCTTCCTTGGCGCCCTTCTGCGAAATGTGGTCGTTCGACGAGACGATCTTGTGCTTGGCGAAATTGCCTTCCTGCACCTCGATCTGGCAGCGACCGCAGGTGGCGCGGCCGCCGCAGACGCTTTCGACATAGACGCCGAGTTGGCGCGCGGCATCGAGCACCGATGTGCCAACGGGAAACCGCCCGCGCTTGCCTGACGGCATGAACAGCACGAGCGGATCGGTAATGTTTGCAGGCGAGTTCACGATTGCGCGCTTATCCTCGACCCATCCGGGCTTCACGACCGCCGCGGCGGCGGCCACCGGCAGCGGCATCACCCGGCGCGTTGACGGCGGTCGGTGCGGCTACCGCCTGGCCACCTTCGGCCGGCTTGTAGTCCTTGTAGGTCCTGATCCAGTTGGTGCAGTTTTCGTCGGTGCCGTTCAGCACATTGGCGCCGCGCACGGCTTCCATTTCCTGCGGCCGCACCGGGTTCATGATGGCGCTCGTCATGCCGGCGCCGATCACCATCGGGATGAAGGCGGCGTTGATGCCGTGGCGGTGCGGCAGGCCGAACGAGATGTTGGAGAGGCCGCAGGTGGTGTTGACCTTGAGCTCTTCGCGCAGGCGGCGCAGCAGCGCAAACACCTGTCGGCCGGCATCGCCCAGCGCGCCGATCGGCATCACCAGCGGGTCGACGACGACGTCATGCGCCGGAATGCCGAAATCGGCGCAGCGCTCGACGATCTTCTTGGCGACGGCGAAGCGCACGTCCGGATCCATCGAAATGCCGGTCTCGTCATTGGAGATGGCGACGACCGGGACGTTGTACTTCTTGACCAGCGGCAGGATGGCTTCGAGCTTTTCTTCCTCGCCGGTGACGGAGTTGACCAGCGGGCGGCCCTTGGCGACCTTGAGAGCGGCCTCGATGGCGGCGGTGACGGAGGAGTCGATCGACAGCGGCAGGTCGACCAGGCCCTGGACGATCTCCAGCGTCTGCACCAGCAGGCCCGGTTCAGTCTCGTTCGGGTTGACCGAGGTGACGCCGGCATTGACGTCGAGCATGGTGGCGCCGCAGGCGGCCTGTTCCAGCGCGTCCTTGATGACGGTCTCGAAATTGCCGGCGATCATCTCGGCGGCCAGCTTCTTGCGGCCGGTCGGGTTGATGCGCTCGCCGATGACGCAGAAGGGCTGGTCGAAGCCGATGATGATCTCGCGTGTCGCCGAGGCGACGATGGTCCGGGTCATGAAGTCTCTCCGCCTGATATAAAGTGCTCTTTATATCGTCTCTGGTTTCGTTCCAGGGTCTGGTGCTCGGCCGGGCTTAGTGCGCGGTCTTTACCATGTCCACCTGCGTTTCGGTAATCTCGTCATGCAATATGTGGTCGAGCCGGTCGGCGACCATCTGGTCGTCGCGGCGGATCTCGCGTTTCCATGGCTGGCGGCCCTTCAACACACCCGATTCATCGACGATCTCGGCGACATATTCCTCCTGGCGGTAGGCCATCACATGGATGCCGGCGACGCCTGGAATTTCCTTCACTTCGTTGATGATGTCGGTGCAGAGCTGCTTGCCTTCCTTTTTCTGGTCCTGCGCGCCTTCCAGCCGCTTGATGATGGTATCCGGGATGTGGATGCCCGGCACGTTGGAGCGGATCCATTTGGCCGTCTTGGCCGAGGCCAGCGGGCCGACGCCGCACAGGATGAAGACTTTTTCCGTATGCCCCAGGTCCCGCGCCTTCTGCATGAAGGTTTTGAACATCGGCACGTCGAAGCAGTATTGCGTCTGTACGAACTGCGCGCCGGCGGCGATCTTCTTGCCGAGATGGATCGGGCGGAAATCGAAGGGCGGCGCGAAGGGATTGACGGCAGCACCGAGAAAAATCTGCGGCGGCGTCGTCAGCTTGCGGCCGGACAGGAACTTGCCGTTGTCGCGCATGATGCGGCAGGTCTCGAGCAGCGACATGGAATCGAGATCGAAGACAGGCTTGGCGCCGGGCTGATCGCCGGCCTGCACGCCGTCGCCGGTCAGGCACAGCATGTTGGCGACGCCCATCGCAGCACCACCCAGCACATCGCCCTGGATGGCGATGCGGTTCTTGTCGCGGCAGGCGATCTGCATGATCGGGGCATAACCCATGCGGGTCAAAAGCGCACAGATGCCGACCGACGACATGTGGCAGTTGGCGCCGGAAGCGTCGACGGCATTGATGGCGTCGACCCAGCCGTCGAAGATTTTCGCCCTGTTGTAGACATCTTCGGGATCGGCGCTGTCGGGCGGGTTGAGCTCGGTGGTGACGGCGAACTCGCCGCGCCGCAGCACGCGCTCCAGCCGGCCGCGGGACGAGTGGCCGGGCAGGGGATCGAGCGGCAGATGGATGCCGGCCGGGTTTTCGTCGCGCTGGCGGGCGATCATGCGGCGGCTCCAGTCTTGGGCGCCTGGGCGGCTTCGCGGGCAGTTGCGGCCTGCGCGGTGACCCGCAGCCAGGCTGAGGTTTCGCGCAGCGACTGGTCGACGGGCTTCTGCACGGTCAGGATATTGTCGCCATGCACCATATTTTTGGAGCCTTCCCAGGCCTTGACCCAGACACAAGGCATGTCGGGCTCGACCTCGCAATTGCCATTGGCGCGCACGCCGCCGCACGGGCCGTTGCGCAGCTGCTTCGGGCAGTTCATCGGGCACGACATGCCGGTCGAAGACAACACGCACTGGCCGCACATGCGGCAGTCGAACATGAAGCCCTTGACGCGCTTTTCGACGAACTTGATCGGGGCTTCAACGCGGCCATACCCGATGCCCTTCCACAGCGGATGCAGCAGCAAGAACATGTCGGCAAACCGGGAATAGAACCATTCGAGCAGGCGCGAATGGCGGATCGACCACAGCCGGACCGCAAACGAGCGCTGCACGCGCCGCTGCGGCGACACGTCGGCCGGCTTATAGTCGGATTTCGGCGCTGCCTTCTTGACCAGGGTGGCCTGGGTAACCGCCGGATTCGTTTCAGACATTTTCTTTCCCGCCCGCCTTGACCAGAGCGACCAGCCGCTCGCGGTCGTATTTTGCGTCGATGTCGCTGAAAGCCTTCTCGACCTCGGCTTCGAGATCGTCGCCGACGGGAACCGGTTCGGCCTTGCGCCATTCGGCGAGATAATCGTCGGTGCCGCCGGCGCCGGTGCGCATGGCGCACATGTCGATCGCCTCGGTGAAGCGCAGCGGCAGTTCGCGCTTGGCGTTCTGCCGGCCCTTCTTGACGATCACCTGGGCGGGTATGTCGCGCCAGTAGACGACGATCAGATCGGCCATGAAATTCTCACTCCCTGCCGAGCGCTGTGCGTCCGCTTGGACGTACGAAGGACGCTCGACCACTCTATTCAGCAGGAGCGAGCATTGCCGGATGCGCAGTGGGGCTGCTTGTTATGGGACGACGCGCGCGCATTCAAAAGCGACGCTATTGGGAGTCGCAAAAAGAAAGCCGAGATTTCGGGGAATGACCGGCTACCAAACCCGCCTGGTGAGGCCGGTCCAGAGATAGAACCAGATCGTCGGGTGGTACCATTGTTTCGACGGCAGATCTGGCTTGATGGTGGCCAGTTTGCCGTCCAGCGCATCGCGGACCGCCTCGACGCAGATGTCGCGCGAGAATGCCGCCTGGCGCAGCGCATAGCTTGAAATAGTGTCGCCGGGCCCCGGCTTACCGCGCGCCTGTTTCAGCACGCCACCGGTGTCGACGCCGGCATCGACCAGATGCACCGTGGTGCCGAAATTCTGCGCGTCGTCAGAAGCCAGCGCCCAGTAGCCGCCATTCATGCCGCGGTATTTCGGCGCGATGCCGGCGTGATAGTTGAGCACCGGACTTGATATTTTCGCCAGCGTTTGCCGGGACAAGAGCCGGCAGCCGGCAAGCAGCACAACGCCCGGCCGGATATCGGCGATCGCCTGCAGGCAATCCGGCGCGTTGGCCGAAGACACGTGGATGATCTTTTGTCCCGGCTTCGGCTCGGTCTGCAATTTCTGTTCGGCAATCAGCCGTGCTGCATGGCCGGCGAAGAAGCGTTTGCCGAGCCTGGTCAGCACCATCGTGCCGAGCTGGCCGATGGCGGAAAGCCAGCCTTGGCGGCGGGCACGGCCGAGCAGCAATTGCTTTTTGGATTCAGGGCTTTCCAGGATGACGCTGACAGGGCCGAGCCGGTCGGCGATGGCGTTGACGATGGCCCAGATGTGCGGCCCGCCTTCGGTGACGACGACGATTGCAGCATTGTTCTTGTCGGCTGAAGCCATGGCGCGCCTTCTTACCGGCGCGCACCCATCTGACGTGTGTCGCCCGGCTGAACTTTGTGCCGACGCCGGTTAAATCTTGATGACCGCGCCCGTGAGAGGCCTGTGGATCAGCGCTTCAATTCCATGATGTCGAGATGCGATTCGTAATAAGGCGCCGGGAATTCGATGCGCCATGCAGTGGCGCTGTTGCGGAAGGCATAGCCGACCTGGTCGCTTTCCGGGCCGCTGCCATAGCGCTTCGGCTTGTTGTCGTTGACATAGCCGGAACCGAGATAGATCGAGCGCTTTTCGCCGTCATCGAAGAAACGGCCGGTGGTGCGCTGCGAGCCGCTGATCTTTTCCAGCCGCCAGCCGGAGCCATCGTCCGTGACCTTGCATTTGAACCAGCCATAGATGACCAGCGGGCTGATGCCACCGACCTTGATGGTGCGGCATTGCCAGTTACCGGTCAGATCCTTGTCGGAAAAGGCGACCAGCGGCTTGGCCAGAAGTGCGTTGAGCTCGCTAACCTCGGCCGGGTCGCCGGCCTTCGCCTCCTCGAGGGCAGCTTTCCGGGTCTCGCCATATTTGTCGAGCCGCACCTTGTCGGCCGGCGTGATGATCTTCTGCACCTCGCCGTCGGCGCGAGCGGGCAGGGCGAAACAGAGGAGGCCGAGGGCGGCGAGCAGCACGCGAGGGGTCATCGGGACGTTTCCATGTTCTGATGGCTGAATCAGCCTGTTTGCCTGGGCGCACAACTTACCCGTTCGCGGCGGTCTGTCATCCGTATTGACAGCATCGCGGGTCAAGAATCGCTTCAGGCGTGTGTGGCCACCCGCGCAAGTTCGCCTGTCAGGTCGCCATAGCCGGTGGCGCGGCGCTCATAGGCGAGGCCGAGCAGTTTGGCGGCCTTCTCGGCGACCTTGTCGAGCTCCGGATCGTCGGTCTGGGCGATGTAGACCAGTTTTTCGTAGTTGCCGAAATAGTCCTTGATCAGTTCGGGATGTTTGTCGAGGCCAAGCGGCTTCATGAAGAAGGCGTCGAACTGGCGGCAGAGGAAGTCGGTCATGTAGAACGACATCATGTCGTCGTCGGCGACCTTCGCGTAGGCCTCCATGCCCTGATAGAAGGCAAAGCAGTGCGGGCCGGCCATGCGCTCGACGCCGTGCTTCTCCAGCACCCGGTCGAGCAGGCCGCCGGTGCCGCAATCGGCATAGCCGACGAAGATATGCTCATAGCCGTCCGCCTTGGCCTTCTCGATCGCCTTGTCCATCGCCGGCGCGATGCGGTCGGGGTAGAAATGAAACTCCGCCGGCAGGCAGGTGAGGTCGAGATGGTCGAGCTTGAGCTGCTCCTTGACGGCCAAAACTTCGCGCGCGATCATTCCGCAGGCGATGACCAGCAGCCTGTCGTCTTTAGTCGGTTTCGTTTTTTGGTCTCTGGTCATGGAACCCGGTCTGAGCGGCCTTCGTTGCTGTGGGGCGAATCTATCGAGAGAGGGATAAACCATCTATGAAACTGTTACGCGTTGCGCCGATCGCAATCCTTGCCTGCGCCCTGGCGCTTACGGCCTGCGCCAACACCGTCCGCGGCGTCGGCCGGGATCTCAAATCGACCGCGAAAGCTATCGACGACACCGTCACCAAACCCTGACCCGCGGACCGTCTGTACCAACATCTGGTAACAAAAAAGCCGCGCTGCAAGGCGCGGCTTTGATTCTGGCCAGACGCCTTGCTGAAGAAAATCAGGCGGAAGCGCGCACGTTGTGCTTGCGCTTCATGAAGTCCTTGGCGGTCTCGACCGCCACCGCTGCGTCGCGGCAATAGGCGTCGGCGCCGACGGCCTTGCCGAATTCCTCATTGAGCGGCGCGCCGCCGACCAGCACGACATAGTCGTCGCGAATGCCCTTTTCCTTCATCGTGTCGATGACGACCTTCATGTAGGGCATGGTGGTGGTCAAAAGCGCCGACATGCCGATGATGTCGGGCTGGTGCTGCTCGATGGCGTCGAGGTATTTCTCGACCGCATTGTTGATGCCGAGGTCGATGACGTCGAAGCCGGCGCCTTCCATCATCATGCCGACGAGGTTCTTGCCGATGTCGTGAATGTCGCCCTTGACGGTGCCGATCACCATCTTGCCCTGCTTGGGCGCGCCGGTGGCGGCGAGCAGCGGCCGCAGGATGAACATGCCGGCCTTCATGGCGTTGGCCGACAGCAGCACTTCGGGGACGAACAGGATGCCGTCGCGAAAGTCTTCGCCGACGATGCGCATGCCTTCGACCAGCGCCTCGGTCAGCACCTTGTAAGGCGCCCAGCCGCGCTCGAGCAGGATGTTGGTGCCTTCCTCGATCTCCTCCTTCAGGCCGTCATAGAGATCGTCGTGCATCTGCTGCACCAACTCGTCGTCGGAAAGCTCGGAGAGGATGATCTCGTCGTCGGACATTTTTCTCAGGCTCCTTGCCGCGCGGGATGAGATCGCGGCGGCTCAAATTTATCGCGTCAATACCTAACCCGGCGGGGGCGTGTATCCATAGCTGATTTGCGACTTCCCGCAAAAGGAAAGCGACCGCAAATCTATTGGAATTCTTGTCGATTTTGCGACAGGCGTTGGCGCTGGCGGGCCGTTTCCAATAGGGTGCATGGCTACGATCCGGGCGAGAAGCCGCGATATGCGGCCGCAAACGGTTTTTTAGGGAAAACGATCATGAGTGAGAACGCGTCAGTCGACCAGGAAGCGTCCAATGCGCGACGCGGGCGTGCGGCCAGCGGCGGCGCGGCAGCAAGGCGCGCGGCGCGCTCGGGCGGCGGACCGGGCACCCAGCTGACCTACATCAAGCGCAAGATCAATATCTATGAGGTCCTTAACGAGGAGGGCCTGGCGATTATCGAAAACAACACCGACACGGTGCTGGAAGAGATCGGCATCATCTTTCGCGACGACGCCGAAGCGCTGCAGCTGTGGAAAGAGGCCGGCGCCGACGTCAAGGGCGAGCGCGTGCATTTTCCCAAGGGCCTGTGCCGCTCGCTGCTGAAGACCGCGCCGCCCATTTACACCCAGCATGCGCGCAATTCCGAGCGTTCGGTGCAGATCGGCGGCAACGCCACGGTCTTCGCGCCGGTCTACGGCCCGCCCTTCGTGCGCGATCTCGACGGTGTCAGGCGCTATGCGACGATCGAGGATTTCCAGAATTTCGTGAAGCTCGCCTATATGGCGCCGTCGATCCACCATTCGGGCGGCACGGTGTGCGAGCCGGTCGACGTGCCGGTCAACAAGCGCCATCTCGACATGGTCTATTCGCACATAAAGTATTCCGACAAGCCGTTCATGGGTTCGGTGACCGCGCCGGAGCGGGCCGAAGACACGGTCGCCATGGCCAAGATCGTGTTCGGCGACGACTTTGTCGAAAACAACACCGTGCTGACCAGCCTGATCAACGCCAACTCGCCGATGGTGTTCGACGAAACCATGCTGGGTGCGCTGAAAGTCTATTCGCGCCACAACCAGGCCTGCATCGTCACGCCGTTCATCCTGGCCGGCGCGATGAGCCCGGTGACGGTCGCCGGCACGCTGACGCAAGTTCTGGCCGAAGTGCTGGCCGGCGCGTCGTTCACGCAGCTGATCCGGCCCGGTGCGCCGGTGCTGTTCGGCACCTTCGCCTCGTCGATCTCGATGCAGTCAGGCGCGCCGACCTTCGGCACGCCGGAGCCGTCGCTGGTGTCCTATGGCGCGGCACAGCTCGCCCGCCGGCTCGGCCTGCCATTCCGCACCGGCGGTTCGCTCTGCGCCTCCAAGGTTCCGGACGCACAGGCAGCCTATGAAAGCGCCAACACGCTGAACTCGACCATTCTGGCCGGCACCAATTTCGTGCTGCATTCGGCCGGCTGGCTCGAGGGCGGGCTCGCCTCCTGCTACGAGAAATTCATGATGGACATCGACCAGCTCGGCATGCAGCAGAAGTTTGCCGAAGGCGTCGACCTGTCGGAAAATGGCCAGGCAATGGACGCCATCCGCCAGGTCGGTCCGGGCAGCCACTATCTCGGCTGCGACCACACCCAGGCGAATTTCCAGACCGCCTTCTATCGTTCCAGCATCGCCGATAACAATTCCTATGAGCAGTGGCTGGCCGAGGGCGAGAAGACCGCGCCGCAGCGCGCCAACGAACTCGCCCGCCGCTGGCTGGAAAGCTACGAGGCGCCGTATCTTGATCCGGGCATCGATGACGGGCTGAAGGACTACATCGCCACCAAGAAGGCGTCGATGGCTGACGCCTTCACTTGAAAGGAGCCCGAGTCAGGCGGGGCTAAAGTCGCCAACATCATCCACAAGGAAGTCTGGCGGAGCGCTTTCTCCGACCCGGACCCGAAGGGATGATTGCGCGCGGCATCGCTGACGAGATAGCGGCCGCGCTTTCCGCCAACGGCCTCATCCTTCGCGGTTGCGTCACGTTCGCCGAAGACGAGGAGGCACCATTCGGCCTGTCAGGTGCTTCCGCCAAATCGGCTCTGCTGGTCGGGCAGGCGGGTGTGGCGCCCTGGCCGCATTTCCTGCGCTGGCGCGAGCGGCAACCGCAAACTATTGCGAATCCTCTCGACACATGGTCGCGCGAAGTGATCGGCGCGGTGGCGGAAAAATTTGGGGCGCGCGCCGTGTCGCCATCCGACAAACCTTATCTGCCGTTCCAGCAATGGGCGATGCGGGCCGAAGGGCTGAAACCATCGCCGCTCGGCATTCTCATGCATCCGACGTATGGGCTCTGGCATGCCTATCGGGGCGCGCTGCTGTTCGAGGACGAGATTACGGTTCCGCAGGCTCACGCAGCGATTCACCTTTGCGACACATGCGTCGAAAAACCTTGCCTAAAATCCTGTCCGGTCGACGCCTATTCACCGGAGGGTTTTGCCTATCAGTCCTGCCTCGCGCATGTGCGAGGCGCAAACGGTTCGCCTTGCCGGACGGGCGGCTGCCTGGACCGCAACGCCTGTCCCTATGGCACGGCCTATCGCTATCCCGCTGATGTCCAGGCCTTTCACATGGCGGCGTTCATCCGCTGAGGCGGCCATCTTCGGCCAACGATACGCATTTGTGAACGCGGCGGGCCTTCGAGCGACTTGCCCAGCCGTCCGGCCCGGATATGTATCGCACCACCCTGAAACGGAGCGGGCCATGGCCAAGCGAGACATCGAGATCAAGACCAAGGACGGCGTGGCCAAAGCCGGGCTGTTTCGCCCGGCCGGCGCGGCCAAGGCCGCCGTGATCCTCTATATGGACGCCTTCGGGCCGCGTCCGGTTCTTGACGTGATGGCGGAACGGCTTGCGGGGCAGGGCTATGCCGTGCTGGTGCCGGACCTGTTCTACCGCAACGCGCCGTACGGACCGTTCGACGCCAAGACGGCATTTGCCGTCGAGGAGACGAAGGTGGCGCTGATGGCACTGGTTACCGGCACGACGCAGGAGATGACCATCCGCGACAGCGGCGCCTTCCTCGACGCGCTGGCATCGGAAGGCATCACCGGGCCGGTTGGCGTCGTCGGCTATTGCATGGGCGGCGGACGGGCGCTGAATGCAGCGGCCACCTATCCCGATCGCATCGTCGCCGTGGCGAGCTTCCATGGCGGCAATCTGGCGAGCGAGGCTCCCGACAGCCCGCACCGCAAGGCGGCTTCGATCAAGGCGCGCGTCTATGTCGGCACTGCCGGCGTCGACCGCTCCTTCCCGCCGGAGCAGTCGGCGCGGCTGGCCGAAGCGCTCAGGGTGGCCGAGGTCGATCACGTCATCGAGAACTATGTCCGCGTCGGT
This sequence comes from Mesorhizobium sp. P2_B11, assembly GCF_056404855.1. Classification (NCBI taxonomy): domain Bacteria; kingdom Pseudomonadati; phylum Pseudomonadota; class Alphaproteobacteria; order Hyphomicrobiales; family Phyllobacteriaceae; genus Mesorhizobium; species Mesorhizobium sp. P2_B11. Next base: position 567,130 of record NZ_JBFUDF010000003.1, read on the forward strand.
CATGGCTGGTGCGTAGCGGACCACGGCGTCTACGATGAAGCGGGCGCCGAGCGTCACTGGAAGCGGCTGCTGGCGTTCTTCGCCGAAACGCTGGCTTGACTTCTTGCCCTCGGTGACCTGCTAGAACGGCGCAGGTCGAGCGGGAACAGTTAGCCTGATGCAATCCTATGATGTCGTGGTGATCGGCGCCGGTGCGGCCGGAATGATGTGCGCCGTCGAGGCGGGCAAGCGCGGCCGCTCGGTGCTAGTGCTCGACCACGCGGCAAAGCCCGGCGAAAAGATACGCATCTCGGGTGGCGGCCGCTGCAATTTCACCAACATCCACACCAGCCCGAAGAATTTTCTCTCCGGCAATCCGCATTTCTGCATCTCGGCGCTCAGCCGCTACACGCAGCGCGATTTCATCGCGCTCGTCGAACGCCATGGCATCGCCTATCACGAGAAGACGCTGGGACAGCTGTTTTGCGATGGCTCGGCGCAGCAGATCATCGGCATGCTGGTTACGGAGATGCGGGACCGGGGTGCGGAACTGGCATTGTCGACCGAGGTCCGGGATGTCGCCAGGACCGCGGAAGGGTTTGTGCTTTCGCTCACCGGTGGAACGGTCGTCTGCCAATCGCTGGTCGTGGCTTGCGGCGGCAAGTCGATCCCCAAGATGGGGGCGACGGGTTTCGGCTACGAACTGGCGGCACAATTCGGCCTGGCGGTGGTCGAAACCCGCCCGGCTCTGGTGCCGCTGACCTTCGACGCCAGGACGCTTGAGCGGCTTGCGCCGCTGTCAGGCAACGCCGTCGACGCTGAGGTTGCTTGCGGCAAGACGCGGTTTTCGGAGGCGATGCTGTTTACCCATCGCGGTCTGAGCGGGCCGTCCATCCTGCAGATATCGTCCTACTGGCGCGAAGGCGACGAGATCCGCATCGCCATGCTGCCGGGAATGGATGTGGCCGAACAGCTGCGTGCCGCCCGACGCGTCAATGGCCGGCAAGCGGTGCAGACGGTGCTGGCAAACCATCTGCCGAAGCGCCTTGCGCAAGCGGTGGCCGAGCGTACGGGGATTGATGGCAATCTCGCCGATTTGACGGACCTGCAGATGAAAACCGTCGAAGCCGCCGTCAACGACTGGCGCATCAAGCCGGCCGGATCAGAGGGCTATCGTACCGCCGAAGTGACGCTTGGCGGCGTCGATACCAATGCGCTCGACCAGAAGACGATGCAGGCGAAATCCGTGCCGGGCCTGTTTTTCATCGGCGAAGTGGTCGATGTCACGGGTTGGTTGGGCGGCTATAATTTCCAATGGGCTTGGTCGTCCGGCTGGGTCGCAGGCCAGGTGTGTTGATATTCAGGTGAGGCCGGCCTGCAAACGAAGGCTTTCTGTGCTTCCGGTGCTCGCGTACCAAAAGTACGCTCCGCTCCGGTTCTCGAAAGCCACCGTTTTCGGCTCGGCCTGACCTGAATCTCCACACACCTGTCGCGCATGGCGCATCTGGAATCCGTTGCTCCGGAAAAAAATCTTTCCATAAGCCCAAGGATTGGCCATTAGCCTTCGTCCTACAGGCAAATGATGGCGATGATGCTGGATGAGAGCGAAGCCTCCGACGCCGAGTTGATCGGGCGGGCGAAGGGCGGAGACAGGGGTGCCTTCGGCAAATTGCTGGAGCGGCACTACGACTTCGTCTATCGCGCCGCCTATCGCTGGTGTGGGAAAAAGGCCGATGCCGAAGACATCGCCCAGGAAGTCTGCGTCCGCCTCGGCAAGGCGATCCGCGACTATCGCGGCGGCGGCGCGTTCACGACATGGCTTTATTCCGTGACGATGAACGCGGCGCGCGACATGATGCGCAAGACCACGCGCGAAAACGTCAAGACCGAGGCCTACGGCGCCTACAGCATGATTTCGGGCGAGGCGTCCGCCGAGCCGGAAGATCCCACGGAGGCGCTCTGGGCAGCGGTGCGGCAACTGCCGGACAAGCAGCGCGATGCAGTGCTTCTGGTCTATGGCGAAGGTTTGAGCCATGCGGCCGCCGCCGAGGCGATGGCAATCTCGGAGACGACGGTTTCCTGGCACATCCATGAAGCGAAGAAACGGCTGAAGACGTTGATGCGTTCAGCCGGGGAAGTGTGACCATGGTCGACGACAACGAACTCAACAGGCTGCGCGACGCAGCAATACCGGCGCCGGGCGAGAGCGCGAAGGCACGCGCCTTCGAAGCCGCCATGCGCGCCTATGATCAGGAAAATATTTCCGCCGTCACCCAAGGATCGGTTGGCGGGCTTCGTCTCACAGAGCGAGCACAAAAGCTCTGGAGCGAGATCATGCAAAAGAAACTCATTGCCACGCCGGCCATTGCCGGGCTCGTCGCCCTGCCGATCGCCGGATACGCCACCTTCCACATGTTGAGGGAACAGCCGTCGCCGTTCGGCGGCGACGAGAAGATCACCGAAACGCTGGCCGACAAGCCCGCGATCAATGCGCCGGCAAAAGACAAGCAGGCGCCCGAAGGCGACTTGAAGAAGGCCGATGCCGACGCCGAGGTGCGAAGCCGCGACGTCAACGATGCGCTTGTCACGCCGACCGCGCCCCCGAAGACCGAGGCTGCGGCGAAGGTGAACGAAGCCGAGTACGGCACTTTGCAGACTCAGCAGCAGGCGCCCGAGCCTGCGCCAAGCACCGAGGCCGCGCCGCCGTCCAACCGAGCGATGATGCGAATGGTGCCACAGGCGCCTGCGGCCGATGCCGCGCGCGCCAGCCGTGTCCAGGGGGCCGCCGAATCCAAGCTGATGGCGCCGCAGCAGCCTTCGACGCTGCCGGCCGACCAGATTGCGCCGCAGGAGCCAAACCGCGACCGCGTCGAGGATTTCAAGACCAATCCGGTGCATGCAGCCCTTCAGGATCCGGTCTCGACCTTCTCGATCGATGTCGACACCGCCTCCTATTCCTTCGTCCGCGGCTCGCTGAAGCAGGGTTATCTGCCGCAGGCCGATACGGTGCGCGTCGAGGAGATGGTCAATTACTTCCCCTATGACTGGAAGGGTCCGGATTCGGCATCGACGCCGTTCAACTCGACCGTCAGCGTGATGCCGACGCCGTGGAACGGTCACACCAAGCTGATGCATGTCGCCATCAAGGGTTTTGACATCAAGCCGGTCGAGCAGCCCAAGGCCAATCTGGTGTTCCTGATCGACGTGTCGGGTTCGATGGACGAGCCGGACAAGCTGCCGCTGCTCAAGTCGGCGTTCCGGCTGCTGGTCAGCAAGCTCAAGGCTGACGACACCATCTCGATCGTCACCTATGCTGGTGACGCCGGCACGGTGCTGATGCCGACCAAGGTCACCGAGAAGGACAAGATCCTCGCGGCAATCGACAATCTGACGCCCGGCGGCTCGACAGCCGGCGAGGCGGGCATCAAGGAAGCCTACAAGCTCGCCCAGCAGTCCTTCGTCAAGGACGGCATCAATCGTGTGATGCTGGCCACAGACGGCGACTTCAATGTCGGCCAGACGGATGACGAGGACCTGAAGCGGTTGATCGAGCAGGAGCGCAAGACGGGCGTCTTCCTGTCGGTGTTCGGCTTCGGCCGCGGCAATCTTAACGACCAGATGATGCAAACCATCGCCCAGAACGGCAACGGCACCGCCGCCTATATTGACACGTTGGCCGAGGCCGAGAAGGTCCTGGTCGAGGATGCTTCCTCGACACTGTTCACCATCGCCAAGGACGTCAAGATCCAGGTCGAGTTCAACCCGAACAAGGTCTCGGAATACCGGCTGATCGGCTACGAGACCCGCGCCTTGAACCGCGAGGATTTCAACAACGACCGCGTCGATGCCGGCGATATCGGCTCGGGCCATTCGGTCACCGCGATCTACGAGATCACGCCGAAGGGCAGTGGCGGCGAACAGATCGACCCGCTGCGCTACGGCCAGGCAACGGTCAACAATGGCGGTGTCGCCAATGCCGACGAATATGCCTTCGTGAAGATCCGCTACAAGCTGCCGAACGAAGACGTCTCGAAGCTGATCACCACGCCGGTGACGTCGGCCAACGAGGTCGACGCCTTCGACCAGGCCAGCACCGACCAGCGCTTCTCCGTCGCTGTCGCCGCCTTCGGCCAGAAGCTGCGTGACGAGGATGCGACCGCGAAGTTCGGTTACGACAAGATCATGGAGATTGCCACCGCCGCCCGAGGAGCCGACCCGTTTGGGTACAGGTCCGAGTTCCTTTCGCTTGTGCGCCTTGCCTCGGCGCTGGGCGGTAACCGGTAGTGGCAATACAGCCGGTTCCTTTCAGACGGGGGTCGTTCTGATACGGGGGAACCGGCTACGGGCGGGTGAGGCAGGCCGGCGAGGGATCTTTCCCTTGCCGGCCTTTTTTTCGGATCTGTTGATATTCAGGTGAGGCCGGCCTGACCTGAATCCCGTCAGATCCTGCGCGCCTCGAACAAAGGGGTGATGTGCCGGATCGTTAAATTGTGCGGCAATTCCGGAACGGGATCGCAATTTCCTCTTGTTACGAAGCGCTAATACAGGGCTTTGGGGGCCGAATTGCAGATCAGAGACATTGGGACTTCAATGCCGGCGGCAAGGGACGTTCAGTCGACCGCTTCGCAGGCGCCTTCGGCGGAATCTCGGCGCATCATGAATGATGTGGCCGCGGCCAGGACCACGGCGATGTCGGCGCTGAACAACGACCGCTTTCGCGTCATGCTGGAGCAGATCGGCAATCCGCAGTCATCGGGTGATCTGGTGACGATGGGTGGCAATAGCGACAGCACCGTCGTGGATTTCAAGACGGCGCTATCGCGCTACGCTGAAAACAGCGAATAACCTGACCGATATCAGGCCCGGCTGCGACGGCGTTCGCGGCGGGCTTCGCTGGTCTCGGCGGTGTTTTCCGTCGCAACCTTGTTGCGCATCGGACCGATGCGCTCGACGATCGCCGCGACCGTCGGACGTTCGGCTTTGGTGTGCGCGTCGAGCGCCTTGCGCATCGCGGCAAGGTGCTGGAACGAGGTGCCGCAGCAGCCGCCGATGATCTTCGCGCCGCCATCGACCGCCAGCCTGACATAGTCGGCCATCAGCTCCGGCGTGCCGGAGTAATGAATCTCGGTGCCACGAAATTCGGGAATGCCGCAATTGCCCTTGACGATTACCGTCGCTTCCGGCTTCGCCTCGGTCATGTCGAGCAGCGAGGCCAGGATGTCGGAGGCGCCGACACCGCAATTGGCGCCGACCCCGAGCGGTGTCTCTGAAAGTCCGTCGACCACGCCATGGATATCCCTGGGCAGCAGGCCCATCATGGTGCGGCCGGCGGTGTCGAAAGACCCGGTATAGGTGTAGGGCAGGCCGACACGGATGGCGGCTTCGGCGGCAGCGCGGATTTCGTCCGGGGCCGACATAGTCTCGATCCAGGCGACTTCGGCGCCACCTTCCTTCAGACCCTCGATCTGTTCGGCGAAGGCCTCGACCGCCTCGTCATAGGTCATGGCGCCAAGCGGCACCAGCAACTCGCCGGTCGGGCCGACCGAGCCGGCCACGATGACTTTCCTGCCGGCCTTGTCGGCGACAGCGCGGGCAATCTCGGCGGCGCGCTTGTTCAGCGCATGCACGCGGTCCTGCGCGTGGTGCAGCTTCAGCCGGTGGCGGGTGCCGCCGAAAGAGTTGGTAAGAATGATGTCGGCGCCGGCATCGACGAAATTCTGGTGCAGGCTGGTGATGGTATCAGGCGCTGTCTCGTTGAGCAGTTCGGGCGCTTCGCCGGCCTCGAGACCCATCGCGAACAGATTGGTGCCGGTGGCGCCGTCGGCGAGCAGCACACCCTTTTCGGCCAGCAATGCGTCGATGGGATTGGTTGCAGTCATCGGATCGGCTTTCAGATTTTCGAATGGAATAAGGATATAAAGAAGTCTTTATGTCCAGTCAATGTGTTTGCGGCCCGCGGTTGCCGCGCAACGCACCCTTTCGGGGTTGCTGGCGATCAGGCAGACCCTGATGGAAATGATGCGCCGGCCAGATTGCGCGCGAAGGCGGCTGCTTCGTGCGGGTTGACGTCGGCGGCGCGTATCAGATTGTCGAAGTGCTGGGTCAGCGCCTGGATCGGCTGGTTGGCGTTCAGCACCACATACATGTCGCCGACATAGATGGCGGCGCGGTAGGGACCGAAGATGGTCAGCGGGATCGAGTAGCGCATGCGGCCGTCATAGAGAAACAGCCGGAAGGTCGGGTAGAGATCGTCAAGCAGCGTCGCCATGTGGGCGAGCTGCTGCCGCCGATCGGCCTCGGGAAAACGATCCCAGACGCCGAGGCCGCGGGCAAAGATTTCCAGCGTGTGGCGCGGCATGCAGACCTCCATGTCGGTCTCGGGGCGCCGGTTGTATTCGATGCGGTACCGCGTCTCGCTGGCCTGCGCCGAACGGCTGCGGTTGGTGATGTTGGCTTCGTAGTCGACCAGCTGGTGGGTGCGCAGAAGGTCGGGAATGCCGGCCGGCACATAGCGGATTTTTGTGCCGGCAGCTTCCGCGAACCATTTGGCCAGCAGCGTGCGGTCGAAGCCGTCGGGCGCCTCCTCGATCTCCAGGCTTTCGCGGATTTCACCAGTGACGCCTTCGTCCTGGCTAAGGCCAAGCAGCCAATCCAGCGACACTTTGAATTCGGCGGCGATGTTGAGCAGCGTTTCGGCGCGCGGCAGGCGCGTCGAGGCGCCGGACATCAGTTGCGACAGCGCCGACCGATCGATGCCGACTGCTGACGCGAAGGCCGACTGGTTGAGGTCGGAGCGTGTCAGGAGCAGCTTCAGACGCTCCCGAAAGATGGCTGACAGGTCCCGTTTGTCCACTGTTCGTTCCTCGCGCTCTTTGAGGAAAAATTTGCGCCGGAGCCGCCGAATCAGCGCTTCATGCGTAAATGAATCCCTAAGGTTGTTTACAATATGTAACATGTGCGGTCAAAAATGCGCAAATGCAACATTTTGTACACTTTGTCTCGTTGAGTGGAATCGCTTCTCCTGACATTATGCTGTCAGGAACCAATTGGGGTTCCGGCGACTGAGGGACAGTGGTCGATAGCATGGCAGGCAAGAGCATCAAGCGACGCAACGCAGCGGCCATCGAATGGCCGACAGTGGTCCTCGCTTTCTTCTGTTACGGAACATGGCTCGCTGTCGGGCTCCTGCTTTGGCCCTCTTATCCAATCCCGGCTCTCATTCTCCTCGGCTTCATCCTGGCCTTGCAGTCGTCGATCATGCACGAAGTGCTGCATGGCCATCCGACGCGCAGCGCGCTGATCAATGAAGCCTTCGTCTTCCTTCCGATCGGCCTGGTCTGGCCGTTCCGTCGCTTCAAGACGCTTCATCTGCGCCACCACGCCGACGAGCGCCTGACCGATCCGCTCGACGATCCCGAGAGCTATTATCAGGCGCTGTGGATGCATGACGATCTGCCGCCGACGATGAAGTTCCTGCTCAAGATCAACAACACCATGGCCGGCCGGTTCTTCCTCGGCCCGTGGCTGTCCTGCATCGGTTTCTTCATTGACGACGCCAAGCACATGATTGCCGGCGACAAGGTGATCGGCAAGGCATGGCTGCTGCATGCGATCGGTCTCGCCGTCGTGCTGCCGGTCGTGCAGTTCGGCTTCGGCATCCCCGTATGGCTCTACATTCTGGCGCCGGTCTGGCTCGGCCAGTCGCTGATTGCCGTCCGCACTTTCGCCGAGCATCAGTGGTCCGAGCATCCCGAGGGGCGCACGGTGATCATCGAGCGTTCGCCGCTGTCGTACCTGTTCCTCAACAACAATCTGCACTTCGTCCACCACAAGACCCCGACGGTTGCCTGGTACAGACTGCCAAAACTGTTTCGCGACCGCCGCGACGAGTGGCTGCGGATGAACAATGGCTATGCCTATCCGAACTATTTCGCGCTGATCAAAGCCTACGCCTTCAAGGCCAAGGAGCCGATCGTGCACCCGGTGCTGCGCCGCCAGGCCGAGCCGGGCAGGGCGTTCAAGCCGCGCGTCAGGGCGCGCAGCGTCAGCGGGCTCGGCAGCGCGCCGGTTCCCGCCGAGCCGCCCAAGGAATAATTCCGGAGCATCGCTGAACCGGTGTCGGCCAATTCTGATTGGACGCCGCGTTTTTGCGATCCTTTCTCCAGACATGATGATTTGATATCGACATGAGTGAATTGATTGCGGCTTTGCCGATGTATGACTGGCCCGAAATGCGCGACGAGGTCGACGCGCAATGGGCAGGGTTGCGCGAGGCTTTCCGGCAAAAGGGCATCGATGCGCCGCAGGCCATCGTGCGCGGCAATGGCGACCTGCCGCCGGTGCCGGGCGGCATCCACGACGCCGAGGGCAGATTGATCGCGCCCGATCCGGCGACATTGCCGCCGAACGAACTCGACTATCACCAGCTTTGGCTGCATCCGGCGCTGCTGTTCGCGCAGACCTGCTGGGGGCCGATGGAGCTTGGCCTGTCCAAACAGGTGCAGGTGGTCGGGCAGCCGAGCTACGACGCTTATGAGGGCGGCCAGGGCGAACTCTATTCGAGCGCGCTGGTGATGCGGACAGGCGAGGGGCCGGAAGTGCGCTCGCCTGCGGACGGCAAGGCCTTGCTGCCGCTCGATCTCATGCGTCGCAAGCGCTTCACCTTCAACAGTCTCGATTCGATGTCGGGCGTCATAGCGCTGACGCGCGACCTGCAAGCAATCGGCGAAGGTCTCGATATCTTTTCGTCACGCAGCGAAAGCGGCGGCCATCGCGGTTCGATCGTTGCGGTTGCCGAGGGCAAGGCGGATATCGCCGCGATCGACTGCGAGAGCTGGGCGCTGGCGCAGCGTTTCGAGCCTGCCGCCCAAAAGGTGGCGGTCGTCGGCTGGACGGCACGGCGCAAGGGCCTGCCCTACATCACCGCCAGGACGACGCCAGACAAGACGCTCAAGGCATTGCGCGAAGCCCTCGCCAACCTAGCCGAGCAGCCGCGCATCCAACGGGTAGGTTGAAAGCTGCTGGTTGCCGGTCTCGGTGATCAGGATCTGTTCCTCGATCTTGACGCCCTCGTGCCCGCCTAGCCGGCCGATATAGCTCTCCACGCACAGCACCATGCCCGGCTCCAGCACACCGTCCGGCGTGTCCGGCGTCCAGTCGCTGGCATGCGGCAGGGTCGGATATTCGTCGGCCAGCCCGACGCCGTGATAGAGCACGCCGTATCGGGTCGGGAAGCAGTCTCCCGGCGGCACCACGGAGCGTTCGACCAGGTCACGGAAAGAGATGCCGGGCTGCATCAGTTGCGTGTTGTGGGCGATCTGGTCGGCGGCGACGCGGAAGAGGTCACGCTGCTCGTTCGACGGCCTTTCGTCGCCGCAAAGGAAGGTGCGCGAGAGATCGGCGCAGAAGCCGTACGGGCCGATCAGATCGGTGTCGAAGGCGACGAGGTCGCCTGCTTCGATGACCCGCGACGAGCATTCCTGGAACCACGGATTGGTGCGCGGCCCCGACGCCAGCAGCCGGGTTTCGATCCATTCGCCGCCGCGGGCAATGTTGCCGCGGTGGAGTTCGGCCCATAGCTCGTTTTCGGAAATGCCCGGCGTCAGCGCCGCTTCCATCTCGCCCATCGCCGCTTCGCAGGCGACGATGGCGCGACGCATCGCGAGGATCTCGTCGGGCGATTTGATCAGCCGCGCATTTTCCATCACCGCCTCGCCATTGCCGATCGAGATGCCGAGCCGGGCGAGTTCCTCGACGCCTTCGGGATTGATGTGATCGACGGCGATGCGGCTGTTGCCGCCGCCATGCTCCCTGACCAGATCCGCGATGCCGGCGGCCCAGCGGCGGACTTTCTGGTCGGTCAGCTCGCCGCCATAGAGATACATCCACGACACTGCCGGCCGCACCTCGTCGACGACGCCGGAATGGTCGGAGAGATGCTCGCAGGAGAAATAGTCGAACAGCACCACCGGGCCCTCAGTGGCGACGAAACAATGGCGGGTCGGGTTGTGCGCGACCCACAGCTGCATGTTGGTCGAATCGGTGGCGTAGCGGATGTTGACGGGGTCGTAGAGCAGGGCGCCGGCATAGTTTCGGCGCTTCAGCTCGGCGCGGATGCGCTCGAGCCGGTATTTGCGCATCGCGGCAAGGTCGGGCGCTGCGATGCCTGCCGCTTGCCATTCGGATTCAGCTTGCGCGCCATAGCCCAGCACGTGCTGGTTCAGCGACGCCGCCTTCTGGCGCGAGGCGTCGCGCAAAGCCTCGACCGAATCCGGCTCGAACGGCATGATCTTGCGGTGACGACCGAACCCTTGCTTCTCCACCCGAGGCCTCCCTGCCGATGCTATTGTGGTGCCGCGCCTGCCGCGGCCGCCACCTTCTTCAGCCGCGTGACCGTCACGATGCGGGTGGGCGGGTGGCTGCCGAACAGCTGCGGCACAGCAAGCTGCTGCGGCGGGCCGTCTGCCACATAGCCAGCCTGATCCAGCAGCTCGAGGACGGCGTTGACATCCTCCTTGTCGTTCGTCGTGACAAGCACTGCCGGCTCTTTCAGCAGATCGCTGAAGTCCGGCAATTCTTCATCGAGGACGATGAGGTCGGGATCGATGAGACGCAGATTTCCCAACCAGTGCCAGCTCGATACCGTTGTGCGGATCGGTCCGTTTGCCGTCAGCTGGGCGTAAAGCGCCTTGTAGTCCATGCGCACGATGCTGCCCCGGCTGTCGCCGCCATTGAGGTGCGCGTACCAGGTCACCGGCAGCACCAGGATGGCCAGCGTCGCGCCGACAAAGACGATTATGTCCTGCCACTTTCGGCCCCTGTCTCCCCGAGCGTCTATGCGCATGGCCAATGCAACTGGCAGCAGCACAAGCACGGGAAGCATCCAGCGGTCGCGAAATTCCGTCGCGCCGCTCGCCAGGACGAGCACGATGGTGATGGCAAGGGAAAAGGTTATGGTGCGCCATACCAGTTTTTCGGCCCACGGCGTCGGTTGCGGGTCCGGCGCGGGCCTCTTCCACGCGATGAGGAAAGCCACTGCGAAAATGCCCGCCGGCAGCAGGGCGAAAAACAGGATCGCACGGGCCAGTCCGCTCATTCCGTTGAATGCGGTCTGTATCGCGCCGCTTTCCCTGGCCGCGCCGAAGAAACCGCCACTGTGCGACAGCAACTGGTCGGTGTGCGTCAGGCTCCAATGGAGTGTCGGCAGGCAAAGCAGCACACCCACCGCCACGCTGATCAAAAACCGGCGGTTCAGCACGACGCCGCGTGTTTCGCGCAGCGAAAACGTCGACAGCACCAGCGCGCCGAGAAAAATCACATTGTTGTATTTCGACAGGATCGCGGCTGCGATCGCCACACCGAACAGCACATAGGCGGTGAGCGATCGCCGCTGCACCAGTTCGACGAGCGCAAGAAACAGCACCACTGAAAAACAGAAGGCGGCGATGGAGTGAGTGAGGGCATGCTGCATCTCCCACACCATCTGCGGAAACAACAACAGGCCGAACATGGCGGCGGCGCCCGCTCGGCTGGAATAGCCGAGACGGCGCACACCGATGAAAGCCGACGCCAACGCCACGCCGATCAGAAGATACTTCACGATCTTGAGCGCGAGGATGTTCGTTCCGACCACGCCGGCGATGAGGCGGGCAAGCCACGTGTACAGTGGCGGCTGCGAGCCGCCATAGCCGGCCCAGAGGTAATGCATGTACATCAGCTGTTCGGAATCGTCGACGCCGACGCCGGTTCCCACGATGTGGGACGACAGCGCCATCACCACGATCTGGACGATGCAATAGACCGCGAGACAGACCAGCGCGGCGTTGAAGGGACCGACTTTGCCTTCGCACAGCCAGTCCGTCCATTTCTCTAGATACTGCAAGGGGATCGTCTTCTCATCGAGGAATGCCTGCGGCCGATTGCCGAAGGCCCCTTAACACGATCTCGCAAACGCTGTCGCCTTTTAGGTCCGCATCTTCTCGCCGCTCGGATCGAAGGGCGCCTCGACATTGATGCGGGCCGAACGCCGATGCCCGAGGATCTCGATCTCGAACAGGCCGGCACTTTCGTCCTCGGCGAGCGCTGCCGGCACATAGCCTTGCGCCATCGACTTCTGCACGGAATGCGCATAGCCGCCCGAGGTCACCCAGCCGACCACGCGCCAGTCGCCATCGACGATGCCGCGTACGGCCGAAGCCCCTTGAGCAGCCTTGGAACCGCGGACTTCCTTGCCCGCTGTGTCGAAACGCGGCGCGCCGTAGCCATGCGGCTTTTCCACCGTGCCGTAGTCCTTGCTGACCTTGGCCCAGATCGGCTCGTCGCCCATCACGTCGGCATCGGCCGCATCGACGATGAAGGAGACACGGCGCAGTTTCGGTCCTTCCGCCTGTTCCTTGGCGGCGGCGTCGCGGCCAATGAAGTCGTTCTTCTCGAGCTTGATGAAGCGGTCCATCGAGCCTTCGAACGGCCCGTAGATCGGGCGCAGCTCGCGGAACCAGGTCGGGAAGTTCTTTTCAAGGCGCATGGAGAGCAGCGCGCGCATGCCGAAATCGACCAGGCCGAACTCCTCGCCGGCGTCCTTGATGGCCTTGTAGACCAGGCGCTGGTAGGCCGGCGCCATCCAGATCTCGTAGCCGAGATCGCCGGTGTAGGTGATGCGGTTGACCATGCAGGGCGCGCCGCCGACCGCCATTTCACGGAAGTCCATGAAGCGGAAGGCTTTTGTCGAGATGTCGACATCGACCAGCTTTTGCAGGAGGTCGCGCGATTTCGGCCCGGCGATGGAGAGACCGACCAGCGTCTGGTCGAAGCGGTGGATGCGCACCGAACCGTCCTTCGGCAGGTGCTTTTCGAACCAGCGCATGTGGTATTTCTGCGCGGCCGACGAACCCCAGATCATGAAGCGGTCTTCACCTGATTTGGCGATGGTGAAGTCGCCGATCAGCTTGCCGAATTCGTTGATCATCGGCGTCAGCACGATGCGGCCGATCTTCGGCATGCGGTTGGTCATCAGACGGTTGAGGAAATCCTCAGCTGCAGGTCCCGACACTTCGTATTTGGCGAAGTTGGCAATCTCGGTGACGCCGACCTTTTCGCGCGTGGCGCGGACTTCTTCGCCGATAGGCCCGAAATCGTTGGAGCGGTGGAACGAGACGATATCCCTGGGCTCCTTGCCCTTGGGCGCGAACCAGAGCGGCGTTTCCAGGCCCCAGCTGTCGCCCATCACGGCGTTGTTGGCGAGCATGGTGTCATAGAGCGGCGTCGTCTGCGCCGGGCGCGCGGCCGGCAACTCTTCGTTGGGGAAGCGGATGGAGAAGCGGCGCGAATAGTTTTCGCGCACCTTGGCGTTGGTGTAGCGGAGCCCAGCCCACTCGCCGAAGCGGGCGACATCCATACCCCAGACGTCAAAGCCCGGATCGCCATGCACCATCCAGTTGGACAGTGCGAGGCCGACGCCGCCGCCCTGGCTGAAGCCGGCCATGACGGCGCAGGCGCACCAGAAATTGGTCAGGCCCTGAACCGGGCCGACCAGCGGATTGCCGTCGAGCGCGAAGGTGAAGGGGCCGTTGATGATCTGCTTGATGCCGGCCTTCTCGATGCCGGGGAAATGCTTGAAGCCGATTTCCAGCGACGGCGCGATGCGGTCGAGATCCGGCGGCAGCAGTTCGTGGCCGAAATCCCACGGCGTGTTGACCGGCGACCACGGCTTGCAGGCCTTTTCATAGGTGCCGAGCAGGATGCCGTTGCGCTCCTGGCGGGTGTAGATCTCGCCCTTGAAGTCGAGCACGCCGATCATTTCGCGGCCGGTCGACTTGTTGAACTCCTCGACCTCCGGCATCGGCTCGGTGAGCAGGTACATGTGCTCCATCGCCAGCACCGGCAGTTCGACGCCGACCATGCGGCCGATCTCGCGCGCCCACAGGCCGCCGCAATTGACGACATGCTCGGCGTGGACCGTGCCTTGTTCGGTAACGACGTTCCAGGTGCCGTCAGGCTGCTGCGTCAGATCGACGACGCGGTTGCGCAGCACGATTTCGGCGCCGAGTTTCTTGGCCGCCTTGGAGTAGGCGATGGTGGTGCCGGAGGGGTCGAGATGGCCTTCGACCGGGTCCCACATGGCGCCGACGAAATTCGTCTCGTCCATCAGCGGGAACATCGCCTTGGCTTCGGACGGCGTGATCAGCTCGGTGTCCATGCCGAGATAGCGGCCCTTGGCGTGGGCCAGGCGCAGAAAATCCATGCGCTCGGGCGTATCGGCCATCATCACGCCGCCGGTCAGATGCAGCGAGCAGGACTGGCCGGAGATCTCCTCGATCTCCTTGTAGAGCTGGACCGTATAGGCCTGCAGCTTGGCGACGTTGGGGTCGCCGTTCAGCGTGTGGAAGCCGCCGGCGGCATGCCAGGACGAGCCGGAGGTGAGCTCCGAACGCTCGATCAGCATGATGTCGGTCCAGCCGGCCTTGGCCAGATGGTAGAGAACCGAGCAGCCAACGACGCCGCCGCCAATGACAACCGCTTTGACGTGAGATTTCATAAAGATGGGTCCGTTTTTGCGTAAATTGAATCAGGTGTTGGTCAGCGGCGAGACAGACGCTGTGCGATGTCGATCAGAAATCGGTCGGCGCGCCGCCTTCGGCGCGGCGCTTGTCGACAAAGTCGTTGAGTTCCTCGCGGATGGCCGGGTCCATATAGGGTTCCTCGTAGGACGCCAGCCGTTCCTTCCAGACCTTGTTGGCCTTTTCCAGCGCGGTCGGCGAGCCGGCTTCGGCCCAGGTTTCGAAATTGCGCCAGTCGGAAAGGACCGGCGAGTAAAAGGCGGTCTTATAGCGATCCTGCGTGTGCTGGGTGCCGAAGAAATGGCCGCCGGGGCCGACCGACTGGATAGCGTCGAAGCCGAGCGCCTCTTCGGAAAGGTCGAGCGGGGTGAGGAATTCGGCCACCATCTGCAACAGGTCGATGTCGAGGATGGTCTTCTCGTAGGAGCAGCGCAGGCCGCCCTCGAGCCAGCCGGCGCCGTGCATCATCAGATTGCCGCCGCCCTGGATGGCGCCCCACAGCGAGAACACACTTTCATAGGCGGCTTGCGCGTCGACGGTGTTGGCGGCGCAGGTGTTGGAGGTGCGGTAGGGGATCTTGTAGCGACGGGCAAGCTGGCCGCCGACCAGCTGCGCCTTCATGTATTCGGGCGTGCCGAAGGCCGGCGAGCCGGATTTCATGTCGACATTGGAGGTGAAGCCGCCATAGCCGACCGGCGCGCCCTTGCGCACCATCTGGGCAAAGGCGATGCCGGACAGCGCCTCGGCATTCTGCTGCACCAGCGCGCCGGCGATGGTGACGGGTGCCATGGCGCCCGACAGGGTGAAGGGCGTGACGACGACGACCTGGCCCTTGCTCGACATCTGGATGATGCCTTCCATCATCGGCACGTCGAGCTTCAGCGGCGAATTGGTGTTGATGATGGTGAAGACGGATGGCTCTTCCAGCATCTGCTCATGGCTGATGCCACGCGCGATGCGGGTGATCTCGATGCCGTCGACATTGCGTTCCTTGCCGAGCGAATAGATGTGGAACACCTTGTCGGTCAGCGTGGCGAGGTCGCGGATGCATTCGAGGTGGCGCACCGACGGATGGATGTCGGTCGGCTCGACCGGATAGCCGCCGGTGCAGTTCAGGATGTTGTGCATCTGCGCCAGCCGCAGGAAGTTGCGGTAGTCGGCCTGGTTGCCCGGGCGGCGGCCGCGGTCGAGGTCGGAACAGTTGGGCGCCGAGGCCATCATCGACAGGATCACATTGTTGCCGCCGAAGCGCACATTGTGCGCGGGGTTGCGGGCATGCAGCGTGAATTCCGACGGGCAGTTCGAGATGAGATCGAGGATCATGTCGCTGTCGAAGCGGACCCGCTCGCTGCCGGCGGTCACGTCGGCGCCGTGTTCCTTCATGATGCGGCGGGCTTCGTCATGCAGCACGTCGACGCCGATTTCCCTGAGCACGCGCAACGAGGCGAGGTGGATCGATTCCAGCTCGTCGTCGGAGACCAGCTTGGTCGGCGTCAGCGGGTTTCTCAGCTGCCGGAAGGCCGGCTGTTCGAAAGCGGCCGAGCCGCCGGCGCGCTTGCCCGCACGGCCGCCGCGACGGGCGCGGTCGGTGGCCAAAGGCGGTTCGGCTGGTTGCAGGGCAGCGGTCATGATGGTCCTCGTACGATGCGGGTAGCGGCCGGCATAATGGACCGGCTGACCTCCGGCCATTGCGGAGGCGGCGACCACTAGGACGAGGGAAGCGACATGCCGGAACGGCAGCTGGACGCTGACAGCTTGCGAGGAATTGGCGGAGAGGACGCGCCCACTGGGCCCTTGGCGCAAGGGGATTTCGGCGGCGGCCCTTCCTTTCGCTGAAACGAACCGCTAGCTCGGTGGTTTGCCGGTCGGCATAGCCGGCAACTCACTGGAAAAGACAGCATGGCCACGACCGGTTCGAGCGACAGCGAAGCCGCGACGCAGTGGGCAGCGCTTGCCGGCGTTACCGCGGCGCTTGCCATGTTCGGCGCGGCGCAAGGGCTGAGCTCGCCGCTGTTTACGCTGCTGATGCAGAAGCAGGGCATGTCGCCGGCGCTGATCGGCCTGTCGGCTGCGATGATGCCGCTCGGCCTGATCCTTTCGGCCTCGTTCGTGCCAGCAGCCGTCCGCATGGTTGGCGCACGCTCGCTGGCTGTCGGTTGCTCCTTGATCGGGGCGCTGTGCTTCCTCGGCATCGGCTATCTGCAGGACTGGGTGGGCTGGTTCGTCCTGCGTTTCATCATCGGCATCGTCATCAACCCGCTCTATATACTGGGCGAAGTATGGGCGCTGTCGCTGGCGCCGCCGTCGCGCCGCGGCAGGGTGATGGGGGCATTCAACACCGTGCTCGGCGCGGGCTATGCCGCAGGGCCTTTGGTCCTGACCGCGGTTGGCATATCGGGTTGGGTTCCTTTCCTGGTCGGGATGGCCGGCTTTGTGTTGTGTGCCGTGATCCTGCACGCGGTTTCGTCAAGCCTTGCCGGCTTCGAGGATGACGGCCAGTCGTCCGGCGGATTTTTCGGTTTCGCCAGGGTGGCGCCGGCGCTGTTGTTTGCCGTGCTGGTTTCGGCCGCGGTCCAGCAGGGCACCTATGCCTTGATGCCGGTCTTCGGTGCCGCCTATGGCCTGCCCGAAAGGACGCTTGCCGCCCTGGTGATGGCGCTGTCGCTGGGAAACATCTTCCTGCAAATCCCGCTCGGCCTGCTGGCCGAGCGCTTTGGCGGCCGGGCCATGATCATTTTTTGTGCCCTGGCGACAACGACCTGTGCGGTTTTGCTGCCGTTGCTGATCACGACGCCGGCGATCTGGCTCGTCCTTCTTGTCATGGGCGCTGTCGGCTACGGCGTCTACACCATGGCCCTGGTAGAGCTCGGCAGCCGCTTCAAGGGAACGGTGCTGGTCGCCGGCAACGCCGCTTTCGCGCTGATGTGGGGCGCGGGCGGCATTGTCGGCCCGCCCGGTGCCGGCGCCCTGATGCAGGCCATTGGTCCGCTCGGCCTGCCGGTGGTCATCRCCGGCCTCGACGCGCTGCTGGTCGGCTTCGCGCTCTACCGCTCCGTCAGCCGTAAAAACGCATGACGGGTTGAGCAGGCGCGGGAGGGCCCGCGTCACCATCTTGAATAAAACCGCCTGCGACGCGATGTAGGCAGGGCCGCCAGACAAAAGCTTGGAGACCACGCGTGACCCAATCGACGACAAAACGCCAGACCGAAGCCGCCGCCGAGGATAGATTCCTTTGGCTCGAAGATCGGACCAGCAAGGAATCGCTCGACTGGGTGCATCGCCAGAACGAGATCACGGTCGGCGAACTGCAAGGTGACCCGTCCTACCAGCCGGCGTTCGAGACGGCGCTTGACCTGATGACGGCCGAAGACAACATCGCGGTCGGTGCGGCGCTCAACGGCCATGTTTATAATTTCTGGCAGGACAAGACCAATGTGTTCGGCCTGTGGCGCCGCACGACGGTCGCCTCCTACAAGACCGAGAAGCCGGATTGGGAGGCGATCATCGACTTCGACGTGCTGTCGGCCAAGGAGGGCGTGAAGTGGGTGTTCAGCGGCGCCAGCCGCCTCTATCCCGATTTCAACCTCTGCCTGGTCGCGATGTCGCCGGATGGCGGCGACGCCAGCGAGATGCGCGAATTCGACATCGAAACCAAATCTTTCGTCGAGGGCGGTTTCAGCGCTCCCGCCTCGAAATCCGGCTTTTCCTGGCTGGACAAGGACACCGTCATTGTCTCGGCCGCCTTCGATGAAGACGACAAGACCCAGTCCGGCTATCCGCGCGTCGTCAAACTGTGGAAGCGCGGCACCCGGTTGGACGATGCGACGCCGATCTTCGAGGCGGAGAAGCAGGATCTCGCGGCCGGTGCCGGCGTCGAGCATGATAGCGGCAAGCAGTATCTGTTTCTGGCCCGCACGCTCGCCTTCTTTTCCTCGCACAGTTTTCTGCGCCTGCCATCGGGGGAAAACCGGCGCATTCCGCTGCCGGATGATGTCGCCGATACCGCACTCTTCAAGGGGCGGCTGGTGTTCGGCGTGCGTAGCCCGTGGACGGCGCCTGATGGCACCGAGTGCCAGCCCGACGGCCTCTATTCCCTGGATTTCGAGCGCTGGATCGACAGCGGCGAACTGGGCCCCGTCGAGACCATGCTCGAGCCGGCGCATCGCGTTTCGATCGCCGGCATTGCCCGCACGCAGGACCGGCTGTTCATCAATTTGATGGACAATGTGCGCGGCAAGGTCATCGTCGCCGAGCGCAGCGGCGACCACTGGTCGCTGAAGCCGGTGGCGCTGCCCGAAAACGGCAATGTCGGCATTGCGCATGCCGAGCATTTCGGCGCCAGCGTCTCCTTCTCCTTCACCGATTTCCTGACGCCGAGCTCGATCATCTGGTCGGATGACGACGGCGAGACGCTGGCGACCGTAAAATCGCAGCCGGCGCGTTTCGATGCCGCGCCGCTGGTCTCCGAACAGTTCGAGGCGCGGTCGAAGGATGGCACCATGATCCCGTATTTCGTCGTCAGGCGGCGCGACCAGAAAGGTCCGGTGCCGACGTTGCTCTACGGCTATGGCGGCTTTGAAATACCGCTGCTGCCCGGTTATGCCGGCGTGCGCGGCAGGCTGTGGCTGGAAAAGGGCAATGCCTATGTCCAGGCCTGCATCCGCGGCGGCGGCGAGTTCGGGCCGGCCTGGCACCAGGCGGCACTGAAGGGCAATCGCCAGACTGCCTTCGACGATTTCGCCGCGGTGGCGCAGGATGTCGTCAAACGCGGCATCGCCACGGCCGGCTCGCTCGGCATCCAGGGCGGTTCGAATGGCGGCCTGCTGACCGGCGTTTCGCTGACGCAGCATCCCGAACTGTTCGGCGCCGCCATCATCGAGGTGCCGTTGCTCGACATGCTGCGCTACACAGAATTGCCGCCGGGCGCCTCGTGGATGGCCGAGTATGGTGATCCGTCAAAGCCGGAAGACGCTAAATGGCTGGGGGCTTACTCGCCCTATCAGCACGTCTCCGCCGATGCAGCCTATCCGCCGGTGCTGCTGACGACATCGACCGCCGACGACCGCGTCCATCCCGGCCATGCCCGCAAGATGGCGGCGCGATTGCAGGAAGCCGGTCACGGCAAGACGCTGTTCTTCGAGGAGACCGAGGGCGGCCATGGCGGGCGCGGCGATCGCCGGCCACAGGCCGCGCAAACCGCAATGAAATACGTTTTCCTGCAAAGGGCGTTGTCCGCCAAGGCCTAGGCCCCTCTCGTGGGCCAAGCAAAGGGTGGTTCACCTCGACCAGCCTTTGCTCTAAGGTGCGGCCATGGCTCTTGTCAGGATCTTGGTCAGCGCCTTTGGGGCTCGCGTATTTCGGGTCGCGGTGACACCGTCGCCGCGCACGCTGCGTGCCGAGCTTTTGCGGCTGTGCGCCCGCATCGGCTATTCACCGCCTGCCGTCCTCTGACGAATTCGCCCCGGCATCGCCGGAATGATTTCAGAGGAAAGACCTTGACATGACCTATCAGAATTATTCGCTGAAGCAGCTTCAGCAGATCGACGCCGCGCATCATCTGCATCCCTTCACCGACCACAAGGAATTGCGCGAGGCCGGCTCGCGCATCATCACCCACGCCAACGGCCCGTTCATCTACGATGCCGACGGCACCGAGATCCTCGACGGCATGGCCGGGCTGTGGTGCGTCAATGTCGGCTATGGCCGTGACGAACTGGCCGACGCGGCCTACGCGCAGATGAAGGAATTGCCCTACTACAACTCCTTCTTCAAATGCTCGACGCCGACGCCGGTGCTGCTGTCGAAGAAGCTGGCGGAACTCGCGCCCAAGCACGTCAGCCAGGTCTTCTACGGCTCCTCCGGTTCGGAGGCCAATGACACGGCACTCAGGCTTGTCCGCCATTTCTGGGCGCTGGAAGGCAAGCCGGAGAAGAACCGCATCATCTCGCGCAAGTCGGCCTATCATGGCTCGACCGTCGCCGGCACGTCGCTCGGCGGCATGGATCTGATGCACAAGCAGCTCGGCGGCGCGGTGCCCAACATCGTCCATGTGATGATGCCCTATGCCTATGAGCTGGCGCTGCCCGGCGAAAGCGACCATGATTTCGGCCTGCGCGCGGCCAAGGCGGTCGAGGACGCCATTCTCGAAGCCGGCGCCGACAAGGTCGCGGCCTTCATCGGCGAGCCGGTAATGGGCGCGGGCGGGGTAAAAATCCCGCCGATGAGCTATTGGCCGGAAGTGCAGCGCATTTGCCGCAAATACGATGTGCTGCTGATGCTGGACGAGGTCATCACCGGCTATGGCCGCACCGGCGAGTGGTTCGCGGCGCAGACCTTCGGCATCGAGCCCGACACCATCACCACCGCCAAGGCGCTGACGTCAGGGTATCAGCCGCTTTCGGCGCTGCTGGTCGGCGACCGCATCGCGGCGACGCTGGTCGAGAAGGGCGGCGAGTTCTATCACGGCTATACCTATTCGGGTCACCCGGTGGCCTGCGCGGTGGCGCTGAAGAACATCGAGATCATGGAGCGCGAAGGGCTGGTCGACCGGGTCAAGAACGACACCGGACCTTACTTCGCCCAGGCGCTGCAGGAGCGCATTGCCGGCCACGAGCTGGTCGGCGAGGTGCGTTCGATTGGGCTGATGGGCGCGATCGAGATCGTCAAGGACAAGGCGACGAAGGAGCGTTTCCTGCCGGCCGGCAGTGCCGCCGTCACCGTCCGTGACCACGCCATCGCCCAAGGCATGATGCTGCGCGCCACCGGCGACACGATGATCCTGTCGCCGCCGCTGATCTGGACGCGCGAGACGATCGACATGGCTTGCGACCGCATCGCCAGGGCGCTCGATCTGGCGCAAGCGGATTTGCGCAAGAAGTAGGCGGAGCGATCGCCGGGGTGCGCTGCGATCAGGGCGCCCCGGCAACTTCGTGATGTCAGGGAACGATAGCCGCCGTCGTGCGTAGTGTCTGGCAGGATCGGCTGCAGTTGAGGGGTTCATGAAGAAGATTGCGAAGACACAGCGCACGCGGGGAGCGGGCGCCATAGGAGCCGACCTGATGCTGGCGCCGTTGGTGATGGCCATGCGCCTGCCGCTGATGGCAGCCGACGCACAAAACGGCAGAGGCCTTGGCTCCGAGACGGCACGCGCCATCAATGAGAAGACCACGGCGGTTGCCGAAGGCGCGTTTGCCGCGCAAATGGCGCTGTTCCAATCGGCGGCGCGCTTCTGGCCGGAGGTTTTTTCAGGCCGCACGCCGTCGCTGTTCAACGGCATAGCCGTGGAACGGTCGATCAGTGCGGCGCTGAAGCCCGCCAGCCGCGCGGTGAAGGCGAATTTCCGCCGGCTGTCGTCAAAGGACTGAGTGAAGCCTCGCGCCGACGACATCTTCTGCCCGACCTGATGGCGTTGAAAACCGGTTTCCGGTTTTATTGCGCCTGCGCTAGACTCCCGCGCGGCATATGCCGATGGGGGACATGATGGCCGTACAACCGCTCAACCAGCCCGCTGAAATTCCGCCCGAACTCGACCGTTGGAACTGGGGCGCGTTTTTCCTCAACTGGATCTGGGGTATCGCCAACAACACGTTCATCGCGCTGCTGATGTTCGTCCCGCTGGTCAACATCGTCATGATTTTCGTGCTGGGCGCCAAGGGCAGCCGCTGGGCGTGGCAGAATGTGTCCTGGCGCGATGCCGAGCATTTTCGAAGGGTGCAACGCAACTGGGCGATCGCCGGGTTCAGCCTGTTCGTGGTCTCGCTTCTCAGTATCGCCGCGGTGGTCGTCGTCGTTCCTCGCATGATGAAGAACAGCGACGCCTACCGGCTGACCATGGAGACGGTGCGCGCCGATGACCGCGTCACGGCCGTACTGGGTGAGGATATTGACGCCGGCTATTGGGTGGTCGGCAGCGTCCAGGTCGTCGGCGGCGGCTCGGGCGACGCCCAGCTCAGCATTCCCGTCCATGGCAGCCGTGGATGGGGCTGGGTGATGTCGCATGCCGTGCGCAGCGCGGGAAAATGGAACCTGCGCCTGCTTGTCGTTATGGCCGGAGGGGCGCCAATTGTGCTGATCGACGAGGATCACATCGGCAGTCCAGGTGCGGCAACCAAAATATAATCGGACGACGCAGCAATAGTTCCTAGAAACGCAAAAACCGCGCCCCATCGGGAACGCGGCTTTGCCAGATACGCATGGCGTTTCGCCAACAAAACACTTGCGAAACTTACGGGCTCCGGTACGCGAGACCTGATCCGGAGCGCCGGGCGGATGCGATATGTCCGCCTCGCTGTCCGTTGTATAGGCACATCGTTACCGCCGGGTTATCGAGAGCTTAAGCAAATCTAAATTTGCAATTTTTCCGCGCGATAAAAATCGAGAAAACTGCTGCAAAATTCGAAACTTATAGAGAATTGCCGCGAAGGAAATTTATGATGCCGGAGAAATCGGCGCCGCCATTTCCCTGGGCGTTGAACAGCGCATAGAGCTGGGCTGCTTCGGCCCCCATCGGCGTCACCGCGCCGGCACTTTGCGCGGCTTCCTGCGCCAGTTTCAGGTCCTTCAGCATCAGTGCGGCGGCAAAGCCCGGTTTGTAATCCCTGTTGGCCGGCGATGCCGGCACCGGACCGGGCACCGGGCAGTAGGTGGTCAGCGACCAGCACTGGCCCGACGAGGTCGAGGCGACGTCGAACAGCGCCTGATGCGAGAGGCCGAGCTTTTCCGCCAGCACGAAGGCCTCGGCGACGCCGATCATCGAAATGCCGAGCATCATGTTGTTGCAGATTTTTGCCGCCTGGCCGGCGCCGTCATCGCCGCAATGGACAATGCGGCCGGCCATCGGCTTGAGAATTGGTTCGGCCTTCGCGAAGGCATCCTTCGTGCCGCCGGCCATGAAGGTCAGCGTGCCGGCGGCAGCGCCGCCGGTGCCGCCGGAGACAGGGGCATCGATCGAATGCAGTCCGTGCTTCCTGGCGACGGCATGGGCTTTGCGGGCTGACTCGACATCGATGGTCGAGGAATCGATGAACAGAGTGCCCGGCTTGGCCTTGGGAGCGATGTCTTCGTAGACCGACAGCACGTGCTTGCCGGCCGGGAGCATGGTGATGACGACATCGGCGTCTTTCACCGCGGCAACGGCATTGGCCATGACAACAATGCCGTGCTCGCGCGCAACTGTCAGATTCTCCGGCATCAGGTCGAAGCCGTTCACAATATGCCCCGCCTTGACCAGATTGGCGGCCATTGGATTGCCCATATTGCCGAGGCCGATGAAGGCGACAGTGCTCATTGATTTCTCCTGAAATGTTGCCGTCAGCGGCCGATCAAGGCCCGCGCGATGATCACCCGCATGATCTCGTTGGTGCCTTCGAGGATCTGGTGGACTCGCAGGTCGCGCACCAGTTTTTCGATGCCGTAATCATGCAGATAGCCGTAGCCGCCATGCAGCTGCAGCGCCTCGTTGGCGACGTTGAAGCCGATGTCGGTGACGAAGCGCTTGGCCATGGCCGACCATTTGCCGGCGTCCGGCGCCTTGCGGTCGAGTTTTGCGGCGGCAGCGTAGAGGAAAATGCGCGCCGCCTGCAGCTCGGTTTCCATGTCGGCCAGCCTGAACTGCAGTGCCTGGAACTGGTTGATCTTCGAGCCGAAAGCCTTGCGTTCACCGGTATAGGCCAGCGCCTTGTCGAGCGCGGATTGCGCGCCGCCGAGCGAACAGGCGGCGATGTTGAGGCGGCCGCCGTCGAGCCCGGCCATGGCGATGCCGAAGCCGGCGCCTTCGCCCGACAGCAGGTTTGCCGCCGGCACCTTGCAGTCCTCGAAAATGACCTGGCGGGTCGACTGCATGTGCCAGCCCATCTTGTGCTCATTGGCGCCGAAGGAAAGGCCGGGCGCGTCCTTTGATACAACGAAGGTGGAAATGCCTTTGGGACCGTCGGCGCCGGTGCGCGCCATGACGACATAGAGGTCGCTGTCGCCGGCGCCGGAGATGAACTGCTTGGCGCCGTTCAGCACATAGTCGTCGCCGCTCTTCACCGCGCGTGTCTTCAGCGCAGCGGCGTCTGAACCCGAGCCGGGCTCGGTCAGGCAATAGCTTGCCAGCCATTCCATCGAGGTCAGCTTTGGAAGGAAGCGCTGGCGCTGCTCGTCGTCGCCGAAGCGGTCGATCATCGACGCCGCCATATTGTGGATCGAGATGAAGGAGGAGAAGGCCGGATCGGCGTGCGACAGCGCCTCGAAGATCAGCACGGCGTCGAGCCGGCCGAGCGCGGAGCCGCCGACATCGTCCCGGACATAGATGCCGCCGAGGCCAAGCGGGCCGGTCTCGCGGATCACATCGGCGGGAAAGTGTTTTTTCCGATCCCATTCAAGCGCGTTGGGCGCGACGCGATCGGCTGCGAAGGCCTGAGCCATCTCCTGGATGGCGCGCTGCTCCTCGTTGAGTTCGAACTGGCTGGTGCTCGCATCGACCGCGGCGTCCATGGCGTGCTCCCTGTGTTTCCCCAGCTGGGGGTTGGCTTGCTGGCCTGTTGTTTTTGGCTTTGCGCGCCGCCCAATCTAGACCAATGATGCCGCCGCGCAACCCGGCCTGCTGCGCAGCGGCTGTGCATGAATGGATCAACGGAGCATTGCGTGCCGACATATTTCGATGAGCTGCTTGACCGCTTCCATGCCTATCTCCGGGGCGTGGACGACGCGCTGGTGCGCGACGCTGTCGCCCGAATCGACTGGAATATGGCGGCGCGTGCACTCGAACCGCACCCGCTGCCTTGCGTTGATCAGCTCGACCGCATTGGCGAACTGGCGCCGCCGGATGCGCAGCCGCTGGTGCGGCTGCTGGCCGAGCGCCGCAATGATCTGCGCTGGGGGCAGACCTACAATGCGGGCGATTTCGGCACAGCGTTCCTGCAGAAATACGGCTGGCTGGAGGTTTTTGGGCTGCGCGGCCATTTCGCTAACGATGCGGTCGCGGCCGGATTGCTGATCCTTGGGCCCGATATAACCTATCCCGACCATCATCACATTGCCGAGGAGATTTACATTCCACTGACCGGCGGCACCGAGTGGCGCATGGGCGAGGGCGGCTTCCACGTCCGGCGGGCGGGTGAGGTGATCCATCACGCCTCCAATGTCAGCCATGCCATGCGCACCGGCGAAGGGCCGCTGCTGGCGCTCTACATCTGGCGTGGCGGGCCGTTGGCGCAGAAGTCGACCATTCCCGGCGCGCAGGGCAGGGGCTGAGCATGGCCAAAGCGATCATGCTGCAAGGTACGGGCTCGGATGTCGGCAAGACCGTGCTGGTGGCGGGGCTCTGCCGCGCCGCAAAAAAGCGCGGGCTGAAGGTCAGGCCGTTCAAGCCGCAGAACATGTCGAACAATGCCGCCGTCGCCGAGATTCCCGGAGAAAGGGGGCCCGGCGACAACAGCGCCGGCGGCGGCGAGATTGGCCGTGGGCAATGGCTGCAAGCGCTGGCCTGTGGTGTTCAGCCAACCGTGCATATGAATCCGGTGCTGCTCAAACCGCAGAGCGATATCGGCTCGCAGGTGATCGTGCAAGGCAAGGTGTTCGGCGAGGCGCGAGCGCGCGACTACCAGACGATGAAGGCAGGGCTGATGGATGCCGTGCTGGACTCCTGGGCCAAGGTCGGTGAGGGCGCCGATCTCGTCATCGTCGAGGGCGCCGGCTCGCCGGCCGAGATCAATCTGCGCAGCCGCGACATCGCCAATATGGGCTTCGCCACGCGCGCTGACGTGCCGGTCATCCTGGTCGGCGACATCGACCGCGGCGGCGTGATTGCATCGGTCGCCGGCACCCACCTGATCCTGCCGGAGGAAGACCGGCGCATGATCGTCGGCTACCTCATCAACAAGTTCCGCGGCGATGTCTCGCTGTTCGACGACGGCATCCGGTCGATCGAAAAATTCACCGGCTGGCGTTGCTTTGGCGTCGTGCCGTGGCTGAAGGCGGCGGCGCGATTGCCGTCGGAGGATTCGGTCGTGCTCGAACGTCTGGCGTCTGGCGAGAAACGGGCGCTGAAGGTCGCGGTGCCGATGCTTGGCCGCATCGCCAATTTCGACGATCTCGACCCGCTCAAGGCCGAACCGCAGGTCGAGGTGGTGTTCGTGCCGCCGGGCCAGCACCTGCCGGAAGATGCCGGGCTGGTGGTCATCCCCGGGTCGAAATCGACGATCGGCGATCTCCTGAAGTTCCGCGAGAATGGCTGGGATCGCGACCTTCTTGCCCACCGCAAACGCGGCGGTCACATCGTCGGCATCTGCGGCGGTTTCCAGATGCTCGGCCGCACGGTGCGGGATCCAGACGGTATCGAAGGCAGCGTCACCGAGGCCGAGGGCCTTGGCCTGCTCGACATAGAGACGGTGATGGAGCCGGAAAAGACGGTGCGCAATGTCAGCGCGCGCTCGGTGCCGTTCGGCCTGCCGCTCGAAGGCTACGAGATCCATCTCGGCCGCACCACCGGGCCGGACATGGCGCGACCATCCGCAGTCGTCAACGGGGCGGATGACGGCGCCGTCTCCGCCGACGGCAAGGTTTTCGGCACCTATCTGCACGGGCTGTTTTCGGCCGACGCCTTCCGAGCGAGGTTCCTGGAAAGCCTCGGCGTCAAAGGCGGCGGTATCGACTACCGGGCCGAGGTGGAAAAGGCGCTGGACGAGATCGCAGCCGAGCTGGAGACCCATCTCGACTGTGATGCGATTTTTGGGTTGGCGAGGTAGGTTCGCCTATCGAAGGACATCCATTGGTGGTTAGCGAAAAACACCCATCGGATCGTCATCCTCGGGTCTGCGCCCCGCTTCGCGTCGCTACGCCCGTGGATGACGAAGTCGAGGATGCTCCTCATCAACGTCGAACGTTGGCGATTCCTCACCCCTTTTCCCCCGCCTTCGGCCAATACGTCCCGAACGACCAGACATTGCCTTCCGGGTCGCGGCAGATGAATTCGCGGCTGCCATAGTCGCGGTCGGTCAATTCCTGGATGATCGTGGCGCCGGCCTTTTTGGCCCGGGCATGGGCGGCGTCGGCGTCGTCGACGGCGACGTAGATCGACTTGCCGCCGCCGGAACCGGGCTCGCCGACCATCTTGCCGTAGTCGTCGCTGCGCGCTGTACCCAGCATGATCATCGAGGAGCCGAACACCAGTTCGGCATGGTGCACGACGTCGCCGTCGCCATAACGGGCACGGACCTCAAAGCCGAAGGCCTCGCACAGCCAGTCGATCATTTTTCCTGCATTTTTGTAGCGCAGCGCGGGGTAGAGCCGGGGTGCTTCATTGGTGGCTGGCATGCAAATCTCCTTCAATCGGGTTGGTCGATAACCCACTCTGTTCGAAGGCCGCTCGCCCGTCTTGAAGAAATGTTACCTCAGCGCCGTTGGCGGATCGCCGGCGAGTTGGCGGAACTCGCGGACCAGATGCGCCTGGTCGGCATAGCCGCAATCGGCGGCGATATCGGCCCAGTCGCTTTGGTCTTGCCGCGACAGGCCGAGCGCCCGGTTGAAGCGGACGATACGCGACAGCGTCTTCGGCCCGATGCCGGTCGCATCGGAGAATTTGCCGGCAAGATGTTTGCGGCTCCAGCCCAGTTTCTCGGCGATGGTTGAAATGCGGGTCCGGCCGCCGGATGCGACGATGCGGTCGTAGGCCCAGACGATTTCCGGCGACGTAGCGGCGGCATGCCCGAGACGGGTGGCGACGAAGGTTTCGGCAAGGTCGAAACGCGCTGCCCAGTCCGGCGCATTGCCAAGCCGTTCGCGCAGCGCCATGCCCTCGGCGCCAAGCACATCGTCGAGCACCACCATGCTGTCGGTCAGCTCGCTCATCGGCATGCCGAAGAAGCGGCGGGCGCCGAGCGGGGTGAAGTTGATCTGCACGCAGCAGCAGGCGCCGAAGGATTCGATCATCACCGGGCCGGCAAACAGGCCGGCGGCGAAACTGGCGAAACGGTCATTGTCGCCGGGGGCCTTGCCGAGGCCGATGGCGAACGGCTCGGCGAAGCTGATCACCAGCGGCACGGTCAGCGAGGCATATTCGATGTTGCGGAAATGGCCGACTGCTGTTTCGCGATAACCGCAAATGTCGGACACGATGCCCGCGAGCGCGGGCGGCGGAGCCCGCCGGCGCATCTCGAACCGCCCGGCGATGGAGCGGTCCTGTTCCTTGCGGCGCTGCATCTCGATCGGCATCGGCCATCCTTTGCCGGTCAAATCTAACAGAGCCCCTGATCTGAATCAAAAACGGGGTCGGAATCAAAAGCGCCCGGCTTTTGGCCGGGCGCTTCGGTTACCTGAGAGCTGGATGCTTAGGCGCCGCGCATCATGCAGCCGGCGGCAAGCACGATGTAGGCGATGAGCATGATCCAGACCGATGCCAAGGGAATAAACGCAAGAACGCCAAGCGCGGCGAGCACGCCGATGATGGCGATGACAAGGGAAATAATGAAAATAAGCTGAGTAGGCGCACTAAGATTCATGTGTGGCTCCTCCAACATGATTCGTACAACCGCATTCTATCAGGCGTGGGGCTCATACACCAATTAGCTGGCGCAGTGGGTTGGCCGGGTCGGCCAGCAGCTTGATCGCCAGCGCCAGGCAGATGATCACCAGCAGCGGCTTGATCAGCCGGGCGCCGATGCGGATGGCAAGGCTGGCGCCGAGACGCGCGCCGAGGAACTGGGCGACGCCCATCATCAGCCCGATCTTCCAGTAGACGACGCCGGCGACGGCAAAGACGATGAAGCCGCCGATGTTGGAGGCGAAGTTGAGCAGCTTGGTATGTGCCGTCGCCTTGAGCACACCGAAGCCGGCGAGGCTGACGAAGGCCAGCATGTAGAAGGAGCCGGCTCCCGGTCCGAACAGGCCGTCATAGAAGCCGACCAAAGGGGCGATGATCAGCCCGAACAGGAAGGGTGACGGGCGCTCGGCGCGGTCGACATCATTCATGTTGGGTTTTGCGGCAAAGTAGATGGCGATGGCGATCAAGAGCAGTGGCAGCAGCGCCCGCAGGAGATCGCCAGGCACGAAGGCCGCCAGCAAGGCGCCGACGGCACTGCCGGCAAGCGCCAGCAGCGCCGACGGCAACTGGCGGCGCAGATCGACATGGCCATTCATGGCGTAGTGGATGGTCGCCGACGCCGTTCCGAAGATGCCTTGCAGCTTGTTGGTTCCGAGTGCCGCGACCGGCGGGAAACCGGCAAGCAGTAAAGCCGGAATGGTGATCAGGCCGCCGCCGCCGGCTATCGAATCGACAAAGCCGGCTGCAAAGGCGGCGAAGGCGAGCATGACAACGGTCTGGGTAGCGAGGTCGATCATCGGGATTTTCTGAGCATTCCGGCGGGAAAGGTGGCGCCGCGCCTTCGACCATGGCGACTCGGTTTGCGCAAGGCCGAATCCGCGCTACCCCTGTCCAAGCACGTTGCGCTTGGATTTCCGGTGGTGCATGTCATTATCCCAAAGCCGCTGCGCAGTTTTGGGTAATATGCGCCGGCGTGGGCTCGGGAAAAGGGACGTTTGTAGCGATGGCATTGCTCGACCAGATACGTTCGATCTTCGATGGCGACCCCGGCGTGCGCAAGGTGGCCGATGACCCGGTGCTGTCGGCGGAACTCTTGATGCTGTTTCGCATGATCCTGGCCGACGGCTCGGTTTCGGAGAGCGAGATGGTCGCCTTCCGGCGCATCTGCAAGGATGCTTTCGGCATCCCGGAAACCAGCATCGACGCGGTCATCGAATATCTCAACGAGTTCGGCTACGAGACCAACGGCTCGCAGGCCATCGCGCTGTTTCGCGATCTCGATGTCGAGCGGCGCAAGCTTCTGGCGCGCCATATGGCGGAGATCGCCAAGGCCGATTCAAAACTGGCCGAAAGCGAGGTGCGGCTGTTGCGCCGCACGCTCGACCTGCTCGACATCAGCCCGGTCGATGTGGTGAAGCCAGAGGAGTAAGGGCACTCCGGCCGGGTCCCCGCTGCTTCGCAGCGTCCCAGCGTTCGCTGGCCTTTCATCGTGCCACTGGCACGATGAATTCGCTTCGCGAACCGGCCGCTCACCCCTGTTCCTGCATCCTGCGCGCGATCGCGCGGTGCAAATCCGGTGCTGCCGCCACCAGCGCCTTGGCCGCCTCCGACTGCGGATGATCGAGCACGTCGCTCGTCTTGCCGCGCTCGACGATCCTGCCGTCATGCATCACCAGCACCTCGTCGGTGATGGCGCGGGCGACGGTCAGATCGTGGGTGATGAAGAGATAGGCGATGCCGAGCTTCTGGTTTAGCTCAGCGAACAGATCGAGGATCTGGGCGCGGATCGAGACGTCGAGCGCCGAGACCGGCTCGTCGGCCACGACCAGCTTCGGGCGAGTGATGATGGCGCGGGCGATCGACAGGCGCTGGCGCTGGCCGCCGGAAAACTCATGCGGATATTTGTCCATGTCGCTGGTGCCGAGGCCGACCTCGTGCAGCGCATGCGCCACCATCTCGCGCCGCTCGGCTTGTGTCGGTTTCTTCTCCAGCACATGCAGCGGTTCGGCGACCAGTTTTTCGACTTTCTGGCGCGGGTCGAACGAGCCGTAAGGATCCTGGAACACCACCTGCATGTCCCGGCGCGCCGCTTTCAGCTCCGCCTCGCTCTTGCCAGTGATGGTCTCGCCGCGAAAGCGGATCGTTCCCGAGGTGGATTTGTCGAGCGCCAGGATCATGCGGGCAAGCGTGGACTTGCCGCAGCCGGAGCGGCCGACCAGCGCCACAGATTGACCGGGCGCCAGCGACAGGGACACATCGTCGACGGCGCGGATCGGCGCTGCCGGCTTGAACAGGGAGGTGCGTCGGCCGGGATAGTCGCGCGTCACGCCTTCAACCTGGAGCAGCGGTTTGCCCTGGCCGATGGCATGCGTCCTGGGGCGCGCCGGCACATGCATCGAGGCCAGCGCCAGCTGGCGCGTGTAGGGGTGAAGCTGTTCCGACAGGGTGCGTGCGGTGTCGCCGGCCTCCATCACCTCGCCATGGCGCAGGATGGTGATGCGGTCGGCCATCTCGGTCACGACCGCGAGGTCGTGCGAGATCAACAGCAGGCCCATGCGGTTTTCGCTGACAAGGCCGCG
Organism: Mesorhizobium sp. P2_B11; assembly: GCF_056404855.1. Lineage (NCBI taxonomy): Bacteria > Pseudomonadati > Pseudomonadota > Alphaproteobacteria > Hyphomicrobiales > Phyllobacteriaceae > Mesorhizobium > Mesorhizobium sp. P2_B11. The sequence continues at coordinate 598,764 of NZ_JBFUDF010000003.1, forward strand.
CAAGAGGTCGAGGATCTGCGCCTGCAGCACGACGTCGAGCGCTGTTGTCGGCTCGTCGGCGATCAACAGTTTTGGCTTCAGCGCGCAGGCAATGGCGATGACGACGCGCTGGCGCTGACCGCCGGACAGTTCGTGCGGATAGCGCGACAGCGGGAATTTCGCTTCGGGCAGGCCGACGCGGTCGAGCATTTTGCGCGCCCGGTCTTCAGCGTCTGCACGGCTCGCTTTGGTGTGCCAGCGTATACCTTCGGCGACCTGCTCGCCGATGGTTTTCACCGGATTGAGCGCCGTCATCGGCTCCTGAAAAACCATGCCGATGTCGTCGCCGCGCAGCGCGCACATCTGGTCCTCGGTGGCCGCCAGGATGTCGATGCCGTCGAAGCTGACGCGGCCGCTGGCGCGCGCCGCATGTGGCAGAAGCTGCATGATGGTCAGCGCCGTCATCGACTTGCCGGAGCCGGATTCGCCGACCAGGCCCATCACCTCGCCGGGCGCGACGGAGAGTTCGACCGCCTTCAGGATCGGCGTGTCGCCGATGGCCAGCGACAGGTTCTCGATCTCCAGCAGGCTCATCGCTGCCGCCGCGATTTCGGGTCGAGGATGTCGGCGATGCCGTCGCCGAGCAGATTGAGCCCGAGCACGGTGATGACGATGGCCATGCCTGGGAAGATCGCCATCCACGGCGCCACCACCATGCGCGTCTGGGCGTCGAACAGCATGCGGCCCCAGCTCGGCATCGGCGGCTGGGCGCCGAGGCCAACATAAGACAGCCCGGCTTCGGCGAGGATGCCGAGCGCGAACTGGATGGTGCCTTGCACCAGAAGCAGCGTCGCGATGTTGGGCAGCACGTGTTCGATGCTGATCTGGGTCTTGCTCTTGCCGGCAGCACGCGCGGCGAGGATGTATTCGCGCGGCCAGATCGCCAGCGCGCCGGCGCGGGCGACGCGGGCAAACACCGGAATGTTGAAGATGCCGATGGCGATGATGGCGTTGACGGCGCCCGGTCCGAAGATGGCGGTGATCATGATCGCCGACAGCAGCGCCGGGAAGGCGAAGACGAGGTCGTTCAGCCGCATCAGCGCCTCGTCGACAAGGCCGCCACGCGCCGCCGCAAAGGCGCCGAGCGGCACGCCGACGCCCATGCCGATGCCGACAGCGACCAGTGCCACGGCGATCGAATTGCGGGCGCCGATCATGATCATCGACAGGATGTCGCGGCCGAAATGATCGGTGCCGAACCAGTGCGCCGAAGAGGGCGCGAGCGTCTTGTCCGAGATCACCAGCTTCGTCACGTCGTAAGGCGTCCAGACATAGGAGATGAGCGCCATTGCCGCCACCAGTACGGTGATGGCGAAGCCGATGAGGAAGGAGCGGTTGCGGAAGGCCTTGGCCAGGATGCTGCCCAACGTCTCCTCTGGGATGTCGATATGCAGCGTCATTGTCGACCTCGCAGGCGCGGATCGACGATCGCATAGGAGACATCGACGACGAGGTTGACGGCAATGACGGCGACGACCAGCAGCATGACGATGCTTTCGACGACGATCAGGTCGCGCTGGGTGATCGCCTGGAACACCAGCCGTCCGAGGCCGGGCAGATAGAAGACGTTTTCGATGATGATGGTGCCGGCGAGCAGGAAGGCGAATTGCAGGCCCAGAATGGTCAGCACCGGGATCATCGCATTGCGCAGCGCGTGCCTCCACAGGACAGTGCGGTAGGGTAGGCCCTTGGCGCGGGCGGTACGGATATAGTCCTCGTTCAGCACCTCGATCAACGCCGAGCGGGCAACGCGCGCCAGGATCGCGGCCTGCGGCAGAGCGAGGGCGACGGCCGGCAACAGCAGCGATTTCAGCGCCGGCCAGGCGCCGGCACTCCAGCCGGGAAAGCCGCCGGCCGGCACCAGCCGCAGCCAGACGGCGAAGAGATAGATCAGCATCAGCGCAAACCAGAAGTTCGGGATGGCGACGCCGAGTTGGGCCGCGCCCATGGCGATGGTGTCGCCGGCCCGGCCGCGCCGGCTGGCCGAAAAGAGCCCGACCGGAATGGCAATGATGGTCGACAGCGCCAGCGCGATCAGCGCCAGCGGCAGGGAAACCGCCATGCGCTCGCGCACGAGGTCGATGACCGGCACCGAATAGGTGTAGGAGCGGCCGAAATCGAGGCTGAGCAGGCCGCCCACCCAGTGGAGGTAGCGCAAGACCAGCGGCGCGTTGAGACCCATCTGGTTGCGCAGCTGCTCGACCTGGTCGGCGCTGGCGTTGAGGCCAAGCATCAACCGGGCCGGGTCGCCCGGCAGGATCTCCAGCACGGCGAACACCACCATCGAGGCCAGGATCAGCGTGGCGATGGCGATGGCGAGGCGTTTGAGGAGGTAGGCGGTCAATCCGTCCACTTCACCTTGGTCAAATCATTCGCCTGGATCGGGGCGTTCTCCCACAGGCCCTGCAGTTTGGCGTCCCACACGCCGACCTTGGGCAGTTCGTAGAGGAAGCCGACCACGGCGTCGTCGGCCAGGATCTTCTGGGCTTCGCCGAGCAGAGTGTTGCGCTTGGCGTCGTCGGAGGTGAGGTTCAGCTCGGCGATGATCTTGTCGAAGGCCGGATTGTCGTAATTGAAGTAATAATCCTTGCGCGAATAGATATCGATGTCGTTGGGCTCGGTGTGGGAGACGATGGTCAGGTCGTAGTCCTTCTTGGTGAACACCTGATCCAGCCATTGCGCCCATTCGACCGGAATGATTTCGAGATCGATGCCGACGTCGCGAAGCTGCGAGGCGATGATCTCGCCGCCGAGCCGGGCATAGGACGGCGGGGGGAGTTTCAGCGTCGCCTTGAAGCCGTTCTCAAGGCCGGCCTGTTTCAGCAGTTCCTTCGCCTTGTCGACATTGTGCGGATAGAGGCCGGTGAGGTCGACATAGGCCTTGCTGGCGGGCGACATATGCGAGCCGATCGGCACGCCGAGCCCGGCCGAGGCGCCATCGATGATCGCCTTGCGGTCGAGCGCGAAGGCAATCGCCTGCCGCACCTCGAGCTTGTCGAAAGGCGGCTTCTTGTTGTTGATCGCCAGGATGGTTTCGCCCTCGGTCGAGCCGATCACCACCTTGAAACGCGGGTCATCCTTGACCTGCGCGACGCTGTCGGGATCGAAGAAGGGGAAGGCCTGGATATCGCCGGAGAGCAGCGCCGGCACGGCCGCCGCGGCGTCGGGAACAATGCGGAACTCGGCCTTATCGAGGAACACCGGGGCGCCGCAATAATTGTCCGATTTGACCAGCGTGATCGACGAGCCCTTGGCCCAGCTCTGGAATTTGAACGGACCGGTGCCGATGGGCTTTTGCTTGTTGGTGTCGGCGCTTTCCGGCGCGACGATCACTGCGTCGCCCCAGCCCATATTGTAGAGGAACGAGCCTTGCGGGTTCTTCAGCGTGACCTTGACCGTCGCCGGATCGACGACCTCGACCGCGTCGATGGCGGCGAACAGGCCCTTTTGCGCGTTGACGGAATTGTCGGCGCGGGCGCGGTCGAGCGAGAATTTCACGTCGCTGGCGTCGAAATCCGTGCCGTCATGGAATTTGACGCCGGTGTGCAGCTTGAAGGTGTAGACCTTGCCGTCGTCGGAAATGGCCCAGCTCTCGGCGAGATCGGGCAGCACTTCGCCATTCGGGCCGATGCGGGTCAGGCCTTCGAAGACATTGGCGTAAAGCACCTCGTCGATTGCCGCGGCGGCACCTGCGGTCGGATCAAGATGCGGCGGTTCGAGCGGAATGCCGATGACCAGGTCGGTGCGCGCGGCAAATGCTTGGCCGCCGGCGGCGATCGCCAACACTGCCGCGGCAAGAATGGTTTTCCACAATTTCATCGTGCAACTCCCAAATGCTCAAACCGTCAGGATAGAAGCGTGATTTCGAGATGGAGTAAATTGCGTTTCGTTCTTTGCGGCGCCGGCGGGAGGAATGTTTTTTCAGCAAAGCCGATGGTTCACCCTGCGGCCGTGCCCCTGAGCAGCACATTCAGCCCGATCGCCATCACCTTGGCCGATTCCACCATGTCCGAGATACCGACCCATTCGTCGGGCCGGTGGGCGAGGTCCAAAATGCCCGGACCGTAGGCGATGCAATCATAGAGGTGGCCGATACGGGCAATGTGCTTCTGGTCGTAAGTGCCGGGCGAAATGACATAGTCCGGTTCGCGGTCGAAGATCGCCATGATGCCTTGCGCTACCGCCTTGACCACCGGCGCATCGCGCTCCGTCATCAGCGGCAGCACCTCCATCAGGTCGCGGATTTCGTAATCGAATTTTTTGCGCTCGCGCTTCAGCCGGTCGAGGATGTCGGTGACCTCGCTTTTGACCGTGGCCAGGTCTTCCTCGAGCAGGAAGCGGCGGTCGATGGTCAGCCGGCAGGCATCCGGTACGTTGGGCGAGGGCAGGCCGGGCCGGAAATCCTCGGTCTGGCCGCCATGGATCGAGTTGATGTTCATGGTCGAGCGCTTTGCCCCTTCGGGCACGACCGGCATGCGCGTCACCTTGCGGTCGAGAGCCGGAAACAGTTCGTCCTCGAAGGCCTGCAGCACGGCGCCCATGTGGCGCACCGCGTTGTCGCCGAGGAACGGCATTGAGCCATGCGCGATCTCGCCCTTGGTCTCGATCTCCGCCCACCAGACACCACGATGGCCAAGGCAGATGCGGTCCTTGTTCAGCGGCTCGGGGATAATGACGTGATCGACCTTGGGTTTCGAGAAATAGCCGAGTTTGGCCAGATGGGCGACGCCACCAAAGCCGCCGGACTCCTCGTCCACGGTGCCCGAGATTTCGATAGCGCCGGGAAAGTCGGGGAAAACCTCCATGAAGGCTTCGACCGCAATGATCGAGGCGGCCAGCCCGCCCTTCATGTCGCAGGCGCCGCGCCCGTAGACCTTGCCGTCCTTCACCACGCCGGCAAAGGGATCGACACTCCAGCCTTCGCCGGCTTCAACGACATCGATATGCGAGTTGAAATGGACGCAGGCGCCGGGCGAGCGGCCGTCGAAGCGGGCGACGACATTGACGCGCGGATAGCGGTCGGTATCGCCCGGCGTGCCCTCGGCGCGGATGAATTCGGTTTCGAAGCCAAGTTTCCTTAGCCGGGCGGCGATATATTCGGCGCAGGGGCGATAGGCTTCACCAGGCGGGTTGATGGTCGGGAAGCGGATCAGGTCGGCGGTGAGCTCGACCAGTTCGTCGGAACGGTCGTCGATCGCTTTGAAGAGTCGTTCATTCATTCCCGGATTTGAGCAGGCAAGGGGATGGTTTTGCAAGCGTCACGCCAATGGCGCCCAAACTACGTGTCGCGGCGGCAACTATAGCGGGAAAATCGTTCAAATTCGCTGCTTTAGATTGGCGATTTCATCAAGGAGTGTGTGTTACTTCATTCACCTGCCGTTAAAAAGGTGAAAAACCGCGTGATAACAGAGCAGGCAAGGGGCATCAAAGGGGTTTGATCTCATGACTAAAATCGTTCTCATGGCGGCAGCTTTTGCTGCGATGCTGTTCGGTACGTCCATCGAAAGCCGGGCGGCTTCGCTGGTGGCCAACATCGACGTCTCGTCGCAGACCATGACCGTCAGCCAGTATGGTCAGGTGCTTTATCGCTGGAGCGTGTCGACCGCGCGCCGCGGCTACTTCACGCCGCCCGGCACCTATCGGCCGCAACGGACGGCGCGGATGTGGTATTCGAAGAAATACCACATGTCGCCAATGCCTTATTCGGTGTTCTTCCATGGCGGCTACGCCATCCACGGCACCAATGCGGTGAGGCAGCTTGGGCGTCCGGCCTCGCATGGCTGCGTGCGGCTGCACACGGCCAATGCCGCGGTCTTCTATTCGATGGTCCGTGAAGTCGGCTTCGGCAACACCCGGATCGTGGTGACGAACTGACGACGACCTAGGATTGACGCTGCCGCTGGCCGGCAGCGTCCTTGGACTGTCCGCGGCGGCGGCGACGCCGGCCTGAGATTTCCCACCTTTTGTGGAACCACATCCACTGTCCCGGGTCCTCGCGAACCCAGCGCTCCACAACGTCGGCGAGCAGTTGCGTGGTGGCGGGGACGTCGACGCTGCCGGTCGCATTGCGCGGCAGCGTGAGCTTGTCTTCGATCTCGAGGCGGAAGCGGTTGCCCGGCAAGCGGACGCAGCGCGCCGGATAGACATCGCAATCATAGTGGCGGGCGAGCATGCCGAGCACCGGATTGCTCTGGCACGGGCGGCCAAAGAAGGTCGTCTCCAGCCCGCTGGAGAACTTCTGGTCGACCAGAACGCCGATATTGCCGCCTTGCTCCAGGATCGACGCCAGCGCGAAGGAGGCGCCGGTGGAGGAGGGCAACAGAGCGCCCATGCTCGAACGGCGGGTCGAGTGGATGTAGTCGGCGAGGTACGGATTGTTGGGCGGACGAAACAGCGCCGTGATCTTCATGCCGAAGGTGGCGGCCGCCACCGGCAAAAGCTCGAAATTGCCGAGATGGCCGGTGAACAGGATGTGCGGCTTTTCCTCGCCGGCAATCTCATGGAAATGCTCGACGCCGCGGACCTCGACCCGGCCGGGCGTGGTTGCCTTCGGATCGTAGTCGAAAAGCGCATCGAGGAAGATGTATTCGGCGGCGAGCCGGGCCATGTTGCCCCACATGTCGAGCGCGATGGCTTCGATCTCGGTGTCGCTCTTTTCGGGATAGGCAAGGCGCAGATTGTTGACAGCGACGCGGTGGCGCCCGACCCGCGGGCCGATACGGCGGGCTACACGGTCGGCAAAGTTGAGCGCCTTGTCGGCCGGCAGCAACCTCAACAGCGAGATGATGATCATCGCGGCCCGCGCCGTCAGCCAGTGGTCCAACTGGCGCAGTCTTCGGCCATAGCGGAACATGAAGTCCCGGCGGGCTTTCTTGAACACCTTGCCGACCATAATACTAGGAAACGCGCAGGATGATCTTGCCGAACACGTCGCGGCCTTCCATGCGCTTCAAGGCGGCGTCGATGCCGTCGAAGTCGACTTCGGTGTCGATGACCGGCGCCACCTGTCCGGCCGCCATTTTTTGCATGGCGTTGGCCATGTTCTCCATGCGGCAGCCGAAGGAGCCGAGCAGCTTGAGCTGCTGCTGGAAGAGCTGCATCAGATTGATCTGCGTCGACACGCCCGAGGTCGAGCCGCAAGTGACCAGGCGGCCGCCACGCTTCAGGCACAGCATCGAGGCGGCAAAGGTGTCGGCGCCGACATGCTCGAAGACGACATCGACGCCCTTCTTCTTGGTCAGCTTGCGCACCACGCCCTCGAAGCGGTCGTCGCGATAGTTGATGACATGGTCGGCGCCGAGCACCTTGGCCTTGTCGATCTTGTCGTTGGAGCCGACCGTGGTGATGATGGTGCAGCCCATGCGTTTGGCGAGCTGGATCGCCGCCGAGCCGATGCCGGAACCGCCGGCATGGATGAGGATCGTCTCGCCGGGTTGCAGCTTTGCATTGTCGAACAGCATGTGCTCGACCGTGCCGAAGGTGACGGGCGCGACAGCGGCGCCGATATCGGTCACGCCGGGCGGGGCGGGGACCAGCAGGCGCGCCGGCAGGTTGATCTTCTCCTGGGCGAAACCGTCGAGATGGAAGCCGTGCACGCCCGAGACATGTTCACAGAGATTGTCGCGGCCTTCGCGGCAGGCGCGGCAGAGGCCGCAGGTGCGGGCGCCGTAGATCGACACCAATTGTCCCGGCAGCAGGCTGGAAACGCCCGGACCGACGGCTTCGACCTCGCCGGACGCTTCGGCGCCGACGACCAGCGGCAGCTTGCGCTTGGCGAAGGCCATGCCGCGCCAGCCCCAGACGTCGATATGGTTCAGCGCCACCGCCTTGATGCGCAGCGTCACCTCGCCAAGCGCGGGGGGCGGCGGGGGCGGCAGGTCCACCGTTTCAAGACGGCGGTCCTCGATAAGTTGCAGTGCGCGCATAAGGCCTGTCGGTTCTGTTCCGAAGCGCTTCGCGCTTCAGTTCTTTGTTTTATGCATGTCGTTGTCGCAAAACCGATGTCACTTTTGCGCGACATGCATTGGGGAAAGCGCTCGCTTAGACCGGTTCCCGCGCCATGACAAGGCAGGTGTTCTGGCCGCCGAAGCCGAAGGAGTTCGACAAAACGCTGCGAACCTCGGCATTGCGCTTCTTGTTCGGCACCACGTCGAGCACGATAGCCGGGTCGGGATTGTCGTAGTTGATGGTCGGCGGAATGACGCTTTCGCGCATGGTCATCAGCGAAAATGCCGCCTCGACGGCGCCCGCTGCCGACAGCGTATGGCCAATCATCGACTTGTTCGACGAGATCGGCATCGAGCCGATGCGCTCGCCGAACACGGTCGACAGCGACAAATGCTCCATCTTGTCGTTTTCCGGCGTCGAGGTGCCATGGGCGTTGACGTAGTCGATCTCGTCTTCGCTGAGGCCCGCATCGGCAAGGGCGGCGCGCACGGCTGCGATCGCCGGTGAACCGTCGGGCTTGGAGCGGGTGCGGTGGAAATCGTCGGCCTTCTCGCCGCAGCCGCGCAGGATGCCGAGAACGCTGGCGCCACGGGCCAAGGCTGCCTCAAGCGACTCCAACACCAACGCGCCGGAGCCTTCCGCCAGCACAAACCCGTCGCGGTCCTTGGAAAAGGGTTTCGAGGCCTTTTCCGGTATGTCGTTGTGGGTCGACAGCGCCGACAGCAGCGAGAAGCGGATCAACGCCTCGGCGGTTGCCGAGCCGTCGGCGCCGATCGACAGCGCCCGGTCGCATTCGCCGCGGCGGATCGCCTCGACGCCGAGCTGAATGGCGGTGGCGCCGGAAGCACATGCGGTCGACAGGGTGATCGGCAGGCCGCGCGTGCCAAACCGGTCGGCCAGCCGGTCGGCGATCGAGCCGAACTGCGTGGTCTCGAAGATGTCGAGTTCCTTCAGCCCGCGCGCCACCCTGAGCAGTCGTTCGGCGCCGGCGTCCTTGTCGTCGGAATTGTAGAGCGAGAAGCGGTCGTGCCAGTCGAGCTCGACCGGCGGTGAGGCGAGGAAGAGCGGGCCGCCGAAATCGGAGGAATCGAGACCGGATTCGGCCACGGCTTCATTCGCTGCGGTTTCGGCCAGCTCATAGGTCAGCAGGCTGGCGCCCTTCGAGCTTGAATCGAGGAAGTCGACCATGCCGGAAATGCGGGTGTTGAGATGGTCGACGGGAAAGCGGGTGATCGGGTGGATGCCCGATTTGCCGGAGGTGAGCGCTGCCCAATTGTCTGCCTTGCCGACGCCGAGCGAAGTCACCACGCCGATGCCGGTGACGGCGACGATCGGCCTGCCCATGTGATCTCTGAGATTGGCCATCCGGAACCTCTTAACTTTGCAGCATGATCGCGCAGCGCTGCTTCAAGCAGCGTTGACCAGCGCCATGCCCTCGAATTGGTGATAGCCGATCGCCGTTGCAAGAACGGTTTCGGGGATGCCTTCGAACGGCTTCTCGGCCGCGGCGTCGAAAACGGGGTAGGCGGCCTTACGGTCGACGGCCAATGCGGCGAGCGCCACGGCAAAGGGAAACTGCGCTTCCTTCATGTGACCGGTCAGCGTCGCGAAGCCGCGCGCCGATATCGCCGGATTGGCGTCAAGCGCTGCCTTTTCGGATGACGTTGCCGTATGCGCGCCGGATGCGCCGGACATGGCAAGCAGCTTGCCGTTGGGGAGCGCCGCCTGTTTGAGCAATGCCGCGATCTCGGCGTCGAGTTCGCCGCGCGAGCGCCTGGCGCGGCCGGAGACGACCGGTCCGAGTTCGGCATAGATCTTGCGACCGCGGCTTTGCGCGTGTTCGCGCTGCTCCAGCACCAGGAAGGCGCCGCCAGAGCCGGAGACCAGGCCGCCGCCCTCGGCGCCTTGTCGTTGCCAGACCGGCTTCCACGGGCCGCGATGCAGATAGCCGGCCAGTTCATAGCCAAGCAGCATGTCGGAATGTTCGGTCTGGAAGGCGCCGCCGACCAGAATATGCGTCGACTGGCCCGAGCGGATGCGCGCGGCGGCCGTCTCGACCGCGGCGACGCCGGCCCCTTCCTCGCCCATGAAGGTCCTCGACGATCCGGTCACCTTGTGGACGATGGAGATGTTGCCCGCGAGCAAATTGGAAAGCTGGGCCAAAAACAGCGTCGGCCGCAATTCGGTGGTCAGCTTCTCGTTGAGCAGCACATCGCGGTCGTTGCGGCTTTCGGAAGCGGCGAGGATGGCGGCGTCGACCGCCTCGTCGCGCTCACCGCCACCGGCAGCGACAACCATGTCCATGGTCGTGCAGAGCTCGTCATTGCCCTTGATGCCGGCGTCGTCCAGCGCCAGGCCCGCGGCATAGGTGCCGAGCCGCTGCCAGGTTTCCATCTGGCGCTGGTCGCCGCGCTTGGCGATCTGCAGGTTCCAGTCGATCTCGGGCAGCGGATGCACGGTGTAGGGCGCAAAGCGCGCGGCCTCGAGCACCGGCTGCAGGCCGGGCTGCGCCAGCTTCTGCCAGTGGGCGTCAGGGCCTTCTCCCAGCGAGGAGACAAGGCCAATGCCGGTGATGACGACGTCGCGGGGGCTGCTCATGAGCGGCTTTGTGGGTCAGGCGGCGCAGCCCGTCAAGGCCGCGCGCCAGCCGATATCAGGCGTTCTTGGCGGCGACCAGCGCGTCGATCTTGGCGCACAGGTTCTTCATGACGAAGTAATCGTCGGTCGAAGCCTTGCCGTCATTGACTTCCTGGGTCCACTTTTCCAGCGGCACCTTGATGCCGAATTCCTTGTCGATGGCAAAGACGATGTCGAGGAAATCGAGGCTGTCGATGCCGAGATCGTCGATCGTGTGGCTCTCGGGGGTGATGGTGTCGATATCGATCTCGCTGGTGTCGGCAATGATCTTGGCGACTTTGTCGAACGTGGTGGACAAGGGCTCTTCCTTCGGTTGCGGGCGGAATCTGTCCGCATCTGGTTTGGGCGCTGTCTAATCGGTTTTTCCCGGCAGGAAAAGGCCTGATGCGCCGGGCGCAGATGGGGAGGGGTCTCAAGAAACGCAAGAAGGGCCGCCGGCTAACCCGGCGGCCCTTCCCGTTGACGCAACGTCAGCTCAGCTCTCGCGGAGCTTGACGATGTCGTTGAGCAGTCCGCCCGTTCCGTTGTGGACGGTCAGCCGCTCGACCTTTCCGGCGATGGTTTCCAGAGCCTCGAGCTCCTTCAACCGCAGCATCACCGGGTTTTCGGCCATCACCCGGGCCGTGTTGAGCAGCGAACGCGTGGCGTTCGTCTCCTCGCGGCGGCGGATGACGTTGGCCTCGGCCTGCTTTTCGGCCGAAACCACCTGGTTGAGGATTTCGCGCATCTCGCCCGGCAGGATGACATCCTTGAGGGCGATATCGCTGACCTCGATCCCGATCGCGGCCATATCGGCACGGACCTTGGCCGCCGCCTCCTCATCGACCGTCACCTTCTTTTCAAGGATCTGGTCGAGCGTCAGCGCGCCAAGCGTCTTGCGGAAGGCGTACTGCAGGGCGCGGTAGAGGGCTTCTGAGAAGTCCTTCACCATGCTCACCGCCTTGACCGGGTCGACGACCTGGTATTCGGCGGCGATGTTGACGCGGATCGTCACACGATCCTTGGTCAGCACTTCCTGCCCGGCGACATCGAGCGACTGGCGCTTGAGGTCGACCACCTTCACCTGCACCATGCGTCCGACATTCCAGAACGCATGCACGCCCGCAGTCAGCGTGCGCACCAGCACACCGTCGACGAACAGCAGTCCGGCCTGACCGTCGATGACCGGATGGACGGACATCAATTCCGTCTTCCGGGCCTGGCCGAGCCGGCGCATCAGCGCCGGGTCGATGGCGAGATCGACTGCGGTGTCGACCAGCGTCACCTTCCACGGTCCGGCATCCGTCCACAGCACCAGCTTGCGGTCCGGTGCGAGCACGGCATGCAGGTTGCCGTCACGCTCGATGACGGCGACATCCGTGCGCCCGGTGCGAACGACGGTGAAATGACGCGCGGCCATATCCGGGAGCTTGTCGAACAACGCCTTCTCGTACGCCGAAACGAATTCCGGGTTCCTCAGATCGTGCCGCGACACTTCAAGGTTGCCGCGCCGGTTGACGAGCGAATGCTCACCCGGCAGCAGGACAGCCTTGATCTCCCCCTTGTAGAGGGTGAGGGCACGTTCGTTTTCCTTTACGAGGACGCGCTCGCGTCCAAGAACCTTGTCGAGAATAGTCGTCATTGTCTTACTCCTGTCGGGCATGGCCCCATGCGAGGCGTCACGTCATGCGTCGATCTTCCTTTTCATTTCTCGTTTCACTTCGTCGTACTTCATGTCCCGGGGCACGAATGATCCGGGGACCGGTGGCATCAAACCGCGGCGGGCCTTCGGGAGCGGATCGCGGGGCAGCGAAGCGAGCGCCGGAGGCCGAAGCCTCCCTTGCCGGCGACACTGCGCCTTGACCATCACCGCGGGCCTGGCCGCGAGCCGATGGCGTCGGACCTTTCGATCTGCCTTGGCCCGTGGGCTTCGGCGGCTCGCCAGGTCTTCAGCATTCCGGTCCCCGGACCGTTTTGGATAACACCTGCTGGGTGTTGGCTTTTCAGGCCAATGGAGAAGGAATCGAACCTTCGACAATCAGATTAATAGTCTGATGCTCTAACCAAACTGAGCTATCCGTGGTGCAAACGGCAGGACTCGAACCTGCGACCTCCGGATCCAAATCCGGCGCTCTCCCTCTGAGCTACATCCGCGATCCCAACCCCCGAAGCGGCGCCGTATACAGGGCGGCAGAGCCGTCTGCACGGGCGGAGACGAAAGCTCCAACCGTTGTGCTCGCTTCGGTTTTCGTGACCGGGAGCGCGCCTATAGACCCTGCGACGGGTTGTCGCAAGCGGCATTGTGGCGGCGAATTTGCGGCTTCTTTCGGCGGTGGTATTTCGGCAACAGTGCGCAGGGCTGACGGGCGGCTCAGAAGGTGACGCGGCCAAGCACGCGCAGGCCGTCGCCTTGCGGCTCGACCACCACCGCTTCGCCTTCGCGCGGCGACACGCCGGTCAGCGCCTGGATGTTTTCCAGATGGGTGACCATGACCAGATTGTCGGAACCGGTATAGGCGCGGATTTCCTTCATGACTGCGTCGAGTTGCGCCGCCTTCTCGGTCGGATCGCTCTTGAGGAGGTCGAGTGGCGCAAAAAGTTCCGGCTCAGCCTCGAAGGCGATGCGGGCGGTGTCGAGGCAGCGGCAATAGCGGCTGGACAATACGCGCTCCACCGGCGCGGAACGAGCGCCGAACAAGGCGCCAATCTTGTTTGCTTGCTGCTTCCCGCGTGCCGACAGATTGACCTGCGTCGCACAGTTGCCGATGTCGAAATTGGCGGGGTCGGTGGTGCCGGTGACCAGCGCATGGCGAAGCAGCACGACACGGCCGCCGTCGCGCAGCAATGCCCAGCCGGCGTCCGTCGCATGGGCAACCGCCGGAACGGCAAGCAGGAACAGCGCCAGCACAAATCGAATCATCGAAACCTTTCCGGGAGCCAATGTCGGCTCCGATCATCCTGATATAGGGATCGGAAAGCCGGCACAAAGACAAGCGACAGGCTGACGGTAGGCCCGCAGCCTCACATTTTCGCCATCTGTTTCTTCACAAGATCGATCTTCTTGTCGGTCAGCGGGATGGCCATGGTGACGCCGCCTTCGGTATAGCCCTGCTTGGCATTTTCGAAGAAGGCGATCGCCTTTTGAAAATCGGCCTTGCCACCGCCATAGGTGCCGCGGCTCCAGTAGACGTCGCCTAAATTGTTCTGCTGGCCGGCCCATTGCAGCGGCAGGCTCTCGCGGGTGAACACTTTCAGCGTCGCCGTGAAGGCCGCCTCGGCGTCATCCAGATATTTGCCGGTTCGTTCGAGATTGCCGAGATTGAGCAGGGTCGTGCCGATGCCGCTCTGGGCGTTCGCCCAGTCGACGGGGGCTGTTTCAGCGGTCAGCACTTCGAGCGCTGCCCTGCGCGCGGCGATCGAATCGGTGAGGTCTTTGGCACCGCCACCGTTCAGCCCGTGCCAGTTCAGCGCCGAACCGAGCCCGGCCTGGCTCATTGCCCATTGCCGCGGAACCGTCTCGCGCTTGTGCTCGCGCAAGGCGTCGCGAAAGGCCCCGACGGCCTGGTCGTAATAGTCCGGTTTATCGGAGAGCACGCCGAGCAGCATCAGCGTGTTGCCGAGATTGTAGTAGCAGTTTGCCCAGTCGAGGGGGAATTTCCGCCTGACATAGACCTGCCGCGCGGCCTGGAACGCGGCGACCGATTGTTCAAGCCTGGCCACATCCTGGGTGCGCTGGCCAAGCGTCTGGTAGATCGAGCCGAGATTGTTCTGCGCCGAGGCCCAGTCCATCGGGAAGCGGCGGCGGGTAAACACCGTCAGCGCATCGTCATAGGCGGCGGCCGCCTCTTCCAACGCGCCCGTGCCGATCTCGAAGCGGGCGGCGCCGCTCAGTGCATTGCCGAGGTTGAGGCGGCTGGTCGCCCAGGAAATCGGGAAGGTTTCGCGGGTTCGCACCTCGAGCGCGGCGCGGAAAGCAGCTGCCGCCGCGTCGATCTTGGCCTTGTCATTCAGCTGGATGCCTTGAGTGACCAACGTGTTGCCGAGATTGTTCTGGACCATTGCCCACTGCACCGGGGTCTTTTCGCGCGTGTATTCCTCCAGCGCCAGCCGGTAGGCGGCCTCGGCTTCCGCAAGACGCTCGCCGCCCGGTTCGCGCTCGGACAACGCGTAGAGCGCGATGCCGAGATTCATCTGCGCCGAGGCCCAGTCCAATGGCAGCTTGTCGCGCGGGCGCTTCTCCAGCGTGGCGCGCATCGCCGCCACGGCCTCGTTGAGACGCTTCGGGTCGCTCTCGCGTTCGCCGATCTTCAACAGGACACTGCCGAGATTGCCTTGCGCGGCAGCCCAGTTGGTATCGTCCTTCTCGCGTTCGAACACGGCGAGCGAATCGCGAAAGATCTGTGCGGCTTCATCGAGATGCGCGGTATCGGTCTCGCGCTCTCCGATGGTCCACAGCACGGCCGCCTTGTTGTTGCGGGTGATCGCCCAGTCGCGATTGTGTTCGCCATTGGGGATGTAGCCGAGGATCACATCATAGGCCTTGAGGGAACGCTGCAGCGCATCGAGATCGCCGGTCGCGTCGCCATGGGCGCCGAGCGCCTCGGCCTCCTGGTTCTTGTAGTTCCAGCGCAGTTTCTCGTCCCATTTCTCGACCAGCGAGA
This sequence comes from Mesorhizobium sp. P2_B11, assembly GCF_056404855.1. NCBI lineage: Bacteria > Pseudomonadati > Pseudomonadota > Alphaproteobacteria > Hyphomicrobiales > Phyllobacteriaceae > Mesorhizobium > Mesorhizobium sp. P2_B11. The sequence continues at coordinate 614,027 of NZ_JBFUDF010000003.1, forward strand.
ATGCCTTGGCGTAGTCGGCGGCGGCGGATTTGTAGTCGAAGACCAGCGCCGAAGCGTCGGCGCGTTTGGCATAGATGGCGGCATCGGCGATGCGCTTCTTCCGCAGCAGATCTTCGGCCTCGTCGACCGCACCGCTGTTTTCCTCGACCCGGCCGACCGCGTCATCGAGGAATTTGCGCGCCGTCATCATGGCGCCCTGGCCGATGGCCTTGTCGGCGGACGCGACGAGGCGCGAGATTTCGGGATCGTCGGTGCGCAGCGCCGCCCGCTCGGCCATCATCTTCTTCAGGCGCTCGGCCTGGCCATCCAGCACCTTTTGCAGGTCGGTCGGGTCTTCCGGGATCTTTTCCGTGCCGAGCGCCTTGAGCACGCCGTAGAGCGCGTCGAGTGGCACGCCGTCCTGCAGCGAGGCCAGTTCCACCTGCGCCCGCTTGGGGTCGGGCAGGTCGGATATGGTCAGCAGCAATTGCCGCCGCTCGCCGGTGATCAGCCCGTCATCGCCCGTCAGCTCGGGTGGCGCGACGCCGAAATAGAGCAGTCGGCGCAGGCTCTCATTGACCCAGGGGCGCTGCTTGGCCTTGGTGTCGAGATAGACCTCTTCGGTCACCATGCGCATGACCGAGCCGAACTCCGTACCCTTCATCGCGGTGAGATGGCGCAGCAAGGCGGCGGCGTATGGGCTGTTTTCGCCGGCGGCGCCATCGAGCGCCGGGCGCCCGGGCTCGGCGGCAAAGCCGACCACCGTGCCGAGGCTGGCATCCTCCGCCGAGGCGTTGCCGAGCGCCTTGGCGCCACGCACCGGTTCAAGTCCGCCGGCGCCAATGGGCTCGGCGGATGCCGTCGGCGCCCGGCGCACGACCGCGTCGGCCGGAAACGGGTTGGTGCGGCAGGCATCGAGCAGCACGATCGTCACCGGCACGGTCTTCTTCAATTCGTCCATGACGGCCGAAATCGGCACCAGCGCCTCACCGGCATTTTTCAGCGAGGAGACGTCGGCGTCGACCGGCACCAGATAGTTCTCGCCGCCGGCCTCGATGCCGTGGCCGGAATAGTAGATGAAGGCGACGTCGGCGCCTTCGGCGTCCTCTGTAAACCGCTCGAGGTCGCGCTTCAGCTTGGCGGCATTGCGATCGGTGACGTTGCGGGCGTCGAAGCCGAGGTCGGTCAGCATCTTGGCCATGTCGCGGGCATCGTTGGCCGGATTGGCGAGGGCGGCGATATGGTCGTATTTCGACTGGCCGATGATCAGCGCCACGCCCTTGAGGCTTCTGGTCTCGGCGGCCTGAGCCACCGATACGGCAAGGCAAAGCAGCACGGCGACGAAAGCCGTCAGCCGCCGGACAAGATTGCCTTTCGAGATACCGACAAAGGCCATTTGCCGTTTCGTCCGCCCAATGATCCAAACCCTCTATAAGCCTGCCGGCCAACGATGATCAAATTCGGGCGCGATTGCGCCGCGAGCATGGCTCGCTTATCCCTCGAAAAATGTCCGCGCTCATCGAAACCGTCCTCTTTGTCTTCAGCCTTGTCGCGCTCGGCTATATCGCCGGGTGGACCGGCTATCTCAGGCCGGCGAGCGGCGAGGGCATCGCCGAATTCGCCGTCAACGTGGCGATGCCGCTGCTGCTGTTCCAGACGATGGTGAAGTCCGATTTTCATGGCGTTGCGCCATGGTCGCTGTGGGGCGCTTACTTCGCGGCCGTCGCCATCACCTGGGCCGCCGGCCATCTGGTCACCACCCGTGTCTTCGGCAGGGATTCCCGTGCCGGTGTCGTCGGCGGCGTGTCGTCGGCGTTTTCAAATGTCGTGCTGCTCGGCATTCCCTTCATCCTCGGCATATTCGGAACGGAAGGCTTCGAGGTGCTGTCCCTGCTGGTCTCGGTGCATCTGCCGACCATGCTGATGGCCTCGATCGTGCTGTTCGAAGTGTTCGGCCGCGGCAGCGGCGAACCCGTGCATCCCTGGCGCGTTATCCGCAGATTTCTCAGGCGGGTGTTCACGAATCCGCTGATCATCGGCATTCTGGCGGGGCTTGCATGGCGAATAACCGGTGCGCCGCTGCCTGACGTCGCCATGCGCCTGGTGGATGCGCTGGCCGCTACGGCGGGGCCGGTGGCGTTGTTCGCCATGGGGCTCAGCCTGCGCCGCTTCGGCATATCGGGCAATGTCAGGCCGGCGCTGGTCCTGTCAGCCCTCAAACTGTTCCTGATGCCGGCGCTGGTCCTGGTCTTCGTCTGGTTGCTCGGCCTGCCGCCCCTGACGGCCAAAGTGGCGGTGATGGTTGCCGCCATGCCATCCGGCGTCAATTCCTATCTGATCGCCGTGCAGTTCAACACCGGCCAGGCGCTGGCGTCGAACCAGATGACCATCGCCACGGCCCTGGCCGCGCTTACCACGACGTTCTGGCTTACGGTGGTGGTTCACGTCCTTGGGTAGGCTTGGACTTGAAACTAGTTTACATGTGAATTTTCTCTGGCGTTTGGCTGGCCCAAAGCCTATATGCCATCTTGCAATTGCTTGCGGGGCTTGCCCTAGGTAAAGAGCAGTGGCTTTCAGCGTGCCGGGTATCCACGCCATCGTGCACGCTCATCGAAGACATTCACAGACCGGCCCGTCAGTGCGCCGAACGGAGGCTACACCATGCTTCAGAAAACCAGCCATTTCATGCGCCAGGCCAATCTTATCAATGGCGAATGGGTGCAGGCCGACAGCGGCCAGACCGTCGACGTCAACAACCCGGCCACCGGCTTGAAGATCGGCACCGTGCCGAAATCAGGCAAGGCCGAAACCCGCCGCGCCATCGAAGCCGCCAGCGAAGCCTTCAAGAGCTGGCGCAAGACGACTGCGCTGGAGCGCTCGAAGCTCTTGCGCAAGCTGCATGACGCGATGATGGACAATCAGGACGTGCTGGCCGAGCTGCTCACCATCGAGCAGGGCAAGTCGCTCGCCGAATCCAAGGGCGAGATCGGCTCGGCCGCAGCCTATATCATGTGGTTCGCTGAGGAAGGCCGCCGCACCTATGGCGATGTCGTGCCGTCGCCGTGGGGCGATCGCCGCATCCTGGTGACCAAGGAGCCGGTCGGCGTCATCGCCGCGATTACGCCGTGGAATTTTCCGTCCTCGATGCTGGCCCGCAAGCTCGGCCCGGCGCTCGCGGCCGGCTGCACCGCCGTGGTCAAGCCGGCCTCGCAGACGCCGTATTCCGGTCTTGCCTGGGGCGCGCTCGCTGAAGAAGTCGGCTTCCCCAAAGGCGTCGTCAACATCCTGACCGGCTCGGCCGCTGAAATCGGCGATGAGATCTGCGCCAACCCGCTGATTTCGAAGATCACCTTCACCGGCTCGACCGAGATCGGCAAGCTTCTGATCCAGAAGTCGTCAGTGACCGTCAAGAAAGTGTCGATGGAACTCGGCGGCAACGCGCCGTTCCTGGTCTTCGACGACGCCGACCTCGATCGCGCCGTCGCCGGCGCCATCACGGCGAAGTACCGCAATTCCGGCCAGACCTGCGTTTGCACCAATCGCTTCCTGGTTCAGGCCGGCATCTACGACAAGTTTGTCGAGAAGCTGGTCGTCGCCAGCAATGGCCTGAAGGTTGGCTCGGGCCTCGAAGAGGGCGTGCAGCAGGGGCCGCTGATCGACGTGAAGGCGGTTGAGAAGGTCGAGGAGTTCATCGCCGACGCCACCTCCAAGGGCGGCAAGGTTGTCGCCGGCGGGAAGCGCCACGCGCTTGGCGGCTCGTTCTTCCAGCCGACCGTCATCGCCAATGCCAAGCCTGACATGCGCTTCATGAAGGAAGAAATCTTTGGCCCGATCGCCCCCGTGTTCAAGTTCGAGACCGAGGAAGAGGCCATCGCGCTCGCCAATGACACCGAGTTCGGCCTTGCCGCCTATTTCTACACCGGCGATCTCGGCCGCGCCTTCCGCGTTATGGAAGGGCTGAAATATGGCATGGTCGGCGTCAATGAAGGCCTGATCACCACGCCTGAAGCGCCGTTCGGTGGCGTCAAGGAATCGGGCCTCGGCAAGGAAGGCGGACATCAGGGCATCGAGGACTACCTCGACACCAAATATGTCTGCATCGGCGGCCTCGGCCTCTGAAGCATTGACGGGCAGGGCAGGCCTCGTGCCTGCCCTTGCCAGACGACCGCCAGCCAGACCAGAGCGGTTCAGCGGAAACGCCGAACCGCTCTATCTTTTTGTTTTTCGCAATTCCGGACGGAAAACCGTTTCACACTTTTCCTGGAATTGCTCTAAGTCCATGGATCAACGAATTAGCATTTGGGCATAGCGATGAAGGACGGCGAGGTCTTCGGCACGACGCAGGCGGGCGAACCGGTGCGCCGTTTCACCATCCGCGGCGGCGGCATCAGCGCCAACATCATCGGGCTCGGCGCAATCATCCAGGATCTGCGGCTCGCCGGTCACGATGCGCCGCTGGTGCTGGGCTATGACCGCTTCGAGCCTTACGAAACCGACCGGGCCTTCTTCGGCGCGGTCGTCGGCCGCTATGCCAACCGCATCCGCGACGGCCGCTTCACTATCGCCGGCCAGCGTTACCAGACGGAGCGCAACTTCCTCGGCAAACACACGCTGCATGGCGGTTCGCGGGGTTTTTTCCACCGGCCATGGACGGTTTCGCTGCACGGCAGGGATTTTGTCACGCTCACCCTGCACGATCCCGACGGCACGATGGGTTTTCCCGGCGCGCTCGACGTCACCTGCACCTACCGGCTGAAGATCCCCGGCACGCTCTCCATGGAGCTGACCGCCACCTGCGAGGAGCCGACGCTGTGCAATCTGGCGCAGCATTCCTATTTCAATCTCGACGATGGCGGCAGCAGTGACATCCTCGACCACCGGTTGATGCTGAATGCCGGCGCCTACACCCCGGTCGATGCCGAGATGATCCCGACCGGCGTGGTCAAGCCTGTCGACGGCACGCCTTTCGACTTCCGCCAGGCGCGGCCGCTGCGCATGGAAACGGAAGGCGAGCAGCTCCCCTACGACGTCAATTTCTGCCTGGCGTCCAGCCCTGGTCCGCTTCACCAGGTGGCGTGGGCGCAAGGCGCCAGTTCAGGCGTCGAGATGGAAGTCTGGACCACCGAGCCCGGCCTGCAGCTTTACACCGGCCAGTACGTCGCGCCGACCTCGGGCGGCCTGGACGGGCGGCGCTACAAGGCATTTTCGGGCTTTTGTCTCGAAGCGCAGGCATGGCCCGACGCGCCGAACCGGCCCTATTTTCCGCAGGCGACGCTGTGGCCGGGCCAGATTTATCATCAGGTTACGGAATATCGCTTCCGTCTCCCTTGAGGAATTCTCAGCTTTCGAACGCTGTCCTCAGCACTTCGAACGGCGCCAGCGCGCCGCGCACCTGCACGACGGCGGCGGCAACGCGATGCGCGCGTTGCACGGCGTCCGCCGGCGCATGGCCGACAAGCCGGGCGGCGAGATAGCCGCCATTGAAGGAATCGCCGGCGCCGGTGGTGTCGACGGGGACAGCGACATGCTGGGCCGGAACCGGCTGCAGCGTCCCGCCGGCGGCGATCAGCGCCGGCTCCTCGCCATTCTTGACGACGACTTCGCCGACCAGTTTTCCCAACCGTTCGGCGGTCATTTGGGGCGCCGTATCGCCAAACAGCATCTGCTCGTCGGGAAAGGTCGGCAGCGCGATGTCGGTGACGGCAAGCGCGTCGAGGATTGCGGCTTGCGCCTCCTCGCGGCTCTGCCACAGGCGCGGCCGGTAGTTGGGGTCGAAGGCGACAAGCGAACCGGCAGCGCGCGCCTTGGCCACTTCTGCCAGCAGCGTCTTGCGCGCGGGGGCGTCGAGAATTGCCAAGGTGATTCCGGAAAAATACACAAGCGCCTGGTTTTCAAGACTTTTTGCCAGGGCGAGCGGGTCCGAGGCAAGCCGCCTGGCCGCCGCATCGCTGCGCCAATAGGTGAAAGCGCGTTCGGCGCCGGTCAAGGTAATGGCGTAAAGGCCGGGCCGCGCGCCGGGAATGACCGGGCTGGCGCCGATGCCGATGCCGCTTTCGGCGAAAAAGGAAATCTGGTTCTGCGAGAACGGATCGTCGCCGAAGGCCGAGACGTATGTGGCGGGCCTCTCGCCGCTCAGTGCGTGCAGTGCCCACAGCGTGTTGAACGTGTCGCCGGCAAAGCCCATGCGCCAGTTCGGCCCGGCCTGGCCGGACAGTTCGAGCATGCATTCACCGATCGAAGCGACGCCGTCTGCTGCCATAACTCTCCCTCGGGGTTTGGTTTCGGTCCTGTAGCTTTTTGCGGCCGGCAGCGCCATGCTTGGCGCGAGCCGTTTTTTGCGCCAGAAGCGTTTTCCCACAGAAGCGGCGGGACGCGAATTGCCCGCTGGGACGTTAGCGAAGGTAGAGGAACCGGTTTGGCATCACTATGGCGTTATCTTCTTGCGGGCCTTGGTCTGGCCGCCTTGCTGGCCGGCATATTGGCGATCGTCTATCTGACCGCGCCGCAGTCGGGGCAACCGCTCGGCCCGGACGTCTCGCAGACGAAGAAAACCGACAATGGGCTGTATGTGGCAAGCTTCGTGCCGGAACGGGGCGTGGTTCGGCAGGGCGAACTGGAATCCTGGCTGCTGACGCTGAAGACAAAGACCGGAGCTTCGGTGGAGCGGGCCGCGATCGCCATCTCGGGCGGCATGCCGCAACACAGTCATGGCCTGCCGACCAGCCCGCAGGTGACCGACTATCTGGGCGAGGGCCGTTACCGCATCGAGGGGCTGAAATTCACCATGAGTGGCTGGTGGCAATTTCGTTTCGCCATCTCGTCCGGCGCCGGTTCAGACACGGTTCTTTTCAACGTGGTGCTGTGAGCGGCCGATGAGACGGGTTGTGCGCTTTCTGGCACTGGCGGCCATTCTGCTCATCGCCGGTTGCGGCAAGCCGCAATTCTCCGACGCCGAGAAGAAAACCATCGCGTCGCTGGCGCTGAACGCCTTGCCGGCGCTGAAGCCCGATACCACCAACCGCTTTGCTGACGTGCCGGCCGCCGCGGCCTTGGGCTCCACTTTGTTCTTCGACCAGGGCATGAGCCATGACGGCAACGTGTCCTGTTCGACCTGCCACAAGATCGACCGGCAATTCCAGGACGACCTGCCGCAAGCGGTCGGCGTCGGCCGCACCAACCGGCGCTCGATGCCGCTGGCTGGCGTCGCGCGCAATCCGTGGTTCTTCTGGGATGGACGGCGCGACAGCCTGTGGGCGCAGGCGCTTACGCCGCTGGAAAACCCGCTCGAGCAGGCGGGAAACCGCGCCGCTTTCGCGCATTACATCCAAAAGCGTTTCGGCGCCCGCTACGAGCGCATCTTCGGACCGCTGCCAGACCTTTCCACTGTACCGGCCAATGCCAGCCCGCTTGGCAACGAGGCCGAGCAGGCGGCGTGGAAGGCGATAACTGCGGCCCAGATGGATGACGTCAACCGCGTCTTTGCCAACATCGGCAAGGCGATCGCCGCCTTCGAACGGTCGATCGAACCGGCGCAGACGCGCTTCGACCGGTTTGCCATCGACCTCGCGTCCGGCGCCAAGCCGAAAGCCGACGATGCCTTTTCGCCGGAGGAAATGCTCGGGCTGAAACTGTTCATCGGCAAGGCCAATTGCGTGACCTGCCATAACGGTCCGCGCTTCACCGACAACTCTTTTCACAACACCGGCGTGCCGCCGGTGAAGGATTTGCCGCTGGATCGCGGCCGTTTCGATGCGGTGGCCCAGGTTCAGGCCGATCCGTTCAACTGCTTCGGCGCCTTTCGCGATGGCGATACCAGCGCCTGCGGCGAACTGCGCTTCATGGTCAAGGACGCGCCCGAACTGATGCGCGCCTACAAGACGCCGTCGCTGCGCGGCGCGGCGACCCGGCCGCCCTACATGCACGCCGGCCAGTTCTCCTCGCTGGAGGAGGTGGTGGCGCACTACGCGAAGGCGGAAGCGGCCGTCGAGGGCACCTCCGAGGTCCACCCGCTGCAACTGTCCGATCGCGAACGCGCTGCGCTGGTGGCGTTTTTGAAGACGCTGTCGGACTGAGCTACCGGTCCTTCACCGTCTCCATCGCCACGAAGGTGGAGGTCTGGGCGACGTGGGGCAGGGCCGAGATGCGTTCGCCGAGCACGCGGCGGTAGGCGGCGATGTCGGTGGTGCGGACCTTCAGCAGATAGTCGAAGCTCGATGCCATCATGTGGCACTGCTCGATCTCCGGCACCGCCTGCACCGCGCGGTTGAACGCGTCGAGCGCGGCCGAGCGCGTGTCCGACAGCTTGACCTGGACGAAGGCGACATGGCCTTCGCCCATGCGCTCGCGGTCGATGATGGCCTGATAGCCCCTGATATAGCCGTCTTTCTCCAGGCGCTTCACCCGCGCCTGCACCGGCGTCTTCGACAGGCCGACCTTGCCGGCCAGTTCCGACATGGACAACCGCCCGTCGCGCGCCAGTGCCGACAGGATGTTTTTGTCGATGCGGTCCAATTGGTCTTCGGTCACGGATACTGCAGTCCATTCGATACGAAATTAACCGCAATCATAGATCAATTGGCCTGCCATGTCGATTTCTTTGGACCGGCTGAAAATACGGCTCTGTGCTAGCTTGCGCCATTCGGTTCGGCGACCGCCGGACCGCCCCCTGATGCTCGCTTCGCAGGACCGCCATGCCGCTCGACACCATCCGCCAGCAGATCCGCGCCAACTACTTGCCCGACGAAGACGCGGCGGTGAAGAGGCTTGCCGAAGCAACCGGACTTTCCACCGAAGACCGCGATGCGATCTCGGCTCGTGCCGCCGATCTGGTGCGGGCGGTGCGCGGCTCGTCCGACCCCAGGCTGATGGAGGTGTTTCTCTCGGCCTACGGCCTTTCCACCAAGGAAGGCGTGGCGCTGATGTGCCTGGCCGAGGCGCTGCTGCGCGTGCCCGACACCGAGACCATGGACGACCTGATCGCCGACAAGATCGCGCCGCATGACTGGTCTGCGCATTCGGGCGGTTCGAGCTCGATCTTCGTCAATGCCTCGACCTGGGCGCTGATGCTGACCGGCCGCGTGCTCGACGAGGGCGAGGGCGGCATCGAAGGCACGCTGCGCTCGATGGTGCGCCGTCTCGGCGAACCGGTCATCCGCAAGGCGGTCGCGGCCGCCATGCGCGAAATGGGCGAGCAGTTCGTGCTCGGCCGAACCATTGCCGAGGCGGTCAAGCGCGGCAAGGCGATGATCCAGAAAGGCTATCTCTATTCCTTCGACATGCTGGGCGAGGCGGCCCGCACCGAGGCTGATGCGCTGCGCTATCTCAAAGCCTATGCCGACGCGATTTCCTCGCTCGATTCCGGCTCCAACGGTCCCGATATCCGCCAGAACCACGGCATCTCGGTCAAGCTGTCGGCGCTGCATCCGCGCTACGAAGAGGCGCAGAAGGAAAAGATGCTGCCGGTCATGGCCGAGCGGCTGCTGTCGCTGGCGCTGGCCGCGCGGCATTCGCGCATGGGCCTCAACATCGACGCCGAGGAAGCCGACCGGCTCGACCTGTCGCTGGATGTCATCGAGCGCGTGCTGTCGGAGCCGGAGCTTGCCGGCTGGAACGGCTTTGGCGTTGTGGTGCAAGCGTATGGGCCACGCGCGGCCTTCACCATCGACTGGCTCTATGCGCTGGCGAAAAAGTACAACCGCAACATCATGGTGCGGCTGGTCAAGGGCGCCTATTGGGACACCGAGATCAAGCGGGCGCAGACGCTCGGGCTTTCCGGCTATCCCGTCTTCACCCGCAAGGCCAACACCGACGTTTCCTATATGGCCTGCGCGAAAAAGCTGCTGTCGATGACCGACCGCATCTATCCGCAATTCGCCACCCACAACGCCCATACCGTCGCCGCCATCCTGTCGATGGCCGATAATCGCGACGCCTTCGAGTTCCAGCGCCTGCATGGTATGGGCGAGGCGCTGCATGAGACAGTGCGCCAGAGCGAAGGCACACGCTGCCGCATCTATGCGCCAGTCGGCGCGCATTCCGATCTTTTGGCCTATCTGGTCCGCCGCTTGCTGGAGAACGGTGCCAACTCCTCCTTCGTCCATCAGCTGACCGACGAGGACGTCGAGCCGGAGGATATTGCGCGGGATCCGTTGGAGACGGTCGAGAGCCAGGGGCCGGCGGCCAATCCGGCAATCGCGCGTCCGGCGACAATTTTCGGCGCCGGCCGCCGTAACTCGAAGGGGTTCGACATCACCGATCCGGTGACGCTGGCGGCGATCGACAAAGCCAAGGCAGCCTTTGCCGGGCCCGAGCGCTGGCACGCCAAGCCGATCACGCGTGCGGCCGGCTACGGCAAGCAGCGGCCGGTGGTCAATCCGGCGAAGCCTGCCGAGATCGTCGGCACGGTCAGCGAAGCCGCCGCCAAGCAGGTCGCGACGGCCGTGCGCTTTGCGGTGGAGGCGCAGCCGGCCTGGGCGAAGCGCCCCGTCGCCGAGCGCGCCGCCATCCTCAACCGCGCCGCCGACCTCTATGAGGCCAATGCTGTCGAGTTCTTTGCGCTGGCCACCCGTGAGGCCGGCAAGTCGCTGGCCGACGGCGTCGCCGAAGTGCGCGAAGCTGTCGACTTCCTGCGCTATTACGCGGCCGAAGCTGCCAACAACGAAGCGGGCACCGAGGCGCGCGGCGCCATTGTCTGCATCTCGCCGTGGAATTTCCCTCTCGCCATCTTCACCGGCCAGATCGCGGCAGCGCTCGTCACCGGCAATTCGGTCATCGCCAAACCGGCCGAGCAGACGCCGCTGATCGCTTTCCGCGCCGTCGAACTGCTGCGTGAGGCCGGCGTGCCGGAAGATGTCATCCAGCTTCTGCCCGGCGACGGCCCTTCAGTCGGAGGGCCGCTTACCGCCGACCCGCGCATCGCCGGCGTCTGCTTCACCGGCTCGACCGAGGTCGCCAAGCTGATCGAGAAGCAGTTGGCCGAGACAGCCGCGCCCGATGCCATGCTGATCGCCGAGACCGGCGGCCTCAACGCCATGATCGTCGATTCCACGGCACTGCCCGAACAGGCGGTGCGCGATATCCTGGCGTCCGCCTTCCAGAGTGCCGGCCAGCGCTGCTCGGCGCTGCGTGTGCTCTACGTGCAGAAGGACGTCGAGAAGAAGATGCTGGAGATGCTGAAGGGCGCTATGGAAGCGCTCAACATCGGCGATCCCTGGGCTATCTCGACCGATGTCGGTCCGGTCATCGACGACGAGGCGCAAAGCTCGATCCGTGACTACTGCACGACGATGGGTCTGCAGGGCCGGCTGATCGCCAAGCTCGAGGCGCCTGGGGATGGCCGCTTCGTCGCACCGCATGTGTTCCGGGTCAAAGGCATCGAGGAGATGGAGCGCGAGGTGTTCGGCCCGGTGCTGCATGTCGCCAGCTTCGATGCCGACGGCATCGACGCGGTCATCGCTGCCATCAACCGCAAGGGCTATGGCCTGACCTTCGGCTTGCACACCCGCATCGAGGGCCGCGTCCAGCATTTCGTCGACGGCATCCATGCCGGCAACATCTACGTCAACCGCAACCAGATCGGCGCCGTCGTCGGTTCGCAGCCCTTTGGCGGCGAGGGGCTTTCGGGCACCGGGCCAAAGGCCGGCGGTCCGCACTATCTCAGGCGCTTCCGCAAGGGGGCGGAAGCCGGCACGGAAGTCGGCGAAGGCCACAAGGTGACGGCGACCGAACTCGCCGACAATCTGCCCGATCCAACTCTGGGGGGCTGGTCGACGCGGCCGGACCGCATCGCCATTTTGAGAAAACATCTGCGTGGCAAGGGTGCGGCGGCGATCGGCGCCGCTGCCGGTATCGATTTCGGCCAGGTCGACCTGCCGGGACCGACCGGCGAGGCCAACACGCTGTCGCTGTCGCCGCGCGGCCGGGTGCTGTGCCTCGGGCCGGACGCCGAGACGCTGCTCGCCCAGACGATCCAGGCGCTGGCCGCCGGCAATGCAGTGCTGGCGGTGGCGCCGGGCGCGCCGGCAGCCCTGTCGGCGCTGACCGGCAAGGGGCTGCCGCTGGCCGCCATTGATGGCCGGCCCGACCCGGTCGAGGCGCGTTCGCTGCGCGTCGACGTCGTCGCCTTCTCAGGCAAGCCCGAAGCAGCCCGCATCGTGCGCAAGGTGATCGCCAACCGGACCGGCCCGATCGTGCCGCTGGTCAGCGAAGTGCTCAACCCGGCCGCCTATGCGCATGAGCGCGCCGTCTGCGTCGACACCACGGCTGCCGGCGGCAATGCCAGCCTGCTGGCCGCGGCGTAGGGGACTTTTCGCGGCTCGCTTGCCTGCGTCGGATTGTGGGGGTATGCGCTAGTGCTGCAGGCAGCAACTTGAGCAGGCGCAGCCGAACAGATGGAAGACATTTTCCGACCGTTTGAGCTGCCGCGCGTGTCGGTGGTTATCACCAGCTATAATTACCGCCCCTATGTCGAGGACGCCATCCGTTCGGTCCTGGCGCAAACCTATCGGAAATGGGACTGCGTCATCGTCGACGATGGTTCGACCGATGGCTCGGCCGAACATATCCGGCACCTGCTCCAGACAATAGACGATCCGCGCTTTCGTCTGCTGGCGCGCGCGGAGAATGGCGGGCAAATCGCGGGATTTCGCGACGGCTTCGCCGCGACCGATGCGCCGTTCGTGGCGTTTCTCGATTCCGACGATGTATGGCTGCCGGACTTTCTCAAGGCGCATCTGTCGGCCCATTTGAACGCGACACGCACGGCGGCCTTGTCGAGTTGCGATCTTTTTCTGATCGACCGCGATCGCCAGCTTTTGAGCGGCACCCATCCTCTGCTGCGCAAGCCGCGTTTCAACCCTGACGCACGAGGCTTCGCCGTCACGCCCGGCAAGCAGCTTGGCGAGCTTGCGCCTGACATCGCCTATTCGTCGGAGTGTCCGATCACCTATTTTGGCCCCGATGCCTATGGCTGGATATGGGCGCCGACGTCATCGATGGTTTTCCGGCGTGGCGCGCTGGAACCGGTTCTGGGCTTTCCATTCAAGGCCGAGATGGGGACTGATTATCTCGCAGCGACATGTGCGCATCTGGCGGCAGGCAGCCTGATCCTGTCCGAATGCCTCGGCCTCTATCGCCTGCATGGGGCCAATGAATCAACCAGTGCTTCTTTTGCCGGCGGCCACGTGCAACTGTCGCCGGGTTATCAGGCGCGCGAGATCGTCAGGGCTTCGGGTGTCCTTGACTACGTCCTGGCCAACGCGGCTTCGCTGAGCGCCGCCAATGGCAAGGCATTCCTGCCTGAATTCCTGTCGCAGCATGTCAGACGTTTTGGCGTTTTGGCAGATGATCCGCGCCTGTTGCCTTTCCTGGATCGGCGCGGCCGGATCCGGCTGCGGCGCAAGCGCTTCGTCCGGTCGCTGCGGCGGCTGTTCGGCATGGAAACCGCTTGAGGATCGGCAGGCCGCAAAGGCATTTCCTTTGGGGCGAGGCTAGAATCGGGATGGTGCGGACCCGGACCGTCATCAGGCGAAGCCGTCTCAGGCGCCTTCGACGACAGAAAAGCCTTCGAACTGCGGATGGCCGAGATAGTGCACTTTGGAGGTGCCGGCGTTGCGGTGGGCGGCGCGGAAATTCTCGGATTTGGTCCAGGCGACAAAATCCTCGTGGCTTGCCCACACCGTGTGCGAGGCAAACAGCGTGTAGCCCTCGGTCTCGTTGACCGGGCCGCGCAGCAAGTGGAATTCCCTGAAACCTTTCATCTCCGAGAGGCTGGAATCACGGTTCTTCCAGACATCCTCGAAGGCGGTCTCCGAGCCGTTCTGGACCTTGAAGCGGTTCATGGCGATGTACATTGGCGGTTCCTTTCCAGTGGAATGTAACGTTTGGCGATGGTTTTTAAACGCAAAAGCGAGGGCGCTAAAACAGACCGATCCGCGCCCTGAACACCCATCTTGACCTGCCTGTCTCGGGTGGAATGGGCGGGAACGGCGCCTGCTGGCGCACCAGATTCAGCGCGAACTGGTCAAGCTCGGCCGATCCTGAACTTTCGGCGAGCTGCAAGTCGCCGATGCTGCCATCGGCCAAGACGACGAAAAAGACCCTGGCATTGTTGCGAGCCTTGGCCTGAATCTCTTTCGAAACACGGCCGTTGGCACGGGTAAGCTTGTCCTGAACTTCAGCGCTGTAGCCGGATTCCATCGCATTGCCGGCCGCGTCCTGTTTTTCACCCTTGCTGGCCGCCGTTGGCGCGTCACGTTCCTCGCCATCTGTCGCGCCAGCGTCTACCGATTCTGATGGGCTAGGCCTCGGGCTTGGGACCGGGGCCTTGGCATCAGGCGAGTCAACAGGAGGCTCGTCGGCGGGCGGCGCCTCTGAACTTTGGGGTTGAACCGCTGACGGTGTCGGCGTCTCAGCCGCAGGGGCGACAGTTTGATCATTCGGAATGGCGGCCGTCGGTGTGTCCGGAGTAGCCTCTTCGGTGACTTCCGAGGGAGGCTCGGGCGTTGCCTCCTGCCTTGCGGGTTGGGCCGCCTCGGTTGACGGCGCGGGTTGAGGGGCCTCGGGCTTGGCCGGCTGCGGATCGGCCACCAAGGTAACATCGATCGCGTCAGGCACATTTTTCAAAGCGGTGCCGACGACGTCGGCGCCCGATTGTTGGGAGCCTTCGGCTTGTATCGCATCCCCGGTCTCAAATGTCCCGGCGGGCGCGATCAGGAACGCCGCCGCGGCGGCCGCGTGCAGCAGGCAGGAGGCAACGATCGCCACCGTCCATTTGCGATCGACCGCCGGCCGCGCAAGCGGCTCGGGCGGCGCAATCGCCGGTTCGTTGACGGCGTCGTCGGGGAGGGGGCTGATGTCCTGCATGTGTCGCGGCGAGACCTGCCGCGAGCGCGGCGGGATTGTCAAATCAAGATCGGTTGCCGGCGATGACGGCGGACCGGAGACGGGCCAAGCCGCGCTGTCTTGCTTGAAGGCGGGATGCAGGCCCACCTCAGACGCCGAAGGCGATACCGGTCTTGGTCTCGGTCTTCAGGCCGCGCATGCAGGCACCCGGCTCGACACCGGCGCCGACGCATTCGGTGGCGCTGTTGATCAGCACGCGGCTGAGTTTGGTGCAGTCGGTGCCGGCGAGATCGAAGCGGGTCACCTTGGTCTTGCCGGCCGGCAGATCCTTGAAGTCGAGCACGCTCAGACGGTCGACGACACCGGCCTCGTTGAACAGCGCGATCTCGAAGGCTGCCTTGGACAGATCGGCGCCGAGGCCATTGTTGACGACGAAGGTCAGGCGGCAGCCCTTGTCGGATGGCTGCGCGGCATTGAGCTCGAGGCTGAGTTGTGGCGCCGGCGCGGACTGAGCCCACGCCGGCACCAGGCCAAGCGACATCGCCAGCATCGAGGTCAACAGACGAAGCGATGTCGTCAAGCTTGTCATTGATATCAGCCTCCAAAGCGCATGGTTGCGGCCAGCTTCAGCGTGATGCCGGGTTCATAGATGACGGCGGTGGTGCCGCCGTTCAGCGGGTTGGTGTAGTTGACATCGAACAAATTGTCGGCGCGGAAGTCCACCTTCAAATTGTCGGTCGCCTGGTAGCTGGCGAAGGCGTTGACCAGCGTATAGTCCTTGGCCACGGGATTGCCCTTCGGCTTGCCGTTGTACTGCACCTCGCCGCCGACGGTCAGCTTGTCCTCAAGGAAGCGGAAGCCGAGTTGCCCGGTGACCTGCGAGGACGGGATGGTGGCGAGATCGGCCCGCACGCCCTTGTAGGAGATGGTGTGGCCGTTGATGATCGAGGCCGATAGCCCGGCATAGCCCCAGGCGGCATCGTAGACGCTTTCCAGTTCAAAGCCGTTGATCTTGGCCTGGGCGAAGTTCTGGTACTGGAAGCAGATCGGAATGCCGGGGCCGAACGGACAGCCGCTGGTCGGGTCGAACGGCGACAGCGTCACGCCCTCGATGTAGTCGTCGACATCGTTGTGGAAGTAGGCGGCCTTCAGCCGGAACGCGTCGCCGGCCTCGATGATATCGTTCAGCTTGTAGTTGACGCCGAATTCGGTGGTCTTGCCGGTCTCAGGCCGCAGATTGGGGTTGGGCAGGAACGGGAAGGTGACGCCGGCCGGATGGTTGCCGCTGATCAGCGTTTCGGTGAGCGAAGGCGAGCGGTAGCCTTCCGCGTAGGTGCCATAGAATTGCAGGCCAGCCAGGCTGGCGCTTTCGAAGGGCGAGACGCCAACGGTGATGCGCGGCGACAGCCTGTCGCCTGAGGTTTCGTTCTCCGAATCCTTCAGGCTGTAATTGTCGTAGCGCAGGCCGGTGATGACTTCGAGCCAGTTCCAGCTCAGCTTGTCCTGGATGTAGGCGCCCGAGACGTTGCGTTTGCCGGACGGCGTATAAAAACTGTCGCCGCCCGACGTGCCGCCGGTCTCGACATCGTCGCCGACCCAGTCACCGCCATAGGTCAGCTCGTGCGCGATGCCTGATGTCTCGAAGCGCGACGTGTTCCAGATGTCGATGCCGGTGGTGCCGACATCGAAGGTCGATGTCGAGCCCGCCGGCAGCACGACGGGGAGGCCGGTGACCGGATCGAACCGGTTTTGCGGCACGAGCGTGGTCAGGTCGAGATTGGTCTTGTTGTAGGAGGCGTTGATGTGGAGATCGAGCCAGCTCCTGGCGTCATCGGTGATGTTGTAACGAGCGGTAAAAGTGTTCGACTTCAGGTCTACGTCGTTGGCCGGCACGCCACCGCTGGTTTCCGTCCAGCCATCGCTCGAACCGACCCAGCCGAGCTTCAATTCGCTGTTTTCGCTCGGGCGGATGGTGGTCTTGAGCAGGCCGCTCAGCACGTCGAAGCCGGTGCCGGCGACGGTGTCGCCGCTGCCATTCTTGTAGTCGTCGTAGTCGCGGTAGACGATGTTGCCCAGGACGTCCCAGTTCTCGTTGAATTTGTAGGCGCCGCTGGCGCTGGTGGTCCAGCCCTTGCCGTTGCTTTCATAGCGCCCGGTGACGGAGCCGGCCCAGGTCTCTCCGGGCTTCAAGAAGTCCTCGGCATCCTTGGTGTCGAAGAAGACGACGCCGCCAATGGCGCCGGAGCCATAGGTGTTGGCTGTGGGACCGCGAATGACGTCGATGGATTTGATGAGCTCCGGGTCGACGTAGAACGTCGACTGCGTGCCGTGGTCGGAGCGCTGGAAATTCTGCCTGGCACCGTCGACGATCACCGCGACGCGGCCGAAATCCTGCAGGCCGCGGATGTTGATGCTGGAACTGACGCGCCGTGCGTCGGCCTGCACGGTGACGCCCGGCACGCCGAGCAGCATTTCGTTGGGTGTCGTCGCCATGCGGCGGTCGAGCTGTTCCTGGTCGACATGGCTGGCAGAGGCCAGCGACTCGATTGCCGTTTCGCCGGTGCGGCTGATGACGAGGATCTTGTCGAGCAGCGTCACGCCGACGGGCGCAGGCTTGGTGTCGTCGGTTTTCTTGCTCGGATCAGTCTGCTGTTGGTCGGTAGTTTGTTGCGCGCTGGCCGGCTGCGCCAACAATGCGATCGCTGCTGCCCCCGCAAGCAAGGCTGCCATTGTCTTTGCCATAGGCCGATGCGCCGGATCGGCGTTTGCCAGATCCAGTCGTCCACGAATTGCCAACCCCATTGCCCCAACTCCAAATCCAGGTTCGATGCTGGCTGGCGGCGGCGCTCGCTGGCATTTTTCATTTCGTCCGGCGTCTTAAATGTTGACTCATTTGGTCCGGTAATGCACTGACTAATAAACATGACTATTCGAGTCAAGAAATGAATCGGCATTTTTGCAACGTCTAGCCAGACGCCCGGCACAGGAAAGGGATAGACAGAAATGAACACCCACAATCCCAACGACTTCCGTTACCGCGTCCGCCGCACCGAGGAGACGCCGACCCGCTTCGACCGTGTGCCGTTGGCGGTGAGGACCTTGTCGTCCAACACGCTGTTCCAGGGCGAGCACGAGATCGGCATCGAGCACCATGGCGCGCTCTACCGGCTCAAGATCACCCGCCAGGGCAAGCTCATCCTCAACAAGTAAATAACCGGACAGGGCAGACAGGTAAGCAGGACATGGACCAGCGCGTAAAACCCGCCCCGCATGAAATCCGGCGGGCGCGGGCAGACAATCCGAAAGCGCGCGAGCGCGATCTCGCGGCCGAACTCGGCATTTCGGAGGCCGAACTGGTCGCCGCGCATTGCGGTGACGGCGTCGTGCGCGTCGAGCCGCGGGTCAACGATCTGCTGACCGGCCTCGACGCCGTCGGCGAAGTGATGGCGCTGACCCGCAACGAAAGCGCGGTGCACGAGAAGATCGGTGTCTACGACAAGGTCGTGCCCGGCGCGCACAACGCCATGGTTCTGGGCGAAAACATCGACCTGCGCATCTTCCCGAAAGTCTGGGCGCATGGCTTTGCCGTGGAAAAGCGCCACGGCGGCGACATCCGCCACAGCCTGCAATTCTTCGACGCGGCGGGCGATGCCGTGCACAAGGTGCATCTGCGTCCGGCGTCCAATCTCTACGCCTACCAGAAGCTGGTGGCGGCACTCGAATCATCGAACCAGGAGCCGACCGTGTCTATCGCAGGCCTTGCCGACGATGACGCGGAGACGCCCGGTGCTAACGCCAACATCGACGATCTGCGCGACCGCTGGAGTCGGCTGACCGACGTGCATCAGTTCTTCGGCATGCTGAAGGCGCTGAAACTCAGCCGCCGCCAGGCCGTGCGCATGGTCGGCCAGGACTATGCCTGGCTGCTCGACAATGACGCCGTTAGCGCCATGTTCCACCTTGCCGCAGCCGATGGCATGCCGATCATGTGCTTCGTGGGAAATCGCGGCTGCATCCAGATCCATTCCGGCCCGGTCAAGTCGATCAAACCGATGGGGCCTTGGATCAACGTCATGGACGAGACCTTCCACCTGCATTTGCGCACCGATCACATCCAGGAGGTCTGGGCCGTGCGCAAGCCGACCAAGGACGGTCACGTCACCTCGCTCGAGGCCTATGGCGCCGACGGCAAGATGATCATCCAGTTCTTCGGCAAGCGCTATGAAGGCGAGGGCGAGCGCGACGACTGGCGGTTCCTGGCCGAGAATCTGCCGCGTATTCCAAGCCCGACCGCAGCCTGAAAGCCACGACGATGATTTCACTGTTTCCGCGCCCAACGCTTGCCGTGGCGATGGGCCTATCACTGCTTCTTGCGGCACCCGCTCCGGCCACCGAAAACCTCGCCGTATTTGCCGACGCGTCGCGGGTCGCCGCGATCGGCGGCTCGATCACCGAGATCGTCTATGCGCTTGGCGAAGAGGGCCATCTTGTCGCCCGCGATTCGACCAGCCGCTATCCCGCCGCCGCCATGGCGCTGCCCGACGTCGGCTATATGCGCCAGCTGTCAGCGGAAGGTGTCTTGTCGGTCAATCCGTCCGGCATTCTGGCGCTGCATGGCAGCGGCCCGAAGGAAGCGGTCGATGTGCTGAAAAAGTCGAGCGTTCCGTTTATCGACGTGCCCGAGCACTACAGCCATGACGGCATTCTGGAAAAGATCCGCATTGTCGGCAAGGCGCTCGGCGTCGACGCCAAGGCAGAGGCGCTGGTGGCCGAGACCGACGCCAAGCTGAAGTCGGCCGAAAAACAGACGGCGTCGATCAAGGATCGCAAGCGCATCCTGTTCGTGCTGTCGATCCAGGGCGGCAAGATCCTCGCCGCCGGCAGCGACACCGCCGGCGACGGGATCATCAAGCTCGCCGGCGCGGTCAACGCGGTCGAAGGCTTTTCCGGCTACAAGCCGATGTCCGACGAGGCCATCGTGACTGCCAGGCCGGACGTGATCCTGGCCATGAAGAATGCCGGACCGCCGGTTAATGAAGACGAGCTGTTCGCCATCCCGTCGGTCACCTCGACGCCGGCCGGCGAAGGCCGCAAACTGATCTTGATGGATGGCAGTTATCTGCTTGGCTTCGGGCCGCGCACGGCGGCCGCCATCCACGATCTCGCCGTCTCGCTCTATGGCAGTCAGGTCACGGACTGAGCGAATGGTGGATCAGTCGATCGCCGGCGCAGCGGGCAAGGTGGCGGCAGAGGGCGATCGTTCGGGGCGGGCGCGCCTTGTCATCGTGCTTTTGTGCCTGGTGCTTGCGCTTTCCATGTTCCTGTCGCTGACATCGGGCGCCTCCGATGCGTCGGCCGTCGGCGTCATCCGCGACTGGCTGACCGGCACCGTGCCGGCCGATGCCGCGCTCGGCGCCCGCGACCGGCTGATCGTCTACGACATTCGCATGCCGCGCGTGCTGCTCGGCGTGCTGATCGGCGCGGCACTCGCCGTATCGGGCGCGGTCATGCAGGGCCTGTTTCGCAATCCGCTCGCCGATCCCGGCCTGATCGGGGTGTCCGCCGGATCGAGCCTCGGCGCGGTCGCCGTCATTGTGCTCGGCACGAGCTGGCTGGCGCCGCTCACTTTGGCACTCGGTAGTTTGGCCTTGCCGCTCGCCGCCTTTTGCGGCGGCCTCGCGGTGACGCTGGTGCTCTACCGTGTCGCCACGCGGCAGGGGCGCACCTCGGTCGCCACCATGCTGCTTGCCGGCATTGCGCTGGCCGCCCTTGCCATGGCGCTGACCGGCATCCTGATCTTCATGGCCGACGACCGGCAATTGCGCGACCTGACCTTCTGGCAGCTGGGTTCGCTCGGCGGCGCCACCTGGCCGAAGATCGCTTCCGTCGGCCCGATCATCGTTCTGGCGCTGGCGGCGATGCCGTTCATGGCCCGCGGCCTCAATGCGCTGGCGCTCGGCGAGGCGACGGCCGGGCATCTCGGCATTCCGGTGCAGCGGCTGAAATACACCGCGATTGTCAGCGTCTCGGCGGCGGTCGGCGCTTCGGTCGCGGTCAGCGGTGGCATCGGCTTCGTCGGCATCGTCGTGCCGCATCTGCTGCGGCTGCTGATCGGCCCTGACAATCGCTATCTCTTGCCGGCATCGGCACTGCTCGGCGCCTCGATGCTGCTTCTGGCCGATGCCGTCGCGCGCGTCATCGTGGCGCCGGCCGAACTGCCGATCGGCATCGTCACGGCGATCGCCGGCGCGCCGTTCTTCCTCTGGATCCTGCTGCGCAAGCGCGGCGTAATCGACTTGTGAGACTTGAAACCTGTGAGGCCAGCATGATCGAAGCACGCGATGTCTCGGTGGCGATCGGCGGCAAGCGCATCGTCGCCAATGTCGATTTTGCCGCGCGGCCGGGTGAGATCGCGGCAATCGTCGGGCCCAACGGCTCGGGCAAGACGACTTTTCTGAAGGCCTTGTCGGGCGATCTGGCGTTTACGGGCACAGTGACCGTCAACGGTCGCGACCTCGCGGCGATGAAGCCGGTGGAGGCCGCGACAGCGCGCGCTGTGCTGCCGCAAGCGACCACGCTGTCCTTTCCGTTCACGGTGCGCGAAGTGGTCAGGCTCGGTCTTGTCGGCGGCCGCTCTGGCGTGCTGCCGGGCGAAAATGAAAGGCTGCCGGAGCGGGCGCTGGCGCGGGTCGACCTCGACGGGTTTGCCGGCCGGTTCTACCAGGAGCTTTCAGGCGGCGAACAGCAGCGCGTGCAGCTGGCGCGCGTGCTGTGCCAGGTCTGGGCGCCGGTGCTCGACGGCAAGCCGCGCTATCTCTATCTCGACGAGCCGGTGTCCAGCCTCGACATCAAGCACCAGCTGATCATCATGAACATCGCCCGCGACTTTGCCCGGCGCGGCGGCGGCGTGATCGCCATCCTGCACGACCTCAATCTGACGGCTATGTATGCGGACCGGATCTTCGTCATGCATCGCGGCCGGCTCGCGGCCAATGGCTCGCCGCAAGAGGTGCTGAGCGACGATCTGATCGAAAAAGTGTTCGATTGCCGGCTCAAGGTCGGCGTACTGCCAACCGGAAACGTGCCGTTCGTATTGCCGCAGTCGGCCGCCTAGAAACTCAGGCGGCCGGGGCTCGCTGAACGAGCATGTCGATGCCGAGCAAATGGCGCACATTCGGACGCGCTGCCACCATATCGGCGATCGTGTAGCGCGAGAGTACGGCAAAGAAGGCGTTGAGCGCCTCACGCAGCGCGGAGTTCAGCGCACAGCTGTCGACCAGCGGGCATTCGGCCGCGTCGTTCTCGAAGCACTCGGCCATGGCGAAGCTCTCTTCGGTCACCCGCACGACGTCGAACAGGTTGATCTGCTCGGCGGGACGGCCAAGCCTGACACCGCCATTCCTGCCGCGCACCGTCTCGACCAGACCATGCTCGACCAGCGGCTGCAGGATCTTGAACAGGAAAAGCTCCGACACCGAATAAGCGGCCGCGATTTCCGGAATGCGGCTCAGCCGTTCTGTGTTTGCGGCGCAATACATCAGGATGCGCATGGCGTAATTGGTCTGGCGCGTTAACCGCATTTCATTCCTCACCCACGTGCTGGCGCTTTGGAACTGCACCAGATTTGAGATTTTTGCTGGTGCGGCTTTCTCACCCGGAGTTTCGGATTCGCCCACACTGGCCTCGTCGGAATATGGCCTATACCTTGGAACAATTCCAGACTGGGATTGCACGATAGATGAATATTCGTGTCAACTTTGTGTGCTTAATCGGCATGTCTTGAGGCGAATCGGCCCGTCCGGTCATGTCGCCGGCCGAAACAGTCCCTAAATACCCCTGAGATCGACGAGGAGCGGCCCACCATGTCTCAATCGGCTCCGTCCCTGGCGTCCGGCGGTTTCGACACCGAGGCGGGCGCCAAGCTTTCCGCGCTGCGGTGGACAAAGTTCCTCGCGACAGCTGCGCTGGCGCTTTGCGTCGTGGTCTTTGCCGTGGCCAAATCGTTCGAGGGCACCTATCCGTGGCTCGGCTTCGTGGCGGCCTTCGCCGAGGCGGCGACCATTGGCGGCCTGGCCGACTGGTATGCGGTGGTGGCGCTGTTCAAGCGGCCGCTTGGCCTGCCGATCCCGCACACCGCCATCATCCCGGAGAACCAGAGCCGCATCGCCGACAATCTCGGCCGCTTCATCGAGGTCAATTTCCTGGCGCCGGACCCGGTGCGCGAAAAGCTCGCCGAAGTCGATTTTGCAGCACTCGTCGCCGACTGGCTGACCGACGCCGAACGCTCTGCCGGCCTGTCGCGCTTTGTCGTGCGGCTGGTGCCGCAGACGCTTGCGGCAATTGAGCAATCCGGCCTGCGCGGCTTCGTCACCAGCCGCATGCTGGAGCAGATCGACAAGGTGCCGCTGGCGCCTCTGGCCGCCGACCTTCTGTCGGCGCTGACCGACGACCGCCGCCACCAGAAACTGTTCGACGAGTTCACCCGGGTGATCGGCCGGTTCCTGAACGACGAAGAGGCGCTGGCGACCATGCGCGAAAAAATCCGCGAGGAACTGCCGTCGCTGTTCAACCTGTTCCGCGCCGACGCGTATCTGTTGAAGAAGATCGTCGCGTCCGCCGGTTCGCTGCTCGACGAGGTACGGGCCGATCCTGATCACCCGATGCGCGCTGAATTCGACCGTTTCGCACATAGCTTCATCGAGCGGCTCAGGACCTCGAAGCAATATGCCAAGCGGGCCGAGAAACTGAAGCGCGATTTCCTGGCACGGCCCGAGGTCAAGGCGCTGGCCGGTGACATGTGGGAAAGTCTGCGCCTGTTCATCGAACAGGACGCCAAGGCGGAGAATTCGATTGTTCGCGCACATCTCGCCAACATGTTCGTCGAGGTCGGCCGCCATCTCGCCGGCGATCCGCAGATCAGAGCCGACATGAACCAGGGCTTTGTCGTGGCGCTGGCCTCGTTCGTGGAGAGCCAGAAGAGCGGTGTGTCGACATTCATCGCCGACCAGGTCAAGCGTTGGGACCTTGCCCAACTGACCCGGCTGATCGAGATGAACATCGGCAGGGACCTGCAATATATCCGCTTCAACGGCATGATCATCGGGGGCCTTGCCGGCGTCGCGCTCTATCTAGGCGAACGGCTGTTGCTTGCCGGCTGACGTGCTCTTTGTTGGAGCATGATCTCTGGACAAAACGGTTTCCGTTTTGTCCGAGAAAACCGGTTCCCACTTTTCGGGATCATGCTCGCCGCCAAATTGCATTGCGCGGGCGAATGGACACGCGGCGCGCGAGTGCTATTGTTTGGGTTAGGGTTCAGCATTTGCGCAAACTGGGGAGCAAACGAGCAATGGCCAAACAACCCGACTCCGATTCGTTCCTGGACATGTTCAGTCGCTTCGGCCGCGACCTGAAGGTGCCGAATGTCGAGGCGATCCTCGAGCACCACCGCAAGAACCTCGAGGCGCTGGAGAAATCGGCGCGGGCGGGCGCTGCCGGCGCGACGTCGCTTCTGTCCAGGCAGCGCGAGATGCTGCAGGACACGCTGCGCGAAGTCAGCGACATGGCGCATAACTACAAGGCGCCAGGCAATCCGCAGGAGCTGATGTCCAAGCAGGCGGAGTTCGCCAAGAAATCCTTCGAAGCGGCGCTTAAAAATGCCAGCGAAGTGGCCGAACTGGTCAAGAAATCCGGCACCGAATCCGTCGAGATCCTGCGCGAGCGCATCAAGGAAGCGATGGAGGAGATCCGCTCCGGCTACGAGAAGAGGAAGTGATGTCAGGCACGGCATGACCGCTGCCTGCCGCCTCTGTACAGACCGGCCGTGTGCGGCGCATGGCCATGGACGAGCCCTGCCGTTTGGCGGAAAATGACGGAACGGAATCGCAACAGGCGAATTGACAGGGGCTGTCGGTTCGTGGTCCGAGGCAGTTGGAGCCATCGGGAAAGCAGGAATGACGGAACTACGGCCGAAAACGCCGCCGACCTTTGAGCAGCTAAGGGCGATGGCCGGGCAGGAGCTCGGCGTGTCGGAATGGACGACGATCGACCAGAGCCGCATCAACCAGTTCGCCGAATGTACCGGCGACCATCAGTGGATTCACGTCGATCCGGAGCGGGCGAAGCGGCAAAGCCCGTTTCGCACCACGATCGCGCATGGCTATCTGACGCTGTCGATCATCGGCGCATTGGCGCTCGATATGGGCATCGTGCCCGAAAACACGCAAGCCGCCTTCAATTACGGCTTCGACAAGGTGCGTTTCCTGGCGCCGGTCAGGGTTGGCGCACGAATCAGACTGCGCGCCACGCTGTTGTCTGTGGAGGACAGGGGGCCGGGCCAGTATCTGATGAAGGCCGCCAACACGGTCGAGATCGAAGGTGAGCACAGGCCGGCACTGACCGCCGAAACGCTTGTCATGCTGTATGAGCGCCGCAAGCGGGCCGGAGCCTAGGCCGACCTGCCGGCGGCGCGGGCAGAAAACAGCGCCAGCAACAGTGCAGCCACTGCCAGCGCCGTCGCCGTCTGAAAGGTGACCTGCATGCCGTGGGCGGCTGCCGCTGAGGTCAACGGACTTTCTCCGGCCGAGGCGACCGCAAAGATGGCGCCCATCAGCGATGCGCCGGTGATCAGGCCGAGATTGCGTGACAGATTGAGCAGGCCGGACACGACGCCACGTTCGCCGGCGGCGACACCGCTCATCACGGCTGCATTGTTGGAGGTCTGGAACAGCGCGTAGCCGAAGCAGGTGACGGCGATCGGCACGACATAACTGGCAATGCCGAGTGCTGTCATCGCCAGAGACAGCAATGAGGTGCCGATGGTGAGGCTGAACAGCCCGGCGACCATCATCCTGTGCGCGCCGAAGCGATCGGTGAGGCGGCCGGCAATCAGCGCCGAGAGCGCCGAGACCAGTGGACCTGTCGACAACACCACACCGACCATCGCGGCATCAAGCCCGAGCCCGCGCGACAGATAGAACGGAGCGACCACCAGGGTCGCCATCATCACCGTGGCGACGACGAGGTTCATGGCGAGGCTGGCGGTGAGCCGGATGTCGTACAACCGGGCAAGCCGGATCAAGGGATTCTTCGCCCGCGTCTGCACAATGCCGAACAGAACGACGCCGATGCCGGCCGCGATCAGCAGGCCGATGTTGAGTGTGCCGAAATGGCCGCGGCCGAGCGTCATCGCCAGCGCATAGGCGGCGAGCGTCAACGCGAGCAGGGCCGTGCCTACCGCATCGAAGCTGCCGCGATCGGCTTCGGCAGCCTTGCCGCGGGCGGGCAGCGCCAGCCAGGCGAGAGCGAAGGCCGCGACGCCCAGCGGGACATTGACGAGGAAGATTGCCCGCCAGCCGAAGCCGGCAATCAGCAGGCCGCCGAGCGAAGGGCCGAGCGTCGTGCCGATCGCCGACATGGCGCCGAGCAGGCCCATGGCGCTGCCGGTTCTCTCCTTGGTCACGGTCTCCGCAACAAAGGCCAGCGTCAGCGCCATCATCAGCGCCGCGCCAAGCCCTTGCACGGCACGCGCCGCGATCAGCAGCGAGAGCGTCGGCGCCAGGCCGCAGAGCACCGAGGCCAGCGTGAACAGCGCGATGCCGCCGAGCAGCAAGGGCCGGCGGCCGACCATGTCGGCCAGTCGGCCGGCGCTGACGATCAAAGCGGTGATGGCGAGCAGATAGGCGAGAACCACCCATTGCACCGACTGGAAGGACGCGTCGAAAGCCTGCATCAGGGAGGGCAAGCCTACGCTGGCAATGCTGGTGCCGAGCGACGACAGCAGCGTGGCGAGCGAGAGGCTGGCCAATGCCAGGATGGCAGACCAGGTCTGCCATGGCGTCGAAGCGCGGTCTCCATTCTGCTCAGCAATTGCCACGACGATCTCCTTTTTTGGTCCGGAAGCGGGCCTGTCGGAGATCTAGTCGCTACCTTGGTGTGGCGAAAGGCGCAGCATTTGCATCTTATTCGTGCGCTAAACGCCATGTCATGTGTTACAATCCGCGGATGACATCGCCCGATCTCAATCTGCTGTTCGCGCTCGACGTCCTGCTCGCCGAAGGCAGCGTGGCGCGCGCGGCAAGCCGGCTGCGGCTCAGCCCTTCGGCGATGAGCCGCACGCTGGCGCGGCTGCGGGAAGCGACCGGCGATCCGCTTTTGGTCCGCGCCGGCCGCGGCCTGGTGCCGACACCGCGTGCGGAGGAGTTGCGGCAGCAGGCTGGCCGCGTCGTTGCGGATGCCGAGGCGCTGCTGCGCCCGGCAACACTGCTCGATCTCGCGACGCTGGACCGGATTTTTACGCTGCGCACCAATGAAGGGTTCGTGGAGGAGTTCGGGCCGCGTCTTGTCGCCCGCGTCGAGGCTGAGGCGCCCGGTGTGCGGCTGCGCTTTGCGCCCAAAGCCGACAAGGATGTCGCCTCGCTGCGCGACGCGGCGATCGATCTGGAAATCGGCGTTGCTGGTGACTCCGGCCCGGAGGTACGGATACAGGCGCTGTTTCGCGACCGCTTCGTCGGCGCGGTGCGAGCGGGCCATCCGTTGAGCGAAGGCGGGGTGACGCCCGAGCGTTACGCGGCCGGCCGGCACATCAGCGTCTCCAGACGCGGCCGCGAAAGAGGACCAATCGACGAGGCCCTGGCACAGCTTGGCCTGCAGCGAACCGTGGTGTGCATGGTCTCCGGCTTCTCGGCCGCACTCGCCATGGCGCGCGCTTCCGACCTGATTGCCAGTGTGCCCGAGCGGCACACGCAAGGCGCGCGCGCCGGCATGGTCAGCTTTCCGCTACCGGTCACCACGGTCGAAGTCACCATCTCGATGCTGTGGCACCCGCGGCTCGATGCCGATCCGGCGCAGCGCTGGCTGCGCGACTGTGTGCGCGAGGTTTGTGCGGCTCGATAGTCTGCGACGTCAACGCGCCATTGCCGCCTCAAGCACCTTGAAAATCCGCTCGTCTCCGCACTGTGCAACGTTGAAGCGCAGGAAGCGGCTGGCTGACCCCGACAGGCTGAACGCGTTGCCGGGCGCCAGAACGACATTCTCGGCAAGTGCGCGGCGAGCGATTTCGGCGGCATCCACGCCGTCGGGCAGGCTGCACCACAGGAACAGGCCGGCCGGCTGGTCGATCCAGGGCGTGATGCCGATCGCTTTCAGGCGCGCCCCCGTTTCGCTCATGGCGCGGGCAAGCCGGGCGCGCAGCAGGTCCATGTGCTTGCGGTAGCTGCCGTCCTTGAGCAGCGCCAGCACCAGTTCGGCTGCCAGCCGCCCGCCGCCGAAAGTGGTGGCGATCTTGAGGTCGGTGAGCTGCTCGATCCAGTCGCGCGGCGCTGCGATGAAGCCGCAGCGCACCGAGGCCGACAGCGTCTTGGAAAAACTGCCGATGTGGACGACGCGGTTGAGGCCATCGAATGCCGCCAGCCTTGGCGCGGGGCTGTGCTCGAAATCGGCGAAAATGTCGTCCTCGACGATGGTCAGGTCCGACTGGTCGGCGAGTTTCAGCAGCCGATGCGCGGTGACCGGCGACAGGATGGCGCCGGTCGGGTTGTGGATGGCCGAGTTAGTGATGTAGAGGCGCGGCCGGTGCTCGGCCAGCGCCTGCGCGAACAGTTCGATATCAGGCCCCGTTTGGGTATAGGGCACGCTGACCACCTTGGCGCGGTGGGCGCGCAGCAGCGCGTGAAAATTGAAATAACAGGGGTCGTCGACCAGAACGGTATCGCCGGGTTCGATGAGGAAGCGGCACAAGAGATCGATCGCCTGCGTGCCGGATTCCGTTAGCATGATCTGGTCGGGCGAAACATCGATGCCGTGCCCTTCCATGCGCCGCGCCAGCAATTGCCTGAGCGCCGGCAGGCCGAGCGGCGTGCCGTAATCGGCAAGCGCTGTATCGTCGGCGCGTGCCACGGTGCGCAGCGCCCGGCGCAGGGCGGACTGCGGCATCCACGAGGCCGGCATCCAGCCGCAGCCGGGTTTCAGCATCTCGCCGCCGGCTTCCAGCGACTGGCGCGAGACCCACAACGGGTCGACTTCGCGGTCGAGTCGCGGGCCGATCTCGGCCAAGGACAGTGGCGCCAGCGACCCGGCGGCAAAAAAGCCCGAACCCGGCCGGGAGCGGATCGCGCCTTCGGCGGCAAGCCGCTCATAGGCTTCGACCACGGTGGATTTCGACACCTGCATGGCTTTGGCGAAAGCGCGGATCGAGGGCAGCCGCGCGCCCGGCGTCAGGCTGCGTGCGGCAATCCGCTGGCGAATGGTTGCCATGACAGTTTCAACAAGCGTGGTCGCGGCAAAGGCGTCGGCAGGATCAGTTTTGAAAGCGAGTTCGGTCATCTGTATTGCTCAATCGGCCATTACAGTTTCGTAAAATTGTACTGCATTGTCTCTGGCTTTGCCATAGCCGTCAGCGCGATACAGGGCGAAAGCATTGGAGTCAGAAAGTGGACAAGAGCGCGAGCGGTTGGGTGAACGGATTCGTCGGCGTGCTGATTTTCAGCGGCTCGCTGCCGGCGACGCGCGTGGCGGTGGCGGATTTCGATCCGACCTTTCTCACCTCGGCCCGCGCGGCGATTGCCGGGCTGCTCGGGCTGGCGATGCTCATCCTGTTCCGGCAGAAGCGGCCGGAGCGCAGCGATTTTCTGTCGCTGGTGGTCGTGGCGCTTGGCGTGGTTGTCGGCTTTCCCTTGCTGACGGCGCTCGCGCTGAAGCATGTCACCTCCGCCCATTCCATCATCTTCGTCGGCCTGCTGCCGCTGGCCACCGCAATCTTCGGCGTGCTGCGCGGCGGCGAGCGTCCTCGCGCTGCCTTCTGGCTGTTCTCCTGCATCGGCAGCGCGCTGGTCGCCGGTTTTGCCCTGATGCAAGGCGTGACGGCGTCACCGATCGGCGACGGCCTGATGCTGGCCGCCATCATCGTCTGCGGGTTGGGCTATGCCGAGGGCGCCGCACTATCGCGCAGGCTGGGCGGCTGGCAGGTGATCTGCTGGGCGCTGGCGATCTCGTTGCCAATCATGCTGGTGCTGACATTCGTGACGCTGCCGCCATCCTTTGCCGGTATCGGCTCCGGCGCGTGGGCCGGTCTCGCCTATGTCTCGCTGTTCAGCATGCTGATCGGCTTCGTGTTCTGGTACCGCGGCCTTGCCCAAGGGGGTATCGCCGCCGTCGGGCAATTGCAATTGCTGCAGCCTTTCTTCGGCCTCGCTTTGGCGGCGACGCTGCTGCACGAGCAGGTCAGCCCGCTGATGGTGGTCGTCACGCTCGGCGTGGTGGCCTGTGTGTTCGGGGCGAAGAAGTTTGCGCGGTAGGATTGGCTGACTCGGCCGCGAACTCACTAATGTGAAATGACAGAAACTTGGTGGAAGCAGTCACGCCGCGATCAGGTTGGGCCACGAGTCGGAAAGCGGAGCGGGGTTGCCGGATCAAGGCCAACCTCGAAAACCCGAAGCGGTACAACTGTATCGTGTGGATGAACGCGGCCGGGCCAATTTCCCCATACCACCTCAGCCATAAACCTGCGGCCGCGACATTCGACCTCAATCAAGTCACCAACCACCGGAGCCGTTCCAGCAAATCGGTTTTCGTCTGCGCGAAGCTCACGTTCCGTGACTACTTCGCCATCCTTCAGTGCAATACGCTTTACCCAATAGGCCATAGCGACAGTATAGTTCCTGCGTGTGGCCGGTCCAGCCAGGTTCAAACCGATGATCGCTTGGGGTCGATTCTGACGGACTAGCGCAGCCTTGTCGAGCGGTTCTACTGGCGTCTTGGTTGCATGGACTGTTCTGCAATTTCTACCGAATCGCTGTCAGAATTTCGTCACCACCCCGATGCCGATCCCCTCAAAGCCGCCCATCGCCATCAAGGCCGCGGGCGCTTCATCAAGGCTGATCTTCTTGCCGACCAGCAGTTCGGGCTTGAGCTTGCCGGTGCGGATCATCTCCATCATGGCGGGGTAGCGGTAGGCCTGCATGCCGTGGCTGCCGAGGATTTCGAGTTCGAAAGCGATCACCTTGTCCATCGGCACTTGCGGGCGGGCGTGTTCGCCCAGCATCAGGCCGACCTGCACATGTCGGCCGCGCCGGCGCAGATTGGAAATCGAGTTGAACGATGTCGTGGGGTGGCCGAGCGCGTCCATCGACATGTGCGCGCCGCCATTGGTGATCTGCTTGACCGCCTTGACCACATTCGGGGTCGTCGAAGCGTTGATGGTGGCCACCGCGCCGATCTTTTTGGCGAACTCCAGTTTCTCGTCGGTGAGGTCGATGGCGATGACATTGGCGCCCATGGAACTGGCAATCATGATCGCCGACAGGCCGACGCCGCCGCAACCATGCACCGCTACCCATTCGCCCGGCGTCACCCGGCCCTGGTCGACAATGGCGCGAAACGAGGTAACGAAGCGGCAGCCGAGGCTGGCGGCGGTGGCGAACTCCATCTCCTCGGGCAGGCGCACGAGGTTGGTGTCGGCATGCTCGATGGCGACATATTCGGCAAATGAACCCCAGGCGGTGAAGCCCGGCTGTGTTTGATGCTCGCAGACCTGGTGATTGCCTGAGGTGCATTCGAAACAGCGGCCGCAGCCGACGCAGAACGGCACGGTGACGCGCTCGCCGGCCTTCCAGCGAGTGACCTGCTTGCCGACGGCAACGACGATGCCGGCGAGTTCATGGCCGGGAACATGCGGCAGCGTGATGCCGTCGTCATGACCCATCCAGCCATGCCAGTCGCTGCGGCAGAGCCCGGTCGCCTCGACCTTGATGACGACGCCGTCGGCCGCCGGTTTCGGATCGGGCACAGTCTGGATCGTCGGCGCTTGGCCGAACTTTTCGAAGACGACGGCTTTCATCGGCAATTCTCCGTGCTCTGCTCCGGCATTGTGCGCCTATTCCGCATCTATCTGATTCTCGGGCGCTGCCTTCCGAAAGGCCGGCAAAGCCATGCAGGAGGCGTGGATGCGCGAGATCGTGGGGTAGGGCGTCAGGTCGACGCCGAAGCGGGCGTTGCTGGCGATCTGGGCGACCAGGCAGATGTCGGCCAGGCCGGGCGCATCGCCGTGGCAGAAGGTGCCGGTCTCTGGCGACGAAGCCAGAATCTTTTCAAGCGGCTGAAAACCTTCATTCACCCAGTGGCGGAACCAGTTGACGACATCCTGGTCGCCGGCGCCGAACAGAGTGCGCAGCGAGGTCAGCACGCGCAGATTGTTCACCGGATGGATGTCGCAGGCGATCATCTGCGCCAGCATGCGCACGCGGGCCCGGCCAAGCGCGTCCTTCGGCAGCAGCGGCGGTTCGGGATTGGTCTCGTCGAGATATTCGATGATCGCCAGCGACTGCGTCAAAAGCGTGCCATCGCCGAGGATCAGCGCCGGCACCAGCGCTTGCGGATTGACCGCGCGATAGGCCGGCTCCAGATGGTCGCCATGACGCAGGTGATGCGGCACGTATTCGTAGGTCAGCCCCTTCATCTCCAGCGCGATGCGCGCGCGGTAGGAGGTGGAGGAGCGGTAGTAGTTGTGAAGGACGAGGTCGCTCATCGGATCACGACTTGCCGATGGGATCTTGGCCGATGGGATCTTGGCCGACGGCGATCTCGATGGCGCCGATGCCGTCGACGCCGCCGGTCATCGTCTGGCCCGGCGCCACCGCGCCGACGCCGGCCGGCGTGCCGGTGAAGATCAGGTCGCCCGGTTGTAGGGCAACCGCACCACTGCAGATCGAAACGATATCGGCGATTGGCCAGATCAGTTCGGCGAGGTCGCCATCCTGTTTCACCGCGCCATCGACGGCGAGCCAGATGCGGCCCTTTTGCGGGTGGCCAGACTGTGCCGCAGGGACCAGCGGGCCGCAGGGCGCCGAGCGATCAAAAGCTTTCGACCAGTCCCAGGGCCGCGCCGCCTTCTTGGCCTCGTCCTGCAGGTCGCGGCGGGTGAGGTCGATGCCGACGCCGTAGCCCCAGACATGGTCGAGCGCCTCAGCGCGGGGAATGCGGAAGCCGGCCTTGCCGATCGCCGCGACCAGCTCGATCTCGTGATGCAGGTTTTTGGTCAGCGGCGGGTAGGGGATCGTGGTGCCGCTATCGACCACCGCATCGGCCGGCTTGGTGAAGAAGAAGGGCGGATCGCGCTCGTCATTGCCGAGTTCGCGGGCGTGCGCGGCGTAGTTGCGGCCGACGCAGAAGATGCGGCGCACCGCAAAACGTTCGGCCGAGCCGGCGATGGCGACCGAAGGGATTGCGGGCAAGGGAAGGACGAAGTCTGTCATGCCAGGTCTTTCTGCTTCAACTGCCGGCACATTTGACCGATTTGGACGGCCGGGCAAGGCATGAGCGTCCGCAAAAGCGTCGGCGCCGGTTGCCCGATTAAGGTGGCGATAGACTATTTGCCAATAAGCTGGCCATACCAGCGGGAGTATCCTGCCCAGGGAGGACTGAAACGAGCCCCATGACCGCAGTCAACGATCGCGCCCGGTTCCTGATCATCGACGACCATCCGCTGTTTCGCGAGGCGCTGCACAGCGCCGTGCAGATGGCGTATCCGGAAGTCGACACTGTGGAGGCGCGCTCGATCGCCGAGGCACTCGATCTTCTGGGTGGGATAAAACCGTTCGATCTGGCGCTGCTCGATCTCAACATGCCCGATGTCCACGGTTTTGACGGGCTGCTGCAGCTCAGGACCCGCCATCCGCGCCTGCCGGTGGTCGTCGTCTCGGGCTATGAGGAGCCGAGGATCATCTCCGAGGCGCTGTCCTATGGTGCTGCCGGCTTCATCCCGAAGTCAGCGCGCAAAAGCGATCTCGCAGCCGCCATTCGCTCGGTGATGGAGGGCGCGATCTATGTGCCGGAAACCTATGAGGGCCAGCCGCCCGACGCCGACAGCGCCGACCGCGCCGACATGGTGCAGCGCCTGGCGAAACTGACGCCGCAGCAGCTGCGCGTGCTGCAGATGCTGCGCCAGGGCCTGCTCAACAAGCAGATCGCCTACGAGTTGCAGGTCGGCGAGACCACGGTGAAGGCGCATGTCTCGGAGATCCTGCGCAAGCTCAACGTCTACAGCCGCACGCAAGCGGTAATCGAAGTGTCGAAGCTCGATAATGCGGAGCTGTTCAGGGATCAGGCGGGGTTTTGAGCTTTCTTACCCTCCCCCTAAGGGGGAGGGTCGATCCGCGAAGCGGGCGGTAGGCGCCTCACTAGTTCAACCCGGCAAAAAGCGCACTGTCACCGCAACTCCTGTCCAGGGATGTCGTATTGAAATGCACCAGTCCCGCAATTTCCAAGGCGCACCACCAACTAAGGAATAGGTACCTCCCTCGTCAGGTCAAAGTCGCGTGGCGACTGCTCGGCGGCAGTTAGCCGCTTCCCGGCATCTAATAAAATAGCCGACCCAGGTCCAACGTAGAACGCTCTAACCTTACTGAATTGCTTTTTGAATACTCTGCTAAAAACCCTCATTAGGTCCTGTGCGAGCGGAGCGCCGGAGGCTGTTGCTACGCGACCATTTAAGATCACATCTTGACCCCATCGCCCGCCGGGAGAAAGCGTTACCGTGTCCGGATTGCTGAGTTGATCTAACAAATACCGAATGCCTAAGGTTGTCCTTACGAGCCTCATCTCGATCGGAACAGCTTGACCAGTGACGAGAAATGATCGCCCGCTGGAGGCCGATTCTGTGGTTGACTGCCCAAGATCCGGAATTTGCATCCCATTATTGTAGGTTTGCAATTCCATCTTGGGGAATTGACCCATGAGGATGTACTTTAGCGGTATCTCACGTTCTACAGCGTCCAAAACGGGAAATAGATCATCCCCCGCCGCAAAGAAGTTAATCTGTCTCATACAATTTCCATCTGGGTACGATGACCGAGCACTATTTCATTTTCATCATCTGACGTGCTGACATCCCTGGATGTCGCGGCTGTTGCGAGATGAGGCGTGCTGGACGAGCAGCACGTTAGAGTTCCGTCGCACGCAAAGGTACGATTGCATCGGGGTTGTGGGGTCGACGCCCGGCCCAGTGGCCCCACACGATCTCGACCTTCATGGGCCGCCCGAAAACCGTGGTTTCCACCACGTCACCGACCACCGGAGCCTCCGCGTCCGCCAGAATGCCGCCATCGGGGAGAGTGCGTTCCGTCAGCAACTCGCCGGTTTTTAGAAGGATTCTTTTGATACGGTATGGCATTGGCTAGGGCCTGTATTGGTGTCATTCCTAGTAGGGAAAATTACTCGCGTCTAAAACGGAGGATACCCCTTCCTATTGGATTTCCCAATGCCAACGGATTCGGCATCCAGGCCGTAAAGACCTCGAGCGCGTCTCCATCAAGCTTGTAGAATCGTTCCTGCTCACTGACGTTCCAGGCTTCATTCCAAGATGAGTCAATCTTTGTGATGAACCTGTCGCCTTCTATCCGATACCGTCCGGTATAGGCCATCACAGTGCGGAACAGGGCCACCAGTTTCTCATCTGTATTCCCTGGCTCCCGCGTCTCTGCGGTAACCAGCACCATCATTCGCCCATCAGAGCCGAAGATAAGGTACCCGTTGGGGTCGGCGCCCCACGGTTGACTGCGCTCTTTTGAGTCCTGAAGCTCAGTATCAAAAGAAACCAACCGCCAGGAACCGTGGAGCCCGGTGTCGCGCTCAGACATGTTCGCTCCTGTAGTGGTCTGCCAGCTTGTTCACGGTACCGCACTGGCGCGCATCAGAGTCACCCGCCTTATCCGGTCTGCATGAGCCTGGTATTCGATGTGTATTGAATGATCTGCCTCGTCAAATCGGTCCCAGGGGCCATACTCACCCAAATAAGGATCTGTCCGTGCGACGCCGCTTTTTGAAGGCACGCCAAAACGGCTCAGCACGTCCTTGCGGCTCCATGAAAAGGGAATACCCAAGAGGTCTCGATCCAGATTGTCAGCCTCTATGAATATGGTGTCTATCGCTTCGTCGTCGCCGCAGATGAAGGAAAATTTGTTACGCGCGGAAACGTAATTTATTCGGATTTCCGGAAGATCATCCGTAACAGTTCGTTTGAATTTCCAGGATTCAAATGGCGGTGACGTCAAAAGGTATGACGCCGGCTTCTCCAGGTAATCAAGCATTGCGTTGGTCATTCGATTTGCTCCGGATAACAGCAAGCGCTGCTCGCCAGACGCGGCGGCCTATTCGGGAAAATGCTCAATATCAAACGTCGCTCCAATTTTGGCGAGAAAGGCAATCGTCTCAGCGGAGAAAAACATGGGAATACGCTCGTTTTCCGGGGCGATTGCTATCTTCACGGATATGTCTTTCAGATGCTCGTGATGGCGTAGTCGAGAAAGGTTTTCGATCTTTTCGCCCAGCCGCAGGGACAGCTCGTGAATAGCGATGTTGAGATCGACATACTCGTCGTATCTGCAGCTAATATTCCAACCGTTGCTTGGAGGGTATGGTTTGGGAGGCGTTCTCAGACTGCCTTTCAGCACCTCCCTGTCGGCGTCAATTTCCAGAAGGTCCGCTATCTCCTCGGGAGAGAGCCTGCCCGATCTCACCGATAGAAAGGCCGTAATCCTGGTCATCTTCATTTCCGACGTGACAGTGCGTTTTTCCAGCCACTGAAGGAGGATCGCTGGTGCTGCCCCTCATCCGGCTGCCGCCACCTTCTCCCCGTATAGTGACGGGGAGAAGGAACTAAGCCAGTAAATGCGCCAGCAGCGCCCTTAGCTGCGCCGGCTTCAGCGGTTTGCGCATCAGCTCGATGCCGGCGGCGCGGGCGGCTTTCACTACCGCTTCGGAGCTGTCGGCGGTGACGATCAGCGCCGGTACGGCGCGGCCGAGATAGTCGCGCACTTCGGCGATCGTGGCGGTGCCGAGGTCGCCATCGTCGAGATGCTGGTCGGCAATGACGATGTCGGGCACCCAGTCGGTGTCGCCGAGCAGGCTGAGCGCATCCTCGGTCGAGGTCGCGGCGCGCACCAGGCATTGCCAGCGCTCGAGCAGGGATGTCATCGCCTGCAGGACATCGGCGTCGTTTTCGATCAAAAGCACCTTGGTGCCGAACAAGCCGTAGCCGCGCGGCCGCTCCATCTCGGCAAGGCTGGCGATGGCATCGGCGCTGGCGCCGAGGCCGACCGGCACGTCGATGTGGAAGATGGTGCCGCGTCCGACCTTCGAGGAGAACGTCACGGGATGGCCGAGCGCGGCGGCCATGCGCCGCACGATGGCAAGACCCAACCCCAGCCCGCCGCCGGAGATCCCGGCATCGGCCGGAATGGCGGAGCCGCGATGGAACTCCTCGAACACCGCCTCGCGCTGGTCGTCGGGAATGCCGCAGCCGGTGTCGGCGACGTCGATGCGGATGGTGTCGCCACGATGCCTGGTGCCGACCAGCACGCCGCCCGAACGGGTATAGCGCAATGCGTTGGACAGGATGTTCTGCAGGATGCGGCGCAACAGGGTGCGGTCCGAACGCACCACGGCGCTGACCGGGCGGAATTTTAGCGCCAGCCCCTTCATCTCGGCCACCGGCAGGAAATCCGAGCGCAGCGAGGAGAACAACGTCTCCAGATTGACGTCGCCAACATCGGGCTGGACCACGCCGGCATCGAGCTTGGAAATGTCGAGCAGGGTGCGCAACAGGTCTTCCATGGTCTCCAGCGAGCGCTCGACCTGGCGGACCAGTTTCTTGCCCTCGTCACTGGTCTGCACTTCGGCCAGCGCCGAGACGGAGAGGTGGGCGGCGTTCAGCGGCTGCAGCACGTCATGGCTGGCGGCGGCGAGGAACCGGGTCTTGGACAGGTTCGCCAGTTCGGCGTTTTCCTTGGCGGCGCTGAGGTCGATGTTCGACTGCTCCAGCCGGCGCAAGGTCGAGTGCAGTTCCTCGGTGCGGATGCGCACGCGGTTTTCCAGCGAAATCGCGGTCTGAAACAGCGAGAAGGCGTTGCCCTGCTGGTCCATCGAGCGCTCGACGCGACTGACCAAAGCGGCGTTGATCTTCTTCAGCCGGTCGATGTCGTCGATATCCCTGAGCGGCATGGGGCCTATTCCGCCGCCTGGCGGTCGCCGAAGGCGATGCCGGTGAAGGTCTGGTTGAGGTGCATCGAACGGTACTGTTCGCCATAGGTGCCGAAGCCGATGACGTTGTTGACCCGGTAAAGTTCCGAAATGTCGCGGAACACCTGGCGGTTGCGCGCGTCGAGCCGGCGCAGGACGCAATCGAAACCGAGGATCATGTCGATGCCACCCAGCCGCTCCTCGACGTCGCGCAGGGCGGCACGCGTCGATTCCACCATGTCCTTGGGCTGGGCGATGGAAAGCACGACGCCGTCGTCGATGGCGCAGAAGAACGACAGCGAGCCGTCGGGATGCATCTTCTGGATCGAGCGGCAATAATATTCGCCACCCACCTTCACCACCACCGGATGCGAGGCGAAGCTCATCGGCGTCAGGTTCTGCGCAACGATGCCGACCGAGGCGGCATATTCCTCGGCCGCGTTGGTGGCGTTGAATTCGCGCACAGTGCGGTGGTCGGGATCGGATGCCGTCACCACCAGCTTCTCATCAGTGGGGACGAAATTGTCGGTCTTGAAGACATGGAACGGAATTTCGGTCGATATCAGCACGATGATGGCGCTGTCGGACGCCACCTTGCCGTTCGAGATCAGCCTGGTGGTTTCGAATTTCAGATCGTCGCCGGCCGAACCGCCGATCAGTGGGATGTCGTCCAACCCCCAATGGATGGCCGAGGTCACCGCTTCCTCGGCAAAGGACAGGCCGTCGATGAAGCAGAGCGCAAAGGTGGAGTTGGAATGGCAACTGCCGATGCGCCCGCGCAGCAGCCGCCGCAAAGCCTCGACTTCACCGGTGATCCTGTCCATGCCCGACGAGGAGAGATTGTCGACCATGGTGCTGACCGCGCAGAATGACGCGGAAGGAAGCAGAAGGGCCAGCACATGGCCTTCCTCCAGGCCCTGCGGGGTGATCTCGCCGGCGGTCGAGCAGGCGGCATAGGCCAGCGTCGGCGCATGGGTCTTCAGCGCTTGCGACAGTGCGGTGGCGTCAACCAGGCTCTGCGAGAAGAACAGCAGCGCAAAGCCGGCGTTGATGGCCGCGGCCTCGGCGGCGACCGCCCGGGCGAATGCATCCATGTCAGGCTCGTCTGTGGTGAGCGCCGACAGACCGGATGCATAGCTCGTCCGTGAACTGGCCAGCAGCTTTCTCCGCATTCCTCCGACGCATTTTTGTGCGCGCCTGCCTTTGTTTTTATGTCGTTTGGCGCGCCGGCGTCGATGGCATTGTTGCCTTCAATCCGCACTTTGGCAATGGGGCGGACGGGCCTGTGATTTTCGCTTTGTCCATGACCGAAAGTACAATGAGCACCCGTGTGTTTTTTGCCCGTTGTGCGGTGTACGAATAGCGCATGGCCGAGCGCCAAAGCCGCATCGGCAGCATGATTACCGAGGTAATACCCAGGGAGGATGCATGTCGGACGTTTCGTTTGTCGTGAACGGAAAACGGGTCACTGGCGCTGCCGAGGACCGTACGCTTCTGGTTCATTTCCTGCGCGAAAATCTTGGTCTTACCGGAACGCATGTCGGCTGCGACACCTCGCAATGCGGCGCCTGCGTCGTGCATGTCGACGGCAGGGCGGTGAAGTCCTGTTCGATGCTGGCCGTGCAGGCCTCCGGGTCGACCGTGGTGACGATCGAGGGGCTCGCCAACGGCGCCGAACTGCATCCGGTGCAGGCCGCATTCAAGGAACATCACGGCCTGCAATGCGGCTTCTGCACGCCAGGCATGATCATGACGGCGACCGATATGATCGCGCGCCATCCCGAAGGCCTCGACGAGGCGACGGTTCGCGCCGAGCTCGAAGGCAACATCTGCCGCTGCACCGGCTACCACAACATCGTCAAGGCGATCCTCGCCGCATCGAAGACGATGGCGAAGGCGTCGAAGGGCAAGGCGAAACAGGCGGCTTAGAGAGACAAGGCAATAGGGCAGTAAGGCAGTAGGGCAGTAGGGAACCAAAGCCAAAATTTCCCTACTGCCTTACTGCCCTACTCACCTACTCCCCTAAATTCCGGAGGAATTTCCTATGGGCATTGAAGGCATCGGCGCTCGGGTCGTGCGCAAGGAAGACAAAAGGTTCATCACCGGCGCCGGCCGTTATGTCGACGACATGGTGGTTCCCGGCATGAAGCATGCTGCTTTCGTGCGCAGCCCGCACGCGCATGCGCAGATCAAGAAGATCGACGTCAAAAAGGCGCAAGCCATGCCCGGCGTCATCGGCGTCCTGACCGGCAAGGAACTCAAGGCCGACGGCATCGGCAATCTGATCTGCGGCTGGATGATCCACTCCAAGGACGGCTCGCCGATGAAGATGGGCGCCTGGTCGCCGCTCGCGGTCGACAAGGTGCGCTATGTCGGCGACGCCATCGTCATCGTCGTGGCCGAAACCAAGGGCCAGGCGCGCGATGCGGCCGAGGCCGTCGAGATCACCTACAAGGAACTGAAGGCGGTGGTCGATGCCACCAAGGCGCTGCAAAAAGGCGCGCCGCAGGTCCATGCCGAGGCCGAGGACAATCTGATCTTCGACTGGGAGATCGGCGACGCCAAGGCGACCGACGCGGCGATCAAGGCGGCCGCCCATGTCACCCGGATGAAGATCGTCAACAACCGGTTGGTGCCCAACGCCATGGAGCCGCGCGCGGCGCTTGGCCACTACGACAAGGCCGAAGACCATTTCACCTGCTGGACCACCTCGCAGAACCCGCATGTGGCGCGGCTGGTGATGAGCGCCTTCTACAATGTCGCGCCGGAAAACAAGCTGCGCGTCATTGCGCCCGATGTCGGCGGCGGCTTCGGCTCGAAGATCTACATCTACCCCGAAGAAATCGTCTGCCTGTGGGCATCGAAGAAAACCGGCGTGCCGGTCAAATGGGTTGCCGACCGCACTGAAAGCTTCCTCACCGACGCGCATGGCCGCGACCATGTCTCGACCGTCGAAATGGCGTTCGACAAGAACAACAAGATCACCGGCTTCAAGGTCGACACCATCGCCAATCTCGGCGCCTACATGTCGCTGTTCTCGTCCTGCGTGCCGACCTATCTCTACGCGACGCTGCTGTCGGGCCAGTACAACATCCCGACGATCCACGCCAATGTGCGCACCGTCTACACCAACACCGCACCGGTCGATGCCTATCGCGGGGCAGGGCGGCCGGAGGCGACCTATCTGCTGGAACGCACCATGGAGACGGCGGCGCGCGAACTCGGCGTGTCGCCGGCGGAGCTTCGGCGCACCAATTTCATCACCTCTTTCCCGCATCAGACGCCGGTGATCATGAATTATGACGCCGGCGACTATGGCGCTTCGCTCGATGCGGCGACAAAGGCCTCCGACTATGCCGGCTTTGCCAAGCGCAAGGCGGCCGCCGCGAAGGCCGGCAAACTGCGCGGCATCGGCATGAGCTGCTACATCGAGGCCTGCGGCATCGCACCGTCGGCGGCGGTCGGCTCGCTCGGCGCCGGCGTCGGCCTGTGGGAATCGGCCGAAGTGCGGGTCAACGCCGTCGGCACGATCGAAGTGCTGACCGGCTCGCACAGCCACGGCCAGGGCCATGAGACGACCTTCGCGCAACTGGTCAACCAGCGTTTTGGGGTGCCACTGGACTCGGTCTCGATCGTCCATGGCGACACCGACAAGGTGCAGATGGGCATGGGCACCTATGGCTCGCGCTCGGGGGCCGTCGGCATGTCGGCAATCGCCAAGGCGCTCGACAAGGTCGAGGCCAAGGCCAAGAAGATCGCCGCCCACCTGCTCGAGGCCGACGAGGGCGACATCGTCATCGAGAATGGCGAGGTCAAGGTTGCCGGCACCGACAAGAGCCTGCCCTGGTTCCAGGTGGCGCTTGCCGCCTACACCGCGCACAACCTGCCGGCCGGCATGGAGCCCGGCTTGAAGGAAACCGCCTTCTACGATCCGGCGAACTTCACCTTCCCGGCGGGCTGCTACATCTGCGAGGTCGAGATCGATCCGGAAACCGGCACGACCGAGATCGTCCAGTTCGTCGCCGCGGACGATTTCGGCAACATCATCAACCCCATGATCGTCGAGGGCCAGGTGCATGGCGGCATCGCGCAAGGCATCGGCCAGGCTTTGCTGGAAGGCGCGCACTACGACGCCAGCGGGCAGCTGCTGACGGCGAGCTACATGGACTACACCATGCCCCGCGCGGGCGACCTGCCGTCATTCACGGTCTCGACCTCCAACACGCCGTGCCCGAGCAATCCGCTCGGCATCAAGGGTTGCGGCGAAGCCGGCGCCATCGGCTCGCCGCCGGCTGTCATCAACGCCATCACCGACGCCATCGGGATTGTCGACATCGCCATGCCGGCCTCGCCGTCAACGGTGTGGGCCGCGATCCGCGCGGCGAAGAAGCACTGAGGAGGAACGAAGATGTATTCGGTCAATTACCATCGCGCCGCCTCGGTCGCTGACGCCGCCAAGCTGGTGAAGAGCGGCGACGCCAAGCTTATGTCGGGCGGCATGACGCTGATCCCGGCGATGAAGACGCGGCTTGCCGCCCCTTCCGACC
Organism: Mesorhizobium sp. P2_B11; assembly: GCF_056404855.1. Lineage (NCBI taxonomy): Bacteria > Pseudomonadati > Pseudomonadota > Alphaproteobacteria > Hyphomicrobiales > Phyllobacteriaceae > Mesorhizobium > Mesorhizobium sp. P2_B11. The sequence goes on from NZ_JBFUDF010000003.1 coordinate 656,401, forward strand.
TGGTCGACCTGTCGCGGATCAAGGAGCTGCAGGGCGTCAAGGTGTCGGGCAGGACCGTCACCATCGGTGCTGCCACCACGCACTATGATGTCGCCAATGATGAGAAGCTGAGGAAAGCTTGCCCGGCGCTGGCGCATCTGGCGTCGCTGATCGGCGATCCGGCGGTGCGGCACAAGGGCACCATCGGCGGCTCGGTCGCCAACAACGACCCGGCCGCCGACTATCCGGCGGCGCTGCTGGCGCTTGGCGCAACCATCGTCACCAACAAGCGCGAGATTGCGGCTGCGAAATTCTTCACCGGCCTGTTCGAGACGGCGCTGAAGGAGGGCGAGATCATCACCGCGGTGAGTTTTACCGCGCCGGCCAAGGCGGCCTACGAAAAGTTCCGCAACCCGGCCTCGCGCTATGCGATCGTCGGCGTGTTCGTGGCCAAGGGCAAGGACGGGGTCAGCGTCGCCGTCACCGGCGCCGGCGATGACGGCGTGTTCCGCTCGAAGGAGATCGAGGCGGCACTGGCGAAAAACTTCGCCGCATCGGCGCTCGACGGTGTGAAAGTGCCGGCGAAGAATCTGATGACCGACCTCCACGCTTCGGCCGAATACCGCGCCAATCTGATCGCGGTGATGGCAAAACGCGCTGTGGCGGCGGCCAACGCCTGACACGGCGGTAACTATTGCTGACCACGAAAGGGGCCATCGCGGCCCCTTTTTCGTGGAAGGCTCGCTGTAGCTGTCCAGTTCTAGCGAGTTCGCCGCCGCCCGCGAATCCGTTGCTGCAGGTAATTCCCGTGCAAGAACAGGCGCATACTTCCCAAGGACTGCTCCGGCGCTATTCTCGCACTTGCACAATGCGATATTGCACTGCAATATGCTGACGACCAGCGCGAGCTGGGTTCGTGGCCAAGCGGCCTGCGACCCTTTTCGTAGATTTCAATGCGAAGGGAGCCGGGATGACCGACATCTCCGCGACGCATGTCGTGCCATCCAGATCCGTCACCGACAAGGCAGCCAGAGCAAGACTGGCCTATCTCGACGGCTGGCGCGGCCTTTCGATTGCGCTGGTGCTGATCGGCCATTTTTTCCCCGTTCCCGGGATCAATCTCGGTGTGCTCGGCGTCGAGTTCTTCTTCGTGCTCTCAGGCCGGCTGATGGGCGAGATCCTGTTCATCGAACGCTTTCCGCTGAAGAAATTCTTCAAACGCCGCTTCTCGCGCATCTACCCGGCGCTGCTGGTGTTCGTGGTCGCCGCCATGATCGGGCTTTCCGGAACCTTCATCGCCTTCAAATGGAAGGCGGCGCTGACGGCGCTGACCTTCACGTACAACTATGCCGGCATTCTGATTACCCGCGCCGGCGCGCTCGACCATATCTGGTCGCTCTGCGTCGAAGAGCACGCCTATATCATCCTGGCGCTGATCAGCGTGGTGGTCACCGGGCGGGCCAATGTCGTGCGGCTGCTGGTGACGCTGTCGCTGCTGGCGATGGCCAATGGCGCGATTTCCTACTGGCTGCTCGGCATGGACTATGAGCACAGCTACTGGCGCACCGACGTGCACATCGCCTCGATCCTGCTGTCGGCGTCGATCTGCCTGCTCAAGCATGACGGCCGGCTGCCGTCCCTGCTGAAAGGACCCTATGTCAGCCTGGTGTCGGGGGCCGCCGCCATCCTGCTGTTCCTCGATCCGGTGCCGACGCCGGTCCATTATCTCCTGGCGGTGCCGTTGCTGGCGCTGGCCGTCAACACGCTGGACACCAGCAGCTGGCACCTGAGCGGCCTGTTGTCGTCGAGGCCGATGGTGATGATCGGGCTGTGGTCGTACTCGCTCTATCTCTGGCAACAGCCCTTCTACAAATTCGTCGCCGAGCAGGGCAGTGCGCCGATCCCGATGCTGGCGGCAGTCTTTGCCTGTGCGCTGTGCAGCTACTATCTGGTCGAGAAGCCGGCACGCGCCTGGCTGAACCGCAATTGGTGAGTTCTGCGGCGCCGGCTTTCTCGTGTTTGGTATGCTTCCTGGTCGGCATTCCGGTGGTATGGGGCTCAGCAGCGCCATGGCGCTGTTCGAGCAATCACGGGCAGCATCAGGCCGTTGCGCCCTTCTTCTGTGCCGCGAGATAGCGGCGCAGGCCGGCTTCACCGCGCGGCGTGGTCCAGCGATGGTTCCAGGCAAAGGCTGGCCTGAGCAGCGGCGCCAGCAATTTGAGGATCGGCCGCTCGACCGTCACCTGCCAGACGAGAGCGACATGGGTGCCGGTGCCCGAAGGCGACAATTCCGCCCGCCACAGCCCGTCGAAATCGCCAAAGGTTTTGACCACCACCAGCCGGCCGGGCTCGAGCTCGGCCGCCTCGACGATGAAGTTCAATTCATAGGGCAGGGCGCCGCGCGCCCGTGCTTTGGCTCGCGCGCCGACGACGCCCTTGCCCTTGCGGTCGAGCGGCACGACCTCCTTGTAGACATCGCCCACCACAGTGGCAGCAGTTCGGCGTCGGAGAGCACGTCCCAGACCCGCTGCGGGGTCGCCTCGGGAATGTCCCAGCTTTCGTCGAAGCGGAAGACGTTGCTTGGCATTGGTGTTTCGCCCCCGGGCTGGCGGAAGCGGCTACATTAGCCTTGGCTTGTTTGTGGCGCCAGAGCCGCTCGCCGACGCTGGACTCATGGCGATGGACAAGGCTTAATCGTCGCGGCGATGGGGGATGCCGACCATGAGATCACCGGCAATGAATGATAGTGCCGATGTTCTCGACGCTGTGGTTGTCGGGGCCGGTTGGGCGGGGCTCGGTGTAAGCTATTGGCTGGCACGAAAAGGCCTGCGCCATACCGTGCTGGAGCGGGGTTGCATAGGAGAGACCTGGCGCACGCAGCGGTGGGCTTCCTTTCATATGAATAGCCCCAACGTGCAGACCGTCATGCCGGGCGACCGCTACGAGGGTCCGGATCCGTATGGGGTCCTCACGCGCGACCAGTTCGTCGCTCTCCTTGAGGATTTCGCCGGGAGAAATGGGCTGCCTATCCAAGCCGATACTGCCGTGAGCGAACTCACGCGGGACGATGGCGTCTATCGGCTGACCACCTCGAACGGAACGCTTAGGGCGCGCAGCGTGGTTGTCGCAAGCGGCAACCTGAATTGCGCCGTGCGCCCAATCTCATCAGATGGGTTGCCAGCTTACATCCACCAGATCGATGCGTCCGGCTACCGCAGCCCTGCCGATCTACCCGGTGGAGCGGTGTTGGTGGTCGGAAGCGGTCAATCAGGCGCTCAGATCGCGGAGGAACTGGCGCAAGCGGGGCGGAGCGTCTTCCTTGCGACCAGTCGCGCCGGGCGGCTCCCACGACGCTATCGTGGACGCGATATCATGATCTGGCTTGAGGAAAGCGGATTTCTCGACGTACGGCGAGAGGAGGTCATTCGGCTTGCGGGGCGCATACCCGCGCGTGGTGTGCTCGGGTCGGAGCACACGATAAGCCTTCAGTCGCTCGGCGCCCAGGGTGTTGTGCTTCTCGGGCGGTTGACCGGCGCCGAGAATGGCGGCCGTCTTACGCTCGCCGACGATCTCGAAGCAAATGTCCGCTTTGGGGACCAAGCCTCCGACAACGTCAAACGTCATATCGATGATTACATAAGCCAGGCCCGGATAGACGCACCGGTATCGGATCCCGACCCCGCGGAGACGGTCGCGTGGCGTAGGCTGGATTCCTTCATCGGTTCGCTCGATCTTTCCGGGTCCGGCATCACGAGCGTGGTGTGGTGCACAGGCTTCAAGGGCGATTTCAGCTATGTGAGACTTGCTGATGCGCTCGACGCTGCGGGACAGCCCGTTCACACGGATGGCGTGGGTGTCCTGCCGGGCCTCTACTTCGCCGGCCTGGATTTCGCCTCCACGCGCAAGTCCGGGATCATATTGGCCATTGCCGAGGAAGCACCTCGCCTTGTCGAACACATCGCAAGGCATTCGTGACCGCCTTGGCCCAGGCAAGAAGCACTTCGCCGTCCGGGAAACCGCTTACGCTTTTCCTGAATTGCTCTGGATCTGCCTGAGATAGTAGCGCACTGCCTTCTTGCCGCCATGGATCACCGCGTCGCCGACCTCGGCAAAGCCGAGCGTGGCGTGGAAGGCGTCGGACGCCGGATTGGGCGGATCGGCATTGACCTCGCAGGTGACGATAGTCTGGCCCGCGCGCGCGGCCTCCGCAAACAGTTCGTCATAAAGGCGGCGGGCATGGCCGCGGCCGCGCGCCTGACTGGCAACGACGACTCGGTCGACATAGACGAAGCGTGGATAGCGCTCACGGAACCAGAGGAAATTCGGGCTGTCGTAGCGCGCATCCTGGTCGAAGGTCATGATGAAGGCTTCCAGGGAACCGATGCGCCTGATATAAAACGCTTCGCCGAGCAGGAAGGACAGCCGCTCGGGTTCGAGCCATGACAGTTCGGCTGCATGCTCGTTGTTGAGCGCCAGGATGGCAGCTTCGTCCGCTGCCGAGACGCGGCTGATCGGGGAGGGCGTCGCGGCCGTCATGCCCTGGCCGCCGCAATCGTCGCCGCCACCAGCGCGCCGTCAGTCACCGTGGTGCGGTATTCGCGGTCGAGATCGGTGCCGCCCATGCCGACTTGCGGGTTGCGGTAGGTCATAGTGCTCGGCACGTCCTTGAGCGCCGCGAAATGCATTTCCGTCAGCGCGGTTTTCGCAAGCACCTCCGCGATGTTGTCAGGAGCCAGCGCGCCGCAGCCGAGGATGATGATGCGGCTGCCGGCCTGGCGGACGAGATCCGCCAACAGGCCGGCGCCCTCCACCGCGGTGTCCCTCTGGCCGCTGGTCAGCACGCGGCCCACCTTGCAGCGGATCAGCGCTTCCAGCGCCTCGGCCGGGTCGCGCGTCATGTCGAAGGCGCGGTGGCAGGTGACGTTGAGCGAACCGGCCGCCTCGACCAGTGCAGACATGCGGGTTTCGTCAATGGTGCCGTCGGCGTTGAGGCAGCCGACGACGACACCGGCGACGCCGAGATCGCGCAGTACTGCGACATCGGCGAGCATCGAGCGATATTCGGCCTCGCTGTAGAGGAAATCGCCGCCGCGCGGGCGCACGATGACATGGAAGGGAATGGTCGCGCTCTCCAACGCTGAGCGCACCGTGCCAAGGCTTGGCGTGATGCCGCCTTCGACCAGGCTGGCGCAGAGTTCGACCCGGTCGGCGCCGGCGACCTGGGCTGCCAGCAGGCCGTCGATGCCTTCGACGCAGATTTCGATCAGGGGGCGAGCATTTCCGGCCAAGGGGCGATCCTTCATGACTTAAAGACGGCCAGCCCTAGCATCGGCCCGGTTGCCGGGGAAGCGGAACAACCAATCGCTGCTTGGGCCAGCCGGCAACCCGGCTGCAGCTATTGCTGCAGGATCGTGTTCTTGGCGCCTTGCTCGACCTGGTCGATGACCAGCAGCTTGACCGGGCCGTCGCCGATGTTGGTGGCCTGGTGCCACTGGCCGATCATCTCGACGATGAAATCGCCTGTCTTGTAGGTGTTGCTGTTGCCGGTCTCGACATTCGTCACCTTGAGCGTTCCGGCCTCGACATAGGCGTAGCGGGCAAACGGGTGCTTGTGCACCGGCAAGGTGGCGCCGACCGCGATGTCGTAAGTCGAAACCAGCACCTGGACATTTTTCTGCGGCAGCACGATCGGCTGTCCGGACGCCGTCTGGGTGCGATCGGCAAGTGGGGTCACGACGACCGGCGGACTGGAACTGTCCAGCGCCGCCGCGGGGTTTGCAGATAGCGCTGCTGCGAGCAGCAGTGCCGATGTCAGAATCTTTCGCATGGTTCCTCCAATTTCTACGGTCACGCCGCGGCGTCAACGTTCTACCTGTCGTCAGTTACCGGTCGATGGAGATATAAATTCATCCACCCGTGCCATCGTCCATCATCGTATTCGTGAGCGCCTCATAGAGGCTGCTGCAAGCCTGAGATCGCGGACAGTGTTTGAGGATAAGTACTGGCACGACAGTCAGTGCGACGGCCACCGTCATTTGCAGGAAAAGCGAAGCAGGCGCGAACCGTTTGCCGAAAAAGGCCCGGCAAGCGAAGTAGAGGCTTTGCGCCAGGCATGCCCAGACGAGGACATGCAGCAGCGTGCTCGTCGCTCGCGCATAGGGCGTTGTGTACCCGTCGGGAAAGCCGACCATACCTAGATCCACAAGCCATTGCAGAGCCAGCAGGCCGGACAGGCACGCCCACAGGACAAGCGTTGCGCGGATGCCCAGGGATTTGCTGCGAACACTCATCGAAGCAATCGAAGCACAAAAGGCCTGCGGCCTACTAGTGCAGGATCCGAGCGGCAGCAGACCGTCGGGAATGGCGTGTTGGCGGAGTGCGTGCGGCCGCTCTTCAAAAGCTTTGGCAGCAGATGCGTGTGCGGTCCCGGCGGTTTTCTGCTTTTCAATTTGGTGTGGTATTCTTGGCTCGGGGACTACAGAAGAGCTTGTTGCTCGGCACGTTGCTCGTAGGAGTGGGGTATGTGGATCGTTCGCATCGCGAAGGCCATGGGCAAGACTGTAGTGGCATTGGGGATAGGGTCGATCATTCTGAGCGGCGTCCAGGATGTGGCCAAGCAGTACGTGCCCGAGATTATCAAGAATCTGATCCCTTCGCTGAGCGAGATCTCATGCATGGTGGGGCAGGCACGCAATCCGCAACCCAAGGCGGAAAAGTTCTCGGTGTATCTGGCAAAGCTAGACGACGATCCCGGTGGCGATGCGACCAGAGAGCTTGCGGACGTGCTGATCGCCGATCAGAGTTTCGATCTTCGCCGCGGCTGCCGGTCTTATTCAAGCCCCGATCGCGCTCTGGAGGCAGCTTCGGATCAAATCGCCCGACAAAGGGTCGAACTGTTCATTTGGGGCCGCTATTCGAAACGGAATGCGGGTGTCGAAATAAGAATAGTCGACAATTTATCGTTCGTCCGGGATCTCAAGTTGGCGCATTACCCCATGGTCATGCAGAGCGACAATTCCGAAGATTTCTCGCTCTATCACTTGTCGTCCAATGATGAGGTGGCAAAGCTTGGCCGTCGCGTGCGTTCGACGTTACGAAAGTACGCGGTCAACATGGCCCAGGGCAGTGCCGGCATCTATTGGTTTGGCTTGAGCGGCGACGCGGCGGAAAAAAACCTTCGGTCGGTCGGTCCGCTATTCAAGCATGCCAGGGCGGACAATGACGATCCTGACATTATCGCTGACCTGGCGTTCTCTTATGGGGCCATACTCGCACATGTGAGAGACGCTCCACCAGGCACATATGAGGAGGCGATAGACAATCTGGAACAAGCCTCCAGCAACTATGCCGGTCGGCAGGACAAGACCCCCTACGTCACAGCACAAGTTTTCATCGCAGAGGCGCTACGCCGCAAAGCGGATGCCACCGGCGAACAACAGACCCTGCGTCGCGCCCTGGAGACGCTCAGGACTGTCACCCAAGTCGATCGATCGCGCGCGCCTGGTGCAGACTGGTATCTGGCGTTTATGGAACTCGGCGAAGAAGCGCTCAAATTGGGCTCGGACACGTCGGAAACAGCGTTGCTGCAGGAGGCGGCAAACGCCTATCAGAAAGCCCGCGACGAAAAGGATACTGAGCCAGATTCCTACGAATGGTCGCTGGCCGATGAACGCATCCAAAAGGCAAAACGGGCGCAAACGAGTTTGTTCGGTGGGCCGGACGACGTCGACGCCGACATCGCAGAACTCCGCCAGGAATGGCACGATGCGAAAGATGAAACCAAGAAATCTCGCAGCCTTACGGCGCTCATGGTGCGTCTGGTTGAGGAAGGGACGGACAAGAAGAACGTGGCACTGCTGAGGGAAGCTGCAGACCATTTACGCAACGAGCGTGCGAAAGACGATACATCCTTCGCTACCTCGATCCTGCTGGCATCCGCCCTCATCAAGATATATGAATTGGATTCGGCTGCAACCGAAGCTCTAACTGAGGCGACGCGTGTCAACCAGGCTGCGCTTGGAGCAAGTAGTCCGGGCAAGAATCCGCTAGTTTGGGTCATATTGCTAAGTCAGCTTCCGCACCTGTATCCCGATGACCCATGCTTTCCGCCCTCGTTTGACTCCCAGGCGGCGTACTACCAGGGACAGCTCAACTCCACCACGCTCGACCAGGCTTTAGCCGCTGGCGATCTCGCAATGATGCTCGACAAATACGGGCGCTGCGCCAAGAATGTGACGCGACTGGGGGAGGCGGCATTTCTCTATAGGGATGCCCTCACCACAATCCGCAAACATCCGCCAGCGGCGGATGGACCGGATGGCCAATACGCCGAACTCCGCCGTTCCGATTACCGGTCCGCTCTCGCGACCTTAGTGAAGGATTACGAGCTTAGCTTGCCGCCTGCCGACTGACCTACTCCCGCTCGAATGCCGAGAAATAGGCTCCAGCGTGTTGTTCACATGGTATCCCTTCTCTGCAGTAGGCTGGTTCGAAAATTCAAACTGACCCACTATCCCCTGCCAGCCTGGGAAGCAGCCGAGCCACCCCATCGGCAGACCTTCATACTGCGCCGCGAAGCAGCCGCTCAATTGAATAGGGACGGGGAGCGACCTATCCTATAAACTGGTTGTGCTCGACCATGGCGACCGGTACCAAAGGTAGTTGTCGTGGTGTTTCGAGGCGGGTTAGTCTTCCTTCTTTGCCGGTTGTGCTGGGTCGGCTAGGCTGTCTCCGGGTTTAGATTCGTCGAAATGGGGGTGAGCGGCATGGGCATTCTGGACTTCATTTCCAAGCAATTTATCGACGTCATCCAGTGGACTGCCGACGAGCCGGGGGTGCTGGCTTCTCGTTTCCCGATGTCCGGCATGGAAATTCAGAACGGCGCCCAGCTTGTGGTGCGCGAGACGCAGAAGGCCGCCTTCTTCAATGAGGGCAAGATCGCCGACATTTTCGGGCCCGGCACGTACACGCTCACGACGCAGACGCTGCCGGTGCTGACCTATTTGAAGAACTGGGACAAGTTCTTCGAGTCGCCCTTCAAGTCGGACGTGTATTTCTTCGACACCAAGGACCAGATCGACCGCAAATGGGGCACAACCCAGCCCCTGACCATTCGCGACAAGGAATATGGGCCGATCCGCATCCGCGCCTTCGGCAATTATTCCTATGCCATAGGCGATGTCGAAATCTTCTGGTCGCGCCTTGTGGGCACCGCCGAGCGCTCGACCTCCGAGATGATCGAAGGGCAGCTGCGCGGCATCATCCTCACGACCATTGCCACCGCGCTCGGCCAGAGCAGCGTCGCCTTCATCGACATGGCGGCCAACCAGGAAGCCTTCTCGAAGCAACTGGCGGCGGCGATCGGCCCGGCGCTGAAGGCCTATGGCATCGACGTTACCAGCTTCTACGTGCAGAGCCTGTCGCTGCCCGAAGAGCTGCAGCGCATTCTCGACAAGGTCGGTTCGATGAACATGCTGGGCGACCTCAATCGCTATGCACAGTTCCAGACTGCTGAAGCGATCCAGAGCGCCGCCGAGAACCCTGGCGGCGTGGCAGGCGCAGGCGCGGGCCTCGGAGCAGGGCTGGCGATCGGCCAGGCGATGGCGCAGGGGTTCGGCAATGCCGCAGGCCAGGCACCGCAAGCAGCGCCGGCCCAACCGGCCGAGGATCCGATCCAACTGCTCGAAAAGCTCGGCGGCTTGCTTGCCAAGGGAATCCTGACGCAGCAGGAATTCGACGCCAAGAAGGCCGAGCTGCTGTCGCGAATAAAGTAAGCCCTCGGGGAGGGTTTCATTTCCGTTCTTGCCGGCGCCGGCAGACCCGGCGCAGCCAACCACCAACTCCAAGGTTTTCATGCGCAAGTTCGCCTGCCCATCCTGCGGCGCGGATGTCACCTTTCAGTCGGCGCAATCGGTCTATGCCGTCTGCGCCTACTGCCAGTCCATGGTGGTGCGCACCGATGTCGACGTGAAGTCGATCGGCGTGATGGCCGCCCTGCCGGACGACATGAGCCCGTTGCAACTGGGCAGCGGCGGCGAGTTCGATGGGCAGCCCTTCACCCTCATCGGCCGGCTGAAGATCGGCTGGCGCGACGGGCTGTGGAACGAATGGCACTTGCTGATGGCGGATGGCCGGCGCGGTTGGATCGGCGAGGCACAAGGATCCTTCTCCATCAGCTTTGAGCTGGAGGGATCCTTGCCCCGTGACGTCGAAGCGACGCTAGTCCACTGTCAGGCGTTGCTGACAAGCGGCAAGGCCGCCGACGAGGCAAGGCCCGGCTTTACGGTGGAACTCGGCGGCACCACGCTGCGCGCGGTCGACATCAAGCTGGCGACCTGCCTGGGATCGGAGGGCGAATTGCCCTTTGCCGCGCCCAAGGGCCGCCGGACGGTCGCGATCGACTGCATCGGCAGGCAGGGCGAGTTCGCCACGCTCGACCATGATGGCCGCGAGGCCCATGCCTATGTCGGCCGCTATGTCGAGTGGGACGCCTTCCGCTTTAGCAATCTTCGGCCGCTGGAGGGATGGTGATGGGCGACCAGCCTTCGATCCTGCCGTCCGCCGAGCCGACGCCGCCGCCGCGCACGCCCGGCAGGCCGCGCACTTTCGCCTGCCCGAACTGCGGCGGACCGGTCACGCTGCGCGCGGTCGGCCAGTCGATCACCGCCACCTGCAGCCAGTGCTCGTCCCTGATCGATGTCGCCGACGAAAATCTGACCATCATTCAGACGGCGCGATCGGCGATGCAGGACGCCGAGATTCCGATCGGCGCGCGCGCCCGGCTTGGGGATGTCGAATGGGAAGTCGTCGGCTATATGCGGCGCAGCGACGGTCCCGGCGACTTCCGGTGGACCGAATACCTGCTGTTCAACCCCTATCAGGGCTACCGCTTCCTGGCCGAGGAATACGGCCACTGGACGCTGGTGAAGATGCTGAACCGCGACGTGCCAGGCGCAGGCAGCCAGGGTTGGATCGATGCGAATGGACGCAGCTACCAGTTCTTCGGCAAAGGCATTGCCCGCACCACCTATGTCGCCGGCGAATTCTTCTGGCGGGCATCGACCTCCGACGTCACCGCCGTGACCGACTATATCGCGCCGCCCTACCGGCTGATGGTGGAGAAAAACGACGAGGAGATCATCGTCTCCGAGGGCGAGTATCTCGATGCGCGCGTCGTCGCCGACGCCTTCAAGCTGCCGCTGCCCGTACCTTCGTCCTTCTCCGCCGGCGTCAGCCAGGTCAACCCGCACAAGCAGTCGCTCGCCATGATCGCCGCGGCAGTCGCTGTGGCCACGCTGGTGCAAATCGTCTCGCTGACGATGTCGGAAAATGCGCTCGTCAGTTTGCAAACCTACGATCTGACCGCTGCCAACAAGGGCAAGACCCTGGCCTCCAAGGCGTTCCGGCTGGACAAGGAAGGCAATATCGAGATCGAGACCATCTCGTACCTCACCAATGATTGGCTTGAGCTCGACATGGAACTGGTCAACACCGACACCAACCGGGCCTATCCCGTGTCCCAGGCACTGGAGCATTACAGTGGCACTGATTCCGACGGCTCCTGGGAGGAGGGCAGCAACAGCACGAGTTCGCTGCTGCCGCCGGTTCCGCCAGGCACATATCAATTGCTGCTCGAGCCCGATGCCGGCGTGTTCTCCAAGCCGTCGTCACCGGCGCAGCGTGTCATCATCTCTGTCCGACATGGCGTGCCGGTCTGGTCGAACTACCTGATCGCCATGGTGCTGCTGCTGGTCGTGCCGGCCTTCGGCCTCTTCAGGCGGTCGATGTTCGAGAAGTCGCGCTGGGAAAAGGGTGGAGTTGCCGAGTGACAAGAGAGGGGAAGACATGAGCAAGGTACAGATGATCTATGCGGCGTTGGTCGTTCTCGGCATGTCGACGGCCAACTTCAACGGCTATGCCGTGACCGCAATGTTCAACGGCAAGCAGGCCGCCAACCGCGACGTCAACTCATACCACAAATAGGAGGCTTCAATGGATGCTAACGGCCTGATTGACCTGAAATTCGTCGTTGCCTCTTTGGTGTATTCCGGCCTGGGCCTCGTCGTCTTCGTCGTCGCCTTCGTGCTGCTTGACCTGCTGACTCCGAAGGTGCAGGTCTGGAAAGAAATCTGCGAGAAGCAGAACATGGCGCTGGCGGTCTTCCTGGGGTCGGTGGCGATCGGCATCGCCATCATCATCGCCTCGGCCATTCATGGCTGACGGGCTACTCTCCGCCAAGTTGGCGTAAGGCGCGTTCGTGGAAATCCTGCTGCTCTTTTCGGCCTTCGTCATCGCGACCTGCGGGCTGGTCTACGAACTGATCGCCGGCACGCTGGCGAGCTACCTGCTCGGCGATTCCGTCACGCAGTTCTCCACCATCATCGGCGCCTATCTCTTCGCCATGGGCGTGGGGTCGTGGCTCTCGCGTTACATCGAACGCAATTTGCTGGCCTATTTCGTCCGCATCGAAATCCTGATCGGGGCGATTGGCGGTTCCTCGGCCGCGGCGCTTTTCATCCTGTTCGACCAGGTCGCCTCCTTCCGCTTCTGGCTCTATTTCCTGGTCGGCGTGATCGGCATCCTGGTCGGGGTCGAAATTCCCCTTCTGCTGCGCATCCTGGAGGGACGGCTCACCTTCAAGGATCTGGTCTCCAAGGTCTTTACCTTCGACTATATCGGCGCGCTCTTTGCCTCATTGCTCTTCCCGCTTGTGCTGGTGCCGCATCTCGGCCTGATCCGCTCCGGCTTCCTGTTCGGCATCCTCAACACCATGGTGGCGATCTGGATGCTCTACGCCAACAGGGCCGAGGTGATACCAAGGCGGGGCGCGCACAAGGCCGCGGCCTTCGCGGTGCTGGCGCTGCTTTCGGCCGGTTTCGTCTGGTCGGAACGCATCCAGTCGATCTCGGAGGCGAGCATTTATCCGGGTACGGTGATCTTCGCGGAATCGACGCCCTACCAGCGCATCGTGGTCACCCGCCAGCAGCGCGACATCCGCCTTTTCCTCAATTCGAACCTGCAATTCTCGTCGCTGGACGAGTATCGCTACCATGAGGCGCTGGTGCATCCGGCGATGAGTGCGCTGAAGGCGCCGCGCAAGGTGCTGATCATCGGCGGCGGCGACGGGCTGGCGCTGCGGGAGGTCTTGAAATATCCGGCCGTCGAGGCCGTGACCATGGTCGATCTCGACCCTGCCATGACGCGCCTGTTCTCCAGCAACGAGATGATGACGGCGCTCAATGGCGGCGCGCTGTCCTCGCCCAAGCTGACACTCATCAACGCCGACGCCTTTTTATGGCTGCGGGAACGCAAGCCAGCCGATCAGCGCTTCGATGCAGTGATCATCGACCTGCCGGACCCTTCCAACTTCTCGATCGGCAAGCTGTACTCGCTCACCTTCTACCGCCAGCTGAAATCGGCGCTGAACGATGACGGCATCGTGGTGATCCAGAGCACGTCGCCGCTGATCGCGCGCAAATCCTTCTGGTGTGTCGACAACACGCTGGCAGCTGCCGGTTACCAGACCGCCGCCTATCATCTCTTCGTGCCGTCCTTCGGCGAGTGGGGCTTCATCATCGGATCCTTCGCGCCCTATCAGGTGCCCGAGCACTTGCCCGAAGGACTGCGCTTCCTCGACCTGCCGACCATGAAGGCGATGTTCCAGTTTCCGCCCGACATGGCGCATGTCGCCACCGCGATCCAGCGGCTCGATGACCAGCCGCTGGTCCGCTATTTCGACGAGGAGTGGGGCGATTACCTCATTTACTGAAAGCCGGCACGCGGGGTTGGCCTTGCCATGAGCCGGATGACCCGCAAGCAGTTCCTGGCCCTTGGAGCCGCCTCGCTCGGGCTTGCCGGTTCCGGGCTTGTCGGGGCTGGGCTGGCCGGCCGCGGATTGCTGACCGGGAACGTGCTGTCCGCCGGCGGGGAGGGCGGTGCGGTGCCTGGTGACCTTGTCGGCGCCTCCTCCTCCATCGGCCACAGGCTGCGCGGCGGCAGCTTCGCCGCGCCGGGCGAGATCCGCCGCACCGATGTCGTCATCGTCGGCGGTGGCGTGGCGGGCCTGGGCGCCGGCTACCGCCTCGCCAAAGCCGGCTACGACGATTTCCTGCTGCTCGATCTCGAGGCCGGTCCCGGCGGCAATGCCGCCAGCGGGCGCAACGAGGTCAGCGGCTATCCCTGGGGCGCCCATTACGTGCCGTTGCTCACCCAGGAAGCCAAGGCGGTGCGGGCACTGTTCGAGGATTTCGGCATCATCACCGGTTACGGCCCGACGGGCGCACCGGTCTACGACGAGTATGCGCTGTGCGCCGACCCGACCGAGCGCCTCTACCGCTACGGGCGCTGGCAGGACGGCCTGGTGCCGGCAATAGGCCTTAGTGCAGAGGAGGAGGCTGAGACCGGGCGCTTCTTCGCCACGATGCGCGATTTTCGCCGGCGCATCGGCAGCGACGGCCGGCGCGCCTTCGCCATTCCGCTCGATCTGAGCTCGCAGGACGCCGAGCTGATGGCACTCGACACCATTCCCATGACGGTATGGATGGAGCGTGAAGGCTATCGCTCGTCGGGGCTCGCCTGGTATGTCGATTATTGCTGCCGCGATGATTACGGCACGCGCTCGAAGGATGTCTCGGCCTGGGCCGGCATCCATTATTTCGCCTCCCGCAACGGCAGGGCGGCCGATGCCGACGAGCAGGGCCTGGTCACCTGGCCGGAAGGCAATGGCTATCTCACGCGCCGCCTCGCCGAGGTCCTCGGCGCGCGCGTGCGGCCGCGGGCGCTGGCCTTTGCCGTCGAAACGGTTGGTGCCGGCGTGGCGGTCGACGTCTGGGATGCGGCTGAGGACAAGACCTTCCGCGTCGAGGCGAAGGCGGTGGTGCTGGCGACGCCGCATTTCGTTACCGCGCGGCTGATGAAAAATGCAGCCCTTGCCGCCGGCTTTTCCTACGCGCCCTGGGTGGTGGCCAACATCACGCTCGACAGTTTGCCGGGCGGTACGGGGGCGGGCCTCAGTTGGGATAATGTCGTCTTCGACAGCCCCTTGCTCGGCTACGTCGTGGCCACCCACCAGATCACTGAGATGCGCCCCACCAAGACGGTGTTGACCTATTACTGGCCGCTCAGCCACCTGCCGCCGGAGCAGGCCCGCCGTGAGGCGCTGGCGCGGCCGCTGCAGGCCTGGCAGGACATCTTCCTCAGGGAGCTTCTGGCCGTCCATCCCGAGCTCGAAGGCCATGTCGTGCGAGCCGACGTCTGGATCTGGGGGCATGCGATGATACGACCGGTGCCGGGCTTCATCTGGGGCGCGCAGCGGCGCGCCGGTCTCGCCCAGAAGCCGCCTGTCTTCACCGCCCATTCCGACATGAGCGGCGTCTCGATCTTCGAGGAAGCCTATACGCACGGGGTTCGTGCGGCCGAGAATGCCATGGTCCATCTGGGCCATCCTTTCGAGACGGTGCTGTGATGGCGCATTCGACCCTCAAGGCTCAACCCTGGATATTCTCCGCCCGCTTCGACCTCGGCTTCATCCTGGCGCCGGCGCTGGTGGTGACGCTGGCCGCCCTGGCCTGGTCGCTGTTCGGCGGCGTGGCAAGCGAGACGTCGCCCTTGATATGGCTGATGCTGGTCGTCGGTGTCGACGTGGCGCATGTCTATTCGACCCTGTTTCGCACCTATCTCGACCGTGCCGAGTTGAGCGCGCGGCCATGGCTCTATAGCTTGACGCCGCTGCTGGCGTGGCTCGGCGGCTGCCTGCTTTACTGGTGCGGCAGCATGGTGTTCTGGCGCGTGCTCGCCTATGCCGCCGTGTTCCACTTCGTGCGCCAGCAATACGGGTTCATGATGATCTATGCCCGCCGGGAACGCGGCCTGCCGCCACTCTTCCGCCGCATCGACATAGCGGCGATCTACGGCGCAACGCTCTATCCGCTGATCTACTGGCATTGCCACCAGCGGCAATTCTCCTGGTTTATCGAAGGCGATTTCGTCCGCCTCGACCTGCCGTTGTTCGCCACCGTCGCCGGCCTCGCCTATGGCGCCATCCTGGTCGCCTACGTCGTCAAGGAGGCCGCGCTGCTGCGCCGCGGAATCGGCTTCAACCTGCCGCGCAATCTGCTGCTCGTCGGCACCGCGACGTCCTGGTTCATCGGCATCGTGCTGTTCGACAACGACCTCGTCTTCACCGGCACCAACATCATCGCCCACGGCATTCCCTATATCGCGCTGATCTGGGGCTATGGCCGCAACCAGGCGCGGCTGCAGGGCAGGCACAGTTCCTTCCTGGCGCCATGGATCGCCCATCTGTTCACCTGGCGGGCGGTGCCTGTCTACATCGCCGTTCTTTTCGGCCTCGCCTATCTGGAGGAGGGGTTTTGGGATGGCTTCGTCTGGCGCGAGCATGGCGGCCTGTTCGGCGTCTTCGCGACCTTGCCGTCGCTCGGTTCTTCAGATGCACTGATCTGGCCTGCGCCGCTGCTTGCCATGCCCCAGGCCACCCACTACATCCTCGATGCCTTCATCTGGCGCATGCAGACAAGGGACACCAATTGGAAGCGGGTGCTGTTCGCGCAAGAACCGGGGCGGTCCTGATGGATATCCCCGTGACCGATCAGAACCAGACCGGCCAGAACCCGACCGATCAGGATCGACCGTTCGCGCCGGGTCTGCATCTTCTCGTCGATTTCTGGCAGTGCCGCGGCCTGCTTGATGCCGAGGGCATCGAACGCACGCTGCGCGCGGCGGCTTCCGCCTGCGGCGCCACGGTGCTCAACGTCATGCTGCACAATTTCGGCGACGGCGGCGGCATCACCGGCGTCGCCTTGCTCGCCGAATCCCATATCAGCATCCATACCTGGCCCGAGACCGACTATGCGGCCCTCGACATCTTCATGTGCGGCCGCTGCGACCCCCGAGCAGCCTTGCCGGTGCTGGAGGCGTGGTTCGCGCCAGGCAGTACGAGGATAACGGAGCACCGGCGGGGGTGAGCATGGCCGCCAACATGGATCGACCCGCGAGATTGGGCCTCCCTTAGAGGTCGAGACCAATCAAGTCTTGAGTTCATTTTAGTTATCTCTAAACTGATGTCATCAGAGGGGAGCCGTTGGGGAACGGCTGCAAGGGGTTTGGGGCAATGTATTTCCGCAGCGCGCAGCTTCGCCGCCTCAAGGGCGTGCTTGACGATTTCAGAGAGCAATTCGGTGGCGCACTATTCGCCGTCGTTGCCGACAAAAATGGTGTTGACGTGACGTCAACCAGGCACAATCATTCCGGATTGTTCAGCGTGAGGGCGTTTCAATGAAACTCGTTGTCTTTGGCGTAGCAATGGTATTGGCCGCCACCGGAGCAGCCGTTGCGAAAGAGAAGAAAAAGGTGGCCACCGCTCAGGCTACAACCTCGTGTTCCGCAGCTCAGATGAAGGCTGGCAGCAAGCCGAGCTCGAAAGCGGGGTGCAAATCGACCCGCACCGCCGTTGCGCGACCGTCAAATAACGCAGCAAACTTCCTCGATCATTATAATCCGCGCTTAGGGTATGACACCGATCCGTGGTTTACGAACTGGCAGTAATTGGCGGCGGCTTCGGCTTCCGGACCTTTCACTATCAAGCGACGGCGAGGCCAATGCCGACACCGAATGCCACCCAGGCGGCCAAGCAAAGCCAGGTCCGGTTACGCAGGAAAACCGGCCTTTCTGAAGCCTGACGTGAAAAGCTCGAGGGCGACTTGGTCGGCGAACGGCAGACCTGAAACCAGCCGGACAGTCAGGTCGTGTTTCCTCGTCAGTGCTGCCTCGACTTCAGTGCGCGCCTTCTGCGTCTCGCCCAAATGGGCGTACGCGGCCGCGAGGAAGGCGTGAATGAAGAATTGGTCGCCGGCCTTTTGATACGAACCGACGGCCTCCGCATACCTCCCAAGCAGGAAGAGGGAACTGCCCTTCACTTCCCAGAACCATACCGGAGGCAACGGGTCGCGCAGGAGCGCGGTTTCGAGCACGTTCAGCGCCGTCTCGGCCCTGCCGCCGTAGTTGAGCCAGCTTGCGTAGTCCCCCGCTATGTTCACGTCCAGCGAGTTCAACGAGCGCGCCTGCTCGAAATGCACTCCCGCGTCGCCGTGCTGGCGCATGTGGATAAGCACCAGCCCCATGCTCTGGTGACAGACGCCATCGCTCCTGTCGAGAGCGAGCGCGGTTCGTGCCGAGTCCCAGGCCTTCTGTAGCGTGCGCGGATCGTTGTCGTACCAAAATCTGCCGACGAGGGCCTGCGCGAGAAAGGCGTGGCCTTGAGCGAAGGTCGAATCGAGCTCGACACACCGGACGAACAGGGGCTCGGATTTGTCCATTTCATACCGGTGGAAGTACGCGCGCCCCTGCAGATAGTAGTCGTATGAATCCCAGTCGGCCGGAGGCTTGCGCCTGGTCCGGCTCGTCGAATCGGCCTCCGCCTGGCCTTCGACCATCGAGGCGATAAGAGCCGCAACCTCGTCTTGCAACGCGAAGATATCGTCGAGGGCCCGGTCATACCGCTGGGCCCAAAGATGGGTGCCGGTGGTGGCGTCAATCAGTTGGGTGGTGATCCGGATGCGATCACCGAGCTTTCGGACGCTGCCTTCGACGAGGTAGCGAACTCCGAGTTTGCGATGGACTTCGGCAATGTCCAATGCCGGATGGCGAAACTGAAAAGATGAATTGCGCGCGATGACAAGGAGGGAGCGGAACCTAGCCAACTCCGTAATTATGTCCTCGGTTATGCCGTCGCTGAGATACTGCTGGTCCTGATCGCCGCTCAAATTGGCAAAAGGCAGCACTGCAATCGACGGCTTGCCGGACGGTGGAACCGGTCCGCGGGATGCGCCAGCCAGCGGCTCGACAGCCCCGGTGAAGCGGTAGCCGATGCGAGGCACCGTGACGATCCACTCGCCGCCATTGTCAGCGGGACCGAGTGCCTTCCTTAGTGTCGCAATTTGGACGGTAAGGTTGCCTTCCTCGACGGCGGTGCCCGGCCAGGCAGCGTCCATCAGCTCGGCCTTGGTCAGGATCTCACCCGGCCGTGTGGCGAGCGCGGCAAGCAGCGTCAGCCCACGATACCCGACAGCGATCGGTATCTGGTCCTTAAGGAGCGTCCCGACGTCGGGATCGAGTACGAACGGGCCAAAAGCGATGCGAGTCCCCTGCATGGGGGCATAGTAGACGTTTCGGAGGTTTTCGGAAGTTCCCGGGGAGCGAGTCCAGTAGCACTCCGGCCGGCGCCGCAAGCGGAAGCGATTCCGGATAGACTGAAAATGCGCGCTGCCTTGAGGTCGCGGCAATGCGTCAGGAGAAGCGCGGGCCTCCGCCAAGGATGAACGCGCGCTGGCTCGCTTTGGTTACCTGTACGCCTTGAAGGCAATCAGACCAGAGAAGACGATCATCGCTGTCAGGATCAGCACCCACGCGGCGACGTTACGCGAAAGGCGCCTCCGGCGACCGCGCACGGCCTGGTCCCTCCAGCGTTTGGCCTGGTCTGCCCCCATGTTCAGTTTGCCCATAGTGCCTTCTCCCGCGAGCACAATGCGATTCATGCCATTTGGAGTCG
This sequence comes from Mesorhizobium sp. P2_B11, assembly GCF_056404855.1. Classification (NCBI taxonomy): domain Bacteria; kingdom Pseudomonadati; phylum Pseudomonadota; class Alphaproteobacteria; order Hyphomicrobiales; family Phyllobacteriaceae; genus Mesorhizobium; species Mesorhizobium sp. P2_B11. The sequence goes on from NZ_JBFUDF010000003.1 coordinate 675,944, forward strand.
GCAAGCGCAAATCGGAGACGCGACGGAGGCGGCGTGCATATGTCGTACACAACCGCAAACTCTTCAGTTTCCGAGATTTTCTAAGTGCTTGAAAAATTTTGGCTCCCCGGGCCGGATTCGAACCAGCGACCAACCGGTTAACAGCCGGTTGCTCTACCACTGAGCTACCGGGGAACGGAGGCTCTTTGAGCAAGTGGCGCAGCCTATAGCAAACCCGTTTCGGCTTTGCAAAGAAGCATTTCGCATTTTTTTAGCGCTTTTTCATGCGATGGTTTCTGGCAATAGCCTGATGACACCACATATGAGCCGTGTGGAATGCCGTTCGGCCTTGGTCGGCGGAACCGAAAAGGCGAGTGCAGCCTTTGGTGTATAAGGCTTTGTTGATGGCAACCGGATCGACGTTCGACATGACTGCAGCAGGCGAAAACCAGGCACCGGCGCGGAAAATTTCGGTGTTCGGCCGCGAGTTCACCATGCCGCGTTCACGCGGCCTCCGGATCGTCATCGGCGTCGTGCTGGTGTTTTTCGGCCTTCTCGGCTTCCTGCCGATTCTCGGCTTCTGGATGATTCCGCTCGGCCTTTTGGTGCTTTCCTACGAATTTGCCGTGGTGCGCCGCCACCGGCGGCGGTTCGTCGTCTGGTGGGAACGGCGGCGCCGGCCGAACTGAAAAAGGCGGGCGTGGTCCCGGCTCAGCGGCCGCCGCGCCTTTCCAGCCCCTCGCAGATTTCCTTGAGAACGGCGGCAGCGGAAGCCAGCCGCGCACGATCGCGCGGCGAAAGCCGGTTTGCACCCTCGATGGCGAGGCAGTCGATGGCGTAGCGCACAAGCTGTTCGCAGCGCAGCAGCGACAATCTGCGCGAAGGGCTGATTTTCCGGTCTGCCGCGGCCCTTTGCATGGGCTACCTCCATCTCCCGCAACGTAAAGGTGCGGGTTCGAGTTTCGCCTGCCAGACAGTCATGCTTAACGAGCGGCTAATATAGCGCTGCGCCAATCGGTTAAACCGCTCGGGAACCACGTTGCGGAGGCTGACGCGGAAAGCGCGCCGGAATGCTGCGCGGACGCTTGACGACCTTTCGTCGCCACCATATTGAGTTCGCTCGCCGGGAGCGACGAGGCCTCGTGGCGGAGTGGTTACGCAGAGGACTGCAAATCCTTGCACCCCGGTTCGATTCCGGGCGAGGCCTCCAGTTGCTTCAGCTCCCGCGCGGCGGGGGCTTGAGTTCCGGTCGAATGCGCCGCAGTGTTGGCGCGGCAAGCGCATTTCAGCGCATTGGTTTTTGACGGATTGGTTGGGACATGAGCGCTGATTTCTCCGAACTTCGCGTCAAGATGGTCGACGGCCAGGTCCGCACCACCGACGTGACCGACGCGGCATTGCTCGACGCCATGCTGGCGGTTCCGCGCGAGGCCTTTGTCGACGCGGCGCAGCAGGCTCTTGCCTACATTGACGAGGACATCCGCATCTCCGGCGGCGATGGCAGCGGTGCGCGCTACCTGATGGAGCCGTCGCCGCTGGCCAAGCTTTTGCAGCTGGCCGAGATCGAAGCGGGCGATTCGGTGCTCGATGTCGGCTGCGGCACAGGCTATTGCGCGGCACTCCTGTCGAGGCTGGCAAAATCCGTCATTGCGCTGGAAAGCGATGCGGGACTGGCGGAAACGGCTACGGCCGTGCTCTCGGCGCAGGGCTGCGACAATGTCACCGTGGTCACCGGGCCGCTGCCGCAGGGCCATGCCGCCAAGGCGCCCTACAATGTGATTCTGATCGGCGGCAGCGTCGAGGAAGTGCCGGCGGCGCTGCTCGGCCAGCTCGCCGAAGGCGGCCGTCTGGTGGCTGTCGAAGGGCAGGGCAATGCGGGCGTAGCCCGGCTGTTTTTTAAAGCAGGGGGGGTTGTAACCGGAAGACGGGCATTTAATGCGGCAATTAAGCCACTACCGGGATTTGAACGTATTCACGCGTTCGAATTCTAAGTGATTTTGCCTTGCAGCAAAGACGCTGTCATGTTGGCTTGCGATTGGACAATCGTTGCTGATTTGGTTAACCGGTGTTTTCGGGAGGCCGTCAGCGGGGGAACGATAAATCGACGCGGCGCTGGCCGATCCCTCGGGGTGGGCTGGCGTGGCGTGGTTCCCGTGAAAAACGAATGAGGGATATAAAGTGCCGTCCTTACGCAAGAAATTCTTTGCTGCCGTCCTCATTTCCGCGACAGCGCTCTCGCCGATAGCCGCCTCGGCGGAAACCATCCTCGGCGCGCTTTCCAAGGCCTACCAGAACAATTCCTCGCTGAATTCCGCCCGCGCCGGCGTGCGCGTCACCGATGAGGGCGTTGCCATCGCCAAGTCGGGGTACAGGCCGGTCATTACCGGAGATGCGAACGTCGGCTACGCCAGCCGGCATCTCAACGGCTCGATCGCCGGTACGCGTCTGACCACCGGCGGCTTTGGCGTCACCATCAACCAGACGCTGTTCGACGGCTTTCAGACCAAGAACAATGTCGCGGCCGCCGAGGCGCAGGTCAAGGCGTCGGTGGAAAGCCTGCGCAACACCGAAGAGAACACGCTGTTCAACGCGGCAAGCGCCTATATGGATGTCATCCACGACCGTCAGGTGGCGGTTCTGACCGAACAGAATTTGCAGTTCCTGACCGAGCAGGCGCGCGCGGCGCGTTCGCGCTTCGAGGTCGGCGAAGGCACGCGCACCGACGTGGCGCAAGCCGACGCCTCGCGCTCATCCGCGGTGGCGCAGTTGAGCGCGGCCCGCGCTCAGGCCCTGGCCAGTGCCGCGACCTACCGCCAGATCGTCGGCGACGAGCCGGGCAAACTCAAGGCGGCGTCGCCATTGGCGAAGCTTCTGCCGAGGAGTCTCGATGCCGCGATAGAGATCGCCGCGACCGAGCATCCGGCGATTCTTTCTACCGAGCATCTGGTCGATGCGGCGGCGTTTGCGGTGAAATCGCAGGAAGGGGCGCTGCTGCCGCAGCTGACCGCTTCCGCCAATGTTTCGGACGACTATTCCAAGAACTCACCGGAAACCCCGGCGTCGCAGAATGGCACCACCCGTTCCGCCAGCATCGGCGCGACGCTGACCATCCCGATCTATTCGGGCGGCCGCACCTCTGCTCTGGTTCGCCAGTCGAAGGAATCGCTGAGCCAGGCCCGCATCGAAGTCGATGTCAGCCGCGACAATGTGCGTCAGGCGGTGACGTCGGCATGGACGCAATATACCGCCGCGCAGGAAAGCGTTGACGCCAACCGGCAGGTGATCGCCGCCGCGCAACTGGCGCTCAACGGCGTCATCGAGGAGCGCAATGTCGGCCAGCGCACCACGCTCGACGTGTTGAACGCCCAGAACGCCGTCATCTCGGCCAAGATCGACCTCGCCAGCTCCGAGCGCGATGTGGTGGTGGCGAGCTATGCCATCCTTTCGGCCATGGGCCGCCTGTCGGTCGAGCGCCTGGCGCTGAATGTGGTGAAGTACAAGCCGGAAGAGCACTACAGAGCCGTCAAGGACAAGTGGATCGGCCTGCGCACGCCGGACGGTCGCTGATCGCATCCGGGCGGTTCAAAACCCGCCAGGATTGAAGCATTGTAGCGCCGCGCATCCCTGGGATGCGCGGCGCTATCCTTTTGTACCGACATGATCTTTTCCCAAAGAATGCTTTCGGTTCGACGCCATGTCTAAATTGTTGAAATCCCGCGTCTCCCGAGATTGGGGATTCTCCGATGGCGATCCGTCGGCTACGCTGTTGCCATGATTCGTGCTCGGCTTTGCCGGACAGGAATCCAGGAATGGGTCACAAAGGCGGCGGATGTGACGATGGCGACGGCAAGCAGCGCGCAGCGCGAACCTTCCATGGAAGAAATACTGGCTTCCATCAGAAGGATCATCGAAGACAGCGACACCGGCCGCAAGCAGCCGGGCGAGGCCGACGAGTTGCGCCAGGACCTTGCGCCAGCCGCCGTGCCGGCCTCGGATGTCGAGGCCTTCCGCAGCGAGCTGCACAGCGCGCCCGAAGTAAAGAAGCCGGTGACGCTGGCCGAAGTGCAGGCTCAACTGGCCGAGCCCGTCGTGGCGCGGCTGGAGCCGCGTTCCGAGCCGGCTCCGGCGAAGCCCGCGACGCCTGCAAATCCTGCTCCCACGGCCGTCGCGCCCCCTGCGCACGCTCCGATGACCCTGGCGGAAGTGAGTGCCAGGATAGCCAGCGAGTCTGCCCCGGCGGCCAGGCCAGAGGCGCCGGCCCGGGCAAAGGCGGAAACCACCGACCAGATCGTCACCGACTGGCGGCGCGAAATTGCAGCCGTCGGCAGCCAGGCAAAGCCCGCCGATGCGGCCAAGCCGCTGGAAGCCAGGCCGCAAGAGGTCAGGCAGCAGGAGACCGAGAAGCGACAGGCTGCGGTTGCGGAGATCGAGGCTTTCGATGACGATTTCGCGGCTGAGATGGCTTTCGAGCCTGCCGCATCGCGCAGCGAGCAGGCGCGCCAGGCCGATGCGACGCCGGTTCGCCCGGCGATCGTTTCGGAACACACGGGACGGCAGGTCGCAGCCGCCTTCGGCGAGCTCTCCGACGCCTTTGCCAGCCGCAGCAAGAAGACTTTCGACGAGATGGCCGAGGAGATGCTGCGGCCGATGCTGCAGGACTGGCTGGACAACAATCTGCCGACGCTGGTCGAGCGTTTGGTGCGCGAGGAAATCGAGCGCGTCGCGCGCGGCGCGCAGTAATTTCCTCCAACGATCACTTGTCGAAACGCCGCCCATGAGGCGGCGTTTTTGTCGATGGGGTCAGCCCGCGCTGGTCGCGAAGCAGATGAGGTTGCCGTCGGGATCCTTGACGATGAATGTGCGGGAGCCCCAGGGTTCGGTCCGCAACGCCTGGTGGAACGTGGCCGTGGCCGCCTGATACTCCAGAAACAGAGCCTTGATGTTGTCGACAATGATCGTCGCCGCCAGCAGGTCATCGGTCGAATTGGCGGCGAGTGGAGGCTTGTCGACATGGCGCAAGTTGAGCCGGGCGCCGTCGCGGATGATTTGGGCGTAGAAGGGCGGCTCGCCATAGGTGAAGCGGGTCTCGAAGCCGAGCTTTTGCCGGTAGAAATTACAAGCCGCTGCGATGTCGCAGACAAAGAGCTGTGGCTCGGCAAAGGCAAGATGCGGTTTTGCGGTGTCTGCTGCTGCATGATCGGTCACGGTTTGAAGGCCTTCCTTCAGCGCCTGCCAGCTCTCGAAACCTGACTTCCTGGCGACGAGTTCCTGGGCATCGGCAAGCTTGAAGCCGTGATCGAGGATCTGGCTGTCGCTGAGATGGTGAAAACGCGGCAAGAGCCATCCAATCACAGCGGCGACGGGATAATACCGTTCGCGGTGCCATTTGAGATAGAGCTTGGCCTGTTTCTTGTGGTGTTCGAGGGTCGGCATGGGCGCATTGCGGGGTTGAGGTGGCGTAGGCGGGCAATGCCCCTCCGGCTGGAAGCCGATGCGCCCTACAGCAGCGTTGGCAACCTAAGATGGCTGGGATCAGTGGTCAAGGCGCGAGTGACAAGGCTGTCTCCGGCGAATAGGGGGCTGCCATCCTTGATGAGTAGATCGCGAACAGCTCCCGCTTGATCCGATCCTCGCCACGCCTATTTGCTTCTCATGACCCGAGGCGGCCCTTGCGGTTGACTTGGCCAAGACCTTCCGATTTACACCGAACCAGCAAAATCCCGACAGCGCGGACCATTTTCCCATGCTTGAAAAGACCTACGACGCAAAGACCGTCGAGCCGAAGATCGCCAAAATCTGGGAAGAGGCGGACGCATTTCGCGCCGGTGCCGGCGCCGAGGAGGGGGCGGAGGCCTTCACCATCGTCATCCCGCCGCCCAACGTCACCGGCTCGCTGCATATGGGCCATGCGCTCAACAACACGCTGCAGGACATCCTCGTGCGCTTCGAGCGCATGCGCGGCAAGAACGTGCTGTGGCAGCCGGGCATGGACCATGCCGGCATCGCCACGCAGATGGTGGTCGAGCGCCAACTGATGGAGAAACAGATCCATCGCCGCGATCTCACCCGCGAGCAGTTCATCGAGAAGGTCTGGGAGTGGAAGGCCGAATCCGGCGGCGCCATCTTCAACCAGCTGAAGCGGCTCGGCGCCTCGGCCGACTGGAGCAGAGAACGCTTCACCATGGATGAGGGCCTGTCCAAGGCCGTGCTCGAAGTCTTCGTGACGCTCTACAAGCAAGGGCTGATCTACAAGGACAAGCGCCTTGTGAACTGGGACCCCAAGCTGTTGACGGCGATCTCCGACCTCGAGGTCGAGCCGCAGGAGGTCAACGGCAATCTCTGGCACTTCCGCTATCCGATCGAGGGCGAGGTTTTCGATCCGGAAAATCCTGGGACGTTCATCACCGTGGCGACGACGCGCCCGGAGACGATGCTGGGCGATACGGCGGTCGCCGTGCACCCGGACGACGAGCGCTACCGGCATCTGGTCGGAAAGAATATCGTGCTGCCGATCGTCGGCCGAAAGATCCCTGTCGTGGCTGACGAGTATTCCGATCCGGAAAAAGGCTCGGGTGCGGTCAAGATCACGCCGGCGCACGACTTCAACGATTTCGAGGTCGGCAAGCGCCACAAGCTGCCGGCGATCAACATCCTGACCATCGAGGCCGCCATAAAACTTAGGGATAACGAGGACTTCCTCGCCGGCCTTGAGGTCACGCCGGAACGTCAGGCCGTCTGGGACGAGCTCGACGGTCTCGACCGTTTCGTCGCGCGCAAGAAGATCGTCGAGCTGATGGAGGCTGGCGGCTTCCTCGACAAGATCGAACCGCACCGCCACGCCGTCCCGCATGGCGACCGCGGCGGCGTGCCGATCGAGCCGTTCCTGACCGAGCAGTGGTATGCCAATGCCGCCGAACTCGCCAAACCGGCGATCGCCTCGGTGCGCGAAGGCCGTACCAACTTCGTGCCGAAGAACTGGGAAAAGACCTATTTCGACTGGATGGAGAACATCCAGCCCTGGTGCATTTCGCGCCAGCTGTGGTGGGGCCATCAGATCCCGGCCTGGTACGGGCCGGACGGCCGCGTCTTTGTCGAGAAGACCGAGGAAGAGGCGCTGGGCGCGGCAATCGAATATTACCTGGCGCTGGAAGGGCCATGGAAAGCCTGGGTCGAGGAAAAGCTCGAAACCTTCAAGCCGGGCGAGATCCTGACCCGCGACGAGGATGTGCTCGACACCTGGTTCTCCTCGGCGCTGTGGCCGTTCTCGACGCTGGGCTGGCCGGATCACACGCCGGAGCTGAAGACTTATTACCAGACCGACGTGCTGGTGACCGGCTTCGACATCATCTTCTTCTGGGTCGCCCGGATGATGATGATGGGCCTGCACTTCATGCACGAGGAGCCGTTCCACACCGTCTATGTGCATGCGCTGGTGCGCGACAAGAACGGGCAGAAGATGTCGAAGTCGAAAGGCAACGTCATCGATCCGCTCGACCTCATCGACGAGTTTGGCGCCGATGCGCTGCGCTTTACGCTGACGGTGATGGCCGCGCAGGGGCGCGATGTGAAGCTCGATCCGGCGCGCATCGCCGGCTATCGTAATTTCGGCACCAAGCTGTGGAACGCGACGCGCTTTGCCGAGATGAACGAGGTCGCGCGCAACGACGATTTCTGGCTGAACGACGCCAAGCTGCCGGTCAACCGCTGGATCCTGACCGAGCTGACCAGGGCGTCGCACGCGATCACCGAGGGCATCACCTCATATCGCTTCAACGAAGCGGCGGGCGCTGCCTACCGCTTCGTCTGGAACCTGTTCTGCGACTGGTATCTGGAACTGCTGAAGCCGGTGTTCATGGGCACCGACGAGGCGGCCAAGGCCGAAAGCCGCGCCTGCGTCGCCTTCGTGCTCGACGAGATCTACAAGCTGCTGCACCCGATGATGCCGTTCATGACCGAGGAATTGTGGGCGCAGACGGCAGGCGAGGGCAGGACGCGCGACTCGCTGCTGTGCCACGCCGCCTGGCCTTCGCCGGACTTCGAGGACGCCGATGCGGCCGCCGACATCAACTGGCTGGTCGATCTGGTCTCCGGCATCCGCTCGGTGCGCTCGGAGATGAACGTGCCGCCGGCGGCGATCGCGCCGCTGGTGGTGGTCGGCGCCAGCGCCGAGACCCAGCAGAGGCTGGAACGCCATGCTTCCGCCATCCAGCGGCTGGCACGGGTCGGCGATATCTCGCTGCAGGACGCCGCACCGAAGGGCTCGGCCCAGATCGTGCTCAACGAGGCGACGATCTGCCTGCCGCTCGGCAGCCTGATCGATCTTTCCGCCGAGGCGGCGCGGCTGCAGAAGGAGCTGGCCAAGGTGACCGAGGAAATCGCGCGCTTGCACAAGAAGCTGTCCAACGAACGATTCGTCGCCAGTGCGCCGGAAGAGATCGTCGCAGCCGAGCGCGAAAAACTCGACGAATACCGCGATCAGCAGGAGAAGCTTTCGGTGGCTTTGACCAGGGTCCGCGATGCTGGCTGAGTTGCCGGATTCGCGACGCTGGGGAAGCTGTGTGGAGGCAGGTCTCCTGCCCGAAAAACAGGCATTCCGTAGCGTTAATGTTGACGTAAACGGAAAGTTTTGGCCCCATTGTTGCCATAATGTAACAATCGGGCCAAATAGCCCCGAAAGGGCTTGTTTTTGAGCTTTTTGTGACGGGTTTCACAGAATTTTTTCGCCGACTTGCCCCCGGAAAGCCGTTTTTCGGCCTCGCTTCGGCATCAGCAGCAATGCCGGAAAGGCAGCCGGCTCAGGTGTACATGTACGCTATCTGAATTCATTGTTGCGCCGTTAACCCGAATTGGTTCTAGCTTGACGCACTAGTATTTCGGGGAGGACATCCATGATCAATTTGCGTTTGAAAACACTGCTGGGGGCGGGGTGTTTTTCGCTGGGCTTGATCGGTTCCGTGCACGCCGGCGGCCTGGAGCGCGGCGGCTATGATATCGACCTGCTGTTCGATCCGGCGCAGGTCACGGCCGAATTTACCGGCACCTATGTGATGCCGCAGCGCGATCTGAAGAATGTGGTGGATACGAATCCGGCTGACGGCCCGCTCAACCTGCTTGGCCTCCCCAACAGTGCCCGCGACACCGAAAGCTATTGGGTTCCGAGCATGGGCATCAAGACCGGTATCGGGCCGGTCGATTGTCTTATCGATTATGGCCAGCCGATCGGTGCGTACAGCAATCCCGGCGCCAATTGGGCCGGTGCGAACGGCAATATCGTGACCAAGGTCAAGAGCGAGGCCGTGGGCGGGACCTGCTCGTACAAGATGGACCTCGGCAAAGGACAGGTTCGTTTCATCGGCGGTGTGTTTCACGAAGACGTTTCAGGCTATAAGGAGCAGCTGGTCGCTCCCCTTCCTCCAATATTGGGGGTGACGGGAATTGGTCGCCTCGATCTGAAGGGCGACGGTTATGGATGGCGCGTGGGCGCCGCCTACGAAATTCCTGAGATCGCGCTACGCGCCAGCCTGGTCTATAATTCGGCCGTCAAGCTGGACAATTTGGACGGGACGCTTGATCTAACCCAGGTTCCCGGGTTCCTCGACCCTACCAATCCAATTTTGGGTCGCATAACCAACGTAAGCGGCGCTTCCGAGGTGCCTGAGTCTTTGGAACTCAAGCTCCAGTCAGGCATTGCCCCGGGTTGGCTCGCCTTTGGATCCATAAAGTGGGTCAATTGGAGTGTGTTGCAGAGCATACCGTTCTGCCCGACCGGCGCGCCGGTAGCTTGCACCACCACCGGCCCCACTCGTGTTACATCGCTTGATCTGCTCTATAGGGACGGCTGGACGGTTTCCGGCGGTATTGGCCACAAATTCAATGATCAGATTAGCGGCGCGGTCGGCCTGACCTGGGACCGCGGAACCTCCACCGGTCTGAGCGCCCAGACCGACACCTGGACGGTCAGCGGTGGCGTGTCCTACACCCCGACCCAGAACGTCGAGGTTCGTCTTGGCGGTGCGCTGGGCGTACTTACCAGCGGGTCGATCCATCCTGTCGTGGGCGACGACGGCGTCACCTACGGTACGGATTATACCGCCGACTTTGGCAACGATCTGGTCTCGGCTGTTTCGACCTCGTTGAAGGTGAAGTGGTAAGCTTTTAAAATTGAAGAGAAAAAGGCCGGGCACTGCCCGGCCTTTTTCTTTGGGAGGAAGGCGCCTGGTCGTCCCGGCACGCGCCGGCGTTGCAAATCCGCCGCAGAAATTGGCCTCTCGCGATTGTGACGTTTTGGCAACAGTTTCTGAACAACCCCCGCGCTAGAGTTCTGCTCAAGGAAATTGCCCATTTCCCGCCATAAACCCGGCGCACCTCGAATTTGTCTCGGGACACGCGCCAGAAGGCTCGGCGATGGGGCAGGCCGCACCGCCCGCGGCAAGGAAGAGTATGGACGCCAAAGTCATTTCCAAGGCCAAGCTCCCGAGCCGCCATGTGACCGTCGGTCCGGCGCGTGCGCCGCACCGTTCGTATCTCTATGCCATGGGCCTGTCGGCAGCCGAGATCGCGCAGCCGCTGGTCGGCGTCGCCTCCTGCTGGAACGAAGCCGCCCCTTGCAACATCTCGCTGATGCGCCAGGCGCAAGTGGTCAAGAAGGGCGTCGCGGCCGCCAACGGCACGCCGCGCGAATTCTGCACCATCACCGTCACCGACGGCATCGCCATGGGCCACCAGGGCATGAAGTCGTCGCTGGTGTCGCGCGATGTCATCGCCGATTCGGTCGAACTCACCATGCGCGGCCATTGCTACGATGCGCTGGTCGGCCTCGCCGGCTGCGACAAGTCGCTGCCCGGCATGATGATGGCCATGGTGCGGCTCAACGTGCCGTCGATCTTCATCTATGGCGGCTCGATCCTGCCAGGCTCCTATCGCGGCCGCCAGATCACCGTGCAGGATGTGTTCGAGGCGGTCGGCCAGCATTCGGTCGGCACGGTCAGCGATGCCGAGCTGCTGGAGATCGAGCAGGCAGCCTGTCCGTCGGCCGGCTCCTGCGGCGCCCAGTTCACCGCCAACACGATGGCAACCGTCGCCGAGGCGATTGGTCTCGCGCTGCCCTATTCCTGCGGCGCGCCGGCGCCCTACGAAATGCGCGACCGCTTCAACTTCGCCTCCGGCGAAAAGATCATGGAGCTGATCGCCAAAAACATCCGGCCGCGCGACATCGTCACGCTGAAAGCGCTGGAGAACGCGGCGACCGTGGTGTCGGCCACCGGCGGCTCGACCAATGCGGCGCTGCACCTGCCGGCGATCGCACACGAGGCAGGCATCAAGTTCGACCTGTTCGACGTCGCGGCGATTTTCGAGAAGACGCCCTACATCGCCGACCTCAAGCCGGGCGGTAAATATGTCGCCAAGGACATGTTCGAGGCCGGCGGCATTCCGCTGTTGATGAAGACGCTGCTCGACCACGGCTATCTGCATGGCGACTGCCTGACCGTGACTGGCCGTACTTTGGCCGAAAACATGGAGCACGTTGCCTGGAATGATAGCCAGGATGTGGTCCGTCCCGCCAACCGACCAATCACCCAAACCGGCGGTGTCGTGGGCTTGAAGGGCAACCTTGCCCCCGAAGGTGCGATCGTGAAGGTCGCGGGCATGACGGAGCTGAAATTCTCAGGCCCGGCACGCTGTTTCGATTCGGAAGAGGAATGTTTCGAGGCGGTCACGCACCGCAACTACCGGGAAGGCGAGGTTCTCGTCATCCGCTACGAAGGTCCGCGCGGCGGCCCGGGGATGCGCGAGATGTTGTCGACGACGGCGGCGCTCTACGGCCAGGGCATGGGCGGCAAGGTAGCCCTCATCACCGATGGCCGTTTTTCGGGCGCGACGCGCGGGTTCTGCATCGGCCATGTCGGGCCAGAAGCAGCCGTTGGCGGCCCGATCGGGCTGCTGAAGGATGGTGACGTGATCTCGATCGACGCAACCAAAGGCACGATCGAGGTCGACCTGTCCGAGGCTGAACTGGCAACGAGGGCGAAGGCTTGGAAGGCGCGCACGACCGACTATCAGTCAGGCGCGATCTGGAAATATGCACAGACGGTAGGGCCTGCCCGCGACGGCGCGGTCACCCATCCCGGCGGTGCCAAAGAAACACACTGCTATGCGGATATCTGAGTTGTTGAGGTCGTCTGTCCTTCCGGCACTGGTCGCTGTCGCGATCTTTGGCGCCGTGGGCCAGGCCATGGCCTTCGACGACAAGGTGTTCGACGACAAGACCGGCGTGAAGCCGCAGTCCAGCCCGTGGGCCGTGTTCCAGTTCGGCTTCTCGGCCTACAAGAGCGGCCACAAGGAACAGGCGGTCGAAGCCTATAAATACGCCGCCGAAAACGGCCAGATCGGCGCGACCTGGAAGCTTGCACGCATGTATGCCGAAGGCGACGGGGTGACCCGCGACGACTACGCGGCCTTCAAATTCTTCTCCGAGATCGTCGATCAGGATGTCGAGCCGGGCTCGCCGGAGGAAAGCTATGTCTCCGACGCACTGGTGGCGCTGGGCGACTATCTGAGGACCGGCATTCCCGGCAGCCCTGTCGAGGAAAACGAGGTCGCGGCGCAGGAATATTACATGCGCGCGGCCGCCAACTACCGCAATCCGAACGCCCAGTTCGAGATGGGCCAGATGTTCCTGAAGGGCGAGGGCGGCGTGAAGGCCAGCGTCAAGCAGGCTGGCCGCTGGTTCCAGCTCGCCGCCGAAAAGGGCCATGCCGGCGCCCAGGCGACGCTCGGCAATCTTCTGTTCCAGAGCGGCAAGATCGTGCGCGGGCTGGCAATGATGACGGCGGCGCTCGAACGCGCTTCGCCGGCCGACCAGCCGTGGATCCGCGGCATGCAGGAAGAAGCCTTTGCCGCCGCCGGCGAAGCCGACCGCCGCACCGCCATATCGCTGGCCGATGATATTCTCACCAAGGGCGGCGGCGACGACCAGTAAGGGTCGTGCGCTGATCTCCCCCCTTGTGGGGGAGATGGCCGGCAGGCCAGAGGGGGGCGCGAAGGATCGCGACCTCTCGTCCAACCTACAAAATGTTGAGGCCTACCCAGCTGCGATCGCACGATAAGCTGGCAGGACAGCGCCCCCCTCTGCCCTGCCGGGCATCTCCCCCACGAGGGGGGAGATCAGCTCCCGACCTATCAGTTCGCGGTAGGTTCCGCTGGAACCGCTCTGTGTACCGGCATCGAGATCGGTGTCACCTTCAGGTGCGGCTTCATCGTGTTGTCGGGGCAGGTGTCGTCGATCTTCGTCCACGAGGTGTTGTTGAGCACCAGGTCGCAGCGGGCCATGTGGCTCTGGTCGGAAACCGTCAGGCAAGCGACCTGGCCCAGCTGGTAGGACTTGCCGTTAGCCAGGCATTCCTGATCGGCAAGAGCCGCTGCAGGGGCGACCATGGCAAATGCCAGGCCGATCGGACAAAGAAGTAATCGTATAGTCATGGAACCCCAGCCATGCTGATTTCCAAATCAACGGCGCGATTGTGGCGATATCAGGGTTTGGGCTGATATCAGGCGGGCAGCAAGGCCAGATCGATCGCCACCGGCACATGGTCGGACGGTTTTTCCCAGGCACGTACGTGCTTTTCGATCGAGGCTGCGGAAAAACGGTTGGCGGCTTCGGGCGACAACAGCAGATGGTCGATGCGGATGCCGTTGTTCTTCTGCCAGGCGCCGGCCTGGTAATCCCAGAAGGTGTAGACATCGGCCGCGTCGGTGACGGCGCGCACCGCCTCGGTGAAGCCGAGATTCTTCAGCCGGCGGAAGGCCTGCCGGGTCTGCGGCTGGAACAGCGCATCGCCCAGCCAGTTCTCAGGAAACCGCGCGTCGATCGGCTCGGGGATGACATTGTAGTCGCCGGCCAGCACCAGCGCCTCTTCCAGCAGCAGGCGCTGCTCGGCCCAGCGATGCAGCCGCTCCATCCAGGCCAGCTTGTAAGGGAATTTCTTGTCGTCATCGATCGGGTTGCCGTTGGGCAAATAGAGCGAGGCGACGCGCAGCGCGCCCTTGTCGGTCGAGAACACGCCCTCGATGAAGCGCGCCTGCTCATCCGTGTCGTCGCCGGGCAGGCCCCTGGTGACCTCGTCGAAGGGCAGCTTCGACAGCAAAGCGACACCGTTAAAACCTTTCTGGCCATGGGTTTCGACATTGTAGCCCAGCGCCTCGATCTCGGCGCGCGGGAACTGCTCGTCGACCGTCTTGATCTCCTGCAGGCAGACGATGTCGGGCTGGCTTTCGCTCAGCCAATGAGTAAGGTTGCCGATGCGCGCGCGCACGCCGTTGATGTTCAAGGTGACGATTTTCATGGGCGGCCTCAGGGATGTTCGGGCGGGAGACGTTCGACAAGCCCGATCGTATTGCCTGCCGGGTCCTTTAGAAAGGCCATCCACTCGCTTTCCCCCGCTGGACCGAACGTGCCTTCGGTATCGCGATGGACAAGCGCGGGCGGCGCGGTGAAGGGGACGCCGGATGCTTTCGCCTCGGCGTGGAAGGCTTCGAGCCCAGCTATGTCGAGATAGACGGTGCCGGCCGGCACGCCGTCGGTGAACAGCAGGCGCACAGGACCGGCCATGATGAACGCAATGCCCGGCGGATCGTAGCGGGCGTGAACACCCAGGCCGAGCACGTCGCGCCAGAAGGCCAGCGTGACATCGAGATCGCGCCCGGCCGACAGCGCGAGCTGACGAACCGCGCCGACGCCGCTCATTCTGCGGCTCCGAAGCGCGGGCTCTCGCCATCGTCCGAGAGTATCTGTTCGATCTCGTCCCTGAGATGTGTGGCCTGGCCGCGCGTTGTGCGCTCGTCCATCCAGTCACAAGCGTCGTAGAGGCCGCCGAGCCAGGGCGGATGGTCGTATGCATCTTCTATCGGCGTCACCATCCGACAAATCTGCATGGGTTCGAGGTCGCCGTCGAGGTAGCTGCGAATGCGCCTGAGGAACAGCGTCCGGGCTATGTCGTGGGCTGCCTGGGATTTATAGTCGAATTCGGGGAAGACGCGGCCAACCAGCGACATCAGACATTGTCGGGGCTTTCCACCGTTGTCGGGATTGCGTCGGTTGAAACGCACAAGCTGGGTATAATCGGGATCATGGACATAGGACTCGGGTGCCGCGTGTCGGTTTGCCCACTCAACGATGTCCGCATCGGAAATCGCTTCCATCTCGCGGGCGAGGAGAACCGTAACAGGATCCTCATGGCCCTCGAGAAACGGCTTCATATCTTCAAATGCTGAAGCTCGTGCCGCAGCCGCAGGAGGCGACTGCATTGGGGTTGCGGATCTGGAACGACTGACCCATCAGATCGTCGACGAAGTCGATGACCGAGCCGCCCATATAGACCAGCGACAGATCGTCGATCAGCACGGTGGCGCCGTCCTTCTCGATGGCGACGTCGTCGGCATTGCGCGTGTCGACCAGATCAAATTTGTAGGAAAAGCCCGAGCAGCCGCCGCCTTCGACGGAGACGCGCAGCGCCGTCTTGCCGGCTTCGCCAGAGACGATTTTCGCGATCCGCCTGGCGGCCGACTCGGTCATCTCGACTTTCATGGCAGTCTTGGCATCAGCGCCCATGGGCGTCACCTTGCTTTCAGTTTCACATGATAGGTATGAAGCGGGAAGGGGCAAGTCAACTGCGGCGGCATCAGCCATGACAAATGAGCTTGGCGACATTGGGTTCGGCTATCGGCCGCGAGCGGCCTATGCCAGTGACCCGGCAAAGTCGCGGGGTCGCCTCTATGAAGAGGTCGAGAGCCCGACCCGCACGCCGTTTCAGCGCGACCGCGACCGCATCATCCATTCCACCGCCTTCCGCCGGCTGAAGCACAAGACGCAGGTGTTCGTGGCGCATGAAGGCGACCACTACCGCACCCGGCTGACGCATTCGATCGAGGTGGCGCAGATTGCGCGGGCTTTGGCGCGGGCCTTGCGCGGCGACGAGGATCTGGCCGAGGCGGTCGCCCTGGTGCACGATTTCGGCCACACGCCGTTCGGCCATACCGGCGAGGACGCGCTGAACGAGCGGATGTCCCAATGGGGCGGCTTCGACCACAACGCGCAGTCGCTGCGGGTGGTGACGCGGCTGGAGCGGCGCTATGCCGAGTTCGACGGGCTGAACCTGACCTGGGAAACGCTGGAAGGCCTGGTCAAGCACAATGGTCCTTTGACCGATTCGAAGGGTAAAGGCCTGAAGGGCCCGGTGCCGCAGGCGATCCGAGACTATTCCGAGCTGCACGACCTGGAGCTCGGCCATTTCGCCGGCATAGAGGCGCAGTGCGCGGCGATCGCCGACGACATCGCCTACAACACCCATGACATAGACGACGGCCTGCGCTCAGGCTTCCTGACGCTGGATATGCTGGAAACGGTTGCGCTGCCGGGATCCATTCTGGAAAGCGTGCGCGCGCGCTATCCTGGCCTCGACGATGTGCGCACCGGCCATGAGCTGATGCGCCGTCAGATCACCATGATGGTCGAGGACGTCATCGTTTCGACCACCGCCAATCTGGAGCGCATCAAGCCCGGCAGTGCCGAGGCGGTGCGGGCGGCGGGCGAGACGATGGTGACGTTTTCCGCCGAAATGGCGGCGACCGAGAAGGAATTGAAGGCGTTTCTCTACAAGCATCTCTACCGGCACGATGAGGTGATGCGCGTGCGCGGCGATGCCGAGCAGATCGTGCGCGACCTGTTCGACGTCTATTTCGCCGATCCGCGCGCCATGCCGGACGGCTGGCGCGAAGGGCTCGACCGGGCGGAGGATCGCATCAAGGCGCGCAGTGTCGCCGATTTCCTGGCGGGGATGACGGACACCTACGCCTTGAAGGAACACCGCCGTCTGTTTGACCATACGCCCGATTTAAGCTAGGGCGGGCGCAATTTGCCGGCCAATGAGCCGGTTCTCCTGCACAGTCTGCCAGAGCAAGACCCATGAACATCTTCGCCGATTTCAGCGCGCGAATCACAAAAGCCGTCGAAGCGCTTGATTTGAAAGACAGTAATGGCGTTTCGCCCGACCTGTCGCGAATCGCGGTCGAGCCACCGCGCGACGCCAGCCATGGCGATCTCGCTACCAACGCGGCGATGGTGCTGGCCAAGCCCACGGGGCAGAACCCACGCGCACTGGCCGAAAGGCTGGTGGACGTGCTGCGCGCTGACGCCGATGTCGCCGCCGCCGATGTCGCCGGCCCGGGCTTCGTCAATCTCAGGCTCAAGGACGCCTTCTGGCAGACGCATCTGACCGCGCTGCTCGGCGAGGGCCGCAACTATGGCCGTTCCAACATCGGCGGCGGCAACAAGACCAATGTCGAATATGTCTCGGCCAACCCGACCGGGCCGATGCATGTCGGCCATTGCCGCGGCGCGGTGGTCGGCGACACGCTGGCCAATCTGATGGCGTTCGCCGGCTATGACGTGACCAAGGAATACATCATCAACGACGCAGGCGGTCAGATCGACGTGCTCGGCCGCTCGGTCATGCTGCGGTATCGGGAGGCGCTCGGCGACGAGATCGGCGAGATTCCGCCTGGCCTTTATCCGGGCGATTATCTGGTTCCTCTTGGCCAGGAACTGGCGAAAGAGTTCGGCCGCAGCCTGCTGCAAATGCCGGATGACGAGGCGCTGGCCATCGTCAAGGACCGCGCCATCGATGCGATGATGGTCATGATCCGCGCCGATCTGGCGCTGCTCAACGTCCATCACGACGTGTTCTTCTCGGAGCGCACGCTGCATGCCGACAATGCCAAGAAGATCCGCTCGGCGATCAACGATCTGACGCTGAAGGGGCATATCTACAAGGGCAAGCTGCCGCCGCCCAAGGGCGAGAAGCCGGACGACTGGGAAGACCGCGAGCAGACTTTGTTCCGCTCGACCGCGGTCGGCGACGATATGGACCGGGCGCTGGTCAAGTCGGACGGCTCATTCACCTATTTCGCCGCTGACGTCGCCTATCTCAAGGACAAGGTCGATCGCGGCTTTGTCGACCTGATCTATGTGCTGGGCGCCGACCATGGCGGCTACGTCAAGCGGCTGGAAGCGCTGGCGCGGGCGATTGCCGGCGACGAGGTGAAGCTCACGGTTCTGCTTAGCAATCTGGTCAAGCTGTTTCGCGACGGCGAACCGGTGCGGATGGGGAAAAGGGCCGGGAATTTCATCACGGCGCGGGAAGTCATTGAGGAGGTGGGCCGCGACGCGGTGCGCTTCATGATGCTGTTCCGCAAGAATGACGCGCCACTCGACTTCGACTTCGCCAAGGTGACCGAACAATCCAAGGATAACCCGGTGTTCTACGTGCAGTACGCCTCGGCGCGCTGCCATTCCGTGTTCCGGCAGG
The DNA here is from genome assembly GCF_056404855.1 of Mesorhizobium sp. P2_B11. Lineage (NCBI taxonomy): Bacteria > Pseudomonadati > Pseudomonadota > Alphaproteobacteria > Hyphomicrobiales > Phyllobacteriaceae > Mesorhizobium > Mesorhizobium sp. P2_B11. The sequence continues at coordinate 694,285 of NZ_JBFUDF010000003.1, forward strand.
CGAGCGAGCAGCTGGGCGAAGTGAATTTCGACCGCAACAGCCTGGCAGCGGCCTCTGCGTTGCTCACCGACGACGGCGAGATCGGGCTGATCCGGAAGCTGGCTGAATATCCCCGGCTGATCGAATCGGCGGCTCTTGCGCTGGAGCCGCATCGGCTGGCATTCTACCTTTACGATCTGGCCTCCAGCTTTCACGGGCACTGGAATCGGGGCACCGATAATCCCGACTTACGTTTTGTTAAGGTTAACGACCGACAATTGACGCATGCCAGACTAGGGCTGGTGCAGGCTGTTTCGGATGTTTTGACCTCCGGCCTGACGCTGATTGGGGCTGATGCGCCCACCGAAATGCGTTAGGTTTGACTAAAACACCTGTCACCATTTGCCCACATTGCGCTGGTAAGGGCCAACCCTACGCGACGTCCATGGCGTCCGAATGAGTGCGAGTTCGGGAACAATAATGGCAGACAGAACCCAGCTGAGAGTAGCCGACAACAACGACATCGCCGAGGATGATCCGTTCGCTGAACTGACCAGGATCATGGGTTTCGATCCGCGCCAGCCGGTCAAGCCGCAGGCGCCAGTCGTCCCGAAGGCTGCGGACGAGGGCGATTTCGACATCGACCTCGAGAAGGAGTTGATGGGCGAACTCGGCGACGACGCTGCTTCCGTGGAAGTGAGCCAGCCTGTTGCCGAACTCTACCAGCCCGCTGCCGAGGTTTATGAACCTGCCGCCGAGATTCGCGAGCCGGCTTTCGAAACCACTGATGCCGCGATGGACGATGCGCTTGCCGCTTCGCTGGACCATGATTTCGTGTTCGACGATGCCGCCGATCATGATTTTGGCGCTCCTCCGCAGGCTTTGGCGCCGGCCGCCGAACCTTCGTTTGCCGAGCCCGCATTCGAAGAACTGGCATTCGATGACGATTTCGACAATGCTGTTGCCAGCTCGCTGGAAAACGTGTCGCCGCTCGAAGACGACCTGCCGATGGACGACGAGCTTGCCGCTTCGCTGGAGCAGGGATTGCAGCTCGACGACGACGCGACCGTCGCCGATGGCGCTGGTGTTGCCGAGGTTGCCGCGCCTGCCGACGACGTCGCATTCGACGATGATTTCGACAATGCTGTCTCGCTGTCGCTGGAAGACGAGCTGACGCTGGACCGCCATGTACCGGCGCAGGAGCAATATGCCGCTCCGGCAACCGAGGTTGTCGATGCCGGCGACCATGCTGTTGCCGACGAGGATTTTGCCGGCCATTTCGACGACGCAATGGCCGATGTCGACATGGATTTCGCTGCCCAGGATTTCGAACCCCAGGCGTTCGAAGCTCAGCCTGTTGAAGCTCCGGAAGAGCGCGGTCTGGATGTCAGCGATCTGGATGTCAGCGATCTGGAGGCCAGCGCGCCGGTTGAGATCGATGCGCCGGAAGCCGATGAGATGCCGGCGTGGATTGCGGAGGCTAGCCCCTCCCATGAGGCCGCGCACGAAGAGGCCGCACCCGAAGCCTTCGACGATTTCGATCTGAGCATCGACGACGCGGTTGCCGACCACGAGCCGGTTGCCGAGGTGGAGACCGCCCCGGTGCAGCCGGCCCCGGTACCGCCAGTTGCGGTACAGCCTGCTCCGGTCGCCCCTGCCTATGTCGCGCCCACCGTTGTGGCGACCCCGGCCGCGCCGGCTGCTGACGAACGGACATTGGAAGATGAACTCAACGCGCTGCTTGGCGCGATGACCACGCCAAGGCCCGCCCCGGTCATTGAACCCACCAGGACCATCGAGCCCACCCGGGCCATCGAGCCAACCCGGGCCTATGAGCCTGTCGTACCGGTGCAGCGGTCCGCCGCGGCGCCGACGGCTCCTGCCGACAATCTCGACTGGGACCTGGACGAACATGCGCCGGCGCAGGCTCCTCAAGCCGCTGCGGCCCAGAACGATCCCGATTTCGAGGATCTGCTTGCGGGCGAACTCGACGGTCATGAGCCCGAGATCGAGTTTGATGATCATGCCTTCGATGCGGCCCTGGCCAAGGGCATCGATCTCGGTGATGACGACACCCCGGTCGCCGGCGATTGGCGCTCGACGCCGCCGGAGCCGGCGCGTTCGTGGAGCCGCGTGACCCCGACTCCCGCCCAGCCTTCCTTTACAGCGCAGCCCCAAGCTTCTTTTGTAGCGCAGCCGATGGCTTCGATGCCGTCGGCGCCAGCGCCAGCTTATAGCGAACAGCCGGCCGCAGCCGCCGCCTATGTGGCGCCCACACCGACGCGCCAGGCGCCGGCTCCGACCTATGACGAGATGCCGGATGTCGAGACGGTCGATGTGCCGGAGCGTGTCGTGGCGATCGCCGACGACCTCGATATTCCCGAGCTCAACTTCCAGGAAGACGAGCCGGCGGCCTATGACGATATCGATGCCGAATTCGCCGGCATGCTCAACGACATGAACGCGCTGGAAGTGGCGCCGCCGCCTGCGGCCACGCGCAGCGCCGCCTATGACGACGAATCCTACAGTTCAGGCTTCAGTTCGGGCCATGAGCTCGACCAGCGCGCCTATGCAGCGCGGCCGGCCGAAGTCCTTGCGGCGACGCAGAATGCCTACGCCGGTGCTGCTGGCGGCTTCGACGTGGACGAGCTGCCCGGCAGCCAGCCGGTTTCGCAGGCCGACGATTTCGCTGTCGACGAACTCGACTACGATCCGGACCTGGACGAAGCGATGGCGGTGCCGGGCCTGGCCGAACAGGAAACCGCAAAGCCGCGCCGAAGCGGCCTGTTTATCGCCGCGGTCGTCGGTGCGGTGGCTGTTATCGGTGGCCTCGGCGCCTTTGCCCTGTCCTTTGGCGGCAAGGGCGGCAGCGACGCTCCCGTGATCGTCAAGGCCGACAACACGCCAATCAAGGTCAAGCCGGAAAACCCGGGCGGCGCCGTCGTGCCGAACCAGGACAACAAGGTCTATGACGCGGTCGCCAAGGGCACCAAGCCGACTGAGCCGGTGCAGGAGAAGCTTGTCACCAACACCGAAGAGCCGGTCGATGTGAAGGCAAAGGAGCCGGAAAGCCGCGTCGTCGATCTGTCGCCCGACGAGACCGACGCTGCCCCTGGCACCGATGCCGCCGGCAACCCCGAAGCCGCGGCTAACCCCGACGCCGCCGGCAATCCCGACGCGGCTGTGGCACCGGCACCCAAGTCCGAGGACCGCATCGCGCAGGTGCTGCAGGAAGCCGACAAGAACCCCGATACGGTTGCCGTTGCCCCGCGCAAGGTGCGGACCATGGTGGTCAAGCCTGACGGCTCGCTGGTGGCGCGCGAGGATCCGGCGCCGGCTGCGCCGCAGATTGCGGCTGCCGAGCCAACCGATCCGGCGCCGCAGCACGTCGCCCCCTCAGCCGATGCCGAGCCGACCGGCACCGTGGCGCCAGCCACCGATCAGGCAAACAGCGACCAGGCACCTGCCGAGACCGCCAAGCCGGCCAAGCCTGTGAAGCCGGCGGCCGCGCCGAAGGTTGAGACCCAGTCCGCCAACACGCCGGAGACGGTTGCCGTGGCGCCGCAGCGCCCGTCCGACCAGCCGGTCGACGTGGTCGGCGAGGTCAAGCCCGACCAGGTTGCCTCCATTCCGGCGACGGCTTCGACGTCAGGCGGCGGTTCGTGGTCGATGCAGATCGCTTCGCAGCCGACAGTCGAAAGCGCCCAGGCCAACTATGCCGACCTGCAGCGCCGCTACGGCAGCGTGCTGGCCGGCCGCACAGCCAACATCGTCAAGGCGGAGATCGCCGGCAAGGGCACCTTCTACCGTGTCCGCGTTCCGGCGCAGTCGCGCAATGATGCGATCAATCTGTGCACCAGCTATAAGGCTGCCGGCGGCAACTGCTTCGTGTCGCGCTAAGACCTGATCCAATCATCAAAGCCGGCGCGTTCCCAAGGGGTCGCGCCGGCTTTTTCATGTGGACAGGCAAGCGGTTCAGGCCCTTGAGGCCCGGGGTGATTCCCTTTGGCGGCGCGAAGCCCTAAACTGACGGGATGACCGAATCAAAATCCATGATCCTCGGCTGTGCCGGGAAATCGCTCACTCGCGACGAAATCCGCTTCTATCGCAATGAATGCCCGTGGGGCTTCATCCTGTTTGCGCGCAACATCGGCGAGACCGAGCAGATTCGCGATCTGGTCGCCGAAATGCGCGACTGCATAGGGCGTCCTGACGCGTTGGTGTTCATCGACCAGGAGGGCGGGCGGGTGCAACGCCTGCGGCCGCCGCTGGCGCCGAATTACCCTGCCGGCGGTGCGCTCGGCGCATTGTGGCGCAAGGACCATGATGCCGGCACACGCGCCGCCTGGCTGATGGCGCGGCTGCATGCTTTCGACCTGTTGCGCTACGGCATCTCGGCCGATTGCCTGCCGGTGCTGGACGTGCCGATCGAGGGCGCCAGCGACGTTATCGGCGCGCGCGCCTATGGCAAGGAGCCCCGCCCGGTCATCGAACTTGGCCGCGCCGCGGCGGAAGGGCTGATGTCGGGTGGCGTGCTGCCGGTGATGAAGCACATTCCGGGCCACGGACGCGCCTTTGCCGACACGCATTTCGAACTGCCTGTGGTCGATGCCTCGCTGAGCGACCTGCAGCGGCATGATTTCGCCCCGTTCCGGGAGCTTAGCCATCTGCCGATGGCGATGACGGCGCATGTCGTCTACAGCGCCATCGATCCGAACAACCCGGCAACGACGTCGGGCAAGGTCATCGACGAGATTATCCGCCGTGAGATCGGCTTCGACGGACTGTTGATGAGCGACGACACTTCGATGAAGGCACTTTCTGGGGATTTCCCGACAAAGGCGGCCTCGATCCTTGCGGCGGGCTGCGATCTGGTCCTTCACTGCAATGGCGTTTTCGAGGAGATGGCGGGCATCGCATCGCGAACCACAGGACTTGAAGGGACGTCGCTGGAACGCGCCAAGCGGGCGCTGACCTATATAAGGGATCGCGACCGGGCCGACGAAACCGAGATACGCGCCGAGTTTGCCACCTATTTCGACGCGGTGGCCTAGACAGGAGATACACGGGCAAGTGGCGGAAACATTGGACAGCAAGGCTGCGAAGGCCGCACCGATGGACCGTCTGTGGGCCGAGAACGACGATTCACGCGTCACCGGCGATCCGTCGCTGGTCGTCGACGTCGCCGGCTTCGAAGGTCCGCTTGACCTTCTGCTGCACCTTGCCCGCACCCAGAAGGTCGATCTGGCGCGCATTTCGATCCTGGCGCTGGTCGAGCAGTATCTGACCTTCGTCGAGACGGCGAGGGCGCTCAGGCTCGAGCTTGCCGCCGACTATCTGGTGATGGCGGCGTGGCTGGCCTTCCTCAAGTCGAAGCTCCTGATTCCCAAGCAGCCCGGCGAGGAAGGCGAAAGCGGCGAGGAACTGGCGGCGGTGCTGCAGTTCCGGCTCAAGCGCCTGGAAGCCATGCGCGACGCCTCGGCGCGGCTGGTCAACCGCAACCGGCTGGGACGCGACGTGTTCGCGCGCGGCATGCCCGAAATGGTCATTGTCGAGAAGCGTAATGCCTATTCGGCTTCGCTCTACGATCTGCTCACGGCGTATGCCCAGCAGCGGCAGAAGCACGCGATCACGAATGTGACGATCGCCCGGCGCGGCGTGTGGTCGCTCAAGGACGCGCGCGACATCCTGGCCCGGCTGATCGGTTCGATGCGCGACTGGACGACGCTCGACAGCTTCCTGATCGACTATATGACGAGCCCGGAAGAACGGCGCACGGCGATCGCCAGTTCGTTCGCCGCGACACTGGAAATGGTGCGCGAGCGCCAGATCGATATGCGGCAGGACCAGGCGTTTGCGCCGATCTATCTGCGCGACCACCGGGAGCAAGCAATCAAGGCAGTCGAGGTAGCATCATGAGCGAACGCGCCAACGCTTCGGTCATTCCGTTCAAGGTCGAAGACGAGACGGAGGAGGGTGACGTCGTCCAGGATCCGACCGAGACCCAGAATTCGCCCCTGAACCCTGGCGAGCGGCTGCATATGGCGGAAGCCGTGCGTATGGCGGAGGCGATCGTGTTCGCCAGCGCCGAGCCGGTCAGCGAAAAACAGCTCGCAGCCAGACTGCCCGACGGCATCAACATTGCCGCGGCGATGGCCGAGCTGCAGCAGATCTATGCGCGGCGCGGCGTCAATCTGGTCCGGGTCGGCGACGCCTGGGCGTTCCGCACCGCCGGCGATCTCGCCTTCCTGATGAGCAGGGACACCGTCCAGCAACGCAAGCTTTCACGCGCGGCGCTCGAAGTGCTGGCGATCATCGCCTACCACCAGCCGGTGACGCGTGCCGAGATCGAGGACATCAGGGGCGTCGAGACGTCGAAGGGCACGCTCGACACGCTGCTCGAGACGGAATGGGTGCGCATGCGCGGCCGCCGCCGCACGCCCGGCCGTCCGGTCACCTACGGCACAACGGACAGCTTTCTCGACCATTTCGCGCTGGAGGAGATCCGCGATCTTCCCGGCATGGACGAGTTGAAGGGGGCGGGGCTGCTCTCCGGCCGCATGCCTTCGAACTTCGCCATCCCGCTGCCGCCGGCCGATCCGGATGCGCTGACCGAGGACGAGGATGCGCTGACTGACATCGACCTCGAGGAACTCGGCCTGTTGACGCCGCGCGTCACGGAAGATTGACCCGGCAGCGCCTGTCAAAAGCCGCTTTCCGGATGTAGATGCGCCGATTGGTAGCGGGCAGCTTTGCTGAAAACGCGTGACATAAGCCGCGCCTTCATAAACTTTGTCGCTGTTGTGTTTGAATCCCAACGCGAAAACGCATAGATCATCGCCAGGGAAAACATTCGAGAGAGAGTTACAATGGGTTCATTTTCGATTTGGCATTGGATGATCGTGCTGGTGATCGTGCTGCTGGTGTTCGGCCGCGGCAAGATTCCCGAGCTGATGGGCGACATGGCCAAGGGCATCAAGAGCTTCAAGAAGGGCATGGCTGACGACGAGACCGCCGAGGACAAGCGCACCGTCGAGCACCGCCCCGACGAGACCGTTTCGGCCGTGAAGGAAAAGGCCAGCAAGAGCTGAGCCCAAGGTTCTAGTCGGAACAGATTGCCATGTTTGAAGTCGGCTGGACCGAAATGCTGGTGATCGCGATCGTCATGATCGTGGTCGTCGGGCCCAAGGATTTGCCAAATATGCTGCGCACCTTCGGCCGCACGACGGCGAAGCTGCGCGCGATGGCCGCCGACTTCCAGAAGCAGTTCAACGAGGCGCTGAAGGAAGCCGAACTCGACGACGTCAAGAAGTCGGTCGATACGCTCAGAAGCCTCAATCCGGCAGCCGAGATCCGCAAGCAGCTCAATCCGTTCGAACAGGCGGCAGCCGATGTGCGCTCTGGCGTCGATGCGGTGATGAAGCCGAAGCCGGCCGACGATCCCTCAACGCCGGCCGCAGAGACGCCGCAGGCAGCGGAGCCGCTGAAGAACGGCGCGACGGTAATGCCCGGTGTGAGCGCTCCGGACGCTACCCCGCCTGCGCCGATCTTCCCGGCCATGACCGATGAATCCGTGGTGACACCGGCTGCTGCAACGGCAGCGCCGCAAAAAGCGCCTGCGAAGAAGGCGGCTGCACCGAAGCAAGCGAACGCCCCGGCAGCCAGGGTGGCTGCCACCAAGGCAGCACCGGCCAAGGCTTCGGCCAAGCCGTCAGCAGCGCCTGCCAAGGTTGCACCGGCAAAAGCCGCCAAATCAGCTGCTGCACCAAAGGCAGCCACAAAGGCTGACCCGAAGCCTGCGCCGGCCAAAAAGCCTGCGCCCAAGAAGACGGCGGGAGCCGCCAAGTGAGCATTGCGGACAGCGAAAAGGACGAGATCGAGAAGTCGTCGGCTCCGCTGATGGAGCATCTGATCGAATTGCGCCGGCGGCTGATCTGGTCGATCGGCGGCTTCTTCGTTGCTTTCCTCGTCTGCTTCTTCTTCGCCAAGAAGCTGTTCAACCTTTTGGTCATCCCGTTCAAATGGGCGACGCAATGGGCAGGGCTCGATCCGCACAAGGTCGAGCTGATCTATACGGCGCCGCAGGAATTCTTCTTCACGCAGGTCAAGCTCGCCATGTTCGGCGGCATGGTCATCGCCTTCCCGCTGATCGCCACGCAGATCTATAAATTCATCGCGCCCGGCCTCTACAAGAACGAACGCAACGCCTTCCTGCCGTTCCTCATCGCTTCGCCGATCCTGTTCCTGATGGGCGCGTCGCTGGTCTATTTCTTCTTCACGCCGATGGTGATGTGGTTCTTCCTCGCCATGCAGCAGGCCGGCACCGACGATCAGGTGCAGATATCGCTGCTGCCGAAAGTGTCGGAATATCTCAGCCTGATCATGACGCTGATCTTCTCCTTCGGCCTGGTGTTCCAGCTGCCGGTGGTGACCAGCCTGATGACGCGCGTCGGCATGCTGTCGTCGAAGGCGCTGGCCGAAAAGCGCAAATGGGCGATCGTCATCGCCTTCGTCGTCGCGGCCGTGCTGACGCCGCCCGATCCGATGAGCCAGATCGGTTTGGCCATCCCGACCATCCTGCTCTACGAAGTGTCGATCTGGGCGGCTCGGCTGATCGAGCGAGACCAGGTCAAGCAGAAGCTGGCGCGCGAAAAGCAGGAAGCGGCCGAAGCCGTGGCCGAAAAGGCAGCGAAAGCGTCTTCAACGCAGGCTTCTTCCTAGACGGCGAGCCTTGGGCGGCTGCGCCGGCGGAAAAACGCGGCAGTCGCTGAACGCTCGTCTTGCATCGATCAAGGATGCGGTTTACCCCCTCAGGCCTTATCCTGAGGACGAACCAACATGCTCGATATCAAATGGATTCGCGACAACCCGAAGGCCCTTGCCGAGGCGCTGGTCAAGCGCTCGTGGTCGGCTGACGAGGCGCAGTCCACGGTCGACGATCTGATCGCCAAAGACGAGGCGCGGCGCGAGCACGTTACCGAATTGCAGACCAAGCAGGAGCGCCGCAACGCCGCCTCGAAAGAGATCGGCAACGCCATGCGCTCGGGCGATGCAGCGCTTGCCGAAAAGCTCAAGGCAGAAGTCGGCGACATCAAGACCTTCATCCAGAATGGCGAGGCCCGCGAGCGTGAACTCGACAAGGCGCTGAACGACGCGCTGGCGGTGCTGCCCAACGTGCCACTCGACGATGTCCCGGTCGGCAAGGATGAGCACGACAATGTCGTCAGGCATATTGTCGGCAAAATACCGACGCGGCCGAACTGGGTGAAAGAGCACTTCGAGATCGGCGAAGCGCTCGGCATGATGGATTTCGAGCGGGCGGCAAAACTGTCGGGCTCGCGCTTCACCGTGTTGAAGAGCGGACTGGCACGTATGGAGCGCGCCATCGGCCAGTTCATGCTCGATTTGCACACGACCGAGCACGGTTATGAGGAAATCATCCCGCCACTGATGGTCAGGGACGAAGTTCTGTTCGGCACCAACCAGCTGCCGAAATTTGAGGACGATCTGTTCTTCACGCCGCATGGCGATGGCCGGCTGGGGCTGATTCCGACCGCCGAGGTGCCACTCACCAATCTGGTGCGCGAGGAGATCACGTCGCATGAAAAGCTGCCACTTCGCTACACCGCGCTAACGCCGTGCTTCCGTTCGGAAGCCGGGTCGGCCGGTCGCGACACGCGCGGCATGCTGCGCCAGCACCAGTTCTACAAGGTCGAGCTGGTGTCGATCACCGACCAGGAGTCTTCGCTCGCCGAACATGAGCGGATGACGCAATGCGCCGAAGAAGTGCTGAAGCGGTTGGAACTGCCGTTCCGCACCATGGTGCTGTGCACCGGCGACATGGGTTTTGGCGCACGCAAGACTTACGACATCGAGGTCTGGCTGCCCGGGCAGAACGCCTATCGCGAGATCTCGTCCTGTTCGGTCTGCGGCGATTTCCAGGCCCGGCGCATGGATGCCCGCTACAAGGACAAAGACGGCAAGGGCAACCGCTTCGTTCATACGCTGAACGGTTCGGGCACCGCCGTCGGCCGTGCACTCATAGCTGTCATCGAAAACTACCAGAATGAGGATGGCAGTGTAACCATTCCTGAAGTGCTGCGGCCTTACATGGGCGGTCTGGCGAAGATCGAATCGAAATAATGCGCATTCTTCTGACCAATGATGACGGCATCCACGCCGAGGGCCTGGCGTCGCTCGAACGCATCGCCCGCACGCTTTCGGACGATGTCTGGGTGGTGGCGCCGGAGCAGGACCAGTCGGGCTATGCGCATTCGCTGTCGATCTCGGAGCCGCTGCGCCTGAGAAAGATCGGCGAGAAGCATTATGCCGTGCGCGGCACACCGACCGACTGCGTCATCATGGGGGTCAAGAAGATACTGCCCGAGCCGCCGGACCTGATCCTGTCGGGCGTCAATTCCGGCGCCAACATCGCCGACGACGTCACCTATTCCGGCACCGTCGCCGGCGCCATGGAAGGCGCGCTGCTCGGCATCCGCTCGATCGCGCTGAGCCAGGGCTATTCCTATGTCGGCGAGGACCGTGTCGTTCCCTACGAGACCACCGAGACGCTGGCCCCGGCGCTGCTGAAAAAGCTTGTTGCCATGCCGCTGCCGGACGGCGTGCTGCTCAACGTCAATTTTCCGAATTGCCTGCCTGACCAGGTCGCGGGCACGGTCGTCACCTCGCAAGGCAAGCTGGTGCACAGCCTGTGGGTTGACGAGCGCCGCGACGGCCGGGGCCTGCCTTACTACTGGCTGCGCTTCGGCCGCGAGCCGGTCGAGGGCAGAGAAGGCACCGACCTCCATGCCTTGCGCAACCGGCTGGTGTCGGTGACGCCGCTTCAGCTTGACCTCACCGCGCATGAAATCCGCGATCAACTGACCAAGGCACTCGCATAGATAAGGTTTTGGCATGAATAAGGTGTTGGCATGAACCTGCCGCTCGACGACCGCGAGGGTTTTGCTGCTTTCCTGCTGCGGCTGCGTGGGCAGGGCGGCGCCGTGCCGAAGGCGCTAATCGCCGCCTTCGAGGCGACGCCGCGGCGCGGCTTCCTCAACGGACAATACCATTCGATCGCCTGGTCGGACGGCATGCTGCCGATCGAATGCGGCGAGGCGATCGAGGGCGCCGACCTGCAGGCGGCGGTGATCGCGTCGTTGGCGATAGAGTCCGGCAACCGCGTGCTCGAGATCGGCACCGGCTCGGGCTACACGGCGGCGGTGATGTCGCGGCTGGCGGCGCGGGTCGTCTCGATCGACCGCTACAAAACGCTGACCGAACAGGCGAAGCAGCGCTTCGAGGCGCTCGGCATCGGCAACGTCGTCGTGCGCCAGGCCGACGGTTCCAATGGGCTTGCCAATGAAGGGCCGTTCGACCGCATCGTCGCCTGGGCGGCATTCGACAGCCTGCCGCGCTTTCTGCTCGACCAGCTGTCGAGCGGCGGCATCGTCATTGCGCCGATCGGACCGGAAGAGGGCGAGCAGGTGCTGGCCAAGCTGACCAAGGTCGGCAGCCGTTTCGAGCGCGAGGATATCGGCACGGTACGCTTGCAACCGATCATGCGCAGCGTCGCGGCGGTGATTTGATCCACGCTCTTGCGCCTACGAAGCCATCGCTTCGTCATCCACGGGCGGAGCAAGGAGCGAAGCGACGCGGCGCAGACCCGAGGATCCATGCCGCGAAGTTAAGGCGTTGCAACGGTTCAGAATTCTGCTCCGCTGCGTCCTTCGGCCAACGTCACGGAATGGATCCCAGGGTCTTCGCGACGTCGCTTCGCGGCTGCTCCGCCCAGGGATGACGAAGTTGATGGTGACCAGAATCTCAACGCACCTTCGGCGCATTCGAAAATGTTTTAAGAAAATTTGCGTCTGATTCTATGGGGTTAACCCGACAGTAACATTAACGCGCTTTAATCATGACCAGTGTGTACCGGGTCTGTGCGGGTTAGTGCGATGCAATTCAGTGTTTTGAAGGCAAACGGGCGTACTCTGTCGCGGGGTTGCGCTGTCCTCATGCTAGCCGGCGTGGCTGCGGGGTGTAGCTCCCAGGCCTCGCGGTTCAACGGTGTAGACGACGTCTTCACCTCCTCGACCAACAATCAGCGCGCCATCATCGACAAGCAGAGCACCGCGCAGCCCTATCCGGGCGACGTTTCGGCAGCACCCGTCGATGGCAGCCACACCCAGTCGGTCAGCCGCTCCAGCCTGGAGCCGGTCACCGTTCAGCAGCTGCCGCCGCCAAGCCAGCCTGCTGCGGCGCCGATGCGCACCGCTTCCGCGCCGGCACTGGCACCGGCGCCGCATGTCGACAGGACGATGACGACCGGCACGGTTCAGCCGGCAAGACCGTTCAAGAATGCTGGTGAGTCCGATGCGCCGAAGTCGGCCGTTGCCGGCACGCCGCATGCCACCGAGATCGTCGTCAGGGACGGCGAGACCATTTCCGGCATCGCCCAGCACTATCACGTGCCGGCCGATGTGATCATGAAGGTCAACGGCTTGAGCGCCACCAAGGGGCTGAAGACCGGCCAGAAGCTGGTCATCCCGGCCTATGCCTATTCGAGCAAAGGGACCGAGCCGAAGGTCGCCGACGGCAAGCCGGCGAACAGCCCCAAGGCGCCGGCGCCGGAGAAGGTCGCCGTGCTGCCGCAGCAGCCAAAACTCAAGGACGGCAAGTCCGCCGCGCAGGTCGACGCTTCGGCCGCCGCGAACAAGCCGAAGACCGACAAACCGGCGCAGCAGACGGCTGCGGCCACGCCCAAGGCGGGTGCCGGCACCTATACCGTGCAGTCGGGCGACACCATGTCCTCCATCGCACGCAAGACCGGCGTCGGCGTCGTCGCACTGAAGCAGGCGAATGGTATGAAGGACGGTCTGCTCAAGATCGGCCAGACGCTGAAGGTTCCGGCCGGCGGCACGGCGACCGTTGCCAGCGTCAAGCCGGCAAAGGTCGATCCGGTGACGACGGCCACCACCCAGCCGGCGGCAAAGCCGACGGAGACGCTCGCCACCTACACACCGCCGAAGAAGGACGCCAAAGTCATCCAGCAGGCTGAGGACGACGATGCTGTTGCGCCGGATGCCACCGGCATCGGCAAGATGCGCTGGCCGGTGCGTGGCCGCGTCATCTCCAGCTTTGGTGGTGGCAAGGACGGTGTCGACATCGCGGTGCCTGAGGGAACACCGGTCAAGGCGGCCGAGAACGGCGTCGTCATCTATGCCGGCGACGGCCTCAAGGAATTCGGCAACACGGTGCTGGTGCGCCACGAAAACGGGCTGGTCACCGTCTATGGTCACGCCAGTTCAATCGAGGTGCAGCGCGGCCAGAAGGTCAAGCGCGGCCAGGAAATCGCGCTGTCGGGAATGAGCGGCACCACCGACTCGCCGAAACTGCACTTCGAAGTGCGCAAGAACTCGGCGCCGGTCGATCCGTCCGGCTATCTCGAATAGAACAATAAACGATTGCTGGCCGTCTGACCTCCAGTCCGGCCCGCCGGCTCAGCCCGCCCTGCCAGGGGCGGGCTTTTTCAGTTCTGTCGGATCGACATCAGTCGTTGAGCGGCTTGCCGAGTCGGCCAGCCAGATCCTGGGTGAACTGCCAGGCGACACGACCCGAGCGGCTGCCGCGCGTTGTCGCCCATTCCAGCGCTTCGGCCCGCAGCTGCTCAGGTTCGATCTCCAGCCCGTGATGGCTCGCATAGCCATTGACCATGTCGAGATATTCGTCCTGCGAACATTTGTGGAAGCCGAGCCACAGGCCGAAACGGTCGGACAGCGAAACCTTTTCCTCGACCGCCTCCGACGGGTTGATGGCGGTCGAGCGCTCATTGTCGATCATGTCGCGCGGTAACAGGTGCCGGCGGTTCGACGTGGCGTAGAAGATGACATTGGCCGGGCGGCCCTCGACGCCGCCTTCAAGCGCTGCCTTCAGCGACTTGTAGGAGGTGTCGTCATGGTCGAACGAGAGGTCGTCGCAAAACAGGATGATGCGGAAGGGCGCTGCCTTCAACTGGCCCATCAGCCTGGGCAGCGTGTCGATGTCCTCGCGGTGGATCTCGATCAGCTTCAGCGGCAGGTCGGACTTGGCTTTGGCATTGATCTCGGCATGCACCGCCTTGACCAGCGATGACTTGCCCATGCCGCGCGCGCCCCACAACAACACATTGTTGGCGGCGTGGCCGGCGGCGAAGCGCTCGGTGTTTTCGACCAGGATGTCACGCACGCGATCGACGCCTCGGATCAGGCCGATGTCGACGCGGTTGACCTTGCGCACCGGCTCGAGATAGCCGGGATCGGCCTGCCAGACGAAGCAGTCGGCCACGGCAAGATCGGTCTTCGGCACCGGCGGCGGGGCGAGGCGGGTGACCGCCTCGATCAGGCGGTCGAGCTTCTGGTTCAGGGCCTCGATGGTGCTGTCGGTCATGTCTCGGTCATTTGTTTTGTTCCGCAAACGTGGGCAGGGGCGGAAATCGTCCTGGTCCGGGCGAGATAGGAACTGGTTCCAAGCTTTTGTTTGAGCGTGATCTTTTGCAAAAACCACGCCCGCTATCAGGGTGCATGCTCTAACACGGGTCAACCGGCCGGAAAAGCAGCCGAAAGCCGGGCGGTCCAGTTGCATTGGCAACTTTACCCACTATATTCCGGCCAAATTTGGCAAGGCCGCCTTATGGCCTTCTTCGTAACCAGGAGTTCTTGATGTTCGTCACACCGGCATATGCCCAAGCCACCGGAACTCCGCTTGGTCCGTTCGGGGATATCGGCATGATACTCCCGTTCGTGCTGATCTTCGTGATCATGTATTTCCTCATCATCCGGCCGCAGCGCGCGCAGCTGAAGAAGCGCCAGGAGATGCTCTCGGCGGTGCGCCGCGGCGACACGGTCATCACCGGCGGCGGCTTTGTCGGCAAGGTGACCAAGGTGATCGACGACCATGAGCTCGAGATCGACCTCGGCGGCGGCACCAAGGTGACGGCGCTGCGCTCGACCATCGCCGACGTGCGGGTCAAGGGCGAGCCGGTGGCCAACCAGAACGCCAAGAAGTAACCAGCCGGAGATGCTGGCCCTTCGGGCGGTGTGACCCGCCGATACGACAGGCAGAAGCCGGGTGTTGATTTCGCATCACGCCTGGCGGTTTTCCGAGTTATAATAAGGCCGAAAATCAACCGATTGACGCCGGAACCCACCCCGGCGGCAGCGGCAATCTGGCGTTGGCGCGCTCGACAATCGACGGTGTGCAGGGTAAGGGCGAGCCGGTGGCGAACCAGAACGCCAAGAAATAACCGAATTGTCGGCGGAACGATCCGCCAGTATGCCCTGACGGACGACGCCATATGCTGTATTTTTCGCGCCTGAAGATGATCCTGATCTGGCTGGCCGTGGCCGCCACGTTCATCCTTGCCGCGCCCAATCTCTTCCCGGCCAGCACATTGGCGCAATTGCCCAGCTGGGTGCCGAAGCGGCAGATGACGCTGGGTCTCGACCTGCAGGGCGGATCGCACATTCTCTTGCAGATGGACCAGAACGATCTGGTCAAGGCGCAGCTGGAAACGACACGCGACGAAATCCGCACGCTGCTGCGCGATGCCAAGGTGGGCTATACCGGCCTCGGCGGCACGGGCAGGACCGTGCAGGTGCGCATAACGGACCCAAATCAGATCGACGCCGCAAAGACGGCGCTCAAGCCGCTGACCGATCCGGTCGCCGCCGGCCTGTTCACCGGCGGCTCTATCCAGGAAATGTCGCTGGATGATTCCGAAGCCGGCCTGCTCAAATTCACTGTCACCGACGCCGGCATCAAATACCGCACCTCCGCCGCACTGGCGCAGTCGATCGAAGTCGTCGAGCGCCGCGTCAACGAACTCGGCACCACTGAGCCGATCGTGCAGCGGCAGGGCGACGACCGTGTGCTGGTCCAGGTGCCTGGCCTGCAGGATCCGCAAAGGCTGAAGGAAATCATCGGCCAGACCGCCAAGATGACCTTCCAGATGGTCGACACCTCGATGTCGGTGCAGGATGCGCTCAACGGGCGCCCGCCGGCAGGCTCCTCGGTGCTCTACTCGCAGGACGATCCGCCGGTTCCGTATCTTGTGGAAAACCGCGTCATCGTTTCCGGCGAGGATCTCGCCAAGGCGACGGCCACCTACAACTCGCAAAACAACGAGCCGGTGGTTGCGTTCACCTTCAATTCGCGCGGCGCGACCCGGTTCGGCCAGGCGACGCAGCAGAATGTCGGCAAGCCATTCGCCATCATCCTCGACAACCAGGTGATTTCGGCGCCGGTGATCCGCGAGCCGATCCTCGGCGGCAGCGGCCAGATCTCCGGCAATTTTACCGCTGAAAGCGCCAACGATCTCGCCGTGCTGCTGCGCGCCGGCGCGCTGCCGGCGAAGCTGACCGTGATCGAAGAACGCACGGTGGGCCCGGGCCTCGGCCAGGATTCGATCCATGCCGGCAAGGTCGCCGGCATTATCGGCTCCATCCTCGTCGTCGCCTTCATGTTCGTCGCCTACGGCTTCCTCGGCTTCCTCGCCAACATTGCGCTGGCCGTACACGTGGCGATGATCGTCGGTCTGTTGTCGCTGCTGGGCGCGACGCTGACCTTGCCCGGCATTGCCGGTATCGTGCTGACCATCGGCATGGCGGTCGATTCCAACGTGCTGATCTATGAACGCATCCGTGAGGAGCGACGCGCTGGGCGCTCGGTGATACAAGCGATCGACACCGGTTTCACCAAGGCGCTGGCGACCATCGTCGATTCGAACGTCACGTCGCTGATCGCCACCGTGGTGCTGTTTTATCTCGGCACCGGTCCGGTCAAGGGCTTTGCCATCACCTACGCCATCGGCATCCTGACCACGGTGTTCACCGCCTTCACCTTCACCCGCCTGCTGGTGTCGATCTGGCTGCGCCGCGCGCGTCCGAAGGAATTGCCGCGCGCGCCGGTGACCTTCATTCCGCCCGGCACGAAGATCCCGTTCATGGGCATCCGGCGCTGGACGTTCGCGCTGTCCAGCCTGCTGTCCGTCCTGTCGGTGGTGCTGTTCCTGACCGTCGATATCAACTACGGCATCGACTTCAAGGGCGGTTCGATCATCGAGGTGCAGTCCAAGCAAGGCGACGCCGACATCGGCGATATCAGAAGCCGGTTGTCGGAGCTCAACATCGGTGAAGTGCAGGTCCAGCAGTTCGGCGCACCGAATGACGTGCTGATCCGCGTCGGCACCCAGGAGGGCGGCGAGAACGCCGAGCAGACCGTCATTGACAAGGTGCGCGGCGAGCTGCAGGACACTTATGATTTCCGCCGCGTCGAAGTGGTGGGTCCGACGGTTTCGGGCGAATTGGCCAAGCAAGGCACCATCGCCATGCTGATCGCGCTGGTCGGCATCCTGGTCTATGTCTGGTTCCGTTTCGAATGGCAGTTCGCGGTCGGCGCCATCGTGGCGACGGTGCACGATGTGGTGATGACGCTGGGCTTCTTCGTCATCACTGGGCTCGAGTTCAACCAGTCCTCACTGGCGGCGATCCTGACCATCATCGGCTATTCGCTCAATGACACCATCGTGGTCTATGACCGCGTCCGCGAGGATCTCAGAAAATACAAAA
Source organism: Mesorhizobium sp. P2_B11 (assembly GCF_056404855.1). NCBI lineage: Bacteria > Pseudomonadati > Pseudomonadota > Alphaproteobacteria > Hyphomicrobiales > Phyllobacteriaceae > Mesorhizobium > Mesorhizobium sp. P2_B11. The sequence goes on from NZ_JBFUDF010000003.1 coordinate 711,867, forward strand.
AGATGCCGCTGCCGCAATTGTTGAATAACGCCATCAACGAGACGCTGTCGAGAACGACGCTGACCTCGGTGACGACAATCCTGGCGCTGTTGGCGCTGGTGCTGTTCGGCGGCGAAGTGATCCGTTCGTTCACCATGGCGATGCTGTTCGGTGTCGTCTTCGGCACCTACTCGTCGATCTTCATCGCAGCGCCCTTGCTGATCCTGTTCAGGTTGCGGCCGCAGGCTACGACCGCCGACGAGGAGAAGCCGGTGGGTGGCGGCAAGGCCGTGGCGACCTGACGGCCACCCCGGTGGCAAAAGGCATCGTCATCCGCGAGGCGCATTTCCCCGGCCGCGCGCCGATCGAGGCCTATGGCAATGGCGGCTTCCGCTTTGCCGACATGTCGCACCGCGGCTCGCTGCTGTGCCTGCCCTCGGGCATCCATGGCTGGGAGCCGGCCGATCCGCTGGCGCTGACGGCGGCGGATTTCGACCTGCTGCTGGCGGAAGCCGGCAAGGTAGAGATCCTGCTGGTCGGCACCGGCAAGGATTTGCGGCCGTTGCCGGCAGCACTTCGGGTGGCATTGAAGGCGGCTGGCATTGGCTCCGATCCGATGTCGACGGGGGCGGCGGTGCGGACCTACAATGTGCTGCTCGCCGAAGACCGCGCCGTGGCCGCAGCGCTGATCGCCGTCGACTGACGTGACCGATACCGCCAACATCGTCATGGAGGCGGTGCGCGCCGGCGACCATGATCGCTATGTCAGCGCACTTTATGCACCCGCCGACAAGCGCGAGGCGCTGCTTTCGCTTTACGCCTTCAATGCCGAGATCGCCTCTGTCCGCGACCGCATCCATGAGGCATTGCCGGGCGAGGTGAGGCTGCAATGGTGGCGCGATGTCATCGCCGCCGAGGGCGCGGCAACGGGCAACCCGCTCGCCGATGCGTTGAAGGCGACTATCTCCGCTCATGGGCTGCCGAAAGCTGCCTTCGACAACATGCTCGAAGCCCGCATCTTCGACCTCTATGACGATCCGATGCCGTCGCGCACCGATCTCGAAGGCTATTGCGGCGAGACGGCGGCGGCGCTGATCCAGCTGGCGGCGCTGGTGCTCGATCCCATCGAGGCGCCGCGCTTTGCCGAACTGGCGGGCAGGGCCGGCTGTGCGCAGGCAATGACCGGCCTGTTGCTGCTGTTGCCGCTGCATCGCCGGCGCGGCCAATGCTTCGTGCCCGCCGATATCCTGGCGGCAGCGGGCTCGTCGCCGGAGGAGTTCGTCAGCGGCGATGGCGGACCAGGTGCTGAGCGAGCGGTGGCTGCAATGATCGCGCTGGCGCAGGAGCATCTCGGCGCTTTCGAGCAAGGGGCTTCGGCCCTGCCGGAGACGCTGCGACCGGCATTTTTGCCACTGGCCCTGACCAGCGCCTATCTCGGCAAGATGGCGAGTGGCCGCCATGTGCCTCTCGCCGGAGCGGTGCGGCTTTCGGCGTTGCGCCGGCATTGGCTGTTGCTCAGACGCGCAATGCGGGGCTGGCCAGCCATTTGACGTAAACGTCAATCGTGCTAGAGATTCGTCGGCCCGAAATCGTCGCCACAAGACGCGACCGGTCCGGAGGAGATTTCTGGTCATGAGCCTGCCTGTGCTGGTCGCACTCGTCGTTGTCGGCATTGCGCTGTCGGTTCTGGCCGTGCACTTCACCGGCGGCAGCAGAATTGCGACGCTTGCCGGCGCCGATCAGGCGCTCAGCCGGCTCGCCGATGATTTTCCCGATGAGAAGGTAGCGACGGTGCGCCTGACAGCGGATGCCAGGACGGCGTTCCTCGACCTTGGGCAAGGGCGCTGCGGCATCGTCCACAGTGTCGGCGACTGCTTTTTGACGCGCATCGTCACGCCGCACGACATCCGCGCCCTCAATCTCGACGAAGCCGGTGCGCTTTCGCTGAAACTGGCCGACTTCACCTGGAGGGGCGGACGCTTCGCCTTTGCCGACAGTGCTGATGCGAGGGCCGTCGCGGCAGCGCTTGGCCCGCACAATCCGATATCAGCCAAAGAGGCCGCGTGATGGACGAGTACAATTTCCCGCAGGTCACCCAGCTGGCCATCCCGTTCTTCGTCGCCGCCATCCTGATCGAGCTCTGGCTGGTGCGCACTGGCCGCGCCAAGGGCTCGTTCGAGACGCGCGATACGCTGACCAGCCTGATGATGGGCACCGGCAATGTCGTTGCCGGCCTGCTGCTCGGCGTGGTTTCCTACTGGGCGCTGCTGTGGCTCTGGCAGTTTCGCTTCTTCAATCTCGGCCTGTCGGTATGGGTGTTCCTGGCCGCCTTCCTGCTCGATGACCTGCGCTACTACATCTATCACCGCATCGCGCACCGGGTGCGCTGGGTGTGGGCCGAGCACGTCAACCATCATTCCAGCCAGCACTACAATCTGTCGACGGCGCTCAGGCAAAGCTGGACCGGGCTGTTTACCTTCATGTTCGTGCTGCAGGCGCCTTTGGTGCTGCTCGGCTTCCATCCGGCTGTCATCGCCTTCACCTTCGGCTTCAACCTGGTCTGGCAGTTCTGGATCCACACCGAAGCCATCGGCAAGATGTGGGGCTGGTTCGAATTCATCTTCAATACGCCCTCGCATCACCGCGTCCACCACGCCACCAATCCGCGCTATCTCGACGCCAACTATGCCGGCACGCTGATCATCTGGGACCGCATGTTCGGCACCTTCGTCGCGGAACTGGAGGAAGACCAGCCGCGCTACGGCATCGTGAAGAATCTCGGCACCTTCAATCCGCTGAAAGTGGCGTTCCACGAATGGATCGGCATGTTCCGGGATGCCTTCGCGCCGGGGCTGACGATGCGCGACCGGCTCAACTATCTGATCAAGCCGCCGGGCTGGAGCCACGATGGCTCGCGCGAGACTTCGGAGACGCTGAAGGCGGCTTATGTCAGGAGAAATCCTGGCGAGGCGGGCAAGCCGGGGCTTCCGATGGCGGGGGCTGAACCGGCGGAGTAGATCACGATCCGCCGGCTGTTGGGTCACCGTCAATACGTTGACCCGTTCCAAGGTAGCGTCCAGATTCGCCACCCATGGCGTCGGTGAAATTGCCTTCCAATTCGACCATCGCATCGACAACTGCCGGCGCCTCCGGGGCTGTCTCTCGCGAAAATCGGGCGTTTACATAGACGCCGTGAGGATGTGACGGATCGAGGCGGGCTTGGATGGTCCAGTATGGCGACAACGAGTAGAGCGCCTTCATGAAATCAACGAGGAATCGGTCGTTGTACGGACCGTTTAAGCGCTGCAAGGCAACGATCCTCTGCAAGCTTCGGTCGCGGTCCTCGTTGTAGTCTTCGTTTTCGAGTACCCAGCCCTTGCCTCCATGGGGCTGGCCGATAAGCGCCTCAAGTGCAGGGATGTGGACCTTGTGCAACTTCTGCAGGTTGTTGCATCTGACGTAGATGCTCCACATGATCTCGTAGTTGCCTGCAAATGGTTCCCCGGTTGTCTGATGACCCGGCGGAAAAAGTTGCGGCATCCTGGAGAGTTTGGCCAGAGACTACTCCGCTGCCTCGGCGCGCGCCGGCAACCCTAGCCACTCCCGGCAATCGGCCTGGGCGCGCGATGTGATCGCGTGGCGCTTGGCCACTGTCTTGTCCTTGCCGCGCAGGCGTTTGCCTTCGGTTTTCGGTGCTTCCACCGGCGGGAACAGGCCGAAATTGACGTTCATCGGCTGGAAGGAGCGTTTGCCCGGCTCGTCGTCGGAGACGATATGGCCGCCGGTAATATGGTTGAGCAGCGCGCCGAAAGCGGTGGTGAGCGGGGGCAGTGAAGGGGCGTGGCCGAGCCGATCGGCGGCGGCGAAGCGGCCGGCGAGCAGGCCGATGGCCGCGCTCTCGACATAGCCCTCGCAGCCGGTGATCTGGCCGGCAAAGCGCAGGCCGGGCCGCGACTTCAGCTGCAGCGACGCGTCGAGCAAGGTCGGCGAATTGATGTAGGTGTTGCGGTGCAGGCCGCCGAGGCGCGCGAAGTCGGCGTTTTCCAGGCCTGGAATGGTGCGGAACACGCGCACCTGCTCGGCATGCTTCAGCTTGGTCTGGAAACCGACCATGTTGTAGAGCGTGCCCAGCGCATTGTCCTGGCGCAGCTGCACTACGGCATAGGCCTTGACCGTCGGATTGTGGGCATTGGTCAGACCCATCGGCTTCATCGGACCGTAGCGCAACGTCTCGACGCCGCGCTCGGCCATGATCTCGATCGGCAGGCAGCCGTCGAAATAGGGCGTGCCTTCCCATTGTTTGAATTCGGTTTTCTGGCCGTCGACCAACGCCTGCACGAAGGTGAGATACTGGTCCTTGTCCATCGGGCAGTTGATGTAGTCCTTGCCGGTGCCGCCGGGGCCGACCTTGTCGTAGCGCGACTGGAACCAGCAGGTATCCATGTCGATCGTGTCGAAATGGATGATCGGGGCAATGGCGTCGAAGAAGGCCAGCGCATCGGCGCCGGTCGCCTCGGCGATCGACTGGGCGAGCGAAGGTGCGGTCAGCGGTCCGGTGGCGATGATCGCCTGGTCCCATTCCGCAGGCGGCAGGCCCGGCACTTCCTCGCGCTCGATTGATATCAGCGGGTGCGCTTCGAGCTTTTTCGTCACCGCGTCGGAGAAGCCGTCGCGGTCGACCGCGAGCGCGCCGCCGGCCGGCACCTGGTTGGCGTCGCCGGCGCTCATGATCAGCGAGCCGGCCAGCCGCATTTCGGCATGCAGCAGGCCGACTGCGTTGTTTTCGGCGTCGTCGGAGCGGAAAGAGTTGGAACAGACGAGTTCCGCCAGCCCATCGGTCTTGTGCGCATCGGTGCCGCGCACCGGACGCATTTCATGCAGAATGACGGGAACACCGGCTTGTGCCGCCTGCCAGGCGGCTTCGGAGCCGGCGAGGCCGCCGCCGATGATGTGGATTGGATTTTTGCTCATGAGCGCCGGAATAATCGCTTGCCGCGCTGTTTGCAATTGGCCGGCTGCGAGGTGAGCCGTTGCCGTCCCGTAACCACTCCGCAAGGCCGTCTGTTTACACAGCAGTAAAATAGGGATATTTCATATCCTTAATATAACATCGAGCGGTATCGACCCGGAATTAATTGATGATCCTGAAAAGCCAAGTCGAATGGGCGCTGCACTGCTGCGCCATTCTCGCGGGCCTGCCTGCGGGGCGCTATCTCTCCACAAAAGCGCTCGCCGAATTCCACGGCCTTCCCAAGGAGTATCTGTCCAAGGCGCTGCAAAGCCTGTCGCAAGCGGGCCTGGTGGATACCACGCTCGGTCCGTCGGGCGGGTACCGGCTGGCACGACCGCCGGCCGAGCTGACTTTCCTCGAGATCGTGGAAGCGGTGGAGGGCAAGTCGCGGACGTTTGTGTGCACAAACATCCGCGAAAACAATCCGTGCCGTCCGCTGGGCTATTGCGAAAGCGGCCCTTGCGCAGTGTCTCGCATCATGTGGGAAGCCGATGAGGCCTGGCGGGCAAAATTGCGCAGCGTCCGGCTTTCCGACCTCACCGAAGCGCTGGCGCAGGAGATTCCGGCGGAGCTTTGGAAGAACAGTTTTGAATGGGTGCTAGAGCGCGCCGGATGAGCGCATGACCCTCGCTGGCGGCTGGTCAGCCGTCGCCGGCAATACGACGGCATAACTCTGCGGCGACATTGCCAGGGAAAGACCGTTCGCCTCGCAATGCCGATGGACAGTATCGATCACCTCATTCCTCGCCAGCAACCGGTCGGCCGGACCGGCCACGCAAAAGAACAGATCCATCCCGATTGCGACTGCATCGATGTCCTTCAGCGCGACGAGCGGTGCTGGCTCCCTAACGATCCGTTGGCATTTCTGGAGAGCCGCGTGCATGGCCTCCTCGATGATGTGCGGCGCGTGCGTCGCCGCAATCCGCACGGTCAGTGTCATCAACTGCCTCTCGTCGGGACGGCTTAGATTGGTCAGGCTGAGTTTCGCCAGCACGCTGTTGGGCAGGACGACGATGTTGTTGGCACCGGTAAGCAGGTGGGTGGAGCGCCAGGTTGTTTCGACGATGCGTCCTTCCGTGCCGTCGTTCAGCATGATCCAGTCACCGAGCGTGTAGGGACGCCCCAGCGTCAGCGCGACGCCGGAAAAGACGTCACCCAGCGTGTTCTGCAGCGCAAGTCCGACAATGATCGCAACCGCGCCCGACGTTGCCGCCAGTGTTGCGACCGGAACGCCGAAGACGAAACCCGTTATCGACAACGCCACGCCGAGATAGATGACCGCGACGACCAGCTCCTGGAGCAGGCGCGCTTCTCGCGGCCGGTGTTCCACGACAATATAGAGGCGCACAAAGCCGATAAGCGTCCAGGCAAGGTGTATCCACCAGAGGATGCGCGCCGACTTTGCCAGATACGCGCCTTGGAAATCTGTCTCAGCCACCCAATGCGGCAGGATACCGCTCAGCCAGAGCACCGCGGTCATGCCGGCGAAGAACAGGATCTGGACGATCAGGCGTGCCATCGGACGCCCACGGCCCTGGAAATACCAGACGACAATGCCGGCCAGCCCCAGAAGATTGATCACGACAAGGGCAAGGAAGTGATGATCGCCGAACATGGGTCCCCGATAGGATACGGCTCACAGGCAGGGCCGGGCGCCAGGACGGCGTCCGGCCCTTTCGGCCTACTTCGTGACCGGATAGGTCAATTCTTTCTGGGCGGTATCGACCACGAACACTGCCAGCAGCTTTGCGGGCTTGGTCTTGGAGCCGTTCTCGCTCACGCTGTGGCGGTCGCCCGGCATTTCCGAAAAGCTCTCGCCGGCTTTGTATACCTTGGCCGGATCGTCGTTGACCTGGCTGCGGATGGAGCCTTCCAGAACCGTCGCGTAGATGAAGGCCGAGCTCGGATGGGTGTGGGCCTCGGAGACGCCACCGGGATCATATTCGACCAGTATGCCCTTGATGCTCTTGCCCGGCACATTCGGCAGTTCATGTTCATAGACAAGGGTGACTTTGGCGGCTTTCTCGCCGGCGTGAGCATCCTTGGCTCCGACCGGGTTGGCCAGGGCTGCCGTCACGATGACGGCCGCGGCGATTGACTTGATCATTTCGAAACTCCTTTTCTTGTGTTGCGTAATGCGCTGCGCGTAGGCTCAGGCGCAGCCTGACGGTCATTTCCGCGCCGCGGTGGGAAACCACTGCTCGAAGGTGATGTGGCCAAGGCGGGGATTGTTGTCGGAGACGAGCGAGTTGTCGTTTAGCCGCGCACCGAAGTAGAGCGCCTCCGGATCGGCCACGACCTCGCGGGGATCGCCGAGAGCCTTGAGGTAGCGGGTGACGAGCTCGCTCATTCGCACGCGCTCCGGACCGGAGATCTCGATCATGCCGTTGATCGGCGCGGCGAGCGCGACACCGGCCATGGCGTCGGCGACGTCGTCGGATGCGATGGGCTGCACATAGGCCGGCGACAGATGCACGGCTTCGCCGATCGTGCCGGACTTGGCGATGCCGGCGAGGAATTCCATGAACTGCGTGGAATGAACGATGGTGTAGGGAATGCCGGACGCCTTGATCAGCTGTTCCTGGACGAGCTTGGCGCGGAAATAGCCGCAGTCCTGCAGGCGTTCGGTTCCGACAACCGAGAGCGCGATATGGTGTTTGACCCCGGCAGCCTTGCCCGCTGCGAGCAGGTTGCGGCCAGAAATCGTAAAGAAATCCATGGCGGCCTTGTCTTCGAACGAAGGCGAGTTGGCCAGATCGATCACGACCTCGGCGCCGGTGAGCGCCTCCTTCAGGCCTTCGCCGGTGATGGTGTTGACGCCGGTGTTCGGGGCGGCGGCGATCACCTCGTGGCCCTGCTTGCGCAGGCGCTCAGTGGTCTTGGAACCGATGAGACCGGTGCCGCCGATGATGACGATTTTCATGATGCTCTCCGTTTGCGGCCGCGCTGTCGCGCTTCGATTGATGGGTTGCTCTTGGGAACAGGTTAGTTCAGGCCGGCCTTGTCCAGGCCGTAGAACTTGTCGGCGGAACCGGGCACCGCCTTGAAGGCGACACTGACGCGGTTCCAGGCATTGATGGCCATGATCGAGAAGGTCAGGTCGGAGATTTCCTTTTCCGAAAGCTGACCGCGCACACGCTCATACAGATCGTCGGGGATGCCGCCTTCGGGCAGCTTGGTGACGGCCTCCGTCCAGGCGAGGGCGGCGCGTTCCCGCGGAATGAACAGGGTCGATTCCCGCCAGACGGCGACGTGGTAGAGCCGCAACTCGCTCTCGCCGTGGATATTGGCTTCCTTGACATGCATGTCGAGGCAGAAGGCGCAGCCATTGATCTGCGATGCCCGGATGTGGACCAGGTCCCGGATCGTCTCCTCGATCGCGCTATGCGCCTCGGCCATGCTGAGGTCGGAAAGTTTCTTGAACAGCTCGGGCGATTGCTGTGCGGCGTTCAGGCGCTGTGTCATAGCTGGTCCTTGGGGTTTTGAGGATATTTTATGTCCTTAAGGACAATTCATATCCATAATAGCTGGACAGTAAAGCGCCTGCCGCCTAGGATGCGGACATAAGGCTTATGTCAAAATGTAATGGGGATGAGGATGGACCTCGTATCGGCGTTGCGAACGTTCCTGCGGGTCGCGCAGACAAGGTCCTTCTCCGCGGCCGCGATCGACCTCAATCTGACGCAGCCGGCGGTATCCCGGCAGGTCTCCGCGCTGGAAGCGCACCTGAAGACGCGCCTTCTGCATCGCACGACCAGCGCGCTTGCCCTGACGGCCGAGGGTGAACAGATGCTGCCGATGGCGCTGCGCGTGGTGGAAGCGGTCGAAGCGTTGAGCGAGGCGAGCGGCGCCGAAGGTGCAACCGTGTCCGGAAAAGTGCGGCTCAGCCTGCCGGCGCCGCTCGGGCTCTCCATTAGCGACCGCCTCGCAAGGCTTCTGGACGATCATCCATCCCTTGCCGTCGAACTGATCTTGCGGGAGGAAGCCTCGGATCTGGTCGCCGATGCCATCGATCTCGAGGTGCGCCTCGGGCCGGTCGGTGACAGCAGCCYGATCTGCCGCCGGATCGGCTGGACGACGGCCTTTCTCGTGGCCTCACCCAGCTATCTAAAGACACGGGGTATACCGCAAGCGCCGCAAGACATCAGCGGCCACAGCTGCATTTGCTACAGCCGAGCCGGCGATGGCCGGTCATGGTCGTTCTCCAATGGATCGGATGAAATGGTCGTGCGCGTTGAGCCCCGCCTGGTCGCCAACAATTCAATGGCGGTTCATCGGGCAACGCTGGCCGGGGCTGGGCTTGGGGTACTGTCCCATATCCTGGCCGGGCCGGACATCGAAGCCGGCAGGCTGGTCAAGCTGATGCCCGATTTCCCGCCGACGCGGCTGCCGATCAATGTCGTCTACCCATCCCGCAAGAACATGCCGCTTCGGGTGACCACGGTGCTCGACTTTCTTATCCAGTCTGTCCGCGGCGACGCTCTGATGGCGGCATAAGCACCGTGGTCGACCGCATGCTCGGCTGAAAGCCCTGCCTCCAAAACGACAACACCCGCCGGGGGAGGATCCGGCGGGTGTCGTTTTGGGGGCCGATCCTCGGGAGGAGGAGGGGATCGGCCGTATTCGTCATAGCCGGGGAGGAGGTCGGCTTTGACGAAATTCTTTTCGCTTGAAGACGAACTGCGTTCGCTTCGTGAAGGGGGCGAAACCCTTGGAAGACGAACTGCGTTCGCTTCCGGAAACAACGCCCGCCGCGGGAGGAGGTGCGGCGGGCGCCGTTTTGGTGGTCAACCCTCGGGAGGAGGTAAGGGTTGGCCGTATCCGTCAGGGTCGGGGAGGAGGTCGACCCTGGCGAAATTCTTGCCGTTAGAAGGTCGCCTTGCGGGCGACGATCTTGATCTCGTCGCGGACGATGCCGAGATCATGGAGCTGACGGTTCGAAAGGCGACCCAGCTCGGTAACGGTGTCGCGATAAACGCGCCAGTTACGATAGTTGCGGATCAGGTTCATTGTCGTTCTCTTTTTCAAAACTGGTTCGGACCATTTGCGGCCCGAAGAGGATTAGACCGCCTTGCGGGCGACGTAGTGGATGTCGCTGCGGCTGATGCCGAGGTCGGTCAGTTCACGGTTCGACAGGCGGCTCAGCTCGGAGACGGTGTCCCGGTAGCGGCGCCAGTTGCGGTAGTTGCGGATCAGGTTCATGGTAGTACTCGTTTCGTCTTTCTTCGGATCATTCCGTTTGTGTACGAACAGAAAATAGGTGGACCTATATCGATTTAAAAGTGCCATTGACGCATGGCAGCAATGCAAATTGTGCAATGCAACATTAACGTCCGTTCACTGGTTCGACATAAAGAAACCCGAATCGGAAAATGCCGTAGCGTCAATAATTTGACCCGATCGGCTGTCAGAAAGACCAAACTGGGGGAGACGCGGCATGGCGAGCTATTCGTCACGGGTGAGGTTGGATATCGGGCGTTGGCTGCAGGCCGGCCTGATCGACGCGAAGACGGCCGATGCGCTGACGCGCGACATCGAGGCAAACGAACGCAAATCGCTGAGCTTCGGCACCATCCTGGCGATGATGGCGGCGCTGCTGTTCGGTGCCGCGATCCTGCTGTTCGTCGCTTCCAACTGGGACGCCATCCCGCGGCTGGTGCGGGTCGCGGCACTGTTTGCCGTCATTCTCGCCGGCTATGTCGGCGGCGCGGTGCTGAAGACGCGCGACCAGACGGCGATCGGCGAGGCGCTGTGGATCGTGGCGGCCGCGGCCTTCGGCGGATCGATCGCGCTGATCGGCCAGATGTACCATCTGTCGGGCGACGAGGCCTCGGCCGTCGTCACCTGGGGCGTCGGCACGGCGCTTGCCGCGGTGGCGTTGCGCTCTAACCCGTTAACGGTCGCCGCCGTTGGTATCGCCGTTGCCTGGCTGTTCGTGCGCGAGTTCGATTATTACAACCGCACCGAATTCCCGAATTTCTTCGTCATCATGGCGCTGGCGCTGTTCGTCGTCTCGTTCTGGACGCGCAGCCAGGCGGCCCGGCACCTGATCATTCTCTCGGTCATCTTCTATGTCGCGGTGCGCGGCATGGACCACAACACGCTGCTGCTGGCCATCCCGCTGGTCGTGGTGTCGGCGTTGCTGTTTGCTGCGGCAATCTTCGCTGCCGAACCGGTCGACCGGATATTGCAGCTTGGCGGCCGGCTGCCCTTGCACGCCTTGATCGGCTTTCTCACCGGCCTGGCGATGATCCAGTTCGAACTGGGCGATCACAGCGCCTTCAATAGCGGCTTTGCCATCGCCTCGGTCGTGGCGCTGGCCGGCATTGTCGCGGCGATCATGCTCGGCGGGCGCGAGAGCAGGGGTCTGCGCTGGGTCGCCTATGCCGGCTTTGCCTTCGAACTCGCCATCATCTACGTGGTGACGCTGCAGTCGATGCTCGACACGGCCGGCTTCTTCCTGGCCGCGGCGGTGCTGTTCGGCATCCTGGCCCTTGTCATCATCCGCGTGGAAAAACGCATGAAGGCCCCGGAAGGAGCAGCAGCATGATATCGGGAAAGAGACTTGTCATCTCGGCGCTGCTCCTGGCGCTGGTGCAGATCGGCTTCCTCAGCTGGATCATCGCCGGTCGTGCGGCAATCCTGCGCAACGGCAAGGAGGTCTTGCTGAAAATCGAGCCGGTCGATCCGCGCGATCTTTTGCGCGGCGACTATATTATCCTCGGCTACGAGATATCGCGCTTGCCGGTAAAGCTGATCGCCAACATTCCGCCCGGCCAGACCACCAGCGAGAATACGCCGATCGTGGTCCGGCTGAAGCTGGGCTCCGATGGCTATTGGCATGCGACCACTGCCTGGTTCGGCAAGGCGCCGACGCCGCCGGCGGCCGACGAAGCCGATATTGTCGGCCAGGTCGCGCCGGGCTGGACGCTTGATCCCGAGTCAACGATCACGCCGCAATACGGCATCGACCGCTTTTACCTGCCGGAAGGCGAGGGCATGGCGATCCAGAACGACATGCGGGTGCGGCCATTCGGGGTGCGCGTCGCGCTCGCCGCCAATGGCGAGGCGCAGATCAAGGCGCTGATGGACGGCGACAAGACAATGTTCGAGGAACCGCTCTATTAGAAGACATACCCAGGGCATGGATTTCGGTAAAAACGATCGCTTCGCCCGCATGCAAACCAGATGGGCGAAGAACCATGACCACCACGCTGACAACGCGCGAAGACATCGATCTCGATGCGGTTTTGCGCGTCGCCTGGAAAAACGACACGGTCGAAATCAGCGACAAGGCCTTGCAACGCATTGCCGAATGCCGCGCCTCGTTCCTGAAACTCATCGAATCCGATCCGCCACCGGTCATCTATGGCGTCACCACCGCCATGGGCGAGCTGGCGAGCCGCAAGCTCGAACGTGACGAGCGCGACCGCCATGCGCGCATCAAGGCCTTTGCCGCCGCCACCTCCTTTGGCGAGCCGCTTCCGGACCGCGTCGTCAGGGCAATCGTGCTGGCCCGGCTGACGAATTTCATCGAAGGCAATGCCGCCACCACGCCGCGCATTGCGCAGGCCGTCGCGGCGATGCTGGATGGCGGCCCGATGCCGGTGGTGCCGTCGCAGGGGCAAGGCGGCGCCGGCGAGATCCTGGCGCTCTATCCGCTGTTTGCCGCGCTTACCGCTGGCCTGGAGCTCGAAGTGAAAGAGCGGGGTTCGCTGATCAACGGTTCGCCTTGCGCGGCCGCCCTGGTGGCCGACGCAGCGCTGGCGGCGCGTCGCCGCGTTGCGATGGCGCACAAGGTGTTTGCGCTGTCGATCGAGGCGTTTCGCGCCCCGCTCGAGCATTATGATGCCGCGCTCGATGGGCTCTGGGGCGACGAACATGAGGCGGCAGCCTTGCGCGGGTTGCGGCAGTTTCTGGTTGGCGCCGGCGATGGGCGGCGCAACTATCAGGCGCCGGTCAGCTATCGCATCGTGCCGCGCGTGCTCGGCCACGCGCATCGGGCTTTGGCAGGCGCCGAGCATGCGGCGACTGTCTCGCTGGCCTCGATCTCGGACAATCCCGTCTATATCCCGCCCGACGACGCGCATCCGCTGGGACGCTGCATCTCCACCGGCGGCTATCATAATGCCATGGCGACGCCGGCGCTCGACGATCTCGCGGCGATCTGGGCCGATCTCTGCCTGCTCTGCGACCGCCACGCTTCCAAGCTGCTGAACGGCAAGGTGTCATTGCTGCCTGACCTGTTGATGACCGGGCGGCACTGGGCCGACAGCGACGGCCACGGCAATGTCGGCTATGTGCCGATGGCGATCACCGGCTATCTCGAACAGGCAAAGCTCGCGGCGCAGCGCACCTTCATTCCGGGAACCGAATCGGCAGGCGCCGGCCAGGACGATGTCGCCACCACAGCATTCTTCGCCTGGACCAAGGAAGCGACCGCCGGCCGCTGCCTCGACGCCGCAATGGCCATGCTGGCGATGATCGCCTCGCAGGCGCTGTACGTGACTGAACGTGAGGCGCCGCCGGCGCTGCAGGCGTTCGTGGCGGACATAAGAAAGATCGTGCCGCCGGTCGATGCCGACCGGGTGCTGGGGCCCGAACTGGCCAAGCTGGCGGAGTGGTTCACCAAGCAGGTGTTCGCAGCCTAGGCCAATCACCAAAACCAGTGTGTCTTCATGATCTGGAGGAAGCCAGCTGATATTGGGTAGCCGGAACTGGCTCCCAATACGGAATCGATTCCACATTTGGGGCATAGTGCCGTCGTGCCAACTCCGTTTTCGTCTTCATCGACCCATTCCTGAATTTGAGACGGAGAAAAGATCGATAGGCAAAAGAAGCATCCGCAGACGTCACTGCTCTCCAGCTCTGCTCTGTGGCTGGAGCTATGCTTGTGAGCTTGTGCGTAGTCGTAGGGGTTTTTCATTTGGCGAGCCGGCGCTTGCTCAGTCTATGGTGCGGGTAGAGGGACTCGAACCCCCACGATCTCTCGCCAGAACCTAAATCTGGTGCGTCTACCAATTCCGCCATACCCGCGTTGGCCGGCAATCCCATGTAGCCATCATTCTGTCAATGTCGGGGCGAAAATGTCGACCGTTGGGGCGGTCATTCGCTGCAACGCGAAGATGGTTGAAAATTAGCCTCGCCTGTGACAAAAGGCGTGTCAAATGTGACGGGACGCGCCGATCCGCTTCTGCAGAATGTGATAAGAAGTAGGAAAAACAAGAACTTATTCACATCTTGGAACGCAGTTTGGAAGAATTTGAGCCGTAATTTCGGTCAAATCGCCAGGTTCCGTACCAAAAGCCATTCCCGGCAAGATTGTACCGGCAGGCTGTGAACGGCAGAAGGCCGTGGCAGTCTCTTTGGTGAAGATAAAGGTTTTACGATGCAGGTCACCGAAACGCTCAACTCCGGTCTCAAGCGCGAGATCAAGATCACCGTGCCGGCCGGTGACATGGAAGCCAAGCTGATGGCGCGGCTGTCCGACGCCCGCAACAAGGTCCGCATCAACGGCTTCCGTCCCGGCAAAGTGCCGGTCCAGCACCTGCGCAAGGTCTACGGCAAGTCGTTCATGGCCGAAGTGGTCAACGAGATCCTCAACGATTCGACCCGCTCGATCATCACCGGCCGCGGCGAAAAGGCCGCCATGCAGCCCGAAGTGATCATGACCGAGGACGAGAAAGAGGCAGAGAAGATCCTGGCCGGCGGCGCCGACTTCGAATTCCGCCTCAACTACGAGATCATCCCGGCGATCGAGATCAAAGATTTCTCCGACATCAAGGTGACGCGCCAGGTGTTCGAAGTGCCGGACTCAGAGATCGACGAGCAGGTCCAGCGCGTTGCCGAATCGGCACGCAGCTTCGAACCGAAGACCGGCAAGGCCGCCGAAGGCGACCGCGTTTCGATCGACTATGTCGGCAAGATCGACGGCGAGGCCTTTGCCGGCGGCGCCGGCACCGACCAGCCGCTGGTTCTGGGTTCCAAGGAATTCATCCCCGGCTTCGAGGACCAGCTGATCGGGTCCAAGGCCGGCGACGAGAAGCAGGTCACGGTGACGTTCCCCGAAAACTACCAGGCAGCGCATCTCGCCGGCAAGGAAGCCACCTTCGACGTCACCGTCAAGGAAGTGTCCAAGCCCGGCGCGCTGGAAATCAATGACGAGATGGCCAAGAATCTCGGACTGGAATCGCTGGAGCGCCTGCGCGACGTGGTGCGCGGCCAGATCGAGAACCAGTTCGGTTCGATGACCCGCCAGAAGGTCAAGCGCCAGCTGCTCGACCAGCTGGACGCGGCCTATTCGTTCGAGGCGCCGTCGAAGCTCGTCGATGCCGAGTTCAACAACATCTGGACCCAGGTCAACCGCGATCTCGAAGCCGCCGGCCGTACCTTCACTGATGAAGAGACGACGGAAGAAGAGGCACGCGCCGAATATCTGCGCCTTGCCGAGCGCCGCGTGCGCCTTGGCCTGGTTCTCGCCGAGATCGGCGAGAAGGCCGGCGTCACTGTTTCGGACGAGGAACTGCAGCGCGGCCTGTTCGAGCAGGTGCGCCGCTACCCGGCCAACCAGCAGCAGGAAGCCTTCGAGTTCTACCGCAGCAATCCGGAAGCGCTGAACACGCTGCGCGCGCCGATGTTCGAGGAGAAGGTCGTCGACCACCTGCTCGGCCAGATCTCGGTCACCGACGTCAAGGTCAGCAAGGAAGAGCTGATGGCCGACGACGAGGAAGACGACACCGCCAAGGCCAAGCCGGCGAAGAAGGCCGCTGCCAAGAAGGCCGACAGGGCTGAAAAGGCCGACGACGCGGAAGAACCCAAGAAGAAGGCAGCGCCGAAGAAGAAGGCCGCCAAGGACGCCGAATAAGCATCTCGAGACAAGATTGGAAAAGGCCGCCCTTGAGGCGGCCTTTTTCGTTGTGTGCCTCGAGCCACCGCACACCACCTAAATCTTTGTACGGTCGACCTGTTCTACCTGCCGCCCGGATTCTGTGGTACACAGGTGCCGCAATTCCATTTGGGGGAGAAGCGGAGAATCCGTTCTGTCGTGCAACGCGCATGCTGACGGTATCGGCATGCGAAGATTGTCTCGGGCAAATTTGACGACCAGGGAGGAAATGCCATGCGCTTGGTTGCGTTTTTCGCTGTCATGTCTGTTGCAACGTTCATCGCCAATCCATCGCGGGCACAGGATGCTGCGGCGGGCGAGAAGGTCTTCACCAAATGCAAGGTCTGCCACGTCGCAGACCAGGACACGAACAAGATCGGTCCGTCGCTGCACGGCGTTATCGGCCGGACGGCCGGCACGCATCCGGATTTCAAATATTCAGAAGCCATGATCGCCGCCGGCGCATCCGGCGTCAAATGGGATGAACCGACGCTGACCACGTACCTTCACGATCCCAAGGCCATGATCAAAGGGACGAAGATGGCGTTTCCCGGCCTCAAGAAGGACGAAGACGTCGCCAACGTCATTGCCTATCTGAAGCAATTTTCCCAATAGCCTGGCTCTTCGGTCGGCCAGGCTGCCCGTTTTCCATTGATGGTCGTCTCAAATGTCGGTCAAGGAAAGCTTCAAGGAAACCGGCGTCCGCATTTCGGAAGCGACGGCCGGTGATTTCTTTGCACTGTTGAAGCCGCGGGTCATGGCGCTTGCGATCTTTACCGCTTTCGTCGGTCTGATGGTGGCGCCCGGGGCGATGAACCCGGTCGTCGCCGTGGTCGCAATAGCCGCCATTGCGGTTGGTGCGGGAGCGGCCGGGGCGCTCAACATGTGGTACGACGCGGATATCGACGCGCTGATGTCGCGCACATCAAGGCGGCCGGTTCCATCAGGCCGCGTCACGCCCGGCGAAGCTCTCGGCTTCGGCCTGGTGCTTTCCGCGTTTTCGGTCATGACGCTCGGCGTGCTGGTGGACTGGCTTGCCGCGTCGTTGCTGGCCTTCACCATCTTTTTCTACGTCGTCATCTATACGATGTGGCTGAAGCGCTCGACGCCGCAGAACATCGTCATCGGCGGCGCGGCGGGTGCCCTTCCTCCGATGATTGGCTGGGCGGCGGCCACTGGCGCCATCGGCATTGAAAGCCTCACTCTGTTCCTGATCATTTTCCTGTGGACGCCGCCGCATTTCTGGGCGCTCGCGCTGTTCAAGGCCGGGGACTACGCCGCCGCCGGCATCCCGATGATGCCGAACGTGGCCGGCCAGGCCTCGACCAGAAGGCAGATTTTCGCCTATTCACTGGTCCTGGCACCAACCGGCGTGCTGCCCTGGGCGTTCGGATTCACCAGCGGGTTCTATGGGATTGTTTCGGCCGCATTGGGCGTGGGTTTCATCTGGTACGCTTGGAAGGCTCTGGTCAGCCCCGACAATGAGATGAAGCCGGCAAAGGCGCTGTTTGCCTATTCGATTTTCTATCTTTTCGCGATCTTTGCCATGCTGCTTGCCGACACCATCGCTATGCGCGCGTTCATGTCAGCCGGAGGTTGACCGGGTCGACACGCCAGGTTCGTGATCGCTGCACCGAAAACGTTGCACATCCGGGTCGGCTCACGCTGGCAGAGCAAAGAATGCCAGGACCAGCAGAGCAACGGCGCCAAGGCCGAGCAGCGGAATGGTTTTTCCGTCCATGACCTGCACCTTCGATTGGAGAGGATATCGAGGAAGGGCCGCAAGAGCCAGCGCATGACCTTGCGTGCCTGTGTGACAAAAGGGCGACAAGCTCCAGGCAATGGAGTATGTTGATTTCGGTGCAGGTCGCGGTTTGCGTGGCCAGTCATGCAGAACGGCAGCACCGTGAAATCGCGACCTTACCGGACCTGGTCTGGAGGAACGTGCATGACAAGTTTTCACGTGATTGCAGGCGCCAGCGAAACGCTGGAGCACACCAAAATTCGAAAGATCGGTGTTTCCGATCTCTTCGACGCGCTCAAGCGCGGCCTTGACGATTTCATGGTCAAGCCGTCGCACATTGTTTTTCTCGGCCTGATCTATCCGCTTGTCGGTGTGGTGCTTGCTGCCTGGACTTCGGGCGCCAATGCGTTGCCGTTGTTGTTTCCGCTGGTATCCGGCTTTGCGCTGATCGGTCCATTCGCGGCGATCGGCCTCTATGAGATCAGCCGCAGGCGAGAAAACGGGCTCGACACCTCCTGGAAGCACGCTTTCGAGGTCAGGAATTCTCCGGCCCTGCCGGCCATCGCTGCGGTCGGGATCATGCTGGTTGCCATCTTCATCGCCTGGCTTCTGACAGCGCAGGTGTTTTACCAATATCTCTTCGGCCCGGCTCCGCCAGACTCGATATCCGGCTTCATCAATGAGATATTTGCCACCGGACGCGGTTGGACACTGATTATCATGGGGCACGCCATCGGCTTCGTCTTCGCCGTGGTGGTGTTGTGCACGACGGTCGTCGCATTCCCATTGTTGCTCGACCGCGACGTCGGCGCCTACGAAGCCATCCACACCTCGGTGCGAGCGGTGCTGGCGAACCCGATCACCATGGCTGTCTGGGGCCTGATTGTCGCCGTCGCTCTGATCATCGGCTCGCTGCCGGTGTTTGCGGGGCTGGCGGTCGTGCTGCCGATCCTGGGTCACGCCACCTGGCATGTCTACCGCAAGGTCGTGGAACCGCCCGCCTCCACCAGGCCGGCGAACTGAGGACGTTCCAGCCTTTGTCGCGTCGGCGAGGGCTCCGGCGCGACAGGGTCAGCTTCAGTAGGCAGCGTGGCTGAAGCGGGCCTGGCGTGCATCCCTCGTCAGGTTGCGGAAGTCCTTGCCGCTTACATGCACCAGCGTCCTGTGGTCGCCGCCCTCGAAATAGATGTCGGTGGCGTCGGCGAGGCTTTCGTCGAGAATCACCGGCACATCGTAGGCCGCACCGATCGGCGGGACGGCGCCGATGTCGCAATCGCCGAAGAGGGAAACCACCTCATCTTCGGAGGCGAGGCCAAGGCGTCTGTCCATGACGTCCTGCAACCTGCCGAGCTCGATCCTGTGCGTGCTTGGAACTACAGCCAGCGCATAGCCAAGTTCGTGGTGAACGACCACCGACTTGGCCATGATGCTGCCGGGCACATGCGCGGCGATTGCCGACTGCCTGCTGGTGGATGTGCGATGGTGCGCGACGGTTTCATAGAGAATTCCCTTGCCGTCGATAAAGTCCTTCAGTCTGTTTGCGATGGTCATTTTTGGCGTCCCTCTTGCTTGAGTTCGCGACGCATGCGGAAACGAGGGCAATCACGTTCCTCCTGTCGTTCCCGGTACCAGGAGAAATGCGGCAGCGGCCGATCGTTTCAAGGCCGCCGACAGGCAAGCGGTATCGGCAATTTCCGGCCGTGGATATTGCCGGCCGAATCCGGATTGCGTGTCAGGGTCCGGCGCCGAAAAACGATATCCGGGTGAAAAGCGTGTAGTCCGCTTCGAAGAGCATCATCACCACGAACACCAGTATCAGAACCGGCGGCAGGATGATCGCATAGGTCAGCGCCAGCCGCTCCCAGGCCATGTGCATGAATACGGCGACGATCAGCCCCGCCTTGAGCATCATGAAGATCAGGATCAGAGACCACCTGAGATAGCCCTGAATGCCGAGATAATCGACCATGTAGGAGCAGGCGCTGAGGATGAATAGCCACGCCCAGACCACCAGATAGAGCTTGATCGGGTGTTCCTGATGGACCTCAGCATGGGCGACGCCGGTCGCTGCGGCATCATGCGCATGACCAGCGTGCAGTGCGGGTTGCCCCATGCCGTTTGCGGTTGCTTCAGCCATGTCAGCCTCTCACCAAAGATAGAAGAATGCGAAAATGAACACCCAGACCAGATCGACGAAATGCCAGTAGAGCCCCATGATTTCGACGTTCTCGTAGCGACCCCTGCGGCTGGTGAAGAAGCCGGGACGTCCGACGTCGTAGTCCCCACGCCAGACCTTTCGCGCCACGATGATGAGGAAGATAACCCCGATCGTGACATGCGTGCCGTGGAAGCCGGTGATCATGAAGAATGACGAACCGAATTGTGCCGCGCCCCAGGGATTGCCCCAGGGCCGTACCCCTTCGGTGATCAGCTTGGTCCATTCAAAGGCTTGCATGCCGACGAAGGTCGCGCCGAGCGCTGCGGTCAGCAGCATCAGGATTGCCGTTTTGCGGCGGTCGCGGCGATAGCCGAAATTGACGGCCATGGCCATCGTTCCGCTGCTCGAGATCAGCACGAAGGTCATGATGGCGATAAGGATCAATGGAATGTCCGAACCGCCGATACGAAGCGCAAAGACCTCGCTCGGGTTCGGCCACGGCACGCGCGTGGAGATGCGCGCGGTCATGTAGGACAGCAGGAAGCAGCCGAAGATGAAGGTGTCGCTGAGCAGGAAGATCCACATCATGGCCTTGCCCCAGGACACGTTCTTGAACGCCCGCTGGTCGGAGGCCCAGTCGGCGGCAATGCCATGCAATCCCGCCGGCCGCTGTTCCGTCTGGCCGATTTGCGTCAGGGTCGTCTCAGCCATGCTCCCGGACCTCCTAGGTCAGTAACTGCCGGCAAATGTCGATGAACGTCGCGGCCCAGCCGGCCAGAAGAGCGAAGATGGCGAGCCAGATGAACAACAGGAAATGCCAGTACATGGCGCACAGTTCGACGCTGAGGCGAAGCCGTTCCGGCCGTGCGCCGTTCCAGGCGCCGGCGGTTGTCCTGCCCAGGCCCACCAGCCCGCCGATTATATGCAGGCCGTGCATCCCGGTAATCAGATAGAAAAAACTGTTGGCCGGATTGGAGGCCAGAAAATAACCGTCGGCGGTCAGGTCCCGCCATGCCAGGAGCTGCCCGACGAGGAAGGCGAGCGCGGTGAGCCCGGCCGCGGCAAGGCCGAGCCTGACCGTGTCGATCTGGCGCTTGCGCACTGCCACCGAGGCGCACTGCAGCGCGATGCTGCTCAGGATCAGCATGCCGGTGTTGAGCCAGAGCAGGCGCGGAACCGGCATGGGCTGCCAGTCCGACAGCGCCATGCGCATGAAGTAGGCGCTGGTGAACAGCGCGAACAGACAGCCGACGACAGCGAGAAAAACGCCAAGGCCGATCTTGGCCGTCGGCAGGCTCGACCCGTCGAAGGGGACAAAATCTTCCACCACACCTTGCTCGAGCCATGGTTTCGACATCAGCCGCTGATGCGAGAGCCACCAGCCGGCAAACCCGAAGATCACGAGCAGGAAGACCAGGATGACGCTCATGCCGGCTCCCTGGAGGGGCCGAACGTGCCCGGCATGTTTTGCGGAATGAAGTCCTCCTTGGCGCCCGGCACGCTGTAGTCATAGGCCCAGCGATAGACGATCGGCAGCTCCTTGCCGAAATTGCCATGCGCCGGCGGTGTCTGCGGCGTCTGCCATTCGAGTGTCGTCGCCCGCCACGGATTGCCGCCCGCCTCGCGGCCATGGCGGATGCTCCAGATCAGGTTGAACAGGAACACGATCTGGGCAAAGCCGACGATGAACGCCATGATGCTGATGAACGAGTTCAGGTGATGCGCCGACTCCGTCATGACCGTCACATCGGTCATCTCG
This sequence comes from Mesorhizobium sp. P2_B11, assembly GCF_056404855.1. Classification (NCBI taxonomy): domain Bacteria; kingdom Pseudomonadati; phylum Pseudomonadota; class Alphaproteobacteria; order Hyphomicrobiales; family Phyllobacteriaceae; genus Mesorhizobium; species Mesorhizobium sp. P2_B11. The sequence goes on from NZ_JBFUDF010000003.1 coordinate 733,403, forward strand.
GCGTAGCGCCGCGGCACGCCCATCAGGCCGATATAGTGCATGGGAAAGAAGATCAGGTAGGCGCCGAGGAAGGTGACCCAGAAATGGAACCGGCCGAGCGTCTCGTTGAGCATCCGGCCGGTGACCTTCGGGTACCAGTGGTAGATGGCGCCGAAGATAACGACGATCGGGGCAACACCCATGACCATATGGAAGTGGGCGACGACGAACATCGTATCTGACAGCGGGACGTCGACGACGACATTGCCGAGAAACAGCCCGGTCAGTCCGCCATTGACGAAGGTGACGATGAAAGCCATGGCAAAAAGCATCGGTATGGTGAGATGGATGTCGCCGCGCCACAGCGTCAGCACCCAGTTGTAGACCTTGATTGCGGTCGGGATGGCGATGATCAAGGTCGTGGTGGCGAAGAAAAAGCCGAAATAGGGGTGCATGCCGCTGACATACATGTGGTGCGCCCAGACCACGAAGCTCAGCGCGCCGATGCCGACGATGGCCCAGACCATCATCCGGTAGCCAAAAATGTTCTTTCGCGCGTGCGTGCTGATCAGATCGGAGACGATGCCGAAGGCCGGCAGCGCCACGATGTAGACTTCGGGGTGGCCGAAGAACCAGAACAGATGCTGGAACAGGATCGGGCTGCCGCCATTGTGCTGCAGCTGTTCGCCCATCTCGACGACTGCAGGCATGAAGAAGGAGGTGCCGAGCGCACGGTCAAGCAGCATCATCACACAGGCGACGAACAGCGCCGGGAAGGCGAGCAGCGCCATGACGGTGGCGGTGAAGATGCCCCAGACGGTCAGCGGCAGGCGCATCAGCGTCATGCCGCGCGTGCGACCCTGCAGCACCGTCACGACATAGTTCAGGCCGCCCATGGTGAAGCCGATGATGAACAGGATCAGCGATACGAGCATCAGAATGATGCCCCATTCCTGGCCGCCAGGTGTGCCGGTCATGATGGCCTGCGGCGGGTAGAGCGTCCAGCCGGCACCGGTCGGTCCGCCGGGCGCAAAGAAGCTCGTCACCAGAACCAGCACGGCGAGCAGATAGATCCAGTAGCTCAGCATGTTGACATAGGGGAAGACCATGTCGCGGGCGCCGACCATCAGCGGGATCAGGTAGTTGCCGAAGCCGCCAAGGAAGAGTGCCGTGAGCAGGTAAATCACCATGATCATGCCGTGCATGGTGATGAACTGGTAGTAGGCTTCCGGCGTGATGAAGTCGAACGTGCCGGGGAAGCCGAGCTGCAGCCGCATCAGCCAGGACAGCACCAGCGCGACCAGGCCGATGGCCGTTGCGGTCGCCGAATACTGGATGGCGATGACCTTGGCGTCCTGCGAGAAGACGTACTTCGTCCACCAGCTGTGCGGATGGTAGAGTTCCATTTCCGCGACTTCGGCGGGCGGTACGGCATCTGCAGGCGTGACATCGACCATAGGAGCACTCCGTGCCCTTTCAGCGGGACCCGACAGTTTCGAGTTTTGCCGCAATTTCTAGAGCTGACACCGTCGCGTTGCCCGGCGCCTGTTCCGCCGAGCCCGTCTGCTGCGACCCCGACAATTGCGCGAAGGTCTGCTGCTGGTCGAGCCAGGCCACATAATCTTCCTGGGTGTCGACCATGACGATGCCATGCATCATCGGATGGCCCTGGCCGCACAATTCGGCGCACAGGACCTGGAAGGTTCCGGTCTTGGTCGGGGTGAACCAGAAATAGGTGACCGAGCCCGGTATCATGTCCATCTTGGCGCGGAATTCCGGCACGTAGAAATCGTGCAGCACATCGATCGAGCGCAGCAGCATCTTGACCGGCTTGCCGACCGGCAGGTGCAGGTCGGCCGCTTCGACCACGACGTCGTCCTGGCCGTTGGGATCCTTGGCGATGACGCCAAGCGGGTTTTCAGCTGTAACGTCGCGGGTGTCGGATGTGCCGAGCTTGCCGTCCTTGCCGGGCAAGCGGTAACTCCACTGCCATTGCTGGCCGATGACTTCGACCTCGGTTGCGTCGCTTGGAACGTTGACGAACCGGCTCCAGACGAACAGCCCGGGAACCAGCATGGCGGTGACACCCACTCCGGTGACGATCGTCAGCCACCATTCGAGCCGCTTGTTCTCAGGTTCGTAGGCCGCCCGGCTCCCCTCGCGATGACGGAAGCGGAAGACGCAATAGGCCATGAACAACACCACGGCGGCAAAGACGACGCCGGTGATCCAAAAGGTGATGATGATGGTGTTGTCGATATAGTCCCAGTTCGAGGCAATCGGAGTCCACCACCATGGGCTCAGGAAGTGGAACAACACTGAGCCCACGACGATCAAAACGAGTACAACCACTATGGGCATGTCCCGTTCCTCCCGATATTCCAACTGGCGTGAAGCCGTCCCTGGAAATACCAAAATGCATCATGCGTGATTTGCGATCGAAATTCTAGAGCCGGCTGTGGAAGGGGCAAAAAATCGCTTTTGCGGCGGCGGCCGAGGCTCAGCACCGGGTTTAAAGCGCCTTGATGACGATGCAGCCGGCCAGGAGCAGGACGACGCCACCGAGCCGCATGCCCGACACGAGCCGCTGTGGCAGGCGAAACCAGCCGAAATTGTCGACGAAGATGCTGGCGACCTGCTGGCCGGCCACCGTCAGGCTGACGGCTGCTGCTGCGCCGATGACGGGGATGGCGGTGAACACGGTCGTGACATAGGTGGCGCCGGCAAAGCCGCCGAGCCAACCCCACCAGGGCATCGATGACAGGCCTGCGAGGCGAGGGCGAGGCGTCTTCGTCAGGGCAAGCGTGATCAGAAGCACCGCGGCCATGGCCAGCATCGCCACCAGGAACGAAATGGTGCCGACGGCGAACGGTGCGCCGCCAAGGTCGTGCCGAAGCAAGGCGTTGACCGCGCCTTGCACCGGTAGCACGGCGCCTGCCAGCAGCGCCAGTCCGATCCAGCCGAGTTTCGAGGGTGCCAGATTGTCGGCCGCACCCTTTTGCCCGAGCACGATGAGCGCCGCGCCGGCAAGCACGACAAGCACGCCAATGGCGGGTCCGGCTCGCAGCCCGGCCTCCGGAATCCCGAGCCAGCCGAATGTGTCCAAGGCGAAGGACGCAAGCATCTGGCCGGCGATGAAGAGGCCGACCGACACGACGGCGCCAAGGCGAGGGAACAGAAGAATGGTCGAAACGACGTAGAAGGCCGACGCCGTGCCGCCGATCGCGTGCCACCAGTCGGCGTTGCGAATGGTGAGCAGCGCCGGTGCCGTTCCGGTGAGGGCTGTGATCGACAGCAGCACGATGGCGCCGACGGCGAGTTGAAGCGTCGTCGCGGCAAAGGGCGAGCCGACGGCTTTTGATAGTTGTGCGTTGGCGCCGGCCTGCACCGCGAGCAGGCCGCCGGCGACAAGCGCCAGAGGGATGAAGAGGATTTCCACGATCGCATTCCTTGAGTTTGGCTCGCCACCAAGCGGCGCGTTAAGGCTCATATGGCCTGCGTTCCTGCGCAGATCGATCTGCTGATTTGCCCACCACTTGTGCAATTTTGCACAGGCGCGCGGGAGAAAACGGCCCCGGTGACGCGTCTGGCTCGCCAAGTGCAACGCTTTCCTCTACCTATCTGCAGAAATGCACAGCTCACGCGACCACATCGACTGGGAAGATCTGCGCATGGTGCTGGCCGTTGCGGAGGGTGCTTCGCTGGCGGCGGCGGCGCGCATCCTGGGCGTGAACCACACCACTGTGCTAAGGCGCGTCAACGCGTTCGAGGCGCGGCTTGGCATCCGTCTTTTCGATCGGCTGCCGACGGGCTATGCGCTCACCGCGGGCGGCGAGGAGCTGCTGGGCGCGGCGCGCACAATGGCCGAGACGGTCAATGATCTGACGCGCAAGCTGTCGGGGCAGGATATTAGGTTCGAAGGCACGTTGCGGGTCACCACCACCGACACGCTGATGGCGTCGGTGCTGCCGCCGATCCTGGCGGCGTTTCGTGATCTTCACCCCGGCATCCGGGTCGAGGCGATGACGCAGAATTCCATTGCCAATCTGACGCATCGGGATGCCGACGTCGCGATCCGGCCGGTGTCGCAGCCGCAGGAAATCCTGGTCGGCAGGCGCATTTCGGGCGTTGCCTTCGCCGCCTACGCGGCGCGCTCCTATGCCGAGACGCTGCCGCCGGAGCCGAGATTTGGGCTCCTGCGCTGGATCGCGCCCGACGACAGCCTGGCCAGTATTGGCGTCGCGCGCTGGATGCGGTCGTCGCTGCCGGATGTCGAGATAGCCATGCGCGCCGATTCCCTGGTGACGATGTCGCATGCGGCCGGCGTCGGCATGGGGATCGCCGCATTGCCCTGCTATCTCGGCGACAGTCTGCCCGGGCTTGTACGCGTCGGAGGGCTGATCGAAGAGATCGGCTCGGCGCTGTGGGTGCTCGTGCATGACGATCTGCGCCGCACGGCGCGCGTGCATGCCTTCACCAAATTCGTCTCCGGCGAATTGCAGCAGCGGCGCGATCTTCTGGAAGGCAGGCTCGGCGGCGTCGCGCGCGAGGCGCACGCCAACTGAAGCGCGTGCGTTCGGGTTCGGCACGCAAGTAAGGCCTCGAACTCGGCGAGAGCCCGAGGCATGCGATCACGAAGCGGTGACGGGCGTAACGAAGACTCGGCAGGCTGCGAAGACTGGGATGAAGGTGCCGGGCGAAACATTTGCGGCGCGCCTCAACCGAAGTCCGGGCGCGATCCGCCAACCTCTCAAGGAATCCAACATCATGATAAATCGGCGTACTTTCTCCACCGCGCTTGTCGCCGGGGTGGCGACCACCATATTGGCCAGCTCCCACACAACGCGAGCGCAGACTGCTCCTAAAATTCGCAATGTCGTTCTGGTCCATGGCGCCTATGCCGATGGCTCATGCTGGTCGGAGGTGGTTGGCCTGCTGCAACAGGCCGGCTTCAACACAACCGTCGTCCAGCATCCGCTGACGACGCTGGAGGCGGGCGTCGAGGCAACGCGGCGTGCCATCGCGCTCCAGGATGGGCCAACCGTCCTTGTCGGACACTCCTTTGCCGGCATGATCATCACCGAGGCAGGGATGGATACAAAGGTTTCCTCGCTCGTCTATGTCGCAGCGCGCGCCCCGGACGCAGGCGAAGATTACACGGCGCTCGCCAAGACTTTTGCAGCGCCGCCGGCGTCGGCCGGGCTCGTCTGGTCCGCAGGCTATGGCAAGCTTGGCGAAGAGGCTTTCCTGCGGGATTTCGCCGGGGATATTCCCCGTGACAAGGCGCGCATCCTCTACGCCGTCCAGGGGCCGATCTCGGACAAGCTTTTCACCGGAAAGACGACGCAAGCGGCCTGGCACTCGAAGCCAAGCTGGTATGCGGTCTCGACCGAGGATCGCACGATCAATCCGGATCTCGAACGCTTCATGGCCAAGCGCATGAACGCAAAGACCATCGAGGTGAAGGCAAGCCATTTGTCGCTGATCTCTCACCCTGACGTGATCGCCGGGCTCATCTCGCAAGCCGCCGGGTCGCTCAGCTAGCGCGATTGGCCGGATCCGGGGCGGCATGGAATCTGCCGCCCCGTCCGCGCTGCTTTGGGTCAGACCTAGATCAGCAACAACCCCTTCATACTCGCATTGCCCTTCTTGCCGATGATGATGTGGTCATGGACGGCGATGCCGAGCGGCTTGGCGCTGTCGATGATCTGCTTCGTCATCTCGATGTCGGCGCGCGACGGTGTCGAGTCGCCTGAGGGGTGGTTGTGGACCAGGATGACGGCGCTGGCCGACAGTTCCAGCGCGCGCTTGATCACTTCGCGCGGGTAGACCGGCGTATGGTCGACGGTGCCGACCTGCTGCACCTCGTCGGCGATCAGCACGTTCTTCTTGTCGAGGAACAGGATGCGGAACTGCGGTCTTATGTAGCAAACGCACCAAACCCCGACCACAGGAGGGAGCGGTGAGCTAGGCGGCGCGCCGTGTGGGCGCGAGCGGTTGTGGCCGCATTCATCTCGTTTTTTGCGCTATCGAACCTGGCCGCGCATGAACGATTGCACGAGGGTCAATTCAATGAGTTGGTGGCGACTCGGATTACCATCAAAGCCGCGATTGAGATCGTATCCCCGCTTAATTTCAAAGGTCATGTAGGTGAAGCGATACTGCCTGTCGCCGGGGATGAGGTATCTGATGCCTATAAGCACGGCTGGGAAATTGGTGTTGAATGGCTCTTCGACCTCTTTGTCCAGTTCAGCGATCCGGGCTTTGAACTCGGAAGCATCCATTTCGACGCCCCATTCATCCGAAAAATCATCCTCTGGGAACATGGCCCGGCCATACGACGACCAAAAGGAATAATTCTGCATTTCCTTTCGGGTGTCGTCGTCGGCGGTCATTGCCGCAACTGCGACATCAGCGAACATTTTTACCCGTGCAACACTTACCTGTACGGCGGGCGACTTACCGATATTCTTAAAGGTGCATTGAATAGCGGCGCTAACGGTCGTGTCAGTGAAGATCAGGTCGGCGGCCATTTTGGCCTTGATGTTGATCCAAGGCCGGTCGGAAGCCAACATTGTCTCGCGAGCGATGTCGGTCGAGTCCTGCGCGAATTTTGTGGCTTTGCGCGCTTCGGCGACGGATTCTTCCGCAGCATCTGCGCCCTTGAAGGCAGCGGCGGTAGTTTCCCGCGCCTCTCTGAGCGTGAGAGCCACATAAACGACACCGATTGTTGTGACGGCCACGCTTCCAAGGGTCGCAACAAGCATCCAGAACGCCCAACGCTCCATGCCTCTTTGGGCGGCAAGATCGTTCTCGTCACGCTGCTGTTCGTGGGAGGTTTCTATTACCTCCTTTACGCACTCAACGAGGGCCGCACCCTCGCGCTTCGCACAATCGCGCTCTATTCGCTGATCGGCCTCACTGGAATAGTGCTCGCCATAGCTCTTGGATTGGATCTGATCGTAGGCGTTTTTTGACGCCACGTCCCAAATCATACCGATAACGAGCGCGACAAGCGTTACAACGAATACTGCGTCTATAATTGGACGGAATGAGTTCCGATGGCTGCCAGACATTGAAGTAAAAAAGCCGCCGTGAATTTGCCCCTAGAGAGCTTATTGCGCACGTTTACTTCCTTCTCGTCAACGCCAATCGCATTCAGCTTTTCCACGAGCTGGGCATAGGTCACGCCCTTTCGCTTCAATTCGGCTTTCAGGAGGTTCGCGCTAGATCAGCAACAACCCCTTCATCGAGGCATTGCCCTTCTTGCCGATGATGATGTGATCGTGGACGGCGATGCCGAGTGGCTTGGCGCTGTCGATGATCTGCTTGGTCATCTCGATGTCCGCGCGGGAAGGCGTGGGATCCCCTGAAGGGTGGTTGTGGACCAGGATGACGGCGCTGGCCGAGAGTTCCAGCGCACGCTTGATCACTTCGCGCGGATAGACCGGCGTGTGGTCGACGGTGCCGACCTGCTGTACCTCGTCGGCGATCAGCACGTTCTTCTTGTCGAGGAACAGGATGCGGAACTGTTCGCGGTTTTCGAACGCCATGGCCGAACGGCAATAGGCAAGAAGCTGCGTCCAGTTGGACAGGACCTCGCGGCCATGGACTTCGGTTTTCGCCATGCGCTGGGCAGCGGCGGCCATCACCTTCAGATCGACGGCAACGGCGGGGCCGATGCCCTTCACCTCCTGCAACAACGCCACCGGCGCGCCAAGCACCTCGCCGAATGAACCGAAGCGCGCCAGCAATGCCTTTGCGATTGGCTTGGTGTCGATACGCGGGATCAGACGAAACAGCAGCAGTTCGAGAAGCTCGTAATCGGGCAGGGCGTCGGGACCGCCGGCAACGAAGCGTTCGCGCAAACGGTCGCGATGGCCGTGATAGTGCGGCGTTTCAGTCAACTTTACCTTGGCGGACTTGTCCTTCGCCGGCGGTTCAATCCACCGCTCGGAGAAGAACCCCCGTTCATCGTCATTACCGTTGTTTGCCATGCGCAGCCCACATCCCCTTGACGCAGACTTTAGCTTTTCTGGCATGGATTGAAACAGTCCGCGCGCAGATGATGAGGCAAGATGCAGCCACGATTGCGCAACAAAACTTAACACCACTTAATGCATGCAGCCACCTTCACCTGAAATGCTGACGGCATCGGGGGCTTTCGCCTTTCTATGCCTGGAGCATGCATGTTCGCAAAAATCGAGACTGGACTATTTGCCGGCCGGACATCTGTCGCAACGATGGCAATCCTGTTTTCAACGCATTCGGGCATGGCAGCCGACGCCATTGCCGTGAATACCGACGATGTCATCCCGCCGCCCGACGTTTCCCGATTTGGGCGTGTTCAACAGAAACTGGCCGATTGGCACGTCGTCCTTGGCGGCGGCGTCATCATCGTCCCCAAATATGAGGGCAGTGACGAGTTCAAGGTTATGCCGGTGCCTTTCGTCAGCGCGACATTCCTCGACATCGTGACGATCAATCCGTCAGGCGCCAACATCGCCGTCTATGAACAAGGGCCATTCGAACTGAGCGCACGGCTCGGTTTTGAAATGGGCCGCAAGGAGGACGATGCCGATCGCCTTCGCGGCCTGGGCGATATCGATATGGGCGCGAAAGTCGGCATGAAAGCAGCCGTGAAGTTCGGCCCGGCGGAGATCTTCGCCCAAGTGGACAAGACCATAGGCGGCAGTGACGGTTTGCAGGGCGAGGTGGGGATCGAGGTTAGCCGGCCTCTGACGGAATCGTTGATCGTCGGCGCCAGCGCATCCGCCGTCTTTGCCGATGAAAATTACATGCAGGCATATTTCGGCGTCACGCCGGAACAATCAGCCCGCTCGGGGCTGGCGCATTATGATGCCGGGGCCGGGTTGAAGCGCGCCGATTTTTCCATTTCCGCCACATATATGCTCGATGCGAACTGGATGGTGCGTGGCGAAGCGGGGGTCGGCATCCTCCTGGGTGACGCCGCCGACAGCCCGATCGTCGTCGACAAGGTTCAGCCCTCAGGGATGCTTCTGGTCGGATACCGGTTCTGACACCACGCAGGCGCGCAAATGCAGGCCATGACAAAATCCGAGCTTGCCTGGCAAAGGCAGCAAGACGATCTGAGCGCGGAATCGGCAAGGCAGGGACCGCGCATACTGATCGTCGAAGACGATTTCGAAATTGCGCGCATGCTGGGCGACACGCTTGCCGAAAACGGCATGATCGTGGAAATCGTCGGCAACGGTGTGCGGATGAATGCCGCGCTTCGCGCTCAGAAATTCGATCTCATCGTGCTCGATGTCATGCTGCCCGGCGAAAGCGGCCTCAACATCTGCCGCCGTCTTCGCGCCGAAACGAACATTCCGATCCTGATACTGACCGCGCTTGGCGAAGAAATCGACCGTATCTTCGGGCTGGAGATCGGTGCCGACGACTATGTGACGAAACCGTTCAGCGGGCGCGAACTGACCGCGCGAATACGCGCTCTGCTGCGCCGCGCAGCCTATGCTCCCGAAGAGCGAGACCGATCAAGGGTGCTTCGCTTCAACGGTTGGCGCATCGACCCCATACGCCGGCAACTGCACGATCCGAGCAATGCAAGGGTTGCCACCACCACGCATGAATTCGACCTTCTGCTAGCATTTTGCCGCAACGCGGGCCGTGTTCTGTCGCGCGAAGAGCTTCTCGGCGTAACGCATGCCGGGCTTGCCGGCCCGATCGAGCGGAGCGTCGACGTGCATGTCAGCCGTATCCGCCAGAAGATCGAAAAGGATGCGCGCGATCCGGTGCTGCTCAAGACCGTTCGGCTGGGGGGCTACATCTTCACCGCGACGGTGGAGGAAGCATGAGGAGTTTCCTCGGCCGTTTTCTGCCACAGTCGGTGCGTGGGCAGTTCGCGGCAATCATTGTCGTCGCGGTGATCGTGATCCTGTCCAGCGGCTCGGCGGTCGAGAGTTTTACGGAGTATTTCGACCTCCCGGCCGTGGAAGACAGCGCCAGACAAACCGATGTTGTCGCCACTCTGCTGCGCGGCGCGCGGGAGGAGGATCGCGGCGTGATCCTGGCAGCGGCAGCGCGAGCCGGCTTTGACTTCAAGGTGCTGCCCAGCGAACAGGTCCGTGCTATCCCAACGTCCTACCTGGAATGGCAAAGCATCTCCTGGCTTCTGCGGATCGAAAAGGGCTCGATTGATGGGCGCTGGATAAGGATCAGCGGCCAATACGCGTTTGTCGTCGACCTGGACCAGCAGAGCGTCCTGGCTCATTTCGGCATGCCTGATTCCTTTCTGACGTCGGGCGCCGTCCGCTCTTCATTCTACAGGTTCATGGCCTTCATCGCCTTGCCCACGATGATCTGGCTCTTTGCCGTATGGACCGTCACAGGCCCGCTGAAGCGCATCTCCAGCGCCGTCGGTTCGGCCGAGATCGAAAATGGCGACGAACTCTTCATCGAACGCGGGTCCACCGAGATGGTCGGCCTGACGCGCGCGCTGAACCGGATGAGAACACGCATCCGGACGATGATCGAGAACCGCACGCGCATGTTGCGCAGCGTCAGCCACGATTTGCGCACGCCTTTGACGCGGCTGCGGCTGCGCGCCGAGCGCATGGACGAGAATCCCATTCGCACCGCAATGCTGACCGACATTCAGCATATCGAAGACCTGATCAGCGAGACCTTGACCTATCTGCGCAACGACGTCTCGACGGAGAAGTTGCAGCGCGCCGACATTGCCAGCGTGCTGCAAACCGTCTGCGCGGAATTCTCCGATGTCGGGTTCTCGGTATCCTATTCGGGACCGGACCGGCTTCTGGGCTGGTGCAAACCCAATGCGCTGGCCCGTGCGATCACCAACCTCTGCGACAATGGGGTCAAATTCGCCGGCAATGTCACGGTCGCATTGACGCAGACCGGCTCAGCGGCACGCATCGCGGTCGGTGACGATGGGCCGGGCATCCCGATGCCGGCGCGCGCCCAGGTTTTCGAACCCTTCTTCAAGGAAGATGCCTCGCGTGGCGTTGCTTCGAAACATGGCTTTGGCCTGGGTCTCTCGATCGTCGCAGACATCATCCAGGGACACGGCGGCAGGATCGAACTGCAGGACAACCAGCCCAACGGACTGATCGTTACCGTCGACCTGCCGAATGAACCAGCGATCCAGCTATCATAATTTGCGCCCGCCCGGATCGGGCCGCGGATGCTTATTCGACTTGCGATGTCCGCATGCGGAACTGTTGGGCCATCCAGTCGATGAATACGCGCAGGCGCGGCGACAATTGCCGCGTGGGCGAATACAGCACGTGAACCGGCAAGGGCGAGGGCGGAAAGCCTGCGAGCACCTCGACCAGCGCGCCGCTGGCCAGTTCCGAGACGACCCGGTAGCGCGGCACCTGGATCAGTCCGAGGCCGAGGCAAGCGGACGCGACATTGGTCTCGGGGCCGGTCACCGTCACATTGGCAGACAAGGTGAACTGGCGGGTCTTGCCGTCGACGCTGAAGACGAGCGGGATGATCTCGGCTGCGTCCGGCGCCATCAGGCCGACCATTTCGTGTCCCGCGAGGTCGTCGGGCGTCTGCGGTGTGCCGAAGCGGCTGAGGTAGGCGGGGCTGGCGAAGGTGCCCCTTTCCAGTGTCGCCAGACGCCGCTTGATCAGCGGACTGTCGGCGAGTTCGCCGGCGCGCATGAGGCAGTCGAAGCCTTCACGGATCATATCCAGCGGCTGGTGCATCTCGCTGATATGCAGCCGGATGTCCGGGTACAACTCCCGAAAGCGGGGCAGGCCGGGCAGCAGGAAATACCGCGCCTGGGTGCCGTGCATGTCGACGCGGACCGGACCGGACGGCTTTGCGCCGACAAAGGCACCCTCGGCGTCTTCCAGGTCGGCGACCAGACTGACGCAGCGCTGATAATAGGCTTCGCCGTCCAGTGTCGGGCTGACCTGACGGGTCGTGCGCTGCAAAAGCCGCACGCCCAGTCGTGCCTCCAGGCTCTTGACCGCATCGGTGACGGATGAGCGGGGCAGTCCGAGATCGTCGGCGGCCTTGGTGAAGCTGCGCCGCTCGACGATGCGGATGAAGACGCGCATGGCGTCGAAGCGATCCATTGTTCGAAATCTCGAATGATGATGTCGGATTATGCCTGATTATCCGCAAGGCGGGAAGGCGCATCTTGTTGGCAGCCGATCAACGGCATCCAGCAAGGAGACAGACCATGACCAACCAGACCATGAGCAACCAGGTCGGCAAAATCGCCCTCGTTACCGGCGCCTCCAGCGGCATCGGCGCCGCCGTCGCCGAGCGCCTAGCCAAAGACGGCTTCACCGTCGTGGTGAACTATGCCGGCAATGCGGCTGCCGCAGAGGCGGTCGTCGCCAGGATCGAGGCGACCGGCGGCAAGGCGGTGGCGGCGAAGGCCGACATTTCGGACGCTGCCGCGGTGGCGCGTATGTTCGACACGGTCGAAACCGCTTTCGGCGGCGTCGACGTGCTGATCAACAATGCCGGCATCATGAACCTCGCCACCATCGCCGACAGCGACGATGCACTGTTCGACCGTACGATCGCCGTCAATCTCAAGGGCACCTTCAACACGCTGCGCGAAGCGGCGAAGCGCCTGCGTGACGGCGGCCGGATCGTGAATTTTTCCTCCAGTGTCGTCGGCCTGCTGCAGCCGACCTATGGCGTCTATGCCGCCACCAAGGCTGCGGTCGAGGCAATGACCAGCGTGCTTGCCAAGGAACTGCGCGGCCGCAACATCACCGTCAACGCGATTGCGCCGGGACCGACGGCAACGAAGCTGTTCCTCGACGGCAAGCCGCAGGACCTCGTCGACCGCCTGGCCAAATTGGCCCCGCTCGAACGCCTCGGCCAGCCCAAGGATATCGCCGACGCCGTCGCCTTCCTCGCCGGCCCGGACGGCGCCTGGATCAACGGCCAGACCCTGCGCGCCAATGGCGGGATCATCTGATCCGGCCGGCTCCGCCAACCCTGAACCGCTTCAACCACATCTCGATCAAGGAACCATCGTCATGTCCAAATTCGTCATCCTCGTCACCGGTGCGTCCTCGGGCTTCGGCCTGATGACCGCTAGGTCGCTGGCCGAAGCCGGCCATACCGTCTACGCCACGATGCGCGAGACCGCCGGGCGCAATGCGCCGCAGGTTGCGGCCGTCGCCGCCTGGGCCACTGAGCACAAGGCCGATCTGCGCACCGCGGAACTCGACGTGCAATCGGACACTTCAGCCGAGGCCGGCATCGCCCACATCATTGCCGAGGCGGGCCGACTCGACGTCATCGTCCACAATGCCGGTCATATGGTGTTCGGCCCCGCTGAGGCCTTCACCCCGGACCAGTTCATCCAGCAGTACGACGTCAACGTGCTGGGGGCTCAGCGGGTCAACCGTGCGGCACTCCCGCATCTGCGCGGGCAGGGCAAGGGCCTGCTGGTCTGGGTCGGTTCGTCCTCGACGCGCGGCGGCACCCCGCCGTTCCTCGCGCCCTATTTCGCGGCCAAGGCGGCGATGGATGCGCTGGCCGTGTCCTACTCCACCGAGCTCGCTTTGTGGGGGATCGAAACCACCATCATGGTTCCCGGCGCCTTCACCAAAGGCACCAATCATTTCGCGCATTCCGGCAAGCCATCGGATGCGGCGCGGGCCGCCGAATATGAAGCCGGGCCCTATGCCGGCATCGCCGATCGGGCGCTGAAGGGGCTGGCCGGCCTCGAGCCCGCCGACGCCGATCCGTCGGAAGTGGCGCGCGAGATCGTTCGCGTCGTCGACATGCCGTTCGGCAAGCGGCCGTTCCGCGTCCATGTCGACCCGTCGCAGGACGGCGCCGAGATCGTCAACGGCGTTGCCGACCGCATGCGCCGGGAAATCTATCGCAACATCGGCCTCGAAGACCTGCTTCACCCGGCTGTCGTTGGCTAAGCCTTCAGACCGTGGGCCGTCTTCCGGCCAGACAAATATCGACCGCTCAGGCCGGCAGGCCGGGGCGGTCGAGCTTGTTTGGCGAGAGCGTAAAGATCTCGCAGCCTGTGTCGGTGACGCCGATCGTGTGTTCGTATTGCGCCGACAGCGAGCGGTCGCGCGTTACCGCCGTCCAGCCGTCCGACAGCACTTTCACATGCGGCCGGCCGAGATTGATCATCGGCTCGATGGTGAAGATCATGCCCGGCCGCATCTCGACGCCTTCGCTCGATGTGCCGTAGTGCAGGATGTTGGGCGCGTCATGGAACAGCTGGCCGACGCCGTGGCCGCAGAAATCGCGCACCACCGAGCAGCGCTCGGCCTCGGCAAAGGTCTGGATGGCGGCGCCGATGGCGCCGGTGCGGGCGCCGGGCCGGACCGCCGCGATGCCACGCATCAGGCATTCATGGGTGACTTCGAGCAGGCGTTCGGCGGCGCGCTTGATGGTGCCGACCGGGTACATGCGCGAGGAATCGCCGTGCCAGCCATCGAGGATGTAGGTGACGTCGATGTTGACGATGTCGCCGTCCTTCAACGGCTTGTTGTCTGGAATGCCATGGCAGACGACGTGGTTGATCGAGGTGCAGGACGATTTGGTGTAGCCACGATAATTGAGCGTCGCCGGCAGCGCGCCATGGTCCATGCCGTATTCGAAGACGAACCGGTCGATGGTCTCGGTGGTGACGCCCGGCTGGACCATCGGCACCAGTTCGTCGAGGCAACGCGCGGTAAGATCGCAGGCCTTGCGCATGCCGGCAAAGCCTTCTTCGCCGTAGAGGCGGATCTGGCCCGTGTTCCTGAGGGGTGCCGTGGCGGCGTCGAGATAGGTGACCATAGTGTCCGTTTTGCCTGTAAGCGGGCTATGCATATCAGCCCGTTCAAAAATCTCTCCAGATTTGGCACTGGAAGCCGCAAGGTTCAAGGAAGAACTGCCGGCGAGGGGCTCGCGCCGGCGATATTCGTGCCTTGCGGCGCTGTCTCGTGCCTTGTTCTGCCCGAGCGACCGAAGCTTTCCTTTTTCGACTCAGTCAGCTAGGCCGGTGGAAGCATCAGGAGATTTTGCCGTCCCATGGCGTTCAAACGCGCAAAACCCGTCATGACGCCGATCAGGGCAACCTGCTCGGGCCTGATGGCTTTGCTGCTGCTTGCGCTGCTCAGCCTGTTCCAGGTGGAAGCGACGGCGTCAGTGACCGCAAATCTGGGCGGGCCGAGCATCAGCACGGCGCGGCAGGGCGATGCGGTGGCGCTGCTGCGCGTCACAGCCAAGGCGCAGGGGCTCGAAATCCGCGCTGGCCGGCCGGTGCCGGCCAAAGCCGTCAGCGGCAATGCGGCGGCGATTGCGCCGACAACCGGTTTCTTCCTGCTGGACCAGGCTTTGCCGGTCCTGGCAGCCGCGCCATCCGCGTTTGTCCCGGCGCCGCGCATCCATGCAAACCAGCCCCGGGCGCCACCATCCGCCTAAGTTGAGCGCGGTCTAGTACCCGCTTCTTTCAATTATCCCATTGTTTTCGCGTCGCGATTTCCGCGGCGGCCGCTGGCCGCTCGCGGATTTCGCGTGACGCGCGGTTTTCCGGAGCTTTCCATGCAACGCATAAGAACCATCCTTACACTAACCCGCGCGGTCTCGGCCGCTCTGTTCCTTTCAGTGCAGGCGCTCATCTGCATCGGCACGGTCTACTGGGCGGTCGCCGAGACGCTCGGCATGGCGGGCACCGCCGCTCTGGTCCTCGCGGGCATCTTCGCTGTGCCCTCGGCCTATGTGCTCTTCATCGCCGTGCGCATGGCCTATGAGGCAGAAACCGATCCGGCCAACCAATAGCAACAGTTCCAGGACCGAGTGCAGCGGTTTCCATTGGGAATTGCTTAAAAGCAAAGCGTTAAAGTGCGCGCCTGGGCGCGCTTTAACGCCCGAACGCGGCGACCGCAGTGACGACACATTCTTGCGCGACATCAGGTCAAGCAACTTTTGACGACGAACGGCGTTGCTGTGGCGACACCAGTTCGGGAGACGTGGAAATGGACAGATTGCAATTCGAGGTGCCGGTGCGCATCGCGCCCGCGCCCGGGCTGCCGGTAGAGGAAATCTACAGCGTCGAACAGGCGCTGGATGTCCTGCATGAGTGGCCAAAGAAGCGACAGGGCAAGGTCTATGAGGCGGCGTTCAATGCCTGCTTCGGCGCCACGGTGGATGTGGTCAAGACCGAGGACGCCTGCCGTGCCTTCATGGCGTTCTGCCGGGTCAGCGGCCTGCTGGCCAGGGACATGATGATTACGGCCAAGCGCGCCGGCGGCGAGGCGAGGGGCCTGCGGATCTAGCGCCTTTTTGATCCGGAGGCTGACCACCCGACTCGCTCGGATCGACGCGGACTCCGCGGCGTTAAGGTTCCGTTTCCGACTTCACAGCTAGGCATGACGCATAGAGCAGCGTCTGATTCGTTGCGTCAGTGTCATGGTGCAGAATATGTCCTCAGCTAACGTGCGCGCCTTTCCTTTAGACCGGCAGACCATGCTGGTGCGCGAGGTGGCCGCCAGGCTGGGCAGGCTGCATGGCGACACGGCCACCTCCTTCTGGAAGGCCACGGCGCGCGAACTCCTCGACAAGGCGATCGCTGCCGGCAGCGATGCGGCCTCCGCCGCCAACGATGTCCGCCGGTTTTTTGCCGCCGTCCAGGACGCGATGCATTTTGAGGCGGATGATGCCGCGCCGGGGCAGCGCCAGACGCGCACCCGCTTCTAAACCGCCGCAGACAAGCCTGCCGCTCGAGATCACTGGCCTACAGGCGCCGATGCCAGCCGCGGCCCGGTCCTGGCGTCGACGATCTCGGGTTTGGCGCTGGCGATCGTGCCGTCCCAGCCGCCGCCGAGCGCCTTGTTGAGCGCGACATAGTCGGTGGCAATCGCAATGCGGCTTTGCAGCAGACTGTCCTCGGCCGAATAGAGCGACCGCTCGGCGTCCAGCACGTCGAGAAGGCTGGCTTCGCCTGACTTGTAGAGCGTGCGCTCGAGATTTGCGGCCTCGCCGTAGGATTTCACGGAAGCGGCAAGCTTGCCGTTGCGGATGCGCTCCTGGCGAAGCGCAACGATGGCGTTTTCGACATCTTCGAGCGCCGTCAGCACGGACGCCTTATAGGCGATGAAATACTGGTCGCGCTCGGCCCTGGCGACGTCGGCCGCGGCTTTCAGCTGCCCGGCGTTGAAGATCGGCACGCTGAGCGTCGGCCCGAACGACCAGCCGATGGTGGAATTCTTGCCGAGATCGCCGACCCTGAAAGCCGACGTGTCGATATTGCCGGTCAGGCTGACTGTAGGATAGCGGGCCGCCTCGGCCTGGCCGACCTTTGCGGTATATTGGGCATACTGCCGCTCGGCCATGCGCACGTCGGGCCTGGTCAGCAAAATGTCTGCGGGAATGCCGGTCGGCAGCGGCAGGCGCGGCGTCGGGATAGGTGCTGCGCGCTTCAGCCGCTCGTTCAGCGCCGCCGGCGGGCGGCCGGTGAGCACCGAAAGCCGGTGTACGGCTTGGGCGTAACTGGCCTCGAGCGAGGGAACGTCGGCTGCCGTGGTGCTTGCCTGCCCCTGGGCCTTGGCGACGTCGGCCGCCGTTGCTGTGCCGGCCAGCAACATGGTGTGGGTGAGGGCGGCGGTCTGCTGCTGCGATGCAGCCGTGCGCCGTGCCAGCTGGATGCGCGCCTGGTAGCCGCGTGCTTGCGCATAGTAGGAGGCGACGTCGCCGACCATGGTCAGCAGCGTCGAGCGCAACTCCTGCTCGGAAGCGTCCACCCCATAGCGGGCGGCCTCGACACCCCTGCGGTTGGCGGCGAACAGGTCGAGCTCCCAGCTGGCGTCGAAGCCGGCCTGGTAATAGCTGTAGGCATCGCTGGCAGCTCCGCCTTGCGTGGTCGCGGCGGTCTTGTTGCGATTGGCGGAGCCGCTGCCGTCGGCCGTGGGAAACAGGGTCCCGGCGCTCTGGCGGTAGCTGGCGCGGGCCTCACGGATCTTGGCCTTGGCGGTGGCGACATCGAGGTTGCCGGCAACCGCCTCCTCGATGAGCGTGTTCAGTTGCGGATCGCGCAACCGCTGCCACCATTGTGACAGTTGCGGCGGCCTGGCTATTGAAGCCGTCTTCTGGTCGCTCCAGCTTGCTGGCATCGCCAGAAGCGGCCTCTCATAGTCCGGGCCGACGACGCAGCCCGAAAGCAGAACCACGGCAAGCATAGGCAAAAGCGTCCGCCTCGCGGCCGGACGGCCACGTTCAAAACCTGTCATACGAAATACCCTTATTGCTGGTTGGCTGCTGCTGGTGCTTCGCCCTGTTTAGCCGCCCCGCCCTTGAAGATGCGCCGCACCGTAACGAACAGCAGCGGCACCAGGAACACGCCGATCACCGTCGCCGCGATCATGCCGCCCATGACGCCGATGCCGACGGAGTTCTGAGCGCCTGAACCGGCGCCGCTGGCAATCGCCAGCGGCGTGACGCCGAGGATGAAGGCAAGCGACGTCATCAGGATCGGCCGCAATCGTTGTCGCGCCGCCTCCAGCGTCGCCTCGACCAGACCCATTCCGGCGGCCTGCCGCTCGATGGCGAACTCGACGATGAGGATCGCGTTCTTGGCGGCAAGGCCGATCGTGGTCAGCAGGCCGACCTTGAAATAGACGTCGTTGGTCTGGCCGAACAGGCTGGCCGCAAGCAGCGCGCCGAAGATGCCGATCGGCACCGACAGCATGACCGCGAATGGGATCGACCAGCTCTCATAAAGCGCTGCCAGGCACAGGAACACGACCAGCGCCGAGATCGCATAGAGCGACAGCGCCTGGTTGCCGGAAAGCCGCTCCTGGTGCGACAGCCCGGTCCATTCATGGGAGTAGCCGGGTGGCAGCTGCGCCACGAGTTTGTCGATCTCGTCCATCGCCGCACCCGAGCTGATGCCGGCGGCCGCAGCGCCCTGGATCTCGACCGCGGCCGAGCCATTGTAGCGTTCGAGCCGCGGCGAACCAAATGTCCAGTGGCTGGAGGCGAAGGAAGAGAACGGCACCATGGTGCCGGCGGAGTTGCGGACCTGCCATTTGTCCAGATCTTCCGGCTGCATGCGGAAGTTAGGATCGGATTGCATATAGACCGGCTTCACCCGCCCGCGATCGATGAAATCGTTGACGTAATCGCTGCCCCAGGCGGCCGACAGCGTGTTGTTGATGTCGGCGAGGTTGACGCCGAGCGCGCTGGCCTTCTCCTGGTCGATGTCGACCGAGAATTGCGGCTGGTCCTCCTGGCCGTTGGGCCTCGTGGCGGTGAGCAGCTTGCTCTGCGCGGCAAGCCCCAGCAGCTGGTTACGGGTCTGGATCAGCGCATCGTGGCCGGCGCCGTTGACGTCTTGCAGGTAGAAGTCGAAGCCGTTGGTGTTGCCGAAACCCTGGATGGCGGGGGGAGCCAGCGCAAAGACCTGCGCGTCCCTGATCTTGCGGAAGGCGCCCATGGCGCGGCCGGCGACCGCTTGCGCCGACAACGCCGGTGACGAGCGCTGGCTGAACGCCTTCATGGGCACGAAAGCAATGCCGACATTTTGCCCGGCGCCGCCGAAGCCGAAGCCGGAAGCGGTGAAGACGCCTTCGACCGCCGCCTTTTCGTCGTTGAGGTAGTGGTCGGTGACCTGCTTCAGCACGCGCTCGGTGCGGTCCTGCGTGGCGCCGACCGGCAGCGATACGCTGGTGATCAGGATGCCCTGGTCCTCTTCCGGCAGGAAGGAGCTCGGCAGCCGGACAAACATCCAGCCCATGGCGATGACGATGGCGAGGAAGACGGCGAGGAAACGCCAGGAGCGGTTGATGATGCCGTGCGAGCCGTCGCGATAGGCCGTCGTGCCGCGGTCGAAGACGCGATTGAACCAGCCGAACGGACCGGTCTGCGTCGCGTGGTCCTTGGGTCGGCGCAGGATGGTGGCGCACAGCGCCGGCGTCAGCACAAGTGCTACCAGCACCGACAGCACCATCGCCGAGACGATGGTGACCGAGAACTGCCGGTAGATGATGCCGGTGGAGCCGCCGAAGAAGGCCATCGGCACGAACACCGCCGACAGCACGGTGGCGATGCCGACCAGCGCGCCGGTGATCTCGTTCATCGATTTGCGCGTCGCCTCTTTCGGCGACAGGTCTTCCTCCTGCATGACGCGCTCGACATTTTCGACCACGACGATGGCGTCGTCGACGAGCAGGCCAATGGCCAGCACCATGGCGAACATGGTCAGCGTGTTGATCGAATAGCCGAAGAAGGACAGAACGCCGAACGTGCCAAGCAACACAACCGGCACGGCGATGGTCGGGATGATGGTAGCGCGCAAGTTCTGCAGGAAGACGAACATCACCAGGAAGACGAGCACGATGGCTTCCAGCAGCGTCTTGACCACCTCTTCGATCGACAGCCGCACGAAGGGCGAGGTGTCGTAGGGGTAGACGACCTCGACACCTTGCGGGAAGGTCGAGCTCAGCCGGTTGATCGTTGAGCGCACCGCCTCGGCAGTGCTGATGGCGTTGGCGCCGGTCGCCAGATTGATGGCGACGCCCGCCGCCGGCTGGCCGTTGTATCTGGCGGCGGTCGTATAGCTTTCGGCGCCGAGCGCGACGGTGGCGACATCGTTGAGGCGGACCAGCGAGCCGTCGGTCTGGCTCTTCAGGATGATGTTGCGAAACTGTTCAGCAGTCTGCAGCCGGCTCTTGGCGGTCACCGTGGCGTTGAGCTGCTGGCCCTTGCGTTGCGGCAGGCCGCCGAGCTGGCCGGCCGACACTTGCGTGTTCTGCGCCTCGATCGCGGCAGCCACGTCGCTCGGCATCAGGGCGTATTTGGCGAGCTGGTCCGGATCGAGCCAGATGCGCATAGCGTAGCTGGAACCGAAAAGCTGCGTCGAGCCGACGCCTTCGACACGCTTCAGCGTGTCGTTGATGGTCGAGTCGACATAGTCGGCAAGGTCGGTCGAGTTCATCTTGCCGTCGCTGGAGACGAAGCCGATGACCATCAGGAAGCCGGTCGAGGATTTGGAGACGGTGATGCCGTTGCTCTGCACCACCTGCGGTAGTTGCGACTGCACCAGCTGCAGCTTGTTCTGGGTCTGCACCTGGGCGGTATCGGGATCGGCCGCGGTGGTGAAGGTCAACGTGATCGTAGCCGCACCGGTCGACGTCGACGTCGCCGTCATGTAGTCGAGATTGTCGATGCCCGTCATGCCTTGCTCGATGACCTTGGTCACCGAGTTTTCCACGGTCTGGGCATCAGCGCCGGGGTAGGTGGCGCTGATGTTGACCGTGGTCGGCGCGATCTGCGGGTATTGCGAGATCGGCAGCGTGGTGAGCGCGAGCAAGCCGCCCAGCATGATTACGATGGCGATCACCCAGGCGAAGATTGGCCGGTTGATGAAGAATGCGGACATCGGCTCAGTTCCCGGTCTTCGGGGCGTTGGCGGCCACTTCGGCGGCAGCAGGCACGGCCGAGGAGGTCTGCGCGCGGTCCTTGACCTCGCCGGTCGCCTCGTCGATCGTCACTTCGACGCCGGTCGCATCGCCACCGGGACGCACCAGTTGCAAGCCCTCGACGATGACGCGGTCGCCGTCGCCAACGCCCGAATCCACCAGCCAGTTGTTGCCGACGCTGTTGCGGACAGTGAGCACACGCGTCTCGACCTTGCCTTGCGCGTTGATGACCATGGCGGTCGCCTCGCCCTTGGTGTTGCGGCTGACGCCGCGCTGCGGCACCAGGAAACTGTTCTGGGCGACGCCTTCTTCGATGAGGGCGCGCACATACATGCCGGGCAGCAACAGGCGATCCGGGTTGGGGAACTGAGCCCGCAGCGCAAAAGTGCCGGTGGACTGGTCGACATTGGCGCTGGCGAATTCCATCTTGCCGGTCTGCGTATAGACGGTGCCGTTGTCGAGCTTCAGCTTGACCGAGACATTGGGGCCGCTGAACTTCAGCCGGCCTTCATTGATCGCCTGACGCAAATTGAGCAGATTGGTGCTCGACTGCGTGACATCGACATTGATCGGATCGAGCGCGCGGATGGTGGTGAGCACGGTGTCCTGATTGGCGGTGACCAGGGCGCCCTGCGTCAGCGACGACTTGTCGATGCGACCGGCGATCGGCGCGGTGATCTTGGTGTAGTCGAGATTGATGCGCGCGGTCTCGACGCTTGCCTTGGCCGACGCCACATCCGCCTGTGCCTGCGCCAGCGTCGCGGCCGCGTCGTCGTAATCCTGCTGCGAGACCACCTTCTGCGCCAGCAGCCCGGCATAGCGGTCGAACTTGGCCTGTGCGGTCGGCACTGCCGATTCAGCCTTCTGCTGGGATGCCTTCGCGCTATCCAGCGCTGCCTGGTAGCTCGCGGGGTTGATGAGATAGAGCGGCTGGCCGACCACGACCTCGCTGCCTTCCTGGAAAAGCCGAGCCTGGATGATGCCGTTCACCTGCGGGCGGACATCGGCGGTCAGCGAAGCGCTGGTGCGTCCCGACAGTTCGGCGGTGATGGCCACCGACTGCGGATGCAGCGTGACGACACCGACCTCGGGCCGGCCGGCGGCGCCCATGCCTGCCGGAGCCTTTGCTCCCTCCTGCGAGCAGGCCGCGAGAAGGAGTGCGGCACAAAGCGCGGCCCAGGATGCGGACCGGCGCGACGGCAAAAAGGACTGGCTGGACGGGAACGGCATGGCGTCGATCATCTTTCGCTGGGGTTGCGGTCGAAGGTCATGGCAATTGGAAGGTTATGGCAATCGGCCGCGCCCGCTTGCGCGTGGCGTCGAGCAATGCCTCGAAGCGGCTCATCTTGCGCTCCTTCTCGGCGGCCAGGGCGTATTCGACAAGCACAGTGAAGTCTTTGGCAAAATGAAGTCTTTGGCCGCGATGCCCAGCACCATCCATAGGCCACTAGACAGCGTTTCGCCAAGCGCTTTGCCGTGATCGGCAACGAGCGGCCACTAGGCAATTTTCTTGTCATCAAGGGCGGCGCTCGACTGTGTCGAAAACGGCAGCGACAGGCGCCAGGCGGCGAAGCTTAGCCGGATCGCGCCCTTGAGCGTGTCTGCCGGCAAGGCCGGCTGCATGGTTCCAGCGTCATGGCCGGTCGAACCGAGCGAGCCGCCGACTGGGCCAAAGGCTGCGATCAGCCGCAGCATCATCAGGGCTTCCCACATTGTCGTGCTTTCGTTGCTTGATGGCGGCTGAACGGCCATCATTTTCGGGAGAGAGAAACCGGCCGGTCCGAGACCGGGTGGCAGCGGACCGGCCGGCGCAGCCGGTCAGAGTTGCTCATCAGTCCGGGGTAGGGCTTCGGGGCTGTCATGGCCAGGCAGACCTCCGGGGCCGGCTGCGTGCGGCGGATGTCCCCAGGGACCGGGGGGCGGTTCGTGGGGTTCCGCCGAGGCAAGGATTTCAAGCTGTTCGGGCGTCAGTTTGGTGCGAAGCACTGAAATGGCGTCCTTCAATTTGGTGGCTGCGACCGCGCGCTCGGTAACATCGTCGGCCAGCCTCTCCTGGAAGGCGAAGGGGTCGCGGGGACCTTGGTCGGCTTTGCCGCCGGAGCCATCCGCGGCGCCAGGACCACGATTGCCGGAACCACCGGGGCCATGGTCGGGACCGGGCGGCGCCAGCACCGCCTGCAGCGCGCTGGTGTAGTCGCGCCAGGCATCGAGCTGTTCGCTGCGCACACCGATGCGGGTCTCGAGCGCGGCAAGCCGGGCCGCAAGCCTGAATTGCGGCGGCGGCCCCATGCGATGCGGGCCGAAGCCTTCCGGACCATGCCATGCCGGCCGGTGCGGCCACGCGCCTTGGTCCGGGGCGCCTTGATCCGGGGGACCCTGATCCGGGCCGCCTTGCATGGCAACGATCTGCGGTTGCTCGCCGGGCGGCGCGACAAAATCGGCCTGCTGCGCAAGGGCGGGATGAATGGCGACCGCGGAGAACAGGCCGAGCGCCAGAAGTCTGCTTTGCATGACGTAATCCTTTCCCAACATGCATCGGATGGCAGCAGGATAGGGGGCCTCTTTTTCCGCTTTGCTTCGGTGTGTTGCCGAAGGTTTCCTGCAAAGGGAGATTTGTTTCGGAATGTTTCTGCCGGATTGCCGGCAACATTCGGTTGCAATTTTATCTGCTGTGCGCCGGCGGCTTGCCTATAATCGGCGCGGTAAACCGGCAAAGGGCCAGGTAATCGGCAAGGACGTATCGCAGGCAATGCAATCGCAACCCCATATCCTCGTCGTCGACGACGACCGCGAGATCAGGACGCTTCTCGGGCGCTACCTCGACGGCCAGGGGTTCCGCGTATCGATGGCGGCGGACCGGCGCGAATGCGAGCAGAAGCTCGGCGTCGGGCAGTTCGACCTGCTCGTGCTCGACGTCATGCTGCCCGATGGCTCCGGGCTCGATATCTGCAGAGGCTTGCGCGACCGCAAACCGCATATCCCGATCATCCTGCTGACGGCGCTGAAAGAGGATGTCGACCGCATCATCGGCCTGGAACTCGGCGCCGACGACTATATCGGCAAGCCGTTCAACCCGCGCGAACTCTCCGCCCGCATCCGCGCCGTGCTGCGGCGCGCCGCACCGGAGGAGTTTTCGGCACCCCGTGCGCGCATCTACCGCTTCGCCAGCTACACGCTTGAGCCCGACATCCGCAAAGTGACCGACGCTGAAGGTGCCCTTGTCGATCTCACCGGCGCCGAATTCGACCTGCTGCAGGTGTTTCTCGACCGGCCCGGCCGGCTGTTGTCGCGCGACCAGTTGCTCGACCTCACACAAGGGCGCGAGCGCGAACCGCTTGATCGTTCCGTCGACGTGCTGATGAGCCGGCTGCGTCGCAAGTTTGGCGACACGGGCGACGGCCCGCTGTTCAAGACGGTCCGCAATGGCGGCTACCAGTTGACCGCGCGCGTCGAGGCCGTGGAGGCCGAGATATGAACTCGCTGCGCCGGCGGCTCATTCTGTTGCTGGTTGCTTCGATCGTCGGTGTGGTCGGCCTGGCCACCGCCGCCGTCATCAGCGTGCGCGGCGGCGGGCCGCCGCCGGAACTGACCGTGCCCTGGATTGCGCAGCAGATGGAACTTGTGGTGCGGCTGCAGCCGGGTCCCGTCCCGGATGTGCTGAACGTACAACTCACCGATCATGCCGCCGGCGGCAAGGTCGCCCGCGCCGAAACGGCGATGCTCAACGACATACTGCGCCGCCGGGGGTTCGACCTCCGGGCTATCGTCAGCGAGAAGGCGAATGAACCAGGGCAAGTCGCATCGGTGCAACTGCCCGATGGCCGCTGGGCGATCATGGAGGTGCCGCACGTCAAGCCGCCAAGGCGCGAATGGCTGGTTCTGGCCGGCTGGATCTCGCTGATCGTCGCCGGCGCCACGGCGGTGTCGGTCTATTTCACCTCCGTGTTGATCCGGCCGCTGGAAATGCTGGAAGCTGCCGTCTCCAAGATCGGCTCGGACGGCGTCCTGGCGTCGGTGCCGGAAGTGGGCTCGGCCGAGGTCAAGGCGACCGCGCATGCGCTGAACCAGCTTTCCGCCCGGCTGAAGACGGCCATGGAAAGCCGCATGCGGCTGGTCGCCGCCGCCGGCCATGATCTGCGCACGCCGATGACGCGCATGCGGCTGCGCGCCGAATTCCTCGACGACGATCGCGATAAATGGCTGCACGACCTCGACGAACTCGACCGCATCGCCGACAGCGCCATCCGGCTGGTGCGCGAGGAGGTCAACCAGGATGCGGTCGAACCGGTCGACCTGGAAAGGCTGGTGCGCGACATCGCGGCCGAGATGCGGTCGCTGGGGCATCAGGTGTCGGCCGACCGCCTCGACAAGGTCTCGGTGCGGGCAGGGGCGCTTGGGCTGCGCCGGGCCTTGCGCAATCTGATCGTCAACGCTGCCACGCACGGCAAGGGGTGCAGCGTTTCGCTCACGGCTGCCGACGGCCGCGCCGTCCTGGCAATTGCCGACCATGGCCCCGGCATTCCGTCGGAGCTGCTGAACAAGGCGTTCGAGCCATTCTTCCGCGTCAATCCCGCCCGCTGGCAATCCATCCCCGGCGCCGGTCTGGGCTTGGCGATCGCCAAGGAAATCGTCGAACGCTATGGCGGAAGCATCACGCTGGAGAACCTGCCCGGCGGCGGGCTTTTGCAGACGGTGGCGTTCAAGGCGGTTTAGCGCGACATCGGCCTTTCGGCGATCCCGATGCCGTCAGGGCTCGAATCGGCTATGCCTGCGCCATGCAGGAAACGTCCCTCTACGTCCCGGTGAAGCGGTTTCTTGAGAGCCTGGAATTCACGGTCAAGGGCGAAATCGGCAATTGCGATATCGTGGCGGTCCGCGACGGCGAGCCGCCGGTGCTGGTCATCTGCGAACTGAAACTGCAGTTCAACCTGGAACTGGTCCTGCAAGGCGTCGATCGCGCCGCTGCTTGCGATGAGGTGTGGCTGGCGGCGCGGATGTCGGCGCGCGGCAAGGGCCGCGAGCACGACCGCCGTTTTCGCGCGCTCTGCCGGCGGCTCGGCTTCGGGCTGCTGGCTGTCACCAGCAAAGGCGAGGTCGAATTGTTGCTCAGCCCGGCCGCTCTGCCGCCGCGCCGCGATCCGAAGCGGCGTTCGCGGCTGATGGAGGAACACCGGCGCCGGCGCGGCGATCCGGTGGTCGGCGGCGGTTCGCGCGCGCCGATCATGACCGCCTACCGGCAGGATGCGCTGGCCTGCGCCGCCGCCATGACCGACGGCCCGAAGCGCCCGCGGGATCTCAAGAGCATTTCGCCGCGCGCGGCCAGCATTCTTTTGGACAATGTCTATGGCTGGTTCGCCAGGGCCGAGCGCGGGGTCTATGCGCTGACCGAAGGTGGTCACGCAGCGTTGCAGCGCTGGCCGCAGGCTGCGCACGATCAGGGGTGAGGATTTTTCGCAGTGCCTGCAGCGTTACTCCTTGGCGGCGCTCAACCGCCGGTAGGAGACGCCATCGAAACTTGCCGTCACAAAGTCGGTGGCCGACATCTTTCGTTTGCGGCCGTCGCTGCAGCTGTAGAGCGGCCAACCGACATCGCTGCATTCGCTGGCGGCGCAAAAGCGGGCAAGGCAATTTCCGACCGTCACCCGGAAGCCGCCAGTGCCTGCAAAACCTTGCAGCAGGCTGCCGTCCGCCGCGCGCCATGTCCGCGCCCGGAATTCCGCCCGCAAGGACCACGGCTCCAGCGGGACCGCCAGATTGGTCTGGCCGGCGCGTCCCGCGAGGTTCAGCCGGCTGCGCGCCATGCCTGTGGTGTAGGCGGTGACGAGATCCGATCCGCCGGCATAGGCGGGGGCCATGCTGGTGTGATCAAGCACATGCGAGATTTTCTCGCCCGCTTCTGCCCGCTGCATCAATACGACCGTCAAGGCGAGGAGAGCAAAGCAGGCTTGCAGACCATTCCACCCGCCGGCCTGCGCCGGGCGCCGGTCCGCGAGCAATGTCTCCCAAGCCTGCATCCTGCCGATCCCACCCGTGGCGCTCCCGCCACAATCCGCCGTCATTGATGAAAACACAATGACGGCTGGATCCTGACATTCGCCGGTAAAGACGGCGTTGTCATTCGGATGGTGGATGCATCACGGGCTGGAATGCCGCGTTCTTATTCCAGCCCCTTGGCGCGGTCCCAGGCTTTGGACCACATCCTGAGCGACTTCTGGTCGAGGGCCTTTGGCAGATGCAGGCGCTTCTGCGCTTCTTCCGAGGGGTAGAGATTGGGGTCGGCGCGCAATGTCTGGTCGAGCAGCGGAAGTGCGGCCTTGTTCGCGGTCGAGAAGCCGGTATCCGTGGCGGCGGAGGCGGCGATTTCCGGACGCAGCACAAAGTCGATGAAGGCGAGCGCGGCTTCCGGATGCGGGGCGTCGCTCGGGATCGCCAATATGTCGGCCCACACCAGATTGCCTTCTTTCGACAGGCGATAGGTGATGGTGAACGGCCGCTTCGCCTCCTTGGCCCTGATGTCGGCGATATGCATGTCGCCGGAGAAGCCGAGCGACAGGCAGGCATCGCCTTCTGCAAGGTCGTTGATGTAGCTAGAGCTGTGGAACTTGCGCACGTACGGGCGGATCTTCGCGACCACGTCCACCGCCTTCTGCAATTCGTCGGGGTTGGTGGTGTCCGGGTCCAGCCCGAGATAGATCAGCGCCAGGCCGAGTACCTGCTCGGCGTCGTCGAGCATGGTGATGCCGCACGGTGCGAATTTGGCGGCGATTTCCGGGTCGAACAGCATGCGCAGCGAGTCGACCGGGGCATCGGGCATGATCCCGCGGATTTTTTCGATGTTGTAGCCGACGCCGGTCGTTCCCCACATCCACGGCACGCCGTGCGCGCCGCCCTTGTCGACCTCATCGAGGCGAGCGCCGACGGCCGGGTCGATATTGCCGAGGTTGGAAAGGCGGCTTTTGTCCAGCGCCGCCCAGACGCCGACCGGCAATTCGCGTTGCAGATGCGGCGCGGGATTGATGGTGACGAGGTCGTAGCCCGAACCGCCGGTGAGCAGCTTGGTTTCGACGATGTCGTTGGAATCGAACATGTCATAGGTGACCTTGATGCCGCTCTCGGCCTCGAACTTTTCGATGGTGCCGGGGCCGAAATAGGACTCCCAGGAATAGAGATGCAGGACCTTTTCCTCGGCCCCAGCCGAGGTCGCAAAAACGCATGCCGCGGCAAGCGCGAGCCAATGTTTCATCATATCCTCCCTTGGGTGGCCCCGGACAATCTTGCCAGGGGCCGTTCAGTCAGGCTGCATTTCTGGCAAGCAGGCGTCCCGGCGTCGGCTCCAGCAGCACGCCGTAGAGATCGGGGCGCCGGTCGCGGAACACGCCCCAGCTGCGCCTTGCCTCAGCGATCTCGTCGAGGTCGAGCGCCGCCGTGATCACGCCGTCGGAGACGCGGTCGGCTTCCGCCAGTTTTGCCCCGGTGTGGTCGGTGATGAAGGACGAGCCGTAGAAGACGATCTCGTTGGCTTCACCGGTCTCGACGCCGACCCGGTTGGCGGCGATGACAGGGGTCAGATTGGCGCCGGCATGGCCCTGCATGACGCGCTGCCAATGGTCGCGCGAATCCCAGCCGCGAAACGATGGTTCCGAGCCGATGGCCGTCGGATAGATCAGCACCTCGGCGCCCATCAGCACCATGGCGCGGGCGGCCTCGGGAAACCACTGGTCCCAGCAGATGCCGGCGCCAATTTTGCCGGCGGCGGTTTCGAAGATGCGGAAGCCGGTGTCGCCATCGGCGAAATAGAGCTTTTCGGAATAACCTGGGCTGTTCGGGATATGGCTCTTGCGGTAGTGGCCAAGCACCTTGCCGTCGGCGTCGATCATGACCAGCGTGTTGTACAGTCGCGCGCCGTCGCGCTCGAACAGCGACACCGGAAGCACGACGCCGGTTTCGCGCGCCAGCGCCGCCATCCGGGCGATGGTCTTGTGGCCATCGAGGGGGAGGGCACGGACATTGTGCCTGATGTCCTCGTCCATGCAGAAGTAGACGCCTTCGAACAGCTCCTGCAGCACGACGAGCCCGGCGCCGCGCCGGGCGGCCTCGCGGACATGACGCTCCAGTCTGTCGAGGTTGCTTTCGACCTCATCGGTGCAAGCGATCTGGACAGCGGCCGCGATCAACTGGCGCATGGTTCACCTCACAAGGGCTGCTGCTGAGTGACGCAATGGATGCCACCGCCATTTTCGTAGATGCGGTCCATGTCGAGCTGGACGACGCGGCGATCCGGGTGCAGCCGACCGAGCGTTTCCAAGGCAAAAACATCGGCCTTTCTGTCGCCGAATTGCGGCGTGTAGAGCGCGCCGTTGCCGATATAGTAGTTGGCGTAGCTGGTCAGAAAATCGTCGCTGGTCGAGCGCACATCGGTGGCTGCGGAGATGGAAACAATCTCGAAGCTGCGCCCGCGCGCATCTTTGGACCTGGCCAGGATGGCAAGCGCTTCGGCATGGGCAATGCCCCATTCGGAGGTGTCGCCGGTCACGCTGCTGGCGATGAGCAGGCCCGGTTTGACAAAGCGCAGCGAGCCGTCAATGTGGCCATCGGTGATGTCGAGGCCGCGCACGCCGGGAACCCAGATCACCGTTTCGACGCCGAGTATGGTCTTCAGTTGCCGCTCGATTTCGGTTCGCGAGAGACCCGGATTGCGGTTGTCGTTGACCCAGCAGCTTTCGGCCAAAAGCAAGGTGCCGTCGCCGTCATATTCGATGCCGCCGCCTTCGCCACGGATTGCGGCGACGTGGCGGGGCACATTGAGGTGTTGCGCGACCTTGCGGGCGATGCCGGCATCGCTGGCATGCGCCTGCTTGTCGCCCCAGCCGTTGAACCGGAAGTCGACGGCGGCAATGGTGCCATCCTCGGCGCGTACGAACACGGGGCCGGAATCGCGCATCCACATGTCGTCGGTGGCGATGTCGACGAGTTCGACCTTTGGCCCGCACAACCTTGCCGCCAGTTCATGTTGATCTGCTGAAGCGGCCATTGCCACCGGCTCGTTCTCGGCGATTGCTGCGGCGAGCCTGCCCAATGTCTCCTGCACGCTCTCGTAATAGGCGCCCGATCCGCCATAGACCGCCGGCGTGTTCGGCCAAGCCATCCAGGTCCTGGCATGCGGCTCGCTCTCGGACGGCGCGGTGGCCATCCAGTCTTCGGCCCTGGCTTTCTTGATCGCGATCTCAGGCATGAGTGCTAATCCTGCTGTGGCAAAAATGGCGTGACGTCGCGTCCATAGTACCTTCATTGCTGCTAGACCGGTTGTTCCTGGGTAATGCAGTGGATGGCGCCGCCCGCCGGCACGACGGCGCCGACATCGACGGTGACGATGCGGCGGTCCGGGAAGGCACGCGCCACAGCCGCCTTGGCTTCTACGCTCGAGGGGCGCCCGAAATCCGGCATGACGACGCCGCCATTGGCGAGCGCGAAGTTGATGTAGGAGCGGGCAAACACAGCGCTGGTCGCCTCGACGTCATAGGCCTCGGGGATGGGGATGACCTCGAAACTGCGGCCGCGCGCGTCGGTCTGGCCGGCAAGGGCGGCAAGATTGTCGGCAAGAATGCGGCCGTGCAGGTCGGACGGATCGGGATTGTATTCGAACATCACCACGCCGGGCTTGACGAAGCAGCACATGCCATCGACATGGCCGTCGGTCTCCAGATCCAGCGGATCGCCGGGAAGCCACACCACCTTTTCCAGGCCGAGCATGCGAAGCAATTCCTTTTCCACCCAGGCCTTGGAGATGCCGGGATTGCGGTTGGAGTGAAGCAGGCTGGTTTCGGTCGCGATCAGCGTGCCTTGACCGTCGGTCGTCAGCGAGCCGCCTTCACAATGCAGGAAGGAGCGCAGGATGTGGGCATTCTCGCGCGCCAACAGCCGCTCGGCCAGAGCATTGTCCTGATCATAGGGCTCGTGCTTGCGGCCCCAGGCATTGAAGCGCCAGGACACGCCGGCCAGGCTGCCATCGGCGAGTTTCAGGAAGGTCGGGCCGGAATCGCGGATCCAGCAATCGTCGATCGGAATTTCGATCACCTCGATGCCATTGCCAAGCTGGGCGCGGGCGCCGCCGGCATGGTCGGGATGCGCCACCATGGTGACCGGCTCGAACTCAGCGATCGCGTGGGCGACATCGGCATAGGCCTTCTGCATGGCGGGAAGCGTCTCGCCATACATGTCGCGTCGATGCGGCCACGCCATCCATGTCCTGGCATGCGGCTCGAACTCCGCCGGACGGCGGATCTTCAACTGCTGCGCCGGCCATTCGATGGCGTTCATCAAACTCTCCATTCATGTATTGAACTCATTGTTAATCGGCATCGGCCGCCGTACAACTGAGAAGGGTTCCTGCTTTCAGTGAATGGAATTCATGAATGGTGAAGTTCCGGCACATTCCGCCGACGCAGTTCCTGAAGGGGTTCGAGGCGGCATCGCGCCTGGAAAGCTTCAGCCGCGCCGCCGAGGAACTCGGCCTCTCCCAGTCGGCGATCAGCCACCAGATGCGACTGCTCGAAGGCCATATCGGGCAGCCTTTGTTCATGCGCTTCGGCCGCGAAGTGCGGTTGACGGATGCCGGACGCGATTATCAGCGCACCGTGCGCCGCTGCCTCGACCTTCTGGAGGAGGGGTATCGGCGGCTGGAGCCCTATCGAAAACCAGGCAGCGTCGTGATCTACGCGCCGCGCGATTTTTCCCGGCGCTGGCTGCTCAGTCGCCTGCCGTCGCTTCGCGCTGCCGTGCCTGCCTGCGAGCCGTGGCTGGATACCAGTGGCGCCGCTGTCGATTTCGAGACCATGGAACTCGACCTCGCCATCATATACGCCGATGCGCCGCCGGAAGGCTGCGAAAGCCTGCTGATCGCCAGGGATTTTTTGTCGCCGGTCGCGACGAAGGATCTGGCCAGCAGGCTGCGTACACCCGCCGACCTGCTTGGCGTTCCGCTGATCCACGATGAGCGGCCGACCGGCTGGGCCGACTGGTTGCGCAGCGCCGGCGTCGAGCCGAACGGCACCTGGCACGGCAGCAATTTCAGCGACAGCGACCTCGCACTTGCGGCGGCCGAGCACGGCCAGGGCGTGGCGCTGGGCAGCCTGTTTTTGGCGGCGCCGGTGCTTGCTGCTGGGGCGCTCGTGCAGCCTTTCGAGCACGTGCTGGATGCCGGTCGCGGATGGTATGCAATCTCCACGCAGGATCGGCTTCGGGATGTCGACGTGCGGGGAACATGGGAGTGGCTGCGCGGGGAGGCGCTTCCGGCCTCGCTCGCTGCATCGTGACAGCTCAAAGGTTGCGGAATCGGGTCACAAGGTGCGAGTTTCGCGGCACGATTTTTTTGCCAGGATGCCATCATGCCCATACGCCAGATTATGTTTTGCTCGGTAGCGATCGTCATTGCCGCCACGAATTTCGCCGACGCCCGGCCTGACACGCGCAAAATGACCTGCGCGCAGACCCAGGCGCTGATCCAGAGCCAGCGTGCCGCTGTGCTGTCCACCGGGCCAAACACCTATGACCGCTATGTCCGCCAATTCGGCAATGAGTGTGATGCTCCTGCCGTGCCGAAGGCCAGGTATGTGCCGGCCAGTGACGGCCAGTGCATGGTTTATCGGTGCGAAGAGGCGTCGCCACTGGTTCCGAACTGATAGTCGGTGCCGGTTTCGCTGCGGGATACTGGCCAATGCTGCTTACTTGACCTGTTCGATCTCGGGAGCAGGCGCCTGGTCGGTCGCGGGTACCGGCGTGCAATCTTGCCCCTTGCACGCCTCGACGTGGTCTTCGGCCGGCGGCAAGCAATTTTGCCCCTCGCAATGAACCGGCGGCTGTTGTGGTGTCGCTGTCAGCGGAACAGGCTGATCCTCGGCACGAACCACCGATAGTCCTGCCGAGCCGATCATGGCCGCGCACAAAAGCGCTGTTCGCAGCAAGTTCATTCCCGACCTCCACGGTTGAGAGCGAATGGAACTTACACTTTCGAACCAGGGCCGACATACCGTCACCCGCGAACGACGTTAACAGCGCGTTTCCACCCCTGGTGAAATTCAGCGATGTGCGGGTGAAACGCGTCGCGCCGAGCACGTCAACCCCGGCTCGAACTAACGGGGTTGCATACACCTGCTGTTCGTGCACCCGCTCAGCGCGCTGCGCCGCTACTGACCAATATGCGACGCGACCGACATCATCGCCTCAGAGTTCGGGTGGGCGCCCAAGCCGCCATCGAAAACCTCGGAGAACGTCCAGCGCACGACGCCGTTGCGGTCGAGCAGGAACTGGCCGGTGAGCTGGCCGACGCCGGTCGCCATCATTTCCTGGTCCGCTTCAGTGATATCGTAGTTGTCTTTCTTGTTCAGATATTCGAGCGTGGCGAACGGATCCATCGGCTCAGGCATTTCGCCCGGCACGTTGAGCCGCATCGCATTCAGATCGTTCACTGAGACCTTGTGCGGCAATGCGCTCTCGCCCTCAGTTATTTGCATATTGGGCAATCCAAAGGCGCGGTGTGAAACGCGCTCCGGATCGGATGCAGCAAGCAAACCAACCATCGGATGGTATCGGAGATAAAGGCGCGCCCGCTCGATGGGCGTGTTCACCACCGTGAGGCTTTCGATGCCCTTTGCGTTAAGGGCTGGTGTGAGCAACGAAACCGTCGCGATATGACGCCTGCAGAACGGACAATGCAGACCTCGATACAGCCCAACCAGCACTGGCCTCTCGCCGCGGAAATCGTCGATAGCTATCTTGCCCTCGCGAGTAATCGCGTCGAGTACGAAATTGGGCGCTCGTTCGCCCGGTTGCAGAGGACCTACGTCGGCGCGGTCGGACATGCTTGATCCTCCTCGCGGGTCAATCCACGGAAGCGCAGCGGTGCATTGTAGCACAGAAATGGCGGACGTTGGGGCGCCAAATCATCGCCTCACCGCTTGAACCCGCCGCTGCAGAGTTGCAACAGGAAGTCGCATAGCCCGCAACGCGGACACCGCTCAGTTCGCGCTGGTAACCTACTGCACCCGCCGCCGGCTTGGTCTGCGGCGGGGGGTAGGGGTGGCTTGTGGCCTCGTAACCTAAGCGGCGCGCCGGTGGGGAATCTGGAGACCCGGACGGGCTCGACGCGGGTCCACGGCGGTCACAACGGTGTGGTGGTGATCGCAGTAGACGCGATCCGGCGAAGTTGCCCCTGCACAAAAACGGTAGCCGCCAGGTACTGACTGGTCTTCGCTCACCGGGAAGCGGCACTGATGGACGCCGAGCTGAATGAGGGGGACGTCTCTTGAAGCTAGTTTGACATTTTGAGGCATGATGGTTTTCAGGTTCCTTGGTTCATAGCCATTGCCGGCTGACAGCCGCAGTGCGACCCGTCGGGCTAGCTTCTCTCGATTTGGAGGGCTTTGGATCAGCATATGGTGGTGGTCGCACCGTCAATGAACCCCGGCGCCCGGTTTTTGAAGCCACTAGTTTGCGACTCAAGGTCACACCTGCGCCGACGCGGAGATGCATTTCGGGTCCCATATCGGGTCCGCAGACATCGGATCATGATCAAGTCATTGAAAGATCTGGTACGCCCAAGGGGAATCGAACCCCTGTTACCGCCGTGAAAGGGCGGTGTCCTAACCGCTAGACGATGGGCGCGCTTAGACGAAGCGGCTTATAATTGCGTTGTTGCCAACCGGCAACCCATCAGCCGCCAGATGCGACAACTTTTTTCAAGAGCGGCGAGAACGGCTGTTTCGGTGAGGCCGACGCAGGGTTTTCCGGTCCTTATGATAGTGCTTTGTCTGGAGATTAGCCGGAACGCTCCTCACGGTCGTCATCCACGGGCGGAGCAAGGAGCGTAGCGACTCGGTGCAGACCCGAGAATCCATGCCGCGACCTGCAGGCGCCGCTACGGTGTAGAAGAAATCTGCTCCGCTGCGTTCTCCGATTGGAGTCTCGGCATGGATCCTTGGGTCTGCGCGCCGCTTCGCGTCGCTACGCCCAAGGATGACGAAGTCGCGGTGGCTTCGGCTCAGCCCCGCCGGCGGCAGCGCCAGTTCCAGTCGCGCTCGGGACCGACGTCGACGTGGACGGATTCGGTGTGGCAGTAGGTGCCGACGCCGCCGCGGCCGGGCATGGTCCTGATGTAGCTCGCCAACTCCCATTTGGAGACGCCGGGAACCTGGATGTCGGCGGCGGCGCAGTACATGTGCAGCGAATTCTTGGCGCCGTTGGCGCGGCGGTTGCGGGCCGGGTCGCGGTAGCCGGAGGTGACCATCATCTTGCGGCCGTAATGGCCCTCGATGGTCTTCAGCACACGCACCAGCGACGGCTTCAGGCAGGCGACGTCGACGCTTTCGTTCTGCTTCAACAGGCCGTTGGGCGCCAGCCGGGCGAGGCCGGCGGCCGACGCCACCTGATAGCTGCCACCCGAGCCTTCGTCCTCGTTCAGGTCGACGTCGCTTTCGTCGTCGAGGCCGGATTTGCGCTTGATCTCGAACAGCGCCGTCTGGCGCACGCCGGGCAGCGCATCGCTGCCGGTGATGTGGTTGCTGCTGTCGTCGCCGAGCGAGGCCAACTGTATCGGCTTGTCGGCCGAGGTGGCAGAGGCCAGCGTGACGATCGGCTTTGCCGGCGCCGCCTTGGGCTGGGCAGCAACCGCAGGCTGTTCGCCCGAGCGGGAGTTGATCAGCGGCGCGGGTGCAGCCGAGGCTGGTGCCGTGCTGAACAGCGAAGCGAGGAAGCCCTTCTTTGGCGCGTCGACCTGCTGGGGAGCGGCGGCCGTCACGTAGACTTCATTGGTCGAAGGGGCTGCGGCGGTCGGTTTCGGTGTGGTCACGCCAGCATCGGCGGCGGCAATCTTCTGCGCCACAGCGTCCGTTGCGGCCGCGGTCTGCGCCGGCTGCTGCAGCGCCTGCGGGGTCTGGCCGACGATGGTGTCGGTGCCGGCGGGTACGGTGACCGGGAAGCCGGTTCCGGGCTTGGCCATCGGCACGTAGGCGACCTGCTCGGGCAGCGTCGCATCGCCCGCGGCCGTCATCATCATCTGCGGACCTGTCGATGTGATCTGCGCAGTCGATGTGACCTGCGCGGTCGAATCGCCCGATGCCCCAGTGCTGGTGCCGGAGGCCGCGGCTATGTCAGAAGCGGTGGCATTATAGCCGGGCATGCCGACCGACATTGTCGGGTCGCCGGCGGAGGTGCAGGACGCCAGAAGCACGGAGAAAAGCGCTGCCGCTATAGTGCGACCCTCTCTCCCCGCGAGACGCGATCCTACTGATTTCAAAACTAAATTCCCCCTCGGTGTCCGGTCGGCCTGCTATTGGTGCGGCGTCGAAGCGTTCACGTCCAATAACCTTGTGTTCCCAAACCGGAAACGAGACTTGTGTCAATTCTGCAAGCCTCTGAATTAATCGCTCGTTGGAGGCGAATTGAGGCTTCTTAATGGTTGACGACACCATTTCGCCCCGTTTTGCCGGTCCGTCAACTCACCAGACATTACATGTCGTTACACATAGGCACCTGCAACAGGTGCCAGCCGTTACACTCGCACCTTGACATAGGTGCCGGGGGCATCTCCCAGGGTTTTCATATGCTTGCCCGGTTTGCGGGCCGCAACGAGGGTGTCGTCCTGGGTCTCGATCCAGTGCTGCCAGTGCGTCCACCAGGAGCCGGGATGCTCCACCGCATTGGCGAACCATTGGCCAAAATCGCCCACCGGCTTGCCGCCGGTCCAGTACTGGTACTTCTTGGCTGCCGGCGGGTTGACGACGCCGGCGATGTGGCCGGAACCGGCCATCACATATTCGACGTCGCCGCCGAAATATTGCGAGCCGAGGAACACCGACAGCGCCGGCGCGATGTGATCTTCCTTCGACGCCAGATTGTAGACCGGGATGGTGACGTCGGCGAGCGACACAATGCGGCCGGCGAGTTCCATCACGCCTCGTGTTAGATTGTTCTCAAGATAGCAGTTGCGCAGATAGAAGGAATGATTGGCCGCCGCCATGCGGGTGGAATCGGCGTTCCAGTAGAGCAGGTCGAAGGGCAGGGGATCCTTGCCGCGCATGTAATTGTTGATGACGTACGGCCAGATCAGGTCGCCCGAGCGCAGCATGTTGAAGGCGGTCGCCATCTTGGTGCCGTCGAGGTAGCCCTTTTCGTTCATCGATTTCTCGACGGCCGAGACCTGGTCCTCGTCGACGAAGACTTTCAGGTCGCCGGCATGGGTGAAGTCGACTTGCGTGGTGAAGAAGGTCACCGATTTGATGCGGTTGTCGCCTTCCTGCGCCAGCAGCGCGAGGGCTGCCGCCAAAAGCGTGCCGCCGACGCAGTAGCCGATGGCGTTGACGTCCTTCTCGCCGGTCGCCTTCTCGACCATGTCGAGGCCGTATTGCAGGCCTTCCCTGATGTAGGCTTCCCAGCCCTTGGCGCCGTGGCGCTCGTCGGGGTTGATCCAGGAAATGACGAAGACGGTGTGGCCCTGCTCGATCGCCCAGCGGATGAAGGACTTTTGCGGGTTAAGATCGAGGATGTAGTATTTGTTGATCCATGGCGGGCAGATCAGCAGCGGGCGCTTGAGTACTGTCTCGGTCGTCGGATCGTACTGGATGATCTCGGCGACATCGCTGCGGCCGACCACCTTGCCGGGTGACATGGCAACGTTCTTGCCGATTTCGAACGGCGAATAGTCGGCTTGTCTCAGCTTCAGGTCGCCCTTGCCGGCGGCGATGTCCTCGGCCAGCATTTTCATGCCGCGCACCAGGTTTTCGCCATTGGAAGCGACGGTTTCGCGAAACAGCTCCGGATTGGTCAGGATGAAGTTCGACGGCGAGATGGCGTTGGACACCTGCTTGACGTAGAAGCTCGCCTTATGGCGGGTGTGGTCGTCGAGGCCTTCGGCGTGCTCGACCAGGTCGGCCGCCCAGCGCGAGGTGACGAGATAGGCCTGTTTGAGGAAGTCGAAGAAAGCGTTGCGGCCCCATTCGGGGTCCTGAAAACGCTTGTCGCCGCGCTCCGGCTTGACCGCGTCGTCCGGCGCTTCGGCATTCGGGCTGATGCGCTGGATGGCATTGCCCCAGACGGTCATGTAGCCGGCGAACAGCCGCGTCTGCGCTTCGAGCGCGCGTTGCGGATCGGCCAGCCAGTATTCGCTGAGCTTGGAGAAGGTTTTGACCATGTCGACCACGGGCTCGGCGACGTGATCGCGCACCTCGCCCTTTTCGCGCGGCTCGGCCCAGGCGGAGGCCGCCTTGCCGGCCTGTTCGACCATGCGCGCCATGTTCAACGCGAAGCGTTCCGGGTCTTTCACCAGATATTGCTCGACGGTCGAAGATTGATCATCTTCCGCTTTGCTCGAATCAGGTGTTTTGGACATGGCTCGCGGGGTTCCTCCCGAGGCGTTTTCTTGACATATTATCATGGGACATCTGACCGGGTCCAATGCGCTGTACCCCGGCTGCCAGGAAAACAATATGACGATTAACACCGGCAAGACCATTTTTTCGGGGGCAGGCCGCTTTTGCCGCATCGCTGTTGCGACAGCTTTTCTGGCGCCAGGGGTGTTGGCAGCGGGCGGTTGCACGAGCGCCAACACCGGCAACGGCATGAATACCGGCCTGACCCAGGGCCCGCAGGACACCGGCTCCTATCCCAATCTCAACATCCCTCCGCAGGTGGCGGCAAAGCAGCTGACCCCTGAGGAGACCCAGGCCAAGCTTGCCCTGCTGAAGGGTGAACAGCAGGGGCAGCAGAGCAAGGGCGGCGGCGGTGTCCCGTCCACCAGCCCGGCGGCGCTGAACTCGCTGGCGAAGAACCATGGCAAGGACACGCTGAAGCAGATCGAGGCCAAATGCGATCCCGCCCTCGACCCTACCTGCAAATAGAGCTATATGGCGCGCCGAAAGCCGCCTTTGCCCAAGGCGCTTAGCCAACTCTGCCAAAGCCAATTCTAATCGTCTGGAACTGACATGGAAGAATTTCACAAGGTCCGCCGGCTTCCGCCTTACGTGTTCGAGCAGGTCAACCGGCTGAAGGCCAGTGCCCGTTCGCGCGGCGCCGACATTATCGACCTTGGCATGGGCAATCCGGACCTGCCGACGCCGAAGGCGATCGTCGACAAATTGTGCGAAGTGGTGCGCGATCCGCGCACGCATCGCTATTCCTCCTCGCGCGGCATCCCCGGCCTGCGCCGCGCCCAGGCCGCCTACTACCAGCGCCGCTTCGGCGTGAAGCTCAATCCCGACACGCAAGTTGTGGCCACACTCGGCTCGAAGGAAGGCTTCGCCAACATGGCGCAGGCGATCACCGCGCCCGGCGATGTGATCCTGTGCCCCAACCCGACCTATCCGATCCATGCCTTCGGCTTCATCATGTCTGGCGGCGTCATCCGCTCGCTGCAGGTCGAGCCGGATGACGGGTTCATTCCGGCGCTCGAGCGCGGTGTCCGCCATTCGATCCCGAAGCCGCTGGCGCTGATCCTCAACTATCCGTCGAACCCGACGGCGCTGGTCGCCTCGCTCGATTTCTACAAGGACGTCGTCGCCTTCGCCAAGAAGAACGACATCATCATCCTGTCGGACCTTGCCTATTCGGAGATCTATTTCGACGGCAATCCGCCGCCTTCGGTGCTGCAGGTGCCGGGCGCCATGGATGTCTGCGTCGAGTTCACCTCGATGTCGAAGACCTTCTCCATGCCGGGCTGGCGCATGGGCTTTGCCGTCGGCAATGAGCGGCTGATCTCGGCGCTGACCCGGGTGAAGTCCTATCTCGACTACGGCGCCTTCACGCCGATCCAAGTCGCGGCGGCGCATGCGCTGAACGGCGACGGCGCCGACATCGCCGAAGTGCGCGAGGTCTATCTGAAGCGCCGCGACGTCATGGTCGACGCCTTCAGCCGCGCCGGCTGGACCATTCCCGCGCCCGCGGCCTCGATGTTTGCCTGGGCGCCGATCCCGGAGCCGTTCAAGCATCTCGGCTCGCTCGAATTCTCCAAGCTCCTGATCGAGCACGCCGACGTGGCGGTGGCGCCGGGCATCGGCTTTGGCGAGCATGGCGACGATCACGTGCGCATCGCACTGGTCGAGAACGAGCACCGGATCCGGCAGGCGGCGCGCAACATCAAGCGCTTCCTGGCGTCCAGCGCCAAGCAGCCGAACAATGTGGTGCCGCTCGCCGCGCATCGCTAAGCCATTCAGCGATAGGCG
This sequence comes from Mesorhizobium sp. P2_B11, assembly GCF_056404855.1. Lineage (NCBI taxonomy): Bacteria > Pseudomonadati > Pseudomonadota > Alphaproteobacteria > Hyphomicrobiales > Phyllobacteriaceae > Mesorhizobium > Mesorhizobium sp. P2_B11. Next base: position 774,006 of record NZ_JBFUDF010000003.1, read on the forward strand.
AATGACCAAACCCGCCAGCATGAACGTTCAAGCCATCGTTTATGTCAAATTGATCGACGAAGCGGTTTTGGTTTGGCGACCGGTGCAAGCAAGGAAGATTGATCCGACCACGTATCTCATCTTGGAGCAGCCGATACCGGCAGATGAAGTGTGGGAGTTTCAACCTGGGACTATAGTGACCGTGACCCGAAGGAACGACGGCGATCTTGTTGCGGTCGAAAATCCATTTTTAGCTAGCGAGCAGACTCTCCAATGACTGAAGCGTTGCGTGTTGGAATTGCTGGTCTCGGCACTGTCGGCGCTTCGGTGGCGCGCGTGCTGCGCGACAAGGCGGCCGAGCTGACCCGGCAATGCGGCCGCGACGTCGTCGTGACGGCCGTTTCGGCCCGCGATCCCAAGCGCGATCGCGGCGTTGACGTCACCGCCGCCAAATGGTTCGACGATCCGGTCAAGATGGCGCAGAACGCCGAGATCGACGTCTTTGTCGAACTGATAGGCGGCGATGAAGGGCCGGCGCGCGCGTCGGTCAAGGCAGCGCTTGAAGCCGGACGCCATGTCGTCACAGCCAACAAGGCGCTGCTGGCCAAGCACGGCGTGGCGCTGGCAGAAATCGCCGAGAAGAAGGGCGTGCTGCTCAACTACGAGGCCGCGGTTGCCGGCGGCATCCCGGTGATCAAGACGATGCGCGAGGCGATGGCCGGCAATTCCGTCACGCGCGTCTTCGGCATCCTCAACGGCACCTGCAACTACATACTGACCCGCATGGAGGCCGAGGGCATCTCGTTCGACGAGTGCCTGAAGGACGCGCAGCGGCTGGGCTATGCCGAGGCCGATCCGACCTTCGACATCGAGGGCCATGACACGGCGCACAAACTGTCGATCCTCACCAGCCTGGCCTTCGGCACGAAAATCGCCGCCAACGATATCTATATGGAAGGCATTTCCAACATCAGCCAGGCCGACATCCGCGCTGCCGGCGATCTCGGCTACCGGATAAAGCTGCTGGGCGTGGCGCAGCGCACCGACAGCGGCATCGAGCAGCGCGTGCACCCGACCATGGTGCCGACGGCTTCGGTCATCGCGCAGGTGCATGGCGTCACCAACGCGGTCGCCATCGAAACCGACATTTTGGGCGAATTGCTGCTCTCCGGTCCTGGTGCGGGCGGCAACGCCACCGCGTCGGCGGTGGTCGGCGATATCGCCGACATCGCCAAGAGCCGGCCGGGCTTCCAGCATGGTCCGGTTTTCGGCCTGCCGGCCAAGGAATTGCGCCCCTACAAGAAGGCGCAGATGCGCAGCCATGCCGGCGGCTACTTCATCCGCCTGACCGTGCACGACCGCATCGGCGTCTTCGCCGCGATCGCCAAGCGCATGGCCGACAACGATATTTCGCTGGAATCGATCGTCCAGCATGCGGCCGGACCGGAAACCGATGCGCAGAAGACGGTGATCCTGGTCACCCACGAGACGACCGAAGCCGCGGTGCGCAAGGCCGTCGACGGCATCACCAAGGACGGCCATCTCACCGACAAGCCGCAGGTGATCCGCATCGAGCGGGCTGGGTAGCGAAAGTCCTTTTTCTTCTTTAATCGATTGATATTGCTGCGCTTTCGAAAAATTGAGCGGCCAAGTCTTGCCGTTGTCATGGAGCTTTGACACAAGAGGCAGGCCCTTGGCGGAGGCGCGTGCGAACGAGGATTTCCCTGATGAATGTGGCCCAGAATATTGTCGCCGGTCTCGACCGGATACTCACCATGGAAGTCGTGCGCGTCACCGAGCGCGCCGCTGTCGCGGCCGCCAGATTGCGCGGGCGCGGCGATGAAAAAGCCGCCGACCAGGCCGCCGTCGACGCCATGCGCCAGGAACTCAATCGTCTCGCCATCAAGGGCACGGTGGTGATCGGCGAGGGCGAGCGCGACGAAGCGCCCATGCTCTATATCGGCGAGGAGGTCGGCAGCGGCAAAGGCCCGGCGGTCGATATCGCGCTCGATCCGCTCGAAGGCACGACCATCTGCGCCAAGAACTTGCCCAATGCGCTGGCCGTCATCGCCATTGCCGAAAAGGGCAGCCTGTTGTTTGCGCCCGACGTCTACATGGACAAGATCGCCATCGGTCCGGGCTATGCCGAAGGCGTCATCGACATCGATGCCTCGCCGGCGCAAAACATCGCCAGCCTGGCCAAGGCGAAGGGCGCCGCGGTGTCCGAAATCACCGCCTGCATCCTCGACCGTCCACGCCATGAAAGGCTGATCGAGGCTGTGCGCGCCACGGGTGCGGCGATCCGGCTGATCGGCGACGGCGATGTCGCCGGCGTCATCCACACTACCGACCCGGAAGAGACCGGCATCGACATCTATCTCGGCACCGGCGGTGCGCCAGAGGGCGTGCTGGCGGCGGCGGCACTGCGCTGCACCGGCGGCCAGATGCAGGGCCGGCTGATCCTCGACACGGCAGAAAAGGTGGCGCGCGCGGCAAAAATGGGCATTGCCGATCCGAAGCGGATCTATCGCGCCGAGGACATGGCGCGCGGCGACGTGCTGTTTGCCGCGACCGGCGTCACCGACGGCAACATGCTGGCCGGCGTCAAGTTCGGCGGCAATTTCATCACCACGCACACCATCGTGCTGCGCTCGTCGTCGCGCACCGTGCGCGAGATCAAGGCGCGCCACCAGGATCTGGAAAAGTTTTGAGACTTTCCTGTTTAGCCGTCGCATATTGCCTGAAATGACAATCTGCAGACGACGCGTCATATGACGGGCGACAAACGCCTCTTCCTCGATGTCAGGCAGTCGGCGACCGGTGTTTCCTGGGAACACCGGCTGAGCGAACGGCAGGATATGACGGCGCTTGCCATCGCGCAGGGCCATGGCGTGCCCGACATTGTCGCGCGCGTGCTCGCCGGGCGCGGCGTCACCGCCGACCAGGCCGAGCGCTTCCTCGATCCGACGATCCGCGACCTGTTGCCTGACCCGGCCTCGCTGACCGACATGGACAAGGCTGCCAGCCGTATTGCCGAGGCGGTCATGGCCAAGGAGAAGGTGGCGATTTTCGGCGACTACGATGTCGACGGCGCCGCCTCGTCGGCGCTGCTGAAGCGCTTCCTGACGCATTTCTCCGTGCCGTCCGAGATCTATATTCCGGACCGTATTTTCGAGGGCTATGGCCCCAATCCTGAGGCGATGCGCGAACTGGTCTCGCGCGGCGCGAGGCTGATCGTCACCGTGGACTGCGGCACCAACAGCGCTGTCTCCATCGACGCCGCCAAAGCCGCAGGCGCCGATGTCGTGGTGCTCGACCACCATCAGGTCGGCGGTGCGCTGCCGGAGGCGACCGCGGTCGTCAATCCCAATCGCGAGGATGATCTGTCGGGGCAAGGCCATCTGTGCGCTGCCGGCGTCGTCTTCCTCGCTTTGGTGCAGACGGCGAGGATTTTGCGCGGCCGCATGCCCGATGCCGCGCAGCCGGATCTGCTGTCGCTGCTTGATCTCGCTGCGCTCGCCACCGTTTGCGACGTGGTGCCGCTCATCGGCGTTAACCGCGCCTTCGTGGTCAAGGGCCTGCAGATGGCGCGCCAGCAGAAGAATGAGGGGCTGGCGGCATTGGCGCGGGTGTCGCGCATCGGCGAGCCGATCAGCACCTTTCATCTCGCCTATCTGATCGGGCCGCGCATCAATGCCGGCGGGCGCATCGGCGATGCGGCGCTGGGCAGCCGGCTGCTCGCCACGGACGATCCGGTCGAGGCCGGCACCATTGCCGAGACGCTCGACCGGCTCAACCAGGAACGCCAGCAGATGGAGCTCGAGATGCTGGCCGCGGCGCGCGCCGAGGCCGATGCCGAGCTTGCCGGCGGCAATGGCCCGGCCGTCATTGTCACCGCCAGCACCAGCTGGCATCCGGGCATCGTCGGACTGATCGCCTCGCGGCTGAAGGACCATGCGCGGCGACCTGCCTTCGCCATCGCCTTCAACTCAAATGGCATCGGCACCGGCTCGGGCCGTTCGGTGTCGGGCTTCGATCTCGGACGACTGGTGCGCGAAGCCGCCGACGCCGGGCTGATCGTCAAGGGCGGCGGCCATGGCATGGCGGCCGGCATCACGGTCGAACGCGCCAAGCTCGGTGAACTCCGGGCCTTCTTCGAGGAGCGCGCGGCGGCTGAAGTGTTCCGGCTGCAGGATGAGGAAAGCTTGGCCATTGACGGTGCGCTCGCCGCCGAAGGCGCGACGCTTGCCCTGCTCGACGCGCTGGAAAAGGCCGGGCCGTTCGGCGCCGGCCATGTCGCGCCGGTGTTCGCGCTGCCGCGCCACCGGCTGGCAGACGCGCGGGCCGTCGGCACCAACCACATCCGCGCCGATTTGCAGTCCGATGCCGGCGGCCGCATCCAGGCGATCGCCTTTCGCGCGGTCGATACCGCGCTCGGCGAATTCCTGTTCAAGAACCGCGGCAAGACGATCCATGTCGCCGGCTCGCTGTCGGGCAATTACTGGAACGGCAACCGCACGGTGCAGTTCCGCATCATAGATGCGGCCAAGGCCTGACGTGTCCGCCTACAAATTTTGGTGACACGCATTAGTAGTGTAGACAGTTGTCATCTACCACCTGTTGGTAATCGTGGCTGTTAACTATGATTCAGGGCATCGATCAATAAGTAAAAATGACGCCACATGTTGGGGCCTCTAGACTCGCTCGGTTCGCAAGCGTAGAATTTTTGGCGCGAATGCTGATCTATTTGTTTGTTTTGATGGAGGTTGGAAATGCCTGTAATCAGACATGAAGAAATTGTATCAAAGTTTATTTCTTCCAAGGCTGTCGACTTCGGGGCGTTGGGCAAATTTGTAGCCGAGCACGGAGCCAGCATTGCCGCATCCGGCAGCGGGGACTATGGGGTCCGCTTTGGGCACTACAACATTCTTGCCTGTTTCAACATCGGCCCAATAGATGGCGCCCTGGAAAAGAGACTCAGTGGGCGTGGAATCGCCGCAGAGGTTATCGGCTGAGGTCGGAACTTCGAATCTGGCACAGGGCATGCTCTCTCGCCGCGACTTCTGCTGCGAAGCATGTGAGTAAGCGCCCGGACATTCCATGTTGACTCGGGATGATCTAGAGCGCCGGTTGTCGCTCGCGTTAAAGATTGCGAAGCGGGCAATTGGCGCTCTCGGTTCAGACGGTTACCGCGACGAGGCGGCGCTCGAAGACAGCTTCGGTCCCGACAAGCCGCTTGCCGAAACCGCGATGTTTCTGTACGCGGCTCGCGCGGTCACAGGGTCGGCGCGGCTGGACAGCCAGGTCGATGAGCTTTTGCGTGATTTGGCATTGCTGGCGAGAGCGGATCGCACGGCATTTGCAATCGCACTGTACCCGACTATCTGCTTTCAGTTGGGGATGCCGCATATCTTGCTCACCCAACTCGGACTTAAAGATGCACGCTTCGATTGCCTGCTGGCCTTGAGCGCTGAAGCCTTGGCACATCGGGGCAGGGAAGTAGTACCCCATCGCGCACTGGAAGGACTGTGGCTTCGATCATTGTGGAGCCAGACGCCCCCGGGTCCAGAGTTCGATCTTATCGCTGTGAACTCGGTGATGAACAACTCCCTCGACTTATTGTGGGGCAGCCGCGAGGATGCTTACGCCTACACTCACACGTTCATGTATTTCACAGATTTCGGATATGCCAATCGCCAATTGCCTCGCGATCGATTGGAAATTATTGGGGAATCGGAAGGGTTACTTGCGCGAAGTCTTCTTGTCGAAGACTTTGACCTCGCTGCGGAAACGCTGATGATCTGGCCTCTTGTCGCAGCGCCTTGGTCTCCTGCGGCCGCGTTCGGGTTGCGTGTGTTGGCGGAACTTGAAGATCGATTTGGGTTTCTACCCGCTGGCAACGGAGTTCCGGAGAAGTTCGGCCACCTCGAGGGCAACGAGAGAACCAAGTACGCAATCGCCGCCTCATATCACACAGCCTACGTCATGGGCATGCTTTGTGCGCTGTCGTTGCGCCCTGGTAACGCGCCGCCGTCCAGCATTGTCGGCGAGCTCGCGCCGGCGATTTTGATTGAAGAGCTTCTCAGCGCGATCCGCGTCGTGGATACGCCTTGGCAGTCGACGTTCCAGAAGCTCGATCTGTCTGAACAGCGAGCCTTGGCGCCATTTTTGCTGGACATCGCGCTGTTGGAGACGACTCGAAACCACAATGTGGTGGGCGCTGCCAACTTACTCGAAACGGCCTCCCGGCATGGCATCGCCAATACCCTTGTCTGTGCACAGACAGCCGAGCTCCTTCGGCGACTTTCCGTATGCAGTGACAAGCAGTCAAATTAGTGCGTTTGTCTCAGTTCGTCGTCGCTTCGGCAAGACGATCCATGTCGCCGGCTCGCTGTCGGGCAACTACTGGAACGGCAACCGCACAGTGCAGTTTCGCATCACCGATGCGGCAAAGGCCTGATGTCGTCGGATTGGCTTAGGCGAGAACCGTCTGCAGCCGCTTCAATTCGCTGATCTGCGCCATCGTCGCCTGGTAGCCGAGGCTGATCGCCTCGTCGGCGCGGTGGAATTCGGTCAGGCCGATATGGCTGAGTTTGGGCTGCAGCGACATGTCGGGCGGATCGCCGGCTAGCCTGGCGCGCGAAATGCGGTCCTGGATGATGTTGAAGGCTTCGACCATGACGCCGGTGATGCCGAGACGCGTCTGGTGCGCCTGGTGGTCGGGGTCGGCCTGGCCCGGCCGGGGCGCGTCCTTCTCGATGAGCAGTTCGCCGGCGCTGTGCTTGATGACGGCGGCGCGGCCGAACAGATCGTAGTGAAGGTTGACCGCGACGACCAACGGTTGCTCGTAGGCGCGGCAGACCGAGACCGGAACCGGGTTGACCAGCGCGCCGTCGACGAGCACACGGCCGTTGCAATTCACCGGCTCGAACACGCCGGGCAACGCATAGGAAGCGCGCATGGCGGTGATCAGCGAACCGCTCGACAGCCAGATCTCATGGCCGGTGCGGATCTCGGCGCCAACGGCGACGAAGGGTTTGGTCAGGTCCTCGAAGCGGATGCCGACCATGTGTTCGCGCAGCCTGGCGTCCAGTTTCATGCCGCCAAACAGGCCGCTGCCGCGCAGATTGAGATCGAGCAGGCCGAAGATGCGGCGCTTGGTCAGGCTGCGGGCGAATTCCTCGAGCTCGTCCAGCTTGCCGGCGAGATAGCAGCCGCCGACCAGCGCACCGATCGAAGTGCCGGCGATCATCGAGACTTCGATGCCAGCCTCATCCAGCGCGCGCAGCACGCCGATATGCGCCCAGCCGCGAGCGCAGCCGCCGCCCAGTGCGAGTGAAATGCCTGTCTTGCCCGCGGGTTGCGGGTCAGGCACGCCACCGGACGATGAGGGGCCATTGGCCTCCCGCACGTCTGGTCTGCTGCGCAATGACGCCCATTCGAGCATCATGATCTCCCATGTCCCACGTCCGTTCTAAAGGAAGGACGTTTGAAAATAGTGAATATGAGTGGTTTGCGACTGTCGAATGGTTCACGCAGGCTTCCGATACGTTTTTTCCGCATCGAACAGCGGTTTGCTGCCACCGTCGGCAAGCGTCGCCTTGCCGTCGTTCAACCCCACCGTCCGATAAAAGCATGAACGCCGGCCCGTGTGACAGGTTGCGTCGTGGCCCAACACTTTCACGCGAAGCCATAAGGCGTCCTGGTCGCAGTCGGTGCGGATCTCGACGACATGCTGGAAATTGCCGGAGGTTTCGCCCTTTTTCCAAAGTGCGTTGCGCGAGCGCGACCAGTAATGGGCAATGCCGGTTTCCAGCGTCAGCGCCAGAGCCTCCGTGTTCATGTGCGCGACCATCAGCAGGATGCCATCTTCGGCATCGGTGACGACGACGGTGACGAGACCGCTGGCGTCGAAGCGCGGTGAAAACACCGCGCCTTCTTCCAGCGCCTTCTTGTCCGATGAAGCCTTGGGAAATGTTAGTGCCGACATCGCCGGTCCTTGATCTAGCGATGCCGGCGGGGGCTTAGACACCCAGGCCGCGCACCATGGTGACGAAACGGACCTGTTCCTCAGGCGTGTCCTTGAACACGCCGGTGAAGGTCGAGGTCAGCGTGGTGGAGCCCTGCTTGCGGATGCCGCGCATGGCCATGCACATATGCTCGGCCTCGATCATGACGGCGACGCCGCGCGGGTTGAGCACGTCCTGGATGACGCCGGCGATCTGCGCGGTCATGGCTTCTTGCGTCTGCAGGCGATGGGCGAAGATATCAACGACGCGCGCGATCTTGGACAGGCCGACAACCTTGCCGTCCGGCAGATAGCCGACATGTGCCTTGCCGATAATCGGCACCATGTGGTGCTCGCAATGCGAATGGAACTGGATATCCCTGACGATGACGAGATCGTCATAGCCGGCGACTTCCTCGAAGGTGCGGCCGAGTTCTTCGGCCGGGCACATGTCGTAGCCGTTGAACATTTCGAGATAGGCCTTGGTCACACGCTTCGGCGTGTCGATCAGGCCCTCGCGGTTCGGATTGTCGCCGGTCCAGCGCAACAGCGTGCGCACGGCGGCCTCGACTTCCGCCTCGCTCGGCCTGTCGGTAACCGGCTTCTCCAGATAGTCGGAAGGAGGCATGATTTTCTTGATGACGGCATCCATAAAGGCGTCTCCCGTAGTTCCTCTCTCAGGAGGAACGAGTTGAACGGACCACGACCTTTCGGGTGCTGAAAACTCGCCTGTTTCCAGCCCGTAAGCGGCGTGAACGAAATGGGCATGAACAGTGGCTTTGCGTTGCCTTGTCGATACCCGACTGCGAGCATTATATATGGTCGTGCCCAGCGAATGAAAGACGCCATAGCGGCAATCGCTGTTCGCTGGGCGGCGACGGATTGGAAAAATATGATTGACGACGTCTACAATGCGAAAATTCTGGGTTTTGCCGGAAACATCGCACGCATCGGCCGGCTCGATCATCCGGATGCGACGGCACGCGCCCATTCCAAATTGTGCGGCTCGACAGTGACCGTCGACCTCAAGATGGGTGACGGCGTCGTCACCGATTTCGCCCATGACGTAAAAGCCTGCGCGCTTGGCCAGGCCTCGTCCTCGATCATGGCTCAGCATGTCATCGGCGCCAGCGCCGACGAATTGCGGGCGGTGCGCGACACCATGCTGAAGATGCTCAAGGAAAACGGGGCGCCGCCAGAAGGCCGCTTTGCCGACTTGAAATATCTGGAGCCCGTGCGCGACTACAAGGCGCGCCATGCCTCGACCATGCTGACCTTCGATGCGGTCGTCGACGCCATCGGCCAGATCGAGAAGAAACGCGCCGAAGAAGCCGCGTGACCTTGCTATTTAGCCGCCAGAACCTGGTGTTTGCCGCGAGCCTTGTCGGTTCACTTGCGCTGGGAAGCGGCGTGAGCCGGGCGGACGTGGCCGTAGAGCGCGATGTCGGCGACTATCTCAAGAAGGCAATTCAGGTCTGCTGGAGCATACCTGTGAACACCCGCAGCACTGCCCGCGTCCAGATCAGCCTGAACAAGGACGGGTCGCTTGCTGGGCCGCCAAAAATCCTCGGTCCCGCGACACCGCCGCCGGACAAGGTTGCCGAGTCCGCCATCCGGGCCATCACGCGCTGCGCGCCGTTTCCCGGGCTGACATCCTATGCGGCCCACTATGATCTGTGGCGTGATGTCGTCCTCACATTCGACCCGGGAGAGAACACGTCGGACAAGCCCCTGGGCATCGATGCGAACGAGCTTGACCAACTCCTCGACAAATACGGCAAGAAGCCAGACTAGCCGGAGGCTCCAGCCTTCGCTTCCTGCGCCCGTCTGCTTTCGGCAAATTCGCTTCTCACCCAATCGGCGAAAGCCTTGGCTGGCTCCGGCAGGTCCTTCAAACTCCTGGCGACCAGCCAGTAGGCGCCGGATGCGACGTCGATGTCGAACGGCTTGATCAGCGCGCCGGACGCAATTTCCTCGCCGATCTGCAAAAGGTCACCCAGCGCCACGCCGTGGCCGAGCAGGGCCGCCTGCTTCGACAGCGACACGTCCGCCAGCATCGGGCCGCGCGCCGGAATGGCGTCGGCGGCCACACCGGCTGCCTCGAACCAGCGCGCCCAGCCTTGACGGTTTTCCTCGTGCAACAGCGTGTAGCGGGCAAGGTCGAGCGGCTTGTCCAAGGCGGGGCCCGACGCCAGCAAGGCCGGCGACAGCACCGGGGAATCGACGGTGGATGCTAGCCATTCGGCCTCGCTGCGCGGCCATGAGGTTGCGCGTGCGCTGAAGCGCAAGGCGAGTTCAGGCTGATCGCTGCGAAACTCGATCGGCCTTGGGTCGACTTCGAGGGAGACGTCGATGTCGGGCCGTAGCTTGCTGAAGCGGTTGAGCCGCGGCAACAGCCATACCGAGGCCAGCGATGGCTCGACGCTGACGCGGACCACCGACTGCGCCGGAGCGGCCACCAGGTCCGAAAGCAGCCTGTCGATGTCGTCGAAGCTTCTGACCAGCTGATCGAGCAGGCGCTGGCCGGCCTCGGTCAGTTCGACGCGGCGATGATGGCGGTGGAACAAGGGCCGGCGCAGGAACTGCTCGAGTTCGCGGATCTGCCGGCTGATCGCGGCCTGCGAGACGAACAGCTCCTCGGCGGCCCGGCTGAAACTCAGTTGCCGGCCGGCCGCCTCGAAACTCCGCAACGCCGTCAGGGGCAGCCGTCCGCGCTTCATTCGCATAACCCAAAGTTATCCGAAGCGGAAATTATACTCGTTTGAAGGCGAAGGCCAGTGGGCGTCTAATCGCTCTCAAAGGAGACACGGACATGATCCAGTTTCTGGAAATCTTTGGCGATGTGATGCGGATCGCGACGTTTCAATGGCGTGACGACAGGCGGCATCATGCCCCGTGCATTGAGGAAAGGCCGGCCGGCCGCTGGGCAAAGCCAACCGAGCGGCATCCCTTTCGCCGCGCGCGACCCTGAAGCCAGGAAAGAGGCGAGTGAGTGAATGGGATTGCGTTTGCCAGCCGAAGCCCACATCTATCGGCCTGGAAACGCAAGCTGACCCGGAGCCGGTTTCGGGGTCACGTTCGGAAAGAGACAGCGGTGGGCGACCAACATCGGCATGTACATGCCGCCGGGCAGACCCAGCGCGGGCGCAACTGGCCCGGTCCATGGCGCAAGACGCCCGGCCGCATTCTCGGCACGTCGCTGGTGCGGCTGTACCAGCTGACGCTGTCCGGCTTCGTCGGCAATACCTGCCGGCATCTGCCGACCTGTTCCGAATACGCGCATGAGGCGATTGCCCGCCATGGCCTGTGGGCCGGCGGCTGGATGGGCCTGTTCCGCGTGCTGCGCTGCGGGCCGTTCGGCACGCATGGCATAGACCGTGTGCCGGAGGTGCTCGCTTCGCGCTATGTCTGGTTCACACCCTGGCGGTATTGGCGGATCGGCAAGAAGCGCAGCGAGGCCTGACGGCGCCGATTCAAATCGCCAACGCCGCATTTCTTTACGATCCGGTAGGGTTAACAACAGCCTGCACAAAGACTGCGCATTTGAGTCAAAATCGAGCCAAGACGCTTCGCTAAGCGCCTTCTGTCATTCCCCAGGAGAGCTCACATGCGTCGGATCGAAACCCATCCCTTCATTATTGCCGCGGTCCTGTTCCTGCTGGCCTGGTTTCTGGGGTTTCCGATGCGCGCGCAATCGGCGCCGCTTGGCGATGTCGAATGCACGCTGATCCAGGACGCGGCGAGCGGCGAGACGCTCTATCAGAATGGCGTCTGCGACCAGCGCGTCAGCCCGGCGTCGACCTTCAAGGTGCCGCTGGCGCTGATCGGATACGACAGCGGCATCCTGAGTGACGCGCATACGCCGAGCTGGGATTACAAGCCCGAGTTCAAGGCGGTGAAGCGCGACCACAAGACCGTCGACCCGACGATCTGGGAGCGCGACTCGATCGTCTGGTATTCGCGCGAGATCGTGCGCCGGCTGGGAAGCGAGAAGTTTGCCGGTTATGTTTCAAAGTTTGGCTACGGCAACATGGATGTCTCGGGAGATGCCGGCAAGGACAACGGGCTCACGCAATCTTGGATAAATTCTTCGCTTGAGATATCGCCGGTCGAACAGACCGCCTTCCTGCGCCAGCTGGTTGCCGACAAAATGCCGGTTTCTGCCAAGGCGCATGAGATGACCAGGGCGGTCCTGCCAAGTTTTAAGGCCGGTGACTGGACGGTGCAGGGCAAGACCGGCAGCACCAGGCTCGGCAACAGCAAGGACAAGCGCTCGCTCGGCTGGTTCGTCGGCTGGGCCGAAAAGGGCGGACGCAGGATCGTCTTTGCCCGGCTGGTCGTCGATACCAAGCCGGTCGACACGCCGAAAGGCCCGGCGACACGCGCGGCTTTCCTGAAGGATTTGCCGCAGCTGGTGAAGTGACCTTGCTTGGACTTCAAGCGCTCCGGCGGGCACGGATGAGATGGCCGCCGGAATTGGCAGTCGTTGCGTTCGGCGCCTTGGAAAAGCGGGCGAAGATATCGCTGCTTTCGAGGTCTTCGAGCTCATCGAAGCCGAGTTCGCGCAGGGATTGCGCCAGTGCGCCGGGAACGAAGAAGCTGATCCAAGGCTCGCCGACAGCGGCAACGCGAGCCGCATAGAAGGAGAGTGCCGCCTGTCCCGCCGCATTGCGGTGCTCAGCCGGCTCGCTGTAGTCGAAGACGACCTCGGCGCCGGCAGTACCCGCGATCCAGGAGAGCGTGCTGAAGATCGCGTCCTGGGTCAGGTACGGAACAACCCCAAGCCAGATGAAAAAACTCGGCTCGGCCGATCTTAGACCGGCCGATGCCAGCTCATCCGCCAGGCGCTGGCGCTCGAAATTGACCGGCACGAAAGTTGTGGCCGGCGGTTCGGCAAGGCCGGCAGCGGCAAGGCATTTGCGTTTCCAGGCCTGCGTTGCCGGGTGATCGACTTCGAACACCGCGAGCTCCGGATACGGATTGCGCAGCGAAAAAGTGTCGAGGCCGGCGCCGAGCACCACCGCTTGCCGGACGCCCCGTCGTACCGCTGCCGCCAGCCAGTCTTCGGCGAGACGGGCACGCGCGGCAACGAACAGGCGCATGCGCCGGCCATGCTCGTCTTCCTGCTCGAGCTCCTGCGCGGTCGGCGCTGCATCGCCCAGAATCGCGCTCGCATAGGGGTCGCGAAACAGCGCCGCCTGCGGTGAAAACTGGTGGAGAGCCCGCAGGCGTGCGACGCGCAGGGCGGTTCGGCTGGGTTTTGCGTCTTCCATGCAGACAATTCGAGTTTATGTCGGGGGAATTCGCAAGTCTTCGCGACCACACTGCGACATCTGTCGCGCCATTTCCTGACGGCTGCGCCAATGTCGGCTCTTTACCTGATGCCGCGTGGCCTCTAAAACCCGCCCGCTGCCGGATGCCTCCGGCTTCACACCACGACCACCCGCGCTCGTTTGCGGGACTGGATAGGAGATACAAATGCTGAATTCCGTTTCCCTGACATTTCCCGATGGCTCCGTCCGCGACTACGACGCGGCGATGACCGGTGCTGGCCTCGCCGAATCGATCTCGAAGTCGCTGGCCAAGAAGGCTGTGGCCTATGCCATTGACGGCACCGTGCGCGATCTTTCCGATCCGCTTGGCAAGTCCGGCAAGGTCGAGATCATCACCCGTACCGATCCGCGCGCGCTGGAGCTCATCCGCCACGATGCGGCACACGTGCTTGCGGAAGCCGTGCAGGAACTGTGGCCGGGAACGCAGGTCACCATCGGGCCGGTGATCGAGAACGGATTCTATTACGACTTCGCCCGCAACGAGCCGTTCACGCCGGACGATTTCCCGGTGATCGAAAAGAAGATGCGCGAGATCATTGCGCGCAACAAGCCGTTCACCAAGGAAGTCTGGTCGCGCGACAGAGCGAAAAAGGTCTTTGCCGAGAAGGGCGAGCGCTACAAGCTCGAACTGATCGACGCCATTCCCGAAGACCAGGATCTCAAGATCTATGCCCAGGGCGACTGGTTCGACCTCTGCCGCGGCCCGCACATGGCCTCGACCGGCCAGATCGGCAACGCCTTCAAGCTGATGAAGGTGGCCGGCGCCTATTGGCGCGGCGATTCGAACAACCCGATGCTGACCCGCATCTACGGCACGGCCTGGGCCGAGCAGGCTGAGCTCGATGCCTACCAGACGATGCTGGAGGAAGCGGAGAAGCGCGACCACCGCAAGCTCGGCCGCGAGATGGACCTGTTCCATTTCCAGGAAGAGGGGCCGGGCGTCGTCTTCTGGCACGCCAAGGGCTGGAAGATGTTCCAGAACCTGGTCAACTACATGCGCCGCCGCCTCGACGAGCAAGGCTATCAGGAGGTCAACGCACCGCAGGTTCTGGACAAGAGCCTGTGGGAGACGTCGGGCCACTGGGGCTGGTATCGCGACGCCATGTTCAAGGTGACGGTGGCCGGCGACGACACCGACGACGACCGCGTGTTCGCGCTGAAGCCGATGAACTGTCCGGGCCATGTGCAGATCTTTAAGCATGGGTTGAAATCCTATCGTGATCTACCCGTAAAGCTTGCAGAATTCGGCAATGTGCATCGTTACGAACCGTCCGGGGCGCTGCACGGGCTGATGCGCGTGCGCGGCTTTACGCAGGACGATGCGCATATCTTCTGCACCGAGGATCAGCTCGCCGCCGAGTGCCTGCGCATCAACGACCTGATCCTGTCGACCTATGCCGATTTCGGCTTCGACGAGGTCAGCGTGAAGCTGTCGACGCGGCCGGACAAGCGTGTCGGCACCGACGAGGCCTGGGATCATGCAGAAGCGATCATGAGCGGCGTGCTGGATACGATCCGGACGCGCTCTGGCAACCGCATCAAGACCTCGATCAATCCGGGCGAGGGCGCTTTCTACGGGCCGAAATTCGAATATGTGCTGAAGGACGCCATCGGCCGCGAATGGCAGTGCGGCACCACGCAGGTCGACTTCAACCTGCCGGAGCGTTTTGGCGCCTTCTACATCGGTTCGGATTCGGAAAAGAAGCAGCCGGTGATGGTGCATCGCGCCATTTGCGGCTCGATGGAGCGCTTCCTTGGCATCCTGACCGAGCATTATTCCGGCCATTTCCCGCTGTGGTTCGCACCGCTGCAGGTGGTGGTGGCGACCATCACCTCGGATGCCGACGACTATGCGCGCAAGGTCGTCGCACAGTTGAAGGCGGCGGGGCTTATCGCCGAAGCTGATCTGCGCAACGAGAAGATCAACTACAAGGTCCGCGAGCATTCGCTGGCCAAGGTTCCGGTGATCCTCGTCTGCGGCAAACGCGAGGCGGAGGAGGAGACGGTCAACATCCGCCGGCTCGGCTCCCGCGACCAGGAATCGCTTGGACTTGCCGATGCGCTCAAGTTGCTGTCCGACGAGGCCACTTCGCCCGACCGCAGACGGCGCGCGGCCTGATCCATCGATATCCCTTGGAATGGCGGTGGAGCGATCCACCGCCATTTTCACATGCCTGTCACGCCAACCCTATAACGAGCCCCCATGCTCAAGCTGAAAATGCGGGAAAGACCGTTTCCCGAGCTCTCCTATGCCAATGCGAGCCAGCCGGCGCTGACGCGCTGGTTCATCCATTCCATCGAAGGCCTGTCGGGGCGCGACCGCTATGCCGCGCTCTACGACTTCTGGCGCCGGCAGGTGGCGCCGACGGGCGAACGCGTGTTCAGCCGCATGCTGGAGCTGATCGACGTCAAGGTGCGCAGCGCCGATCAGTGGCCGCCGGCGAAGCTGCCGGACACGCCGCTGGTGATTGTCGCCAACCATCCGTTCGGCATTGGCGACGGCATTGCCGTTTTGTCTCTGGTCGAGCAGCTCGGTCGGCCGTTCCGGGTCATGATTCACAAGGATCTGCTCAAGATCCGCGAGATGGAACCGTACTCGCTGCCGATCGACTTTTCCGAGACCAAGGACGCGGTGAAGAACAACATGGCGGTACGCCACGAGGCGGTGCGGCTGTTGAAAGAGGGCGTCACCATCGTCGTGTTTCCGGCCGGCGGCGTCGCCACCGCGCCGAAAGGCTTTGGCCGGGCGCGCGACCTGCCGTGGAAGATGTTTCCGGCGCGCCTCGTGCAGGATGCCAAGGCATCGGTGGTGCCGATGCATTTTTCCGGCCAGAACGGGCGGCTGTTCCACCTGGTCAGCGGCCCCATGAACATGGCCGAGCGCGACGGGCGAGTGGCGAAATTTGTCGGCAAGGCATCGCTGACGCTGCGCCTTTCAATGCTCATCCGCGAATTCGCGCGGCTGTCCGGCAAGGCGATCGACGTTCGCGTCGGCAATGTGCTGCGCTGGGACGAGCTGGAGCCGCTGCGCGACCGCAAGACCTTGCTCGAGCGTCTGCATCGCGGTGTCTTCGACCTGGCGCCGGCCGCGCAGCCGCGCGGCCGTGTCCATTTCCTGCCGCGCCGCCTGCGCAAGGCAGCCTGACGAAACGGGCGCATCTTCGATTGAGCAGGCAAGACCGGCCGGTTTAGTCGGCGCCTTCTTCAGGATCGATCGCGGACGCCTCGGTGGCCAGGACCTCGATTTCCTGGTTCTGGCCGGCGACGACGGTGAAATCCTTCTGGTAGATGCGATCGCGGTTCTTGGCGATGATGGTGTATTGGCCTTCGGCCAGCACCATCGAGGCAAAGGCGCCGACGGCTTCCTTGATCGGGTCACCGGATTCGTTGAGCAGCGACCAGGAAGTATCGGCGATGGCTTCGCCGCCGGTCTCGCGCACCAGCTTCATGGTCATCTCGGCCGCACGATGTTCGACCGTGGCTTCGGTCAGCTTGCCGGCCTCGACGCGGATGTCGGAGCGAATGACGGCATTCACCGCGCCATAGGTGGAGACGACATGGTAGACGCCGGCGTTGAGCCGCACGACGCTGTTCGGCTCGACATCGGGGATGATCAGAGCGCGGTCGCCATTGGCCTCGGCGGTGCCCTCATAGATGGAAAAGCGCAGCTTTTTGGGCGGAATGCGCACGCCGCCCGACAGCACCGCATCGAGCTTGAGGCCGCCGGCATCGAGCACCAGGCTTTCGCGCTTGGCGTCCTTGCCGACAGTGATGCGCTTGGTGGCGCCGGCGCGTCCGTAGGAAGCGTGCACCAGATAGCTGCCGGGTTCGAGCTGGAACACCGCGGTGCCGCCATGCGCGGAGGCCACCAACGGCAGCTTGCCGTCGCTGGCTGTCTCGGGCTTGAACACGCGCCAGACGATGCCGCGCGTGATGTCGGCGCCCTTGTCGGTCAACTGCGCCGACAGCGTTATTGCGCCGCCGCCACTGAGCGCCAGCGACCTCTCGGTCTTGGGCGATGCATAGCTCGAAATATCGGGGAGTTTCAGATTGGAGATGCCGTCGGCATTCTGTGCCATGGCCATCGAGGCCGGCGCAAACAGCGCTGCGGCGAGCCAAATCAGCAAAAGGCGCAATGTCCCCTCAAACATGCCTTGCGTTGAAGCCCAAGGCGGTGGCAATTTCAAGGCTTAAGAGTCCGATCCGCCTTGGCAGCAGGTTCTTTCGTCCGGCGCGTCCGCGCCAATGCCTTCGAGCCGGATGATTTAAGGTCGAATCGACCTGAAATCATCCGGCTCCAAATCAAAGAAATAGAGCATGATGTCGTCCGAAAACCGCTTCACACTTTTCGGCATCATGCTCTAGCCGCCCCGATCCGCGATGGCGCGCTTCAGCTCAAAATCGAGTGCTTTAGGAGACCAGGCCCCCATGGCGTCGCCGATCATTGACTTCCTGCTGACCCGAAACTCCGCGCCGATTCCTGAATTGAAGGAACCGGCGCCCAGCGATGCCGATATCGCCACCATGATCGCGGCTGCAAGCCGTGTGCCCGATCACGGCCGGCTGGAGCCCTGGCGCTTCATCCTCTATCGCGGCGAAGCGCGCGTCGAGATCGGCAGGAAGCTGGCCGCCCTTGCTGAACAGCGCGAAGGGCCGCTGCCGGAAAACCGCCACAACCAGGAGCTGGCGCGGTTTTCACGCGCGCCGCTGGTGATCGGCGTGGTCTCGGTTCCGAAGGACAACCCGAAGATCCCGCAATGGGAGATGTTCCTGTCCGGCGGCATGGCGGCGATGAACCTGATGATCGCGGCCAACGCGCTGGGCTACGGCACCAACATGATCAGCAACTGGTATTCCGACGTAGCAGAGGGCAGGGCGCTGCTGGGACTGGCGCCGCAGGAACGCGTCATCGGCTTCGTCCATATCGGCTCGTATCAAGGGCCGGCGCCGGAACGGCCGCGACCCGATCCGACAAAGCTCTATGCCGATTATGCCGGGCCGTGGAACGGCTGACTGGTCTGCGAGCAGTCGAAAACCGATTCCTTGCCGGACGCGTGAGGCAGGTTCCGTATTCTGTGGATTCCTGAGCCGTGCACACGCGAAAAGCGATGCCCTTCATCCAAACACACGGTAAGAGGGCGGCTTAGGTCGACGCGCTTGCGCATCGACCTTGGGATTGCGGGGGCATCGGCGGCATGAAGAAACGAGACTCGTTGGCAACCCGGCTGCGCTACGGGTTCGACAAGAGCATGGCCGCCGGCCCCATCGCGCTGATCGGCTGGCTCGCCGTCGCTTCCCTGCTGATCATCATCGCCGCCGCGGCGTTCCTCGCCGTGACCCGTATCGCGCCGGAGGGCGGCGAGCCGCTGAACTTCTTCGAAGCGTTCTGGGAATCGCTGATGCGTACGCTCGATTCCGGCACGATGGGCGGCGATACAGGCTGGGCCTTCCGTCTCGTCATGCTGTTTGTCACGCTGGCCGGCATTTTCGTCGTGTCGGCGCTCATCGGCGTGCTCAGCGCCGGCGTCGACAGCAAGCTCGATGAATTGCGCAAGGGCCGTTCGCGGGTGCTGGAGAGCGACCACACCATCATCCTCAACTGGTCGCCGTCGATCTTCGACGTCATCTCCGAACTCGTCATTGCCAATGCCAGCCGCCGCCATCCGCGCATTGTCGTCATGGCCAACATGGACAAGGTCGCGATGGAGGACGAGATCGCGGCCAAGGTCGACAGGCTGGGCAACACGCGCATCATCTGCCGCAGCGGCGACCCCACCGACCTCTATGACCTCGCCATCGTCAACCCGCAGACTTCGCGCTCGATCATCGTGCTGTCGCCGGACGGCGACGATCCGGATTCGCAGGTGATCAAGACGGTGCTGGCTCTGGCCAACGACCCGAACCGGCGTACCGACCCCTACAACATCGCCGCCGAGATCCGCGACGGCAAGAACGCCGAGGTCGCCCGCGTCGTCGGCGGAGCTGAGGTGCAGCTCGTGCTGGCCGATCAGCTGATCTCGCGCATCGTCGTGCATTCGAGCCGGCAGTCGGGTCTCAGCGGCGTCTATTCGGAGTTGCTCGATTTCGACGGCTGCGAAATCTACACGACCGAACAGCCTGACCTCGCCGGCAAGACTTTTGGCGAGGCGGTGATGGCGTATGAGCATTGCGCGCTGATCGGGCTCTGCGACCAAAAGGGGAGGGTCAATCTCAACCCGCCGTCGGAGCTGAAGATCGGCAAGGACATGCGCGCCATCATCATTGCCGAGGACGATGCCGCCATAAAGCTAGGAGGCGCGGCGGCCAAGATCGATACCGCGGCGATCCTTCGCCATCAGCCTGTCGAGGCGAAGCCCGAGCGCACGCTGATCCTCGGCTGGAACCGGCGCGGTCCGATCATCACCTATGAACTGTCGCGCTATGTCGCGCCGGGCTCGATCCTGACCATCGCCGCCGATACGCCCGGCCTCGAGCAGGAAGTTGCCGGACTGCCGGTCGTGGGCGACAATCTGGCGGTGTCCTGCCGCATCACCGACACGTCGAGCAGCACCGAGCTTGCAAGCCTGGACGTGCCTTCCTACGACCACGTGCTCGTGCTGGGCTATAGTGAGACCATGGCGGCGCAGCCCGCCGATACGCGCACGCTGGTAACGCTGCTGCATCTGCGCAAGATATCGGATGATGCCGGCACGCATATCAGCATCGTCAGCGAGATGATCGATGTGCGCAACCGCGAGCTGGCAGCGGTGACCAAGGCCGATGATTTCGTCGTCAGCAACCGGCTGGTCAGCCTGATGCTGGCGCAGGCGTCGGAGAACCAGTATCTCGCCGCGATCTTCGATGATTTGCTCGACGAGGAGGGCTCCGAAATCTACATGCGCCCGGTCGGCGACTATGTCGCCATCGACCAGCCGGTGACGTTCTGGACGATCGCGGAATCGGCGCGGTTGCGCGGCGAGATCGCCATCGGGTACCGGCGCGTCCGCGCCGCGCAGACCGATGCGCGGGCGCTGGGCGGCGTCACCGTCAACCCGTTGAAGTCGGAAGCCTTGGCCTACCTGCCGGAGGGCCGGGTCATCGTCCTGGCGCGAGACTAAGCGGAAACGCCTGCCGCCTTGGCGCGAGCCAGGAGCCGTTCGGCCAGCCGCAGATGCGGCCGGTCGTACATCTTGCCGTCAATGCCGACGACGCCAGGATTTCCGGCCGCCTCGAAGGCAGAGACGATCGCCTGCGAGCGTTGGACGGCTTCGGCCGATGGCGTGAAGGCGGCGTTGATGACCGGCACCTGTGCCGGGTGAATGGCCATCTTGCCGGTAAAGCCGTCGCGCTCGGCCTCGGCGCATTCGGCTTCGAAGGCGGCCATGTCGCGAAAACCGGGGAAGACCGTGTCGATCGCCGCGACTTCGGCTGCGCCGGCGGCGAGGATGGTCATGGTGCGGGCAAGGCGGAAGACATCGGTGTAGCGGCCGTTGTCATCGCGCGCGGCGCGCGCGCCGATCGCTGCCGACAGATCCTCCGCGCCCCAGGTGAGGCCGGCAAGCCGGGCGCTTGCCCCGGCATAGGTCGCGGCGGCAAGCACGCCGGTAGCGGTCTCGGTGATGATCGGCAGGATTTTTATCTCACCGTCCGGCAATCCGCTTTCGGCTTCGTGCACGCGCAGCTTTGCGGAGAGTTGCTGGACGTCCTGACCGCTGTTCGATTTCGGTAGCATGATGCCGTCGGGTTTGGCCGAGACCAGGGCGGCCAGATCGTCGTCGGTCAACCCGGTCGAGAGATCGTTGACTCGGATATAGATGGCGGAGCTTGTCTGCTGCCTGTGCTCGGCAATGAACCGTGCCGCGATGCCGCGTGCCGCCACCTTGTTTTGCGGAGCGACGGAATCCTCGAGGTCGACGATGACCACGTCGGCGCCGGCGCCAAAGCCTTTCTCCAGCTTCTTTTCGGAATCGCCGGGCACAAACAGCAGCGAGCGCATCAGGTCGCCTTTTTCATCATCATCGCCTGGCGCGTGCATTTGGCGACGAGCACGTCGTTCTGATTGTAGGCGCGATGCTCAAACTCGACGATGCCACGGTCCGGTTTCGATTTCGATTCCCGGACCGAGAGCACCGTCGTCTCGACACGGATGGTGTCGCCATGGAAGACCGGGTGCGGAAACACCGTCTCCTTCATGCCGAGATTGGCAACCGTGGTGCCGACGGTGATGTCATTGACGGAAATGCCGATCATCAGCCCGAGCGTGAACAGCGAATTGACCAGCGGTCTGCCCCATTCGCTTTTGGCGGCGAAGTCGAAGTCGATATGCAGCGGCTGCGGGTTCAGCGTCATCACCGAAAACAGCATGTTGTCGCTTTCGGTGACGGTCTTGCGCAACGTATGCCTGAAGACATGGCCGACGACGAACTCTTCAAGATAAAGCCCGGCCATTATCGTCCTCCTCTGCTGCCTGACGGTTGATAGGCGCTGCCCATGTCACCCGCAAGCCTGCTAAAGCGCGTCGCGCTGAGACGGATCCATGCGACGCGCTTCAACGTTTTTGTTTTGATGCATGTCGTTCTCTCAAAACCGGGACCACTTTTGAGCGACATGCATTAATAAACATGGTGAACCGTTCGTAAACCATTTCTGCCTAGGGTCTTCCCGGGGCCGGAAACTTTCCGGCAAGGGGCATAAGCAGGCGGTATGGTTGTTGTTTCGCATTTCCTGAAATGGATCTACACCGCCAAGGTATCGGAGCGTGCCGCCGCGGCGAGCGCGCTCGCCCGGGCCTACATCAACGCCGAACTGCCCTTCGAGGACCGCTGCGCTGCGGAGGCGGCGCTGACGCTGCTGCTCGACGACGCCTCGTCGAAGGTGCGGCTGGCGCTGGCCGAGGCGCTGTCGATGAGCCATCACGCCCCGTTGCAGATCATCAGCGCGCTGGCCTCCGACCAGCCGGAAGTGGCGGCCCTAGTGCTGGCGCGCTCGCCGCTGCTTACCGACGCCGACCTGATCGACCGTGTTGCCACTGGGCACAAGGCGACGCAAAAACTGATCGCCGACCGGCCGGTCGTCT
This sequence comes from Mesorhizobium sp. P2_B11, assembly GCF_056404855.1. Classification (NCBI taxonomy): domain Bacteria; kingdom Pseudomonadati; phylum Pseudomonadota; class Alphaproteobacteria; order Hyphomicrobiales; family Phyllobacteriaceae; genus Mesorhizobium; species Mesorhizobium sp. P2_B11. Next base: position 796,381 of record NZ_JBFUDF010000003.1, read on the forward strand.
CGATGGCGGTTGCCGCGGCCATTGCCGAGATCGGCGAACCGGAAGCGTGTGCCGCACTGCTCGCCAATGACGGCGCCGATATAGCATCGCTCAGCTTTCGCCGCATGGCCGAACGGCATGGTCATATCGCTCATGTGCGCGAGGCCATGGTCACCGATATCAGGCTGCCTGCCGACTGCCGGCACATGCTGCTGGTCAAGCTCGGCGAAACGCTGAAGGGGTCACCGCTGGTGATGGCGCTGATGGGGGCGGCCCGGGCAGAGCGCGTCACGCGCGATGCCTGCGTCAAGGCTTCGGTGCGGCTGGTCGAAGGCACGCGCACGGAGGAACATGGCGCGCTCATCGAGCATCTGCGCCTGCGCGGCGACCTGACCGCGAGCTTCATCATCCGCACGATTGCACATGGCAAGGTCGACTTTTTCGGCTCGACCCTGGTCGCGCTCAGCCAGCAGTCGGAGCAACGGGTGCGGGCGCTGCTTGCCGGCGGCCAGGACGTTGCGCTGCAGGCGCTGTTTCGCGGCGCCGGCCTTGCCGCTCCCACCCATGGCATCATCCTGCGGGCGCTCAAGATCTGGCGCGAAGTCGCCAATGGCAAGCGCGTCGCCGGCGTGCAGGAAGTCAGCTGGCTGATGCTGAAGGAACTCGGCGGCCAGTCCACCGAGGGCGATCTGGCCGGCCTGGTCAAGTCGATCCATCTCGACGCGCTGCGCGAAAACGCGCGCGGCCATGCGCTGGCGATCGCCGCAGCATAACTTCCTAGCCCCGATCCTTGGCGAAAAAATCCGGGAAATCCTCGATCGCGGCGGCGATGATGCGCAGCGAGGCTGCGATCTGCAGCGTGTCGGCACTGCCGCTGCGCTCCGAGAGGCCGGCTGCGTATTGCCGGGCGACAGCGACGGTCGCCGTCTGCGGATCGCCTGGTGCGCGAAACAGCAGTTCACGCGCCAGGCCGCGCAGGAAGTTGCCGATCGAAAGCGCGGTTTCGGAAGGCGTGGCCGGGCTCTGCTGTGCGGTGCGCAGGCGCAGGATTTCGAGGCCTACTGTGACGGCGGCGACGCCGCCACCCAAGATGGCATCGCCTTTCCTGCCGGCGTTCTGCAACAGCGGCATCAGCTGGTTGATGCGGTCATAGGCCAGGCTCTCGAAGGCAGAACGCCGCGGCACCCGCTCATGCAGGCACAGCCGGGCGAGGTCCTCGCGCATGGCGCGCACGATGCGGTTGGCGGCAAGCCACGGATCGGCGGGCAGCACGACGATGAAGACGCCGATCGCCAGCAGGATGCCGACCAGCACTGAAGCCGAGCCGGCGAAGAACGGGCCTGGAGCATAGGTCATCGCCTGATGCGGACTGAGGAAGGCGAGGAAGTTGATGGCAAAGGCGGTCGCCACGCCGACAGTACGGGGATTGGCCATGCCCAGCGCCGTCGGTATCAGGATCGGCACCACAAACAGCGCGAACCAGCCGAAACCGGGCAAAGCGGGCAGGGCGACCTGGCCGACAAGGAAGGCAAAGGGCAACGCCAGCAGCGTTCCCCGGAAGAAGCCCCAGGACACCTGCACCGGATCAGGACGCGCGGCGAAAAGACTGGAGACAACAGCAACGAGAATGACGGTACCGGCCGCGTCGGACCATTTCGTCGTCAGCCAGAAGGCGGCGACTGCCAGCGTGGCAAGGGCGGCGCGTATGGCATTGCGAAAAGCGCCGGGGTAGTCGCGGTGCACCACCAGCGCAGGCTGCCGCCTGTTGCTCCGGCCCGGGCGCGTGACCGGTGCGCGCAGAGCGTCGAGACCGCGCAGCACCTGCTTGAAAGCTTCGGCGAAATCGGCGGCGATGGTGAGGCGCGTTATGGTGCCGACCCTGTCGTCGCCATGATCGGCCGCGGCGTCGGGCATTTGCCGGGCCTTGGCGGCAATCGCGTCGAGCCGCGTCACCCAGGGCGATGTGTCGTCCAGCGCCTCGGGGGTGGCTACCAGTTCGCTGACGAGCGACTGCAGTTCGGAACGCACCGGGATAAGTGCCGCGTTTTTCGGCGCGGCGTGCGAATGCAGCGCGCGCGCCGCTGAGAGCGCCGACAGGAGTTGGCCGATGGTGCGCCGGACCGGATGGGCGCGCGTGGCGAAGCTCGGCGCTTCGAGCCGGGCATAGGTGCGCATCTCGGCCAGCGTCTGGGCATCGGCGATCAGCTTGCGGTGCAGGCCGGCCAGTGTCGCGGGGTCGCCTCCGGAAAAGGCGCCGCCGGCATAGGTGGCAAGATCGAGGATGCTGCGCTTCAGCCTGGAGATGATGGCGTCGGCGGCGAGTTTTGGCAGGATCAGCCGGCTGGTCAGGCCGGCACAGACGATGCCGAGCACGATCTCGGCGCAGCGCGCGACAGCGAGATCGACGATCACATGCGGCTGGCCGAAAGCCGGCAGGCCGATGATCATTGCGGTATAGCCGGCAAGTGCGGCGCCATAGGCTTCCGGATTGCGCAGCAGCGACGAAACCAGTGTGCACAGGCCAATCCAGACGGACAGGGCAGTCACCAGCAGCCACGGATTGGTGCCGAAAACCGAGGTGATGCCGATCGCCGCCAATCCACCGGCCAGCGTGCCGAGCAGCCGGTAAAAGCCTTTCGCCAGCACCATGCCGGCAACCGGCTGGGCGACGATGAAGACCGTCATCATGGCCCATTGCGGATGGTCGAGTTTCAGCGCGTAGGCGACGAGAAGCGCGATCAGACCGGCCGAAACGGTGCGCAGGGCGAAAATCCAGTCCGAGCGGGTCGGCTGCGTCAGGCCGGCAAATCTCGCGACAAAACCGTTGCGCAGCCGGTCCCAGGTCACACGCTCATCTCCATCTGGAAGAGCAGACTAGAACGGTGGCCGCTTAGATATCCAGCACTTCCGTCGCGGCGAATTCGGCGCGTTCCTGGATGAAGCGGAAGCGTGCCTCCGGCTTGGTGCCCATCAGCGCGTCGACCGCATCCTTGGTCGCAGCAACGGCATCGATCACGTCGACCCTGAGCAGCGTGCGCTTTCTCGGGTCCATGGTGGTTTCCTTGAGCTGCGAGGCCATCATCTCGCCCAGGCCCTTGAAACGGCCAATCTCGACCTTGGCGCGGCCGGTGAATTCGGTGCGCAAGAGCTCGTCCTTGTGCGCATCGTCGCGGGCATAGGCGACCTTGCCGCCTTGCCGGATCGAATAGAGCGGCGGCACGGCCAGATAGAGATGGCCGCCATTCACCAGGTTCGGCATTTCCTGGTAGAAGAAGGTGATCAGCAGCGAGGCGATGTGGGCGCCGTCGACGTCGGCGTCGGTCATGATGATCACGCGGTCGTAGCGCAGATCCTCGTCGCGGTATTTTGAGCGCGTGCCGCATCCGAGCGCCTGGATCAGGTCCGAGATCTGCTGGTTGGCGGCCAGCTTGTCGTTGCCAGCGCTGGCGACGTTGAGGATTTTGCCGCGCAGCGGAAGGACCGCCTGGCTGGCGCGGTCGCGCGCCTGCTTGGCCGAGCCGCCGGCCGAGTCGCCTTCGACGATGAAGAGTTCCGCACCCGCCGCGGCATTCTGCGTGCAGTCGGCGAGCTTGCCGGGCAAGCGCAGCTTGCGCACCGCGCTCTTGCGCGACACTTCCTTTTCCTGGCGCCGGCGCACCCGTTCGTCGGCGCGCGCAATCACCCATTCCAGCAGCTTCGAGGCTTCCTGCGGATTGTCGGCCAGCCAGTGGTCGAAGGGGTCGCGGATGGCGGTCTCGACAATGCGAATGGCCTCGATCGTTGCCAGCCGATCCTTGGTCTGACCGACGAATTCCGGCTCGCGGATGAACACCGACAGCATGCCTGCCGCCGAGATCATGACGTCTTCGGAGGTGACGATCGAGGCGCGCTTGTTGCCGACGAGGTCGGCATAGGCGCGAAGCCCGCGCGTCAGTACATTGCGGAAGCCGGCCTCATGCGTGCCGCCTTCGCCGGTCGGGATGGTGTTGCAGTAGGAATTGATGAAGCCGTCGCCGCCGAACCAGGTCACCGCCCATTCGAGCGAGCCATGGCCGCCCTGCTTCTCGCTCTTGCCGGCGAAGATTTCGCGCGTCACCTGGAAGTCGTCGCCGAGCGATGCCTTGAGGTAGTCCTTCAGGCCGCCGGGGAAATGGAACTCCGCCTTGGCCGGCGTCTGGTCCTTTTCCTTGATCAGCGACGGATCGCAGCTCCAGCGGATTTCGACACCGCCGAACAGATAGGCTTTCGAGCGCGTCATGCGATAGAGCCGCGCCGGCTCGAAGGCAGCGCCCTTGCCAAAGATCTGCTCGTCGGGATGGAAGCGGATCTTGGTGCCGCGGCGGTTGTGCACCTCGCCGAGCTGCTCCAGCCCGCTCACCGGAACGCCGCGCGAAAACCTCTGTCGGTAAAGCTGACGTCCGCGTGCGACCTCGACTTCGAGATGGTCGGACAGCGCGTTGACGACGGAGACGCCGACGCCGTGCAGGCCGCCGGAGGTCTCATAGACCTTGGAATCGAACTTGCCGCCCGAATGCAGCGTCGTCATGATGACTTCGAGCGCCGGCTTCTTGAATTTCGGGTGCGGATCGACCGGAATGCCGCGACCATTGTCGGTAACGGTCAGAAACCCGTCGGCCGAAAGCTCGACATCGATGAAGGTGGCGTGGCCGGCGACCGCCTCGTCCATCGAATTGTCGATGACCTCGGCGAACAGATGGTGCATCGCCTTGTCGTCGGTGCCGCCAATATACATGCCGGGACGGCGCCGAACCGGCTCCAGCCCTTCCAGCACCTCGATATCTGCGGCGCTGTAGCCTTCGCTGCCATCCTTGGTCGCGGCAGGACGCTTCGCTGCCTGCACCAGCGGGTCAGCCGGGCGCGCCGACGTCCGGGTTGGTTGGGGCTGCTTTTCCAGATTGCCGAAAAGATCGTTGTTGTCGTCCATGCCTGCCATAGAATCCGGTGCCGCGAATCACCCGCCGATACTGCCACGCTTTTCAGCGCCAAGCGACGGAAGTTCCTGTTACGTTCGGGGATTTAACCCCTTCTTATCCTAAAACCTTTCGATAACCAAGCCGGCGAAAATAGGTCCGGGCGGAGCGCCCGGGATTCCTGAATCTTTAACTAAGCGGCCTAGCGTGGGCCTCAACAAATAAAAGACCATCAGGTGTCAGGGGTTAGTTGTGAGGGGCAAGGCCATAACCATGATCGGCATCGCCGCCGTTTTCGGCGCGATCTCGATCTTTGCCGCGGATTTCTGGGTTAAAAGCCAGGCCAAGGCCGATGCCGAGGAAAAGACGGCATCGATCCCGGCGCCCGTGACCCCCAAGGTCGAGTTCAAGACCATCGTGGTGGCCAACGCGCCGCTGCGTTACGGCATGGAACTCGACCGCGCGCAGCTCACCGAAATCCCGTGGTCGGAAGAGTCCGTGCCGCAGGGCGCCTTCACCACCATCAATTCCTTGCTCGCTGAAGGCAGCCGCGTGGTGTTGTCGCCGATCGAGATCAACGAACCGGTGCTGCTCAGCAAATTGTCCGGACCGAACGGCCGTGCGACGCTGTCCAACATGATGACGCCCGGAATGCGGGCGGTGACCATCCGCACCGACGAGATCGCCGGTGTCGGCGGCTTCGTGATGCCGGGCGACCGGGTCGACGTCGTTTTGACGCGCGATGCCGGCGAAATCCAGGAAGTGGCCAAGAACGCGCAGGGTGCTGCCGGCTCGACCGTTACCTCCGAGATCGTCGTCTCCGACGCCAAGGTGCTGACCGTCGGGCAGGGCGCCGACCAGCGCCAGACCACACCGCAGATCGCCAATTCCGTGACCATCGAGGTGACGACCGACGGCGCGCAGAAAGTGGCGCTTGCCCGCACTGTCGGCACCTTGTCGCTGTCGCTGCGCTCGGCCGCCGATGGCGGCACCGCCAAGGACGGCGTCACCACCATCTCATCCTTCGGCGGGTCGGTCGCCTCCGGCGTCCAGGCTGCGGCCGGTGCGCTGTTCACGGCCGCAACCACGGAGCCTGAGAAGCCAAAGTTCAAGACGATCATCGTGACGCGCGGCACGCAGGTCGAGGAATACCAGGTTCCTGCGCGGGACCAGCCATAACTGCCGGTGGGGACCGGACGAGGGACGGGACAGATGTCGGGACTTCATGCATATCGGATGACGAAAGGGCTGCGCCCAATGCGGGCGCTTGCGATGGCGGCTTGCCTCGCCGCGGCCGCAATGCTCGGCCTCAGCGCGCCGGCCAGGGCCGACAACGACATCGTCTATGTGTCGTCGACCAAGAATGCGTCGATCAAGGTGGCCAAGGGCAAGCCGAAAACGATCATCACCAGTGCCGCCTTCTACCAGATCGTCATCGGCGATCCGGAGATCGCCAACGTCAACCCGCTGACCGACAAGTCCTTCTATGTGCTGGGCAACAATCTCGGCACCACCGGCGTTGCCCTCTTCGACGAGAACAAGCAGCTTGTCGGCACGGTCGACATCGAGGTGACCCTGGACACCGACCAACTGGCCAGCACCATTCGCGCCAGCGTGCCGGACGCCAAGATCAAGGTCGGCTCGGCCAACGGCCGTGTCGTGCTGTCGGGCGAGGCGGATGACGCGGTCGCCGCCGAGAAGGCGAGCAAGATAGCCAGCCGCTTCTCCGGCAATGAGGAAGTGATCAATTCGGTCAACATCTCGTCTTCGCAGCAGGTTCAGCTCAACGTCCGCTTCGTCGAGATCAACCGCCAGGCCGGACAGGATCTCGGCGCCAAATACAGCGCCAATTTCGCTTACGGCCTTGGCGGGCGCGACGTCACCATCGAGCCGGGCACATTGCCGGCGGCGGGCAATGGCGAGATCATCGGTCGGCTGCTGTCGAACGGCCTGTCGATCGACGTTGCCATCAAGGCACTGGAGGAGCGCGGCCTTGCCAGGCGGCTGGCCGAGCCGAACCTGATCGCCCGGTCGGGCCAGACGGCAAGCTTCCTCGCCGGCGGCGAGTTCCCGATCCCGGTTTCCGAGGATAATGGCAAGATCTCCGTCAGCTACAAGAAATATGGCGTCAGCCTGGATTTCACGCCAACAGTGCTGAAGGACGGGCTGGTCAGCCTCGACATCGCGCCGGAAGTGTCCTCGATCGATGCCTCGGCCTCCTACAATATCGGTACGATTTCGGTGCCGGGCTTCATCGTGCGCCGCGCCAGGACATCGGTCGACCTGAAGAACGGCCAGAGCTTCATGATCGCCGGCCTGCTGCAGTCGCAGAACGACATCACCACCTCGCGCCTTCCCGGGCTCGGCAAACTGCCGGTGCTCGGTTCGCTGTTTTCCTCGAAATCCTATCAGCGGCGCGAGACTGACCTCGTGATCATCGTCACGCCCTATCTGGTCAAGCCGGTCGATCCGTCGAAGAAGTTGCTCGAGCCGACTGACGGCACGCAGCCGGCCAGCAATGTCGACTATTTCCTAAACAACACCGAAGAAGTGAAAGCATCCGACGCCAACCGCGCCATGGCAATGGCCAGCGGCAGCACGGCCCAGTCGGCCCCGGTCGCCACGGTCGGGCACTTCCTCGACCTGCCGAAGGATTGAAGCCATGCGCGTCGAACCATGCATTGCGCTGTTGCTCGCCGGCCTCGCCAGCGGCTGCACCAGCGACGACTATGTCCGCAGCGAGGGGACGACGACGGCCGCCGGCAACGCGCAGGCTGCCAATACGGTCATGCAGATGGTCGACCCTTGGAAATATGGCGTCCAGAACACCAAACTGCTGGTGCCGGCGCAGCGCAGTGAGGCGGCGGTGAACGCCGCCGATCAGGCGGCTGCCGCCAAGGCTGTGCAACCAACAGCGACAACCGATTGATTTGCCTGGCGATTTGACCGGGAATGACCTGACAGGCTGACAAAATGGCAAGCGGCATCAAGACCAAGAAAATCCTGCTGGTGTCCAGCGACCGGACCTTTGTGCAGGATACGCGCACCGCGTTCGCGGCCTCGGAGGTGATCCAGCTCTCGACCGTCGAGAAGAATATTTCCGAACTGCGCGGCGAGGTCCAGGAAGCCGATTTCGGCGCGCTCATCGTCGACATGGATGCGGCAAAGCTGGAAGAGATCGAGTCACTGCAGCGCATCATGCGCCGGCTCGAAGGCCGGGTTCCGGTCGTCGTCGTTACCCAGGAGTTCAACGCCGCCGCGGTGCGCATCCTGGTGCAGCTCCAGGTCGCCGATTTCCTGGTCAAGCCGATCACCACGGCCGATCTGGTGCGTTCGGTCGTGCGCGCGCTGCAAGGGCCGGGACGCGAGGAAAACACCGAGTCGCAGATCTACACCTTCATGCCGGCCGCCGGCGGCGTCGGAACCACGACGCTGGCACTGCAGACCGCCTTCCAGCTGCATCATTCGGTGACGCGCGGCGCGTCGACCTGCGTGGTCGACCTCAATTTCCAGCAAGGCGCCTGCGCCGAATACCTCGACCTCGAGCCGCGCTTCGACATCACCGAAATCGAGAACCAGCCCGAGCGCCTCGATCGGCAGCTGCTGGACGTGATGCTGTCCAAGCATGCCAGCGGGCTCTGCGTGCTGGCGGCGCCGACGCGTCCGTCGGAAATGCGCTCGTTCAAGACCGATGTCGTGGTGCGCATGCTCGATCTCGTCTCGGCCTATTTCGACAATGTCGTCATCGACATGCCGCGCACCTGGTTTCCGTGGACGGAGACGGTGCTGCTCGGCTCCAATAAGCTCTACATCGTCGCCGAAATGACGGTGCCGTGCCTGCGCCATACGCAGCGGCTGATCCAGGCGGTCTACGAGACAGCCGGCAAGGAAGTGAAGCCGAACGTCATCGTCAACCGCTTCGAACAGAAGATGTTCGACAACGGCATCAAGCATGCGGATGTGCAGGAAATCCTCGGCGAGCATTTCGTCGGCGGCATCTCCAACAACTATCGGCTGGTGCGCGAGGCGGTCGAYCGCGGCGTGCCGCTGCATGAGATCGACCCGAACGCCAATGTCGTCAACGATCTTAAGAAAATCATCCTTCCGGAAGAAGCGGTCGCGACGCCCGAGAAATCGCGCTCGCTGTTCAGTATGGGCAGGGGCCTCTTGAAGAGGAAAGCCGGATGACCAGCCGCTTCTCGACCTTGCAGAACCGTGACGTCCGCCCGCTGAAGCCGGCCGATGCGGGGCCGGTCGCGCATCATGCGGTGGTCATTCCGACGATCCGCAAGGCCTTGCCGCCGAAACCGGATGCGACACCCGCCAAAAGCGCCAACAAGGTGCTCGACGCCCGCGTGCGCATTCACCGTATGCTGCTCGAGGAAATCAACCTTGTCGCGCTGGAGCGCCTGCCCAAGGACGAGATGCGCCGGCAGGTGCAGGAATTCGTGTCGGAAAAGACCCGTCAGGAGCGGATGGCGATCAACACCGTCGAGCTCGAGGCGCTGGTCGACGACATCGTCGACGAGATGGTCGGCCTCGGCCCGCTGGAGCCGCTGCTCAAGGACCCCGACATCAACGATATCCTGATCAACGGCCACCAGAACTGCTTCGTCGAAAAACGCGGCAAGCTGCAGCAGGTCCACATCCCGTTCAAGGATGAGGCGCACCTGTTGCGCATCATCAACAAGATCGTCGCCGCCGTCGGTCGTCGGGTCGATGAATCGCAGCCGATGGTCGACGCCCGCATGCTCGACGGCTCACGCTTCAACGCCGCCATCCGGCCGGTGGGCGTCGACGGGCCGCTGGTGTCGATCCGCAAGTTTTCCAAGAACAAGCTCGGCCTGCACAAGCTGGTCGAGTTCGGCGCCATCACCCAGAATATGGCCGAGGTGCTGGCCGCCGCCGTGCATGCCCGCAAGACCACCATCATCTCGGGCGGTACCGGCACCGGCAAGACGACGATGCTCAACGCATTGTCGGCCTTCATTCCGGAAGACGAGCGGCTGATCACCATCGAAGACGCGGCCGAACTGCAATTGCAGCAGCCGCATGTCGCGCGCATGGAAACGCGCCCGGCCAACATCGAAGGTCATGGCGAGCTGAAGCAGCGCGACCTGGTCAAGAATGCGCTGCGCATGCGCCCCGACCGCGTCATCCTCGGCGAGTGCCGCGGCGAGGAGGCCTTCGACATGCTGCAGGCGATGAACACCGGCCATGAAGGTTCGATGGCGACCATCCACGCCAACACGCCGCGCGACGCCATTTCACGTCTCGAGCAGATGCTGGGTATGACCGGCATGCCAATGACGGTGCAGTCGATCCGCAGCCAGATCGCCAGCGCGCTCGATCTTATCGTCCAGCTGACGCGCCTGTCCGACGGCAAGCGCAAGGTGACCAGCGTCGCCGAGGTGACTGGCATGGAAGGCGACGTCATCCAGATGCAGGAGATATTCCGCTTCGTGCGTACCGGCATGGAGGCCGACGGCACCATTCTCGGGCACTATGAAGCGACCGGCATTCGCCCGCGCTTTCTTGAGGATCTGCGCAATATGGGCATCGAATTCCCCGGCAGATATTTCGAACCCGGCCGGCCGCAGGAGTAGCGGCGTGTTCGAGAGTTTCAGTCCGATCTATGTCGTCTATGCCGCGGCAGCGCTGACCGGCATCATGATCGCCGAAGGCTGCTATCTGCTTTATGCCGGCCGCAGCGACAAACGCACGGCGATCAACCGGCGCATGAAGCTGCAGGAAAACAAGATCAGCCAGGAACAGGTGCTGATCCAGCTGCGCAAGGAGCGCGGCCTGGACGCCGGCACGTCGTTGTTCTCGCCCGATCGTTTTCGCGCCTTGCGCACGCAGTCGGGCATGGTGATGCCTGTGCCGAGGTTCCTGACCATCACGACGGGCGTGGCGCTGGCGCTGATGCTCACCGCGATCTGGTACGGTCTGCCGCTGCTGCTCGCCATCTTGCTGTTTGTGATGCTCGCAGCACTGCTGCCGGTGCTGGTGTTGCGTACCATGCGCAGCCGGCGGGTGAAGCGGTTCGGCGTGCAACTGCCGGAGGCGCTGGAGCTGATCACGCGCGGCCTCAAGGCCGGGCATCCGGTTCCGGTGGCGATCTCCATGGTGTCGCGCGAGATGCCCGATCCGATCGGCTCAGAGTTCGGCGTCATCTCCGACGAGGTCACCTATGGTTCCGACCTGGTTTCGGCGTTGAATTCACTGTTCGACCGGGTCGGCCAGGAGGATCTGCCGCTGTTCGTCACCGCGGTGTCGATCCAGACGAGTTCGGGCGGCAATCTGCGCGAGATCCTCGACGGGCTGTCGACGACGATCCGCGAGCGCGGCAAGCTGCGCCGCAAGGTGCGCGCCATTTCAACCGAAGGCCGTATGTCGGCTTATATCCTGACGGCGGTGCCGGCGCTGCTCTTTACCGCCATCATGGTGCTGATGCCGCAATTCTATCAAAGCGTCTGGGACGTGCCGAAGACCTGGTATTTGCTGGGCGGTTCGGTGACATGGCTGATGCTGGGCAACATCATCATGTTCAAGATGTCTAACTTCCGGTTCTGAGATGGAACAGGTGATCCAGTTCCTCGCCTCGCTGGCGCCGACGTCGATGATGCCGGTGGCCGCGCTGCTCCTGGCGATGGGCGGTGGCGCGGTGGCATGGCCGCTGGTGGTGGCCAAAGGCGACCGCAACGATCTCAAGCGCCGGCTCAAGGTCGACGACACGAAGGCTCCCGAACAGGTCGAGGCGGCGCCGAGGAAAAGCCAGAGCGTCGTGCGCGAGAAAGCGGTGAAGCGGGCGCAGGAATTCTACGCCAAGAGCGATCCGGAAAATGTCGCACGGCTGCGCATGAAGCTGATCCAGGCGGGTTATATGGAGCCGCGCGCCGTCGGCACATTCTTCCTGATCCGCTTCGCCTGCCTCGTGGGCGCAGCGATCGGCGCGTTCCTGGTCAATCAGTGGATGGCGAGCGCCGATTCCACCACGACCAGCCGCTGGGCCTTCATCATCCTGTCGGGAGCCGCCGGCTATTTTCTGCCCGGCCTGGTGCTCAGCCAGAAGGTGCGGGAAAAGATGCGCGAATACCGCAACGGCTTTCCCGACTTCATGGATTTGATGATCGTCTGCTCCGATGCCGGCATGAGCATGGAAGCCGGCATCGAGCGCGTCTCGAAGGAACTGGCCAAGACCTATCCGTCGCTCAGCCAGAACCTGCAACTGGTGTCGCTGGAACTGAGGGCGGGCCGCAGCCTCGACGATGCCTTGAAGGCGCTTGCCGACCGCCTCAGCCTGGACGAGGTGCGCTCCTTCGCCACGCTCCTGCAGCAGTCCAAGGAACTCGGCACCAGCCTGGCCGGGGCGCTGCGCGTGTTCTCCGACGAAATGCGTCACAAGCGCATGTCGCTGGCCGAGGAAAAGGCACATGCCTTGCCGGCCAAGATGTCGGTGCCGGTGGTGGTATGCATCCTGCCGGTGGTGCTGATGATCGCCGTCATCCCGATCATCGTCAAAATGACTACCGCGCCGTAGATACGTCCGAGCTGTCAGGCGACTTCCTGCGGTTACGCACTTCAATTAGCTCTGCCTGGATTTCGCGGGACACGGCTAGCGTGGCCACTTCGGTAAACCAGGAAATGAGTAATCAGCCAATGCGAATAGTCTTGTGCACCGTCCTGCTCAGCCTTGCCACGGCCGGCTTGTCGCCTGCCCAGGCTGCAGCCGGCGACTGCGGCGATGCTGCCGCTCTCGTGCAGCAGGCCTATCCCAAGGCCCGAATGACCGCCGACGGCGACTCGTTCACGCTTGAACCCCACACCAGCATCTCCCTGGCATCCCCACAATACGACTACGATTCGCCAGGCCTGGTCTGCAAGATCTGGCCTGCCCATGACGATCTGCTGTTGGTTGCGGTGCCGCTGATCGACAGCGCCCAACCCAGCGACAGGCATGTCGGCGATGTGGAGATTCTGGTCGTCGACAGGAATACCCAGCAGGTGCGCCAGCGCCTGCTCCAACCCGTGACCGACGATGCCATCGCCATCCGCAAGGTCGAATTCGATACCGGCCGCTATAGGCTGGCGCCCGAGATCACCGCCTTCGGCCTGCGCATCGACAGGGCAAACCATTCGCAGCCCAATCCCTACAGAGAAACCGCCCTGCGGCTCTATGCCGTGGACGACGATGCCCTGCGGTTGGTGCTCGACGGCCTGGTCGTGGCTGGCTTTGGCGGCGAAGGCGATGCCAGTTGCGCCGGATCCTTTCATTCCAGCCAGGTTAGCCTGGCGATGAGCCGGGCGAGCCATCACGGTTATCGCGACATCAGCGTGGTCGAGCGGACGGATACCGATGAACCCGCGATCGACAAGAATGGCGAGTGCCAGTCGCATCCCGGCAAGTCCGTGACGCGGACCTACCGGCTGCGCTATGACGGCAGCCGCTATCCGGTTCCGGAGGCGCTCAAGGCGATGGAGCCCTGACAACGCGGCTGTTGCGGCCTGGTGGTTAATGGCTGGTATGCCGGAAACCAAATTTTCAGTGCATTTCAGCACCGAAGCTTAATCGCTCTCCTGTACACATGATCTCCAGAGAATGACCCGGTAAATCGGGCGATTGGGGCCAGGGGCATGCGTCACAGAAGTTTCACGGCAATGGCCGCGCTAGCGGCCGTCCTGACGGTCAGCGGTTGTACGACGGAGAACGTCGACAAGACCAAGACCACATCGATCCAACCGGCGGCAAAGGACGTTAGCACGTCCGACCTGGCGCAAGGCAAGGCGCAGTTCCGCGACGCCAATTACGGCCTTGCCGAACAGCATTTCCGCAAGGCTGTGGAGTTGAAGGCCGACAGTGCCGAGGGCTGGATGGGGCTGGCCGCGTCCTATGACGAGCTCGGCCGCTTCGACTTCGCCGACCGTGCCTACGACCAGCTGTTGAAGGTTGCCGGGCGCAAGCCGCAGATCATCAACAATATGGGCTATTCGCAGTTGCTGCGCGGCAACAAGAAGAAGGCGAGAGCGCTGCTGATGGAAGCTAGGGCGGGCATGGCCGACCCGACCGTTGTCAACGCCAATCTGGCGCTGCTCAACAAGGGCTGAGGCTTCGCAACCGTCGTTTGTGGCATCTGCCGTTATCTATCGACGGTTTGTAAACCCTGTCGGAAAGTTGCACTGGAAGCCCGGCCAAAAACGGTATCTCCGGTCGGCTGCATGCCTATGATGCAGTGCAACAGTCGATCCCCAAAGGCTACCGTTTATCCATGCTGGATTTCAGTTCGCTCCTGCTGGCGGCTGCGCTGTCAGGCACATGCCTCAGTGTTACCATGTTTGCGATCTGGTTCACGGCGCCGCGGGCGCGCTTCGTGTTGACGGTGGCGTGCGGCATCCTGGTGCTTGTCGCCCATGTCATCGTCTTCTGGCGCTACACAAGGGAGCCCAACCCCTGGCTTTGCCAGGCAGCGCTGGCGCTGCTCAGCCTCGGTTTCCTTACCCTTTCGCTTTCGGCCATGCAGTATCTCGGCGTGCGCAATTACAGTCGCGCCGTGCTGCCGGCCCTGCTTGCGATGGCGATCTGCGCAGGCGTGACCTATCTCGGTTTCGACGGTGCCGGCTTTATCCTCACCTATGCGACGGTAACGGTGCTGCTCGCCTCGATCGGGATGATGTTCTGGATCAAGGGCGGCGGTCATGACCGCGGCATTCTCCTGGTCGTCTCGGCGCTGAGCGGCGTTTGCGCGCTGTCCTTCGGGCTCTGCGGCGCGGTGCTTCTGGTCAAGGGCCAGTGGGTGCTTGGCGTTGCGCCCGACAATTGGGCCGAGCGGCTGAATTCCGTCGTCGCGGTCGCCTGCATGACGGCGCTCGGCGCGCTGACGCTGTCGCTGCACCATTTGCAGGCGCAGATCGAATTGAAGGCCGAGACCATGACCGACCCGCTGACTGGCCTGATGAACCGGCGGGCTTTGAATTCACTCTATGGCGAGCGCGTCTTCGGTCCGTTCATGTCGGTCGCCATGTTCGACCTCGATCATTTCAAGCGGACCAACGATGTCTATGGTCATCCGGTCGGCGACCGGGTGCTGTGCCGCTTCGCCGCAATCATCAAGAAGTATGACAGGGCCGGCGTCGACGCCTTCCGGCTGGGCGGCGAGGAATTCGCATTGGTCATGTCGCGGATGACCGAGGACAAGGCCTACGATCTCGCCAGCAAGATCGGCGTCGCGTTCGGTACCGAAGTGGTGCCGACGCCGCGCGGTCCGCTGCGCAGCACCGTCAGCGGCGGCATCGGCTTTGGCGAGGAGGCCGGCAGCAGCCTCGACCACGTGCTGGCCGAGGCCGACAAGGCGCTCTACGCGGCCAAGAACGCAGGGCGAAACCGCGTGCTTGTCCGTGACCGTGTGAGCAAGGCCGACGGGCCGGCCTTGCGTTCTGCCTGACAGGTCAGAGTGTTACTCGGCGGCGCCGAGATATTCCGACAGCGGCGGGCAGGAGCAGACGAGGTTGCGGTCGCCGGCGACATTGTCGATGCGCGACACCGGCGGCCAGTATTTGGCTGCGGTATCGGCGTCGCCGGCAGGGTAGGCCGCTTCCAGCCGCGAATAAGGATGCGTCCACTGGCCGGCAAGCGCTTCGGCCGCCGTGTGCGGGGCGTTGACCAGCGGGTTGTCCTCGAGCGGCCATTCGCCCTTTGCCACTTTCGCTGCCTCGCCGGCGATGGCGATCATCGCCTCGCAGAAGCGATCCAGCTCGCGCTTGGGCTCGGACTCGGTCGGCTCGACCATCAGCGTGCCGGCGACCGGGAACGACATGGTCGGTGCATGGAAACCGTAGTCGATCAGGCGCTTGGCGATGTCGTCGACGCTGATGCCGGCGCTTTCCTTGAGCACACGCGTGTCGAGGATGCATTCGTGCGCGATGCGATCGTGCCGGCCCTTGTAGAGCAGCGGGAAGTGTGGCGCGAGGCGGGTCGCCACGTAGTTGGCCGAGACGATGGCGGTTTCCGTCGCCTGCTTCAGGCCGGCGGCGCCCATCATGCGAATGTACATCCAGGTGATCGGCAGGATGGAGGCGCTGCCGAACGGTGCTGCCGACACTGCATGTGCCGACCCCTCGGTGACATGACCCGGCAGATAAGGCTGGAGATGCGCCCTGACGCCGATCGGGCCGACGCCCGGACCGCCGCCGCCGTGCGGGATGCAGAAGGTCTTGTGCAGGTTCATATGGCAGACGTCGGCGCCGATGTCGGCGGGCCGCGCCAGCGCGACCAGCGCGTTGAGGTTGGCACCATCGAAATAGACCTGGCCTCCATGCTCATGGATCAGGGCGCAGAGGTGGCGCGCGCCTTCTTCGTAGACGCCGTGCGTCGAAGGATAGGTGAACATCAGCGCGGCGAGATTCTTCGAATGCTCGTTGGCCTTGGCCCGCATATCGTCCATGTCGATGTTGCCGTCTTCCAGGCAACGCACGACGACGACATTCATGCCGGCCATCGCCGCACTCGCCGGATTGGTGCCATGGGCGGAGGAGGGGATCAGGCAGACGGTGCGATGGCCTTGGCCGCGCGCGCGGTGATAGGCGCGGATGGCGAGCAGGCCGGCATATTCGCCCTGGCTGCCGGCATTGGGCTGCAGGCTGACGGCGTCGAAGCCGGTGATCTCCGACAGCCATCCCTCCAGTTCGCCGACCATGGCGCGATAGCCGGCCGAATGGCTGGCCGGTGCGAAGGGATGCAGATTGGCGACGCTCGGCCAGCTGACCGGCATCATTTCGGCCGCCGCGTTGAGCTTCATGGTGCAGGAGCCCAGCGGGATCATGGTGCGGTCGAGCGCCAGATCCTTGTCGGCCAACCGGCGCAGCAAGCGCATCATGTCGGTCTCGGAGTGGTTCTCGCGGAAGACCGGCTGGGTGAGGAATTCCTTGCCGCGCGGCTTGCCGGGCATCGTGCCGGCCTCGGCAGGGCCTGGCTTGGCGCCGAACAGGGCGGCGATGGCCTCGAGATCCGCCTCGGTCGAGGTCTCGTCGAAGGCGATGCTGATGCGGTCGGCATCGATGACCCGCAGCAACCGGCCATCCTTTTCAGCGGCACCGTCGATCGAAGCTGCCTTGCCCTTCACCTCGACTGTGACCGTGTCGAAGCGGCTTGAGCCGAGCACGAAAACACCAGCGGCCTTCAGGCCCGCCGCAAGGCGGTTGGCGAGCTCATGGATGCGCGCAGCAATGGCTTGCAGGCCGGTGGGGCCATGCCAGATCGCGTAGGCCGTCGCCATGTTGGCAAGCAGCGCCTGGGCGGTGCAGATGTTGGAGGTCGCCTTGTCGCGGCGGATATGCTGTTCGCGCGTCTGCAGGGCGAGGCGATAGCCAGGACGGCCCTTGCTGTCGGTGGACTGGCCTACGAGACGGCCAGGCATCAGCCGGGTCAATTTGTCGGAGACGGCGCAATAGGCGGCGTGCGGGCCGCCAAAGCCCATCGGCACGCCAAAGCGCTGCATCGGGCCGACGGCGATGTCGGCGCCGAGCTTGGCCGGTGCGTCGGTCAGTGTGAGCGCAAGCGGATCGGCGATGAAGACGACGACCGCACCGGTGGCGCGGGCCTTGTCGATCGCCGCCTTGTGGTCGCCATAGACGCCAAACGTGTCCGGCCAGGAGACGAGCAGGGCGGCGGTGTTGTCGTCGATGGCTTCGCCATCGATCTCGATGCCGAGCGGCTCGGCACGGGTGCGCACGACATCGAGTGTCTGCGGGTGCGGCGTGCCGGCCAGCRCCACCTTGGTGCGCTTGTCGCGATGATGGCGCAAGGCGATGCCGACCGCTTCGGCGACGGCAGTGGCTTCATCGAGCAGCGAGGCCGATGCCACCGGCAGGCCGGTCAATTCGGTGACCAGGGTCTGGAAGTTGAACAGCATTTCCAGGCGGCCCTGGCTGATCTCGGCCTGGTAGGGCGTGTAGGCGGTGTACCAGGCCGGGTTCTCGAACAGATTGCGCTGGATGACCGGCGGCACGTGCACACCGTGGTAACCGGCGCCGATGAAGCTCTTCAGCACTGTGTTCTTCGCCATGGTCGCTGCCAATTCGGCCAACGCTTCGGCTTCGCTCGCCGGTGCGGGCAGGGTCAGCGGCAGGTCGAGGCGGATCGACTGTGGCACGGCCTGGCTGATCAGCGTCTCGACAGAGGGAACGCCGATCACGGCAAGCATGGCTCTGACGTCGTTAACGCCCGGACCGATATGGCGGGCCGAGAAGGGGGTAAGTGCTGCGCTCATTGCAATCGTTCCTGATATCAACCGATATGGGCTTTGTAGGCGGCCTCATCCATGAGGCCGGCGAGCTGGCCTTCGTCGGCGAGCTTCATCTTCCACAGCCAGCCGGCGCCGGTCGCGGCCGAGTTGACCAGCGACGGGTCCGAGGACAGCGCGCCGTTGGCGTCGGTGATCTCGCCGTCGACCGGCGCATAGACGTCGGAGGCCGCCTTGACGGATTCGACGACCACGGCGGTATCGCCCTTGCTCAACTTCGTGCCGATTTGCGGCAGTTCGACGAAGACGAGGTCGCCGAGTTGTTCCTGCGCATAGTCGGTGATCCCGACGGTGGCGATGCCGCCCTCGACGCTCAGCCATTCGTGATCTGCGGTGAAATAGGTTTTTGCCATCGGGATTTATCCTTTGCGGTAGCGATGAGGAGTGAAGGGCAAGGAACTGATATCGATCGGGATTTTCGTCCCACGAACATCGGCGAAGAGTTTTGTGCCTGGCTTGGCCAAGGCCGTTGTGGCGTAGCCCATGGCGACGGGATGACCGGCCGAGGGGCCGAAGCCGCCTGATGTGACATGGCCCGCCGGATTGCCGTCGGCGTCGAACAGGGCAGCACCGGCGCGCACCGGCTGGCGGCCTTCCGGCTTCAGGCCGACACGCTTTTGCGCCGGGCCACGTTCCAGGATCGAGCGCAAGGCGTCGGCGCCGATGAAGGATCCGCTGGCTCTGATATCCCTAGGGATTGCCCACATCAGGCCGGCGCTGGCCGGGTCGAACTCCGGCGTAATGTCCTGACCGTGCAGGCAGAGGCCGGCCTCGAGCCGCAGCGAGTCGCGGGCGGCAAGGCCGATCCACAGCACGCGCTCGTCCTCGAGCAACTTTGCAACCAGAGCCCGCGCATCCGCTTCCGGCAGGCCGATCTCGAAGCCGTCCTCGCCGGTATAGCCGGAGCGGCTCATGAACCAGTTCTGCTTCGGCTCGATGCCGTGCATGAACAGCAGCGAGCCGGTTTCGATGCCGGCGCGCGACAGGGCGGCCCAGGCTTCCGGGCCTTGAATGGCGAGAAAGACGCGGTCGAGCGCATCGACTTTCACGTCGAAATCCGCGGCCAGGGCGCGCAGATGCTTCTCGTCCTCGACAGCATTGCCGGCATTGGCGACGACCATGAACCTGCTGTCGCCGAGCCGGGTGACGATCAGGTCATCGATGATGCCGCCGGCCTCGTTGAGGAAAAAGGTGTATTTCGACTGGGAGATGTCGAGCGCGCCGGCATCGAGCGGGCAGGCGCGGTTGAGCAGCGCGACAGTGCCCGGTCCGCTGACTTCGAACAGCTTCATATGCGAAATGTCGAACAGCCCGGCATGTTCGCGGGTGTGAAGGTGCTCCTTCATCACGCCCGCCGGATAGGTCAGCGGCATCGACCAGCCGGCAAAGGCGCCGAAGCGCGCGCCGGCTGCGCTGTGCAAATCTTCGAGGGGTAGGTGTTTGGTGTCGTCGCCCGTCATGTCATCTCCAGAGTCGCACGCAATCGGCCGCTGCTGGCGACCAGTCCGTGCCCCTCTGTCTGAAGCCTGAGAGACTCGCGCAACCGGAACTCTGTCGGCGACGCTTACACCTTCGGCGCGGGGGCAAGCCCCGACTTTCCAGAGTGTCTTTCCCGTCTACGGTTCTTTTGCCTGAGAGATTTCGGGCGATTTCCCCTTCGGCGGCAGCTCACGCTGCTCTCTCCCGCAAACAGGTAGGACTCAGACCCTGAGCCCTCGACGCGCCATCCATAGCTTGTCGGCGACTCCTTGTCACCTGCCTGCGACATCAAAGGTGTATCGATATTCAGGTGAGGCCGGCCAGCAAACGCTGGCCTCCTGCGCTTCCGGCCTTCGCCGGCCGAAGCATGCATTCATGAGAGTGGTGGCAGTTAAGGCTACGGCCGGCGTAGGCCGGTGCTCTCGTACTTGAGTACGCTCCGCTCCGGTTCTCGGAGACCATCATTTCCGACTCGGCCTGACCTGAATCTCGATACACCTTACAGCGCTCAGGGGTTGGCAAGTCTTCGCTAACCACGCCGTTTGCCGGTTTTTCAAGACACTGCTGATATTTTGAAGGCAATGACTCTGGGGATGCAGCGGACGGGGACTGACAGATGGGCGAAGGGATCGGGAGCGCGCCGGTGGCGGGGCTGAGTGCGAAGGATCGCATCACGGCGCAAGATGTCGTCATGTTGCGTCGCGACGTGTTCGCCGACGGCGTGGTGAGCCGCGGCGAGGCCGAGGCGTTGTTCGCGCTCGACGCGACGGCAACGGACAAATGCCAGGAATGGCCGCCCTTCTTCGTCGAAGCGGTCACCGATTACATCGTCCATCAGGAAAAGCCGGCCGGCTATATCTCGCAGGACAATGCCGACTGGCTGATCAAGACGATTTCGCGCGACGGCATGGTCGACAGCGTGACCGAGCTGGAGCTGCTGGTGCACGTTCTGGAGAAGGCGAAATCATCGCCCGGCCGGCTGTCCGCCTATGCGCTGGAACAGGTCGCCCATGCCGTGGTCGACGGCAAGGGACCGCTGATGCTCGGTGGCGCGCTGGTTCCCGGACTGGTCGCCAAGGCCGAGGTCGACCTGCTGCGCCGCATCCTCTACGCTTACGGTGGCGACGGAAACATCGCCATCACCCGCACCGAGGCCGAGGTGCTGTTCAGGATCAACGAGCAGACTTCCGCCGCCGGCAATGATCCGTCCTGGAACGAGCTGTTCGTCAAGGCGATTGCCAATTTCGTGATGTGTTCGGCCGGCTACGAAGCGCCGACGCGCGAGGCTGCCTTGCGCAGGGATTCCTTCTACGAACAGGCCGAACCCGAGATCGGCGGGTTCTTCAGCCGCATGGTGTCGGGCGGGCTCGCCGGCATCATGGAGGCCTATCGTTCGCCCGGCGATATCGAGGCCGAGTGGGAATCGAAGAACCGCGCCGCCGAGGCGCTCGCGCGCCGGGCCGAAACGATCGACGCCGAAGAGGCGAAATGGCTGGCCGAACGCATCGGCACCGACCGCCCGCTGCACGACAATGAGCGCGCGCTGCTGACGCTGATCAAGCACGCCTCTCCGGAGATCCATCCGGCGCTCAAGCCACTTCTCGACAAGGTGGCCTGACCGACGAGCGTCGCCGCCAGAACGTTTCACCGTTTCGGGGAAACGGCGAACCRCTCTACCTCTTTTTTTTTTGCAATTCCGGACGGAAAACCGCTCACACTTTTCCTGGAATTGCTCCAGATTTTGGCAAGCCGGAAAACACCCTGTCAGTTTCGACAGGGTTCTTCGGCGATGAAACTGCTCTACCCTTGAGTGGGGACGTCCACTCTTGGGGAGAACACTACATGAATATGCTTCGTAAAGCGCTTGCGGTTGCATTTGCCGTCGGCCTTGGCTCGACGGCTTTCGCCGGCGGAATCACGCCGGAAAAACAGGCCGACGCGCGCACCAAAGTCGAGACGGCGGTCGCGTTGGCCAACATCGCCAAGGCCGACAAAGATGGAGAGGCGATGCTGGTTGCCGCCAGAATGCTGGCTGAGGCGGGACCGGTGGCCGAGCAAGGCGCCAAGATGACGGACGGCAAGCCGACATTCATCGACGCCGGCAAGATGGCGGCGATGGCCAAGGAACTGGGCGCCGACGCAAAGAAGGCGGACGCCGTTGCAAGCATGGCCACGTCAGGCGAACAGGCCCGCAGCGACGGTTACTGGTACTACAGCTGCGATTCCTACAACAACTGCCAGTGGATTTACGCCGGCTATTGAGCGGGGTTGGGGCAGGGCGTAACCGGTCGGCTCGTGGCCTCCCACGGGCCGATCGTCATTTCGTGGCGCGAAGATCAAATCCCGCCATACCAGTCGTAGCCATTGTCTTCCCAGTAGCCACCGCGGCCGCCGCCGACACTGGCGAAACTGTCGACCAACTCGATCTTGTAGAGATATTTCGGCATCTTGTAGCCGAGCTGGCGTTCGACGCGAACGCGCAGCGGCGCGCCGTTTTCGACCGGCAACGGCTTGCCGTTCAAGCCATAGGCGAGGATCGTCTGTGGGTGGCGGGCGTCGATCAGGTCGATGGTGCCGTAATATTTGATATCGCCGGAGAGAGATCGGTCGATCGTGTCGAGGCAATGGAACATGACGTAGCGCGCCTCAGGCTTGACCACAGCCTGGTCCAGCACCAGCGACAGCGGCGTTCCGGTCCATTTGGCGATGCAGCTCCAGCCCTCGACGCAGTCATGCCGGGTGATCTGGGTGCGGCTCGGCATGTTCTGCAGTTGCTCGCGGCTGAGCGAGAGCGGCTTTTCGACCAGCCCCGTCACTTCCAAACGCCAATCGGCGAAATTGTTGGCGAGCAGGCCTTTGTAGGTGTCGTCGTCGGGCGCGGTGACGCCATTCGGCCGCTGCGGCTGACGGATGTCGGCTTCGGAAAATTCCGGCGCCAGCGCATCGCGGCCGGCAAGCAGGCGCTGAGCGCGATAGGTCAGGCCATTGGCGTTTTCGAGGAAACTGCGCAGGCCGTCGCCCATGCCGAGCTGGCTGTCGAAAGCATCGCAACCCGACAGCATGATGCCGGAAACGCCGAGGCTGGCGCCGGTCAGGAATTTGCGGCGGCTGATCTGGAATTTAGCCATCTTACGCACTCCTCTCGGTGTCGCCATGCGTTGGCGGATCGGTGCGGTACCAGCCGGTGAGGATCGAACGCAGCTCGTTGATCGGGCCGGCAGCGAGGATCATCAGCATGTGGATGATGAAAAACCCGACCAGCAGCACCATCACCGTGAAATGGATGGTGCGCGCCGTCTGCCTTCCGCCGAGCACCTCGTTGAGCCAGGGCAGCACCGAGTTCATGCTCGGCGACATGGCAAGGCCGGTGATGATCATCAGCGGCAACAGCACGAACAGCACGCCGCCATAGGCCATTTTCTGCAACGTGTTGTATTCGCGGGTGTGGTGAAACCTGAGCTTGGCGTGGTCGATGACGTCCTGCGGCAAGCGCTTGAGGTCGTCCAGGCGCGGCGCCAGATCGCGGCGCAGGTGGCCGTTGACCAGGCTGGCGACCAGCCAGACGACCAAGGTGGTGGTCAGTATCCAGGCGAAGAAGAAATGCACGACGCGGGCGGTGCCGAGGTCGTAGTAGGACGGGATCGTCGCCCAGGACGGGAAGGCGCGCGAGGTCTGCTGCCCGACCGGCCCCGACCAGCCGAGCACGCCGGTGGTGTCGAAGCGATGGCCGAAGATTTCGGTATAGCCGCGCGGGCCGGTCGCGGTGTTTTCGGCGCCGATGGCAAAGACGGTGTTGTTGTAGCCGAAACCGGATTGCTTGCCGATATAGAGCTGCGGGCGGGCGTTGAAGATCTGCAGGCCGGACAACAGCATGAAGAACAGCGAGATGGCCCACAGCCAATGCGTCAGACGCGTCCAGCGCGACTGCCGGTAGATCAGGGTCGTCTCCTTCGGCGTAGTGGCATCAGCCCCGATGCTGGGCTGACTCATGGCAACGGATTCCATATTTCCTGGTCTCCTGGCTGCGCGATCTCGCGCTTGTCGTTCTCCTCCCAATACGTCGCTATCGAAAGCGATGTTTCATCCGATCACGTTTTTATTACGGGCCACGGTTTTGACACCGGGACGGATTGCTATGGATTGCCGAGGCTGACGGCGAGATTGACGACGGCGGCGACGATGACCGTGTTGAAGAAGAAGGACAGGATCGAATGGACAAGCACGACGCGGCGCATGTGTGAGGTCGTGATCGCTGTGTCGGCCGTCTGCGCGGTCATGCCGATCACCGTCGCGAAATAGAGGAAATCCCAGCCTTCGGGCCGTTTGCTGCCGGGAAAATCGAGGCCGCCGACCGGCATTTTCTTCTTGGTTTCGGTATCGATCGCATCGCCGTCCATCCAGTAGACGTGCGCGTAATGAAGTGCGGCCATGGCATGGATGGTGAACCAGCCAAGCGGGATCGACAGCATCGCGATACCCAGCTCGATGGGGTCGCGGTCCTTGTGGTTGATCAGCAGGAACAACAGGACAATGGCGATGCTGACGACGCCCAGCGTGATGGCAAAAATGCTCAGCACCGGCAGGTCGACCTCGCGCGCATTCTTGCTGAGATAGCGGCCGGACAGCAGCGGCATCTTGGCGAGGACCAGCGCAATGAAGACGACGAAGAAGGCGTCGGCAGCGACCGAGACGGAATAGGCAAGCGGCAAGCCCGCGATCAGCGCGATAACCAATGCCGGCAGACCGACGCAGGCCGACACCAGGAATTGCTTGTGCCGGTGCAGCGGGTTCGTGATGGGGATGTCTGTCGCCATGGGCCGGCCTCGGGTGCCGTTTCTAGATCAGTTCACCGTTTCACGGAAACGGCGAACGGCTCTATCTTTTTGTTTTGACGCAATTCCGGACGGAAAACCGCTTCACACTTTTCCTGGAATTGCTCTAGCCCGGTGTGACGGATTTCAGCGCGCGCCGCAAGATACGGTCGAGTTCGCCTAGGAAGCGCGAGCGGTCCTGCGGTGCAAAGCTGGCATTGTAGCCTTTGCTCTCACCGGTCTCGCGCAGATGCTGCTTCAAATCGCGCATCGCCACCGCCATGCCGATGGTTTCAGGCGTGAACGGGCGACCTGTGGGACCGAGCACATGGGCGCCCAGCGCCACCGCACGGGCGGCAAGCGGAATGTCGGCGGTAATCACGATGTCGTTGGATTTTGCATTGTCGACGATCCAATCGTCGGCGGCGTCGACACCTTTGGAGACCACGACGTTGCGGATCATCGGATCGCGCGAGGGACGCAGCCCGCCATTGGAGACGTAAGTGACGACGATGCTATGGCGCTCGGCGACCTTTTCGACCTCAGCTTTCACCGGGCAGGCGTCGGCGTCGACGTAGATTGCAGGTGCGGGCATTGTCTCTCCAAACGAACATGGGGCCGGCATGTTACCCGGCCCCATGTCAGAAATCTCGTATTGTCAGGCCGGCAGTGCGCCCGACTTCTTCGCGGTCCAGGTGGCGATATAGTCCATCAAGCCGGGGTTCAGGCAGTCATAGGGCTCGAGCCCGATCGACTTCAGCTGGCCGCGGATGCCGTCCATGCGCTTCGGGTCGACACCGGATTCGATGATCGACGAGACGAAGGCGGTGAAGCCGGGCGGTGACCAGCCGTCCTCCTGGAAGCGCTCGGGATGGATGAAGGACAGGCCCTTGAACGGATGGTCGCGCTCGACCGGCCCGTGCATGTGGACACCGCAGCCGGTGCAGGCATGGCGCTGGATGAGTGCCGAGGGGTCGACCACTTTCAGCTTGTCGCCGTTCTCGGTGACGGTGACGTCGCCGGTGCCGGCGACCGCCACGACCGAGAACACGGCGCCTTCTGGTTTCCAGCATTTGGTGCAGCCACAGGCATGGTTGTGGGCGATCTGGCCCTTGACCTTCACCTTCACCGGCTTGCTGGTGCAGGCGCAGACCAGCGTACCGCCGGCAAAGCTCGCGCTTTCCCTAGGCAAGCCATTGTCGATCTTAGGATGTAGTTTTTCCGGCATTTTCTTCCTCCCTTGTTTTCGGTCATACAGCTTCGGTGTCGATGACCGCTTCAGTTTCCATGAGGTGCACTTTTAGCAAGCGATGCACCGCGGGCAGGCTCCTCTTCAAAAAAGTGTCGCGCACGAGAAAGGTGATTTCATCCAACGCTTGATCGATCTCTCCCAGGTCGATCTGGATGCGGTTGTTACCTCTGAAGCTGCGCCAGAGATCCTCGCCGAAATTGTGTATTCGATGGACATCCGACCGCTCCCAGTCGGTGAACCGGATACGAACACGAATTTGGGCCTCTTTCACTAGTAGACGACCACGCTCCTGATCGACTTGCCCTCATGCATGAGGTCAAAGCCCTTGTTGATGTCTTCCAGCTTCAGCAAATGGGTGATCATCGGGTCGATCTGGATCTTGCCGTCCATGTACCAGTCGACGATCTTCGGCACGTCGGTGCGGCCGCGCGCGCCGCCGAAGGCGGTGCCCATCCAGGTGCGGCCGGTGACGAGCTGGAACGGCCGGGTCGAGATCTCCTGGCCGGCGCCGGCAACGCCGATGACGACCGACTTGCCCCAGCCGCGATGCGAGGCTTCCAGCGCCTGGCGCATCACCTTGGTGTTGCCGGTGCAGTCGAATGTGTAGTCGGCGCCGCCGATCTGGTCAGCGCCGCGCTTGGTCATGTTGACGAGGTGCGGGACGATGTCGCCTTCGATCTCCTTCGGATTGACGAAATGCGTCATGCCGAAGCGTTCGCCCCACTCCTTCTTGTCGTTGTTGAGGTCTACACCGATGATCATGTCGGCGCCGGCCAGCTTCAGGCCTTGGATGACATTGAGGCCGATGCCGCCGAGGCCGAAGACGACGGCGGTCGCACCTTGCTCGACCTTGGCCGTGTTGATGACGGCGCCGATGCCGGTGGTGACGCCGCAACCGATGTAGCAAATCTTGTCGAAGGGGGCGTCGGGATTGACCTTGGCCACCGCAATCTCGGGCAGCACGGTGAAGTTGGAGAAGGTCGAACAGCCCATATAGTGAAAGATCTTGTCCTTGCCGATCGAGAAGCGCGACGAGCCGTCCGGCATCAGTCCCTGTCCCTGCGTGGCGCGGATGGCGGTGCACAGATTGGTCTTGCGCGACAGGCAGGACGGGCACTGCCGGCATTCCGGCGTGTAGAGCGGAATGACGTGGTCGCCCTTCTTGACCGAGGTGACGCCCTTGCCGACATCGACGACGACGCCGGCGCCCTCATGGCCGAGGATCGCCGGGAACAGGCCTTCAGGATCTGCGCCCGACAGCGTGAACTCATCGGTGTGGCAAATGCCGGTCGCCTTGATCTCGACCAGCACCTCGCCCTCGCGCGGTCCGTCGAGGTCGACCTCCATGATCTCCAGCGGTTTTCCGGCGGCGACAGCGACTGCGGCGCGGGTTTTCATCAGACAATTCCTCCCATGCGATTTTGGCTCCAAGGGTTTCAGCATTTTCATACTGTTTCAACCCGCTTTGACGACGAACGATGACGCAAAATCATGTGATGGCGCAAAATCATTCGTTCAATTTTCCGCCGCCACTCCAACCGGTTCCCGCAAGATCGTATCGGCAGGCTTAGCCGCTCCTTCGCAAGCTGAACGCTGCCGTCCCTCGAGCAGTGCTTGAGCCCGGCTGCCGAAGCCCATAAGAAGGACGAAAGACCTGAGGAAACGCCTTCGATGTTCACGAAAATCCTGATCGCCAATCGCGGCGAGATCGCTTGCCGCGTGATCAAGACGGCGCGCAGGATGGGGATTGCCAGCGTCGCGGTCTATTCCGATGCCGACCGCGACGCCGTGCATGTCGAAATGGCCGACGAAGCCGTGCATATCGGGCCGTCGCCCGCCGCGCAAAGCTATCTCCTGCCGGAAAAGATTATCGCCGCCTGCAAGGAGACGGGCGCGCAGGCCGTGCATCCCGGCTACGGCTTTCTGTCGGAGCGGGCCGCCTTCTGCGAGGTGCTGGAGGCGGAAGGCATCGTCTTCATCGGCCCAAAGCCCAAGGCGATCAAGGCGATGGGCGACAAGATCGAATCGAAGAAGTTCGCCAACGCGGCAAAAGTTTCGACCGTGCCAGGCTGGCTTGGCGTCATCGAAAATGCCGACCATGCGGAAAAGATCGCCGGCGAGATCGGCTATCCCGTGATGATCAAGGCCTCGGCCGGCGGCGGCGGCAAGGGCATGCGCATCGCCTGGAGCCAGTCGGAAGTGCGCGACGGTTTTGACCGGGCGCGCTCGGAAGCCAAAAGCTCGTTCGGCGACGACCGCGTCTTCATCGAGAAATTCGTTGTCGATCCGCGCCATATCGAAATCCAGGTGCTGGCCGACGCGCACGGCACCGCGCTCTATCTCGGCGAGCGCGAATGCTCGATCCAACGCCGCAACCAGAAGGTGGCGGAAGAGGCGCCGTCGCCATTCCTCGATGCCAAAACCAGGAAGGCGATGGGCGAGCAGGCCGTGGCGCTGGCCAAGGCCGTCGACTACCAGAGCGCCGGCACCGTCGAGTTCATCGTCGATGCTGAAAAGAACTTCTATTTCCTTGAAATGAATACACGATTGCAGGTCGAGCATCCGGTGACGGAGCTCATCACCGGCATCGATCTGGTCGAGCAGATGATCCGCATCGCCGCCGGCGACAAGCTGGCTTTGAAGCAAAGCGACGTCAAACTGAACGGCTGGGCGGTGGAAAGCCGGCTTTACGCCGAGGATCCTTACCGCAACTTCCTGCCGTCGATCGGCCGGCTCACGCGCTACCGGCCGCCGGAGGAAGGCACGTTCGGCGACATCGTCATCCGCAATGACACCGGCGTCACCGAAGGCTCCGAGATATCGATGTTCTATGACCCGATGGTGGCCAAACTCTGCACCTGGGCGCCGACTCGTATCGAGGCGATTGATGCCATGTCGGAGGCGCTCGACAGGTTCGTCGTCGACGGCATCGAGCACAACATCCCGTTCCTGGCGGCACTGATGCAGCATCCGCGCTGGCGCGAGGGGCGGATATCGACCGGCTTCATCGCCGAGGAATATCCCGACGGCTTTGCGCCGATCGTGCCCGATGAGGACGAGAAGGCGGTGCTGGCGGCGATCGCCACCGCGGTCGAGCTTCTGCGCCGCGACCGGCTCGATCGCTTAGGCGGGCGGCTGGCGCCGCATTCGGGCGCGCTCAAGCGCGACTGGGTGGTGAAGATCGGCGAGGATTATCTCAAGGCTTCGATTCTTGAGGGCATGATCTCCATCCCGATGGAAATCGACCTGTCGGTCGATGGTGGCAAGGCGCTGACAGTGACGTCCGACTGGCGGCCGGGCGATCTGATCTGGCGCGGCACGGTCGGTGGCCGGAAGGTCACAGCGCAGATTCGGCCGCTGCCGAATGGCCTGCGCATCGCCTGGAAAGGCATGTCGGTGAACGCACGCGCCATGTTGCCGCGAACCGCGGAGCTGGAAAGGCTGATGCCGGAGAAGGTGGCGCCGGACACCTCGAAAATGCTGCTTTGCCCGATGCCGGGGCTGGTCGTGTCGATTGCTGTTGTCGAAGGGCAGGAGGTCAAGGCCGGCGAAACGCTGGCCGTGGTCGAGGCAATGAAGATGGAAAACGTGCTGCGCGCCGATCGTGATCTGGTCGTGTCGAAGCTCAACGCCAAGCCGGGCGACAGCCTTGCGGTCGACGCGGTGATCATGGAGTTCGCCTGAGAATTCGGCGTGGAGATTTGGACATGGCGAAGCTCGTCTTTGGAATGAACCAGTCCCTGGATGGCTATGTCGATCATGATCATGATGACATGAAGACGAGCCCCACGCTGTTCGATCACTGGACCCGGCACGTACGCGACCTCTCCGGCAGTGTGTATGGCCGGCGCATGTATGAGACGATGCGGTACTGGGATGAAGACCGTCCCGAATGGGGCGCGGCGCAACGCGATTTCGCGGCGGTGTGGCGGCGCCAACCAAAATGGGTTGTATCGCGTTCGCTTAAATCGGTCGGTCCCAACGCCACCTTGGTCGAGGGTGACCTGGAGAAAGTGATACGCGGGTTGAAGGCTCAACTGCTTGGAGAGATTACCGTTTCCGGGCCGGATCTCGCGCGAAGCCTCACCGACCTCGGCCTGATAGATGAATACCGGCTCTACCTCCACCCCGTCGTGTTTGGCCACGGCAAGCCATTCTTCGCCGGGCCGAGGCCACCTCTGCGTCTTGTGTCCACCGACCGCGTTGATGAGGACGTAATCAGGCTGACATACGTTCCGGCTTGATCGCGTGGATTTCCCGGCAAGACACCGGCAAGGCGCGTACGGCTAGCCGTAGTGGAGCATCGTAGTTTTGGGGGACGGAGGGTCGTTTCGCTGGCAGTCGGTGCGGCGGACGACTAGATTAGCCTCAAACCGAGATTCTCAAACACCAGCAGGGCCTGAACGGGTGGCAGACGCAACAACGACACGCGATCCGTTGAAAAAGGAAGCCATTGAAAGGGCGAGCCGGCCCGAAAGGCCGGCGCGGCCGTTCATCCATCTGCGCGTGCATTCGGCCTATTCGCTGCTCGAAGGCGCCTTGCAGGTCGCCGCCGTTGTCGGTCATGCCGTCAAGGACGAGTGCCCGGCCATTGCCATCACCGACACCAACAATCTGTTCGGCGCGCTGGAGTTCGCGCAAAAAGCGGTGAAAGAGGGTATCCAGCCGATCATCGGCTGCCAGATCGATCTCGCCTTTTCCGGCGAGACCAGTGACGCGCAGCGCGACCGCCGCCGCACTGGGCCGGATATGCATGCCGTGGTGCTGCTCGCCGCCACCGAGGCCGGCTACGCCAATCTGGTCAGGCTGGTCAGCCAGGTCTATCTGGAGACGCCGCCGGGCGAGCCTGTGCATCTGACGTCAGCAATGCTGGAGGGCCATAGCGATGGCCTGATCTGCCTCAGCGGTGGCCCGCGCGGCCCGATCGGCCGGGCCCTGAAGGAGGACCGCCGCGACCTCGCCGAAGCGCGGTTGCTGGCGCTCAAGGCGCTGTTTGGCGACCGGCTCTATGTCGAGCTGGATCGGGTTTCCGGCTATGACCGCGCCATCGAGAAATCGACAGTCGATCTAGCCTATGTCCATGACCTTCCGCTGGTCGCCACCAATGAGGCGTTCTTTTCCGCCCGCGACGACTATGACGCACATGACGCGCTGATCGCGATTGCCGAGGGTTCGGTCGTCGCCGCCGACAACCGCCGCCGGCTGACAGCGGATAATTTCCTGCGCAGCCAGGCCGATATGGCAAGGCTGTTCGCCGATTTGCCGGAAGCGGTCGACAACACCGTCGAGATCGCGTTGCGCTGCTCCTACTATCCCAAGAACCGCAACCCGATCCTGCCGCGCTTTACCGGCGGCGACGTCGCCGACAATGAGTTGGCGCTGAAGGCCGAGGCCGACGAACTGCGCCGCCAGGCCCAAGAGGGGCTGGAGGCGCGGCTGGCGGCGCATGGACCCACTGCCGGTTATACGGTCGAGCAGTATCGCGAGCGGCTCGATTTCGAGCTCTCCATCATCGAGAAGATGAAATTCCCCGGCTACTTCCTGATCGTTGCCGACTTCATCAAATGGGCGAAGGCGCAAGGCATTCCGGTCGGGCCGGGCCGCGGTTCAGGCGCCGGATCGCTGGTTGCCTATTCCACCACCATCACCGACATCGACCCGCTACGGTTCTCCTTGCTGTTCGAGCGCTTCCTCAACCCGGACCGCGTGTCGATGCCCGACTTCGACATCGACTTCTGCCAGGACCGGCGCGAAGAGGTCATCCGCTACGTCCAGCAGAAATACGGCCGCGACCAGGTGGGACAGATCATCACCTTCGGTACGCTGCAGGCGCGCGCGGTGCTGCGCGACGTCGGCCGTGTGCTGCAGATGCCCTACGGCCAGGTCGACAAGCTCTCCAAAATGGTGCCGCAGAATCCGGCCAATCCGGTCAAGCTGGCGGACGCCATCGCCAACGAGCCGCGCTTTGCCGAGGAGGCCGAGAAAGAACCGATCGTGCAGACGCTGCTCGACATGGCGCAGAAGCTGGAAGGCCTCTACCGGCACGCCTCGACCCACGCTGCCGGCATCGTCATCGGCGACCGGCCGCTGTCGGAGCTGGTGCCGATGTACCGCGATCCGCGATCGGACATGCCGGTCACCCAGTTCAACATGAAATATGTCGAGCAGGCCGGGCTGGTAAAATTCGACTTCCTCGGCCTGAAGACACTGACCGTGCTGGAAACAGCGGTGAAGCTGATCCGCCGCCGCGGCATCGAGATCGATCTGGCGACGATCCCGCTCGACGATCCCGACACCTACGCCATGCTGTCGCGCGGCGAAGTGGTCGGCGTGTTCCAGGTGGAAAGTGCCGGCATGCGCAAGGCGCTGATCGGCATGCGGCCCGACTGCATCGAGGACATCATCGCGCTAGTGGCGCTCTACCGTCCCGGTCCGATGGAGAACATCCCGACCTACAACGCCAGAAAGCATGGCGAGGAGGAGATGGCCTCGATCCATCCCAAGATCGACCATCTGGTGAAAGAGACGCAAGGCGTCATCGTCTACCAGGAACAGGTGATGCAGATCGCGCAGGAGCTGTCCGGCTATTCGCTCGGCGAAGCCGACCTGCTGCGCCGCGCCATGGGCAAGAAGATCCGCGCCGAGATGGACAAGCAGCGCGAGCGCTTCGTCTCCGGCGCCGTCGAGCGCGGCGTCGGCAAGCCGCAGGCCGACTTCATCTTTGACCTCTTGGCCAAGTTCGCCGACTACGGCTTCAACAAATCGCACGCGGCGGCCTACGCCGTGGTTTCCTACCAGACCGCCTTTCTCAAGGCGCATTACCCGGTCGAATTCCTGGCGGCGTCGATGACGCTCGACATGGGCAACACCGACAAACTCGCCGATTTCCGTCAGGATGCGCTGCGGCTCGGTATCGAGGTGGTGGCGCCGTCGGTGATGACCAGCTTCCGCAATTTCGAAGTCGGCGAGAATCGCATCTACTATTCGCTTGCGGCGCTGAAGGGGGTTGGCGACGCGGCGGTCGAGCATATCGTCGCGATGCGCGGCGAAAAGCCGTTCAAGAACCTCGCCGATTTCTGCGAAAGGGTCGACCCGAAGATTGTCGGCAAGCGCGTCTTCGAAAGCCTGATCATGGCTGGCGCGCTGGATTGCTTCGGCCATGACCGCGCCCAGATGGTGGCCGGCGTCGAACGGATGATGGGGCTGGCCTCGCTGGCGCAGCAGAATGCGGTCTCCGGCCAGGCGGACATTTTCGGCGCGTCGCTGGGCGCGCAGTCGCAGGCGCTCAATTTGCCGCAGACCGATCCGTGGCTCGCAGCCGACCGGCTGCACCGCGAATTCCAGGTGGTCGGCTTCTATCTCTCGGCGCATCCGCTCGATGAATACAAGGCCGCCTTGCAGAAGATGCGGGTGCAGAACTGGGGCGAGTTCTCGGCTGCCGTCAAACGCGGGGCTGCCGCCGGGCGGCTGGCCGGTACGGTCACCACCAAGCAGGAGCGCAAGACGCGCACCGGCAACAAGATGGGCGTCATCGCCTTTTCCGACACATCGGGCCAGTATGAAGCCGTGCTGTTTTCCGAGGGGCTGGCGCAATATCGCGACCTGCTCGAGCCCGGACGTTCGGTGGTGATCACGGTTTCGGCCGAAGACCGGCCCGAAGGCGTCAATCTGCGCATCCAGACCGTGCAGTCGCTGGAGGATGAGGCCAGCCGCATCCAGAAGGCGCTGCGCATTTTCGTGCGCGACGCCGCTCCGATCGGCATGCTGGCCGGCCAGCTGGCGGTGAAGGGCGAAGGCCAGGTCAGCTTCGTGCTGATCAAGGAGGCCGGGCAGGGCGAGGTCGAGATCGAATTGCCCAACCGCTACCGCATCTCGCCGCAGGTCGCCTCTGCGATGCGCGCGGTGCCGGGTGTGGTGGAAGTGGAACTGGTGTAATATCCAGGACCGCCTGATCTTTGGCGGCCGGGGGGGGGGCGCCATGGATCCGCGGACTGCGGCTTTCGAACTCATACGCATGGTCAATGAATACCGGGTGTCGCAGGCGATCTGCGTTGCCGCCATGCTCGGCATCGCCGACCACATCAAGGACGGCAGGCGTTCCGCCGACGAGCTTGCAAGCCTGACCGACACGCATCCGCGCGCACTCTACCGGCTGTTGCGCGCGCTCGCGGCCATCGGCATCTTTCACGAAAGCGAGGACGGGCACTTCTCCCTGACCGTGCTTGGCGGCGCCTTGCGCTCCGACGCCGAGCATTCTGCCGCGCCGTGGGCGGCCTTTGTCGGCAGACCCTATTACCGGCAGGCCTGGAGCGACCTTCTGTACAGCGTCGAGACCGGCAAGAACGCATTTCGCCACGCCCATGGCAAAGGCGTCTGGGACTACCGGGCCGAGCATCCGGAGGAGTCGGCCATCTTCGATCGGGCGATGGGCGCTTTTTCGCGCGGCGTCGCGGCTGCGGTGCTTGCGGCCTACGACTTTTCGCCGTTTGCGGTCATCATGGATGTCGGCGGCGGACGCGGTGCGCTGCTCGCCGAGATCCTCGCCGCCACGCCCGCCAGCCGGGGTATTTTGTTCGACCAGCCGCATGTGGTGGCACGTGCCGGTCCGGTTATGGCTGCGGCAGGGGTTGGCGAGCGCTGCGACATTGTCGGCGGTGATTTTTTAACCGCGTTGCCTGCGGGCGCGGATGGCCTGCTGCTCAAATGGATCCTGCATGACTGGGATGATGCGACCTGTGTCGCGATCCTGAAGAGCTGCCGCCGGGCTATCAGCAGGGACGGCAGACTGCTGGTGCTCGAGGCCGTGCTGGCGCCGCCCAATCAGGGGGCGGACGCCAAATTCTTCGATCTCAACATGCTGGTCGCGCCGGACGGCCAGGAGCGGACGGCGGCCGAATACAGGTCGCTGTTGGCGCAGGCAGGGTTCGAGGTGACCTCGATTGTCGAGGCCGGGCCGCATATCGGCATTGTCGAGGCGAGGCCGGTGTGATTGGGCAGCGGCGCCCCGCCAGTGCGGCTTGCGGCGGCCCCTTTCGCCGCCATGAAAATCGGCTATAGAATGGATTTGTGGGCACCGTCTCATCGAACCGATAACCAGAAGCCGAACCGCTGAGGTGGCACCGTCCATCGAGCGGAGCGGGTTTCAAATCTTCGAGGTTTACGATGAACGATGCCAAAGCCATCCGTTTCGGCCGTGTCGCCGCCATGCTGCCTGTCACTGACATGCAAAGGGCCACCGCCTTCTATTGCGGCGTGCTCGGCTTTGCCAGGACTTTCGAGAATGGCAATCCGGTAGGCTTCATGATCCTGGAGCGCGACGACGCCGAGCTGCATTTGACCCTGCAGAAGGATCACCGGGCCGTGCATTTCAACATTGCGCATATGATGGTCGGCGACGTCGATGCCATGCACGACGCCTGC
The DNA here is from genome assembly GCF_056404855.1 of Mesorhizobium sp. P2_B11. Taxonomy (NCBI): domain Bacteria; kingdom Pseudomonadati; phylum Pseudomonadota; class Alphaproteobacteria; order Hyphomicrobiales; family Phyllobacteriaceae; genus Mesorhizobium; species Mesorhizobium sp. P2_B11. Next base: position 831,551 of record NZ_JBFUDF010000003.1, read on the forward strand.
AAGACGCACGGCCTGCGCATCGTCAAAGGCCTGCGCGACCATGACTATGGCCTGCGCGCCTTCGTCTTCGAGGATCCCGATGGCAATCGCATCGACGTCGGCCAACGCATCGCGACGTGACGGTGCTCTGGGCCTGACATCACGGCCGATAGGGCCAGCGTGGCGGGCATGGTTGAAGTGAAGCTCCTTTGAACCACATGCGTTGAGCACGAACGTCAAAGGAATGCACACTCATGCCCAGCCGCGAACGCGTTGAAGCCTTTCTCAAGGAGGTGGTCGAAGGCAGCCATGTCAAGGCGATCGCCGATTTCTACCATGACGATGCGACCATGCAGGAGAATCTCGGCGTCCCGCGGCGGGGCAAGGAAACGCTGATGGCGCATGAGCAAGCCGCACTCGACCGAATTGAGAAGATGCACACGCATCCGGTTCAGACGTTCCTGGTCGATGGCGACCATGTCGCGATCCGCTGGACCTTCGACAGGATCGACAAGGCCGGCACCGTGCGGCGGCTGGAAGAGGTGGCCTTGCAGCGCTGGCGCGGCGACCGGATTGCGGAGGAGCGGTTCGTTTATGATACCGCTTCGGCATGGCGCCTTGTCGGGCCCGACGGCAACGTCGTGGAGGGCTGACGACGTTCGCCGGCCAGGCAACGCCTACTGGACGTCCTCGGCCGCGGACGCTACGCACTGGTGATGAAAGCGGACAAGGACGGATTGCAGCAAAGCTCTGCCATGGCGCGGCTGCGTGACAGGCTGCGCAAGCTCTATCACGGGCACACGCCTGCGGCTTTCCGGTTCCAACTGGCGGCCGTCACCATCGACCTCGCCATCATCGCCTTCTTCATCGCCACGCCCGTGCTCCAGGACAAGCCGTCCTTCCTGTGGCTCGATTACTCCGTGGCAGTGCTGGTCGCAGCCGATCTGATTGCCCGGTTGCTCGCCTGCACCGACATGCTGCGGCTGATGAAACAGCCGACATTCTGGATCGATGCCTTCATCCTGTTGACGCTGCTGATGCCGACGGCGCTGGCAAACCTGGCGTTTCTGCGCATCCTGCGACTATGGTCGCTGTCGCGCAGCGGCTCGCTGTGGCGGCATTTCGAGATGCGCGGGCTAAAACCCTGGCGCGAGGCAAGCCACGCGGTCATCAACCTGTTGACCTTCCTGTTCGTCATCACCGGCTTCGTCTACACCTTCTTCTTTCGCACCGGCGCCGGGCTCGAAAACTATGTCGATGCGCTGTATTTCACCGTCGCCACGGTGACGACGACCGGTTTCGGCGACATCGTGCTGCCGGGGATTGCCGGCAAGCTGACCGCAATTGCCACCATGATCATCGGCATATCGCTGTTCGTGCGGCTGGCGACGGCGATCTTCCGCCCCGCGAAGGTTTTCTTTCCCTGTCCGCAATGCGGCCTGCAGCGGCACGAGCCGGACGCCGTGCACTGCAAGGCGTGCGGCCATCTACTCAACATTCCAGACGAGGGAAGCTAGGTGTGTTGATATTCAGGTGAGGCCGGCCTGCAAACGCTGGCTTCCTGCGCTTCCGGTGCTCACGTACTTTGAGTACGCTCCGCTCCGGTTCTCGGAACCCAGCGTTTTCGACTCGGCCTGACCTGAATCTCAACACACCTAGGCGGCAGTGCTAAGAGGCCGCCACTTCGGCCGGTTTTGGCGCCTTGCGCTGCAGGTTGAGCAGGTTGCCCATCAGGATCAGCAGGGCGCCGCCGGCGGTAAAAATGTCGATCTGCTCGCTGTAGAGCAGCCAGCCGACCAGCGCCGACAGCGGCACGCGCAGGAAATCCATTGGCGAGATGATGGTGGCGTCGGCATAGACGAGCGCTCGGGCCAGGCAGAAATGCGACGACATGCCGGTGAAGGCGATGACGACGATCCACGGCCACAGCGCCAGTGAGGGATTGCGCCATTCATAGAGCGCGGGCACCAGGCCGACCGCCGACTGGATGACCAGCATCCAGAAGATGATGCGCACGACGCTGTCGGTGCGCGTCAGCGATTTGACCAGCACCAGCGAAATGCCGAAGCAGACGGCGGCGCCGAGAACGACGAGATGGCCCGGATCCATCGAGCCGACGCCGGGGCGCACGATGACCACCACGCCGATCAGGCCGAGCACGATTGCCGCCAGCCTTGGCCGCGACAGTTTTTCACCAAGGAAGCTGACGGCCAGGATCGCGGTCCAGATCGGCGTGGTGAATTCGATCGAGATCAGCACCGCAAGCGGGATCAGCGTTAGCGCATAGAGCCAGGCCRCCTGGCCTGTATAGTGGATGACGTTGCGGGCGACATGGGCAAGGGGGCGCTCGGTGCGCATCGCGGCGAAACCGCCGCTCATCAACACCAGCGGCAACAGGATGAAAAAGCCGATCACCGAGCGCAGTTCGAGCACCTGGAAGACGTTGAGCTCGGCAGTTGTGGCACGGCCGGCGACAGACATCGCCAGGAACGACGTGATCGACAGCGCCATCCAGAAGGCGGCCTTGGGGATCGAGGGTGCAGGGGCCATCCGCGCTATGTCGCAAGACGGCCGCCGCCCCGCAACCGTTAGTCGGGGCATTCGACTGGGCCAGCGAGGCGGTGTAGGAAAACGGTTGTAAAAAAACGGTCACGTCGAAGGCGGAACCTGCGGGCGGGGCGCTCGTTTTGAGTCCACACTTTCGGCGATCCCTTGGGGAGTTGCCGCCTGGTGATTGCGAGAGGGGGATTCTGGATGAAATCAGTCGTCGGCTTGCTGATTGCCGCCTGCCTATTGTCAGCGACAGCGGCACATGCCGACGAAGCGAGCTTCCTGCGCTCGCTGCAGGGAAAATTTGCCGGCAAGGGAACTGTCAGAATCAGGACGAATTCGCCTGTCATGAACATTTCCTGCACCTTCACGTCGGATACGACGGACACCTCGCTGTCGCTGGACGGCACCTGCCGCGCCATGATGATCATGACACGCGAAATCCGCGCCGACCTGACGATCAGCGGCGCGACCTACAGCGGCACCTATGTCGGCTCCAAAAGCGGACCGGCGGCACTCAGCGGCAGCCGCACCGGCGATGCCATCAACCTCGACATCCGCTGGGCAAAGATCGTCAATGGCGATCGCGACGCCCAGATGATCGTGGAAAAGATCGGCGCCGACGCCATGCGCCTGACCGTCACCGACGTCGATCCCAGGACCGGCAAGACGGTGGTGACAAGCAGGATCGATCTGCGCCGAACGTAGGAACTCGACACACTATTGAGCGTCTCATTCCTCGATCGGCTCGGGCGGGTTGGCGTTGCGGCCTTTGCCGAAGGTGTAGCCGGTTTCCACCGCCTTCTTGCCGAACTTGTCGCGCAGCGCGTCGATGGCGCTTTCGGCCATGGCGCGCTTGCGCGAGCCGACATCGACGAGATCGGGCGGATCGGCCTTCTCGTCGTCCGAGAGATCGCTGACGCCGATGCCGAGCAGCCGGTATTTCGTGCCGTCAGCTTCCTTGCGCAGCAGGTCGAGCCCGGTCTGGAAGATGCGGTCGGCCAGCCTTGTCGGGTCGCCGAGCTGGCGGTTGCGGGTGCGCAGCTTGAAATCCTGCGTCTTCAGCTTCAGCACCACCGTACGTCCGGCAATGCCTGACTTCTTCAGCCTGGCGGAAACCTTTTCAGACAGCCCCCGCAGCACCGGAACCAGCTCCGTCATTTCCGCTATGTCGGTGTCGAAAGTGGTTTCGGCCGAGACGCTTTTTGCATCCTGATCGGGGTCGACACGGCGGTCATCCTGGCCGCGCGACAGATGGTAGAGCCGGGTGCCCATCACACCATAGCGGCGCATCAGATCGGCGCGCTCCATGCGCTGCAACTGGGCGATGGTGCGGATGCCGTCGCGTTCGAGCGTTGCGGCAAAAGCCTTGCCGACACCCCAGATCAGCGTCACCGGCTGTTCGGCCAGGAAACGCAGCGCCTCGGCCTCGCCGATCACCGAAAAGCCGCGCGGCTTGCGGAAATCGGACGCAACCTTGGCCAGGAATTTGCAGTAGGACAGGCCGGCCGAAACGGTGATGCCGATTTCCTTTTCGACGGTCAGCGCAAAGCGCGCCAGCACCACGGCCGGCGGCATGCCGTGCAGGCGCTCGGTACCGGCAAGGTCGAGAAATGCCTCGTCGATGGAGAGCGGTTCGACCAGCGGCGTCAGCGCCTGCATCAGCGCGCGCACCTCGCGGCCGACGCGGACGTATTTTTCCATATTGGGCGGGATCACGACCGCCTCCGGACAGGCTTCGAGTGCCTTGAACATCGGCATTGCCGAGCGCACGCCCTTGATGCGGGCGATGTAGCAGGCGGTGGAGACGACGCCGCGCTTGCCGCCGCCGATGATCAGGGGCTTGTCCTTCAGCGCCGGATTGTCGCGCTTTTCGATCGCGGCATAGAAGGCGTCGCAGTCGATATGGGCAAGATGCAGACGGTAGAGCTCGGGATGACGGGCGAGCCGGGGGCTGCCGCAGCGCTCGCAGCGTCTGACATCGCTGCGCTGAAAGGTCAGGCAGTCGCGGCAAAAACCGTGCTCGGGATTGTTGACAGGGGCCGCCATCGCTGCGAACATAAAGAGAACAAATGCAATGGTACGTCAGGACGGAAGCCGCCACAAGCGGTTAGCCGGGAGAGAACTTATGAGCACGACCATAGCGCCGCTGGCGCCCGACCTATGGGCGGATTTCGAGGACCTCTTCGGCAAGCAGGGCGCCTGCTACGGCTGCTGGTGCACCTATTTCAGACAGGCGCCGGCGGCGCGGCGCGCCAGCGACAAGCAGCGCAACAGGGATCTTATCAAGGCGCGCATAGAGGCCGGGCCGCCGCCAGGGCTTTTGGCGTTCGAGGACGGCGTGGCGGTCGGCTGGATGCAGATCGGCCCGCGCGCCGACGTGCCCGAATGGAACAATCGGGGCAGGGGCTCGGCGCCGGTCGATCCGTCCGACGCCACCGATCCTGGCGTTTGGGCGATTTCCTGTTTCTTCATTCGCGCCAGTGCGCGCGGCAGGGGCATCAGCCACCGTCTGGTCGAGGGCGGCATCGCCTTTGCCCGCCAGAACAGAGCGCGGCTGGTCGAGGCCTGTCCGATCGATGTGTCGCGCGATTCGCGTTCGATCGGGCTGTTCGTCGGCTCGTCGCGCGTGTTTGAGAAAGCCGGCTTCGAGCGGCTTGTCGAACGCAAGGCCGGCCGGCCGCTGATGCGGCTGGTGCTGTAGCCGGCAATGCAGCACGGTCTTGTCTTGCGGCTGTGTTGGTATTTCCCTACCAGTGGCAGAAACGGCTTTGACGGCCGCAATAGAGTGGAGGATCGATATGAAGCGCGCTTTGCCATTTGTTTTGCTTCTTGCCTGCAGTGCGCCGGCGTTTGGCCAGACGGTCGACAGCCAGGGCGCCAAGCAGCTCACCGACAATTTGGCACACTATTTCAGTAAGAAGCCGTTCGAGATCGGATTATTGAAAATCTCGGTCGAAGGCGACGCATACAAGCTCGCATTCGACTTTAAGCCGCTCGTGGAACTCCTGGCAAAACAGGATGGTCTGAAGCTCGATCTCACCCCTTATGCGCTGTTGGCCAAACCACGCAGTGACGGCGCGTGGGATGTCTCAGGCAATCTGGCACCGGAAGGGTCGATGGAATTCAACGGCCCCCAAGGCCTGCAAAGCATGAAGATGTCTATCAAGGGCGGGAAGTTCGTCGGTATCTACGATACTGAACTGGCGACTTTCAGCAGCGCCACGTCGTCATTGGAAGGCATGACGATGACGTCTCAGGACGCCAGGCAGCGCACGGAGATGAGTTCTGGTGCTGGAACCGCCACAATGAGCGGTACCAAGGGCGCAAATGGCGGTGTCGATTTCAACATGGCTCAAAAGATAACCGACTTTGCCGAGTCGATCACGATGGACAACCCAAACGGCGGGCAGCAAATCTCGCTGACGGTAAAGTCGCCGGAATTATCGGTAGACGCAAAAGGCAAGGGTCTGCGGACGAAGCCCATTCTGGACCTGTTGGCCTTCGCCGTAGACAACGAGGACGAGACTAAGCTGAAGGCCAACCAGGCCGAACTCAAATCGCGCCTCCTGGCCGCGCTGCCGGTGTGGGAGCGGATCGATGGAGCTTACAGTTTCAAGGATTTCAGCGTCGGCAGCCCGGTCGGCAGTTTCGGCGCGGCCAATGTGGCTGTTGCTTTCGGTATGGACGGGGTCGCCCGCAGCGGGACGATCAGCTACGGGATCAAGGCATCGGGGCTGTCGATACCGCAATACCTTGTTCCCGCATGGGGTGTCGCGCTTTTGCCGACCGACGTCGATCTCAATTTCGGCGGCGCCAATATCGATCTCGACACCATGGCCAAGAAGGCGATCGAAGCCTTCGACCTCAACCAGAACCCACCGCTGTCGGCGGAATTCGGGGAGGGCCTTAAGAAAGATTTCCTGGCGAACGGCCCCAAGGTCGTCATTGGCCACAGCACGGTCAAGGGCGGCGGTGCGGAAATCGCGCTGGAGGGCGACATGACGTTTCCCGATGGTGAGAAGCCCGATGCCAACGTGACCATCGACGTCGCCGGCTACGACAAGATCGTCGCGGCCTTGCAGGAGGCGGCGAAGACGGACCCGCAGGCGTCGCAGGCTTTCACCGGGGCGCTGGCCATCAAGGGATTTGCCAAGACGCTGCCGGACGGCCGTATCGAATGGGTGATCAACGCCAGGCACGACGGCTCGGTGTCGGTCAACGGCGCCATGCTGAAGGGGCCCGATCCGGTCGTGGAAGACAACGCCGATCCGGGTGCCATCCCTGGGACAGCAACGAAGCCCTGAAGGTACTCAGGAACGTCTGCTCAGAGCCCGAGCGCGCTTGCGATCTTCGGCGCCGCGTCGCGCCAGTCTTCGACCGAGACGATATCGTCGGGCACCGGCGGCAGGTATGCACGCAGCGAATTGTCGGCCATCAGATGGAACAGATGCGCATCGGCGACGGAATTGCGCGCCGAGATGAGGTTGGACGGCTGGTCGTCGACAAAGGCCACCGGCCGGCCCTTGCTGCCGCGCAATTTCGCCACCGCCGGTCCCTTGGCCATTTCGGTGGTCAACAGCGGATAGGGCAGCCCGAGCGCATCGAGATGAGCGCGGCGCGCCGCACGATGGCGGTGCGGCATGGCGGTCAAAAGGACGATTTCGGCGCGGTCGCCAAGACTGGCAAGCGCCTGTTCGGCGCCGTCGGTGACGCTCTGCCAGTCGGCCTGCGCATCGAAGAAATCGCCAAGCAGTGCCGTTACCTCCGGCTGTTCGATCAGCCGGCCGCTCGCCGTTTCGGCGATGTTGCCGGTAAGGCGGAAGGAGGCCAGCGTGAGCCCAAAGCCGCGCGATTTCAGGAAATGCGGAAACGGCCGGATGAATTCGAGCACGACATCGTCGACGTCGAGGATCAGCAGGGGCCGGTCGTCGGCTGCAAGTTCGGCGATCTGGCGTGCCGTCTCGGGATCGTCGCTCATATCGAATGCTCATGGTCGTCGCCGCCAAGCGGCAGCGCGCGCAATGCCTTGCCGACTGAGGCCGGCGGTGTGCCGGTTTCCTCGGCAAAACGCAGCAGGGTCGGCTCGTGGGCCAGGATGAACTGCAGGACGCCGGCAAGGAATCCCGGTTCGGCTGCGGCGCGCCGGATGGCGGACGCCTCGATGCCGGTTATGGCCAGGAAGCGCGGCAGCAGTTCGGGGTCGGCGGCGACGAAGCCCAGTGCCTTCACGGCAATGGTTTCCGCCTCCTCGCGCATTGACGCTGCGTTTGCCATCATTACCTTCTGGTTTGCGGAAATGAGTCTCTTTTCCGCAGTAATCGCTAGCGTCGCTTGCGGCAAGCCACCGCCCCAATCCAATGTGGTTTTCGAGGTGGAATCCGAGTGGCTTTTACAGCTGCGGGTTTCCGTTTCGTCAATCATATTGCCGTACAGTGAAGGTGGGTTTGGTGTGCTCCCACAAGGACGCATGACGGCAGGCTTCGGGCAGAAGCCGGCCGGGACGGGAAATCGATGCCTAAGAAGGTGATGATCGTCGAGGACAATGAGCTGAATATGAAGCTCTTTCGGGACCTCATCGAAGCCAGCGGTTACGAGACGGTGCGCACGCGCAACGGCCTCGAGGCGCTCGATCTGGCGCGCCAGCACCGGCCGGACCTGATTCTGATGGATATCCAGCTGCCGGAAGTATCTGGCCTGGAAGTGACGAAATGGCTGAAGGAGGACGACGACCTCCATTCCATTCCGGTGATTGCCGTCACCGCCTTCGCCATGAAGGGCGACGAGGAACGTATTCGCCAGGGGGGCTGCGAGGCCTACATCTCCAAGCCGATCTCGGTGCCGCGTTTCATCGAAACCATAAAATCCTATCTGGGCGATGCCTGATGCCTGCGCCCATTCCAGCCGGAGCCTTGTGAAATGACTGCGCGGATCCTCGTCGTCGACGACATCCCTGCCAATGTCCGGCTGTTGGAGGTTCGGCTGCTGGCCGAATATTTCGAGGTGCTGACGGCGTCCAACGGACCGGACGCGATCGAGACATGCGAAAACGGCAAGGTCGATGTCGTGCTGCTCGACGTGATGATGCCCGACATGGACGGGTTCGAAGTCTGCAAGCGGCTGAAGAGCGATCCGGCGACGTCGCACATCCCCGTGGTCATGATCACCGCGCTCGACCAAGTTGCCGACCGGGTGCGCGGCCTCGAGGCCGGCGCCGACGATTTTTTGACCAAGCCGGTCAATGACTTGCAGCTGATGACGCGGGTCAAGAGCCTGGTCAGGCTGAAGTCGCTGACCGACGAGTTGCGCCTGCGCGCCTCGACCACCCGCAACATCGGCATCGAGGCGCTGTTGAGCCGCAGCTTCACGTCGGACTACGCGACGCCGAAGGTGCTGTTGATCGACGAGCGCAAATCCTCCTTCGAACGTATCCAGAAAATGCTGCGGAGCAGCGCCGAACTCGACATTGCCACCGATCCGCAGGCCGGTTTCTTCCAGGCTGCCGAGGCGCCGTATGAATGCGTGCTGATCTCGACCGGTTTTGCCGATTTCGATCCGCTGCGGCTCTGTTCGCAATTGCGTTCGCTCGATCGCACGCGCTTCCTGCCGATCATCCTGCTTGCCGAAGAAGGCGAGGAGGGCCGCATCATCCGTGGCCTCGAACTCGGCATCAACGACTATCTGATGCGGCCGATCGATCAGCAGGAACTGATGGCGCGGCTGCGCACGCAGGTCCGCCGCAAACGCTACAACGACCAGCTCCGCGCCAGCGTCACCCAGACCATCGAGATGGCGGTGACCGACGGGCTGACCGGGCTGCACAACCGCCGCTACCTCGACAGCCATCTGCAGACGCTGTTCGACCGTGCCGTGGCGCGGCGGCGGCCGCTGTCGGTGATGATCACCGATCTCGACCGCTTCAAGACCGTCAATGACGCGCATGGCCATGACGGCGGCGACGACGTGCTGCGTGAATTCGCACGGCGGCTGCGCAAGAATGTCAGGGGCATCGACCTTGCCTGCCGCTTCGGCGGCGAGGAATTCGTGGTTGTGATGCCGGACACGGACGCCATGGTGGCGGAAAAGGTTGCGGAGCGCATTCGCGCCGAAATCGCCCAACTGCCGTTTGCCATCGGTCATGAAGGCAAGGCGATCGAAGTCACGGTCAGCGTCGGCGTGTCGTCGGTGCTGAATGGCGCGGACACGGTCGCTGCGCTGATGAAGCGCGCCGACGTGGCGCTCTACGAGGCCAAAAGCGGCGGCCGCAACCGCGTCGTCGCCAGGGCGGCGTAGGCTAGACCCCCGATTATGCAGTCAATCAGACAGGGTTAGGAATTTACCTTAATCCAAGCGATTCGGGAGGCTTGGTTAAGAAACTATTGATTTTCAACCATTGTTGCGCAAATGTGCAGTGCAAGAAACAGAGGCGATGCGGGCACGAGGGTAGACAGCCGCATCGCTCCGCCGAATACCCCATGATGCTCAGGTCCGCCGCATCTCCTGGGTCCGTGGGGTCGGCCGGCCGGCGCTGGCACATAGTGGCCTCCTCGTACCGCTGCCATACGCCGACCGGCCCCCTTTTTTGCCAAAAATCACTTGAACCCTCCGCATCAGGCTGCGGAGGCTTCTGGCTTTTTAAGAGCCCCAAAACAAAAACGCCGCCCCAAAGGACGGCGTTTTAAAGACGTGTAGAAAACCAGATTACTTGATCTTGGTTTCCTTGAATTCGACATGCTTCTTGGCGACCGGGTCGTACTTGCGGAACGACAGCTTGTCGGTCTTGGTACGGCTGTTCTTGCTGGTCACGTAGAAGAAACCGGTGTCGGCGGTCGACAGAAGCTTGATCTTGATGTTTGCGGCTTTGGCCATTTTCTCAGTCCGTTATGTTCGTGGGGTTTTGGCCGCTGGAGCGGGGGAAAACACCCGGACGCGGGAAACTTGGCGCGACACATAAAGAACGTGCCCGGAAAGTCAAGCCCGGCGCGCTCGCTGCGACCCACCCCAGCCGCCCTTTGGCTTGAAATCACGCGCTTTGCGCTATCGGCGCTGCCGCTTTCTTCCAGTCGCCGGTGGTGTTCCACCAGCGATTCGGATTGGTGCGGTCGTCCAGGCCCTTGGAGCGGCTGGCGAGGATCGGCTGGATGCGGATGACCGGCTCCTCGTAGGAATGCGCCTGGAAAATCGCCTCGACGACGCGGGCGGCGAGCATCTGGTCATCGGGCAGTTCGAACGAAACCTCGACCGTGCCGGGGCGGCGGCGCAATTCGGTCTCGGAACCGGCGGCAGCACCTTCAACTGGCCGGTAGCGTTCTATGCCGTGCGCCGTTTGATAGGCGTTACGGTCGTATTTGCCCATGGCGAGCGGGGCGATCGCGACCACGGCGTCCATGATGCGGTCGACGTCGGCCGCCGGGGCCTGGAAGCTGACAAGCAGCAGAAGCGTCATGCGCAGAGATGTGGTTTCAAAGCCGCTGTCGATCATCGCCGTATCCTCAAACTCGGGTGTTTTGGGACACCCTTTTAGCTGAGGCCTGCTGACACGGTTCTGTCAGCAGCCATGTCTTTGCGTCGTGAAAAGGGGCTTGCCGCCGCGGGCTACAGCAGGAGCTTGCGGATCAGCCTGACGCTGACCAGGGCGATGTAGGCGCCGAAGAACAGGCCGAGCGACCAGCCGAAGCCGGAGGGCCCGAAAGCATCCATGCCGATGCCGATCGCCTGTGGTCCGAGCACCATGCCGACGCCGTAGCAAAGCACGAAGGCGGCGTTGGCCGAAGCCAGTTCATGGCCGGAAAGCTGCGAGCCGAGATGGGCAAGGCCGATCGTGTACATGGCGGCGACGACACCGCCCCAGACGAACAGAAGGGCCGCCATCAGGTGCCAATTCTGGGCGAAGAACGGCATGAAGATGGTGCCGGCAAGCCCAACGGTGGCGCAGGCCAAAAGCAGATAGCGGCGGTCGCTGACGCGGTCGCTGATCATGCCGATCGGGATCTGCAGCAGCACGTTGCCTAGACCGATCATGGTGAGCAGCAGGGCTGCATCCGCCTCGGAATAGCCGATGCGGCTGCCGTAGACCGGGAACAGCGCAAAGCCGCCGGTTTCGACCGCGCCGAACACCAGCACGGCGGCGGTAGCTGTCGGCACCAGCCAGATGTAGCGCAGGAAGTGGCTTGTCTCGCCGTCGACCACAATCGTGGGGCTCTCGTTGCGCGCCGCCAGCACCGGAATCGCTGCCAGCGCCACCAGGACGATGATGACGCCGAACGGCCTGAAGCCGGTGCTGCCGATATGGGCGAAGATCCACGGCCCGGCGGCAAAACCGAGCGACAGCACGGTGGCGTAGATGCCGAGCACCAGGCCACGCCGGCGCGGCGGCGCCGAGGTGCTGATCCAGAATTCCGACAGGATGAACAGCACCGTGAGCGCAATGTGCAGCACGATGCGCAGCGGGAACCACATCCAGAAATCGGGTGCGAAATGGAAGCCGACAAAGGCGAGCGCGCCGGCGGCGATCATGGCAACCATCGTCCAGGCGACGCCGAAGCGCATGGCCAGCGGGGTGGCCAGCGGGGCGCCGGCGATCGAGGCGAGGCCGGCGACCGCGGTGTTGAGGCCGATCATCGAAGCCGAATGGCCGCGCGACTCCAGAATGACGCTGAGCAGCGGCATGCCGAGGCCGATGGCGATGCCGACGACGCTGATGGACGAGATCGCAGCCACCATCGGTAGCCAGTGTACGCGTTCGTCGCCCTCTTCTTGGGTATCGACCGTCATGGGATGCCTAAATACTCGATGCTACAGAATTTCGGGGGCTAAAGAATTTCGCGAACGAAGCGGTTGCGGACAAGCCGATAGAACGGCACGGTCCCACCGGGGTGCAGGCGCGGATCGTCGGCAAGCCGCTTTTCCAGATCCTGCAGGATCGTCCGGGTTATGTCGGGAATATCGGCCTCTCTGGCCTTGGTCAACGGCAACCAGACCAGCTCTTCCAGCTCATTGGTCGGGCCGCCATCCGGCAGTTCGACGGCGACGGCGCTGCGCCAGGCGCTGAAGAAGCGGGTGTCGAAACGACGCACCCGATTGGGCGGGGTGATGGCGCGGGCAATGAAGCGTAGTGGCGCCAGCGAAGGCTGCACGCCATGTTCGACAAAGCCCTGCCAGTCGCGCTTGTCGGTGGCGAAGACGCCTTTCTTGCCGATGAGCAGGCCGGCTTCCTCATAGGTCTCGCGGATGGCAGAGAGCGCGATGGCGCGGGCCCGCGACGGGCTGATGCGGCCGACGCTGGCGGTGAGTTTGGTTTCTTCCTCGGGATAAAGCGGGGTGGCGACGGCGATGCGGCTGTCGGCCGGATCGGTGCGGCCGCCGGGGAAGACGAATTTGCCGGGCATGAAGGCGTGGCCGGCATGGCGCCGGCCCATCAGCACCAGAATCTCGTCGCCCTTGCGGTCGAGCAGGATCAAGGTGGCGGCATCGCGAGGACGTATGGGCTGGCCGCTATGGGCGGCCGCGCCACGGTCCATCCTGCTGACTTCCGCCTTGGTCATACCTTCCATGCGCTGGACCTAGCGGAAACTTCTGGCAAACGAAAGTGGCCTTTCACGGTCGGCATGTTGCGCCAGGCGGCGTTGCCCGACGTGGGTCAGGTTCCGGGACGTGACTCGGTCCCGTCCTTTTCGCCGCCGAAGCCGTGCATATAGAGCGCCCATTGCAGTCCGATGACGGCGCCCTTGACCGGTTGCAGCAAGACGAGAGACAAAACGATGGTCAGCGGCACCCAGATGGCGATGTGCTGCCACATAGAGAGCGTCGAGGTCGCCTCGACAGCCATGAAGGCGCCAAGCACGATGTGGCCGACGATGACGATGACGAGATAGGCGGGCAGGTCGTCGGCGCGGTGGTGGTAGAGCTCCTCGCCGCAGACGCTGCATTTGTCGACGCTCTTGGTGAAGCCGATAAACAATTTGCCTTCGCCGCAATGCGGACAGCGGCCAAGCGCACCGCGCTTCATCGCCGTCCACAGCGGGCGGGCGACCCGGCCCGAATGATGCTCGCCGCCGAAAACCTGTTCCTGGATACCCAGTTTGGTTGCCATTATCGTCTCCTGCCGCGCGACCCCGGGCGCGATTGCGACGCGCGGGCGCGGCCTTTTGCCTTGTGAAACGACCTCTTGGAGCCGGGCAGGGGCTTCGGGTCGGTCAGCATTTCGAAACGCATCGCGCCGGCCATCGGCGCCACCTCGATCAGGCGAACCTCGACGCGGTCGGCAAGCTGATATCCCTTGCCGGTGCGCTCTCCGAACAGCGATCGCGCGGTTTCGTCGTATATATAGTAATCGCCGTTCAGACTTGACACCGGGATGAAACCATCCGCGCCAAACTGCGGCAATTGGACAAATAGTCCTGATTTGGTGACACCGGAGATGCGCGCGTCAAACCGGTCGTCGATGCGCTCGGCGAGATAGGCGGCGATCAGCCGGTCGACCGTGTCGCGCTCCGCCGCCATGGCGCGGCGCTCGGTGCCGGAGATCAGCACCGCCACGTCTTCCAGCCGCGCCTCTTCATCCTGCGTCAAGCCGCCCGGGCCAAGCCCGAGTGCGGCAATCAGTCCGCGATGCACGATCAGATCGGCATAGCGGCGGATGGGTGAGGTGAAATGCGCGTAGCGCTTCAGGTTGAGGCCGAAATGGCCGATGTTCTTGGGCGAATATTCAGCCTGGCTCTGCGAACGCAGCACCACTTCGTTGACCAGGGCCTCATTGTCGCCGCCGCGCACGCGATCGAGAATGCCGTTGAACTGGGCGGGCCGCATCTGCGCGCCGCGCGCCAGCGACAGGCCGAGCGTTTGCAGGAATTCGCGCAGCGATTCCTGCTTGGCCAGCGATGGTGCATCGTGGACGCGGTAGACCAGCGCCTGTTTTTTCGCCTCCAGCGTCTCCGCGGCGGCGACATTGGCCTGGATCATGAACTCTTCGATCAGCTTGTGGGCTTCGAGCCGTTCTGGGACGATGACGCGGTCGACCGTGCCGTCCGGCTTGAGCATGATCTTGCGCTCCGGCAGATCGAGCTCCAGCGGCTGGCGCCCGTCGCGGCCGCGCTTGAGGATCGCGTAGGCGTCCCACAGCGGCTTCAGAACGGTGTCGAGGATTGGGCCGGTCTTGTCGTCGGGCACGCCGTCGATAGCGGCCTGCGCCTGCGGGTAGGCGAGTTTGGCCGCCGACTTCATCATGATGCGGTGGAAAGTGTGGCGCAGCTTGCGGCCGTCGGCCGAAAAAGTCATGCGCACGGCAAGCGCCGGCCGGTCCTGGCCTTCGCGCAGCGAACAGAGATCATTGGAGATGCGCTCGGGCAGCATCGGCACGACGCGGTCGGGGAAATAGACCGAATTGCCGCGCTTCAGCGCCTCGCGGTCGAGCGCGGTGCCATAGCGGACATAGGCCGCGACATCGGCGATAGCGACGGTGGCAATTACGCCACCGGGGTTCTTCTCGTCGAGGTCGGCCGTGGCGAACACAGCATCGTCATGGTCCTTGGCGTCGGCCGGGTCGATGGTGACCAGCGGCAGGTCGCGCCAGTCCTCGCGGTGATCCATCGTGGCCGGCTTGACCGCTTCGGACTCGGCGATGACGTCGGCCGGAAAGATGTGCGGAATGTCGTGGGCATGGATGGCGATCATCGAGACCGCCTTTTCGCTGGTCAGCGAGCCCAGCACCGCCAGCACTTTCGCGCGCGGCAAACCGTAGCGGGAGGCCCGCGCCGGTTCGACCTCGACGAGGTCGCCATTCCTGGCGCCGTTCTGGAATTCCTTGTCGACGATCAGTTCGGGCTGGCGGCGTTCGACCGGCTCGATGAGGAAGGTGCCATCCTGGAGGATGCGAAAGACGCCGAGCACGGCATCGGTCCGCTTCTCGAAAATCTTCATCACCCGGCCGGTATAGGCGGGGCCGGTCGGCTCATCGGTCGGGAAGGTTTTTGCCAGCACGCGGTCGCCGATGCCGGGCTGCGGGCCATTGCCGCCGCGCGAGACGCGGATCGAGACGACGGGCGGTTCGCCCGGGCCGACGGCCTCGGCCGGGTGCGCCAGCAGAATGCCATCGCCGTCGCGGCCGAAAATGTCGAGTACGGCGACATGCGGCAAGGCGCCGACGCGGGCGAGCCGCTTGCGCTCCTTGGTCAACACACCTTCGTCCTGCAGGTCGCGCAAAATGTCCTTCAGCCAGATGCGGTCGTCGCCGCGCAGCGCGAACGCCTTGGCGATGTCGCGCTTGCCCGCGCGGTCGGGATTCTCGGCGATGTAGCGCAGGATTTCGTCACGCGAGGGCCGGTAGTCGTCCTTGACCTTGGCCCTGGTGTCGGCGGTACGCGGATCGCCGTGGCTTCTACCGGTGATCCTGCGCGCCACGCTGCTATCCCTTTTTCTTCGCCGCCGGCTTTTTGGTTGCCGACTTCTTGGCTGTGGTTTTCTTGGCTGCAGGCGCCTTGGCCGCTGCGGCCTTACGGAACGGCTTCTTGCCGCCACCGCCCTTCGCTTCCTTCTCGGCGATCAGCGCCAGCGCGTCCTCGACGGTCACCGACTGCGGATCCTTGCCCTTGGGCAGCGTCGCATTGACCTTGCCGTAGTTGACGTAGGGTCCGTATTTGCCGTCGCGCACGACGATCTTGCCGCCGCCATCGGGATGGTCACCGAGCTCCTTAAGCGCTGCGGCCGTGCCGCCATTGCGGCCGCCCTTGCCCTTCAGCTGCTTCTCGGCGATGACCGAGACAGCGCGGTTGAGGCCGATCGAGAACACGTCCTCGATGCTCTCGACATTGGCGTAGGTGCCGTCATGCAGCACGAACGGACCGTAGCGGCCGAGCCCGGCCGAAATCATCTTGCCCGACTCCGGATGCTTGCCGACATCGCGCGGCAAAGAGAGCAGGGCAAGTGCCTTCTCGTGGTCGATCGAGTCCGGCGTCCAGCCCTTGGGTAGGCTGGAACGTTTCGCTTCCTTGCCGTCGCCGCGCTGGATGTAAGGGCCGAAGCGGCCAGAGCGCAGCGTGATTTCCTCCGCGGTGTAAGGGTCCTTGCCCAGCACCTTGGTACCGTCCTCGCCGCCGCCATTCTCGCCATTCGGGTTGGCGGCGTCGCCGAGCTGGCGGGTGAAGGAGCATTCCGGATAGTTCGAGCAGCCGACAAAGGCGCCGAACTTGCCGAGCTTCAGCGACAGATTGCCGGTGCCGCATTTCGGGCAGATGCGCGGGTTGGAACCGTCTTCACGCGCCGGGAACACCAGCGGCGCCAGTTCCTCGTTCAGCGCATCGAGCACGTCGGTGACGCGCAGTTCCTTGATGTCGGCGACTGCGCCGGAAAAGTCCTTCCAGAAGTCGCGCAGCACGTCCTTCCAGGCGAGCTTGCCGTCGGAAATCTCGTCGAGCTTTTCTTCCAGCGAGGCGGTGAAGTCATATTCGACATAGCGCTCGAAGAAGCTTTCGAGGAAGGCCGACAGCAGCCGGCCCTTGGCCTGCGGCACCAGCCGGCGCTTGTCGATGGTGACGTAGTCACGGTCTTCCAGCGTCTTCAGGATCGCGGTGTAGGTGGAAGGACGACCGATGCCGAGCTCTTCCAGCTTCTTGATCAGCGACGCCTCGGAATAGCGCGGCGGCGGCTCGGTGGTGTGCTGGGTGGCGTTGATGGCCTGTCGCGCAAGCTGCTCGCCGGCGCGAATCTCGGGCAGACGGCGGTTTTCCTCGTCCTCAGCGTCGTCGTCCTTCTGGTCGGTGTAGGCGGCGATGAAGCCGTCGAAGCGCACGACCGAGCCGACGGCGCGAAGTTCCGCCGTGCGGGCGCCGTTGACCGCCTCGATCTCAACCGTGGTGCGCTCGATCTCGGCCGACTGCATCTGGCTGGCGATAGCGCGCCTCCAGATCAGCTCGTAAAGCCGCAGCTGGTCGGAATCGAGATACTGCCTGACCGAAGCCGGCGTGCGCATGAAATCGGTCGGGCGGATCGCCTCGTGCGCTTCCTGGGCGTTCTTGGCCTTGGTGGTGTACTGACGCGGCTTTTCCGGCAGATATCGTGCGCCGAATTCCTTAGCGATGGCGTCACGTGCGGCATCGATCGCCTCCGGCGCCATCTGCACGCCGTCGGTTCGCATATAGGTGATCAGGCCGGTGGTCTCGCCGCCGATCTCCATGCCTTCATAGAGGCGCTGCGCCACCTGCATGGTGCGCGTGGCCGAAAAGCCGAGGCCAGAGGAGGCCGCCTGCTGCAGCGTCGAGGTGGTGAAGGGCGGGCCGGGATTACGCCTTGTCGGCTTGGCTTCCACCGACAGCGCCTTGAAGGTCGCGCCCTCGAGCATGCCCTTGATGTCGTCGGCCTGCGCCTTGTTGGCGATGTCGAGCTTCTGCAGCTTTTTGCGCTCGAAAGCGGTCAGCCTCGCCTCGAAAGTGTCGTTGCGCGGCGTGCCGAGCAGAGCGGCGATCTGCCAGTATTCCTCGCGGATGAAGCGTTCAATTTCGGATTCGCGGTCGCAGACCAGGCGCAGCGCCACCGACTGGACGCGGCCGGCCGAACGGGCGCCCGGCAATTTGCGCCACAGCACCGGCGACAGCGTGAAGCCGACGAGATAGTCGAGCGCCCGGCGGGCCAGATAGGCATCGACCAGCGGTCCATCGATCTGGCGCGGATTGGCCATCGCTTCCAGCACCGACGATTTGGTGATGGCGTTGAAGACGACGCGGCTGACTGGCTTGTCCTTCAGCGCGCGCTTCTGCTTCAGCACTTCCAGCACGTGCCAGGAAATGGCTTCGCCCTCGCGATCCGGGTCGGTGGCGAGGATCAGGCCGTCGGCGTCCTTGACCGCCTTGGCGATGTCGGCGAGGCGCTTGCCCGATGCGGTGTCGACCGCCCAGGACATGGCGAAATCCTCGTCCGGACGCACCGAGCCATCCTTGGCCGGCAGATCGCGGACATGGCCGAACGAGGCCAGAACCTTATAGTTCTTGCCGAGGTATTTGTTGATTGTCTTTGCCTTGGCCGGCGATTCGACGACGACGACGTCCATGAGTTCTCATATCAGCTGTGGTGCGGCAGAAGGATTCCGCTGCGCGCGACGAAATCTCGTTCTATTTGCCGCTCACATGGCCGCGCTTTTGCATCCGGTCAAGGGGAGGCGGCCAAATTGCCGGCACGTCGGCAGCAATACACTCTAAGAGTGTATGGAGAAAATCACAGAATTCGAGGACATGCGGTTTGGGCGCCAAGTGTTGCGCAAACGACTCGGGATGGCGCGCTTGTCGGTCCTTGCGAGGTGCGGCAAAACGAAACCGGCTGCCGGGTCGTTTGGAGCCGGCAGCCAGCTGAGTCCCACCGATCGGCGGGAGCAGAGGTTCGAAAGATCAGTCGGCCTTGACGATATGCCAGACTTCGCCGACGCCGTCGCCGGTGACGTCACCAGCCTTCTTGTCCTTGATGAAGGTGTAGACCGGCTTGCCGTCATAGGCCCACATCTTGGTGCCGTCGGTGCGGTCGACGATGGTCCATTCGTCGTCCGCCTTCGCGCCGTCCTCGGCCTTCAGCGGCGGCCAGTTGGTGGCGCATTTGTCGTAGCAGTTGGTCTTGCCCTTCTCGTCCTTGTCATAGGTGTAGAGCGTCATGCCATTGGCATCGGTGTAGATCTTGGTGCCGTTGACTTCGGCTTCCTTCCACGCTTCGGCGGCAAAGGATGCGGCGGTGCTGAGCAAAAGCGCGGCCAGGCCAACAGTGATCGTTTTCATGGAAATCTCCCTGGGCTATCCGAAGAAGCGCGCAGAAATCGCGGCTTCGCTCTGTGAACGCTTGGCGAGGGACGTTTCTTCCCTGGCCTGGTCATCTGACGATCGGCCGGTAACAATTCCTCCGGCGGGGTCGTACCTGTAGCCAAATGCCACACGATGGTGATTGGCGAACATGGTTTTGCGTCGCTATATCGGCGCAACGAATCTGGAGTTTCGGGATGGCATTGGACATCGGCTATGTCAGCGCGGTCGGGGCGGGGGCGCTTTCGTTCCTGTCGCCTTGCGTGCTGCCGCTGGTGCCACCCTACCTCTGCTACATGGCCGGTGTGTCGGTCGACGATTTTCGCGGCGATGATGCCGGCGTCACCGCCAAGGCCGGCGCGCGCGGGGCATTGCTCTATTCCTCGATCGCCTTCGTGCTCGGCTTTTCCACGGTCTTCGTAGCACTCGGCGCCGGCGCCTCGACAATCGGCCACTGGCTGCGCGTCTGGCAGGAGCAACTGGCGATGGCCGCCGGCGTGCTGATCATCCTGATGGGGCTGAATTTTCTCGGCATCCTGCGCATTCCGTTGCTGTCGCGCGAGGCGCGCTTCCAGTCACAGGGCAAGCCGGCCAGCATGGTCGCCGCCTATGTCATGGGCTTGGCCTTCGCCTTCGGCTGGACGCCCTGCATCGGCCCAGTGCTCGGGCCGATCCTGACGCTGGCGGGCGGCAGCGAGACGGTGGGCGAGGGCGCCCTTCTGCTTGCCGCCTATTCGCTTGGCCTCGGCATCCCGTTCCTGATCGCCGCCTTGTTCTCCGGCGCTTTTATGCGCTTCCTCGGCAAATTCCGCGTCCATCTCGGCCGTGTGGAAAAGGCAATCGGCGCTCTGCTGGTCGTCGCCGGCGTGTTTTTTCTCACCGGTGGAGTGCAGACGGTGTCCTACTGGCTCTTGGAGAATTTTCCGGTGCTGGGACGGCTGGGATGATTTTTGTCTGATGCCGAGCCAATTTTCGTGTTCGAAGTCGTTGCAAATCAAAGCGTTGTAGTCGGCAGGTACGAGGTTGGCGCCTGGTCGCGCCTCTAGATTCGCGCCGAGCGCATTGCGGCCTGAACCAGGATCCGCCCTGGCATTCGGTTGCGGGGATGATGATGCATCGCTCGAAGGGTTGGCGCAGGACGCGCGGGCACTTTCCCACAGTGGAACAACGGCCAAAACGAAACGCGCCCGTATGAAACGCCTGAGGCCGGGTGTGCCTCGTAATAGGTCGGATTTTGCCGGCACGACGCTTGCACTGTGGTGGTCGACGCAGACTGCGGGGGCAACATTGTTGGGATGTGCTCCAAGCCCGCGTCGACCGAGGCGGCTGATGCCGCCTCGGTGCCCCGTACAGCACAATGGACGGGGGCCGGAACCTACCAGAACGGGCAATCGATGTTATGCGCGTCCTTATGTTTCGCACGCCTGAATGAAAAGGAAAGATTTTCAGTTGGATTTGATTCAAATTAATGCGGCGAGCCATTAGGGCCGGTGTGAAAGCCTTCTACTTCGCCAGAACGTTGGGTGCTGAGCAGGCTATGTACTTTCCGCAATTTCTGGTGGGCATGTTTGCGACGTCGCTCGGCGTGGCGATCTGGGCTTACATAGTGACCGGTTCCATCTGGAGTGCGTTCGGTTGGACTTTGCTCGCCCTGATTATCCTACAGGTCGGGTACATCGGTCTGGTATTTCGCCTGATCTACCAGCGGGTTTCACCACGCGGCGAGGCAAGCCCCGCGCCGCCGTACTATGGAGACCGTGTCCGGCACTAGCCGCTCTCGCCGTCACAAGAGCTTGTCGAGTGCCGGTATCCTGATCCGGCCGGTGTCGGGACGATGATGAGCACCGGGATACGAACCCATGACCTGCTGAATTGAAACTCAGCTGCCCTACCGTCTCACCGGAATTTAACCGCATTGGTGCAGCATGGCGCCAGATGCTACCACTCTCCGATTCCTGATCCCTTCCATACGGTTGTCCTTCCATGAGCCAGAGATCCTGCCTGTCCGTCATCCTCGCCGCCGGCGAAGGCACGCGCATGAAGAGTGCGCTGCCGAAGGTGCTGCACCAGATTGCCGGGCTGCCGATGGTGGCGCATGTGGTGAAGGCGGCGGAAGCCGCCGGCGCTACCAGCCAGGCGCTGGTGATTGGCCATGGCGCCGACGAGATGCGCAAGGCAGCCGCGAAATTCGCGCCCACGGCCGAAACGTTCGTGCAGGAGAAGCGCCTTGGCACCGCGCATGCCGTGCTGGCCGCGCGCGAAGCGATATCAAAGGGTTATGACGATGTGCTCGTGATGTTCGGCGACACGCCGCTGATCGATGCCGAAGCGCTGACGAATGCGCGGCAAAAGCTGGCCGACGGTGCCGCTGTGGTCGTCGTCGGCTTTCGTCCGCCCAATCCGACCGGCTATGGCCGATTGATCGAAAAGGACGGCAAGCTCACCGCCATCCGTGAGGAAAAGGATTGTTCCGCGGAGGAGAAAAAGATCGGCTTCTGCAATGCCGGCATGATGGCGGTGGCCGGCGCTCATGCGCTGAAACTGCTCGATGAAGTCGGCAACAAGAACGCCAAGGGCGAATATTATCTCACCGACATCGTCGAGATCGCCAGCGCGAAAGGCCTGGATGTCGTCGCCACCGAAGCTAGCTTCGAGAGCGCGCTCGGCATCAACAACCGTGCTGAACTGGCGCAGGCGGAAGGCATCTGGCAGCAGCGCCGCCGGCATGAGGCGATGCTGTCCGGCGTCACGCTGATCGCGCCGGAGACTGTCTATTTCTCGCACGACACCGAGATCGGCGCCGATACGGTGGTCGAGCCGAATGTCTGGTTCGGTGCCGGCGTCAAGATTTCTACCGGCTCCACCATCCATGCCTTCAGCCACCTCACCGGTGCCACCATTGCCTCGAATTGCGAGGTCGGCCCGTTTGCACGGTTGCGGCCGGGCGCGGATCTCCGGAACAAGGCCAAGGTCGGCAATTTCTGCGAGGTCAAGCAGGCGACGGTCGAGGAAGGCGCCAAGGTCAACCATCTGACCTATATCGGCGATGCCCGTGTGGGTGCGGGCGCCAATATCGGCGCCGGCACCATCACCTGCAACTATGACGGCTATTCGAAGTTCTTCACCGACATCGGCGAGGGTGCTTTTGTCGGCTCGAATTCGTCACTGGTTGCGCCGGTCACCATCGGCAAGGGCGGCTACATCGCCTCGGGCTCCGTCATCACCGAAAGCGTGCCCGACGACGCACTGGCCTTCGGCCGCGCCCGCCAGAAGACGATCCCCGGCAAGGGCAAGGAAATACGCGAGCGCTTTGCGTCAGCTGCGGCGGCGAAAAAGAAGGCCGCCGCCGACCACTAGGGACCTTGGCAATCAGTCGTCCGCTTCTTTGCCGAAGCTGGCCGTCACTTCGATCTTCCCGACGATCGCCTTGTTGAAATCGGCGAGGTCTTCGGCCGGAATCCAGTATTCCAGATGCGCCCTGCTGCCGGCATGTTCGACCTTGTAACGGTCGAGGAAGCTTTTCAGCACGTCGAACCGGGTAACGAAGCCCGAGCCGCTCGCCGGCACGTTCCAGTCGCGCGCGATCTGCGTCGCATAGGCCTCGGTCAGAACCGGATAGAAGATCGGCTGATCGGGCAGGCGCGGCGGGAATTCGCGCATCCCCGACGCCTCGATCAGTTCCAGTTCCTTCGGTCCAACAGGACGCCAGAGTGTGACGGTGGCTTGGCTCATCATGGCCGGACCTTAGCCAGATATTGCGAAAACGAGAACCAGACGCCTGAAAAATCGAGCAATTGCAGTAACCGGATTGCAAGAGCGGCCTGTCATGGTGCATCGGGTTGAGAAGCGTTCCGTTACATCGGACGAAACGCAAAGTGACTTTCGCGGCGGGCCGGCAATCCCTAGATAGCGCTGGTTTTCCATCGGGAATCGGGGGCAGGCGCATGTGCGGTATCGTCGGAATTGTCGGCCAGCAACAGGTCGCGCCGCTCATTGTCGACGCGCTGAAGCGGCTGGAGTATCGCGGTTATGACTCGGCAGGCGTCGCCACGGTCGAGAAAGGCGCGCTCGGCCGCCGCCGCGCCGAAGGCAAGCTGATCAACCTCGAACGCCGGCTGAAGGACGAGCCGCTCGACGGCACGATCGGCATCGGCCACACACGCTGGGCAACGCATGGCGTGCCCAACGAGATCAACGCGCATCCGCATTTTTCCGACGGCGTTGCCATCGTCCATAACGGCATCATCGAGAATTTCGCCGAGCTGCGCGACGAACTGATCCGCGACGGCTACGCCTTCTCGTCGCAGACCGACACCGAGGTGGTGGCGCATCTGGTGGCGCGGGAACTCGCCAAAGGGTTGAAGCCGATCGAGGCCGCGCACCAGGCGCTGAAGCGGCTCGAAGGCGCCTTTGCGCTGGCGATCATGTTCACGGGCGATGAAGACCTCATTGTCGGCGCCCGCAACGGCCCGCCGCTGGCCGTCGGCCATGGCGATGGCGAGATGTTTCTGGGCTCGGACGCCATCGCGCTCGCGCCCTTCACCAATTCCATCACCTATCTCGAAGACGGTGACTGGGCGGTGGTGCGCCGCGGCGGCGTGACCATTTTCGACATTGACGGCAACAAGGTAGCCCGCAAGCGCCAGCAGTCGCTGTCGACCAGTTTCATGGTCGACAAGGGCAACCGCCGCCACTTCATGGAAAAGGAAATCCATGAGCAGCCGGAAGTGATCTCGCACACGCTGGCGCATTACGTCGATTTCGTCTCCGGCGTTTCGAAGCCGTTGGAGCTGCCGTTCGACTTCGCCAAGATCGGCCGGCTGGCGATCTCGGCTTGCGGCACCGCCTATCTCGCCGGGCTGATCTCGAAATACTGGTTCGAGCGCTATGCGCGGCTGCCGGTCGACATCGATGTCGCCTCGGAGTTCCGCTACCGTGAAATGCCGCTGTCGGACAAAGATGCCGCCTTCTTCATCTCGCAATCGGGCGAAACCGCCGACACGCTGGCCTCGCTGCGCTACTGCCGCAAGGCCGGGATGAAGATCGGCGCCATCGTCAATGTTCGCGAATCGACCATGGCGCGCGAATCCGATGTCGTGTTGCCGACATTGGCCGGCCCGGAAATCGGCGTCGCCTCGACCAAGGCGTTCACCTGCCAGCTTTCGGTGCTGGCTTCGCTTGCGGTGCGTGCCGGCGTGGCGCGCGGCACGATCTCGAAGGACGAGGAAAAGGCGCTGGTGCGCGCGCTTTCGGAGGCGCCGCGCTACGCCAACCAGGTGCTGAAGCTCGAAGAGCAGATAGAGCGCATTGCGCGCGAAATCTCGCGCTACAAGGACGTGCTCTATCTCGGCCGCGACACCAACTTCCCGCTGGCCATGGAAGGCGCGCTAAAGCTCAAGGAAATCTCCTACATCCACGCCGAAGGCTACGCCGCGGGCGAGCTGAAGCACGGGCCGATTGCGCTGATCGACGAGAATATGCCGGTCATCGTCATTGCGCCGCATGACCGCATTTTCGAAAAGACCGTGTCGAACATGCAGGAAGTGGCAGCGCGCGGCGGCAAGATCATTCTGATCACCGACGCCAAGGGCGCGGCGCAGGTCAGCGTCAAGACGATGGAGACGATCATCCTGCCCGACGTGCCCGAAATCATCTCGCCGATCATCTACGCACTGCCGATCCAGATGCTGGCCTACTACGCCGCCGTCTTCATGGGCACCGACGTCGACCAGCCGCGCAATCTGGCGAAATCGGTGACGGTGGAATAGCTTTTCGGCACGGTGACAAGGTTGCGGATGACGCCAACGCTTCCTCTTCGTCATCCTCGGGTCTGCGCCGCGTCGCTTCGCTCCTTGCTCCGCCCGTGGATGACGAAGGGGGAGGTATGCTCACCCGCCAGTAGAAATTCGGCTCAATCGGGCTGGTGCCAATGGGCTTGGTCGCACTGGGCGCCGTAGCCGACGACCGGGGGGAAACCGTCCTCGCCGGTCGTGCTGACCGAGAGTTCCATGGCGTCCTTGCGATAGTAGAAATTGCAGAAATTGAAGCCTGTTCCCGAACAGATGTCGATCTCGACGATGCCTTGCTTGCTGAGTTCCAGTTCCAGGCCGTATCGCCCCTCGTCGGTGGCGAGATTCTTGGGATTCTTGAAGGGAGCCCAGCCTGCCGAGATCAAGGACTGGCGCGCCTGGTCGATCGGTTTGCCATAGACATTGGGCACCTTGCCCAGGCCCTGGCAAACCGCATCTTCAGCGGCGACCGGAACGACCTCGAGGCTTTTGCCGTCGACATGGATATCCGCGACGGGCATGGCAACCAATCCGCCATCCAAGATGCGCAAGCCCTCCTGCAGCACCGCTATGCTGCCGATGGTCTGTTTGGCGCCCTTGGCGGCGTAGGCCAGAGCGATCAACTGCCGGTCCGAGAAGATGGCAACATTGCCCTTGTCGATCTCGCAGGCGCCACTGGTGGAGGGGGCGAACTGACCGGCGAAACTCACGGCCTGATAGGCGCCGAGCGGCACTTCCGCCGTGACGCCCCAGCCCAGCGCTGCAACAGCCTGTCCGCCCGCCGTCTTTGGCTCGGTCAACTTCCAGTCGCAGCCCTTTTGCGATGCGGCGGAGGCCGGCGCCTTTGGAAGGTGATCAAGCGTGACGAACTCGATGCCGGCAACGTTCGACTTGGCCGAAACGCCATCATTAGGCTGTTGCTGGGCATGGGTAATACCCGCCATGCCAGTCAGAGCGAACACAAGAATCAATCTGAGCATGGGCTTCCCCGTTTCCTGTCCCGGACTGACCGTCGCTCCGGATTTTGTCAACGGCGCGCCCGAAACAGGGTGAATTTCCGCAGGCCCGTGGCCTGAAACCGGGCGCTGAGGCTGGAAAATCGGACCGCTCCAGCGCCGCGGCACAATTAAAAACTTCGCAGTTCCAAAGCGCCTTCGGGTTCGAAGAGCCGCTGTGATGCAAATGCAATCACCGCGGCTCTTTTTCTGCCTGGGCATGATCTTTTTCCGAAAACCAGTTCCCACTTTTCGGGATCATGCTCTAATGTTGCGCTGCAACCCGCGCGCCGGTGAACCATGTCCGATGCTCCCAGAACTTCCGGCATGACCCGGCTGAGGAATTATTTCCTCACAGGTTTTATCGTCTGCGCGCCGCTGGCGATCACCGCCTATATCGCCTGGTCGTTCATCGGCTGGGTCGATTCCTGGGTAAAGCCGTACATTCCGGCACGCTACAGCCCCGACACCTATCTGCCGTTTACGGTTCCCGGTTTCGGCCTGATCGTGGCGCTCATCCTGATCACGCTGATCGGCTTCATGACGGCCAACATTGTCGGCCGCGCCATCGTCAATTTCGGTGAGCGGCTGCTTGGCCGCATGCCGCTGGTGCGCGGCATCTATGGCTCGCTGAAGCAGATTTTCCAGACGGTGCTGTCGAACAAGGGCGACATGTTCCGCCAGGTCGGCCTCGTGGAATATCCGCGCAAGGGCGTCTGGTCGCTGGTCTTCGTCGCCAGCGAGAAGGAGACCGAGATCAACCAGAAGCTCGACCAGGAGGGCGACCCGATGATCGCCGTGTTCATGCCGTGCACGCCGAACCCGACCACTGGTTTCCTGATGTATGTGCTGAAATCCGACATCGTGCTGCTCGACATGACGATCGAGGACGGTGCCAGGCTGATCGTCTCGGCCGGGCTGGTGGCGCCCGAGGTCAAGCCGAAAATGGTGACGGTGAACGGTGAGCCGATCGACGGAGACCTCGCCAACCCGCCGCTTGGCGCCCTGGCTCAGCCGGCGCGTAAAAGCCGCACAGCCTCGTCGCGGCCGAACAAATAGAGCAGCAGGCGCAGCGCTTCGCCGCGTTCGGATTGCAGCTCCGGATCGCGCGACAGCACCAGCCTTGCATCGTCGCGGGCCGCTTCGAGCAGGTCCGCATGCGCCTCGATGCGCGCCACCTGGAAGCCCGGCGTGCCGGACTGGCGGGTGCCCAGCAACTCGCCTTCGCCGCGCAGCTTCAGATCTTCTTCGGCGATCAAAAAGCCGTCCTCGGTCTCGCGCATCACCGACAGCCGGCGCTTTGCCGTTTCGCCGAGCGGGTCCTTGTAGAGCAATACGCAAGATGAGGGTTTATCGCCGCGCCCGACGCGGCCGCGCAGCTGGTGTAGTTGTGCGAGGCCAAAGCGCTCGGCGTGCTCGATGACCATGATCGTGGCATCGGGCACATCGACGCCGACCTCGATTACCGTGGTGGCGATCAGGATGCGGGTTTCGCCGGCCTTGAAGGCGCGCATCGCCTCGTCCTTTTCCGCGCCCTTCATGCGGCCGTGGACGAGGCCGATGCGGTCGCCGAACAAGGGTTGCAGCGAGGCAAAACGGTCCTCGGCCGACATCAGCTTGATCTCTTCGGATTCCTCGACCAGCGGGCAGATCCAGTAGATTTTCTGGCCGTCAGCGACGGCGTCGAGCATGCGGCCGACCAGTTCGTCGAGCCGTTCGAGCGGCAAAGTGACGGTGCGGATCGGCTGGCGGCCGACCGGCTTTTCCGTCAGCTTGGAGACGTCCATGTCACCGAACGCGGTTAGCACCAGCGTGCGCGGAATCGGTGTTGCCGTCATCACCAACATGTCGGGGGCGTCGCCCTTGGCGGTGATGGCAAGCCGCTGGTGGACGCCGAAGCGATGTTGCTCATCGACCACGGCAAAGACGAGGTCGTGGTAGGCCACCGTTTCCTGGAACAGCGCATGGGTGCCGACGACGATGTCGATCTCGCCGCTGGCCAGACCGGCCAGCGTTTCGGTGCGCTCGCGGCCCTTCTCGCGGCCGGTGAGGATGGCGACGCGCAGGCCGGCCTGTTCGGCCAGCGGCGTGATCGTCGCCAGATGCTGGCGCGCCAGGATTTCGGTCGGCGCCATCAACGCCGCCTGGCCGCCGGCCTCGACAGCGCGCGCCATGGCCAGCAGCGCCACCACCGTCTTGCCGGAGCCGACATCGCCCTGCAGCAGCCGCAGCATGCGTTCGGGGTCGGCGAGATCGGCGTTGATTTCGGCGAGCGCGAATTCCTGGCTGCCGGTCAATGAATAGGGCAGGGCCGCGCGTAACTTCTCGACAATGCGGCCGTCGCCGATCAGCGGCCGGCCCGACAGGCGGCGCACCTTTGTCCGCACCAGCGCCAGTGAGACCTGGCCTGCCAGCAACTCGTCATAGGCAAGGCGGCGCCATGCCGATCCCTCGATGGCGACATCGATCGGGTCCGCGGGATAGTGGATGCGGGCAAGCGCATCGGCGAAGGCTGGAAACGTCTGCTTGCGCATGAAGGCGTCGTCCTGCCATTCCGGCAATTCCGGCAACCTTCCGAGCGCCTGGCCGATGGCGCGCCGCAACACTTTGCCGGACAGGCCGGCGGTGAGCGGATAGACCGGCTCGACCAGCGGCAAGCTCTCCGTGTCGCCGGCGAGCGCAATATGGTCGGGATGGACCATGGTCGGGCGGCCGTTGAACCACTCCATGCGGCCGGAGACGGTGACGTGTTCGCCCACCGGCATCGCCTTTTCGAGATAGGCTGCATGGGCATGGAAGAAGGTCAGGCCGATCTCGCCGGTGTCGTCATGGGCGTAGACGCGGTAGGGCACCGAGCGGTTGCCGCGCGGCGGCGGCTGGTGGCGATCGATGCGAACGTCGAGCGTGACGATGGCGCCGGCAGGCGCAAGCGCGATACCGGGACGGTTGCGGCGATCGATGACGGTGTGCGGCAACACGAACAACAGGTCGCCGGCGCGCGCCGGCCGATCGCCGAGATCGGCCGCCACCACCTTCTCGATCAGCGCGCCGACTTTGGGGCCGACACCGGCAAGGGAGGTGATGGGGACGAAGAGTGGGTCGAGGAGAGAAGGGCGCATTTCCTTACCCTCCCCCCTGTGGGGAGGGTCGATCCGCGAAGCGGATCGGGGTGGGGGTCGGTGCGCGCCTATCTTCGGAAGAAAGAGGCGCACCAGCGCCGCACCCCCACCCCGTCTCACCCGCTTCGCTTCGCGAAGCGTGCTCGCCGACCCTCCCCATAGGGGGGAGGGTAAAGCGCGGGCGATGTCCGCCACCGATCTTGTCAGGAATGTTCTTCACACCCGGGATGTTTAGCCGCCCACCGGCCTGTTGCAAGGCTGACACCGCCCTCTATCCACGCTATATGCGCCGCACCAAGTGAGGATGCGGCATCATGACCGGGACGAAACGATCAAGCGAGGGGCTGGATGTCAGGCGTCGCAAGCTGTTGTTTCGCTCCTGGCATCGCGGCATGCGCGAGATGGACCTTATCCTCGGCACCTTTGCCGACAACGAGATCGGCGCCTTGACCGGCGATGAAATCGACCAATATGAGAGGCTCCTCGACATTCCCGACACCGAATTCCTGCCCATGGTGACCGGCGAACGCCCGGTTCCCGGGGATATCGACTGTGCCGTCCTGCAAAAGATCCTGGCGTCGCGCCGGACCATGACATTCTGAACACAAGCAATTCCAGGAAAAGTGCGAAGCGGTTTTCCGTTCGGAATTGCGACAACTTAAACAAGCAATTCCAGGAAAAGTGCGAAGCGGTTTTCCCACGGGAATTGCGACAACCAAGACCGTGCAATTATGAGCCTCATCCCAAAAATCGGTCTGCCGAAAGGCCGCGCCGGCCAATTCATCGTCGACGGCGTCGCCGACGGCTACGAAGCCTTTGCGCTGGTACAGGCGATCCATGAGATTGCCCCGGACAAGCCGGTGCTGTTCGTGGCGCGTGATGGCCAGCGCCTGCCGGCAATCACGGAGGCGCTGACCTTTGCCTCGCCCGGCCTGCCGGTGCTGGAATTGCCGGCCTGGGACTGTCTGCCTTACGACCGCGTCTCACCCGGCTCGGACGCCGCCGCCAAGCGGCTCGATGCGCTCACCGCAATGATAGCGCTGGCCAAAAAGCCGCATCGCGCCGTCATCCTGACCACCGCCAATGCGCTGCTGCAGCGCATTCCGCCGGCGGACCTTGTCGAGGCGCAGACTTTCCACGCCAGGCCCGGCAACCAGATCGACATGAACGCGCTGGTGTCGCGGCTTGAGATTTCCGGCTTCGAGCGGGTGCCGACGGTGCGCGGCGTCGGCGAATTCGCGGTGCGCGGCGGCATCCTCGACCTTTACGCGCCCGGCTGGACGGAAGCGCTCAGGCTCGATTTCTTCGGCGACACGCTGGAATCGATCCGCGTCTTCGACGCCGCTACGCAGCGCACCACCGGCCAGCGCAAGTCGATGGCGCTGCAGGCGATGAGCGAAGTGGCGCTGACGCCGGAAACCATCAGCCGCTTCCGCCGCTCCTATATCGAGGCCTTTGGCGCGCCGCAGCGCGATGATGGGCTTTATGCGGCGGTGAGCGAGGGGCGCCGTTTCGCCGGCATGGAGCACTGGCTGCCGCTGTTCTACGAGCGGCTGGAGACGGTGTTCGACTATCTGCCGGACGCGCCTGTGATCTTCGATCATCTGGCGCATGAGGCGCTGGCCGAGCGCCATACGCTGATCCTCGACCACTACGAGGCGCGCCGCAAACAGGCCGACGCCGCCTTGAAGGACGCCGTGCCCTACAAGCCGGTGGCGCCGGACCTGCTCTATCTCTCGCCGGAAAACCTCGTGGCGTCGCTCGGGCCGCGCGAGGCCATCGACTTCACCGCCTTCGATGCGCCCGATGTCGGGGCCAGGAAAGTCTTCCATGGCGGTTCGCGCCATGGCCGCAGCTTTGCCGAGGAACGCGCCGACCCCAACGCCAACGTCTTCGACGTCGTCGTAAAACACATTGCCAACGAGCGCGCGGCGCGCCGCCGCGTCATTGTCGCCGGCTGGACCGAGGGATCACTCGACCGGCTCGGCCAGATTCTCGCCGAACATCATCTCGGCAATCTGGTGCCGGTGGCAACGCTGGCAGAGGCGGAAAAGCTCGAGCCGGGGCAGGCGGCGCTTGCCGTGCTGCCGCTGGAATCCGGCTTCGAGACCGAACAGCTGGTCGTCGTCGCTGAGCAGGACATTCTGGGCGACCGGCTGATCCGGCGCTCAAAGCGCAAGAAGCGCGCGTCCGACTTTATTGCCGAGGCATCGTCGCTTTCGGCGGGCGACATCGTCGTCCATGCCGATCATGGCATCGGCCGCTTCATCGGCCTGCGCACCATCGAGGCGGTCGGCGCGCCGCATGATTGCCTGGAAATCCACTATGCCGGCGACGACCGGCTGTTCCTGCCGGTGGAAAATATCGAGCTTCTGTCGCGCTATGGTTCGGATTCAGCCGAAGCCTCGCTGGACAAGCTTGGCGGCGGCGCCTGGCAGTCGCGCAAGGCACGGCTGAAGAAGCGCCTGCTCGACATGGCGGGACAGCTGATCCGCATCGCCGCCGAGCGGCAGATGCGCTCGGCCCCCACCATGGTGCCGGCGGAAGGGCTCTACGGCGAATTCTCGGCCCGCTTCCCCTATGAGGAGACCGAGGACCAGCAGGGCGCGATCGATTCCGTCATGGACGATCTCGGCGCCGGCAAGCCGATGGACCGGCTGATCTGTGGCGATGTCGGCTTCGGCAAGACGGAAGTGGCGCTGCGCGCCGCCTTCATCGCGGCGATGGAAGGGTTCCAGGTCGCAGTGGTGGTGCCCACGACGCTGTTGTCGCGCCAGCATTTCAAGACGTTTTCGCAGCGCTTCTCCGGCCTGCCGATCCGCGTCGGCCAGGCCTCGCGGCTGGTCGGCGCCAAGGAACTGGCCGAAACCAAGAAAGGCATCGCCGAGGGTCAGGTCGACATCGTCATCGGCACCCACGCGCTGCTGGGGTCGGCGATCTCGTTCAAGAATCTCGGCCTGCTGATCATCGACGAGGAGCAGCACTTTGGCGTCAAGCACAAGGAGCGGCTGAAGGACCTCAAGACCGATGTCCATGTGCTGACGCTGTCGGCGACGCCGATCCCGCGCACCTTGCAGCTTGCCCTGACGGGTGTGCGCGAACTGTCGCTGATCGCTACGCCGCCGGTCGACCGCATGGCGGTGCGCACCTTCATCTCGCCCTTCGATCCGTTGGTCATCCGCGAGACGCTGCTGCGCGAGCGTTATCGCGGCGGCCACTCCTTCTATGTCGTGCCGCGCATCAGCGATCTCGCCGAAATCCATGATTTCCTGCGCGAATCCGTGCCGGAGCTGAAGGTGGCGGTGGCCCATGGCCAGATGCCGCCGGGCGAACTCGACGATATCATGAACGCCTTCTATGACGGCCAGTACGACGTGCTGTTGTCGACCACCATCGTCGAGTCCGGGCTCGATATCCCGACCGCCAACACGCTGATCATCCATCGCGCCGACATGTTCGGCCTGTCGCAGCTCTACCAGCTGCGCGGCCGTGTCGGCCGCTCCAAGGTGCGGGCGTATGCGCTGTTCACGCTGCCGGCCAACCGCAAGCTCACCGACACCGCCGAGCGCCGGCTGAAAGTGCTGCAGTCGCTGGACACGCTTGGCGCCGGCTTCCAGCTCGCCAGCCACGACCTCGATATAAGAGGCGCCGGCAATCTTCTCGGCGAAGAGCAATCCGGCCACATCAAGGAGGTCGGCTTCGAGCTCTACCAGCAGATGCTGGAGGAGGCGGTGGCTGAGGTCAAGGATTCCGGCGAGGTCCAGGATGGCGGCTGGTCCCCGCAGATCGCTGTCGGCACCGCTGTCATGATCCCGGAAAGCTATGTGCCGGACCTGCAGCTGAGGCTGGCGCTCTATCGGCGTCTTGGCGACCTCGAAAACACCGAGGAGATCGATGCCTTCGGCGCCGAACTGATCGACCGTTTCGGGCCGCTGCCGGAGGAAGTAAAACATCTGCTCAAGATCGTCTTCATCAAGGCACTCTGCCGCAAGGCCAATGTCGAGAAGCTCGATGCCGGGCCAAAGGGTGTCGTCATCCACTTCCGCAAGCGCGAGTTTTCGAACCCGGTCGGGCTGGTCAAGTTCATCGGCGAGCAAGGTTCGCTGGCCAAGATCCGGCCCGACCACAGTGTCGTCTTTACCCGCGACTGGCCGACGGCGGAGAAGCGGCTGGCAGGTTCGGCGGTCGTCATGACGCAGCTGGCGCGGCTGGTGGAGAAGGCCTAGGTGCCGCCGGCCGGCATTCGCCAGCGCTTGAATTCCGGTCTAGAATAGGAAATCGGCTTCGTGTATGGAGCCGCAAACCCCATATGGGGCGGGAATGGCGGGCAAAGCCCCGCTGGAAAGAGCGTTTGGGTGCAGCGATGACGAAATGGTCGCCGAATTCTTGGAGAGCAAAGCCGATCAAGCAGGTCCCTGCCTATCCGGACCTTGCGGCGCTGAAGAACACGGAAGCCCAGCTCGCCACCTTTCCGCCGCTGGTTTTTGCCGGCGAAGCACGCAAGCTGAAGAAGCAGCTTGCGGCCGTGGCAAACGGCGAGGCCTTCCTGCTCCAGGGTGGCGATTGCGCCGAGAGTTTCGCCGAGCATGGCGCGGACAACATCCGCGACTTCTTCCGCGTCTTCCTGCAGATGTCGGTGGTGCTGACCTTTGCCGGCGCGCAGCCGGTGGTGAAGGTCGGCCGCGTCGCCGGCCAGTTCGCCAAGCCGCGCTCGTCCGACAATGAGACCAAGGGCGAAGTGACGCTGCCGAGCTACCGCGGCGACATCATCAACGGCATCGAGTTCGACGCCAAGTCGCGCATTCCCGACCCGGCCCGCCAGGAGATGGCTTACCGCCAGTCGGCGGCGACGCTCAACCTTTTGCGCGCCTTCGCCCAGGGCGGCTATGCCAGCCTGGAGAATGTGCATCGCTGGATGCTCGGCTTCGTCTCCGATAGCCCGCAGGGTGAAAAATACGAGTCGCTTGCCAACCGCATCACCGAGACGATGGACTTCATGAAGGCTGTCGGCATCACCTCGGAGACCAACTATGCGCTGCGCGAGACCGATTTCTACACCAGCCACGAAGCGCTGCTGCTCGGCTACGAAGAGGCGCTGACCCGCGTAGATTCGACCTCGGGCGACTGGTACGCCACCTCGGGCCACATGATCTGGATCGGCGACCGCACCCGCCAGCCCGACCATGCGCATGTCGAATATTGCCGCGGCATCAAGAACCCGCTCGGCCTCAAGTGCGGTCCGTCGCTGACGGCTGACGGCTTGCTGGAGCTGATCGATCTGCTCAACCCGGAGAACGAGCCGGGCCGGCTGACGCTGATCGCGCGCTTTGGCTCCGACAAGGTCGCCGACCATCTGCCGAAGCTGGTGCGCGCGGTGCAGAAGGAAGGCCGCAGTGTGGTGTGGTCGTCAGACCCGATGCATGGCAACACGATCGAGGCGGCCGGCTACAAGACGCGGCCATTCGACCGCATCCTCAAGGAAGTGCAGACCTTCTTCGAGGTGCATCGCGCCGAAGGCACGCATCCGGGCGGCATCCATGTCGAGATGACCGGCAAGAACGTCACCGAATGCACCGGCGGCGCCCGCGCCATCACCGCCGAGGAACTGCAGGACCGCTATCACACCCATTGCGACCCGCGCCTCAATGCCGACCAGGCGATCGAGCTGGCATTCCTGGTCTCGGACCTCTTGAAGAAGAGCCATCCGGTGCAGCACAAGCAGGTAGCCAACGGCTAGGCTTGTTTGCTGGCTGACTTGATCAAAAGCGCCGGAGAAATCCGGCGCTTTTTTTCGTTTTTTGACGATGAATGACGGGCTGTCATCACATCCGAACTTACGAAAATGTGTTCGCGCCCGACCATTGCAAGACCACGATTGAGGCGGAACGCGGAAGCTCCGAGCCCTCTGCATCCGGTCGCCAGCACCATGCGCCACGAGCACGCCATCATTCACCACCGCGCGCTTGACTTCTGGTCGGCGCGCGCCGCGGTCCTCGTCATCATCTGCCTCCAGCTTCTGGTCATCAACAACCTGTCGTTCGGGCCGCGTTGGCTGGCGCCCGTGATCGAGGCGACGCTGCTTGTGCCGCTGTCGATCGCGACCGCCTGGACACAGATGGCGACGCAAAAGGCTGTCGACCACGAGCATTGGTATGCGATCGGCCGGTTTCGCGTCTACATCCGCCGGACGGCGCTGGTCACGACCGGCGTCATCAGCATCATGAATTGCGGGGCACTGGCTCTGCTGGTCAAGGCGCTGCTCGAAGGCCATGCGGGCGCCGGAACGACGCTGCTTGTCGATGCGCTGAACATCTGGGTCACCAACGTCATCGTATTTGCCTTGTGGTTCTGGAGCACCGACCGGGGCGGGCCGCCGACCTGCGGTTTGGTCAAGCGTGCCCAGGCCGACTTCCTGTTTCCGCAAATGACGCTGCCCGACCGTGAAACCCATGGCTGGCTGCCGGGTTTCATCGACTATGTGTTCCTGGCCTTCACCAATGCGACGGCGTTCTCGCCCACCGACACCTTGCCGCTCAGCCAGCGTGCCAAGCTGCTGATGATGGCGGAGGCGATGATCTCGCTGCTGACTATCGCGCTGGTGGCGGCGCGTGCCGTGAACATCCTCGCCTAGCGGGAGGCGATTTAGCGCCCGCGCTCCCAGCGCAGTCCATTCAGCCGGGGATCATTGGCGAAGGCGGTTCTGGAAAACTCGATGCGCCTTTCCGGAAATTCGCAGATCGCCTGGACGCCGAACGAGCCGAGCCGGATGCGCCAGGTGTGCGGCTCCAGCGGCTTGGCCTTGGTAAATCCGCGGCATGCCAGCAGTGCAATATTGGCGCCTTTGGGGTCGCGCGCCGAGCGGTAGCGGATCACCTCCATCCCGGCCTCGCGCGCGACATCGGCAATCGCTTGGCAGGCGGCATAATCGGTCGGGTGCGTCCACTGGGCCTCATCGCGGTCAAGCGGCGGTCGCGTCAGGTCGATGGCTTTGTCGGTGTGGATCGCGGCGGCGAAGGCAGTGTATTCGGCGGCGTCGTGCGGCCACGGTGTGTCGGGCGAATCCGCAAAGAACAGCAGGCGGTAGAAAGCCATTTCGGCGACTGCGGTCATGATCGTCTCCGCCGCGTAATAGACGCCAAGGGTGCGGCCGGCGCGGCGGAAGCGCGATCCGTAGGGATAGACCGAGCCGTAGCGGAAGGGCGTCGCCAGGAGATAGTGGAGATGCCGGCATTCCATGGGGATCTGCGGCTTGGTCTCCTCGATCAGGTCCTCGAGCAGCGCCTGTTCGTCGAGCGTGTCGACGACTTTCAGCGTCGAGACGCGGTGCTGCGCCTCGACCATGCGCCAGTATTTGCCGTCGAGCCGCTCAGACGAGAGCGCGTCGGGAGTCCAGATAGGCAATGACATCGACAAGCCCGGTGATGGTGAGGATCTTTTCAAGAGGGCTGCCGTCGAACGCCGTGTTGGCGTTCTTCAGCCATGCACGGGCTATCGTCTCGTCACCACCGACGATGGCATCGAGCGAACGGAACAGCCGCACGAACAGCACCGCAAGTTCGAACGGCTTGGTGCCGCGCTCCAGCAGGAATTCCTGCCTGCGCATGCGCGAAACCGTGGCTTCCGAGACGCCGATGATCGACGCCAGCATCCGGGAGGTTATGTCAAGGAGTTCGGCGGCGCGCAGTGTTGCCTTGGTCAGAACCGCATTTTCGGCCGCCTTGGCGGCTATGTTGGGTTGTGTCGTCGACATGGCCTCTCTCTTTCCATGGAAAATATAGTCCACGAAAATTCATATGGAAAGAGGCGACGTTCGACAAATATGCACAAGCCAGCGCACAGGCTGTGCGCCGAAGCGTCAGTCTTTCTTGTAGAGCAGCCAGTTCTTGCCGGTGCGGCCGGCCATCGTCGAATGCCGGGTGACGCGGTTGCGCCCACCGACCTTGGAGCGGTAGAGCGCCCGGTCCGCCTTGGTGTAGAGATCCTCCGGGCTTTCGGCCTCGGAGGCCATGCAGATGCCCATGGAGACGGTCACGGTGCCGTAATTGGTGCCGGTCTGGCTGCTGGTGAACGGCGTCTGTTCGATCAGCACGCGGATGCGTTCGGCGATCTCGTAGGTGGTATCCTCGCTGGCGCCTTCGATGATCAGCGCGAATTCCTCGCCGCCGGTGCGGGCAACGAACATGTCTTCGCGGATGCTGGTCTGGAAGATTTCGGCGACGATCTGAATGATCTTGTCACCGACCGGATGGCCGTAGCGGTCGTTGACATCCTTGAAATGGTCGATGTCGGCAAGGATCAGCGCGTTGAACAGGATACCCTTGTTGGAGGTGTAGATTTTGGTGATTTCCTTGTCGAAGGCGCGCCGGTTCCAGATATGGGTCAAGGGGTCGGTGTCGGCGAGCCGCTTGTACTCCTCGAGTTTCGACTTGACGCTTTCCAGTTCAGCCGTCTTGTCGCTGAGCGTGGTGGCAACCTGCTTGCCATGGTCGAGCGTCGAATTGGTGGCCACCGCCATGGCGCTGGCGACCTTCTGCAAGAGATCCTGTGAAAGCAGGCTGCGATTGGCCAGCCCTCTCGACGTCTCGTCGAGGATCTTGCCGTATTTCTCGATATGGCTGCGTTCGCTGCGCAGCAGCAAGGCGATTTCCTCGAGTTCCCTGGCCAGAACATCGCGCGCATGCTCGACAATGCCAGGCCCGTGATGCTGGGCAAAGAAGGCGCGGCCGATGCGGTCGAGATCGTCCTGTGTCGGCCGGTTGCCGAGCGCGACGACGGCAAGGCCGAGTTCGCGATTGGTGCCCTTCAGCGCTTCATAGAAGATTTCGTAATTGCGCGGCAGGCCGAGCACGCCGAGCTGGCGCATGGTCGTCACAACGGCCGTTGCAATGTCGCTGTTTCGGTCGGTCTGGGCGGCTGCCGGCTGCATCTTCTGTTCACTCTACCCCTGGGAACCATCGCAGACCTGCGCGTGCGAGATGTCGCCGACCGGGGGAGAACCAGCCGTATTTCGGATCATCTTACGAAAGACGCGTCCCCAATCGCGACCTTCGCTTGGCAACGACCATAAATGCGCCGGCGCTAAAGTTTCCTTAATGTGCCGCTAGGGAACGCGA
This sequence comes from Mesorhizobium sp. P2_B11, assembly GCF_056404855.1. Taxonomy (NCBI): domain Bacteria; kingdom Pseudomonadati; phylum Pseudomonadota; class Alphaproteobacteria; order Hyphomicrobiales; family Phyllobacteriaceae; genus Mesorhizobium; species Mesorhizobium sp. P2_B11. The sequence continues at coordinate 869,868 of NZ_JBFUDF010000003.1, forward strand.
CAATTCTACTTCAGGCTGCAGTGGGGGAAAGCGCGAACACGCCTATCTCATGTCGCATTTGCTGGTGCCCGGCTTTCGCAAAACTGAAATCCTCTCCGGCGAAGCCGTGAACGATGGCAGGTGGAGGGCAGGGATGAGTGATATCAGCAGCGGGTCTTGCCTGTGCGGGGCGGTGCGTTTCCAGACGCAAGGGCCGTTGCGCGGCGTGATCTATTGCCACTGCTCGCAGTGCCGCAAGCAGAGCGGGCATTTTTACGCCGCAACCAACGTCGCCGATGACAACATCACCATAACGGGGACTGAGAACATCACCTGGTACGAAGCGTCTTCTTTCGCCAGGCGCGGCTTCTGCAAAACATGTGGCTCGGTGCTGTTCTGGAAGCCCGGCCAGGACGCCTATGTATCGGTTCTGGCCGGATCGTTCGATGCGCCGACAAGGCTCGAGGGCGAATGCCATATCTTCGTCGGCGACAAGGGCGATTACTACACGATCGACGATGGGCTGCCGCAGTTCGAGAGGTCGACGCCGACGATCAAGGTTGCGGACGAGTGATTTTTGGCATGGCTGCCTTATTCCCTTGATCCAGCCATTGCGATATCCCCTCCCGGTGATTCGAAGGGGATGCGCGGGCATGCAGCGGCTGATCGATGCTTTCTTCAATTCGGTGCGGGCTTTTCGCAAGCTCGCCGCCAGCGAAAAGGCGTTCCAGCAGGAACTGATGCTGCTCGTCCTGGCGCTGCCGCTCGGCTGGTTCGTCTCGGTGTCGTGGCGCGGCTACGCGCTGTTGATCGGCGCCGTGCTGCTTTTGATCATGGTAGAGGTGCTGAACACCGGCATCGAGGCGGCCTGCGATGCCTTCAGCCGCGAGTTCAACATCGACATCCAGCTCGCCAAGGACTGCGGCTCGCTGGCGGTGCTGATTTCGGTGATCATCGTCGTCGGTGTCTGGGGCATCGCCATCATCGAGCGCATCACAGGGCTACCGATCTGACATTCTGATCCCTACATGACGGTTACCAAAGGAGACTGTCATGGTGGAAGGCACCAATTTGCTGCTGCTTGAACGTGCAGGCCTGCCGGACGATCTGCGCTGGCTGGCGCAAAAATATCCGCGCGAAAACTGGCAGGGTCACGCCAACGTCCATGGCCTGGCCAATATGTGGCTGCAGCGGCACGACATGTTCCGTGAGCTCGGCGGCATGCTCACCACCGGAATTGGCGACTATCGTGAAGGCAAGCTGACGGCGCCGGATTTCGCGCGCTGGTTCGCGCCGCGGCTCAACCATTTCCTCGGCAATCTCGACGGCCACCACAATGTCGAGGACTATCAATATTTCCCGGCTTTCGCCAAGGCGGAGCCCCGGTTGAAGCGAGGTTTCGAGATCCTCGACGCCGATCATCACACCATCCATGAAGGGCTGGAGCGCAATGCCGAGACGGCGAATGCCTTCATTCGCACGCTGGAGGAGAGTGAGGATCGGCGGCGCTTCGCCGCCGACGCCTATGCCGGCGAGAACAGCCGGCTGATCGCCATGCTGAAACGGCATCTTGCCGACGAGGAAGATCTGATCATCCCGCTGATCCTTGACCGCGGCGACCGCGCTTTGGTCGAGGACGACGACTGAGCGGGAGCTATCCGGCTTCGCTCTGACGAGCGTCCTTGGCGCGCTCCTTGCCAGCGACGTTGCGGGCGATGAGCCAGGCAAGGATGGCGACGGCCAGCCCGATGGCAAGCGCGATCAGCAGCCTTTCGTGATGGAGCAGTGCCTTGCCGATCATCTGCTCCGCACCAAGGCCGAAGACATAGCCGATGCCGCAGAACAAGGCTGCCCAGACCAGCGACGAGATGGCGTTGAGGATGACGAAGCGCGGCACCGATATGCTGGCAAAGCCGGCCGCGACGCCGCCGACCAGGCGCAGACCGTAGAAGTAGCGGTTGGCCAGGACGAAGATGTTTGGGTGTGACGAGACGAGAGCGTAGGCGTGGTTGAAGCCGGGCCTCGCCTTCAGTTTCAGAACCCTGGGATGGTCGGCAAAGCTGCGGCCGAGGACGAAGAAAAAAGTGTCGCCGACGAAGGCGCCGAAAGCAGCCGCGAGAAAGGCTTGCCACGGCACGAAGACGTGCTGATGGGCGAAGAAGCCGCCAAGGATGGCGGCACTTTCGCCTTCGGCGACACAACCCAGGAAAACCGCGATCAGCCCGTATTGTTCGATGAGGTGATGAACGATCTCGGTCATTGAGACGTTTGCCGGCCGGACAGTTTTTCGTCGATGCGGCCCACCTGTTCGACCAGGCGCGCGATCTCCTCGCGCATGCCGATGATCTGGCTGTGGCGCAGTTCGTCCAGCTTTTCGTGCAGCGCCATGATCTCGATCTCGGCCTTGAGATTGACCTCGTAGTCATGAGCGGCGTCGATGCGATCGCGCGCGGCTTGGCGGTTCTGCGACATCATGATCACCGGCGCCTGCAAGGCAGCGATCATCGACAGAACCAGATTGAGGAAGATGAAGGGGTAGGGGTCGAACGAGTCTCGCCCCAGCAGCCACCAATTGGCGCCGATCCACAGGACCAGGAAGGCGATGAAGGACAGGATGAACGTCCAAGAGCCGCCGATGCGGGCGATGGCATCCGCGATCCGGTCGCCGGCGCCCTGAAGACCGGCGAGACTGTCGTTGATATCCTGCGAGATCGGTTTGCGGTCGACAGTGCTCTGCAACACCCGCCGCTCGAGCTCGCTGAGGGCCTCAGGCGTTCGTCTCAGCCAGCGGTTGGCCAGTTCTGGCACGGTCTTGTGCATGGTCGCCTCCATGGTCAGCGTCTGGCCTAGACCTAGAGGCTGCCGGCCCGGACGGGAAGTGGTAGATTGCCGCGTCTACCCGAAGTGAAACAGGGGAGCCAATGGCTGATTTCCACAGGATTCGTGCCCGTGCTGCAAAACGCAAAGGCGGCGATGCGGTGCTGACGTCGCTGCTTGGGCCTTCGCCCGACAACGCCGCCGTGGCCAAGATCACCGACGACCGCATCCTGTCGACCATGGCCGAACGGGTGTTTGCCGCCGGTTTCGTCTGGCGCGTCATCGAGCAGAAATGGCCGGGCTTCGAAGAAGCGTTCCTGCATTTCGAGCCGAAGCGGCTGTTGTTCCAGCCCGACGATTTCTGGCACGATCTGACAGCCGACAAGCGTATCGTGCGCAATCCGCAGAAGATCAAATCGGTGCGCGACAACGCCGCCTTCGTCGAGCGCGTGTCGAAGGAGCATGGCGGCTTCGGCAAGTTTCTGGCCGAGTGGCCGGCGGACGACCAGGTCGGGCTGATGGCGTATCTCGGCAAGCATGGCAGCCGGCTCGGCGGCAATACCGGCCAGTATTTCCTGCGCTGGCTGGAATGGGACGCCTTCGTCATATCGGCCGACATGGCGGCCGCACTGCGTGACGCCGGCCTCGACATGGCTGAAAGCCCGACGTCGAAGAGGGATCTCGACAAGATCCAGGCGCAGATCAACAAATGGGCTGAGGAAACGGGTCTGCCGCGCCGGCACATCTCGCGCATCCTGGCGATGTCGATTGGCGAGAACCATTCACCCGAAGCGCTGCGCGAATATATGGGCGAATAGACCATCACTGTTCAGTCCGGACACGATCGAATCGATCGGTCCGGATTGGCACAAACGAACGCCATTGCCGGGGCAATTTTGCCGCGCTAAACCGCAGGCATGACCAAGAAGACCGCTCCCGATATTCTGCGCATCGCTGTCGCCCAGCTCAACCCGACGGTCGGCGATGTCGTCGGCAACCTTGCCAAGGCGCGCGAGGCGAGGGCGGATGCCGCTCGCCAGGGCGCCGACATCGTGCTCTTCACCGAGCTTTTCCTTGCCGGTTATCCGCCGGAGGACCTGGTGCTGAAACCGGCCTTCCTCAAGATTTGCGAAAAGGCTGCGCAAGACTTCGCCGGGGATACCGCCGATGGCGGGCCGGGCGTCATCATCGGCACGCCGCTGAAGCGCAAGAGCGGCACCCACAATTCGATCATTTTCGCTGATGGCGGCAAGATCCTGGCCGAGCGCTACAAGCTCGATTTGCCCAACTATGGCGAGTTCGACGAAAAGCGCGTCTTCCAGGCCGGACCCGAGGCTCAGGGACCCGTCAACTTCCGTGGCGTGCGCATCGGAATTCCGATCTGCGAGGACATCTGGGGCGACGTCGGCATCTGTGAGACGTTGGCCGAAAGCGGCGCAGAAATCCTGCTGGTGCCGAACGGCTCACCCTATTACCGCGCCAAGATGGACGTACGCCACCAGGTCGTTATCCGCCAGGTCATCGAAACCGGTTTGCCGATGATCTACGCCAATCAGATCGGCGGCCAGGACGAACTGATCTTCGACGGCGCGTCCTTTGCCATCGGCGCCGATAAGACGCTGGCTTTCCAGATGAGCCAGTTCGAGGAGACGCTCGACGTCACCACCTGGAAGCGCACGGATGCCGGCTGGGTCTGCTCGGAAGGGCCGATGTCGAAAATCCCTGGGCGGGAGGAAGCGGATTACCGCGCCTGCATGCTGGGGCTACGCGACTACGTCAACAAGAACGGTTTCAAGAACGTCGTGCTCGGTCTCTCCGGCGGCATCGATTCGGCGATCTGTGCCGCATTGGCCGTCGATGCGCTGGGCGAAGAGCGGCTGCGCGCGGTGATGATGCCCTACCGCTATACCTCGAAGGATTCGCTGAAGGACGCCGAGGATTGCGCCCGCGCGCTCGGCTGCCGCTATGACATCGTGCCGATCTTCGAGCCAGTCGAAGGCTTTTTGCATGCGCTGACGCAGCTTTTCGAAGGCACCAAGGAAGGCATCACCGAGGAAAACCTGCAAAGCCGCGCGCGCGGCACCATCCTGATGGCGATCTCCAACAAGTTCGGCTCGATGGTCGTCACCACCGGCAACAAGAGCGAGATGTCGGTGGGTTACGCCACGCTCTATGGCGACATGAATGGCGGCTTCAATCCGATCAAGGACCTTTACAAGATGCAGGTCTATGCGCTGTCGCGCTGGCGCAACAGCCATGTGCCGCCGGGCGCGCTAGGGCCGTCGGGCGAGGTGATCCCGAAAAACATCATCGACAAGGCGCCGTCGGCGGAACTGCGCGAAAACCAAACCGACCAGGATTCGCTGCCGCCCTATCCGGTGCTGGACGACATTCTGGAATGCCTGGTCGAGAACGAGATGGGCGTCGATGCCATCGTCGCGCGCGGCCATGACCGGGCGACGGTGACGCGGGTCGAACATTTGCTCTACATTGCCGAGTACAAACGCCGGCAAGCGGCGCCGGGCGTGAAGATCACCCGCAAGAATTTCGGCCGCGACCGCCGCTATCCCATCACCAACCGTTTCAGGGATCGCGGCTAAACGTCTGATTCAATTGATGAACCTTGGGGGCTCGTATGTTTGTCAGCTATTTCAAGGGAACGCCTGAATATCACATCCTTTGCTTCAAGAACGGCAAGATAAGGCAGCAGGGGCGTGGCATCTCCTTCTGGTACGGCACGTTCGGCACCACCATCGCCATGGTGCCGGTGACGTCGCTCGACAACCCGTTCATCTTCACCGAGACGACGGCGAATTTCCAGGATCTGGCGATCCAGGGGTCGGTCAGCTACCGCATCGTCGATCCGCTCAAGGCGGCCGAAGGTTTTGACTTCAGCGCCAAGCTCAGCCGTTCCGACGTCGCCGGCGACGGTCGCGAGAAGATCGCCGAACGCCTGGTGCTGGCCATCCAGAGCCGGGCGCGTGCGGTGGTCTCGAACATGACGCTGGAACAGGCGCTGGCCGAGGTGACTAAGCTCGGGGGCAATCTCGCCGAACTGCTGCGCGGTGATCCGATCGCCGCGACTGCCGGCCTGTCGATCGAGGAGGTCCACATCACCTCGGTCCAGCCGACGCCGGAAATCCGCAAGGCGCTGCAGACCGAATATCGCGAGGCGCTGCAGCGCCAGGCCGATGCCGCGATCTACGGGCGCCGGGCCTGGGGGGTCGAGAAGGAGCGCGAGATCAAGCAGAGCGAACTGGCGACCGAGATCGAGCTTGCCGAACGCAACAAGCTGCTGGTCGACACCGAAGCGCGCAACAAGCTGACGCTGGCCGAGGCGGAAGCCAAGGCGCAGCAGCTGGAGCTCACCGTCTATTCGTCGGCGCCGGCGCATGTGCTGACGGCGATGGCCTTCAAGGCCTGGGCGGAAAAGGGCGGTTCGGTCGGCAATCTGTCGATCACGCCGGATATGCTGACCAGCGCGCTCAGCCAGCTTTCCACGCCGAAAGCTGGGTCGTAGAAGGCAAGCCAGAGTGGCCGGCGACCAGAACGACAGGCCGATCGACCGGGTGATCGTCGTCACCCGCAAGACCGAGCTCGAGGAGCTGACGACGCGCTTCAACACGCAGGGCCAGGCGCGTTTTTATCTCAAACAGGCCGGCATGAATTTCGACCCGGTCAAGGCGGCGCATGATGTCTACCATCAGGCGCTCGACCGGGTGATGGGTTCGCTGCCCCAAGGCCTCAAGCAGTTGCGGCTCGACCGGGAACTGGTGCCGCAGTTCGAGTTCGGCACCGATGTGGTGATCGCGCTCGGCCAGGACGGGCTGGTCTCCAACACCGCCAAATATCTGCCGTATCAGCCTCTGATCGGCATCAACCCGAATCCGGCGCTTTTCGACGGCGCCCTGCTGCCGTGGCGCGCCGAGGATACCGAAAAGGTCCTCGGCCTGACACTCTCCGGCAGGGCAAAGCGCCAGGCCGTGGTGATGGCGGAAGCGCGTTCCAATGACGGCCGCCGGCTGATCGCCTTCAACGACCTTTTCGTTGGCGCCTCGACGCATGTGTCGGCCCGCTACGAACTGACCTATGGCGGCAGGACCGAGCTCCAGTCGTCGAGCGGCATCATCATTTCGACCGGCGCGGGGTCCACCGGCTGGCTGCGCTCGGTCATGGCGGGTGCGGCCGGTCTGGCCGCGGCCTATGGCGACTCCGCGGTGCCGACCGTGCCGCCGCAAGGCTACGACCGCGAAGGCGAGCAGCTGTTCTTTTCGGTGCGCGAACCGTTTCCGAGCAACACGACTGGCGTGTCGCTCGTTCATGGCGTCATCACCCGCGACCGGCCGCTGGTGATTTCGTCGCGGCAGAGCAGGGGCGGCGTCATCTTCAGCGACGGGATGGAGGTCGATTTCGTCGAGTTCAATTCCGGCACGGACGTGACGATCGCGATCGCCGACCAGAAAGCCTATCTCGTGGTGCCGTAAGCGTACTGCGTGGCAACCCAATCCCCGACCGGACCGAAGGTTCGGCCGCCCTCATTTCTTGCGAGACACCATGCCCGACAGTGAAATCAGCTTCGACATGTCACGGATCGATTTTCGGGCGACCTCCGACCTGTTGATGGCGAGCTACTGGGGCGCCGGACGCAGCGACGAGTTTCATCGCCGCGCCTTCGCCAACTCGTTCTGCGCCGCGGCCTATATCGATGGGGATCAAGTGGGCTTTGGCCGGGCCATCACCGACCGTGCGGTGTTTGCCTATCTCGCCGACATCATCATCTGGCCGCAGCATCGCGGCCGGGGCATTGGCTTGCAACTGGTGCAGGCGCTCATCGATCACCCTGAACTCAGCACGGTCTCGCATTGGAGCCTGTCGACCGGTGACGCGCATGGCGTTTATGAGAAGCTGGGCTTCAAGGCATCTACCGATGGCCGCTATATGCGCCTCGATCGCAACCCTGATTGAGGCGCAGGCAAGGGCTTGGCCGTCTGTTGTTGCAAAATAACCTCACTGGTTAGACCAGATTAGTTTTGCCGCGCACTTGGTCTTGGCGATCCGTCGGGGCGTCTCTATAACGACCGCTCCGCAATTGTCTTGCGGGAGGTCCGAATGGCAGTATTTCACATGGTGATGCGAGGCCGCGAAGCTTAGGTCTCACCTGGTGTCCGGCGAAGGTTTACCCTTCGCGCCGATGCCGGGTCGAGTACAGGCTTCTGCCGATGCCGGTCGCCCCCTGATATCTCGGGCGCGCCGCCACCTATGCCGAACCTCCGCAGCCCCGGGCGAATTGCCCAGCGCGGTTTTCAATTTTCGACCTTACCGGGACCGGGCACGTTTGCGCCCGGATGACATCATGGCTCGTTTTCGAATCGATCTGCGCGCAAGTGCCTTTCGCAGCGTTTTAGGCTTCACATTCAGCCACTGGCGGCGCCAGCCGTGGCGGCTATCGCTGGTCATGGGCGGTTTTCTGCTCTCCACATTTGCAGAGGTGTTGGCGCCGCTCTATTCCGGCCGGCTTGTCGATGCCGTCGCCAGCGGCGGCGCAGCCGACGACGCTGCGTGGAGTGCAGCGATGGCGGCTTTCTTCGCGCTGGTCGCTCTGGCCTTGTCCGGCCTGGTGGTGCGCAACCTGGCGTTCATGGGGCTTGTCGAGCTGACATTGAAGATGATGTCGGATATCGCGGCCGACGCTTTTCACCGTGTCCAACGCTTTTCCACCGACTGGCACGCCAACAGCTTCGCCGGATCGACGGTGCGCAAGGTCACGCGCGGCATGTGGGCGCTCGACCTGCTCAACGACACGATCCTGATCGCGCTTTTGCCTTCGGTCGCCATGCTGGTCGGTTCGACGCTGCTGCTTGGCTGGTTCTGGCCGCTGATGGGGCTGGTGATAGCCGTTGGCCCGGTGGTGTTCATCATGGTCACGGCGACGCTGTCGCTTGCCTATGTCGCGCCTGCGGCAAGGCTCGCCAACAGCTGGGATACACGGCTTGGCGGCTCGCTCGCCGACGCGGTGAGCTGCAATGCCGTGGTCAAGGGTTTTGGCGCCGAGACGCGCGAGGAAACGCGTCTTGCCAAGGTCGTCGCCAAATGGCGGGCGCGGACGAGCCGCACCTGGGTGCGCGGCACCATCAACGGTGGTGTGCAGGGCGTGATGTTGCTGGTACTGCGGACGGCGGTCATAGGCCTGTCGCTGATGCTGTGGGCCTGGGGCCAGGCGAGCGCCGGCGATGTCGCTTTCGTGCTGACGTCGTTTTTCGTGCTGCAGGGCTATCTCAGGGATATCGGTACGCACATCCGCAATTTGCAGCGCTCGATCAACGACATGGAGGAAATGGTCGATTTCCAGTCGCAACCGCTGGGCATCGTCGACCGGCCTGGTGCTCAACCGATCCGCATCAAGCAGGGCGCCATCAGCTTCGACAATGTCACCTTCCACTATGGCAGCCATCGGCTGCCGCTCTACCGCGACTTTTCGGTGGACATTGCGGCCGGTGAACGCGTTGGGCTGGTCGGTCATTCCGGCTCGGGCAAGACGACCTTCGTCAAGCTGATCCAGCGTCTCTATGACGTCAGCGGCGGCAGGATCCTGATCGATGGGCAGGACATCTCGCAGGTGCGCCAAGCGTCGCTGCGGGCGCAGATCGCCATCGTCCAGCAGGAGCCGATCCTGTTTCACCGCTCGCTGGCGGAAAACATCGCCTATGCCCGGCCGAACGCCACGCAGGCCGAGATCGAGCATGCCGCGAAGCTCGCCAGCGCGCATGACTTCATCACCAGCCTGCCCAAGGGGTACGGCACGCTGGTCGGTGAGCGCGGCGTGAAACTGTCGGGCGGCGAACGCCAGCGCGTGGCGATCGCGCGCGCCTTCCTGGCGGATGCGCGCATCCTGATCCTGGACGAGGCGACATCGAGCCTCGATTCGGAATCGGAAGTGCTGATCCAGCAGGCGATGGAGAGGCTGATGGTCGGCCGCACGACGCTGGTCATCGCGCACCGTCTGTCGACGGTGCGGGCGCTCGACAGGCTGCTGGTGTTCGACCGCGGCAAGATCGTCGAGGAGGGCTCGCATGACGAGCTGATCCGGCTCAAGGGCGGCATCTACCGCCGCCTGTTCGAGCGCCAGGCGCTGGAACTGACCAAGGGCCTGGTGATCTAACGAGTGCGGAACCCATCCCGAGGCGATCGGGATGGGTTCTGCCTGGTCTATCCAGGCATTCTCTCGAATGGCTGGAGCGCGGGATCGATCGTGTCCCAGGCGTGGCCCCGGATCTTGTAAGTGACCGCCTGCGGATTGAACTGGCCGGGATCGTCAAGGCTGGTGGCGTGGATTGCCGTCACCTCCGGCATGGCGACGAAGGTCACGTATACCGGCGTGCCGCAGGTCGGGCAAAAGGCCTGGACCTTTTCATTGCCGCTGTCAGCGATCATCCGCCAGGAACTCGGCTGGCCCGTGACCTTTACGTCAGCGCGGCGGCCGAAGGTCACATAGGAGCCGTGGCCCGTGCCGCTGCGCTTCTGGCAGTCGAGGCATTGGCAGTGGTTCTGAAAGATTGGCTCGCCGCTCGCCTCATAGCGGATCGCGCCGCAGGCGCAGCCGCCTGCAAAATGTCTGGTCATTATCGTTCTCCCGCTGGAAGCTTGCTTCAGGCCGATTTCGGCTTGGCGAAAAGGTCGATGCCGGTGCCGGTTTCGAGGAAGGATTTCATGCTGGACAGCACGGCCGGCCAGCCCTGGCTGATGCCCTTGGCCATGCCGCTGCCGGCCTCGAGTTCGTCATGGGTGACGGTGAGCCGGACCATGGCGTCATATTCCTCGATGGCGAAGGTCACCCGGCTCTGCTTGGTCGGATCGTCGGCCTGCGAGGCGTTGGCCCAGGTTATGACCAGACGGGTCGGCGGCGAGATTTCGACCACCTTGCCGACGAGTTCGACTGTGCGCTCGTCATTGGCGCGGATGTGTTCCCATTTCGAACCCGGCTTCCAGTCGGAGACATTCTCGTGGGCCCAGTAGCGCTTGGCGATATCGGGCCTGGTTATGGCCTCGAACACCTTTTGCGGCGTCGAACGGATGTAGGTCACGTAGACAAAACTGGTGGTTTCTCTGCTCATTGGTCGTCTCCTTCGAGTTCCTGTTTCAGGTCGTGCATCAGGCTCAGCCGCTGCCGTTCGAATTTGCGCACCCACCGCTCGTAGACTTCGTGCAGCGGCACAGGGTTGATGAAATGCAGCTTTTCGCGGCCGCGTTTGACCGTGCTGATCAGATTGGCAGCCTCCAAAAGATCGATGTGCTGTGTCGCGGATTGCCTGGCCATATCGAGGTTTTCGCAAAGCTGGCCCAGCGTCTGCCCATTCTTCTCACACAGAAGATCGAGCAGCTTTCTGCGTGTCGGGTCGCCCAGCGCTTTGAAAACCTTGTCGGCGTCCATCGGTCTCACTCATCACTTGAGGCCATAATATGCAGGTAACTACCTGCATGTCAACTCGCGACCAATCGTAACTCCGATGGGGGGAGGGGTCTGTCGATGTCAGATGGAAGTCGGATCGATGGCGCCGCGGGCGAAACATTGAATGGAATCAATGTCGAGGCCCGATGCGAGCGCTACGGCGCGATCGCGGCTCCAGACGCTCAGGGAACACGGTCGCAAGCCGAAGATGGTCGGCATCGCCAGCTTACGCGTCAGCGTTCCGGTATCTCGGGCTGTCATGGCGAGAGGAAATCGTTGCCAAGGTCAAGCCGGCGGAGAACAAGGGGACCTACCAGGCAATGCCGGACGGCTCGATACGGCGCAACCAGACCGTCAAAGAGGCGGTTGACGCGATGGCAAGGCGGCGTCGGGCGCGCGGATAAGTCTAGTCCGCCTTTACGTCAGGTATCGAAACGTGTGGCAGATAGAACCAACGCCTGGTGTACTCGAATGGACCCTCACAGATCGATTGGAGGGGCCTGTAGTTCGGCGTCTCGACCCACATCTTGCAGCGATAGTGCTGCCGGCCTTCGCCCAGTGTTTTGTCATGTTCGAAGACAACCGACCTGACTCCATTCAACACGGCGTCGTAAAGGCGACGGCAGTTATCGGGCTCAAACAATCTGGGATCTATCGGCTGCCTCTTTTGCGCTCGCCAAGGCTCGAAGGGTTGGTCTCGCGTATACGCCATCTCTGAGGTGTAGATCATCTCGCGAACGTGCAACTCCGGATCGTCGCCAAGGCCGAACCTAGCAAACCGGGAAGTCATCTGAACGGATGGAGCATTGCTAACCCATTCGTTCGCCTGCTTAACTGGGCTACATTCTTCGGGAAAGACTTTGGATTCGGTACTCGCCTGGACCATAGAGGGAAAGCAGGCCAAAACCGCACCGATCAACAATGCTCTGGAAATCCTGATCACAATTCACCTCAGGTTTGGTCGGCTGCGGCCGTGATTGGGGACGGGCGGCACAACCCTATAACACCTATCCCAGCCCCACAGCCGCCAATAGGCACGGTCGCTGTGGAGTTGTGTCTAGGTCCTGGCGACGAATTTGTCGGGATCGGCGCAGAAATGGGCGATGATCTGGCAAAGGTCGGGCTCGTTGACCATGCGCACGGCCTCGGCCGAATTGACCCATTTGCGGGTGCGCGCGCGCTTTTCCTTCCAGCGGTCGGAGACGCGCTCGACCTGCATTGGAAATACCAGTACCTCGCAAGGCACTTCCTCGCCGGAAGCCAAGGCCTTGGCGTAGAAATAGCGGCCGGCTTCGAAATGCGAAATCTTGCCACGCAATCCGGCTTCCTCGCCGGCCTCGCGCGCTGCAGCCTCGCAGAGCGGCTCCCTGGCTTCGGGCCAGCCCTTGGGCAGCACCCAGCGGCCGGTGTCACGGCTGGTGATCAGCATGATTTCGACACCGTTTTCGGTGGTGCGCCAGGGCAGTGCAGCAACCTGCAGACGACACGGCGCGGTGCCGAAGAGTCGCCGGACCCTTTCGGCCATATGGTTGTGCGTCGTTGGTTTCGTCAACATCGCAGAAAGCTACCCCAGCCCTCAGAATCGTTTGCCGCCAAACGAATCTTACGGCGAAGTGTAAGTCATAAAAGTAAAAAACGTCACACCAACCCGTCAGATTCCGCCAACAGGGGGCAATTCAACAGAATATTGTGCCTTGCGCCGCCCGTTTCCATAGCAAACGGAGCCGGTCCGGCCGCTTGGACAGAAAAAGGGCGGCTGCGACTCAGCCGGCGTGATCGTCGGCGATCGGCTTCTGGTAGGTAAAACCCATGTCCCAGGGAAAATAGATCCAGGTGTCCTGGCTGACTTCGGTGACGAAGGTGTCGACCAGCGGCCGGCCTTTCGGCTTGGCGTAGACGGTGGCGAAATGCGCCTTGGGCATCATGGCGCGCACGATGCCCGCAGTCTTGCCGGTGTCGGTGAGGTCGTCGATGATCAGCACGCCGGCGCCGTCATCGGTGAGCAGGGCGGGCGTGATCTCCTTCAGCACCTGCAACTGCCCCTGGCTGGTGTAGTCGTGATAGGAGGCGACGCAGACCGTCTCGATGACGCGGATACCGAGTTCGCGCGAGATGATGGCGGCGGGAACCAGGCCGCCGCGGGTGATACAGACGATGGCCTTCCATTGACCCTTGTTGGCGCCGGCTAGCCGCCAGGCGAGCGCACGAGCATCGCGATGGAACTGGTCCCAGGAGACCGGAAAGGCTTTTTCAGGAAGGGACATTGTTGCTGCACTCCGCGCGCCAAGGGAATGCGCGCGGAATTAGCCGGAAAGCCTTGGCCTTGGCAAGGGCCGGATAGATTGTAGGTTCAGCGCGACAGAAAAGCCGCCACGGGCACGGTGCGCAACACGGTGCGCGTGACGCCGCCGAACAGAAGCTGGCGCAGCCAGGAATGGCTGTAGGCGCCGAGCACAAGAAGGTCGGCGCCTGTTTCAGCGATCCTGGTCTGGATGACGTCATCGACCGAGGCATTGCCCGACTTCTGCACCGAAACGCTGACGGTTGCGCCATGTCGGGAGAGTGCGGCGGCGATCTCCGCGCCGGCGGCTTCCGGGTTATCGTCCAGCGTGTCCGGCGGATCGATGACCAGAATGTCGGTCTTCTCGGCCTCGATGATGAAGGGCAGGGCGTCGAAGGCGGCGCGAGCTGCCTCCTTGCTGCCGTTCCAGGCCAGGAGCACATGCTTGTATGTGGTGACCAGCGGTCCCTCATGCGGCACCACAAGCACCGGGCGGCCGGCATCGTAGACCAGCGTGTCGACATCGGCGCTCGGATCGCCGCCGGTCTCGCGCTGGGCGGCGATGATCAGGTCGGCGGCGCGAACGCTGGAAATGCCGGTCAGCGCACTGTCGCCGGAAAAGCTCTCAAGGCTGCGCCATTCAAAGGAAAGACCGGATTTTTCGATCTGCCCGAGGAAAAGCGCCTGCAGCTTTTCGGCGCGCTCGCGGTTCATGTCGGCGGACACCTGCAGGAATTCGGTGTCGGGAAAACCCGTGGCCGAGGTGTAGGGAACGGGCAGCGCTTCGGCATGGATGCCGATGAGATGGCTCTCAAACCGGTCGGCAAGCGGAATGGCGCAGTCGAGCACGCGCTCGGCATCCTGTTCGTTCTGCAATATCGCGACGATGGTCTTGAAGCGCATGGGAATCCCTCAAATCTGCCGGCGCCGGGTGCGCCCGAGGGAAAACGTCAGAGTACGGCGCTTGGTTCCGGGTCGGCGATAGGCCTCTAAACCCCAAGGTCAATTGGCGGCAGTGAAGCCGGCCACCATCGCCTCGACATCGCTGCGCGCCGCATCCAGCGCCTCCTGGCTGCGGGCACGGACGACCAGCTCGGTCCAGAATTTGCCGTCGCCATATTTCGGATAAGAGCCGATGATCGTGTCAGGATGCGCCTTCTGGATGTCGCCCAGGGGACCGCCGATCAGGCCTTCGCCGAACGGGCAATGGACGGTGGCCGACAGCATTTTTGTGCCGGCCTTCAGCGTCGGCACGACATTGTCGAGCATGGCCTGGAAGATTGACGGCACACCGGCCATGACATGGACATTGCCGATGCGAAAGCCGGGCGCGACGGAGACCGGGTTGTCGATATGGTCGGCGCCGCGCGGCATGCGCGCCATGCGCTTGCGCGCCTCGGTGTATTCGATGCCGCGCGCGGCATAGCTCTCGCCCAGCATGGCATAGGCCTTGGCGTCGTATTCGCAGGGCACGCCAAAGGCCTTGGAGATCGAATCCGCGGTGATGTCGTCATGCGTCGGGCCGATGCCGCCGGTGGTGAAGACGTAGGTGTAGCGGGCACGCACGGCATTCACCGCCGCTATGATCTCGTCTTCCTCGTCGGGAACGATGCGCACCTCCTTCAGGTCGATGCCGATGGCCGTCATGATGTCGGCGAGGTGGCCGATATTTTTATCCTTCGTGCGGCCGGACAGAATCTCGTCGCCGATGACGAGCATGGCGGCAGTGACGATTTCAGGCATGGAAGGCTCCGGCGGAAGGCGCCTCAGGGCAGGCCCTGGGCAGACAAGGTTGCCTGAGATAGCGCGACATGCGACGGGCGGCAATGCCGGCAGAAGCCGCCACCTGCCTTGCCGTGCGCCTGGCAGTGGGTGATGGTGCGCGCCGGTCCGCTCCCGGGTGAAACATGCTGGTATCGATTCTGCTGTGGCTGCTTGGCGGTCTGCTCCTGCTGGCTCTCGTCATCGTCGCCTGCCTGGTGGCGGCAACGCTGTGGATCGCAGCCAAGGCCGAAAGACTGGTGCCGGCCAGCGGAAAATTCGTCGATATTGACGGCAACCGCATCCACTATGTCGAAACGGGCAAGGGGCGGCCGATCGTGTTCGTGCACGGACTTGGCGCCCAGCTCCACCAGTTCCGGCACACGCTGTTCAATCGCTTCGGTCCAGGTTACCGGCTGATCGCGCTCGACCGGCCGGGA
This sequence comes from Mesorhizobium sp. P2_B11, assembly GCF_056404855.1. Taxonomy (NCBI): domain Bacteria; kingdom Pseudomonadati; phylum Pseudomonadota; class Alphaproteobacteria; order Hyphomicrobiales; family Phyllobacteriaceae; genus Mesorhizobium; species Mesorhizobium sp. P2_B11. The sequence goes on from NZ_JBFUDF010000003.1 coordinate 885,592, forward strand.
TCGGGCTATTCGGTGCGGGCGAGGGGCGCCACCGGCCGCTTGCCTGAGCAGGCCGAGATCGTCAGGCGTTTCATCGAAACGCTCGGACTGGAAAGGCCGCTTGTGGTCGGTCACTCGCTGGGCGGGGCCGTCACGCTGACCCTGGCGGTGGAACACCCCGAAGCGATTTCCGGCATCGCCTTGCTGGCGCCATTGACGCATCTGGAAGCCGGTGCGCGCGAAAAGGCGGGCCTGCTCTATATCCGTTCGCGGCTTTGGCGCGGGATCATGGCCTATACCATCGCGACCCCAACCAGTCTCAGATATGCGCGGCAGACCCTGGAGTTCATCTTTTCGCCGCAGGGGGTTCCCACCGACTATATGGTCAATGGCGGCGGCTGGCTCGGGCTGCGGCCAACCCATTTCCATGCGACCTCCACCGATTTCGTGGCAGTCGAAGAGGATCTTGCCCGCATCGAGCAGCGCTACGGCGAGATCGCCATGCCGGCCGGCATTTTCTTCGGCACCGCCGATCGCGTCATCGATATGCGCATCCACGGCGAGCCGATGAAGGACAGGATCGGCGGGCTGGATTTCGAGATGGTCGACGGCCTTGGCCACATGCCGCAATTTGCCGAACCGGACCGCGTCATCGCCTTCATCAAGCGCATCGCCGAGCGGGCATTTTTGCCATAGGCATCACCGCGGCCTCACGACAATTTCACTGAACCATTCGGCGGATGTCCGGGTTTACTCCCGTGTCGCACCCAAGGCGGCAGATACGGAGTAATTCAATGTACAGGAAACTTTTCGCGGCATCCGTTCTGACGATCGGTCTTGCCACATCGGCGATGGCCGAGTCATCCGACGGCACCTCTTCCAACCATCGCAGCTGGTGGCCGTTCGGCAACGAGCAGTCCTCGACCGTCGACCACAGCACCACCGGCAGCATCAATGCCAGCGGTCAGGCCAATGGCGGTGCCGGCGGCCCGTGCGCCTCCGACCCTGCAGGACCCTACGGAAATGTGAGGCCTAACGTGAACGATCAATATTGCGGCAAGTGATCGAGCCGCTGTTTCGACTGACCGGCAGGATGCCCAAAAAAGGCATCCACGGCCGGCAGCGGGCGGAGTAAATGATCAGTCGGAAACTTCCGTTTGCGGCCGATCGCGGCCGTCGGCCAGTTCGTCGTGCCACTTGCCGTCGGCATCCTCATACTGGATGCCGTCCGTAGTGCCGGCGACCTGCTGCTCGGCCGAGGCAATCTCGGCGGCGCGCAGCGCGTCCTGGTGGCTTGGGAATGTTTCCGAGAATGTCGAACCGACCTTGTAGGCCCAGCCCCCGTCATGCTCGACGATCTTGTAAGTCAGCTTCGCCATGAAATCCTCCGGTTCGTCCGTTCGTTCGATGCAGCCGGTTCGTCAATGCAATTTGGCGTCGGGCAGCCGGTCTTCGGGAACCAGCACTTCCGATTCCTTGGCCGCTTCGATCAAAGCCCTGCGTGCATCGGCCGTCGAACGATAACCTTCCAGCACTTTGAGGCAAGTGTCGAGAGCATCACGATGGCGCGGGCCGCGATTGAGCGGCCAGACCGTCATCAGACACTCCGCTGCTTCCTGGGTGCTGCGGATCTGGCGATATTTGCCGACATGGCCGAGTTCGACCACGACGGGCGTTTCAAAAGGTTTGCTATCCATGATGGCCGCAACGCAAAGCAGCCAATTTGGTTGCAAAAGTGGCAATCACCCTGCGCCCAAACGTCTCAGCGGCCTCTCAGTAGCCGCAGTCGTTGCGCAGCCAGCGCGCGTTGGCCCAGCCGGTCCGGCCCTTGAAGTCGATCTGGTACCAGTTGCCGCGGCGGTCGAAGATTTCGGTGTGATCGCCGTTGAACAGTTGGCCGATCATGCGCGACGACGAACTCGGCCGCGTCCGCACGGCGAGGAAGCCGCTGCCCGTATCCAGATCGTAGTGTCTGGACAGGCCGTGCACCGTGCCCTCGCAATATTGCGCCCCAACCGGAGACGGCGCGGCGAACGACAGCGCGACCACCAGAGCGGCGGCCGCGGGATAGATTGCCCTTGATGCCATGACTTTGCTCCCAACCCGGCCGCCAAGGCGGCCTTGCCCCAGGGGAATGTGCGAGTGGATTAAAGCGAAGCTTCGGCTGCCTGTCCAGCAAATGCGTTTTTGCGCAGCCGACGGTGCAGGCCGCTCAGTCCTTCATCCAGTGCTGCATCGTCGTTACCGAGCGGGCGAGCTGCGGCGCCGGATGGATTGTCTCGCCAAAGGTGGCGGCGGCGCGCCAGCCCCAGCGCGGATCGGCGAGGAAGGCGCGGGCCAGCGCCACCATATCGGCGCGGCCGTCGGCGACGATAGCCTCGGCCTGGGCGGGATCGTCGATCAGGCCGACAGCCCGCGTCGGAATGCCGGCGCCCTTGCGCACCGCTTCCGCCAGATGCACCTGGTAGCCGGGGCCGGTCGGCAGCTTCTGCAAGGGCGAATTGCCGCCGCTCGAGCAGCAGAGATAGGCAATGCCCAGCGCTTTCAGCGCCTTGGCCACCTCGATCGCGTCCTCGACCTCGAAACCGCCATCGACCCATTCTTTCACCGACAGGCGCGTGCCCAGCATCAGCTTGGGAACCGCCTTGCGCACCGCCTTGACGATTTCGAGCAGGAAACGCATGCGGTTTTCCAGCGAGCCGCCCCAGCGGTCGGTGCGCTGGTTGGAAAGCGGCGACAGGAACTGGAAGATCAGGTAGCCGTGTGCGGCGTGCAGTTCGAGGAAGTCGAAGCCGGCGCGCTCGGCCCGTCTTGCGGCTTGAGCGAAGCGTTCGACGAGCTGCAGGATTTCATCCTCCTCCAGCGCATGCGGCACGTTCCAGCCGGTGTCGTAGGGAACAGCCGAGGCCGAGACGGTCTGCCAGGGATCCTCACCCGGCTGCAATGGACCGCCGCCTTCCCAAGGCTTTCTGTTGGACGCCTTGCGCCCGGCATGGGCGAGCTGGATGCCGAATTTCGTCTCCGGAGCAGCGACGCGCCTGGCGGCATCCAGCGTGCGCCGGGCGGCGGCTTCGTTGTCGTCGTTATAGAGGCCGTGGCAGCCATGGGTGATGCGGCCGCGCCGTTCGACGTCGGTCATCTCGACGGTGACCATGCCGGCGCCCGACATGGCCAGGTTCATCCAGTGATAGAGGTGCCAGTCGCTGGCCGAGCCGTCGTCGGCGGAATATTGGCACATCGGCGCCACCGCAATGCGGTTCGGGAAGGTCAGGCCGTCGAGGGTGATCGGCTGGAAAAGCGCTGCGGTCATCAAAAAACTCCGGGGACGGGGGCTTGAGCTATGTAGGCGCTGGCAGTTGCCGGCACCAGACACGAGGCAGTGAAAGCTTCGCCGTTTCGGTTGCGCGCAAAACAGTTCGCGGTTACGCCATGGCGCCGACAGCATGGAGTTCGTCATGGAAGATCGCATCCGTATCCGCTCGGAGGAAGTCCTGTCCGATGACTGGGCAGTCCTTAAGAAGACCGTCCTCGACTATCGCCGGCGCGACGGCCAGTGGGAGACGCAGATCCGCCAGACCTACGATCGCGGCGACGGCGCCGTGATCCTGCCTTTCGATCCCGAGCGCCAGACGGTGCTGCTGGTGCGGCAGTTCCGCTACCCCGCCTATGTCACCGGCCACCGCGAACCGCTGATCGAGGCCTGCGCCGGCCTGCTCGACGAAAACGATCCCGAAACCGCCATCCTCAAGGAGGCCGAGGAAGAGCTCGGCTATCACCTGAAGAACATCGAACGGCTGTTTTCGCCCTATATGAGCCCGGGCAGCGTGACCGAACGGCTGTGGTTCTTCGTGGCGCGCTACTCACCCGCCGACCGCATCTCGGCCGGCGGCGGCGCACCGGAAGAGGGCGAGGACATCGAGGTTCTCGAGATGCCGCTCGACGAGGCGCTGGCCGGCATCGCCGACGGTCGCATCATCGACGCCAAGACGATCATCCTGATCCAGCACCTGAAACTGTACCCGATGAAGGCCTAAGGTGTGTTGAGATTAAGGTCAGGGCGAGTCGAAAACGCGAGGCCGATCGTCGGAATAGTGCGCGATATTGTCCCGGACCATGCGGTAGATGGTGTCGGTGCCGGGTGCACGCGCACCGCGCTCCGCCAGAAAATCATGGGCCTGCGCGGCGGCCATGAGCTCGATCGCCAAAATGTATTCGGCGTTGTCGATCACGGCGAGCAGCTTGTTGGCTGCCACCGTTGGATGCGCCAGAAAATCCTCTTGCAGCCCGGATGTGACGCCGCCGTCGGTCGCCGCCGGTGCGGCCAGGCGCCGATTGACGTTGCTCAGCGACGTCGCGGTGTACTGGGCAATCATGAAGCCGGAATTGCTGCCGTCCTCATCGGCAAGGAAGGCCGGCAGATTGTTGACCAGAGGATTGACGAGACGGTCGATGCGACGCTCGCTCATGCCGGCCACCTGCGCCAAAGCAATGGTCAGACCGTCGGCGGCCTGCCCGAGCGCCGGCGCCACCGCATGCGCCTCCGAGACAACCTGAGGATCGTTCAACGTCCCGAACACAGCGGGGTTGTCGGTGACGGCAGCCAGTTCACGGTCGACCAGCTCAGCGGACCGGTCCAACACCTCGCGGGCGGCACCATGAACATGCGGCACGGCGCGAAGACTGAGTGCGTCCTGCGTGCGAGTGCCATGGGCAAGCGCGATAAGCGCGCTGCCGTGAAGCCAGCCGCGCAGCGATTTGCCCACATCCTGAATGCCGGGCGAGGGCCGCATCGCCAGGATGGCTTCGCCAAAGGCCGGCATTTGTGCGCCCGCGGCTTCAAGCGTCAAAGCCGCCGCCGCGTCGGCCCATCCCAGCAAGCGCTCGGCGCGCTGCACGGCGATGCTGATCAGGCCGGTCGCGCACGCCGTGCCATTGACGAGGCTCAAGCCTTCTTTTGCGCCGAGCTCCACGGGCTCCAGACCCATTTCAGCAAGCGCTTCCAATCCGCTCATCGAGCGACCCGCCACGGTTGCGCTGCCTTCACCGATCAAGACCAGGGCCACATGCGCGTTGTGCGTCAGATACCCGGCCGATCCCCTGGATGGCACGTCGGGAACGCAGTCGCGCTCGATAAAGGTGAGCAGATTGCGGACGATTTTGGGGCTTACACCCGAATGGCCATGCGCGAAATTCGCCACCTGGGCGGCAATGATGGCGCGCACGCCGCGTCTCGGCACCAGGTCGCCGACGCCGCATGCGTGGCTGCGAATGATGTTGCGCGACAGCTTCTTGTGCAGGGCAGGCGCCACCACCTTGCTTGCCAGTGCGCCGACCCCGGTATTGACGCCATAGGCGCGGATGCCTTTTTCGACGATGGAAGCGACGAGCTGGTTCGCAAAAGCGATCCGCTCCCATGCTGCTTCGCTCAGCGCCAGGGATTCGCCTTCGCTCACCTGCGCGATGTCGCGCCAGCTTGCGTTTTTGTCGATCGTTACTGTCATTGGTCGTTCCGAAAGAGCGCTGCGGATGCGCAAGCGCGGTTGGGTCGCGCGGAGGCGGCTGAGAAACTTGCTCTCGGCTCCGTACCGCACAACCGCCATGCATAATGGCGATGGAACCGGCGATTGATGCGACTGCAGCGACGTCGTGGGAAACAAAATGCTGATCCGGCACCCGAAACTCTACCCCGCTGTCCAGCACAGCCGCGGCCGCGTTTCGGTGGATGCGTGATCGGGGCTTGACCCGTGAATCCCGGTCGCCTAGTCGTCCGCAAGTTGTAAGGACACCGGAATGGCGCGTGGCGCAAAGGCATGGCTGAAGCGAAGCAGCGCGCGAGCATCTCTCCTGTTGCTGAACGCCGCGCTGCTTGTCCGCTACCGCCGGTTGACCCAGCGTTTCCTCGAGCGGATGCGGCATCTGCCGAATTTCGCGGCCCCTGTGACCTTCACGGAGAAGATCCACTGGCGCAAGATTTTCGATGACGATCCTCGCTTTGTCGGTCTTCTCGACAAGCTCAAGTCCAAGGAAATCGTCCGCGAGCAGCTTCCCTGGCTCGCCATCCCGGAGGTGTTGTGGCGGGGCGACGACCCACGCCAGATCCCCTTCGATGACCTGAAAATTCCCTACGCCGTCAAATGCAATCACGGTTGCGCCATGAACGTCATCGTTCGCGATCCGGCAAGCGCCGACCGGGAAGCGATCATTGCCGAGATGACGGGACATCTTGCTCAGACCTATGGCGCCCGCAAGCTTGAACGCAGCTATGCGCACATCGAGCGGCGGGTTTTCGTCGAAGCGCTGGTCGGCAAGGACCAGGATTATGACCCGGTCGACTACAAGCTCTGCGTGCTGGCCGGCCGCGTCGAATACATCGTCGTCGTCGCCTTCCGGTCCACCGTCAAGAATACCGGCCACCTGGATCGCGACTGGCGCCCGCTGAACATCGTCCAGGGCGCGATCGACTCGAGCCTGGAAATTCCTCCGCCAAAAAGCCTCGGCCGGATGATCGAGGCTGCCGAGGCGCTTGGCCGCGAGTTCGACATGGTGCGTGTCGACTTCTACGAGGAACAGGGGGAGCCGATCTTCGGAGAATTCACCATCTATCCGCGCAGCGGGCTGCTGCAATTCGACCCGGCTGCCTTCGACCGCGAACTGGGCGCGCATTGGGATATTGGCGCCTCAGGCTATCTCAGCCGTTTGCCCAGCCGATTTGCCCAACGATACAAGGCAATGCTCGTTGCCGCCGGCTATCTCGACATCAACTGATGCGCAGCTGCCGGTCGCACCTGGCGATCGATGAGCCACTTCTCGCGATTTCGGGATTCAGGGTCGGTCAATTTGTCCTGCCGGGATCGATCTTGGTGAGCCGCTTCTTCGCCTCGATCACGCGCCGTTGCGCATACCGGATTCGGCAGCACAAGGCGAGGTTCAGGGCAACGCCGCCGTCTTCATCGAGCAGGTTTTCAGCGCGTTCGAGATCCAGCTTTGCCCGGCCGACGCTCTGTCGTGCCCTGGCCAGTTCCAGGTTCATCAGGTCCATTGTTCCGCTTCCTTTGGGTTGCGGTCCCTTCGCAACACCAACCCCTGCCGAAAGCTTTGGTTCCTGCGGCGTATTGGCCGCTCAAGGCCGCGAACAACCTCTCCCGCACATTCCGCGGTGGAGCGCGATTATTGTGCGAACTGGTTCAGGGCTGTGGGGTCGATTTTCGTCAGAAGCCCTTCGGACTTTACGACCCGCTGCCGCGCAGATCGTATCCTGCTGGACAAAGCGAGGTTCTCAGCCACCATTCTCTCGCTGAGTACAAGCGCAAGCTCGGTTTGCCTGATGCGCTGCTGCTGGGCATCGGCGAGCTGCCTCGTCAGAGGATCGGCTGCCATTCTGGGTCCGGGGTTCGCGGGATTCATGAGCTCCTAACACATAGCGGGCGAAATCGTTCCCTATTGTCGGGCGAAACCGGCGCTGCATCAAGGGGGCTGGGGTTGGGATTCAGTCTTTGTGCGGCACGATGTAGCGACTGCTCTCCGCATTCGCCCCTACGCCCCGCGTGACGATGACCGTCCTATATCCGGCAGGAAGGGAGCCCGTAGTGGTTGGGTCGACCGGACTGCATCGCCCGACGATCTCGCCGTTGGGGGCGCCTGCGAGCCTGTTGGCTAATGCAACCTGGCATTCGTCAAGGGATGCGAACATCATGGCCGGTGACGTATCGAGCGGTTTGCAGACAGCCTGGCCTGGGCTGCACGACAGCAGAACCATCATTGCGGCAGTTGCCGGATCCATTTTCGCGTTTCTCCCCATGTTGACGAAATCTCAACGCGGGAACGGGGGCTTTGTTTCGCGGTTGCTAAAATATCAGAGCGTGCCTGGGAACAAGAGAGTGGCTATGTCGGTTCTCTAGGCATGCGCCCCAAACTCAAAGATCCGCCGCCGAGGCCCAGTCCGAGAAAGACGCCTGTCCGTCCAGACGAGGACGCATCGCCAGTTCCTCAACATGTCGACCCGCCACCGCGAGATGTGCGCGAGGCGCCGGCGCCAAATCCAAACGGCGATAAAAAGCCCTGACGGGCCGGCCTACCGCTGGCTGAGCCTTCCCGAGATCCTAGGCGTTGAGTCCTTGTGCGAGATCGCCAAAGGGTCGATCAAAATTAGCAGTCGCTAAAATTAATCCTTTGCGTTTAAGCGCACTGTAATCTGCCTCCAACGATAAAAGCCGGAACCGTCACATGGCTGGTAAGCCGACTGTTGGAGAAAACGATGCAAAAGCTTCCCTTGCTGATAGCGACTTCTGTCGGTGCGCTGGGCATTTTCATGACAGCGAATGCATTCGCAGGTCAGTTCTCCGATCACGCTGGAGCGACAACAGTCACCGCGCCAAGCGATGATGACCAGGTTGCCGCTGCCGGCGACCATGATGATGCGGTCGAAACCGACGCCAGCAATGGCCACCAGAATGACGACGATGCCGCCGCCGGCGCGCAAAAGGGTGGCGACGACCAGGGCGAGGATTCCGATGATGACAGCGGTAAGCACCAGGCCGGCGAGCACCATAACGGCGAGCATCAGAATGGCGAGCACCAGAGCGGTGAGCATGCTGGTGGCGAGGGTGGCGGTGGCGAGGGTGGTGGCAGCGGTGGCGAGGGTGGTGGCGAAGGCGGCGGTGACGACTGACACAGGCGGCTTAGCCGGAAACCCTGAGGAATAGCCTTAGTAACGCCGTCGCCACTTCCATGAAGCTGCACGCAGGCTTGTGCGGGAACGTCGCCTGGTCCCGGATCGGGTCGGTCCCGCTGCCACGCTGCCTCTAATGTCACCAAGTCGGTCATAGGGTGGCACGTTTACCGGGGAGGGGTGCGCTCAAGTCCGGCAGATGGTGCGGGGTCGCGGACAAAAAGAGTGGTCGCTGATCGATTTCAACCTGGTGCGGACGACGGGAATCGAACCCGTACGATCAGAGATCGAGGGATTTTAAGTCCCTTGCGTCTACCAATTCCGCCACGTCCGCAGGCCAGTCCTTTTCAGACGCCAGCGAAAACCCGTCAAGCCATCTTTTGCCGGGGATCGTCGCCCGGACTCGCAAAAGATGCTTCGCCATTTCAAAACAACAGGTTGTGAGGAAAATCTCAGTCGCCGAGGACGCTCAGAACTTGTAGCTGAGGTTGATGCCGACCGTGTTCAGCTTGACGTCCTGGTTGCGGCCGACGAATTCGTCGGACCCGTCATGGTGCTCGGAGCCGAAATCGTAGTAGCGATATTGGGCGCCGACGACGAACTTGTCGGTCAGCGCGTAGTCGACGCCGGCGCCGACCGTCCAGCCGACATGCGTGCTTGTGCTGGAAAAGTCGGGGGCTTGCGAGGTCTCGATGCCGCCGAAAGCGACGCCGCCAATGCCGTAGACCAGCAGCCGGTCCATGGCGAAGCCGGCCTTGGCGTTGACCGACCCGAACCACTTGATGTCGGTACCGAAATCATTTCCCGGGGGGCCTAGCACCGTCGTGCCTTTGATACGGGCATAGTTGAGCTCGGCCTCGGCGCCGATCACCGCCTGGTCGAACTGCCACAGGCCAGCGACGTGGCCGCCGACAAAACCGCCATCGATGTCGGGCGAGGTGGAAAACGGCTCGCCCTCCGTTCCCGTGATGTCGGACTGACCCCAGCCGTAGCCGCCCTGCAGACCGGCATAGTAGCCGGTCCAGTCGAAGCCCGGTTCGGTCATCGGCACCGCCATCGGGTCGGCGGCAAAAGCCGGCGCGGCCAGAGCGGTCAGAAATCCGGCAGTTGCGAGCGTCAGATGACGCATCGGGCTCCCCGAAATGGCGGTTCAGAAGACTCCTTGACGCAAGGTAGCCCTATTCGCAGTAAAACGAAACCCATTGTTCAGCGAACGAAATATGCCGTCGCTGCATGTGCTCGCTATTTGGCGTCGATGAAGTCCAGCGCCGCCTGGCTATATTCGTCCGGCGCCTGAAGCATGGCGAAATGGCTGGCATTGGGCAGGATGATAAGCTTGGCGCCCGGAATGACGGAGGCCATATATTCGGTGTGTTCGCGCTTGATCGCCTCGTCGTGGTCGCCGGCAACGATTGCGGTCGGCGTGGTGATCTTGCCGAGCTGTTCCTTGGTCCAGGCCGGCTCCGACTCCCACATGTGGCTGATCTGCGCCACGAAGGCATCGTACTGATCGGGCGTCTTCGACATCTTCTTGTAGTCGCGGCCCGAGCGGTCGATGTAGGCGGCAAAGGTCTTGTTGGTCATCACGCCGGGATCGACGCCATCGGTGGTGACATTGGCGGCTTGCGCAAAGAGCCGGGTCAGCCGCTCCGGATGATGCAGGGCGATGTCGATGCCGATAATGCCGCCGTCGCTCCAGCCGACAAGAGCGGTCTTGTCGATCTTGAGGTAGTCGAGCAGGGCCAGATAGTCGGACGCCATCAGGTCATAGCCGTAAGGCTGCTCGGTGCGGGTGGATCGGCCATGGCCGCGGCTGTCGGCGACGATCACCTTGTGGGTCTTGGACATCGTCGCCACCTGGCTCGCCCAGATGTCGGCGTGGCCAAGGCCGCCATGGATCAGAAGGATCGGATCGCCGGCGCCGAAAACGGCGTAGTACATCTGGATGCCGTTGACCGGCGCATAGCCGCTCTGATCCGGTTTGGGCATCGCCGCCGGCTCCGGCAAGGTCTGCCAACGTTCCTCGGCGGATGCAAAGCCGGCCGAGATCAGGAACAGGGTGACGAAGACAAACGCTTTCAGGAACCGGGTCATGACTTCACCTCAGGAGGGTTTCGTCCTTGGGTCGTTTCGCCCTTGGACGATAGCGAAGGCCGATTTAACAGTCTCCGCCTGTGCGGAGTCAACGAACGGGGTTTCGGGCTGGCAGCGTGAAATTGAAATTTCAAACCGTGCCGCCCGCCGCAACGCGTCCGGTTGCGCCTGGGACGGCAATGGCAACAAAAAACCCGCCTTGCGGCGGGGCATCGGCGCAAATCAGCACCATGTGAAAAACTATAGCACAAGTGCCGGCACAAATGAAGATCGCCGAACGGATTTCGCCCGCAATCGCTGGTCAAAGCCATGCCGGCTTGGCACAGTCGGGCAAACAGGAGTCTCCGATGGCAAAGACCGCGCACGCGACGAAACCCAAGCCCTGGACCGAGATGGCGACGCATCTGGTCGACGTCGCGACCGGGCGCAAGCCGGCCGATCTCGTCATTCGCAACGGCCGCTGGGTGAATGTGCATTCGGGCGAGATCATCGCTGGCACCGACATCGCCATTGCCGGCGGACGCTTCGCCTATTGCGGGCCCAATGCCAGCCATGCCATCGGCCAGGGCACCAAGGTGGTCGATGCCGGCGGCCGCTATCTGGTGCCTGGCCTTTGCGACGCGCATATGCATGTCGAGAGCGGCATGGTGACGGTGACCGAGTTCTGCCGCGCCGTCATTCCGCACGGCACCACCTCGATGTTCATCGATCCGCATGAGATCGCCAATGTGCTTGGCCTGCCCGGCGTGCGGCTGATGCATGACGAAGCTGTCGCCATGCCGATCAACGTGCACGTGCAGATGCCGTCCTGCGTGCCTTCCGCACCTGGGTTGGAGCATGCCGGCGCCGAACTGACGGTTGCCGATGTCACCGAGGCGATGACCTGGGAGAACATCATCGGCCTTGGCGAGGTGATGAATTTCCCCGGTGTCGCCGCCAACGATCCGGTGATGTCGGGCGAGATCGCCGCGACCGTGAGGGCCGGCAAGACCGTTGGCGGCCACTATGCCTCGCGCGATCTCGGCCTGCCGTTCCACGGCTATGTCGCCGGCGGACCGGAGGATGACCATGAGGGCACGCGCGCCGAGGATGCGATCGCGCGGGTGCGCCAGGGCATGAAGGCGATGCTGCGACTCGGCTCGGCCTGGTACGATGTCGCTGCGCAGATCAAGGCGGTGACCGAGAGTGGCATCGATCCTCGCAATTTCATCCTGTGCACCGATGACAGCCATTCCGGCACGCTGGTGCATGAAGGCCACATGGACCGGGTGGTGCGCCACGCCATCCAGCAGGGGCTGAAGCCGGTGACGGCGATCCAGATGGCGACTCTCAACACCGCCCAGCATTTCAAGCTGGAGCGCGAGATCGGCTCGATTGCGCCGGGACGGCTGGCCGACCTGCTGATCGTCTCCGATCTCGCCGCCATGACCATCGACGAGGTCTATGGCCGCGGCATCAGGCTGGCCAAGGGCGGCAAGCTTGAGATCGACATTCCGGCCTATGACTATCCGAAGACGGCCAAGAACACGGTCAAGCTCGGCAAGAAGCTCAAGTCAGGCGACTTCGACATCGTGGCGCCCAAGGGCGCCAATGAGGTGCGGGTCAGGGTCATCGGCGTCATCGAGAACCAGGCGCCGACGCGGGCGCTGGAGGCCGATCTGCCGGTCGAGGACGGGCTGGTCGCCATGGACCGTCGCAACGACATCTGCCAGATAGCGCTGGTCGAGCGCCATCGAGGCACAGGCGGCGTCACCAACGCCTTCGTCTCCGGCTTCGGCTATATGCGCGACTGCGCCATGGCCTCCAGCGTGGCGCATGACAGCCATCACATCATCTGCGTCGGCACCAACAAGGAAGACATGGCGCTGGCCGTCAACCGGCTGGGCGAGGTTGGCGGCGGCGTGGTGCTGTTTTCAAAGGGCAAGGAACTGGCGCTGGTCGAAATGCCGATCGCCGGGCTGATGTCGGACGAGCGCGCCGAAATCGTCGCGGCCAAGGCGGAGGAGCTGACCGAGGCGATGCGCAAGATGGGTTGCTCGCTCAACAACGCCTATATGCAGCATTCGCTGCTAGCGTTGGTCGTCATTCCGGAGCTGAGGATTTCCGATGTCGGCCTGATCGACGTGACGACGTTTCAGAAGGTCGATCTTTTTATATAAGCTGTTCGGGGTATCCAAGCTCACTGTAGCTCTGCGTGGACTTTTGTAAGCGGAATTAGAAGAGATAGTTTTCAAATAAGGACACAGCAATCCCTAACACAATAGATCCAAAAAACGCGATATAGGCGCACATGTCGTTTCTATTTTCTATTTTTCTCCATCGTTGCGTATCCTTATCAAGGAGGTTGAAATAGACTAGAATACCAATAGCGCCTAAGCCAAATATCCACATCGAGTACGGCACGAGATAAAGTCCTTCACCCGCCGGTGGCGATGGTCAGCACCTTGAACGGGGTGGTGATGACGACTTCGGCCATGGAGCCGACGGCCTTGCCGATCCCCTTGCCGATATCGTCAAACTCGCCCGGATCGTTCGATCGCAGCGCAGCTGGTGTACGCAGTCGGTCACCGAGCAATTGCACCAGGATCGGATTGTCCGCGAACTTGGCATGGTTCAAACGGTCACCGCCCTTGGTCTTGGTCAGATCCGCCACGACCACGCCATAGCTGGCGAGGTCGGCCGCATTGCCGTAGTCACCGACGCGCGGCTTGTCGCCGGAGATGATGGACGACAGCTTCAGCGCACGGTCGTCTCCCGAAAGCAGGATGGCGAACGGCTTGTCGGGTTTGCCGTAGCGGATCATCTGTTTCTTGAAGACGTCGACATCGATATCGGGCGAGGCGAGGACGACATAGCCGAGCTTGCCGCCGAGATCGCGGTCGCCGGTGATGGCGAGCTGGCGCAGCGCCTCCATGGTCAGCCAGGTTCCCATCGAATGGGCGATGATGTCGATGCTCTTGACCTTTGTCTTGGCGAGCATCCTGAGCGTCGCTTCTAGATCGTCGCGCGCAGCGGTCGAGCTGTCCTTGTCGTAGATGTAACCGGTCGTCTTGCCGCTCGAGGCCCAGGAAAACAGCACCGGAGTGCCTGGGTATTTGGTGTCATGGGCGATCTGCGTCAGCCGGAAGACGCCGTCGTCGAAACCGTTGTTGAAGCCGTGCACGAACACCAGCGCGCGGTCGCCACTTATTGCGATGTTGCCGCCGACGGCGTTAGCAAATTGCTGCTGGTCCCCGTAGTGGACGACCTCGGTGGCGGTAAACTGCTTGGCCGGGTTGGAGTTGGCCGAACCCTTGGCGCGTTCGATGGCGCCGACCTGGTGAACCTTCGGCACGGTGACGTCGACGCGGGCGTAGTTGGTGGTCAGCGAACGATCGCCGTCGAACACCTGGCGCGGATCCTTGGTCGCCGGCTGGCGGGTGGTGGCGACGAAGATTTCGTGCGTGGCCGCGATGTCGGAGGCGGGCACCGACACCGTCGTCTTGTTCAGGAGGTCATGCGTGTTCCGGCCGGCGCAGCCGGTGACGGCGAGCGCGAACGCAAGGACGAGGACAGTCTTCCAACGCACGTTCACGCGAAATTCCCTCAAGGCGGCAAATATTAACGCCTCCGGCTATTCCGATAAAGCCAGAGGCCGGTCCGGTCCAGTTCAAAGTGGGCGCGGGGGGCAACTGCACGCTGCCCAATGAAGCCGTCAACTATTGCCCGAGCGCGCTGATGCGGTCGGTCACCGTCTGGTCGCTGGCAAAGCCGTCATCCTCGCGCAGCCGCTGGCCGATCATCTTCACCAGTTCGGGATTGTCGGCGAATTTGGTGTGGTTGAAGCTGTCGGTTCCCTTGACCTTGGAGAGGTCGACCACGGTGACGCCATAGGCGGCGAGGTCGGCGGCATCCTTGTAGTCGCCGACGCGCGGCCGCGAGCCGGCGATCAGGCCGGAGAGCCGCAGCGCACGGTCATCGTCGGAGAGCAGCAGGATGAACGGCTTGTCCGGCTTGCCGTAGCGGCGCATCTGGCTCTTGAACACGTCGACATCGATGTCGGGCGAGGCCAGCACCACATCGCCGAGCTTGCCGCCGAGATCGCGGTCGCCGGTGATGGCCATTTGGCGCAGCGTTTCCATGGTGACCCAGGTTCCGAGCGAATGGGCGACGATGTCGATGCGCCGCGCGCCGGACTGCTGCAGCATGCGCAAGGTCACTTCGAGCTGGTCGCGGGCGGCGCTGGCACTTTCCTTGTCATAGACATAGTCGGTGGTCTTGGCGCCCGAGGCCCAGGAAAACAGCACCGGGGTGCCGGGATAGCCGGAATCATGGACGATCTGGGTCAGGCGGTAGACCGCGTCGTCGAAGCCGGTGTTGTAGCCATGCACGAAGACCATGACGCGGCCACCGCGCGCGGCGATGTCGGCGTTGAGCGCACTGGAGAATTTCGGCTGCGCGTCATAGCCGACAACCTCGGAAGCCATGAAATATTTCGCCGGGTCGTTGGAATTGCCACGCGAACGGCGTTCGATCTGGCCGGTCTGGTGGATGCCGGGAACGGTGACGTTGACGCGGGCGTAGTTCAGCGTCGCCGAGCGCTCGCCGTCGAAAACCTTGTTGGGATCATCGGATTTCTTGCGCGTCGTGGCGATGAAGATCGAGTGATTGCCCGAGATTTCGGTCACCGGCGTGGACATGACGGCGCTGCCGAGCAGTTCCTCGGTTTTACGGCCGCCGCAGCCTGCCACAAGCAAGGCAAGCGCAAGAATGCAAATCGTCTTCAAACGCACGTCAAAATTCCACTTAAGCCCCAAAAGGGCCATCCACCCTCCGCGACACCTCCCGGACAGTGAGAGTGCGGCGGAAGTAAGTCGTGTCCAGCCTAAATGCGTTCAGCGCCGGGCCACAGTCATCGCACTGTTGCGCGAAAGCCAAAATGGCGGCAGGAACGCCGGTATGTTTGAGAAGGGCAGCACCTCGGGCTTCAGCCTGATGCCGAGCACATCGCCCATAAAAGCGCGGCGCGCCTCGATCCGGTGCCAGGCCTCGGGGTAACGGGCGGCGATCTCCTCGCGCAAGGCCTCATCCGCGAGCGCGATGCCGTCCTCGATGTTGGTGGTGAAATAGCTGGTTCCGGTCGCCGGAATGATGTCGACCTGCAGCGCCATGCCCGACCGCAGCTTGATGTCCGAACCGGAAAACACCGGCGAATGCATCCATTCGTCGATATGGACGAGATGGCCGGGATTGAGTGAGACGCCGAAGAACGGATCGCCTATGCGGTCATGCACGGCTTTCCACAGCGCACCGCCGGTAACGCCAATGCCGATGGTCTCGTACCAGTCGACGACGGCAGCGAAATAGGGCGCGACCAGTTTTTCGACATAGTCGCTTATGTCGTTGGGAAGCTCGGCCGCACTTTCGACCAGGAAGCCGGCGCGGGCATTGAGCGACCCCTGGATGCCATAGGCCATGGTGATCGGATCGCCGCGCTTGATGATGTCCAGGCGCGGGCTGGGCAGGCCGTAGGGCGCACGCTTGCCGGCGGACAGCATCGGGTGGCAGCACAAGGGCAGGCCGTTCATCCCCATCAGCTTCGCGGCCTGCAATTCGGTCATGCCGGGCTCGATACCGCTCAGCACGTTGCGCAGGCCTTGCGAGGAAAAGGTGGCGGCGAATTCGAAGGCTGCCAGCTGATCGGCCTCGTTGATGGCGCGCAGACCATCCATCGGGTTCATCAGAAGGTTGGCGGCGTTGATTACCGCGCCCTTGTCTCCGGCCAGTGTGCGAAGCGTGTCGGCGATGAAGGATGGCAGGTCGAGCGTCGCCTCGCCAAATCCGCCATCGCCGGGGCCGAACGGCTTCCAGCCGATGGCGCCGATTTTCTGGCCGCCCTTCAGGCCGCAGGCGGCAAGCGTGTCGGCGAGCGTGGCGGAGCGGTCGCGTGGCTGCGCCGGCAGCGAGAAGGTCTGGTAGAGGACGCGCTCATAGGGCCCGCCGCAGATTTCGGCGTAGCCCCAGCCCTCATTGCCGACGAGAAGTTTTGGCTGGCTGCCGGGGACGATAACCAGCAGCGTCTCTTCGAAACGCGGATCGTAGCCGCTGAGATAGGCGACATTGGCCGCATGCTCGCGGTCGCCATAGACGGCGAAGGCGTCGAGCCCGGCGTCAGTGCCGCGCGCCAGCAGAGCCTCGATGCGCGCTTCGTAGGTGCGGCGCTGAAGCAGCGGCATCACGGTCGACTCGCCGAACTCGGGAAGCGTGACGGTTTTCAKGGCGACAGCCGAAACAGGCATGGAACGGCGCTCCAGTGATTTTGATGGCGCATCGATGAAGGATCGAGCGATCGCATCGGTGGCTGCAAACGGCGAATTATGCAATAGGCGTTCGACATGTTCGGGTTCAAACGCCGCAGCTTCGCAAGCAGTGATTTTCTAGACCTTTCCAGGATCGAGCCCGGATCGCTGCTCGGCATCACCTGCGCCGGCAAGACGGACGGCGGCGGCGCCCAGGTCCATGCCGTGATGTCGGCGATCCTGTTTTCGCGGGCGGCTGGACTTGCCTATTTCCATTCGTCGTTCACTTCGGTCGATCACGGTGAGGAGCCGAAGGTTTTTGCGGCAAGGTGGGAAGCGGCCTTCAATCTCGGGCAAGGTGCTCCGGGCGTTCCCGATGGCGTGCCGATCATTTCGGGCGAGACCTTCAGCCAGGGCTATCGCGGCGCTCCGGCCGTTGTCGCACAGCAGCACTTCCACGGCTTTGCCGAGCGCAATCCTGATCTTTACAGCCAGCTGGCCGATGAGTTTCGCGCGCGGCTCGCCTTGCCGCAGCGAAGATTCGAGGTTCCCACGATCGCCGTTCACGTCAGGCGTGGCGATGTCGCCGGTGACGCTGCCCTTGCATCCCGACTGACCGACAACGCCAGCATCCTGCGAAACATCAGCCACGTGCAGCGCGACCACCCGCGGCACCGCGTCGTCATCTTCTCGCAAGGTGTCGAATCCGACTTTGGGCCATTGGCAGACAGCTGTTCGTTCGAGCTGAATTCAGATGTGTTTTCCACGATCTCGGCATTGATCGCGGCCGACTGCCTGATCATGGCGAAAAGCTCGCTGAGTTATGTCGCCGGCTTGCTGTCCAAGGGTAGCGTGTATTACGAACCGTTCTGGCATGGGCCGCTGTCGTCCTGGCGGGTTCTGCCGAAGCCGCCGGGCGCCTTGCGCCAGGCGATCTGGGGATGATTTCATGAACAGCTTTTCCGCCCGTGTTGGCGTCGCCGCTGCAGCGATCCGCGAAATCTTTCCCGAAACGCCGCTGCAGGAAAACGACTATCTGTCGAAGAAGACCGGGGCGCGGGTGCTGCTGAAGCGCGAGGACCTTTCGCCGGTGCGCTCCTACAAGATCCGCGGCGCCTTCAACTTCTTCCGCAAGGCGCTGGCCGCCGGCAACGAGGCCGAACTGTTCGTCTGCGCCTCGGCCGGCAACCATGCGCAAGGCTTTGCCTTCGTGTGCCGCCATTTCGGCAAAAAGGGCGTGGTCTTCATGCCGGTGACGACACCGCAGCAGAAGATCGACAAGACGCGGCTGTTCGGCGGCGATTTCGTCGAAATCAGGCTGGTCGGCGACTTCTTCGACGACTGCTATCGCGCCGCCTTCGAATTCACCGAAAGTTCGGGCGCGCATATGGTGCCGCCCTTCGACCACAAGGATATCATCGAAGGGCAGGCCACCGTTGCCTATGAGATCGCCGACCAGATGCCCGGCGCGCGCATGCCCGACATCATCATGCTGCCGGTCGGCGGCGGGGGCCTGGCGGCCGGGGTGACGCACTATTTCGCCGACCAGCAGCGCGAAGCCCGCTACGTCTTCTGCGAGCCGGCCGGCGCGCCGAGCCTGCATGAGAGCCTGGCCAGCGGCAAGCGTATCAAGCTCGCTAATGTCGACAATTTCGTCGACGGCGCGGCGGTGGCCGAGATCGGCCGCGAGCCATTGCGCCACCTCAAGGAGTTTGCCGCTGATGCTGTCCGTCTGATCCCCGAGAACCGGCTCTGCGCCACCATGATCGAAATGCTCAACATCGAGGGCGTGGTGCTGGAGCCGGCCGGTGCGCTGGCGATCGATGCGCTGAAGGATTTTTCGCGCAAGGAAATCCGCGGCAAGACCATCGTCGCGGTGGTGTCGGGCGGCAATTTCGATTTCGAGCGGCTGCCCGATGTGAAGGAGCGGGCGCTGCGCTTCGAGGGGCTGAAGAAGTACTTCATCATCCGTTTCCCGCAGCGGCCGGGTGCGCTGCGCGACTTCCTCGAAATGCTCGGTCCCGACGATGACATCGCCCGCTTCGAATATCTGAAGAAATCGGCGCGCAATTTCGGTTCGGTGCTGATCGGCATCGAAACCAAGGACCGGCGCAATTTCGACCTGCTGAAGGCGAATTTCGAGGCCGAGGGCGTGCACTACCAGGACATCACCGACAACGAGACGCTGGCCGGGTTCATCATATGAGCAGCACTGTGTTCGTCGCGCTGTTTTCCGGCATCAATGTCGGCGGCAACCGTATCGTCAAGATGGCGGAGTTGCGGGCGTTTTTCGAGGCGCTCGGCTTCACCGACGTCGCCAGCTATGTGCAGAGCGGCAATGTCGTGTTCCGCGCCAGGAAGGGCGACCCAGCCGCACTGACCAAACAGTTAGAGGCCGCCTTCGAGAAACAATGGGGTTTTCATTCGCGCATCATGGTGCGCGACCTCGGCTGGTTTGAGCGGCTGGTGAGCGAAAACCCCTATCCGGAAGTGGCCGGCGATCCGAGCAAGCTGCACGCCTATACGCTGGAGCGTGAGCCGACGGCGGACGAGATCGCCAGACTTGCCGAAAAATGCACCGGCCCCGAGAGTTTCGAGGTCAAGGGCGACGTGCTCTACCTCAAGGCGCCGGACGGGCTCGGCAAATCGGTGTTCGCCAACCTTCTTCCGCGCGTGCTCAAAGTGCCGGGCACCGCGCGCAACTGGCGTTCGGTATTGGCGCTGCTGGAGATGGCCGGCCAGGCCGGCGCAAAATAAGGGCTAAGTCGCCGAAGCCTGCTTCCATTCGAAGATCAGTTCTTCGCGGAAGGCAAAGCGCTTGATGTGATCGGCAACGACGCTTTCCAGCCGCTCCAGCGATCCGCCTTCATCCGTCGACACGGTGATGTGCAGCGCTGCCGCGTCGGCATCGAGAACCGTGCGGCCCAGCGTCAGATCGATGGTGCCATGGTTCGGATCGAACTCGACGGGAAATTTGTGTGCCCAGTGTTTGCACAACTGCTGCAAATAGCGGCTGGCGTGTTCGGTGGCGACATCGGCATGGCTGGACGGCATAAGCGAATTCCTTGGTCTGAGCGCTGGCTGTCGGCTGGGCGCGATGACCGCCTACATAGGTGGCGTGAGCCGGAATCGCAAAGGCGGCCGGCTTTAACCCCGACCGCCTCGCTTCAAGATGACGTGATTGCTTACCAGGTGCCGGTGTTCGGCATCGACGCCCACGGCTCGGCCTTGGGCTTGGCCGGTCCCTTCTGCAGCAGCTCGAATGAGATGCCGTCGGGCGACTTGACGAAAGCCATGTTGCCGTCGCGCGGCGGCCGGTTGATGACGACGCCACTGTCCATCAGATGCTGGCAGGTGGCGTAGATGTCGTCGACCTCATAGGCGAGGTGGCCGAAATTGCGGCCGCCCTTGTAGTCCTCCGGATCCCAATTGTAGGTCAGCTCGATCAGCGGCGCCTTTTCGGCGATGCCGCTCGCTTCGTCCTCGGACGCAGCGAGGAAGATCAGCGTGAAGCGGCCCTGCTCGTTTTCATAGCGGCGCACTTCCTTCAGGCCGAGCTTGTTGACATAGAAATCGAGCGAGACATCGACGTCGGCGACACGGACCATGGTGTGGAGGTAGCGCATGGGATTTCCTCGGGGATGTTTGGGTTGCGAGGCAACATAGAGTCCGCCCCGCCGAAGGGCAACGAGCATCGGACTTAAAAGCGCTCGCCGGTTCTGGAAAAGTCGGATTGCTCTGACAAAAGCACCCTGCCGACAAGTGGTTGCCGATTCCGGCAAAATCCGGCGCAAATTGCCGACCGGTTGGAGGTGCGATCGACCAGCGGTGCCGCCAACCGGCAACGCCGGCAAACAACTAATTAGGTATTCTTGTATCGAACCGTGAAAAAAGGCACGGCAGGTCTTGCACACCCCGGAAGCGGCGGTGTTAATCTGATGTCAAGAATCACTTGCGGTTTTCTTGAAAAAAAGGGGGCGTTCTTATGGGGGATAGGGCCTCTTTCACGAGGCGGGATGAGAACCTTGACGACGCCCTGAAGCGCGACAGTGGCGGCGACACCGCCGATCTGGTCGAAATCGCCGGCGCCATCAAATGGTTCGACGTGGCCAAGGGCTACGGCTTCATACTTCCCGATGACGGCTCTTCGGGTGACATCCTCCTCCATGTGACGTGTCTTCGAAAGGACGGTTTCCAGACTGCGCTGGAAGGCGCGCGCGTCGTGTGTCTCGTCAAGCATGGCGACCGCGGTCTGCAGGCGTTCCGGGTGCTGTCGATGGACACCACCACGGCGATCCACCCGGCCGAGATGCAGGAACAGCGCACCCATGTGTCGGTGACGCCGGAAAGCGGCCTCGAGCGGGCGCTGGTGAAGTGGTTCAACCGCACCAAGGGCTTCGGCTTCCTGACCAGGGGCGAGGGCACCGAGGATATCTTCGTCCATATGGAGACGCTGCGCCGCTACGGCATCACCGAGCTCAGGCCCGGACAGGTCGTGCTGGTGCGTTTCGGACGCGGTGACAAGGGCCTTATGGCTGCCGAGATTCACCCCGATATGGGCACCTTGCCGGTCGCGCATTAGGACGCGAGCATTCTGAGGAATTCGGGCCGACGAATTCGGGACGGCTCTCTTTCCTTGTTTTCTTGCTTTCACCACGATCTTATCCGAATACCTGAGGCCGCTTTGGGGATCATGGTTTCCGGTCGAGGATTTCAGATGGCGCACAGGAACTGGCTGACTGCGGGCGCGCTCTGCGTCATCGTTGCCGTGGCCGCCGGCGCCTACTTCTATTCGGGGCGGCCGACCGCGTCCCAGCAGGCTGCCGCCGGCGACAGCCAGGCGATGATCCTTCCCGTCGATCCGACACCGCTGGTGGTGGCGACGAAAGGCGGGGACAAATCCTTCACCATCGAAGTCGCGAACACCGAAGCGGAGCGCGAGGCCGGCCTGATGTACCGCCGGGACATGGCGGACGATCATGGCATGCTGTTCGTCTTCGAGATGCAGAAGCAGGTCGGCTTCTGGATGCGCAACACGCCGATGCCGCTCGACCTGATCTTTGTCGGCCAGGACGGCAAGATCCGCGCGGTCAAGCATGGCGAGCCGTTCTCCGATGCGGTCATCTCGCCAGGCGTGCCGGTGCGCTTCGTGCTCGAGCTCAAGGCCGGCATTGCCGCCAAAAACGGCATCGAGTATGGCGATCTGCTGCGCCATCCGGCCGTCGGCACGGCGCCCGGGCCTGGCATGCCGCCGGCAGACAAGGGTGACTCGCCAACGCCCGGCGCGGGTTGAATGGTGTCGATGCAGTTCTTTTCTCATGACGGGTTCGACCTTGCCTTTCTCGACCGCCAGCCGGCGTCGGGCAGTGGTGATCCGGTGCTGATGATCCACGGCTTTGCCTCCAGCCACTACGTCAACTGGGTGTCGCCGGGCTGGTTCAAGACGCTGAACGACGCCGGCTACCGCGCCATCGCCTTCGACAATCGCGGCCATGGCTCGTCGTCGAAGAGCTATGACGAGGCCGACTATACGCCGGCCAAAATGGCATCGGATGCGGCAGCGCTGCTCGACCATCTCGGCATCGGGCGTGCGCATGTCATGGGCTATTCGATGGGTGCGCGCATCTCGGCGTTCCTGGCGCTGTCCGATCCCGACAAGGTGGCGACACTGGTCTTCGGCGGCCTCGGCATCGGCATGGTCGACGGCGTCGGCGACTGGGATCCGATCGCCGAAGCGCTGCTGGCCGATGATCCGGCCGCCACCAGCCATCCGCGCGGCCGCTCGTTTCGCGCCTTCGCCGATCAGACGCGCAGCGACCGCCGGGCGCTGGCGGCCTGCATCGCCACCTCGCGCGAACTGCTCAGCGAGGATGACATGACGCGCATCGCCCAACCGACGTTGATTGCGGTGGGAACGACAGACGATATCGGCGGTTCGCCCGACGAACTGGCCGCTCTCATGCCGAATGCCAGGGCATTTCACATCGAAGGCCGCGATCACATGCCGGCGGTCGGCGACAAGACCTTCAAGCAGCGCGTGCTGGAGTTTTACGCCGAAAATCCGCTCTAGAGCGGATGGCAATTTTTTTGTTCACGCATGATCTTTTCCGAAAACCGGTTCCCACTTTTCGGGATCATGCCTAGGGGGCACTATGGCGCAATGGGGAAGGGGCGCGGACGCCGTGCCAGGCACGGTCGCGCGAACGACGTTCGGCAAACGTTCCGTTATACTGGCGCTGGCTGCTTTCGCTGCCGGAGCTGTTGCGATCGCCATCATGGTGGCGATGCCGAGCGACGCATCGCAACGCGCCCAGAACATCGGAACGGCTATCTTCGCGGCGGTGTTTCTGCTCGCCGGACCAATAGCGCACATCACCGGCGTGGTCTTCGGCGTGATGGCGCTGGCACGCGCCAACGACAGTCGCGGGCTTGGGCTCTTGGGGATTGTCCTGAACGGGCTGTCGGTGGCGGGCGGGCTGACGCTGCTGGCGGCAATGGCATCGACGATCGGCGCTTTTACGTGATTGCGCGCGACCCGCCGCCTTGCTGCTTCTCGCGGTGGTGCCGCTTTGGTTGATCTTCTCGTTACCTACATGGAAATGCGCCAGGCGGATCCGGCGCCCGCCCGCGCCAAGCCGGCTGCCGGCGCCTCGGTTGCGCTGGAGAGGCTGGACAGCGCCAGTTACATCAGCCTCTACCGCGCCGTCGGCGAGCCGGTGCAGTGGGACCAGCGGCTGCGCATGCCCGCAGCGGAGCTGGAGCGCCTGCTGGCGCTGCCCTCGACACACATCCACGTGCTGCGCGTCGAGGGCGCGGCCGCCGGCCTGTGCGAATTCAACGGCGTCGGCCAGCCTGACGTCGAGCTGGTCCATTTCGGACTGGTTCCCGCTTTCCATGGCCGCAGGCTCGGGCCGTTCCTGCTCGACCAGGCGCTTCGGGCCGTCTGGTCGCATGCGCCGCAAAGGATCTGGCTGCATACCGACACCTATGATCATCCGGCCGCACAATCGGTCTACAGCCGCGCAGGCTTCAAGGCTTACGCACAGCGCATGGAAACTTTTCCGGACTAATGCCGCGACAATGATCAGCCGGTCAGAGCTTCGATCGAGCGCGCTATGTTCTGCCTCGCCTGCGGTTCGAACCGCTGCCGGAATTCATCCGTGTGGAAAATGTGGTCTCGAGCGAGGAAAGTCTTCAGGACAGCGCCGCGGCCGGCGCGCCACATCGGCTCCTCGACCCAGGCATATTCGCGTCGGACCGCACGCTCATAGGCGTCGAACGCATCGGGCGCGGCGCCCAGGATCGACAGATCCATGTCGAGGAAAAGGCTGGCGTCCCGCAGCCCCGCCGCATCGTCGAACGACGGCAGCTGGTGCGTCGATGTGGCGAGGATCATCGCGCTGATGCGGCTCAAGCGTTCCGCATCGGTGCGTCCGGCCAGATCTTTCTCGGCAAGGGCCGCGCTTTGCGCCTCATTGTCCTTGGCCTTGCTGTCATAGACGGCGTCGTGGAACCAGATCGCGGCTTCGACGGCTTCGGGATCATGCAGCGACGCGCGATAGTCCTCGGCCAGCGCCAGCATCGCCTCGATATGTCTGAGGTTGTGGTAGTGGCGGTCCTCGGCCCGATAGAGCGCCGAGAGTAGCCGCTTCAGCGGTTCGTCGATCAAGGGCTGGTCTTTCAAGTTTGTCATCCGTCCAGTTAACCGATCTCAGCCCCCAGGAGTCAAAACCAATCATTTCAAACCTTGCGCGGGCAGGGGCTCTGGGGAATGTTGCCAATTCCATCCAACTGAGGAGGCTGACATGACGAATACCGTGCCGGGGAAGATCGACATGAAGCTCGAGGCCGTCATCATTGCCGTTGCGGATGCTGAGCGGTCCAAACAGTTTTATGGCGGCCTGGGTTGGCGGCTCGACGCCGACTTCGTCGTCGGCGATGCGTTCCGGGTCATTCAGTTCACCCCTCCGGGCTCGCCGTGCTCGATCCATTTCGGCAAGGGCCTGACGACAGCCGCGCCGGGTTCGGCCAAGGGACTTTACCTCGTGGTGTCCGATATCGTGGCCGCACACGCCGAACTCGTGGCGCGCGGTGTCGAGGCGAGCGAAGTGTTCCACCGTGCGGGGCCCGGGCAGCCGCCGGTCAGCGGCCGGCATCCGGAAGGGCGCAGCTATTCCTCCTATGTCACGTTCAGCGATCCCGACGGCAACAGCTTCATCCTGCAGGAAATCACCCAGCGTCTGCCTGGGCGCGTGGACGCCGGGGACACGATATTCACCTCGGTGGGCGAAGTTGCGACTGCACTGCGGCGCGCGGCGGCGGCCCATGGCGAGCACGAGAAGCGGACCGGCGGGCAGTATGATGTGAACTGGCCCGACTGGTATGCCGAACATATCGTGGCGGAACAGGCTGGAAAGCCGCTGCCGACCTGAAAGGCTCGGCATCGCGCGGGTCCGCTGGCCCGTTTCCTGGGAGGGCGGCGATCAAGGGTTCGTTTTCCATGGCGGCTTGAATCCGCGTGAACCAAATCCATTTGATGAAGCACTAAGGAAAATTGAGTTCAATCGTGCTATGATCTGGCCTATATGTGCGGCCGGATAACAAGCCGGCAGGCCGGAGACGTCGATGAACAGCATTACGATTGCCCGCCCCACAATGGTGCAGCCGGTCGACCCGATCTGGCGCTCGATCCGCGACGAGGCGATGGACGCGGTCAACCGCGACCCGCTTCTGGCGGCGTTCCTCTATTCGACCATCCTCAACCAGGAGAGCCTGGAAGAGGCGGTCATCCACCGTCTGGCCGAGCGGCTTGCGCATCAGGACATCGGTTCCGACCTCATCCGCCAGACCTTCAAGTCGATGCTGGCCGACGACAAGGAATGGTCGTCGATCGTGCGTGTCGACATCCAGGCCTATTACGACCGCGACCCGGCCTGCGACCGCTTCATCATGCCGGTGCTCTATTTCAAGGGTTTTCACGCCATCCAGACGCACAGGCTGGCGCATTGGCTGTGGAACCAGGGCCGCAAGGATTTTGCGCTCTATCTGCAGAGCCGCTCGTCCTCGGTGTTCCAGACCGACATCAACCCGGCCGCCCGCATCGGCAAGGGCATCTTCATCGACCACGCCACCGGCCTTGTCGTCGGCGAAACGGCGGTGATCGAGGACGATGTGTCGATCCTGCACGGCGTGACGCTGGGCGGCACCGGCAAGGCCGGCGGCGACCGTCACCCCAAGATCCGTTACGGCGTGCTGATCGGCGCCGGCGCCAAGATCCTCGGCAACATCGAGGTTGGCCATTGCTCGAAGATCGCGGCAGGCTCTGTGGTGCTGTCGCCGGTGCCGCACAACAAGACGGTTGCCGGCGTGCCGGCCCGCGTGGTCGGCGAGACCGGCTGCGACCAGCCTTCGCGCCAGATGGACCAGCTTTTGCCGTCGCAGTCGATGGACCAGGTCGTCAGCTTCGACATCTGATTTGCACGATCCGGTGTGCCGGGCTTGAAGTCAGGCTGCCGGGGGTGTTGCCCCTTAACTTCGCGTTCTATCCAGCCGGCTTGCCTTTACATCGCCATTGTCGACGTGCCAGAAGCGCGTTCCAACGAGCAAGCCCGACGATCGGAGAAGACTTTTGAAGCCGGACGAAATCAGAAAGCTGGACGCCTATTTCAAGCGCGTCTTCCAGAATCCCAAACTCGAAGTGAAGGCGCGGCCGCGCAAGGAAGATTCGGCCGAGGTCTATGTCGGCGACGAGTTCCTCGGCATCGTCTTCAAGGACGAGGACGACGGCGACTATAATTTCTCGATGGCGATCCTCGACATCGATCTGGCCTGAGCCAAAACTTTGCGGCTGACCGGACCTGCCATGGTGCAGGCCCGCGGCTTTCACAATCAGAAAATATGCAACGAATTCAGCCGGCTATCTCGCGGCCTTGAGGACGCGCGTGGCCTCGGCGACGATGGCCGCGTCGAGCGCCTGCCAGTTGCCCAGAAGTTCCCGGGGAAATCGGTAGGTCAGGCTGAGGCTGTCGCCGACCTGGATGTCGCGTTCGCAGGGCGCCAGCGATTCCTCGGCCGTCGGTCCGCTCAGGCAGCGGGCGACGAACGGATCCTTGCCGGGGCGGCCGGCAACCGCAAGCACCTCGTTGAGATAGCCTGATTTTTCGCTGAAGCCGTAAATCATCGTGCCGCCGGGGCCGGGCGTTCCGGGCTGGTCGATCAGCGCGCTGTAGATCGGCGCGAAACGGCCGCTCATGTCGCGCGACATCATTTGCGGTTCGAACGACAGGAAGATGATGTTTTTGGCCGTTCCCGTATGGTTGAAGTCGTCGCGGGCGGCTTGGCTGTAGCCGTCCATCTGAGGATAGCGCAGATAGAGGTCGAGGCGCGAAGCGAGGCCGTCGCGCCGCGCCTGCAGGAAGCGGATGGCATTGGACGGAACGGCAATGACATTGTTGCCGATCACCACACGATGGATCGTGGTGTCGTCGGTATAGCCGGCCATGGCGATCGAGCGGCCGAACCATGTGCCACCAAGGCTGATCGCCAGCGACAGCAGCGCAAGCGCGGCAAAGGCGTAAAACACCCGCTTCATCAGCACGGAATCGACGACGTTGAACTCTTCGGCGGTCGCTGCCTGCTTCATCGCAATCCCCACAATCGCCGCCCCTGTCCTTGGACGGCACACATGCCGCGGCATGGCTCTTGCAACGCGGCTGTCGGATGCGACTGTGCGATTTCATGGTAAACGGAAGGTAAAGATGAGCCTGCTGCTGCCCGTTCTCTTCGCTTTTGCCGTCGGGCTCACCGCCTGCGGACTTGCCGGCTCCGTGATGGAGCTGGCGGCGGGCCGCCGGCTTGCCTTTGCCGAGCCCTATGTGTCGCCAGCACACATCCTGCGCTCGCTGGCCGCAACCGCTTGCGCCGGGCCGTTCATGCTCGCCAACGATGCGCTGGATGCGCGGCGCGAAGGCCGTATTTCGACGCTGATGCTGATGTCCTGCGGCTGCACGGTGATGGCCTGGGCGCTGGCGCTGGGCATCGTGCTGATTGCCATTGCCTCGTGGGGCGTCGATTCACCAGGCGCGGTTCAGCTTCTGGTGGAAGCGCTGGACCGGTATCCCGTCTTGAACTGAAAACCGGTGCGCGGTTTCCTAGGAGAAACCGTTGCGCGATTTTCCCGGCTTTGTTTTAGGGTTCGTTCCGGCCTGAGACGAATCGGAGACGAAAAATGCCGACCTACGCGATCGACGGAAAGGCGCCTCGTTTCGAGGATGCCGACTCGAACTGGATTGCGCCCGACGCGACGCTGATCGGCGACGTCAAGGTCGGCCGCAATGCCGGATTCTGGTTTGGCGTGGTCATCCGCGGCGACAATGAGCCGATCGTCATCGGCGCCGACAGCAACGTCCAGGAACACACGGTGATGCACACCGACCCCGGTTTTCCCCTGACGATCGGGCAGGGCTGCACCATCGGCCACCGCGCTCTGCTGCATGGCTGCACGATCGGCGACAACAGCCTGATCGGCATGGGCGCCATCGTGCTGAACGGCGCCAGGATCGGCAACAACTCGCTGGTCGGCGCCGGCGCGCTGGTCACCGAAGGCAAGGAATTCCCCGACAATTCGCTGATCGTCGGCTCGCCCGCACGCGTAATCCGAACGCTGGACGACGCCGCAATCGCCAGGCTGCGCGTCTCGGCCGCGCATTACGTCGCCAACGGCAAGCGCTTCAAGGCCGGGCTGAAGACGGTTTGAGGCCGGCGTGACCGGTCTCCCGGTCGCGGGCGTTCAACTCACTGTCAGCCGCGTCCGGCCATCGCATCGCGCAACAATGAAGCGCCGTCTTCAAAGCCGGCTTTGTCGGCCTCCTCGAGGGCTGTCGTATAGTGATCGATCCGGGTTTTCAGCGCCGGGTCGGCGCCCATCGCCAAAAGCAGGCGGATCGCCTCGACACTGCGGATGGCCACCGCATAGTGAAGCGGCGTCCAGTCGTTCACGCCCCGCATGTTGGGGTCGGCGCCACCGTCGATCAGCACGCTGACGATTTCCAGCCTATCGGCTCGGTCGGTGGACAGCGCAGCAATGATTGCCGGAAACCCGCCGTCATCCCCGTAGTTCGGATCCGAGCCCGCATCCAGCAAGGTCGAGATAAACCCGACCGGGCTCCAATAAATCGCATATTCCAGCGGATGTCCGAGGCCGAGTTCGAACTGCATGCGCTCGTTAAACCATCCGGGCGAGCCGCCCAATGCCACGCCGAGCCCCTCGAAATCGCCGGCCTTGAACGCGTCGTCGATCGCCTTGAACAGGCGGTGGCGCTCGCACCGATCTTCCGGGATTTCCAACATCGCCGTGATCCAGACCAACGGCACATAGTGCTTCGATCTGGGTTGCGTGAAAAGGCGTGTCGCGATCTTCAGGTGCGCCTGGCGGCTCGATGAGATCAGTGACCTTTGGAAATCAAGCGCTCTTCGTGGTCTTCGTGGCGCACTTCTTGGCAACATTAGTGCTCAAATTGACATCGGACGGGTATTGGTCGCTTATTGTTGCAACTGAGACATGATCGTCAATCCGTAAATCTATGTCTTGGAGGTAGCTTACTAGCATGCCACCTGAGCTTGTCGTGCTGGCAGTTATTTTCCTTGCCGGCGTCCTTGCGGGCATGGTCTTGGAGCGTCGCCTGTCGAGGAAGCGGCGGCAAGCATGGAGGCAAAGGAACCGCGCGCGCTGGGCAAGAGAGCGCAGTGGAGGTGACATCCTTAGTGGATTGTGGGTCGCGCCGAAGCCTGTTTCAGCGCCGCCGAAGCCGACCGATGCCGCTGACCAGTTGCGCATTGTTATGAAGGCGAACTTCACTATTCAGCCGCTTCTCAACAGGAGCGAAGTGCGGGTCTTCAAGGAACTGGATCGCATGGTGATCGCCTGCAATCCGGGATGGCAGGTGATGGCGCAAGTGTCATTAGGCGAAATTCTGCGCTGCAAGGATGCCGACGCCTACAGCTGCATCAACTCGAAACGGGTGGACCTTCTTCTTGTAGATGAGAATTGTCTGCCGCGACATGCGGTCGAATACCAAGGCCATGCTCATCATCAAAGTGCGGCCGCAGCGCGCGATGCAGTCAAGAAGGAAGCATTGCGGCGAGCAGGCATCACCTATCACGAAATCGTTGGCGGCCAAACGACACCTTCCGAACTTAGGCGGCTGGTGGAGAAGCTCGTGGACAAGCCTTCGACGGCACAATAGCTCGCCCATGTTGGCGGCGTGATGCTCCCGTCTCGGGTTCGACCAAAACTGCTGCGGTAGAAATGGTGGAGCCGGCCCGGGGACGGGGCCGGCTCCTAAAACCCGGTCGTTGGGGACGGGGAGGGTGGGGACTCGACCGGGCTTTCTCGTTGCGTCCTGAGCGGACGTGATTGTTGTCGCGCGTCCTTGGTGGGCGCGATTTCTTGTTTCCGCGTCCTAGCGGACGCTGGCAACCGCGTCGGCGCGGCCGTCGTTGATCGTTACCCAGACGCCGGAATTCGTGTCGGACTGGCGCTTCAGATAGGTGTAGTCGGTGTCGGTCCAGGACAGCACCTTGGATTCCAGGTTGTCGAGGATGAACTCGCCGAGGCTGGTGCGCACGGTCAGCACCGCATGGCCGTCGCCATTCGGCTGGCGCGCCACCGTCATCAACAGATTGCCGGCGGGAACGCCGAGCGCCATCAATTCGCGGCGCTTCTCCAGCGCATAGTCCTCGCAGTCGCCGAAGCCGCTGTCGGGATAGGACCAGACCTCTTCCTTGCCCCACATCTCCATGTCGGTGCGCGGCACGATCCGGGTGTTGACCGAATTGTTGACGTTGACGATCGCCGCCCACAGCTTGCGGGTCAGTTCGACCGGCGCCTGCTTGGGCGTGCGCTGCGCGCATTCCTGCGGCAGCTTCTGACAGAATTCGTAATGACCGACCGGCTGTGTGGTGCGGCCGCCAGTGTGCATGTAGGCCGGCCCTGCTGCTTGCGCCGTTCCCCAAGCGGAAAGCTGCATCGCCATTGCCAAGAGCAACAGCTTGCCCCACGTCTTCGCCATTCGATTAGTCTCCCCGTTTGAGGAGACAATGACACGGGTCGATTTATTTCACGCAAAAACGCGAAGTAGACATTGAGTAAAACCCCAATAGAATAAGCGTAAAATTTGATCTATTTTAATATAAAATCGTTCAGGTCTCGACGCAAAAGCGGGGTGTCGGGGCGCGGATTTCAGCCGGAGCCGTGGATTTGCGAGGTGCCGAACCGCTACAAGAAGAAGCAGGCAAAATACCCGGCAACAAAAAACCGGCCGCGAAGGGCCGGTTCGTTTTTACTCTGTGTTTGCCGATCGTTCAGGCGCGCGGGGCGTTGAACTCGGAATCGAGCGTTTCCGGGCGCTGGATGACAGCGAATTCGATGGCGACGCCGTCCTCGAAATGACGCACCACCTGGCCACGCATGGTGCCGAGCATCACCTGGATGCCGAGCGCCGGCTTGACGTCGATTTCGATTGCCGCGCCCGACAGGGACAGGTCGATGATGCGGCACTGGTACTGGCGCCCGTCGGTGAGTTGCAGCACGCTGGTCGGGTTGCGCGGCGCCACGCGTTCGTGACGACGGTCTTCCGGCAAATCGAGCTCGTGCTTGTTGGCGAGCCAGGTCAATTGCGCGGCAAGCTTGTCCTTCTTGCGGTCCGAGGCAATGACGGTCATGGCAAAGCCGTCCTGCGAGGTGCGCGTCACCACGCCCTCGATGCGGCCGATATGATCGATATAGGCAATGATTTTTTCGCCCGGCATGCCGATACGCTCGGTGCGCAGTGCGACATTGCCTGGCGACATGTCGATCACCTGGCACGGGTGTTCGGTGCGGTCCTCCAGCATGAACCGTCCGTAGATCTTGACCCGGACGCGCTGAAAGTTACGCCTTTCGGCGCGGGACGGCGCATATTCGACCGCCGCTGACCTCATGACTGCCTACACCCCGTTGGCATTCCCGCGTCGTGCGTGGAACTTCACGCCGAAACGCTACAGCAAATCAGGTTAACAAAGGGGAAAAGCGGGTCGCCAATACTTAAGATCGTGCCCCTGGATTTGGGCCTAAAGTACGCTGCGTTTGAACGGATTCAGGCCACGCGCTTTTAGGCTTCTATTTTCATGCGTGCCGTTTTCTCAAAACCGGAGCCAGTTTTGAGCGCCATGCATTACCCCTCACGCCCTCCCTCGAACACGACGAGGTGGCGGATGCGCCGCGACCGACCGAGCGCCGAGATGGTCTCCGGTGCTCCGAGCTCGGTGGGAGCCAGCGAAGGAACGGATATTTCCGGCCGGTTTTTCAGGAACATCGGTTCCTTGTCGGGATCGATAACGCGGATAGTGTCGATCAGCGCGTCGGTGATCGGGTCGGCGCCCAGCCAGAACGGCTTTTCGACGGCGCTGATAACGCCGAGGCAGCGCGGGTTCTCGACGCCGCCGTCGAGCGGTAGCGCAAGCAGTTCGAAGCGGTTGGAACGGCCGTTGCGGCTGAACCCCTCATAGGTAATGAGCACCACGGACTTCTGCTCGAAGACGCCGTGAATGAGCCGCGACACCAGCCGCTGGTCCTTCCCGCGCCACAGCGAGGGAAACGAAAAACCCTTGAGTTCGCGGCCGTAGCCGGCGCAAAGCCTGGTGCCGGCAAGGCGGAACACCGCTTCGCCGCGCGTATCCCGTTCCAGGATGAACGTGTCGGCCAAAAGCGTCTTAATATCAGCCGGTTCGACCTCCGAACGCCTTGGGGCAGGACGCCGATCACGCAGCCGGTTCCAATAATGGAACAGCGTGATTGATCCGTTCTGGTTCATGGTAGTGAAACTCCGCGCAATCTGCCGTCTGATGGTCCCATCGGTGAACAGAAAGGGCGCCCTCCGATGACCTACATGCGTTCCGGAGCAGGATGCGTGCCAGCGTCGTTAACACTTGTTCACGGGTCGGGGACGTTAAGGTTAACAAGTGGTTTACGTTGCGCGCCGACGGCGGTCGTGGCACTTAGAAACCACTCCAGAAGCGGTCGTTTCGCGACGATCGACAGCACTTCGGTCAAGAATTTTAGGGGAGTAGGGGCCTCGACCAGCCGTTCAAGGGAAACCTTGGACGGCTTCTTTTTGATTCGCGCCCGGTGATTCGCGGTCGAGACGCGTTGCGGCCAGCCAACAGCTGCCAATCGCGCTCTTCGAAACGGTCGAGAGGGTGTACCTGTCTTCCCTGGCCTAGCCGCCGCTGATTGCCGTCAGGATAAAAACCTCGGTGCCGGGCGCGAGCCTGGTTTCCAGGGTCGCCTTCTCGCCATCGACGAAGACGTTCATATGGCGGCGGATGGCAGGGCGGGAATCGCACATCCGGTCGCGCATGCCGGGCCAGAGCGCGTCCAGCCCGTCGATCATTTCCTTTACAGTCGAGGCCGGCAGTTCGACCCGGCGCGGCGCGCCAGGAAACAGGTCGACGAGCACGCCCGGGAGCCGCGCGATGACATGGTGCACATTGCGGGCGGGGTTGTTCAACATTTTCGCTACTCGCCCACCACCATCGTCTCGACGGACAGAATCGTGGGCAGATGCTGAGCGATCTCCGACCAGTTCTCGCCTTCGTTGGCACTGGCAAAGAGCGAGCCGCCGCTGGTACCGAAATAAACGCCGGCCGGCTCGAGGCTGTCGGTCGCCATGGCCTGCCGCAACACGCCCGCATAGCAGTTCTCCTGGGGCAGACCCTTGCGCTCGTCGAGCCATGTGGCGCCCGCATCCTGCGTCTTCCAGACCGCCGCCTTCGCGTCCGGCACGTAACGGCCGGCGCTGTCGCCGTTGAGCGGCAGAAGGAAGAGCGTGTCGGCGTCGCGCGGATGCGTGGCCGCGGGAAAACCAAAGGTCGAGGGAAGGCCCTTCTCGATGCTCTGCCAGTTCTTGCCGCCATCGTCGGAGCGGTACATGCCGCAATGGTTCTGCTGGTAGAGCCGGTCGGGCTTGCCGGGCGCCATCACCAGGCAGTGCACGCACTGGCCGAACTCCGGATAGTTTTGTCCTTCGGGCAGGAAGTCGGCGCGGGTGCCGCGGTTGCGCGGCTCCCACGTCTTGCCGCCG
Organism: Mesorhizobium sp. P2_B11; assembly: GCF_056404855.1. Taxonomy (NCBI): domain Bacteria; kingdom Pseudomonadati; phylum Pseudomonadota; class Alphaproteobacteria; order Hyphomicrobiales; family Phyllobacteriaceae; genus Mesorhizobium; species Mesorhizobium sp. P2_B11. The sequence continues at coordinate 919,731 of NZ_JBFUDF010000003.1, forward strand.
TCCCAGGTGTGGAATACGCCCGCGGACGAAATGCCCACCCAGATCTTCTCCTCGTCTCTGGGGTCGGTGACGATGGAATGGAGGATGAGGCCCGCGCCGCCCGGGTTCCAGTCCTTGCGGCTCGGGTGGTGCTGCAGGCCCTCGATGTGGCTCCAGGTGGCGCCGCCGTCGTTTGAGCGAAACAGGCCGGCCGGCTGCACGCCGGCATAGAGGCTGCCGTTGCGCCTGGCGAGGCTCCACACTGCCTTGACCGGTTCCTCGCCAGCCGCATAGGCGAGGCCCTCGCTGGAATGCGTCCAGGTCTGACCAAGGTCGTCCGACTTCCAGACCGCGGGACCGAACCATTCGTTGCCGCCGGCGCCGTAGATCGCGCCGGTCTCGGGGTCGCCAACGACATGGTTCATCGGCCAGTGCTCGCAGAACGGACCGCGCAGCGTCCACGACCCGCGCTTGCCATCGCTCTCAGCGATGAAGGCGCCTTTTTTCGTGCCGATGAGCACGAGGATTTTTTCTGGCATTTTCTCCTCCCGATTGTGTCCCTTTCATCAAGGACGGCGGAGCGCGGGCCTAGCCGACAGGGCCAACGACTTTTTTTGCAGTCTAAACCCGTCAAGGCCAAGGCGAGAAGATCTGCAGCCCAGGGCAGTTTCAACCGAAGCATCCTTGCTCTAAAGCTCGCGGAACGAATCCCTGGACCCAAGCGAATGAGCGAACCGACAAGCCCCGCCGAGACCGAACACAGCGAGGAGGCGCCGCCGCCGCGCCGCGAGCCGGTGTTCAACCTGCCACCGGTGGTGCTGGCGGTGATCGGCATTTGCGTCGCCGTTTTCCTTTTGCAGCAATATGTGCTGACCGAAGAGCAACAGATAACATTGCTCACCGACGGCGCCTTCATCCCCGTCCTCTACACCGGCCAGTACGGCTTCGACTGGTTTCTCTTCACCCGCCCTTTCACCTATGCCTTCATGCATGGCGGCCTTGCCCACATTGCCATCAACATGGTTGCGCTGGCCGCCTTCGGTTCGCCGCTGGCCAACCGTCTCGGCTGGTTCTGGTTCGCCCTGTTTTTCGCCGCCACCGGATTGGCCGCGGTGGTGCTGTTTTGGGCTGTCCATCCCTACGGCGAAGCGCCGCTGGTTGGCGCTTCCGGGGCGATATCGGGCATGATGGGTGCAGCGGCGCGTTTCGGGTTCCGTACCGACCGCTCGTCCGGCAGGGCCGCCTTTGCCGGTCCCGTGCTGCCGATCGCAATCGTTCTGCGCATGCGCGGCGTCGTCAATTTTCTCGGCGCCTGGATGGTCATCAATCTCGTCACCGGCCTTTACGGTCTCGGGCTCGGTGAGGCCGGCCAGATCGCCTGGGAGGCGCATATTGGCGGCCTCGTTGCAGGCTTCTTCGGATTGCGCTGGTTCGACCGGCGCTGGCAGGCGCCTGAATGGGAAATCCCCAACGACCAGCACACCCCCGACGAGCGCTCCCCCCACTAGCGCACTTGAAATGCAGCCGATCACGGCGCACGATGTTCACTCTTATGTGAAGCCGGTCAGGGGGGAGCTGGCTAGCCAAGCAGGAGGAGGAGGACGCCATGACGGTTAAGGCAATTCTCGAGAGAAAAGGCCATGACGTGTTCACGCTCGGGCCGAATGAAAAGCTGAGCGAGGCCATTCGAATCCTGGCCGACCACAAGATCGGTGCACTGGTCATCACCAATGGCGATCGCAAGATCGTCGGTATCCTTTCCGAGCGTGACATTGTGCGGGTCGTTGCCAAGGAAGGCGCTGCCGCACTCGACATTGCGGTGCGCTCGGCGATGACGCCGAAAGTGAAGATCTGCAATGAGAACCATACGGTCAACGAGGTCATGGAGATCATGACCAAAGGCCGTTTCCGCCATCTGCCGGTGGAAAAGGACGGGATGCTCGACGGCATCGTGTCGATCGGCGATGTGGTCAAGCGCCGCATCGAGGATGTCGAGCGCGAGGCCGACGAAATCAGGGCCTACATCGCAACGGCTTGACAAAGAAACCGCCGACCGGAAGGCCGGCCGGCGGTATTTTGTGTTTGTTTTACGCAACTCCGGACGGAAAACCGCTCACACTTTTCCTGGAGTTGCTTATCGGTTGTCGAGTTCGGAGCGGACGAGTTGCAGTCCGCGCCTTGTGATGCGGTAGGGCCCGCCATCGCAAGACGAAACCGCCTTCCTCCGCCTCAGTTTCCGAAACAGATCGAGGTCGACGCCTGGATAGTGCCAGCCGTCTCGCGTCATGCATTTGACGTTGGCGATGCGTTTCTTGTCGTTCTTTTCAACTTCTATGCGCCCGCCCTGTGCGAGCAGGTGCAGGATGCGCTGTTCAGTGCGCGAAATGTCCATTGGAGAAATTCCCGGGAAAACGAAAAATGCCGCCGCCGCGAAGCTTCGCGGCACGGGGTTTCAGGTCTTCTTGCCCTGCCTCGCTACGAGGTCAGGGTCTTACCGGGACTGAGCGTAAGTGGACATCCACTCTCCATTGGGATGTGCGTCCTATAGGCGAGAGCGGCTGAAAAGGCCAGACTGCGGCTTTGGCCTTGTCTCTTTTGGCGGTTTGCACTAGCGAAGTTTCACATCCAAATATGCGTTCGCGCATATTCCAAAGTTTCCAATTCGCAGGCCACCATGACCCTCATCGACACCCGCACGCCCGACGCCAAGCGCCTGATCCCCGGCGCCACCGGCGATTGGGAAATCATCATCGGTCTCGAAGTGCACGCGCAGGTCATCTCGGAAGCAAAATTGTTTTCCGGCGCTTCGACCGCTTTCGGCGCGGCCCCCAACGCCAATGTCAGCCTGGTCGATGCGGCCATGCCGGGCATGCTGCCGGTGATCAACGAGGAATGCGTCAAGCAGGCGATCCGCACCGGCCTCGGGCTGAAGGCGCAGATCAACCACAAGTCGGTTTTCGACCGGAAGAACTATTTCTATCCGGATCTGCCGCAGGGCTATCAGATCTCGCAGTTCAAGCAGCCGATCGTCGGCGAGGGCACGGTGATCGTTTCTGTCGGCCCCGACCGCCAGGGCGAATTCGAGGACATCGAGGTCGGCATAGAGCGGCTGCACCTGGAGCAGGATGCTGGCAAGTCGATGCACGACCAGCATCCGACCATGTCGTATGTCGACCTCAACCGTTCGGGCGTGGCGCTGATGGAGATCGTCTCCAAGCCTGACCTGCGTTCCGGCGACGAGGCCAAGGCCTATGTCACCAAGCTGCGCACCATCATGCGCTATCTCGGCACCTGCGACGGCAACATGGACGAAGGCTCGATGCGCGCCGACGTCAACGTCTCGGTGCGCCGGCCCGGTGGCGAGTTCGGAACGCGCTGCGAGATCAAGAACATGAACTCGATCCGCTTCATCGGCCAGGCCATCGATTTCGAGGCGCGCCGTCAGATCGCCATCCTCGAGGACGGCGGCAAGATCGACCAGGAAACGCGGCTCTACGATGCGGTCAAGGGCGAGACGCGCTCCATGCGTTCGAAGGAAGAGGCGCATGACTATCGCTATTTCCCCGACCCGGACCTTTTGCCCCTGGAATTCGACCAGGCCTATGTCGATGCGCTGGCCAAAGACCTGCCCGAACTGCCCGACGACAAGAAGGCGCGGCTGGTCTCTTCGCTCGGGCTGTCGACCTATGACGCCTCGATCCTGGTGTCGGAAAAGCCGATCGCCGATTATTTCGAGCAGGTGGCCTCCGGCCGCGACGGCAAGCTCGCCGCCAACTGGGTCATCAACGATCTGCTCGGCCAGCTCAACAAGGCCGGCAAAGACATTGAAAATGCTCCTGTCACACCCGAGCAGCTCGGTGCCGTCATCGACCTTATCAAGGAAGGCACCATCTCCGGCAAGATCGCCAAGGATCTGTTCGAGATCGTCTGGAACGAGGGCGGCGATCCGCGCCAGCTGGTCGAAAGCCGCGGGATGAAGCAGGTCACCGACACTGGCGCCATCGAGAAGGCGGTCGACGAGGTCATCGCCGCCAACCCCGACAAGGTCGAGCAGGCGCGCGCCAAGCCGACCATGGCCGGCTGGTTCGTCGGCCAGGTGATGAAGGCCACCGGCGGCAAGGCCAATCCGCAGGCGGTCAACGACCTGGTAAAGGCCAAGCTCGGTATCGAGTAGGGCGATGTTCGTCCGCACCGCCAGCGAGCGCGACCTTGCCGCCGTCCGGGCGCTGCTGGTCGAAACTTGGCATGCGACTTACGACGCCATCTATGGCGCCGAGCGGGTGAGAGAAATCACCGACGACTGGCATTCGATCGCGTCGCTCAAGGCGCGGCTGACACGGCCGAACTCCGAATTCCTGGTCGCCGATGACGGCAAGCGCATTGGCGGCATGGCTTTCGCCGCCGCCACGACGGATCCAAAGACCGTGTTGCTGAATCAGCTCTATGTGCTGCCCGCCTGCCAGCGGCAAGGCATCGGCCAGGCCTTGCTGGACGAGGTCGAGGCCAGCTTTCCGGAGGCACAAACGCTGCGCCTTGAGGTGGAAGAAGCGAATATAGCGGCCATCGCCTTTTACCGCTCGCAGGGGTTTCTGCCTGTCGGCAAGACAGCCGATTGCGGCGGCAATTCAGGGTTGCCGGCGCTGGTCTTCGAGAAGTCGCTGGGATAGGTGGCTGGCGGCGCGGATCAGGCCGAGCGCAGCGGCGGCGTCAATTCGCGCATCAGGAGTTGCAGCTCGCGCTGGTCGCTGGCGCCGGTCTTGTCGAAGATGGTCGCCAGTTGCGACTTGATCGTGCCGTCAGAGACGCCGCTGGCAGCCGCGATTTCGCGCCGCGTCCGGCCGGCGAAGACATGGCCGGCGACGCGCTTTTCCGCCGCGGTCAATCCGAACAGCGCCGCGATCGCTTCCAGCGCCGGCACGGGTGCTGCGCCGGCGGCGGCAATGAAGATGGCGGCTGCGGCGCGCTGCGACATGCGGGCCGAAATGTCGCGTCGCGCCAGCGGCATGACATGCGCCACCGCCGGTGCCATGGACCGGACCAGGGGAATGTTGATGCCTGACGGTCCGAGCGCGAATTCGTTGCGGGTGCCGAGCTGGACGGCGCGGCCGATCGCGGTGTTGGCATTGGCGTAGGCGAAGGAGAGCTGGCCGCGCACCGAGGACACCGAGGTGTTCTCCGTGAGCAACGCTTCGGCTGCCGGGTTGGCGAAGATGATCTGCATGTCGTCGGCGACGATCAACACCGGATGGGCGAGGCTCTCGATAGTCGAGCGGAAGATGTCAGCCTTGCGCCGCTCGGCCTCGAACAGGTCGCCGATGGCCACTGCGCGCCGGACGTGAGGTGCGAGCGTCGAAATCAGGTCGAGATCCCTTGCCGAAATCTGGGGCCTGTCCTTGTCGGTTACCACCATCAGCGTGCCGGTGCGCGCCGGCTGCTTCATCAGCGCCACCCAGAAGAAATCGTCGAGCCGGTTGGGTTCCACCCACTCGCGCACGATGCGGCTTTCGATCCAGTTCTGCCGCGCGTCGGGGCCTTGCAGCGCATAGATGCTATCGACCGTGAACGGCATGTCGATGTCCATCTTCGGCAGTGCCTTGAGGAAAGGCGCCTCGCAGGCGTAGTCGCGCTGCAGCGGCTCGAGCAGGGCCGGATCGCCGCAAGACATCGAAAACCGCGCCGAATTGCTCGATGTGTCGACGACCGCCAGCATGGCAAGCCGGCCGATCGCCAATTTGCAGATTGATTCCAGCGTCGACTGCCACCGGCCGACATCGGCAATCGAATCGTAAATTGCCTCCACGATCTGCGGCAGAGCGCGACCGTTGATGTTGGGCTGGATAGACATAGAGCCTCGTTTGCATCGCAGCGTAGTGGCGGGTCACACATTATCTCTGCCCGAGGTAACACAACATTGCCGGGTAGGCCGCGTCTGTGAAACATCTCACAGCGACGTTCTGGTGTGTTGTCGTTACCAGACCAGCCGATATGGCCCTGAATGGCCGCTGTTTACGGGCGCTCGCGCCAAGCTTCGATACAAATCAAAGTGAACGAATTTGGAATTTTTTCAGGGAATAAATGAGGAGACTTCCACATTGTCGATCAGCCTGGTCCTGCCAAGCCAGGCCGCGGCGAGGAGGCGGCCCTCGCTGTCACGCCGCCAGGGGGCAAGGGTCAGGCTTTCGCGCGCGGCGACATAATCGACGCGGTCGAAGCCCGCCTCGAGAAGCGCGGCGGCGGCCTTTGCGGTCACGCTGCTTTCTTCGGTGCCTGCCGCAAGCTCCACCGCTGCCTGGCGCAGGATGACGTTGAGCTGGCGTGCGACACCGAGTTCGGCGGCGCCGAGATAGGCATTGCGCGACGACATTGCGAGGCCGTGCGCGTCGCGCACCGTCGGCGCGCCGACAATCTCCACCGGCAGGTCGAGATCCCTGCAAAGCTTTCGCACGACGCAAACCTGCTGGTAGTCCTTTTCGCCAAAAATGGCGCGATCGGGCAGGGCTTGCAGGAAGAGCTTCGCCACGACAGTGGCGACGCCCTCGAAGAAGGTCGGCCTGAAATCCGATTCCAGCCCCGAAGACGGGCCGCCGACCGAAATCCTGGTCGCGAAACCCGCCGGGTACATTTCGGAAACCGTCGGCGTGAAGGCAAGATGGGCGCCGGCCTGCGTCAGCCGATCGAGGTCGCGGGCCAACTGGCGCGGATATTTGTCGAGGTCTTCGGTGGGGGCGAACTGGGCGGGATTGACGAAGATCGAGACGATGCAGCGATCGGCCGTCGAAAGCGCGGCCTCGACCAGTGAGATATGGCCGTCATGCAGCGCGCCCATGGTCGGCACCATGGCAACGCTGAGGCCGTCACGCCGCCAGTCGCGGATCGCGACGCGGAGGGCAAGCACAGTGTCGACGACAACAGGCTGGTTCATGCGTTGTCCTTGCCCGCTGAAAAGACGTGGCCCGGTCCGGGAAAGGTGCGACTGCGCACCTCTGCCGCATAGTGCGCGGCCGCATCGGCGACCACGCTGCGCAAATCGGCGTATTCCTTGACGAATTTCGGCACCCGGTCGACCGTCAGGCCGATCATGTCGTCGATGACCAGGATCTGGCCGTCGCAATCGCTGCTGGCGCCGATGCCGATGGTCGGAATGGCGATGCGCCGGGTCAGCTCGGCGGCAACGGTCTCGACCGTGCCTTCGATGACAAGCGAAAACGCGCCGGCCTTCTCGACCGTGTCGGCGTCGCGCATAAGGGCTGCGACGTTCTCCGGTGTGCGGCCCTTGATCTTGTAGCCGCCGTCCTTTTCCACCGACTGCGGCTGCAGGCCGATATGGCCCATCACCGGAATGCCGGATGCGACGATCGCCGCGATCTGGCTGGCGACCTCGACGCCGCCTTCCAGCTTCACCGCCTGACAGCCGGTTTCCTCGGAGATGCGGCGCGCCGAGGCAACGGCTTGCGAGACTGACGTCTCATAACTGCCGGCCGGCATGTCGATCACCACGCAGGCCTTTGCCGAGCCGCGCATCACCGCCTGGCCATGGGCGATCATCATGTCCAGCGAGGCGCCGAGCGTGGTCTTGTGGCCGTGCAGCACCATGGCAACGCTGTCACCGACCAGGAGAAGGTCGACATGGTCGTCGAGCAGGCGGGCAACGGGATAGGTGTAGGCGGTCAGACAGACAATCGGCACGCCGCCCTTGCGGGCGCGAATCGTCTCCGCGCTGATCCTGACGGCAGCGTTTGGGGTCATTCCTCACCTCCCGCAGCCGGCGTTGACCATCGCCGACTGCGCAGAGCTTTAGGAACACACAGCCGGCTTGGCAAGCGTGCTGTTCGCAGTTGCGAAATGAACGAAGCGATGCCCAAGCTTTCGCCACGCCTTCAGTGCCGCAGGTGCCGCAAAACCCTTGCCTTCGCGATGACCTGACGCCATAAGCAGGGAAGCAGGCACCGCCGCGCGCGCCGCGAGGATTTTTGATGAAAACCTTCCTTACGCAGTTTTTCACGTGGTGGAACGGCCAGACGCTGGGAACGCGTTTCAACACCTGGCGTCACGGCACCAAGGTCGGCCAGGATGCGACCGGCAATGTCTACTACGAAGGCGGCGTCGATTCGGAAGGCCGCACCCGCCGCTGGGTCATCTACGCCAACTATTCGGAAGCTTCGGCAATCCCCCCGGGCTGGCACGGCTGGATCCATCACCGCGTCGATGTTGCGCCGCCGAGCGACGACTATCGCCCGCGTGAATGGGAAAAGGCGCACGAGCCGAACCTCACGGGGACACCTGCCGCCTACCGCCCGAAGGGTTCCGTGCTCACCAATCAGCACCGTCCGCAGGTGACGGGCGACTATGATGCGTGGACGCCTGGTTCTTGACCGCCGGGCGGTCTTTTGTCGCCACAATTGGCGTTTAGCTGCTTGATGGTATGACAACGGCGAATAGCCTTGGGCGTGACAGAATCACCCGGGCCCAAACCACCGGTATCTCCGCATGAACATTTTCAGCCTGACATCGATGGCCGGACTGACGGCAGTTGCCGCTGTTGCCATGTTCCCGACCGCGTTTGCGGCGGCCCAGGAGCCTGCCGCGGCGCCGGCAATCTCGGAACGCATCACCAACCCGGTCGCCGAATTCGCCGGCATCGACAAGATCACCGGCCGCATCATCACCTTCGACGTCTATATCGACGAGACGGTTCAGTTCGGCGCTTTGCAGGTGACGCCGCGCATCTGCTATTCGCGGCCGGAAAACGAGGAACCGAAGACCGATTCCTTCGTCGAGGTCGACGAGATCACGCTGGACCGCAAGATCCGCCGCATCTTCACCGGCTGGATGTTCGCCGAAAGCCCCGGCCTCAACGCCGTCGAGCACGCCGTCTATGACGTCTGGCTGAAGGGCTGCAAACAGAAGTCAGACGTGCCGCCGCCCGACGCGGCCAAGGCCGAGACACCCAAGGTCGACACCTCCAAGCCGAAGCCGGCCGCTGCTCCGGCGGCGGAACAGCCGGATCCCGCGGACCCCGACGCGACCAACACCAACTGATCCCCTTCGGAACCGTCATGGCCACCATGCGTTGGTCCATCGACGACCGCGCATTTAAGCGCTTGGAGGGTTGTGTGATGTCGGACAGCAAGCGGATCACCGCCAGCAAGAAAGACCTGCTCGAGCTCGAAAAGGGCTTCTGGACGGGCGACTCGGCTTATTACGCCGCCAATGCCGACACCGAATGCTTGGTGGCATTTCCTGAGATGGCTAAGGCGATGGACAATGCCGACCTCGCCAAGACGGCGACCAAGCCCAACCGCTGGCGCGATCTGCAAATCGAGCTCAAAGGCATCATCGAGCCCGGCAGCGACATTATCATGCTGACCTATGAGGCTCATGCGATACGAGAAAACGGCGAAGCCTACGCCGCGCTCGTCAGCACCGGCTACGTCCACCGCGTCACCGGATGGAAGATGATGTTCCATTCGCAGACGCCGATGGATGCTGGTACAAAAGGCTGATCAGCCTGCGGATATCTACTCGGTGATATCTATCCCGTGCTCGGCCAAGGCAGCGAATATGTCTTCGAGTTCGACCGGACCGAACTCATCGGGGAGTAGCGCGTTGATGTCCTCGAGGGTGACGACTTCGCTGCCCTTGCTGATGAGCGCTTGAACAATCCGTTGGACCTCCAGACCAAGGCTGCTCGACATCGGACGCTCCTCGGTCAGGGATAGAAAACAGCCTCGCCCTTCAGCGCGTCGGCGAGCATCTTCTCGTATTTGCCGCGCGGCACGTCGACCGCGCCGAAGCGCTTGAGGTGTTCGGTGGTGAATTGTGTGTCGAGCAGCGCAAAGCCGCGCGCCTTCAGGCGCTCAACCAGATGATAGAGGCAGGTCTTCGACGCGTCGGTCTCGCGGGCGAACATGCTTTCGCCGAAGAACACCCGGCCGAGCGAGACGCCATAGAGGCCGCCGACCAGCCGCTCCTCCCGCCAGGCCTCGACCGAATGGCAATGTCCCAGCCGATGCAGTTCGACATAGGCTTCGCGGATCGGCGCGTTGATCCAGGTCGAGCGGCGCTCCTCGCGCTTTTCGGCGCAGCCGTCGATCGTCGCCTCGAAATCGAAGTCGAAGCGGATGTCGAACGGGTGCTTGCGGATCGTCTTCTTCAGGCTCTTCGGCGTGTGGAAACCGTCGAGCGGGATGATGCCGCGCGTTTCCGGCCGGACCCAGAACACCTCAGGGTCCGAAGCGCTCTCGGCCATCGGAAAGACGCCCGAGGCATAGGCCTTGAGCAAAAGGTCGGTCGGGATGCGATAGCCGGGCGCGTAGGGGCGGGTCATCGCATGCTCGCGTTATTCCTCTTTGGCCAGGTACTTTTCCAGCCAGTGGATGTCGTAGTCGCCATTGGCGATGTCGGCATTGCCGACGAGGTCGCGAAACAGCGGCAGCGTCGTCTTGATGCCGTCGACGACGAATTCGTCGAGCGCCCGGCGCAGCCGCATCATACATTCGACCCGGTTGCGTCCATGCACGATCAGCTTGCCGATCAGGCTGTCGTAATAGGGCGGGATCTTGTAGCCGGAATAGACACCGGAATCGACGCGGATACCGAGGCCACCCGGCGTGTGGAAATGCGTGATCGTGCCGGGCGAGGGCGTGAAGGTGCGCGGATCCTCTGCATTGATGCGGCATTCGATGGCATGGCCGTTGAACTTGATGTCTTCCTGGCGCACCGAAAGCCCGCCGCCGGAGGCGACGCGGATCTGCTCATGGACGAGATCGATGCCGGTGATGGCTTCCGTCACCGGATGCTCGACCTGCAGGCGGGTGTTCATCTCGATGAAGTAGAACTCGCCATTCTCGTAGAGGAACTCGATGGTGCCGGCGCCGGAGTAGCCGAGGTCGGCAATCGCCTTGGCGCAGATACCGCCGATGCGGGCGCGCTCCTCGGCATTGAGGGCCGGCGAGGGCGCCTCTTCCCAGACCTTCTGGTGACGGCGTTGCAGCGAACAGTCGCGTTCGCCGAAATGCACGCCGCGGCCGGCGCCGTCGCCGAACACCTGCACCTCGATGTGCCTAGGCTTTTGCAGGTATTTCTCGATGTAGACGGCGTCGTCGCCGAAGGCCGCACCGGCTTCCGTGCTCGCTGTCTGCAAGGCGACCTCAAGGTCGGCCTCGGTAAGGGCGACCTTCATGCCGCGCCCGCCACCGCCGGCGGACGCCTTGATGATCACGGGATAGCCGATCTCGGCGGCAATGCGCTTGGCTTCCTTTTGATCGGTGACCGCGCCGTCCGAACCTGGCACCACCGGGATGCCGAGGCGCTTTGCGGTGCGCTTGGCCTCGATCTTGTCACCCATGATGCGGATATGGTCGCCGGTCGGGCCAATGAAGGTGATGTTGTGGGCGGCCAGAATGTCGGCGAACTTGGCGTTCTCCGACAGGAAGCCATAGCCCGGATGCACGGCGTCGGCGCCGGTGATCTCGCAGGCGGCGACGATCTGGTGGATGTTGAGATAGCTGTCGCGCGACGGCGGCGGGCCGATGCACACGCTCTCGTCGGCAAGCCTGACATGCATGGCGTCCGCGTCGGCGGTCGAATGCACCACCACGGTCTGGATGCCGAGTTCCTTGCAGGCGCGCAGCACCCGAAGCGCGATTTCGCCGCGATTGGCGATGAGGATCTTCTGGAACATCCTGTCCGCTCTACTCGATCACGACGAGCGGCATGCCGTATTCGACCGGCTGGCCGTCCTCGAACAGGATCGCCGTCACCGTGCCGGCGCGCGGCGAAGGGATCTGGTTCATCGTCTTCATCGCCTCGATGATCAGCAGCGTCTGGCCTTCCTTGACCTTCTGGCCGACCTCGATGAAGGCCTTGGCGTCGGGCGAGGGAGCGAGATAGGCGGTTCCGACCATTGGCGAGGGGACCGCGTTCTTGGACTGATCAGCCACTGCTGGTGCGGCAGCTGCACTTGCCGCGGGCTGTGCCGCCGGCGCATAGCCTGCCTGAGGTGCGGCAATGGCGTGAACGGCGGCCGGCGCCTGGCGCGATACGCGCACCTTCAGGTCGCCGAGCTCGACCTCGATCTCGGTGAGGTTGGTGTCGTTCAGTATGCCCGCCAGGTCGCGGATCAGTTGCTGGTCAACACCGGTCTTCTTTATCGACATTTTCGAGCCTTCTGTTTGTTGGCCGGTCATAGGCGTGCCGCCAGCGCCTGCAGCGCCAGCGAGTAGCCAAGCGGCCCGAACCCGCAGATCGTGCCGACAGCGACCGGCGCGACCATGGAGACGTGGCGGAATGGTTCCCGCGCGTGGATGTTGGAGAGGTGAACTTCGGCGACGGGCAGCGGCGCGATGGCGCGGATGGCGTCGTGAATGGCGATCGAGGTGTGGCTGTAGGCACCCGGATTGATGACGATGCCGGCAGCTTTGTCGCCGGCTTCCTGGATCCAGTCGACGAGGTCGCCCTCATGGTTCGACTGGCGAAAATCGATCTCGAGGCCAAGTGCGGCGCCCGTCTGCTTGCAGTCGTCAGCGATCGCGGCAAGCGTCTTGCCGCCATAGATGCCCGGCTCGCGCTTGCCAAGCGCGTTCAGGTTGGGACCGTTCAGGACGAAAATCGTTTTCAAAAATGCCGACCTTTTCCGGCGCCGGCCTCAAGCCGGCGCGCAGGGCCTTCTATAATGGGCATAGACGCCCGCGGAAAGAGCGCAAGTGCGATCTTTCACTGTCCACAACAGGCCGAAATGTGCCCGTGAGAGATAGGCCCGAGCGCAAGATCAGAGCGCGGCTTTCGCCGCCTCGATCTTTTCGGCCAGCACTTCCTGGCCGAGCGCGCCGAACACCACTTCATTGCCGACGACATAGGACGGCGTTCCGGTGATGGCCAGCTTGTTGGCGAGGTCGAAGGTCTTGGAGAAAGCCTCGGTGATGGTCGGGTCCTTCATCTTCTCGCGCAACTCCGCCTCGTCGGCGCCGAGCGACAGCGCCGCCTTGATGGCTGCCGCCTCGGTGGCGCGGCCCTGGCCGCCGAGCAGCGCATTGTGGAACTCGCCGTATTTCTCCGGATGCATCAGGTGGAAGGCCATCGAGACGACGCTGGCCTTTTGCGAATCCGGACCGAGGATCGGGAATTCCTTGAGCACGAAGCGCAGGTCCGGATCGGACTTGGTCAGTTCACGCATGTCGTCGATGGCGCGTTTGCAGAAGCCGCAATTGTAATCGTAGAACTCGACGATGGTGACCTTGCCCTTGGGATTGCCGACGACGCCGTCGAAGGCCGAGTTGAAGATCTCATCCTTGGCCTTGGTAATGACGCCGAGTGCGGCAATGCGCTGCTCTTCCTTCTGCTTGGCCTCGAGCGCGTCCTGCACTTCGAGCAGCACTTCGGGGTTCTTCAGGAGGTAGTCGCGGATGATGCCCTCGACTTCGGCACGATCGATCTTGGTGTCGGAGGAGGCGGTCTGCACGGTCTGCGCCGTGCCGGCCTTTGCCACCTGTGGACTGCCGGCGACGAACCCGAAAGCCAGCATGGCAAGAGCAGCCGCCACTCCCGTCGTGCCTAGCAATATTGCCTTGTTCATCGTCTGATCCTCTTACCGGTTCCGGTCTGTTTTGGTCGCTGCGAGCGACCGGAAGGTTCACTTCTTGAGTTTGCCTGAAGGGTTGTAGTTTATGATGTCCTGCGCGCGAATCCAGCCGGGCTCGCCGCGCTTCAAGTCCTTTTGCGCGCGCATGGCAAAGATTTTCGCATTCTTGTAGTCGCCGGAATAGAAATGGCCCTCGGCGGTGGCGAGCTCCGCCGCCGGGATGTTGCCGAGTTCGCCATAGGCCTGGGCAAGATAGCGGTATCCGACCGTGTTTTCCTTGTCACGACCGAGACCATTGTTGATCTGCACCACCGCCTTCTTCAGCGAATCGGGCGTGCCCTCAGCCATCAGCGCCTGGCCGAGGGAGACGGGCAACAGGCCCGACTTCACCGGATCGAGGCTGACCGCCTTGGCATAGGCATCCGCCGCATCCTTCGGCTTGTTGGCCTTCATCAGGATGTCGCCGCGCAATTCCTGGAAATAGGGGTTCTTGGGCTGTTCCTTGATCAAGGCATTGGTCCTGGTCAGCGCCGCGCCCAGATTGCCGTAGAGATAGGCCATCTGCGCCTCGCCATAGCGCGATGCAAGGCTGCCCGGATTTTTGCGCATCAACCGCGTGGCCGCGGCCTGGCCGCCCATATAGGCGGCGATCTTGATGCGCATCATGTCGTGGCGCTCTTGCAGGGCCGGCGGATCGACCTTGCCGACATTGGGGCTCTGCTTGACCAGCACTTCGAGATTGGCGATGCGCTCCTGCGGCATGGGATGGCTGATGCGGTAGGGATCGACCTGCGTGCCGGACAAGGACAGCGCGTTCTGGAAGCGGGCGAAGGTCTTCAGCATGCCCATGCCGGACTGGCCGGTGGCATTGAGATAGGTGATGGCCGAGCGGTCGGCGGTCGACTCTTCGGTGCGCTGATAGGCAAGAATGCTGCGCTGCGCCATCTCGCCGCCACCGGCGGCGACGCCCATACCGGCGCCGGCAAGGCCGCGGCTGTTGGTGGTGGCACCGGCAACGATGGCGCCGGCGCCGAGCAGCGTGGCGATGATGGCCATCGTCTTGGCGCGCTCGAGCTGGTCGCGCAATTTCTGCTGATGGCCGCCGGCGATATGGCCGGCCTCGTGGGCGATGACGCCGATGATCTCGTTGGGCGTTTCGGCCTGCATCAGCGCGCCGGTGTTGATGAACAGCCGGCGCCCGGTGACGAAGGCGTTAAAACTCTGATCGTTGACCAGGACGATATCGACGCCGTCATTGGCAAGGCCGGCCGCCTTGAAGATCGGCCGCGCATAGTCGCGCACCAGCGCCTCGATCTCGGCATCGCGCACCACCGGCACACCTTGCGCAAAGGCGGTGACCGAGCCGGAGATGGCGACGGCGGCGGCAAGCAAAAGCGTCGCGAAGCCGCGCGCTGTCTTCCCGATGGAAGATTTGGAAATCGTCGATTTGGGTCGGCTCAGCATGAGGTCCACTGGTAAACGAGCGGGCGAATGATGAAAAGAGTCGGCACCGAAACTAGCTGAACTTGTGATCCCCACATCAATCGGGCATTTGTGCGGCGCTGCGACCCGGGTTGATGACGTGGGGCGGCGGGATCGGTCGGAAGAGTGAGGTCAAATGGTTGTTTCGCTGTCGCGCCGCGGTGAAGTCGAGCCGTTTCATGCCATGGACATCCTGGCCGAGGCCAACCGGCTGAAGGCGACAGGCGTGCCTGTCATCTCCATGGCCGTCGGCCAGCCATCCGATCCTGCGCCGGTCGGGGTCAGGGAAGCCGCAACGAATGCGTTGAAGATCGGCCGCATCGGCTATACCGACACGCTCGGCCTGGTCGATCTGCGCAAGGTGATCGCCGCGCATTATGGCGACCATTACGGGATCGATGTCGCACCGAACCGGATCGCCGTGACGACAGGATCGTCGGCAGCCTTCAATCTGGCCTTCCTGGCGATGTTCGATCCGGGCGACCGCGTCGCCATCGCAGCACCCGGCTATCCCGCCTACCGCAACATCATGGCGGCGCTCGGCATCGAGATCGTCGAGATCGAACTCGGCAGCGACGCCTATCTGCATGCCGAGCATCTCAAGGCCGCACATCGGGAAAAGCCGCTAAAGGGCGTGCTGTTCGCCAGTCCGGCCAACCCGACCGGCGCTGTCATTCCCGCCGATGAACTGTCGGCGCTTGTGAAGACAGCCGAGGAACTCGGCATCGCGGTGATTTCAGACGAAATCTATCACCGGCTGGCCTATGCCGCGCCCGACACCACGGCGCTGGCCTATGGCTCCGGGGCGACGGTGATCAATTCCTTCTCGAAATACTATTGCATGACCGGCTGGCGCATCGGCTGGATGGTGCTGCCGGACGCCCTGGTGCGGCCGATCGAGCGCATTGCCCAGAGCCTCTACATCTCGCCGCCGGAGCTGTCGCAGATCGCCGCGATCGAAGCTTTCAAGGCGACGGAAGAGCTGGAAGCGGTGAAGGCGCGCTACGCCTGGAACCGCGAGCTGTTGATGCAGCGCCTGCCGGAGCTCGGCTTTCCGCTGGCAGCCCCTATGGACGGCGCCTTCTACGCTTTCTGCGATGTCACCCGGCATACCAATGACAGCATGGCCTTTGCGCGCAAAATGCTGGCCGAGGCGCATGTGGCGGCGACGCCCGGCCGTGATTTCGATCCGCTGGCCGGACACCGCACGATGCGCTTTTCCTATGCCGGCAGCCATGACGACATGGTCGAGGCGATGGCGCGCATCGAGCGCTGGCTGAAATAGCGGGGACGAACATGCCGGAACTGGAGCAAGCGCTGGCCGAAGTTGCCACTGAGATGGCTGAGCGAGCCGATCGCGGTGACGTCGCCACTTACATTCCGCAGCTCGGCAAGGTCGATCCGAAGAAATTCGGCATTGCCGCCGTTACCAATGACGGGCGCGTGCTTGTCGCCGGCGATGCCGACGAGGCGTTTTCGATCCAGAGCATTTCGAAGGTTTTTACGCTGACGCTGGCGCTCGGCAATGTCGGTGACGCACTGTGGCAGCGTGTCGGGCGTGAGCCCTCAGGCAATCCGTTCAACTCGATCGTCCAGCTTGAGCATGAGAACGGCATTCCGCGCAATCCGTTCATCAATGCCGGCGCCATCGTCGTCTCAGACATATTGCTCGCCGGCCACCAGCCGCGCGAGGCGATCGGCGAGATCCTGCGCTTCATCCAGTTCCTTGCCGATGACGAGACGATCATCATCGATCGCGAGGTCGCAGCGTCCGAACGCGCCACCGGCTACCGCAACTTTGCGCTTGCCAACTACATGAAATCATTCGGCAATCTCAACCATGCGCCGGAACTGGCGCTGGGCGTCTACTTCCACCATTGCGCCATCGCCATGAGCTGCCGGCAACTGGCGCTGGCCGGCCGTTTTCTCGCCAATGGCGGCAAGAACCCGGCGACCGGGCATTCCGTGGTGTCGGCAGAGCGGGCGCGGCGCATCGGCGCCATGATGCTGACCTGCGGCCACTATGACGGTTCCGGCGACTTCGCCTTCCGTGTCGGCATTCCCGGCAAGAGCGGCGTCGGCGGCGGCATTTTGGGGATCGTTCCGGGTGTCGCCTCGCTCGCCGTGTGGTCGCCGGGCTTGAACGCCAACGGTAATTCCAAGCTGGGGTCGATCGCGCTGGAAAAGCTGGCCAGGGTGATGAACTGGTCGATCTTCGCACCCTAGGACTTACCGATATTCAGGTGAGGCCGGCCTGCGAATGGCGGCTTCCTGCGCTTCCGGTGCTCACGTACTTTAAGTACGCTCCGCTCCGGTTCTCGGTATCAGCCATTCTCGACTCGGCCTGACCTGAATCTCGGCAAGTCCTTACGCCGCGCACACAACAAAAAATCCCGCGTCGTGGTTTGAACGACGCGGGATTTCCTGTCAGAAATCCATCTTAATCAGCTGAAAAGCTTAGAAAAAGCCCTTCCGCTGCCACCAGCCGGCGCGCTTCGGCTTTTCCTCGGCCTTGGCCTCGTCGGCAACGCTGGAGGAAACCACCGGCACCACCGGGGTATCCGCCGCCACGGCCTTGCGCCGGGTCGGTCGAGCAGGCGCTTCCTCGTCGACTGGAGCGACAGGTGCAGGCGTCTCCACCTTGGCCGGTGCGGCTTCCTCGACCGGCGCAGCAGCCGGCACTTCGGCCACCGTCTTGGCGGAGACTTCGGCTACGGCCTTCTTTGCCCTGGAGGCACGCTTCTTCTTCGGCTTCTCGGCCGGAGCGTCGTCGTTCGCCGCGGCGGGAGCCGCAGCGTCTTCAACCGCTACCGCAGCGACCGGTTCGCTTACCGCCGTTTCGGCTTCAGCGGCATCGGCCACCGAGACGTCAGCGGTTTCGCCTGCCTCGGCCTCAGTGCCGTCTTCGCGGCGATTGCGCTTGCCACCGCGCTTGCCGCGCCGGCGCTTCTTGCCCTGGGCGTCGTCCGATGCTTCCACGGTTTCGACGGCGCCGACTGGGGCTTCGTCGTGCTGTGCTGCATCGTCATCGCCTGCTTCAGCGGCCACGTTGTCGCTTGCAGCAGAGACCGAAGCACCTTCGGCGGCGTGGCCATGCTCGCGGTCGCCATGGTCGCGGTCGCGATCCTTGCCGCCGCGCCGTCTGCGGCGCTTGCGGCGCTTGCGGTCACGACCTTCGCCGTCCTCGGCCGATCTCGGTTGCTGCTGCTGCGACTGCGGCTGCGCCTGGCGCGGCTGCTCGGCCTGCACCACAACCTCTTCGTCTTCCTCCTCGATGACGATTTCGTCCTCGGGCTCTTCCGGCTCGACATAGGCGGGCAGGCTGCGCTGCTCGACAAAGCCTTCCGGCTTTTCAGCAATAGCGCCGCGGAAGATCGCATAGTGCTGCACACCGACCGTGTCATCAGCCTCGATGGTGATGGTCAGGCCGAAGCGGCTTTCGAGTTCCACCAAGGTGCCGCGCTTGTGGTTGAGCACGTACAGCGCGGTCGCCGCCGGCGTCCGCACCGTGATGTGGCTGCGCGAATCCTTGAGCAGGAATTCCTCGATCGCCCGCACCACCATCAGCGCCACCGACGAATCGGAGCGCACATGGCCGGTGCCGCCGCAATGCGGGCACGGCTTCATGGTCGATTCCAGCACGCTGGCGCGGATGCGCTGACGCGACATTTCCATCAGGCCGAAATGCGAGATCCGGCCGACCTGGATGCGCGCTCGGTCGTTCTTGAGGTGATCCTTCAGCCGCTTCTCGACGGAGCGGTTGTTGCGGTTCTCCTCCATGTCGATGAAGTCGATGACGATCAGGCCGGCGAGATCGCGCAGCCTCAACTGCCGGGCGACTTCTTCGGCCGCTTCGAGGTTGGTGTGAAGCGCGGTATCCTCGATCGAGTGCTCCTTGGTGGAGCGGCCCGAATTGACGTCGATGGCGACCAGCGCTTCGGTCTGGTTGATGATGATGTAGCCGCCGCTCTTCAGCGTCACCTGCGGCTGCAGCATGCGGTCAAGCTGCGCCTCGATGCCGTTGCGCACGAAGATCGGCGTCGTGTCGCGGAACGGCTGAACCACCTTGGCGTGGCTCGGCATCAGCATGCGCATAAAATCCTTGGCCTCGCGATAGCCTTCCTCGCCGGAGACAAGAATCTCGTCGATATCCTTGTTGTAGAGGTCGCGCACCGAGCGCTTGATCAGGCTGCCTTCCTCGTAGACGAGGGCCGGCGCAGTGGATTGCAGCGTCAGATTGCGGACATTTTCCCAAAGCCGCATCAGATATTCGTAGTCGCGCTTGATCTCGGCCTTGGTGCGGCTTTCGCCGGCGGTGCGCAGGATGACGCCCATGCCCTGCGGCACTTCGAGATCGGCAACGACCTCCTTGAGGCGCTTGCGGTCGACCGCGCTGGTGATCTTGCGCGAAATGCCGCCGCCGCGTGCCGTGTTGGGCATCAGCACCGAATAGCGGCCGGCAAGCGACAGATAGGTGGTGAGAGCCGCACCCTTGTTGCCGCGCTCTTCCTTGACCACCTGCACCAGCAGGATCTGCCGGCGCTTGATAACTTCCTGGATCTTGTACTGGCGGCGTACCGGCTTGCGGCGGTTGCGCACTTCTTCCAGCGCATCCTCGGCGCCGACCGATTCAATCTCGTGGTCGTCCGGATGCGAGGACTGCACCTCTTCCAGCATGCCGCGATCATTGTCGCTGGAGGTGGCTTCGCCGCTGTGATCGGCGGACGCGGCTTCGCTGCTTGCCTCGCTGGACGGCGTTTCGTCAGCGGTCTCAGCCGCCGGAACTGCTTCAGAGATCACATCCGCTTCGACGCTTGCCGCGATGGATGTCGGGCCGCCTTCGGACGGTTCGGTCTCGGACGTCTCGCTGTTGCCGTGCTCGGCGGCGTGATCGTCATGTTCGGCGTTGTCGGCCGAAGCATGTTCGGAAGCGGGCTGGGCGTCTTCGGCAACAGCCTCGCTGCCGGCATCGCCGTGTTCGCCGCCTTCATCATCGCTGCCGGCGTCGCGCTTGTGTTCGCCACGCTCGCGGCCTTTGCCGCCGCGCCGACGGCCGCGCCGGCCGCGATCACGGCTCTGGCGGTCGTCGCCGTCATTGTCCTCGTTCTCCTCGTCCTCGGCTTCCTGCGCTTCGGCGCGCAGCAGAGCCTGACGGTCGGCGACCGGGATCTGGTAGTAGTCGGGGTGTATTTCACTGAAGGCGAGGAAACCGTGACGGTTGCCGCCATATTCGACAAAGGCTGCCTGAAGGGAAGGTTCGACGCGCGTTACGCGGGCGAGATAGATGTTTCCTTTGAGCTGCTTCTTGTCCTGGGATTCAAAGTCGAATTCTTCGATACGGTTACCGCGGATAACGACAACGCGTGTTTCCTCCGGGTGGGAGGCGTCTATCAGCATTTTGTTGGGCATTATTTCGTTTCCCCCCGGCAGCCGCCAGCCGCAGCTTGCGAGGTAAAGCCCGCTGCTGCGTGTCTGTGATGTGGGTGCCGGATGTCTGGATGGTTGCTGGCCGCCGCTTGAGCGCCATGGCGGTGCCGCCCGCAGCCAAAATGGCGCGGTTTGATGCGGACCTTTCCATGATTGCGCTTGAAGCCATCGTCACCAGCAGAACCTTTTGAACCAAAGCCCGGACGAACCGGACCAGCTTGTTTGCTCATACAGAGCCGGCACGGGAACAAACCCGGCCGTTTTCCTCACGCAGGCGATTCCCCCGCCACGGGCGCACACCTGCGAAATTCGTCGCGATCACCTGAAGCCTTTTCGCTGGAAGCGAAAGGAGCCGCCTTTCATCTGACCTGTAGCAGGAAGCTGCGGGAGAAGCGGTTCCAGGATTGCAGTGATCCACCATCGCTTTTATGATTTGACGGGGTGGAAGGCAACCCCGATTTCGGATGCCGGCAAAAAGCGGTGCCGTTGGGGAAGCTCAGGCCTATTCCTCAATGAAAAGGCTTGGTTAACCTTCTCTGGATACCAATCGTTAATCGAGTCTGCGGCCTGACCGGCATTTCGACCAACCACGCGGGCGCAAGGCGCCAAACCGGGAGCGACTGCAAAGAGATGGGACTGGCGGGCACCACAGACAAGGGCCATGGCCGTGCAGGCCTTTTGCTGCGCGCTGCAGGTGTGCTTTTGCTGCTGGCCCTTTGCTTCGGTTTTGCGCCGATTTCCAGCGCGGCCGATGCGCCGCTCGGCGCCACCGCCTACAAGATGGCGGGCGACGCCACCAAGATGCGCATCGTCATCGATTTCGACCGCGAGCCCGACATCAAATGGTTCCTGCTGCGCGGCCCCAACCGGCTGGTCGTCGACCTGCCGCGCACACGATTCGCCATCAGCGCGAAGGACGCCAAGGCACGCGGCCTGGTCAAGGCGGTTCGCTATGGCGACCAGGGCGAGGGATCGCGGCTGATCCTCACCGGCAAGGGGCCGTTCTCGGTCGACAAGCTCGACGTGCTCAAGAATGATGACGGAACCGGCTACCGCATCGCCATCGACATGTCGGCGGCCTCCGACCGGGAGTTCGACGAAGCCCTTGCCAACCAGGCGCTGACCACCGGCTCGACGGTTTCCACCGACAAGGGCGCCAGGGTCGGTACCGGGCCGATCTCCAATCCCGGGCATCGCTTCACTGTCGTCATCGATCCCGGCCATGGCGGCATCGACGGCGGCGCCGAAGGCCTCAACGGCACCATCGAGAAGAACGTCACGCTCGCCTTCGCCACCGAATTGCGCGACAAGCTCGCCGCCGTCGGCAACTACGACGTGTTCATGACGCGCGACACCGACGAATTCCTGCGCCTCGACGACCGCGTGCGCATTGCACGCCAGCACGAGGCCGACCTGTTGATCTCGATCCATGCCGACACGATCAGCGTCAAAGGCATTCGCGGCGCCACCGTCTACACCGTCTCCGACAAGGCATCCGACCCGGAAGCGCAGGCGCTGGCCGACCGCGAAAACCTCTCCGACCAGTTCGCCGGCATGGTGATCAAGGACGACAACAAGGAAGTCACCGACATTCTGATCGACCTGATCCGCCGCGAGACGCATAATTTCTCGATGAGCTTTGCCCACACGCTGGTCGGCCAGCTGTCCACCAGCGTCGGCCTGATCAACAATCCGCAGCGTTCGGCCGGCTTCAAGGTGCTGAAGGCGCCCGACGTGCCTTCGGTCCTGGTCGAACTCGGTTATCTCTCCAACGCCAAGGACGAAGCGCAACTGCTCGACGCCGACTGGCGCGGCAAGGCGGCGCAGAGCATCACCAACGCCGTCGCCTTGTTTGCCTCCGCCAAGATGGGAACGGGAACCGGGGGCTGAGATGACCGCCGCCGCCTACAACCGCAGGCAGCGTTGCAAGACGACAACACAAGTCGGTTTTATTTCCGGCAATGGTGGGCGAAACCCACGCGCTGCCCCATTTTGTCCACATGGTGGCGACATGGGTTTTCCATCACGGATCGGGACCGTTGCGAAGGCTTGCGCGAAAGGCGGCTTCGTCTAGGAAATTCCCGAACCTCGGACTGGAGCGGGCATGATTCGTCTCATTGGCTATTTCTTTGGTATCGGCACGACGCTGGCGCTTATCGTCGCCGCGGGCGTGGCGATATACATCAGCCATCTGTCGAAGGACTTGCCCGACTACGAAGTGCTGGCCAAGTACGAGCCGCCGGTAACCACGCGCATCCATGCTTCGGACGGGTCGCTGATGGCCGAATATGCGCGCGAACGGCGGCTCTATCTGCCGATCCAGGCGGTTCCGGACCGGGTCAAGGCGGCGTTCCTGTCGGCCGAAGACAAGAATTTCTACAACCACCCCGGCATCGACATCACCGGGCTTGGCCGTGCCATCTACGTCAACCTGCAGAATCTGGGTTCGGGCAGACGCCAGGTCGGCGCCTCGACCATCACCCAGCAGGTGGCGAAGAACTTCCTGCTGACGTCCGACCAGACCTACGAGCGCAAGATCAAGGAGATGATCCTGGCCTTCCGCATCGAGCAGGCCTATTCGAAGGACCGCATCCTCGAGCTCTACCTCAACGAAATCTTCTTCGGCTTCGGCGCCTATGGCGTTGCGGGCGCGGCGCTGACCTATTTTGACAAGTCGGTCAACGAACTCACCGTCGCGGAAGCCGCCTATCTGGCGTCGCTGCCGAAAGGCCCCAACAACTACCATCCCTTCAAGCATGCCGACCGCGCCATCGAGCGCCGCAACTGGGTCATCGACCAGATGGTCGAGAATGGTTACGTGACGCGCGAGGAAGGCGACAAGGCCAAGGCCGAGCCGCTCGGCGTGACGCCGCGCCGCAATGGCTCCTATCTGTTCGCGGGCGAATATTTCACCGAGGAAGTGCGCCGCCAGATCATCTCCCGCTACGGCGAGAACGCACTCTATGAGGGCGGCCTGTCGGTGCGCACGACGCTCGATCCGAAGATCCAGCTCATCGCCCGCAAGTCGATGCAGAACGGTTTGCTCAAATACGATACGCTGCGCGGCTATCGCGGACCGGTGACGCATATCGATGCTTCCGGCGACTGGGGCGTAGCGCTGGGCGCCGTCAAGGGGCTGGAAGACGTGCCGGAATGGTCGCTTGCCGTCGTCCTCGACAGCTCGGAGACCGGCCTTTCCATCGGCCTGCAGCCGACGCGGCAGATTTCAGGCGATATCGTCAAGGAACGCGTCGAAGGCACCGTCAGCAAGGAAGACATGAGCTTTGCCATGCGCCATGTGGTCGATGGCAAGACGGTCAAGGCCAAGTCGCCGGCCGACGTGCTGCAGCCGGGCGACGTCATCTTCGTGCAGAAAAACGAAGGTTCGGAAGGCGCCTACACGCTGCGCCAGGTGCCGGAAGTGGAGGGCGGCCTGATCGCCATGGATCCGCATACCGGCCGCGTGCTGGCCATGGTCGGCGGCTTCTCCTATGCGCAGTCGGAATTCAACCGCGCCACGCAGGCGATGCGCCAGCCCGGATCGTCGTTCAAGCCGATCGTCTATTCGGCAGCGCTCGACAATGGTTACACGCCGGCCTCGGTGATCATGGACGGACCGATCACCATCCAGAGCGGCAACACGACCTGGACGCCGAAGAATTATGACGGCACGGTCGCCGGTCCTGCGACCTTGCGCTCCGGCATCGAAAAGTCGCGCAATCTGATGACGGTGCGGCTCGCCAACGACATGGGCATGAAGCTGGTGGTGGAATATGCCGAGCGTTTCGGCGTCTACGACCATCTGGCGCCGTACCTGCCGATGGCGCTGGGCTCCGGCGAGACGACTGTCATGCGCATGGTGTCGGCCTATTCGATCATGGCCAATGGCGGCAAGTCGATCAAACCATCGCTCATCGACCGCATCCAGGATCGCTACGGCAAGACCGTGTTCAAGCAGGACGAACGCGGCTGCGAAGGCTGCAACGCGTCCGAATGGAACAACCAGCCCGAACCGGAACTGGTCGACAATTCCGAGCAGGTGCTCGACCCGATGACCGCCTACCAGATCACCTCGATGATGGAAGGCGTCGTCCAGCGCGGCACCGGCGCCACCATCGCCGAGCTTGGCCGCCACATCGCCGGCAAGACCGGTACGACCAATGACGAGAAGGACGCTTGGTTCATCGGCTACACGCCGAACCTCGTCGTCGGCCTCTATATGGGCTTTGACACGCCGAAAGGGCTTGGCAAGGGCGCGACCGGTGGTGGTCTGGCGGCGCCGATCTTCAAGGACTTCATGCGCGTGGCGCTGGACGGTACGCCCAATGTCGACTTCAAGGTGCCGGAGGGCATGAATCTGGTCGCCATCAACCGCAAGACCGGCATGCGTGCCGCGTCGGGCGATCCCGGCACCATCATCGAGGCCTTCAAGCCCGGCACCGGCCCCGCCGACAGCTATTGGGTGATCGGCATGGGCGCCGACGGGTCCAATGGCGCCGGCGGACCGCTTTCGCCGCAGGCGACGGAAGCCATCCAGGCGCCCGGCGGCGGCCTTTACTAGCATCTGACAGCTCGAAATGGGCCGGCGGTCTTATTCTAGACCGTGACCTTTTCCGAAAACCGGTTTCCACTTTTCGGGGTCACGGTTGAGCCGGCCCATTTCGCTTTACAGGCGGCGGTGCCGTGCCTATGTATCGCGCCGACCCAAGCGCCACTTCAAAAACAGGACAGAACAACCAGCCATGCGCGCGGAAACGCAGAACATTGTCGACGAGATCAGGCAGGCGATAACCCTGCTGAGGAGGCATCTTTGACTGGGATCAGGCCATAAAGCGGCTTGAATACCTGAATGTGCGGGCCGAGGACGCCAGCCTCTGGAACGAACCGCTGGAAGCGCAAAAGCTGATGCGCGAACGCCAGGGCCTCGAAGAGGGCATCGCCGCGGTCAAGGGCCTGACCCAGGCGCTCGAAGACAATATCGGCCTGATCGAGCTTGGCGAGGAAGAGGGCGACGAAGGCGTCATTGCCGAAGCCGAAGCCGCCATCCGCTCGATGCAGGGCGAGGCCAAGGCCCGCCAGGTCGAGACGCTGCTCTCGGGCGAGGCAGACGCCAACGACACTTATCTCGAAGTCCACGCCGGCGCCGGCGGCACCGAGAGCCAGGACTGGGCCTCGATGCTGTTGCGCATGTATACGCGCTGGGCCGAACGCCGCCGCTTCAAGGTCGAAGTACTGGAAGTCCATGACGGCGAAGAGGCCGGCATCAAATCCGCTACGCTCTTGATCAAGGGCCACAACGCCTATGGCTGGCTGAAGACCGAATCCGGCGTCCACCGCCTGGTCCGCATTTCGCCCTATGACAGCAATGCGCGCCGCCATACGTCCTTTTCCAGCATCTGGGTCTATCCGGTCGTTGATGACCGGATCGAGATCGATGTTTCGGAATCGGATGTGCGCATCGACACGTACCGCTCGTCCGGTTCGGGCGGCCAGCACGTCAACACGACGGATTCGGCGGTCCGCATCACCCATATTGCGACGGGCATTGCGGTCGCCTGCCAGGCAGAACGCTCGCAGCACAAGAACAAGGCGAAGGCGTGGGAAATGCTGCGTTCGCGCCTCTACGAGGAAGAGCTGAAGAAGCGCGAAGCGGTGGCCAATGCCACCGAGGCGTCGAAGAGCGACATCGGTTGGGGTCACCAGATCCGCTCCTATGTGCTGCAGCCCTACCAGCTGGTGAAGGATTTGCGGACCGGCGTCGAAAGCACCAGCCCGTCCAGCGTGCTCGATGGCGATCTCGACGACTTCATGGAAGCGTCGCTGTCGCAGCGTATCGAAGGCGGCGCGGGCGAAGCGGTGGCGGACCTGGATTAGGATACGTCCGTATTCGGTGAGGCCTGCCTCACCGGAAACACTTCCAGGGTTGTGCGAAGGAGGAACCATGGTTCGCAAGCTCAGCGGAAAGTGCTTTTGCGGCGCGGTCCACTATGAGGTGGCCGACGAATTCGTCTATGCCGCGAACTGCCATTGTTCGAACTGCCGGCGCACCACCGGTTCAGCCTTCAAGCCGTTCGCCGGCATCGAGCGCGACAAGTTCGCCCTTGCCGAAGGGCATCACGGGCTCATCCATTTCGGCGACGACAGCGGCCACGACGCGCATTGCAGCCGCTGCGGCTCGTTGCTCTATTCGCTGGTGCGCGACGGCGCCTACGTCCATGTCGCCATGGGCACGCTGGTCGACGATCCGACGATCCGGCCGACCGCGCATATTTTCGTCGGCTCCAAGGCGCCGTGGTTCACCATCGCCGACGACCTGCCGCAATATGAAGGGCATGCCGACGGCTGACGACTTCAGGCAATCTGCCGTTAACCGTTCGTTAACCAAGCCGGCGCACCCTTTTGGACGGCAGATGTCGGCGCGCGGGGTGCGGCACTGTAGGACCTATGCACTTCTTGCGCCGACCAAGGAATCAGCCCAGCATCTCGGGCTGAGGGGTGAAAAAGCATTTATGGCCGGGCGCGGCATATCTGCGAGCTGACGATTCGGCCACGGGGAAGACACGTTCCAAGAACGGGCAAGCAAATGCTTGATGCTCGCTTGAAAGGAACGTTTCCATGTCTGCTGCCATAGTCCGATCGGCCAGAGCCGTTCAACCGGCTGGCCGACTTCTGTTTTCCCTGTTTGCGACAGCGATGTTCGCGATCGCGCTGCCGATGTCATCTGCCTTCGCGCATGACGCCAAGCCGACGGCGGCCAAGCCGCAAGGTTGGAGTTATCCCTTCGCCTGCTGCGCCAACTATGACTGCCGCACCACCCATACGGGCGAGGTGCTGGAAAAGCCCGAGGGCTATGTCATCGCCGGAACGGGGGAGGTCGTTCCGATGAGCGACAAGCGGGTCAAGGATAGCCCGGACGGCGATTTCCACTGGTGCGCGCACCAGGCTGGTCTCGACGCCGGCAAGACGATCTGCCTGTTCGTGCCGCCCCGTTCCTACTGACGGCAAGCCAGCGTTCCAGCCATCGTTGCTGACAGACAGTTGTCAGGAGCCTTCCTTTATGGTGCCCTTGCCGCATAGGGCGGGCAACGGAGAGGAAGCTTCATGACCATCAAGGCCAGCTGTCACTGCAAGGCGACGACATTCGAGGTTTCGCAGGCGCCAGAGACAGTAACGCAATGCACCTGCTCGTTCTGCTCCAAGCGCGGCTCGCTGTGGGCCTACTACGTCCCGTCGCAATTCAAGCTCACCAGCTCGCCGAAAAACGTCTCCGTTTACCAATGGGGATCGAAGACCGTCAAACACGGGTTTTGCGCCATTTGCGGCTGCGGCACCTTCACCGAAACGCCGGACTGGTCGACCGGCAAACCGGACTTCGACAATCCCAAGATCTCAGTCAATTCACGGCTGTTCGACGATTTCGACCTCGACAAGGTCGAGGTGGTCGTCATCGACGGCAAGAACCTCTGGTAAGCCGGCGCCAAACGCCGAAGCTAATGCATGTCGCTCAAAAGTGGCCCCGGTTTTTGAGAGAACGACATGCGTCAAAACGAGGACCTAAAGCGCGTCGCATGAATCCGTTTCTGCGCGACGCGCTTTAGAGTGGCGCAAGCGGGAAAAGCCGCTTTCGCCGTTCCGTTTTTCGCCGTATTTCATGGTACAAGACCCGTGGAAGGGCTGATATGCGCGGGCCGCAAAGGCCGCGGTTTGGAGAGGGACGTTATCTCATGAAGAAGACTGTGCTCGTCGCCGTTGCGACGGCTGTGCTGGTGAGCGCCTGCACGACCACTGATCCATATACGGGTGATCAGAAGATTTCCAACACCGCGGCCGGCGCCGGCCTTGGCGCACTGGCGGGTGCCGGTCTCGGCCTGCTTGCCGGCGGCAACGACCGCCGCAATGCGCTGATCGGCGCGGGTATCGGCGCGCTGGCCGGCGGCGCCATTGGCGCCACGATGGACCAGAACGAGGCTGAACTGCGCCGCCAGCTGCAGGGCACCGGCGTCAGCGTCACCCGCACCGGCGACCAGATCATCCTCAACATGCCGTCCGACATCACCTTCAACGTCGACCAGGATGCGGTGAAGCCCGGCTTCTACCAGGTGCTGAATTCGGTGGCGCTGGTGCTGAACAAGTTCCGCCAGACCACGGTCGACGTGTTCGGCCACACCGATTCGACCGGTGGCGACGAGCACAATTTCGATCTATCGCAGCGCCGTGCATTGGCGGTCGCCAACTATCTGTCGGGACAGGGCGTCGATTCGCGCCGCTTCGCCGTCACCGGCTTCGGCAAGACCCGTCCGATCGCGTCCAACGCAACGTCGGCCGGCCGCGCGCAGAACCGGCGCGTCGAGATCCAGCTTTCGCCGCTCACCTGACCAGGTCGGCATCGACATGCGAAGGCGGCCCCGCAAGGGGCCGTTTTTCATTTTGGCTCCTCTGGTCCGCCATAAGATCTAAAGAATTAGAGTTTTCTAATAATAGCTTTCCGCAGACCTTGGAAAGGATTAGCATTGGCGCCGTTCCAGAGGGGATGGGGCGGTACAAACGGCCGCGCAATCATTCACTTAGCCGGCCCCGGTCCTGCACGGCCAGATAACGAAATCTGGGAGGAATGCATGACAAGAACGGCTCGTCTCGGGCGTTTCGGCGCCCTCGTTTTGACAGGTCTGGTCTCTGCCTGGTGCGTGGGCGCCACGGCTCGAGCCGAGGACGCCAACAAGGCCGACATCGAAGCCTTGAAGAAATCGCTGGCCAAATATGAGGACTACACGGCCGCCATCCGCGACCTTTATCTGTCGACCGAAGGTTGCGTCTACTTCAACGGCGAAAAGATACCCGGCACGATGGACTATCCAAAGGGCGCTATGGGCATCCATTTCGTCAATGTTCCCAGCGTCGGCCAGAAACTCGACCCAATGAAACCCAATGTCTTGATCTACGAGCCGACCAAAAAAGGCTTGAAGCTGGTAGGCGTGGAATGGCTGGTGCCGCTGACGCCGGACGTCAAGGAAGCCCCCAAGCTATTCGGCCAGAAATTCATGGGACCGATGGAAGGGCACTATCCGCTCATTCCGAAGGAGTTCGTCCACTACGACCTTCATGCCTGGCTGTTCAGGGACAATCCGAACGGCATGTTCAGCCCGACGAACCCGAAGGTGAAATGCAGCAAGGCCGAGTTTCCGATGCTGGAAAAGCCGACCAAGATGATGCCCGGCCCGATGTGACGGGACAGAAATGATCGCGCCAGGCAAGCCGGGTGATCGGTTAGAGAAACCGAAAACCGGAAATCAGACCTTGGCGACGATCTTCATGAAGGCCGGCATGTCATCGCCGAAGCCGACGGTGCCGTCATTGTCGTCGCCGCCGCGGTTGTTGCGGGCAGGGCGGCTGTTGCTGCTGGCGCGTTGCGGCCTGGTGTCGCCGCGTTCGGGAGCACGGTTCTCGTTGTTGCGATCGGAAACCTTGCGCTCGCTGTTTTCGGACCGGATCGCTTCCTTGCGCTGACGCCGTTCGCCGATGTCGGCGACCGCAGCTTCAGCCACGACCGGCTGTTCCTCGCGTGCGGCTTCTGCCGGGGGAGCTTCGCTGGGCTTGGCGTGGCGCTCGCGTGGCTTGCGCTCGCCGCGATCTTTGCGGTCCTCGTCCTTGCGGCCGGCGCGTCGCGGCGCGCCACGGCCACGGCGGGGCGCTTCGTCCTCGCCGCCTTCGCTGGCGACGACCGTCGACAGGTCGCCGTCATGCCACTCGATCTTGTTGCCGATCAGCCGCTCGATGGCGTCGATGTATTTGGTGTCCGACTTGGTGGCGATCGTGAAGGATTTGCCCGAGCGTCCGGCACGGCCGGTGCGGCCGATGCGGTGGACATAGTCCTCGGCATGGATCGGCACATCGTAGTTGAAGACGTGGCTGACATCGGGGATGTCGAGGCCGCGCGCGGCGACGTCGGATGCCACGAGATAGCGCAATTTGCCGTCGCGGAAATTGGCCAGCATCTGCATGCGGGCGCGCTGGTCCATGTCGCCATGCAGGGCGCCGGCGTCGAAATCATACTTCAACAGCGAGCGGAACAGTTCCGACACTTCGACCTTGCGGTTGCAGAAGATGATGGCGTTCTTCAGTTCGGCGTCTTCGGCCTTCATCAGATTGCGCAGCGTCTCGCGCTTGTCCCACGGCTTCGAGCCCGACTTGACCAGGCGCTGGACGATATTGGTGGCAGCGGACGCGGCCTTGGAAACCTCGACGCGCACCGGCGCATGCAGGAACTTTTCGGTGAGCTTGGTGATCTCCGGCGGCATCGTCGCCGAGAAGAACAGCGTCTGCCTGGTGAACGGGATCATCTCGCAAATGCGCTCGATGTCGGGGATGAAGCCCATGTCGAGCATGCGGTCGGCTTCGTCGATGACGAGGATCTCGACGCCGTTGAGCAAGAGCTTGCCACGCTCGCGGTGGTCGAGCAGGCGGCCGGGCGTCGCGATCAGCACGTCGGCGCCGCGCTCCAGCTTCTTGTCCTGTTCGTCGAAGGAGACGCCGCCGATCAGGAGCGCGATGTTGAGCTTGTGGTTCTTGCCGTAGCGGACGAAATTCTCTTCGACCTGCGCGGCGAGCTCGCGCGTCGGCTCGAGGATCAGCGTGCGCGGCATGCGGGCGCGGGCCCGGCCTTTTTCCAGGCGGGTCAGCATCGGCAGCACGAAGGAGGCGGTCTTGCCCGTGCCGGTCTGGGCGATGCCCAGAATATCCTTGCCGAGCAGCGCATGCGGGATGGCGCCGGCCTGGATCGGCGTCGGCTGCGTGTAGCCGGCATCGGTGACTGCGGAAAGGACCTTCGGCGACAGGCCGAGGTCTGAAAAGGTCAACGCTTCTTGAGCGGTCGTGGTGTCTGAGGACAAGTGATGTTGTCTTTGGCTGGTTCGGGGAAGCGCAACGGCATCCGTCGCGGCAAGCACAGCGTGCCTGCAAGATTGGTATTGCGATTAGGCGCAAGCCCGCGATTTGTCAACAGAAACGGGCGGGATTGGCACGATTGTGAAAACGTAAGCTTAATCGCGATGCTTAATCAGGTAGTCTTTTTTTGCGCCGGCTCAATAGCGAAACTGCTCGGCGAGAATGCGTTCGTTCCACGAATGGTTGGGGTCAAACAGCAGCGTCGCCGTCGCGCTGAGCGATTCCCGGACCGTCACCGACGCTACCGCCTTGACCTCGGTGTGGTCGGCAGCGGCGTTCACCGGGCGCTTCTCCGGCTCCAGAATATCGAAGCGAACGGTCGCCTTGTTGGACAACAGGGCACCCCGCCAGCGGCGCGGCCGGAACGGGCTGACCGGTGTCAGCGCGAGCAGCGGCGCGTCGAGCGGCAGGATCGGCCCGTGCGCCGACAGATTGTAGGCGGTGGAGCCGGCCGGCGTCGCGATCATCACGCCGTCGCAGTTAAGCTCCTCGATGCGGACCTGTTCGTCGACGGTGATACGGATCTTTGCCGTCTGATAGGACTGACGCCACAGCGCCACTTCGTTGATGGCGAGCGCCGACACCGTTTCGCCCTCATGCGTCACCGCCAGCATCTCCAGCGGGCGGATGGTTTCGGCGACTGCGGCGGCGATGCGCTCGGTGAGGCCGCCGACACGATACTCGTTCATCAGGAAGCCGATGGTGCCACGGTTCATGCCGTAGACCTTCTTTCCCGTGCTCATCGTGTCGCGCAGGGTCTGCAGCAGAAAACCGTCGCCGCCCAGCGCCACGATCACCTCGGCGTTGTCGACAGAGGCCTGGCCATAGCGGGCCGACAGGCTTTCCATCGCCGCCTTGGCGTCGGCAGTGTCGGACGAAACGAAGGCGAGACTGGCTGTGCTCATGACTTCCCGATGGCGGTCGGCAGGGGTTGCGTGGGGTAGCATGGGCGAGGGCGTCTGCAAAGGGAGGCGCGTCCGGTTACGCCAAGGCTGGGGCTGAAGCAAAAAAACGGCGGCTCGCGCTTCATGTCGCCGGAGCGGCGAATGTGATGGTTAAGGCGGCGCTTAAACACTCGTAAAGCCTAAGCGATCATGTTAGCCGGCAGAGGATGGGTGGCTGGGGGGCTAGCCAGTTGAGACCTGTCTATTGCCGGTGACACGCCTGATTATCGTCTTCCTCATGCTGGGAAGTTTCGCGCTTCTCTTCGCCGAACTTGTGCGACAGTCCGAGGACATGAGTTCCAGGCCGACGGCCTCACGCTGCGGCGACGCCGGCATGCCATGCCCGCAAAACGCTTTGTAGGCTGAAGCCGCAGCCGATCCGCCGACGGCGATCCATCGCTTACTGCGCGACAATCTGCAGATTGGCGTTGCCGTAGAATGTGTAGGCGAGGTAGGTCGGGTCTCCGGTCCGGTAGAATTCTTTGCGTACGTTCTGCAGGATTTCGGCCAGATAGACCGGGCCGTCCTTGATCCGCGTGCTGATGCCGCCATAGAAATCGGTCGAGAAAGCCGCTGCCCCACGGTCGGTCAGTGGCCACATGCCGCCGATGAAGCCTGAGGCGCCGCCCGCCAGCACCGCCGGACCCCAGCCCTGCACGAAGCCGCCGAGCATCTGGGAACGGCCGGTGTCACAGGCGTTGAAGAAGTAGAACGGATTGCCCTTGCCGTGCGCGGACGCGATCAGCGCGCTCCACGTATCGGGGTCGAGCGACTGATCGACGAGATCGATGGCAAAGACCGGCCGGCCACTGCCCGGCTGGTTGACCTCGCCATGACCGGAAAAATGAATGAAACCGGTCGAGACTTCGCCGACCAGTTTTTCGAAGGAGATGAAATCGCCATCGAAGCGGCGGTAGCCGGCAAGCTTGCTCAACGCCGCGATCTCGTCCTGCTGAAAGCGCAGCGACTGTTTGTCGACATAGGAGGGCGCAACCGTCGCGACACCGGTGAAGGTCATGCGGTCGAGCGGGTTGTCGACCTGTGAGGCAGTGCTGCGCGGCGCCCACCGCGCCAGCCGATAGCCCATGCCGAGAAAACCGTCGGCAGTGGCGCCGTCGTCGCTGCGCGGGCGGATCAGTTCCCAGGGCAGCGTCGGGCTGTTCGACGTGATCTGGATCGAATGCAATTCGCCTTTGCCACGCAGCGACCAGAACACGTCCTTGAACGCTTTCGGCACGTAGTCGCGGTAGAGCGCATCGCCAAAACCTTCGGCGGCGAGCGTGACAAAACGCTTTTGCGCGTCGGGATCGCTGCTTGCCGCGGGCTGCTGCAGCGAAACCGCGCCGCGCAGGCTCAGGCCGAGCTGCAGCAGGCGGCGGTATTCGGAGTCCAGCCATGCCGCCATCTCGGGTGGCGTCGAGAACGTATCGGTCACCGGGCCGGCCAGATGCGGCGAGTGGATGATGATCTGCCCCGAACCCAGCCCGCTCGGATCGTCATAAAGGATGGTCACGTCGAGGTCGGGGACGTCATCCGCGCCTGCGCCGCCAAGGCTGACATTGCCTGTCACTGGCAGCGGCGGCGCCGCAGCCAGCATCAGCATGGCCGGTCCGGCGGAACGCGCGGCTGTGGCGCTTGGCGCGGCCGCCTCCACAGGCGCCGTTCGATGAACGGTCACAGGCCGTGACGCCGATCCCAGGAATTTTCCGGCGCTGTAGATGCGCGCGATGAACTGGCCCGGCTTGCTATCCTTGGCAATCGGCCGTGCCTTGATGTCGAAGCGGACGAAGTCGCTGTCGCCCTGGCGATAGAGCGTCGTGCGCCGGCTCCATTTGCCGCCGTCGGTGAGATCGAAGCCGGAGGCGAACAGATCGATGTCGATCGGCCATTGCTCGGCGCCCGCCGGCATCGCCATGGCCAAGGCGCCATCTTCTGTCACCGACGAGCCCGGCGCAGCCTTCACCTTCACTTCTGGCGTCAATTGCTCTTCGGTCAGGGCAATCGAAACAGTCACCGTCTCGCCGGCGATGACTTCGTCCGGCGCATCGATGGTCGGATGGCGCACCACCTCGATAGCACCTGTGCCGGGATGCGGAAGAGCGGGCGAGCCGCCGGAGGGAGGGGCTTGCGCCTGGTCGACAGGAGGTGGTGCCGGTTTCGGCGGCGCCTGCACCTCCGACGGGCTTTCGGAATCGGGCGGGGCCGGCGATGTCATGCCGTCCTCAGGGGAAATCTCTGCCTGATCGGGGGAAGGCGCTTCGGTGGTGGCAGGCGGTTCGGCGCCGGTGGCTTCGCCGTCCTGCGGATAGGTCTCGCCAAGATTGTTCTGCGCCGCCGCCGCCTCCTGACGTTTCATTTCCTCTTCGTATCGTTGCCGAGCCTGCTCCTCCTGCAACTGACGTTGCTGTTCCTGGCGTTTGTATTCCTCGTAGAGCGCCGCTTCTTTGGCGCTGTCGCCCATCGCGGCGTCGGGACTACCGGAACCACCCGGGGCGACGTCCATGGGATAGGGCTCCTGGCCACTGCCGTCGAAGCCGCCGGAACTGGTGTCGCTGCCACTGCCCCAGCCGCCGCCCCCGGAATCGTAGCCACCGCCGCCAGCGCCGCTTGCCATCGGTGGCGGGGCGGGTTCCGGGACGACCGGCAGCGGCGGCGTTTCCTCTGGCGCCGGTGCTGTGGTCGGTGCGGGTGCCGCAGTGGCCAACTGGTCCGGAGTCAGGACAAAAGCTGTGTCGGCCGAACGGCCATAGGCTACCCATGGCGACTGGGCGCCTAATGTCTTGTCGTCGACTGTCTGGCCGGCAGACGCGAGGATCGTGCGGATATCAGCGCCCCGCCTGACCAGCGCCGCCGTGAGCGCGTCGGCAAACACCGTGACCGGTTTGTTCTCGTCCAGCGCGATGCTTCCCGGCTTGGCGGAAAAGGCGACAATGGCGTTGGACGGCGGATCGACCGCCGCCAGACCTTGCATCAGGCCCGGCGTCGGGTTGTGTCCATCGCCGGGATTGTCCAGCAGAACCACCTTCAATGTCGGGGTTGCCTCGAGCGCTTGCATAAACAGATCGAGTGGCAGTGCCGTCTGGTCGACCGCTTCCTTCGAATCGATCTGGGTGCCGCGCGTCAGCAGATAGTTCCTGTCATTGGCCTGCCCGGTGTGGCCGACATAGTAGAAGATGCCGACGGACTCCGGATCGGCCAGGGATTGGGCGAAGTCGTGCATGGCGCGCGCGACATCGGCACGGTCGCCATCGGACACCTGGCTTACGGTGAAACCGAGGGATCGCAGGGTCGTTGCAACGAGCTCGGCACTGAGGTCGGCGTTGGCGACTGTCCGCGAGCCCTCATAGGCCGGATTGGCGACAACCAGCGCGATCCGCTCTTCGCCGCGCGCGGCGGAGAAGAGGGACAGCAGAAGCACGACCGCCAGGAAAAGGCGCATGACCATGCCCAAGTCTTGCAGGCCGCTGCGCGCACGCCACGGCTTGCCCCAATTCATCAATGGCCCGACCTCGACCATATCATGTCAGCTTCGCCGGCGCACTGTCGGCGCCGATGGGCAGTTTGGTTGGCAAAAAGATATTGACTGTATGTTTAGTAATTAATACCGTTACGGACATACCGAGTTGGTCAGCCGGCATAGAACGGTGAATGGCCACCAAGACGAAGGGAACAGACGGACCTGAGGCGGCAACGCTGCCGGTCCCAACAATGGGAGAATATGCATGCAGCTGAAATTTACTGCGGCGGCGCTCGCGCTGCTGGCCATGACCGGCATTGCCCGCGCCGACGGCGAACTGCAAATCTACAATTGGGGCAACTACACCAGTCCGGAGCTGATCAAGAAGTTCGAGGAGACCTACAAGGTCAAGGTCACCGTCACAGACTACGATTCCAACGACACGGCCTTGGCCAAGGTCCGCCAGGGCGCTTCCGGCTATGACATCGTCGTGCCCTCGGCCAGCGTGATGCCGATCTGGATCAGCGAGGGCCTGCTGCTGGAGACCGATCCCAACCAGATGGAAAACTTTAAAAATGTCGACCCGAGATGGGTCGACGTGCCGTTCGATCCCGGCCGCAAATACTCCGTGCCGTGGCAATGGGGCACGACCGGCATTTCGGTCAACAAATCGGTCTATGCGGGCGACCCGAACACCTCGGCGATTTTCCTCGATCCGCCGCCGGAACTCGTCGGCAAGATCAATGTCGTGCCTGAAATGGGGGACATCATGTTCCTTACCATTGCCTATGAGGGCGGCAAGTACTGCACCGACGACAAGGTGCTGCTGAAGAAGGTGCATGACAAGCTGGTCGAGGCGAAGGGCAAATGGCTGTCGCTCGATTACGCGGCGGTCGATGGCCTTGGCCGAGGCGACATTGCCGCCGGCGTCAACTGGAACGGCATATCGCTGCGCGAGCGGCTCGAGAACGACAAGATCGTCTACGGCTATCCCAAAGAGGGCTTCCCGATCTGGATGGACAATGTCGCGGTGCTCAAGGACGCCAAGAATGTCGAGAATGCCAAGCTCTTCCAGAATTTCATCATGGACCCGAAGAACGCCGCGCTGATTTCGGCCTTCGCGCACTACGCCAACGGCATCAAGGGCTCCGAGCCGTTCCTGCCGGACGACATGAAGGGGGCGCCCGAAGTGGACGTTCCGGCCGAATTTGCCGACAAGGGCCAGTTCATGCCGACCTGCCCCGCCGACATCCAGGCGCTCTACACCAGGATCTGGACCGACCTGCAGAAATAGCAGCGCCGCCAGCCGAACCTGACCAACATCCTTCGGGCCGCTCACGGCGGCCCGACAATCCCTTCATGCCAGATGCGGTCCAGCCGCCGCGGGAGATTTTCGATGTCCGATCTCGACCTTTGCTACATGCCGGCCAGTGAGGCGTTGCGGCTGTTCAAGGCGAAGAAGCTTTCGCCTGTCGACCTGATGCAGGCCACCATCCGTCGCGCCGAGGCGACGAAAGCGACGATCAACTGCTTCACTTTCGAGCATTTCGACGAGGCGATGGCGCTCGCCAGAAAGGCCGAGGCGAAATACGCCAAGGGCGCCAGAACCGGCGCGCTCGAAGGCCTGCCGATCGGCATCAAGGATGAGAGCTACATCAAGGGCAAGCCGACCTCGCATGGGTCGCTGCTGTCGAAGGACGCCATTGGCGGCCATACCTCGACGATGAACGAGCGTGTCATGAAAGCGGGCGGCATCGTGCACGCCCGCACGGCGACGCCCGAATTCAGCTGCGCCGGCTATACCTGGTCAAAGCGTTGGGGGGTGACGCGCAACCCCTGGAATCCGGACTTTACGCCTGGCGGTTCGTCGGGCGGTTCGGCGGCGACGCTGGCCTCGGGCACGTCATCGATTGCCACCGGCTCGGACATTGCCGGCTCGATCCGCATCCCGGCCTCGGCCTGTGGCCTGGTCGGCTTCAAGCCGCCTTACGGCCGCAACCCCGACGAGCCGCCTTTCAACCTCGACTTCTATTGCCACACCGGGCCGCTCGCCCGAAACGTCGGCGATGCGATCCTGCTGCAGAACGTGATGGCCGGGCCGAGCCCGCTCGACATTGCCACGCTGCGCCCAAAACTGCGCCTGCCCAGCGACTACAAGCCGATCAAAGGCTGGATGATCGCCTTCTCTATGGATCTCGGCTCGTTCGAGGTCGACCCTGACGTGCGCAAAAATACGCTCGCCGCCTGCGATGTTTTTCGTTCGCTCGGCGCTACCGTCGAGGAAGTCGACCTCGGCTGGGGTGACGAGGTGCTGAAGGCCGGTATGGCCTACCTAGAACATCTGTTCGGCGCCTCGCTGGCGCCCCTGCTCGCCAAGCACGGCAAGGACATGACCAGCTATGCCAGGCAGTTTGCGCAGGATGGGCAGAAGTCGAAGGCGACGGATTTTGTCGCGACCCTGGAGGTGGCGGCCAGGATGTACCAGACGCTGGGACCGTTGCTGGAAAAATACGATGTGCTGATCTGCCCGACCAATGCGCTTCCCGCGGTGCCGGCGGAATTCGACCAGACCAAAGGCAAGGTCGAGATCAATGGAAGCCAAGTGAACCCGTCGCTGGGCTGGGTGATGACGACGCCGTTCAACATGCTGAGCCGCTGCCCGGTCCTGTCCGTGCCGTCGGGCCGCGCTGCCAATGGCGTGCCGACAGGCATCCAGATCGTTGGCCGCACCTATTGCGACGCCGATGTTTTCCGGGCGGGGATGGCCTATGAGACGGCTCAGGGTCAATGGTACATGAATGCCGGATCACGCCCGTCGCTCTGAGTCCGCAAAGGGGCGGGCGTGCCAAAGCAGCGGCGGGATGTTTTCGCCGGGGAAAGGCCTGACGACAATGGCGCAACGCAAAGCCACCGCTGAGGCGGGAAAAAGCAAGGCGACCAAGGGTGCGGCAAACGACGCCGCGCCCAAGGATCGCCGGCGCGAACGCGGCGAAGCGAGCATCCAGCGCATCATCGACGCCACCATCGAGCTCATTGCGGAGGAGGGCCTAGCCAGCGTCACCATGCAGCGCATCGCCGAGCATGTCGGATCGTCCAACGCGCTGGTGGTCTTTCATTTCCGCAGCAAGGAGAACCTGTTCCGGGCCGTCCTGCAGTATCTCAGCGATCAATATGACGCGCTGTGGATCACGCTGGTGCGCGCGCCCGGCCTGTCGCCTGTGGAACGGGCGCTGGGCGCGGTCGATTGCGCGCAGCGCTTTGCCCGACTGCATCCGAAATGGGTGTCGGTCTTCGTCGTGTTCTCCAGCGACCGCAAGAGCATGCAGATCTACAATGAAATCGGCCTGCCCAGCGATCTCGCCTACACCGCCGAAGCGCGCGATCTGCTGATCGAAATTGCCCGTGACGGCGGCTACACCGGCGTCGACATCGACACGCTGTCAGAGAGCCTGAACTATCTGGTGCACGGCGCCTGGTATTGGGATCATCTCAACCCGTCCAGCCGGGACACCGACGTGCTGCGCAAGACCATGCTGCTGCTGCTGCACCAGGCGTTTCCACGGCATTTTGAGTTGGGGTGAGAGGCGACTTAGCCAAGCGAAGGCCGGCGCACTATTTTCGGCCGAAGCTGCTCGATCCTCTTGAGTTGCAAATGAAACATGATACAATCTGAGGATGCAGTATACGCAACGCAAGGTTGCGCGATGGGGGCGGGCGAATGTGGCATTGGGCAATACTGCTGCTGCTGATTGGCGTGCCTGTTTTCTTCGCTGTCCGCTCGGCACGCAAACGCTCACGACCTCCGACATACCTTGAGGGATTTGGCGGCTGGCTGATGCTGCTGGCGATCAGTCAGTCACTGTCGCCGTTGCGTACACTTGTGGAGTTGAGCAGATCGGTCAAAGACTACCAGCAGCTCATCACCCTGCCTAATGGGCCTTTGGCGGTGTATGGCGAGGTGGCCCTCACTCTGGCCTTTCTGGTGCTGCAGTTGGTCGTGCTCGTTTCGATGCTGCGGCGAAGCCGCCACTTCCCCAAACTGTTCATATACCAATGGCTTTCGATCCCTGTCTTGTTCATCCTGCACACCGTTTGGATATCAAGAATACTCGGTATCCCGATAGACCGGCTCCTGGACGTCGATACATTGATATCGGCCCTGATAGCCGTCACCACCACGGGGCTTTGGGCCGCCTATGTCTACAGGTCTGTCAGGGTGAGAAACACGTTCAGTGGCGATACGGCAGCCATTCAGGCTGCGACGTTCTCCTAGACGGCCCGACGGTTGCGATCTGGCCGGATGTCGGTGCTGCCCGGCTGCGCCGAAACAAAACCGTCGGCGGTTCTCCTTCGCCAAGGCTTCGGAGGACACTCCTTCGTCTAACGAGCTTTGGATGGCCTGCCACCCGAAGCTCGAAGAGTGAAGGCTGGTGCCCCCGGACGGAATCGAACCGCCGACCTTCGGTTTACAAAACCGCTGCTCTACCAGCTGAGCTACAAGGGCACGGCGCTCCGGTTAGCATATTTGCCGCGCCAGTAAAGACAAAACTCCGTTTTCGATTGCTAATGGACCCGCCGGGGCGGCTGGCGCCGCCATGCTGAAAACCGCCAAGTCCTTTCCTACATATCATCGAGGTGCAATCGCCTGGTTAGGGGGCTCGCATGATCAGACTTGTCATCATTCTCCCGCTCGTCGTCATCGCCTGGTTTCTCGTGGTGAAGCTCATCAAGGACGTGAAGAGCGCCAACGTCGACTGGACCGGTATCGCCACCATCGTCGGGTTTATCGCTATGGCGTTCTGGCTGCGGCATGTCACGGGGATGGGGTAGGGAGCGAGTAGACCTCTCGTGGAAGGCGGCTTCGGCCGCCCTTTTTTGTTTTTTGTCGGCCGAGAAAAAATCTCAAAAACCCGTCGAACCTTTTTCTTCGCTGCAACGACAGATGATCAAGAGGCGGATGGATCGCCTCTAGCAACGAAACAAGGAGATCATCATGTTCACGCGCAAAATCGCTTCGGCCCTCATCGCCTCCACCGTCGCCGCCGCCTCGCTGGTCGGCACCGTGCAGCCTTCGGCCGCCCACAGCCATCACCACAACCGCGAAATCGGCATCGGCATCGCCGCCGGCGTTGGCGGCTTCGTGCTCGGCAGCCTGCTCAGCCAGCAGCCGCACACCGTCTATGTCGACGACGAGGGTGGCTCCTGGCACGTCCGCCGCTGCGCCAACCGCTACGCCAGCTACGATCCGTACTCCGACACCTATGTCGGCTATGACGGTTACCGCCACTATTGCCGCCTCTAACAGGTCGGTTTCAGGCAATGAAGAAGGGGCTCCACAGCCCCTTTTTCATTGTTCGCGCTAGAGCGTTTCACCGTTTCACGGAAACGGCGAACCGCTCTATCTCTTTGTTTTTACGCAATTCCCAAGGGAAAGCGCTTCACGCTTTTCCCGGGAAAACCGCGTACACTTTTCCTGGAATTGCTCTAGGATTTTTGCGTGTCGATCGGCAATCCTGCCGCGCGGCAGGCATCCGCAATCGCGCCTTGCTGCGTGTTGCCCATTGCGGCGAGTTCGAAGCTGTTGTCGCCGTCCGGGTAAATCTTGCCAAGGAAAGGCTCATAGTCGGCAGAGCCGCCGGCAGCATCGACAGAGCCGCATACCACGATTTCTTTGCGGCCGTTCATCGTGCGCTCGCCGGCAAGTATGGGTCCGAACCGCGCTGCCACCGGGTTTTTCAAATGCTGGCGCACGCCAATGGTGATGGTCTCCTCCAGGGCGAGCGAGACCGCAATCGGATCGGCGCGCTGGCTCGCGGCGGGTTCGGGTGGCGGCGGTGTCGTCGTCGCGCAACCGCAAAGGCAAGCGAGAAGCAAAAGCTGGATCGTTTTCCGCATGCTCGCCCTTTTGCATGCCTGCGAATGCCGCGGCAAGTCGGGCAACGTCCATGCGACCGGTGATGTACAGCGATTTTGCGAGAGTCTAATCTGTCACCCGAGCGCCAATTGAGGGAGGGGGCATTGGACGAGCAGGACCCGAAGGAAGATCTGGTCGAAACGGCTTTTCGCAACGGCACCGTCACCACCGTCGGGCTCCTGCTCGCCTTTTCGCTGGGTTTCATCACCCACTGGGCCGCCAATCCCATTCCGTGGCGGGCCTACCACCTGGTCGCGGTCGTGCCGATCCTGATCGGCATCGCCTTGCAGATGCGGGCGCTGGCCATATTGCTCGACATCGCGTCGCTGCAACGGCGCATTATTGAGCGCGCCAACCGCATCTTCATCACCGGTCTCATCTTCACCGCCTGCGGCGTCGGCGGGGCGATCCTGCTCGATTTCTTCGAGATTTCGGTGCGGAGCGCGGTGCCGGGCGCATGACGCCCAGAGACGAGGGCCGCTCTCTCGGATCGCTCGCAGCCTGAAAATTCGGCTGGTCAGCCCGACTTATGTCCGCCGATCATCTTGGTCACTTCCGCGGCGGCATCGCGCACCAGCGGCCCAATCTCGTCCAGCCGCTCCGGCGTTACCCGCACGGTCGGGCCGGACACCGAAACACCACCGATCGGTTCGCCGAATTCATTGAAGATGGCGGCGGCCACGCAGCGCATGCCCGGATGGCGTTCCTCGTCGTCGACCGACCAGCCGCGGTGCTTGATGACAGCGAGATCATGGGCGAGGGCCGAAATGTCGGACAGCGTCTTGTCGGTGAAGCGCTGCAGGCCCGATTTGCGCAGGATGGCGGCGACCCGTTCCGGCTCGAGCTGCGCCAGCACCGCCTTGCCGATGCCGGAGGCATGAAAGGAGCTGCGCGTGCCCGGACGGAAGAAGGCGCGTATCGCCTGATGTGTCTCGACCTGGCTGACGAAAACGACGCAATCGTCCTCGGCGACGCCGAGATTGGCGGTTTCGCCGGTCTTTTCCATCAATTCCTGCATGACCACGCGGGCGCGGTCGACCAGCTTGCGCCGGCGCAGGAAGGCCGCACCCATGCGGTAGGTCTCAACGCCGATCGACCACAGCTGGTCCGACGTATCGAATTCGACCATGCCGTGGTTCTGCAGCGTCGTCAGCATGCGGTAGGCGGTGGAGGCGGCAAGGCCGCTTTGCGCCGATATTTCGCTCAGCGACAGGCCGCTGCCTTCGGCAACGATGGCGAGGATGCGCAAGGCGCGGTCGAGCGACTGCACCGAACCGGCCTCGGCAGGTCCATTGAAGGCACGCGGCCGGCCGCGCTGGCGTTTTTCGCTGGTTTCCATGGCGGCATTGTCGCCGATTTCTCCACAAGCACAATGAAAAAGTTTTTCACTCATTTTTCCACTCGGATTGTGGAAAACGAAAAGCTCATTAAAATCAGCGAGTAGTGGCTGTTTTCTAGAAATGAAAAATTATTCTGAAAAAATTGAAAAATAGGCGGCGCGCTGGCATTGTCAGCCAACCAACAATCTTGCGGAGGCTGGACATGGCCAGGATGCGCGCTGTCGATGCAGCGGTTCTCGTTCTCGAAAAGGAAGGCATTTCCTGCGGCTTCGGCGTGCCGGGCGCCGCGATCAATCCGTTCTATTCGGCGCTGAAGGCGCGGGGCTCTATCCGCCACATCCTGGCGCGCCATGTCGAGGCGGCCTCGCATATGGCCGAAGGGTATACGCGGGCCAAGGCCGGCAATATCGGGCTCTGCATCGGTACTTCCGGCCCGGCCGGCACCGACATGATCACCGGGCTCTATTCGGCAGCCGCCGACTCCATCCCGATCCTGTGCATCACCGGGCAGGCGCCACGCGCGCGGCTGAACAAGGAAGATTTCCAGGCCGTCGACATCGCCGCTATCGCAGCCCCGGTCGCCAAGTGGGCGATCACCGTGATGGAGCCCTATCTGGTTCCGATGGCGCT
Organism: Mesorhizobium sp. P2_B11; assembly: GCF_056404855.1. Taxonomy (NCBI): domain Bacteria; kingdom Pseudomonadati; phylum Pseudomonadota; class Alphaproteobacteria; order Hyphomicrobiales; family Phyllobacteriaceae; genus Mesorhizobium; species Mesorhizobium sp. P2_B11. Next base: position 963,424 of record NZ_JBFUDF010000003.1, read on the forward strand.
GCAGAAGGCGTTTCACCTGATGCGCTCGTCGCGGCCGGGTCCGGTGCTGATTGACCTGCCGGTCGACGTGCAGCTGGCCGAGATCGAGTTCGACATCGACGCCTATGAGCCGCTCGTCCCGTTCAAGCCGGCCATGTCACGCGCCCAGGCCGAAAAGGCGCTGGCGATGCTTAACGCGGCGGACAAGCCGCTGATCGTCGCCGGCGGCGGCATCATCAATGCCGATGCCTCCGACCTGTTGATCGAATTCGCTGAGATTACCGGCGTGCCGGTCATCCCGACGCTGATGGGCTGGGGCGCGATCCCCGACGACCACCGGCTGATGGCCGGCATGTGCGGACTGCAAACCTCGCACCGCTACGGCAATGCGACCATGCTGGAGGCCGATTTTGTCTTCGGCATCGGCAATCGCTGGGCCAACCGCCACACCGGTTCGGTCGACGTCTACACCAAGGGGAAAAAATTCATCCATGTCGACATCGAGCCGACGCAGATCGGCCGTGTGTTCGCGCCGGATCTCGGCGTCGTCTCGGATGCCGGGGCCGCGCTGAAGATGCTGCTCGACGTCGCCACCGAATGGAAGACGGCGGGAAAGCTGCGCGACTGGTCGGGCTGGGCGAAGGAATGCCAGGCTCGCAAGAAGACAATGAAGCGCAAGACGCATTTCGAGCAGGTGCCGCTGAAGCCGCAGCGCGTCTATGAGGAGATGAACAAGGCGTTCGGCCGCGATACCACCTATGTCACCACAATCGGCCTGTCGCAGATCGCCGGCGCGCAGTTCCTGCATGTCTACAAGCCGCGCAACTGGATCAATTGCGGCCAGGCCGGCCCGCTCGGCTGGACGCTGCCGGCAGCGCTTGGCGTGCGCGCCGCCGATCCGGATCGCACCATCGTGGCGCTGTCGGGCGACTACGACTTCCAGTTCATGATCGAGGAACTGGCGGCCGGTGCGCAGCACAAATTGCCCTACATCCATGTCGTCGTGAACAACGCCTATCTCGGCCTGATCCGCCAGGCGCAGCGCGGTTTTTCGATGGATTTCGAGGTCAGCCTCGCCTTCGAGAACGTCAACCGGGCCAACGATCCGGAGGCCGGCTACGGCGTCGACCATGTCGCGGTCGCCGAAGCGATGGGCTGCAAGGCGGTGCGGGTGCGCAAGCCGGAAGAGTTCGCTGGCGCCTTCAAGGAAGCGCAGCGGTTGATGAAGGAACATCAGGTGCCGGTGGTGCTCGAATTCATCCTCGAGCGCGTCACCAACATTTCCATGGGCACGGAAATCGACAAGATCACTGAATTCGAAGACCTTGCCGAAAGCCATGAGGATGCGCCGACGGCCATCGTGATGCTCGACTAGGCCTGGCGGAGAGAAGGAGAAACAGAATGCCGCGGTTTTCAGCCAATCTGTCGATGCTCTTTGGCGAGCACGACTTCCTCGACCGTTTTGACGCGGCCGCCCGGGCGGGCTTCAAGGGCGTCGAATATATCGGCCCGTACGACCATGCGCCGGAGGTAGTTGCCGCGCGATTGAAGAAGAATGGCCTGACACAGGTGCTGTTCAACCTGCCGGTCGGCGACTGGGGCAAAGGTGAGCGCGGCATTGCCGTTTTGCCCGACCGCGTGCCGGAGTTTCGGCAAGGCATCGCCAAGGCGATTTCTTACGCCCACGCGCTTGGTTGCGAACAGGTCAATTGTCTTGCCGGCATCGCCCCGCAAGGTGTGGATCGCTCGGTGCTGGAAAACACCTTTGCCGAGAACCTGGCGTTTGCGGCGGAGAAGCTGGAGCAGGCCGGCATCCGGCTTTTGATCGAGCCGATCAACACGCGCGATATTCCCGGCTTCTTCCTGAATTACTCCGACCAGGCGCTGGCGATGATCGACCGTGTCGGCTCGAAGAACCTGTTCCTGCAATACGACATTTATCACATGCAGATCATGGAGGGGGATCTCGCCCGTACCATCGAGGCAAACCTTGGCCGCATCGCGCATATCCAGCTTGCGGACAATCCCGGCCGTCACGAGCCGGGGACGGGCGAGATCAATTATCCCTTCCTCTACGAGCACATCGACCGGATTGGTTATTCCGGCTGGGTCGGGGCGGAATACACGCCGAAGGCGGGGACTGAACAAGGGCTGGGGTGGTTCCGGGAGCTTAACGGGCAGGGGAGCGCGGCGGCTTAGCTGTTGCAATTGAAGCCGCGATCCTTCGCGCCCCCCTCTGGCCTGCCGGTCATCTCCCCCACGAGGGGGAGATCAGCTGTCGTTCCGGCTTTCGCCAATCCCCAACGTTGCAGGATGAGCGAGGCGCCGAAACTGCTAGTCTCCCCACCTGTGGGGGAGATGGCCGGCAGGCCAGAGGGGGCGCGAAGGATCGCGACCTAACAAATTACGGAGAACCAAAATGGAAACCATCGGCTTCATCGGCCTCGGCATCATGGGCGCGCCGATGGCGGGGCATCTGCTCGATGCCGGCTACACCGTCGTCGCCAGCGACCATCGCTCGAAACCATCGGCCGATCTCATCGCCAAGGGGCTGAAGACCGTCACCGGCCATGCCGCCGTGGCGAAGGCGGCTGACATCATCATCACGATGGTGCCTGACACGCCTCAAGTCGCAGAGGTTCTGTTCGGTGACAATGGCGTTGCCGCCGGTCTCGGCAAGGGCAAGCTGGTCATCGATATGAGTTCGATCTCGCCGATAGAGACCAAGGTGTTCGCCAAAAAGATCAACGATCTCGGCTGCGACTATCTCGATGCGCCGGTGTCGGGTGGCGAGGTCGGCGCCAAGGCCGCGTCGCTGACCATCATGGTCGGCGGTGAGGAGAAATCCTTCGAGCGCGCAAAACCAGTGTTCGAAAAGATGGGCAAGAACATCACGCTTGTCGGGCCGAACGGCGTCGGCCAGACCACCAAGGTCGCCAATCAGATCGTCGTCGCGCTAACCATCGAAGCGGTCGCCGAAGCGCTGATCTTTGCCGCAAAAGCCGGCGCCGATCCGGCCAAGGTCAGGCAGGCGCTGATGGGCGGGCTGGCGGCCTCGCGCATCCTCGAAGTGCATGGCGAGCGCATGGTCAAGCGCACCTTCGCGCCAGGCTTCCGCATCGAACTGCACCAGAAGGATCTCAACCTGGCGCTGGAAGGCGCCAAGGCGCTCGGTGTTTCGCTGCCCAATACCTCGACCACGCAGCAGCTGTTCAACTCCTGCGCGGCCAATGGTGGGGCGAAAGAGGACCACTCGGCACTGGTTCGCGCGCTGGAGCGGATGGCCAATTTCGAGGTCGGCAGCCAAGCAACCGAAGCCAAGGGCAAAGCAGCATAGGTCGGGAGAAGGCGGCGCAACGTTCCCAAGCCGCCAACTCTTGCCTGCCAAGAACGGGCTCCTGCGTCGATCGCGGGAGCTCGTTTTGGCGTTTCAGCCGAGCTCGCCGACTTCGGGCCGGCTCAGCATGGCCGTTTCGGGTATTCTAGTCCGAGAGCGCCTGGATAGGTCGGCCGTGCTCGGTTGCGTACCCAATGAGATCGGCCAAACGGCTTAGAAAGCGTCTGGATTCTTCAGAAACTCCTGGAGTCTGCTGAAGAGCTGCAACCTCGGCGCTTAGGGACGGAAAGGACTCGATCGGAACTGTCGCGTCTTCATAGAAATCCTTGAACCGCAGAATGAATTCAAACGCATTCTGGCTCGCGAGCGACACGATTTCATGATGCGCGTCTGGACCTATCGGGACATACCGATCGATACGTCCGTTTGGATCAAGCACAGCAAAATCCAATGGCATCACTGAGCCCTATTTGCTGCGCGTGAACCACCGTTGTGCCGCATAAAGGCTCACCGCCGCCGCGTTCGACACATTGAGCGAACGAATCGCGCCGGGCATGTCGAGGCGGGCAAGCGTCGTCACCGTCTCGCGCGTCTTCTGGCGCAAGCCCTTGCCTTCGGCGCCGAGCACCAGCGCGATCTTTTCGCCTGAAAAACTCGTTTCGAGTTCCGCCGGGCCGTCCGAATCGAGGCCGATGGTCTGGAAGCCGGCTTCATGCAGCTGTCCCAGCGCGTCGGCCAGGTTCTTCACCTCGATCTGGTCGATATGCTCCAGCGCGCCGGAGGCCGATTTTGCCAGCACGCCGGATTCCTGCGGGCTGTGGCGGGCCGTGGTGATCAGTGCGCCGGCGCCGAAGGCGACCGAGGAACGCAGGATGGCGCCGACATTGTGCGGATCGGTGACCTGATCGAGCACCAGCACCAATTTTGTGTCGCCAAGCGCGTCGAGGCGTTTCGGCTTCAGCGGCTCGGCCTCGATCAGCACGCCCTGGTGGACGGCGTCCGAACCGGTGATCTTGTCAATTTCCTTTGGCTCGACCAGTTCCGCCTTGAACGGCAAGGCGGCAAGGTCAGCGATCGCCAGCCGCTCGGCGGCGTTGCGCGTCACCAGCATCTTTTTGATCCTGCGCCGGGGGTTGTCTAGCGCGGCCCGCACCGTGTGCAGGCCATAAAGTCGCACCAACCCATCAGCGGCATTCTCACCCGGCGGCACCGGCTGGCGCGGCCGAAAGGCAGGCGCGCCGCCGGCCTTCTCGTCGCGGTGCGCGCGGCGCAGCTTGGCATAATGGGTGTCTTTGGCGGTCTTGGGATTGTTGTCATTGCTCATGGCCGGCTTCTATAGCCGTGTCGCAAGGGCATGGATACAGGCAGAAAGCCGGCTTGCCGGGCGGGCTGTCAAAATCAACGCATTTTGCCTTACGGTGCGGTTGACACCCAGTAGCCTTGCCGCCATAAGGCGCTTCGCTGATTTCGGACAAAACCTTGGTTTCGACCTGATCGGCGAGAATGCCTCGTTGCAAGGCTTCGACGGCAGGCTGGAGAGGTGCCCGAGTGGTTAAAGGGGACGGACTGTAAATCCGTTAGCTTAGCTTACGTTGGTTCGAATCCAACCCTCTCCACCACTGCCAGCCCGCGGAGCTTGAAACGACGCGGGTATAGCTCAGTGGTAGAGCAGCAGCCTTCCAAGCTGAATATGCGGGTTCGATTCCCGCTACCCGCTCCAAATATCTCTTTGAAATCGCTAATAAAATCATCATTCTGAAAATGCGCCGTGTCACTGCTGTGTCACGACCTCACCTCCACAATCCGCATCAGATTTCAGCGAATATCTCGATGACGTTGCCGTCGGGATCGCGGAAGAACACCGTCCTGTGGCCCCACTCCTGGTCGGTGAGCGGCAGAACCGGCTGTACGCCCTTGGCCCGAAGGGCATCAATGCAAGCCACCACCATCTGCGGTGCGACCCGAAAGGCCAGCTGCAGCGACAGCGCGTCCTGTTGCTGCGGCGTGTCGTTGAACATCAGGCCGAGGCTGGTCAATGCCAGCGTGTTGGAGCCGACCCGGTATTCGATCCATTTTTCACCGAGCTCGCGCTGCTGCGGAAACTCCATCACATCCCCGTAGAAGTGCCGCATGGCGGCCATGTCGCGGGCGAAGATGACGGTGTAGTCGATCTGACGGATCTCGTTCAGTGCGTTCATTGGTGGGTGTCCCTTTGTTGCGATCGCCCGCAAGCTAGCTTTCCTTTAAAGGGGTACAAGACTATAGCTTATACTGGTATTGAAGGTGACAGCATGACGGACACCCGCCACTACGAGCTTGCCCGCTTCCTGCGCGAGCGACGGGACCGCTTGCCGCGGCTCGCAGGCGCCAATGGTCGCCGCCGGGCACCGGGCCTTCGCCGTGAAGAAGTCGCCGCCGAAGCGGGGATCAGCACCACCTGGTACACCTGGCTCGAGCAGGGGCGGGAGGTGAACGCATCGCCGCATGTGCTTCGCTCGCTGGCGCGGGTGCTGAAGCTGAGCCGGTCCGAGCAAGCCTATCTGTTCCAGCTGGCGCGGCCCGATCTCGACTGGCGCAACCGCCTCGGCGAACAAGGCCTGCCCAGCGCGCCGCTTCTCAGCCTGCTCGAAGGGCTGGCGCCGCACCCGGCCTACATCGTCAATCGCTACTGGCAGGTCGTTGCCTGGAACCATCCGGCAACGGTGCTGCTCGGGAATTTCGAGACGGACGACGAATGGTCGGGCAGCCTGATCGCCAAGCTGTTTCTCGACGCGGAGTGGCGGCAGCGCTTTGTCGACCGGCCGGAGGTGTCGCGCTCGGCCGTCGCACAGTTCCGGCTCGCGACCGTGGCCATGACCCGCGATCCGGTGCTGGCGGCACTCGTTTCATCACTGGAGGCGGCAAGCGAGGCGTTTGCCGCCTGCTGGAACCGCCGTGATATCGCCGAACCACCGATCTGGCGGAAATCCATCCGGCACCCTGTCGCCGGTGAGATGGCGTTCGATTTCGCGACGCTGCAGCCGGGCGGTCGCGACAGCGATTTTTCGGTTTCCGTCTACACGCCGGTCGATGCGTCGACCGCTGAAAGATTTTCGGCGCTGCTGAAAACAACGCCCGACAACCGCAAGACGGTGCCGGGCGTGTTTGCGCATGGTGCTGGCGCAGAAGTCTAGTTGTTGAACGCCGAGGCGACCTGATGCTGCTGCGGCACCTGGCCGTTCGGCGTCAGCTTGTCGACAATGCCGGGCAGCGCGGTGGACAACTGCTTGAGCAGTTCCTGCTCGTCCAGGCCGGTCCTTTGTGCAATCTCGCGAATGACCTGCGGGCCGATCGCCCTGCCAAGATCATTGGCATTGATCGGCTGGTTCTGCCCGGTGCCGACCCAGGAGTCGGCGACATTGCCGTGGCCGGCATCCTTCAACTTGTCGAGCAGGCCGCCCAGCCCGCCGAGGAGGCCGCCGTCGCCGGAGGCGGTGGTTCCGGTGGGGGCGGGCGCTTGAGGTTGTGCGGGTTCGTCCGGCTGTTCGGCACTTCTGCCGCTCAGCATCTTCCCGACCAGCAGCGCGCCGAGCGCGATCATCAGCGGTTTGGTGATGTTGCCGCCGGGTACGGCGTTGTCAAAGAGTCCCATAGGTCAATCCTCCATTGCGACCAAGCCCTGTCCCATTGGCTAGAATGGAGCGCGCGGGCCGAATTTCAAGTTGGCTTGAGCTTTTGACAATCATGTGACCATGATCGGCCGGCGAGGGAATGGAGAGGAAAAATGGGCATCATCAGCTGGATCATCCTCGGCGTCATCGCCGGCTTTATCGGCAGCAAGATCGTCAACAAGACCGGCCAGGGCCTGATCATGGATATCGTGCTCGGCATTGTCGGCGCCATTGTCGGCGGGCTGATCTTCAGCGCCTTTGGCGCGACGGGCGTGACCGGCCTCAACATCTGGAGCCTGATCGTCGCCGTCATCGGCGCGGTGGTCGTGCTGTGGGCCTATCACCAGATCAGCGGCAAGCGGACGCTTTAAGGCCGTTTGCTGGCTGCCACTGACGGTCGTCGTTAGGATTATGCGACGACGGTCAGCCTGCGTTTGCGTTCATCCAGCGACACGATGGTCAGTCCGCTCGCCACCACCAGCAGAATGCCACACACCGCCAGCGCATTCGGGAACTGTCCGAATACTAGCACGCCGGAAATGACCGCCCAGACGGTGAAGCAGTAGTAGAACGGCGCCACGACGCCGGTCGGGCCGACGCGATAGGCCATGAAGATGAAGAAATGGCCGAAGATCAGGAAAAACCCGGCGCCGGCCATCAACAGCAGGTGACGGGCTTCCGGCATCACCCAGCGCTCGGAAACGAGATGCGCCGCCCCCGCGCCGATCAGCACCACCACGACAGCGGAAATGGCGACGATCATGCCCGGAACCTCGGCTGGGACACGTCTGCCGGCGAGATCGCGCGCGGCCGACAGCGCGGCATTGCCGAGCGCCAACAAGGCATAGACCGAGATGCCTTCCATGGTCGGCTGCGCCACCATGACGGCGCCGACGAAGCCGACCCCGATCAGCGCCATGCGCACGCCGCCAATCCGCTCGCCAAACAGGATCGAGGAGCCGACCAGCATCAGGAGCGGGGTGATCTGCCCGAGCGCGGTCGAGTCGGCGATCTGCATGTTGGCCAGCGCCACCACGTAGCAAAGGATCGCCGCCAGCTCGAGCAGGTTGCGGCGCAGCACTTTGCCGTCGAAGATCAGCGGGATCTGCTTGCCGTAACCCAGCAGGAACAGCAGCGGCATGCCCCACAGCGTGGCCGCGATCCCGCGCAGGAACAGCACTTCATAGGAGGGCAAGCCGCCGGTGGCGAGCTTCATCATCGTGTCGTTGACGAGATACGACCCCGTCGAAACGATCATGAACAGCGGGCCGCGTATGGATGTGGGGATGAAATGCATCGGACGAGCAAATCAGACCGGCGCCGCAGCGGCAATGGGCCACGCGCGGGCCGCCGAACCGGCAGGCAAGGGCCAGAGAGTGCGCGGTGTTTGTGAGCGCATATCGAAGCCGGCTGCCCCATTTCATTTCCCGTAGGGCGTTCCTATATCAGCGCCATATCCCCGCAATCGGATCATCGGTTCGGACCGAGTGGACAGCGCACCCGGCCACAAGGCACTTGTGTTTTTCGGCCGTAGTCGCTAATCGCCCCGCATTCGACTGAACTGAAGGTCAAGGCCGTCCAAGGAAAGAGACTATGGCAAAAGGTAAATTCGAGCGCACTAAGCCTCATGTGAACATCGGCACGATTGGTCACGTCGACCATGGCAAGACGTCGCTGACGGCGGCGATCACGAAGTATTTTGGCGAATACAAGCGCTATGACCAGATCGATGCGGCGCCGGAAGAGAAGGCCCGCGGCATCACCATTTCGACCGCGCACGTCGAATACGAGACGGCCAACCGCCACTACGCCCACGTCGATTGCCCCGGCCACGCCGACTATGTGAAGAACATGATCACCGGTGCCGCGCAGATGGACGGCGCGATCCTGGTCGTGTCGGCCGCCGACGGCCCGATGCCGCAGACCCGCGAGCACATCCTGCTTGCCCGTCAGGTCGGCGTGCCGTCGATCGTGGTGTTCCTCAACAAGGTCGACCAGGTCGACGACGCCGAACTGCTCGAACTGGTCGAGCTCGAGGTTCGCGAGCTTCTGTCGAAGAACGAGTTCCCCGGCGACGACATTCCGATCGTCAAGGGCTCGGCGCTTGCTGCGCTTGAAGATTCGAACAAGACCATCGGTGAAGACGCGATCCGCGAGCTGATGGCTCAGGTCGAYGCCTACATCCCGACGCCGGTTCGTCCGCTGGACAAGCCGTTCCTGATGCCGATCGAAGACGTGTTCTCGATCTCGGGTCGTGGCACKGTCGTGACCGGCCGCGTCGAGCGTGGCGTGGTCAAGGTCGGCGAGGAACTGGARATCATCGGCATCCGTCCGACGACCAAGACGACCTGCACGGGCGTTGAAATGTTCCGCAAGYTGCTCGATCAGGGCCAGGCTGGCGACAACATCGGCGCGCTGCTGCGCGGCGTTGATCGTGAAGGTGTCGAGCGCGGCCAGGTTCTGGCCAAGCCSGGTACGGTGAAGCCGCACAAGAAGTTCGTGGCCGAAGCCTACATCCTGACCAAGGACGAAGGTGGCCGTCACACGCCGTTCTTCACCAACTACCGTCCGCAGTTCTACTTCCGCACGACCGACGTGACCGGCATCGTGTCGCTGCCGGAAGGSACCGAGATGGTGATGCCCGGCGACAACATCACGGTCGATGTCGAGCTGATCGTGCCGATCGCCATGGAAGAGAAGCTGCGCTTCGCCATCCGTGAAGGCGGCCGCACCGTCGGTGCCGGCATCGTCGTCACCATCAAAGAATAATTAGACTTAAACCGATCTGTCGCGGGCGCGGAGTTGCCCGCGCCGCGCCAGAACAAGGAAGTGACGCATGAACGGACAGAATATCCGCATCCGCCTGAAGGCGTTTGATCACCGCGTGCTCGACGCCTCGACGAAAGAAATCGTGTCGACGGCCAAGCGCACCGGAGCAAACGTTCGCGGCCCCATTCCGCTGCCGACGCGGATCGAAAAGTTCACGGTCAACCGGTCGCCTCACGTCGACAAGAAGAGCCGCGAGCAGTTCGAGATGCGCACGCACAAGCGTCTGCTCGACATCGTCGATCCGACCCCGCAGACCGTCGATGCTTTGATGAAGCTCGATCTGGCCGCCGGCGTCGACGTCGAGATCAAGCTCTAAGGGAATGAGAGCGCGGTAAGGGGCGGTGCCCCTGGCCCGGAACTCTAAAGGAATTGAACCGATGCGTTCAGGTGTGATTGCAAAGAAGGTGGGAATGACCCGCATCTATAATGATGCCGGGGAACATGTTCCCGTCACCGTTCTCCAGATGGAGAACTGCCAGGTCGTGGCTCAGCGCACGCAGGAGAAGAATGGCTACACCGCCGTTCAGCTCGGCGTTGGCCTTGCCAAGGTGAAGAACACGTCGAAGGCGATGCGCGGCCATTTCGCGACCGCTTCCGTCGAGCCGAAGGCGAAGGTCGCCGAGTTCCGCGTCTCCGCCGACAACATGATCGATGTCGGCGCCGAGATCACCGTCGAGCACTTCGTCGCCGGCCAGAAGGTCGATGTGACGGGCACGACGATCGGCAAGGGTTTCCAGGGCGTCATCAAGCGCCACCACATGGGTGGTGGCCGCGCGACGCACGGTAACTCGGTTTCGCACCGTACGCACGGTTCGACCGGCCAGCGTCAGGACCCGGGCAAAGTGTTCAAGGGCAAGCATATGGCTGGCCACATGGGCGACACCCGCGTCACCACACAGAATGTCGAGATCGTTTCGACCGACGCCGATCGCGGCCTGATCCTGATCCGCGGTGCGGTTCCCGGATCGAAGGGCGCCTGGATCCTGGTCCGCGACGCGGCCAAGGTGGCACTGCCGGCCAATGCGCCGAAGCCCGCCGCGATCCGCGCCGTTGCGAAGAACGAGGCTCCGGCCGCAGAGGGAGCAGAATAATGGATCTCAAGATCACAACGCTTGGCGGCAAGGACGCCGGCAAGGTGAAACTCTCCGAGGAGATTTTCGGCCTTGATCCGCGCGAGGACATCCTGCAGCGCGTCGTGCGCTGGCAGCTGGCCAAGCGCCAGCAGGGCACGCACAAGGCCAAGGGCCGCGCCGAAATCGCGCGCACCGGCGCCAAGATGTACAAGCAGAAGGGTACGGGCCGCGCCCGTCACCATTCGGCACGCGCTCCGCAGTTCCGCGGCGGCGGCAAGGCCCACGGCCCGGTCGTTCGCAGCCACGAGCACGATCTGCCGAAGAAGGTGCGCGCTCTCGGCTTGCGTCATGCTCTCTCGGCCAAGGCCAAGAGCGCGTCGATCATCATCATCGACGAGCTGAAGCTGACCGAGGCCAAGACGAAGGCGCTGATCGCGAATTTCGCGACGCTGGGCCTGACCAATGCTTTGGTGATCGGCGGAGCCGAGCTTGACCAGAACTTCAAGCTGGCGGCGACCAACATCCCGAACATCGACGTGCTGCCCATCCAGGGCATCAACGTCTACGACATTCTTCGCCGCGGCACGCTGGTCCTTTCGAAGGCCGCCGTCGAGGCTCTCGAGGAGCGCTTTAAATGACCGACCTTCGTCATTACGACGTGATCGTCTCGCCGGCGATCACCGAAAAGTCGACCATGGCTTCCGAGAACAACCAGGTTGTTTTCAACGTCGCCAAGAAGGCGTCGAAGCCGGAAATCAAGGCCGCTGTCGAAGCGCTGTTTGGCGTCAAGGTTACGGCCGTGAACACGCTTGTCCGCAAGGGCAAGATCAAGCGCTTCCGCGGCACGATCGGCCGCCAGAGCGACGTCAAGAAGGCGATCGTGACGCTGGCCGACGGCCAGTCGATCGACGTCGCGACGGGTCTCTGAGCTAGGCCGCGAGGACAGGACAATGGCACTTAAAAAATTCAACCCGGTAACGCCGAGCACCCGCCAGCTGGTCATCGTCGACCGCTCGGGCCTTTACAAGGGCAAGCCCGTCAAGGGCCTGACCGAAGGCCTGACCAAGTCGGGCGGCCGCAACAATCACGGCCGCATCACGGCCCGCTTCATCGGCGGCGGTCACAAGCGTTCGTACCGCATCATCGACTTCAAGCGCCGCAAGTTCGACGTCGTCGGCACGGTCGAGCGCATTGAATACGATCCGAACCGCACCGCTTTCATCGCGCTGATCAAGTACGACGATGGCGAGCTGTCCTACATCATCGCTCCTCAGCGCCTCGCTGCCGGCGACAAGATCGTGGCCGGTGAAGCGGTCGACGTTAAGCCGGGCAATGCGATGCCACTGGCCTCGATGCCGGTCGGCACGATCGTCCACAACATCGAGCTGAAGCCGGGCAAGGGCGCCCAGGTTGCCCGCTCGGCCGGTGGCTACGGCCAGCTGGTCGGTCGCGACCAGGGCATGGCGATCCTGCGCCTCAACTCGGGCGAGCAGCGTGTCGTTCACGGCTCCTGCATGGCCACTGTCGGCGCCGTGTCGAACCCCGACCACGGCAACATCAACGACGGCAAGGCCGGCCGCACGGTCTGGCGCGGCAAGCGCCCGCACAATCGCGGCGTGACCATGAACCCGGTCGACCATCCGCATGGCGGTGGTGAAGGCCGCACCTCCGGTGGCCGTCATCCGGTCAGCCCGTGGGGCAAGCCGACCAAGGGCAAGAAGACGCGGTCCAACAAGGCGACCGACAAGTTCATCCTGCGCTCGCGCCATCAGCGCAAGAGCTAAGAAGAGGTAACGCCAAGTGACTCGTTCTATTTGGAAAGGCCCCTTCATCGACGGCTACCTTCTCAAGAAGGTGGACAAGGTTCGTGAAGGTGGTCGCAATGAGGTGATCAAGATGTGGAGCCGTCGCTCCACCATCCTGCCGCAGTTCGTCGGCTTCACCTTCGGTGTCTACAACGGCCAGAAGCATGTTCCCGTCTCGGTGAACGAGGACATGGTCGGTCACAAGTTCGGTGAATTCGCTCCGACCCGGACCTATTACGGTCACGGCGCGGATAAGAAGGCGAAGAGGAAATAATCATGGGCAAGGCCAAAGCTCCGCGCAGGCTTGCTGATAACGAAGCGCGCGCCGTTCTGCGCACGATCCGTATCAGCCCGCAGAAGCTGAACCTGGTTGCCGCGCTGATCCGCGGCAAGAAGGTCGCGACAGCGCTTTCCGACCTCGAATTCTCGGCCAAGCGGATTTCCGGCACGGTCAAGAAGACGCTGGAATCGGCGATCGCCAACGCGGAAAACAACCACGACCTCGATGTCGATGCGCTGATCGTGGCGGAAGCCTATGTCGGCAAGTCGATCGTCATGAAGCGCTTCCATGCTCGTGGCCGCGGTCGCGCCAGCCGTATCGAAAAGCCGTTCTCGCACCTCACGATCGTCGTTCGTGAAGTCGAAGAAAAAGGGGAGGCCGCATAATGGGCCAGAAAGTCAATCCGATCGGTCTGCGCCTCGGCATCAACCGCACCTGGGATTCGCGCTGGTTCGCGAACACCGGCGAGTACGGCAAGCTGCTGCATGAGGACATCAAGATCCGCAAGTATCTTGAGAAGGAACTCAAGCAGGCTGCGATCTCCAAGGTCGTGATCGAGCGTCCGCACAAGAAGTGCCGCGTCACCATTCATGCGGCGCGTCCGGGTCTGATCATCGGCAAGAAGGGCGCCGACATCGAGAAGCTTCGCAAGAAGCTGATGGAGATGACGAAGTCCGAGACGCACCTCAACATCGTTGAAGTGCGCAAGCCGGAAATCGACGCGACCCTGGTCGCCCAGTCGATCGCCCAGCAGCTCGAGCGTCGTATCGCGTTCCGCCGCGCCATGAAGCGTGCCGTTCAGTCGGCGATGCGCCTCGGTGCCGAAGGCATCCGCATCAACTGCGCCGGCCGTCTCGGCGGCGCCGAGATCGCGCGCATGGAATGGTACCGCGAAGGCCGCGTGCCGCTGCATACGCTGCGCGCCGATGTCGACTACGGCACGGCCGAAGCGAACACGGCTTACGGCATCTGCGGCGTCAAGGTCTGGGTGTTCAAGGGCGAAATCCTCGAGCACGATCCGATGGCTTCGGAGCGTCGCGCGACCGAGGGTGATGCTGCGCATGGCGGTGGTGGTGATCGCGAACGCGGTCGTCGTCGCGAAAACGCCTGATTATTTAGGAATTTGGAGTTAGAACGATGCTGCAGCCAAAGCGCACAAAGTTCCGCAAGCAGTTCAAGGGCCGTATCCATGGTACCGCAAAGGGCGGCACCAACCTGGATTTCGGTGGTTTCGGGCTGAAGGCGCTTGAGCCGAACCGCGTCACCGCGCGTGAGATCGAGGCGGCCCGCCGCGCGATCACTCGTGAGATGAAGCGTGCCGGCCGCGTGTGGATCCGTATTTTCCCTGACGTGCCGGTGACGTCGAAGCCTACTGAAGTGCGCATGGGTAAGGGCAAGGGCGCTGTCGATTACTGGGCGGCGCGCGTCAAGCCGGGCCGCATCATGTTCGAGATCGACGGCGTCAACGAAGAAACCGCCCGTGAGGCGCTGCGTCTCGGCGCGGCCAAGCTCTCGGTCAGGACGCGCTTCGTACAGCGCATCGCAGAATAAGGACGGGCTGATCATGAAAGCCGAAGACATCCGGACCAAGACCCAGGACCAGCTGACCGACGATCTGGCCAGCCTGAAGAAGGAGCAGTTCAACCTGCGCTTCCAGAAGGCCACCGGCCAGCTCGAGAAGACCGCGCGCGTGAGACAGGTCCGCAAGGACATCGCGCGTATCAAGACCATCGCTGCGGAAAAGTCCGCGGCCAAGAAGGCTTAAGGACGAAAACCATGCCAAAGCGCATTCTGCAGGGCACTGTCGTCAGCGACAAGAACGAGAAGACGGTAGTCGTCAAGGTCGAACGGCGCTTCACGCATCCCGTGATGAAGAAGACCGTGCGCATGACCAAGAAGTACAAGGCGCACGACGAGAACAACGCCCACAAGGTCGGCGACGAGGTGTTCATCCAGGAATCGAAGCCGATTTCCAAGGATAAGCGCTGGATCGTCGTGTCTTCGGACCAAGCCTGACCACTGGGCGTAAACAACGAATTTTGGACAGACCGGGGAGGGGCTTCGAGCCCGTCCCGTTAGAAAAGAAGAAGGCGGCCAGTCATGATTCAGATGCAAACAAACCTCGACGTCGCGGATAATTCCGGCGCGCGTCGTGTCATGTGCATCAAGGTGCTGGGCGGCTCGAAGCGGAAATACGCTTCCGTGGGCGACATCATCGTGGTGTCCATCAAGGAAGCCATTCCGCGCGGCCGCGTTAAGAAGGGCGATGTGATGAAGGCGGTCGTGGTTCGCACGGCCAAGGACATCCGCCGCCCGGACGGCAGCGTGATCCGTTTCGACAAGAACGCGGCCGTTCTCGTCGACAACAAGAAAGAGCCGATCGGCACGCGTATCTTCGGACCGGTTCCGCGCGAACTCCGCGCCAAGAACCACATGAAGATCATCTCGCTCGCGCCTGAAGTGCTGTAAGGAGCCGGACCAATGCAAAAGATTAGAAAAGGCGACAAGGTCGTCGTGCTGGCCGGCAAGGACAAGGGCCGTTCGGGCGAAGTCCTCTCGGTTCAGCCGAAGGAAGACACCGCGCTGGTGCGCGGCGTCAACATGATCCGCCGTCACCAGAAGCAGTCCCAGTCCCAAGAGGGCGGGATCATCACCAAGGAAGCGCCGATCCAGCTGTCGAACATCGCGCTGGCCGACCCCAAGGATGGCAAGCCGACCCGCGTCGGTTTCATCTTCCAGAAGGACGGCAAGAAGGTGCGCGTCGCCAAGCGCTCGGGAGAAGTCATCAATGGCTAAGGCTCAAACCACGAAGCCCAAGGCTGAAAGCAAACAGTCCAAGGCCAATAACACGCCGCGCCTCAAGCAGGTCTACAACGAGACCATCCGCAAGGCGTTGCAGGAGCAGTTCGGCTACGACAACGAGATGCAGGTTCCGCGCATCGACAAGATCGTGCTGAACATGGGCGTCGGCGAAGCGACCGCGGATTCGAAGAAGCCTTCGATCGCGGCCGAAGACCTGGCGATGATCGCCGGCCAGAAGGCCGTCGTCACCCGCGCTCGCAACTCCATCGCCGGCTTCAAGGTCCGCGAGAAGATGCCGATCGGCGCCAAGGTCACGCTGCGCAAGGAACGCATGTACGAGTTCCTCGACCGCCTCGTGAACATCGCACTGCCGCGCGTCCGCGACTTTCGCGGACTGAATCCGAAGAGCTTCGATGGCCGTGGCAACTACGCCATGGGCATCAAGGAACACATCGTGTTCCCGGAGATCAACTACGACAAGGTTGATCAGATCTGGGGCATGGACGTCATCGTTTGTACGACTGCGAAGACGGACGACGAAGCCAGGGCATTGCTCAAGGCCTTCAACTTCCCCTTCCGCCAGTAACGGCAGCGAGAAAAGGAAAAATCTGAAATGGCAAAGACCAGCTCAGTCGAGAAGAACAACAGGCGCCGCAAGCTTGCAGACCAGTACGGTCCCAAGCGCGCTGCGCTGAAGGCGATCATCATGGACCAGTCCAAGCCGATGGAGGAGCGCTTCCGCGCTCAGCTGAAGCTGGCTGCCCTGCCGCGCAACTCGGCCAAGATCCGCATCCGCAACCGCTGCGAAGTGACGGGGCGCCCGCGCGCGTACTATCGCAAGCTCAAAGTATCGCGCATCGCGCTTCGTGATCTCGGCAATAACGGCCAGATCCCGGGCCTGGTCAAGTCGAGCTGGTAAGGAGGACATAACATGTCATTGAGCGATCCTCTCGGCGATATGCTGACCCGCATCCGCAACGCGTATGGCCGCAAGAAGTCGAGCGTTTCGACGCCGGCCTCGCGCCTGCGTACCCGCGTCCTCGACGTGCTGAAGGCTGAAGGCTATATCCGCGACTACAGCCAGACCGACTTCGACAACGGCAAGTCCGAGATCGAAATCGAGCTGAAGTATTTCGACGGTGCTCCGGTCGTGCGCGAAATCGCCCGAGTCTCGAAGCCTGGCCGCCGCGTTTACGTCTCGGCCAAGTCGATCCCGCACGTCGCTAACGGCCTCGGCATCGCCATCCTTTCGACGCCGAAGGGCGTGATGGCCGATCACGAAGCACGCGAACAGAATGTCGGCGGCGAAATCCTCTGCCAGATTTTCTAATTCGGCAGCGTGATCCCGAAAAGTGGAATCCGGTTTTCGGGCAAGATCACGCTCGAAACAGAGACCTGAAACAAGAGAAGTGACGAGGACAAACAAATGTCTCGTATTGGTAAGAAACCCGTTTCGCTGCCGCAGGGCGTGACCGCGACCGTCAACGGCCAGACCGTGACGGCGAAGGGCCCCAAGGGCGAGCTGAAGTTCGTGGTGAACGACGAAGTGCTGGTCAAGATGGAAGGCAGCGAGATCGCTGTCCAGCCGCGCGATCAGACCAAGACCGCCCGCTCCAAGTGGGGCATGTCGCGCACGCAGATCGTCAACATCCTGCAGGGCGTCAAGGACGGTTTTGAGAAGAAGCTCGAGATCACCGGCGTTGGTTATCGCGCCGCCCTTCAGGGCAAGAACCTGCAGTTGGCTCTTGGCTTCAGCCATGACGTCGTTTACGAGACGCCGGCTGGCATCACGATCACTGTGCCGAAGCCGACGGAAATCACCGTGACCGGCATCGACAAGCAGCAGGTCGGCCAGGTTGCCGCCGAGATCCGCGAGTATCGCGGTCCCGAGCCTTACAAGGGCAAGGGTGTCCGCTATGCCGGCGAGAAGATCGTCCGCAAGGAAGGCAAGAAGAAGTAAGTGGGCCTGGCCCTGAAAAGTTGCAGACTTTTCGGAAGGGGCCAGACCAACGAAGTGTAACGCCGCGGGGAGCGGTCGCGGGAGGCGCTTTCGCCTACCGCATATGGCGGCCCCCGTTTTTGAAGGCAAGGAAGACCACCATGGCTAACAAAGAATCCATCCAGCGCCGCGCGCAGCGCGTTCGTCGCCAGATCAAGAGGGTCGCCGGCGAGCGTCCACGTCTGTCGGTCCACCGCACGTCGAAGAACATCTACGTGCAGGTCATCGACGACGCCAAAGGCCACACCATCGTCGCCGCTTCGACGCTCGAGAAGGACCTCAAGGGTTCGCTCAAGACCGGCGCCGACACCGCGGCTGCTGCCGCGATCGGCAAGCTGATCGCCGAGCGGGCCACCAAGGCCGGCGTCAAGGAAGTCGTCTTCGACCGCGGCGCCTACATCTATCACGGCCGCGTCAAGGCGCTGGCCGAGGCTGCCCGTGAAGGTGGCTTGAGCTTCTAATTTCGCCCCCGGCGACCGTTTCCCGATTATTCGGGGCGAGGCGCCGGATCTTATCAGCAACCGTGCTTCCGGAAAAAAACAAGGAACAGGATATGGCACAGGAACGTAGGGATGGCGGCCGCGGCCGCGATCGTGAAGAGCGCGATGACGGCATGGTGGACAAGCTCGTCCACATCAACCGCGTCGCCAAGGTCGTCAAGGGCGGCCGTCGCTTCGGTTTTGCAGCACTCGTCGTCGTCGGCGACCAGAAGGGCCGCGTTGGCTTCGGTCACGGCAAGGCGCGCGAAGTGCCGGAAGCCATCCGCAAGGCAACCGAATCGGCAAAGCGCGACATGATCTTCGTGCCGCTGCGCTCGGGCCGCACGCTGCACCACGACGTCGAGGGACGTTGGGGCGCTGGCCGCGTGCTGCTGCGCGCTGCCAAGCAGGGTACCGGCATCATCGCCGGCGGCCCGATGCGCGCTGTCTTCGAGACGCTCGGCATGCATGACGTGGTCGCCAAGTCGATGGGTTCGTCGAACCCCTACAACATGGTTCGCGCCACGTTCGACGCGCTGAAGAGCCAGATGCATCCCAAGGATGTGGCTGCTGCGCGCGGCATCAAGTATTCGACCCTTCAGGCCCGCCGCGGCACCGCCGTTGCGGCTGAAGAATAGTCGATCTGACCAGGGATTTTGACCATGGCCAAGAAAGCAACCAAGACCATCACCGTTGAGCAGATCGGTTCGCCGATCCGCCGCCCGAAGGAACAGCGCGCAACGCTGGTCGGCCTCGGCCTCAACAAGATGCACAAGCAGCGCACGTTGGAGGATACTCCCTCGGTGCGCGGCATGATCGCTGCCGTCCAGCATCTCGTCCGCGTCGTGGACGAGGGCTGAGCAAAAGCGCAGGAGAACCCAGATGAAACTCAACGATCTGCGTGACAAGGACGGCGCGACGCACTCCAAGAAGCGTCTCGGCCGTGGCATCGGCTCCGGCTCGGGCAAGACCGGCGGTCGTGGCGTCAAGGGCCAGAAGGCGCGTTCCGGCGTCGCCATCAATGGCTTCGAGGGTGGCCAGATGCCGCTCTACCGGCGCCTGCCGAAGCGTGGCTTCAACAACATCTTCGCCAAGAGCTTTGTCGTCGTGTCGCTGGCCCGTATCCAGACGGCTCTCGATGCCAAGAAGCTCGACGCCAAGGCGATCGTGACGGCCGAGGCACTGGTTGCCGCCGGCGTCATCCGCCGCGTCAAGGACGGCGTGCGCATCCTCTCGGATGGCGAGCTCAAGGCAAAGCTTGCCTTCGACGTCGCCGGCGCCTCCAAGGCTGCGATCGAGAAGATCGAAAAGGCCGGCGGTTCGGTCAAGTTGCCGGAAGCGGCCGCTGCCGAGTAACGGCAATTTGAAGGGCGATCGGCAGGAACGGTATTCGTTTTTGCTCACGATCGCGCTTTGATCTGATCAATTGAGCGGCCGCGTCAACGCGGCCGCTTGCATGTTGGGAGCCCGGAGCTTATCTCGTGAGCTTCGGTGGAACGCGCCGCCTGAGCTGCGGTCATCGAGCGTGACATAGAAATCAAGAAGTAGCGCATGATGTTGTCCGAAAACCGCTTCACACTTTTCGGCATCATGCTCTAGCGGAGAATCAGGCATGGCTTCGGCTGCTGAACAACTAGCCTCGAATCTGAATTTTGCGGCCTTCGCCAAGGCGGAGGACCTGAAGAAGCGTATCTGGTTCACCATCGGCGCGCTGCTCGTCTATCGTCTCGGCACCTACATCCCGCTGCCCGGCATCAACCCGGACGCTTTCGCCCAGGCCTTCTCTTCGCAGAGCAAAGGCGTGCTCGGCATGTTCAACATGTTTGCCGGCGGCGCCGTGCAGCGCATGGCGATCTTCGCGCTCGGCATCATGCCTTACATCTCGGCTTCCATCATCATGCAGCTGATGACCTCGGTCATCCCGTCGCTGGAAGCGCTGAAGAAGGAAGGCGAGCAGGGCCGCAAGGTCATCAACCAGTACACGCGCTACGGCACGGTTCTGCTGGCGCTGGTGCAGGCCTATGGCATTTCGGTGGGCCTCGAAGGTGGCAACGGCATCGTCAACGATCCCGGCATG
Organism: Mesorhizobium sp. P2_B11; assembly: GCF_056404855.1. NCBI lineage: Bacteria > Pseudomonadati > Pseudomonadota > Alphaproteobacteria > Hyphomicrobiales > Phyllobacteriaceae > Mesorhizobium > Mesorhizobium sp. P2_B11. The sequence continues at coordinate 983,734 of NZ_JBFUDF010000003.1, forward strand.
TTCTTCCGCATCTCGACCGTCGTTACCCTGGTCGGCGGCACCATGTTCCTGATGTGGCTTGGCGAGCAGATCACCGCGCGGGGCATCGGCAACGGCATTTCGCTGATCATCTTCTCCGGCATCGTCGCCGGCCTGCCACGCGCCATCTCCGGCACGCTGGAACTCGGCCGCACCGGTGCGTTGTCGACTGGCCTGATTCTCGCGATCATCGTGCTGGCGATCATCGTCATCGCGCTGATCGTCTTCTTCGAGCGCGCCCAGCGCCGCCTGCTGATCCAGTATCCGAAGCGCCAGGTCGGCAACCGCATGTTCCAGGGCGACACCTCGCACCTGCCGCTGAAGCTCAACACGTCGGGCGTCATTCCGCCGATCTTCGCATCGTCGCTGCTGCTGTTGCCGGCAACGGTCGCCGGCTTCTCGCAGACGACGAACCTGCCGGCATGGGCAAGCACGGTGCTCGCCTCGCTCGGCCACGGCCAGCCGCTCTACATGCTGTTTTATGCGGGCATGATCGTGTTCTTCGCCTTCTTCTACACGGCCATCGTGTTCAATCCCAAGGACACCGCCGACCAGCTCAAGAAGCATTCCGGCTTCATTCCCGGCTACCGTCCGGGTGAGCGTACCGCCGATTACATCGACTATGTCCTGACGCGCATCACCGTCGTCGGCGCCATCTATCTGGTGCTGGTGTGTCTGCTGCCCGAATTCCTGATTTCGGCGACTGGCGTACCATTCTACCTCGGTGGCACATCGCTTCTGATCGTGGTCAGTGTAACCCTCGATACGGTGGCGCAGATTCAGGGTCACCTGATCGCGCACCAGTATGAGGGCCTGATCAAGAAGTCGAAGTTGCGCGGGGGGAAGAAGGCCAGATGAGATTGATATTGCTTGGGCCGCCAGGAGCGGGCAAGGGGACGCAAGCACAAAGACTGGTAGAGAAATACGGCATACCCCAGCTGTCGACAGGCGACATGCTGCGGGCTGCCGTGCAGGCCGGCACCGAAGTCGGCAAGCGCGCCAAGGCGGTGATGGATGCCGGCGAGCTGGTGTCCGACGCCATCGTCAACGCCATCGTGGCCGAGCGCATCGATCAGCCCGATTGCGCCAATGGTTTCATCCTCGACGGCTATCCACGCACGCTGGTGCAAGCCGATGCGGTTGAATCGATGCTCGCCGAGCGCGGCATCGGCCTTGACGCCGTGATCGAGTTCGTCGTCGACGACAAGGCGCTGGTCGGCCGCATCGTCAAGCGCGCCGAAGACGCCAAGGCCGCCGGCCAGCCGGTGCGCAAGGACGACAATCCGGTGGTGTTCGAAGAGCGCCTGCGGGAATATTACAAGAAGACCGCGCCATTGATCGGCTACTACTACGCCAAACGCACGCTGAAGAGCGTCGACGGCATGGCCGGTATCGACACTGTGACGGCAGAGATCGAAGCTCTGCTCGCGGCAGTGACGCGGGAGACCGTTACGGCAAAGTAAAGATTGCGCTTGACTGAAACGGTTCGCTGGGTTATGGCGGCCCGTCTTCCTATCAGGCATGAGGCTTGCTTGTCCGCAAGGGCAAGGCAGCCGCATTGAAACTAGGGAAACTCCCGCAAGGGCCGGTCTCCACCGGACGCGGGGAATTTTGGATAGCGTCGGTTCGTCCGACCCACATGGAGAAGAGAAGAAATGGCTCGTATAGCCGGCGTCAACATTCCGACCAACAAGCGCGTCGTCATTGCGCTTCAGTACATTCACGGCATTGGCAAGAAGTTCGCCCAGGAGATCGTCGACAAGGTCGGCATCCCGGCCGAGCGCCGCGTCAACCAGCTGACCGACGCGGAAGTGCTGCAGATCCGCGAAACCATCGACCGCGACTACCAGGTCGAAGGCGATCTGCGCCGCGAAGTCTCGATGAACATCAAGCGTCTGATGGACCTCGGCTGCTACCGCGGCCTGCGTCACCGTCGTTCGCTGCCGGTTCGCGGCCAGCGCACGCACACCAATGCACGCACCCGCAAGGGCCCGGCCAAGTCGATCGCCGGCAAGAAGAAGTAAGTGAGCGAATAGCGAGCAGCCATTAGCGAGTAGGGGTCCCTATTCGCTAATCCCTGCTCACTACTCGTTTTCAAAGGTGGAGCCGCTGGCATTACGGCGGTGTAGAGATCAACTGAAAGGACTATCATGGCCAAGGAAGCCGCTCGTGTTCGCCGTCGCGAACGCAAGAACATCTCGTCGGGCGTTGCCCACGTCAATTCGACCTTCAACAACACGATGATCACCATCACCGACGCGCAGGGCAATTCTATTGCCTGGTCGTCGGCCGGTGCCCAGGGCTTCAAGGGTTCGCGCAAGTCGACCCCGTTCGCTGCCCAGATGGCCGCCGAAGACGTCGCCAAGAAGGCCCAGGAACACGGCATGCGCATGCTCGAAGTCGAGGTCTGCGGACCCGGCTCCGGTCGTGAATCGGCGCTTCGCGCCCTGCAGGCGGCCGGCTTCACCATCACCTCGATCCGTGATGTGACGCCGATCCCGCACAATGGCTGCCGCCCGCGCAAGAAGCGCCGCGTCTAAGACATTACCGAACGCCGCGCGAGCGCCTTGAAGGCGCTCCTCCACGGCACTCCAGGTCGCCCGCCACGATTGGATGGTGGCGGGTCAACGGAAGGAAAGCATCATGATCCAGAAAAATTGGCAGGAACTGATCAAGCCGAACAAGATCGAGTTCTCGTCGAAGAAGAAGACGCTGACCACGCTGGTCGCCGAGCCGCTCGAGCGTGGCTTCGGCCTGACGCTCGGCAACGCGCTGCGCCGCGTGCTTCTGTCTTCGCTGCGCGGTGCGGCTGTGACCGCCGTGCAGATTGACGGCGTTCTGCATGAATTCTCGTCCATCGCCGGTGTGCGTGAAGACGTGACCGACATCGTCTTGAACATCAAGGAAATCGCCATCCGCATGGAAGGCGATGGTCCCAAGCGCATGGTCGTTCGCAAGCAGGGCCCGGGTGCGGTTCTGGCTGGCGACATCCAGACGGTTGGCGACATCGAGATCCTCAATCCCGACCACGTCATCTGCACGCTGGACGAAGGCGCTGAAATCCGCATGGAATTCACCGTCGACACCGGCAAGGGCTACGTGCCGGCAGAGCGCAACCGCGCCGAAGACGCGCCGATCGGCCTGATCCCGGTCGACAGCCTGTATTCGCCGGTCAAGAAGGTCTCCTACAAGGTCGAAAACACCCGCGAGGGCCAGGTTCTCGACTATGACAAGCTGACCATGACGATCGAGACCGACGGTTCGATCTCGGGCGAAGACGCGGTGGCTTTCGCCGCCCGCATCCTGCAGGACCAGCTCGGCCTGTTCGTCAACTTCGACGAGCCGCAGAAGGAAGTCGCGACCGAAGCCGTCACCGAGCTCGCCTTCAACCCGGCGCTGCTCAAGAAGGTCGACGAACTCGAGCTTTCGGTGCGTTCGGCCAACTGCCTGAAGAACGACAACATCGTCTACATCGGCGATCTCATCCAGAAGACCGAAGCCGAGATGCTGCGCACCCCGAACTTCGGCCGCAAGTCGCTGAACGAGATCAAGGAAGTGCTCGCGGCGATGGGCCTGCACCTCGGCATGGAAGTGCCGGACTGGCCGCCGGAAAACATCGAAGACCTCGCAAAGCGTTACGAAGACCAATATTGAGCATGAATTCCAAGGATCGGCGGCGTGAGCCGCTCGATCCGACGGTCATGCGGAAAACCATCAGAGGCCATGGCCTCTTGAACAACTGAAGAAGGAAAAGAGCCATGCGCCACGGTTTCAAAGGCCGTCGCTTCGCCAGAAGCATTAGCCATCGCAAGTCGATGTTCGCCAACCTCGCCGTGTCGCTGCTCGAGCACGAGCAGATCGTCACCACCCTGCCGAAGGCGAAGGACCTGCGTCCGATCGTCGAGAAGCTGGTGACGCTCGGCAAGCGCGGCGACCTGCATGCGCGCCGCCAGGTCATTGCCCAGATCGGCAATGAAGGCGTCGTCAAGCGTCTGTTCGACACCATTGCGCCGCGCTACGCCGACCGCAATGGCGGCTACCTGCGCATCATGAAGGCGGGCTTCCGTCACGGCGACAATGCCGCCATGGCGGTCATCGAGTTCGTCGACCGCGACACCGAAGCCAAGGGCGCTGGCGACCGTGCTCGCCTTGAGGCCGAAGGCGCCAACGAGGAAACCGCTGCCGCATAAGGCTCGGTATTTTAGCATAGCGTTCAAAGGGGCCCGCGGGGCCCCTTTTTCGTTTGCTTCGTGTGATAGGCTATCGAACCAGATTCAGGTAGTCCACCTGAGTCACGTTGATTGAAAGTCCCTGCTGCCGACTAGGATCCAGGCAGCTGAGGGCAGGTGGTGCTGATTGCAACATCGTGCGGTTTTAACCTTTGACTGGCTCTCTGCTTGCATTTCACTCGACTTCAGCAATATTGGCGTCGGCATGGGGGGACGACTTTACGGACTGGACGCTCTGCGCGGGGTCGCTGCGATCGCCGTTGCCGTGCATCACTTTGCGCGCGTCAATCATCTTCCCCTGCCGCCGCTCAACCCCTCGACCGCGGTCGATCTGTTCTTCGTCTTGTCCGGTTTCGTCTTGACCAGAACCTATGAAGATCGGCTGCGAAAAGGGCTGACCACCGTCGGCTTCATCGGCCTGCGATACCGCCGGCTGTTTCTGCCGCTGGCGATCGGATCGACCATCGGCCTGGCGTCGATGAGCGCGCTCCACGGCATTTCCGCGCCGATCCTTGCAGCCTATGCGCTGATCCTGCTTTTTCTTCCCGTGGTCGGACGGCCGGCATTCCCGCTCAACGGCCCGGCCTGGTCGCTGTTCGTCGAGATCGTCTGCAATGTGCTGCATGGCGCGATCATCTCGAAAATATCAAGCCTGCAAGTGCTGGTCCTTGCTGTGGCTGCGGCACTGGTTTTCATCGCCAGCTTCGCGACAGGCCTATCCCTGTGGAGCCCGGCCTTTGCGTCGGTGCTTTGGCTGATCCCGCGCGAACTGACCTGCTACCTCGTCGGCGTATGGATGTTCCGCACCTATGGCGATGCCCCTCTCGGCCGATACCCGCTATTGGCCGTCACCGCCTTTGCGGTTTCACTGGCCCTTGCCTCGTTCAACCCGGCATTCGAAATGGGCGCCCTGGTCGGCTGCCCCTTCATGGTGCGCGCATCCCTTGGTCTGCCTCGCATGGGCTGGGCAATCTGGGCCGGTGCGATCTCCTATCCTCTCTACGCGACCCACGTCCCCGCGCTTCAGGCCGCACGCGCCATGGGCTTGCATCCATTGGTTGCCGCTTTGCTGGTGGCTGCCCTCGCCATCTTCACAACGGTGGCGTTCGAAACCCGGCGCGGCGGCATAAAGCCGGCTCACCAGATCAGCGCCTGATCGGCGACCCGCACGAAGATCGTGTTCGATCCGGCCCAGGAATGTGGCGTGAAGTTCTTACCATGCCACACCGGTCCTAACTTGCCGGTGGCCAGAAAATCACGGAATGAGGCGAGCTGTTTTTTCATGCGATCGACAACAGTACCGGTTGCAGACAGAGCTCTAGCCGATTACTGGGCTGAAAATAATTCGATTTCATCGCCTTAGCCTTTCATTCTGCACAATCGTCGGGACAATGACGCCCGATCTGGAGGATTCGGAATGCACTTCAAACGGCTGTTTCTTGTCGCCCTTTGCGCGCTGGCCGCCTTTGCCGCGGCGCCGGCCGTGAGGCAGGCGCTGGCCGAGGACGCTGCCAAGCCAGCCGATCCCGGCCTCTCTGATGTGCTGACCGATCTGTTGCATGGCGTCGAGGGCGAGAACGGCACCTCCGGCCCCGACAAGCGCGTGCCGTTCGGCCGTGAAGAGGTGCAGCTGTCGTTTGCGCCGCTGGTCAAGCAGACGGCGCCGGCGGTGGTCAATGTCTATGCCTCGCAGACCGCCAAGGTCACGTCGCCCTTCGACGGCGATCCTTTCTTCGAGGAGTTCTTCGGTCGCGCACAGCCGCGCGCGCAATCCTCGCTCGGCTCCGGCGTTCTGGTCGACCCAAGCGGCGTCGTCGTCACCAATTTCCACGTCATCAAGGATGCCGACGAGGTCAAGGTGGCAACCGCGGATGGGCGCGAATTCACCTCGAAGGTCATGCTCAAGGACGAGACGCTCGATCTTGCCGTGCTCAAGATCACCTCCGACAAGCCGTTCCCGGTGATCGCTATCGGCGATTCCGACGCGCTCGAGGTCGGCGATCTGGTGCTGGCCATCGGCAATCCGTTCGGTGTCGGTCAGACCACCACCAGCGGCATTGTTTCGGCACTTGCCCGCAGCCATATCGGCGTTTCGGATTCAGGCTATTTCATCCAGACCGACGCGGCCATCAATCCCGGAAATTCTGGCGGCGCGCTGATCAACATGGGCGGCCAACTGGTCGGCATCAACACGGCCATCTACAGCCGCAGCGGCGGCTCGATCGGCATCGGCTTCGCCATCCCCGCCAACATGGTGCGCGCCTTCGCCGATGCGGCCAAGGCCGGGCTCGATTTCTTCGAGCGGCCCTATATCGGCGCCGAGTTCGAAGCGGTCACACCGCAGATCGCCGAATCGCTCGGCATGGAGAAGCCTACCGGCGCGCTGGTGTCTTCGGTCGAGGACGCGGGACCGGCAGCCAAGGCTGGCTTGAAGCCCGGTGACGTGGTGCTGCAGCTCAACGGCACGACGGTCGAAGGCATCGAGGCGCTGGACTACCGCATGGCGACGCTGTCGATCGGCACCAAGGCCACCTTCGCCATTCTGAGCAAGGGCCAGCAGGCGACGATGGAGATTCCGCTGGAGCGTGCGCCGGAAGGCGCCAAGGCCTCGGAACTGACGCTGCATGGCCGCAGTCCGTTCTCCGGCGCAAAGGTGGCGGAACTGTCGCCGCGGCTCGCCCAGCGGCTTGGCCTGCGCACCGACCTCAAAGGCGTCACCGTGGTCGATATCAACCGCGATTCGCCAGCCGCCGATTTCGGCTTCCAGCCGGGTGACATCGTGCGCGAAGTGAACGGCACCACCGTCGATACGGCAGCCACACTGGCGCAGCTCTCGCAGCAGGATACACGCTGGTGGCGCTTTACTGTCGAGCGCGGCGGGCAGACACTGCGGCAGGTGTTGCGCTATTGAGGCGATATCTCCATTTCTGAGGATCGTGCTCCAACCAAAAGACTTGCATGGCCGATCTGTTCAGCGTCGATGAACCGGAAAGAGCGCCACCCGGCCGGCCGCTCGCCGACCGGCTGCGCCCGAAAAACCTCGGCGAGGTCGTCGGCCAGGAGCATCTGACCGGACCCGACGGCGCGCTGACGCGGCTGATCAGCTCCGGCTCGCTCGGCTCGATGATCTTTTGGGGGCCGCCGGGAACCGGCAAGACAACCGTTGCGCGGCTGCTGGCCGGCGAGACCAGCCTTGCTTTCGAGCAGATCTCGGCGGTGTTTTCCGGCGTCGCCGATTTGAAGAAAGTGTTCGAGGCCGCAAAATTGCGCCGCGCCAATGGCCGCCAGACGCTGCTGTTCGTCGACGAGATCCACCGCTTCAACCGCGCCCAGCAGGATTCGTTTCTACCGGTGATGGAGGACGGCACGGTCGTGCTGGTCGGCGCCACGACGGAGAATCCCTCCTTCGAGCTTAACGCCGCTCTGTTGTCGCGCGCGCGGGTCATGGTCTTTCATTCGCTCGGCGAGGAGAGCATCGCCAAGCTGATGGTGCGAGCGGAGGAGACGGAGGGCAGGGCACTGCCGCTCGACGACGAGGCGCGGGCCATGCTCATCCGTATGAGCGATGGCGATGGCCGGGCCTCGCTGACGCTGGCCGAAGAAGTCTGGCGAGCCGCCAAGCCCGGCGAGGTTTTCGATCCCGAAGGCCTGCAGCGCATCGTTCAGCGCCGGGCGCCGATCTACGACAAGAGCCAGGACGGCCATTACAATCTGATCTCGGCGCTGCACAAATCGGTGCGCGGCTCCGATCCAGACGCGGCCCTCTATTATCTCGCCCGCATGTTCGATGCCGGTGAGGATCCGCTCTATCTCGGCCGCCGGCTGGTGCGCATGGCGATGGAGGACATCGGGCTGGCCGACCCGCAGGCGCTGGTTATCGCCAACGCCGCCAAGGACGCCTATGACTATCTGGGCTCGCCCGAGGGCGAGCTCGCCTTTGCCGAGGCGACCGTCTATCTCGCCACCGCGCCCAAATCCAACGCCGTCTACACCGCCTTCAAGGCGGCCACGCGAGCGGCGAAGGAGTTCGGTTCGCTGCTGCCGCCCAAGCACATCCTCAACGCGCCGACCAAGCTGATGAAGGAAGAAGATTACGGCGCTGGCTACCGCTACGACCATGACCAGCCCGATGCCTTTTCCGGCCAGGACTATTTTCCGGAAAAGATGAGCCGGCAGACATTTTACGATCCGCCCGAACGCGGCTTCGAGCGCGATATCCGCAAACGACTGGACTATTGGGCGAAGCTGCGCAGCGAGCGGGAAAAGTAGGCTTTCGTCCACCGTGGTTTGGCCGCCCGGGGCGAAACCCAACTAAAGTGGAGTGCAAACCTCCAAATATTTTGCTCGGCAGCCACCGAGGCCCACCCGGGCGCCGTTCGATGGCATTGTGCGTGGGGACAAAAGACCCTATCAAGGCGCACGGCCTCGGGGGTGGTCGTCGCCAAGCTGCTTGGCGATTGTCGTTCRCAATAGGAATCGCGCCCGACGGCGCGAGAAAAAAATGAAAAAATCCCTTCGTAAATCGCTTCGCCAGGCTGTGATTGCAGTTCCGCTGCTCGCGCTCGGCTTCTATTTCATCCCAATCCTGACGACGATCTGGATCGTCTGCGGCCTGATCGATGTGCTGCGCAATGCCAACAAGGATCTGTCGCTGTTGCGCGGCTATTTCCTTGGCAACGGCCTCTTCACCTGGTTGCTGTCGCCCTTCAACCTGCTGGTCGATCTGATCAGCTACCGGAACCCGGGCGTGTGGAAGCTGGAGCAGTTTCCTGAGGACTATCAGCGCGAGGTCAATGAGGTTCTCGACGTCTTCAAGGCGCGCAAAGACGAGATCATGGCCGATATCGACGCCAATCTCGGCACCGCCAGGCGCGGCATGTATGTCTATCAGTGGTACGGCAAGCACAAGATCGACAACGTTGCCGAATTCAACAAGGATTTCAAATACATCAAGACCATCGCCGTGTCGGTCTTCAGGGGTAAGGAGTCGACCTCCTGGCATTTCGGACCACTGCGGCTCAGCCTGCGCATCCTCTACAATCTCTTGCCGGTGAAGGCCGAGGTTTTCGTCGAGTGCAACGGCGCCAGGAACTACTGGCACGACAATCCGCTCTACATTTTTGATGACACGCTGCTGCACCGCTCGGTCAACGAGTATGACGGGCACCGCTACTGCGTGTTCATGGACATCATCCGCCCGTCGCCATTCCCCGGCCTCATCGCCGGCCTTCTCGCAATCGTCTCGGTCAGCGTCGAGCGCATCAACGCCATGTTCTACAAGAACTGGAAGATGCTCGGTTCGAGCAAGGCAAAGAAGGTCGAAACGACCTGAGGGCGTCACGAGGGCAGTAAACAGGCATGTACAATCTGCTTCTCGTCGTGGTCGGCGGCGGCATCGGCGCCGGCATTCGCCATCTGACCAACATCGGCGCGCTGCGCCTCGTCGGCCCGAACTACCCCTGGGGCACGATGGCGATCAACATCGTCGGCTCCTTCGCCATGGGCCTGTTCATTGCCACGCTGATGCGGCGCGGCGGTTCCAACGAGCTTCGGCTGTTCGTCGCCACCGGCATCTTTGGCGGCTTCACCACCTTCTCGGCCTTTTCGCTCGACTTCGCCACGCTGTGGGAGCGGGGAGCGACGATCCCTGCGCTCGGATATGCGCTGGCTAGCGTCATTGGCGCCATTGTCGCGCTGTTTGCGGGACTTTGGCTGGCGAGGACGGTTTAGGCCCGCGCAAACGTCTTTGAATCTAAGCTTTCCGAAAATCGATTCCGATTTTCGAGCCGATAGTGCTATTGCCGCGCCAAAGAGCAGGCTGAGCCCTGTTCGGGAAACGGATAAACGAAAATCATGGCAGGCGTTGAACAGATCACGGTGGAGGCCGGCGAGGCGGGCATGCGGCTCGATCGCTGGTTCAAGACCCATTTCCCCGGCCTCGGCTTCGGCCACCTGCAGAAGCTCCTGCGCTCCGGCCAGATCCGCGTCGATGGCGGCCGGGTCAAGGCCGACAGCCGTGTCGAGCCGGGCCAGGTGGTGCGCGTGCCGCCGCTCGAGGTCGACAAGAAGGGCGAGAGTGCGCTTACCGGCCATTCGATCCGCAACCAGGGCGACGCCGATGTGCTGGCCAAGATGCTGATCCACGAGGACCCGAAGGTCTTCGTCTTCAACAAGCCGGCTGGCCTGGCCGTGCAGGGCGGCTCGGGTGTCACCCGCAATGTCGACGACATGCTGGAGGCCTGGCGCAGCCAGAAGGGCGAGAAGCCACGCCTTGTGCACCGGCTCGACCGCGACACGTCGGGCGTGCTGGTGGTTGCCCGCACCAGGCTTGCGGCGATGAAGCTCTCCGAGTCTTTTCGCGCACGCGAGACCAAGAAAACCTACTGGGCGCTCGTGAAGGGCGTGCCGCCCAAGCGCGAGGACAAGATCTCGACCTGGCTGATCAAGGAGCCGACCGAGGACGGCGACCGCGTGCGCGTGGCAGCCCACGGTGAAAAGGGCGCCGACCACGCCGTCTCCTACTACCGCATCATCGAGCAGGCGGCGCAGACGATGACCTGGCTGGAAATGGAGCCATACACCGGCCGCACCCACCAGCTTCGCGTCCATGCCGCCTATATTGGCTGCCCGATCATCGGCGACCCCAAATATTTCGAAGCCGATACCAACTGGGACTTCCCGGGCGGCATTCAGAATCGCCTGCATCTGCATGCCCGCCGCATCGTCATTCCGCATCCGGACAAGGGCGTCATCGACGTCACCGCGCCGATGCCGCCGCATATGCGCCAGAGCTGGAACTTGATCGGCTTCGACGACGCCAGCGCGGAGGACTGACATTGGCGGTTGCCTCGGCATTGGATCGCCGCGACGCGGTCGATCTGGCGGCAGCTTCGATCATGGTCGGGCTGACCTTTTCCTGGGGCCTCAACTATGTCGCCGCCAAGATCTCCTATGCCGGCTATGACCCCGTTTTTGTCTCGATCGCACGCTCGATCGTTGGTGGGCTTTGCGTCCTCGGCTGGTGCCGGCTGCGCGGCATAAAACTGTTCGAGGCCGATGGGTCGCTTGTCGCCGGCATCATTGTCGGCGTTCTGTTCGGCGTCGAGTTCCTGTGCCTCTATATCGGGCTGGAATACACGACCGTCGCCCGCAACACGCTGCTGGTCAACACCATGCCGTTCTGGGTTCTGATCGGCGGCCATTTCCTGCTTGGCGAGCGCATCAATGCGCGCAAGCTCGGCGGGCTCGTTCTTGCCTTCTGTGGCCTGGTGGCGGTGTTTTCCGACGGGATTGTCGGTGGCAACAAAGTGACTCTGATGGGTGATCTGCTCAGCCTCGGATCCGGCATTCTGTGGGCGGCCACCAGCATCGTCATCAAGCGCTCGAAACTGGTCGAGACCAGCGCCGAAAAACTGCTGCTCTACCAGCTGGCGGGCGCCGCCGTCGTCGGCTTCCTGGTGATGCCGTTCGCCGGTCCGCCGATCCGTGACGTCACTGCCTTGTCGACATGGGCGCTGCTGTTCCAGTCGATCTATGTCGTTGCCTTCACCTATGTGTTGTGGTTCTGGCTGCTTCGGCGCTATCCGGCATCGGGTCTGTCGAGCTTCGCCTTTCTGTCGCCGGTGTTCGGCGTCCTGTGCGGCGCTGTTATTCTGGGCGAGGCGCCGACGGTCAGGATCTTTGTGGCGCTGGGGTTGATTGCAGTCGGCCTTATCATCGTCAACCGGCCGGCGCGCAAGCAGGTTTTGGGCTAAGGAGTTCAACATGCGCGACATCCTCAACGACCTCGAAGCCGGCAAGCAGCAACTCTCCGATCCGGATCCGGTGCGCCGTGCGCAGATCCAGATGAAGACGCATCTGCCGAAGCGCTTCTACAAGGACGTTTCCGTCGTGCCAGTGGACGACGGCTTTGCCGTGCATCTCGACGGCAAGCCGGTGCGCACGCCGGGCAAGGCGTTGCTGGCGCTGCCGACCGAGAAGGCGGCACAGTTGGTCGCTGGCGAATTCGACGCGCAAGGCGAGACCATCGATCCCGTCACGATGCCGGTGCTGCGTCTGGTCAACACCGCCATCGATGGCGTCGCCAGCGACCCGCAGGCGGTGCTGGAGGACGTGCTGCGCTTTGCCTCGTCCGATCTCACCTGCTACCGCGCCGACGCGCCGCAAGGCCTGGTCGAGCGCCAGAACCAGCATTGGGACCCGGTCATCGATTGGGCACGCAGCGTGCTCGGCGCCCGCTTCAACCTTGCCGAGGGCATCATCCATGTCGAGCAGCCGCGCGAGAGCATCGCCGTGCTCGGCGCCCATCTTGCCCAGCGTGCCGAGCCGCTGCGGCTGGCGGCCATCCATGTCATGACATCGCTGACTGGGTCGGCGCTGTTGGCGCTTGCTGTCGACTACGGCGCGCTTGACGGCGAGGCGGCCTGGGCCGCCGGCCATGTCGATGAGGACTGGCAGATCGAGCATTGGGGCCAGGATGCCGAAGCGGTGTCGCGCCGCGCTGCCCGCAAACGCGACATGATGGCCGCCGTCAGCCTGCTGGAAGCGCTCAAGGCCTGATCTTGGTCTTCGCCGCACTGCACCTAATACCAAAGTCATAATCCCATCGTCGCTCTGCCGTCGCCGGGTCCTTTCTGTCATTTTTTGCGCCGATGGCTGAGCTGAGTCTGCGTTCAGAGGGAACGTGGACGATGACGCACAGCATCGAGGACAGACGGGATTTCACGGGAGGACATTTCTCATGGCATTGGCATCGACCGCCGGCGGAAGCAGCCGCGGCATGACGCGGGAGGAGAAGAAAGTCATCTTCGCTTCCTCGCTCGGCACGGTTTTCGAATGGTATGATTTCTATCTCTATGGCGCATTGGCGGCAGCGATCGGCACCACATTCTTCGCCACTTATCCGGAGGGGACGCGCAACATCTTCACGCTGCTGGTTTTCGCCGCCGGCTTCCTCGTGCGCCCGTTCGGCGCGCTGGTGTTCGGCCGCATCGGCGATCTCGTCGGCCGCAAATACACGTTCCTCGTCACCATCACGATCATGGGCCTGTCGACCTTCCTGGTCGGCCTGCTTCCCGGTTCGGCGAGCTGGGGCATTGCGGCGCCCATCATCCTGGTTGGGCTGCGCATGCTGCAGGGCCTGGCGCTCGGCGGCGAATATGGCGGTGCCGCGACCTATGTCGCCGAACATGCGCCCGACGATCGCCGTGGCTTCTATACGTCGTGGATCCAGACAACGGCCACGCTTGGCCTGTTCCTGTCGCTGATCATCATCCTGGCCGTGCAGAATTCGCTGAGCAAGGAGGATTTTGCGGCCTGGGGCTGGCGCATTCCATTCCTGCTCTCGGCCATCCTGCTCGCAATATCGGTCTGGATTCGCCTGACGCTTTCGGAATCGCCGGCCTTCATCCGTATGAAGGAAGAGGGCAAGGGCTCCAAGGCGCCTTTGTCGGAAGCCTTCGGCCAATGGAAGAATGCAAAAATTGCGCTGCTGGCGCTGTTCGGCCTCACCGCCGGCCAGGCCGTGGTCTGGTACAACGGCCAGTTCTACGCACTGTTCTTCCTCACCAATGTGCTCAAGGTGGACGCGCAGTCGGTCAACATCATGGTCGCGATCGCGCTGGCGGTCGGCGCGATCTTCTTCGTCGTGTTCGGCTGGCTGTCCGACAAGATCGGCCGCAAGCCGATCATCATGGCGGGCCTTGCGCTGGCGATCGTCACCACCTTCCCGCTGTTCAAGGCGCTGACCTGGGCGGCTAATCCTGCTCTGGCAACGGCACAACAGGCAACACGTGCGACGGTGACCGCGGCACCGGGGGACTGCAAGTTCCAGTTCAACCCCACGGGCACGATCAAGTACACGACGTCATGCGATATCGCGACCGCGTTTCTCACCAGGAACTCGGTGCCTTATGATGTCGTGACGACAGCAGCACCCGGAACGCCTGCTACGGTCAAGATCGGCAACGAGACGACTGAGTCCTATGACGCGGTCGCGGCAGGCGACCAGGTAAAGGCCAAAGAAGCGGCCTTCGGCAAGGCAATCAATATCGCCTTGCAGGATGGCGGTTATCCGCTGAAGCGTGCGGCATCGAAGATTGCCGACCAGAAGCTCGACGCCTTTGTCGCGGCCAATCCCGAACTGAAGCTCGACGCCGCGGCCATCCGCGCCGGCGAGAAAGCCGCGGTTCCGACCGATCAGGCGATCAAGGAAAATATCCTGACCAAGGATGAGGCAGCCGGCGCCACCGAGGTGACCGTCTACAGCATTCCGGCTTCGGGTGCGTTCTCGATGTTTGCCGACCCGGCTCAGGTCAACTGGGCAAAGGTCATCGGCATCCTGTTCATCCTGGTCCTCTATGTGACCATGGTCTACGGGCCGATTGCGGCGATCCTGGTCGAGATGTTCCCGACCCGCATCCGCTACACCGGCATGTCGCTGCCCTACCACATCGGCAATGGCTGGTTCGGCGGCTTCCTGCCGGCGATCGTGTTCGCGTTCAGCGCCTTCAAGGGCGATATCTACTACGGCCTTTGGTATCCGGTGGTGATCGCGGCGATGTCTCTGATCATCGGCATGATCTTCGTCAGGGATACGCTTGGCACCGACCTGCACGCCAAGGACTAGGCGGAGCACAATATGCAAAAGAAAAACCCGGCGCGAGCAATCGCGCCGGGTTTTTCCTTTTGTTCAGGCCTGCTTTCGGCTGTTGCCCCGCAAGCGCCTAGCTCTTGCGAGGCTGCTCGGCTTCCGCGATGGCGGCCTCATGGTACCAGGCCTCACCATAGTCCAGCGGGTGATCGCGTAGTGAGGCAAGCTCTGCCGCAAACTTGGCCTTGACGCCTAAATTTGAGGCATTCGCGCGCGCTGCCAGCGGGAACATCAGGATTTTTGCCGACGGACGGGCTGACGTGATTTCCATGGTCGGTCTCCTTTCTTCTGGAGAGGCTTGTCGATTCATCTTTCCATCAAAGTAGGGGCTGCGACTCGTTTAGGCAAGATGCCTAAAGAAAGATCAGCATTTGCCTGTTATTTAAGCAGATTTGGTCTTTGATTGATCCCGGCGCATTGCTTAGGCGGCTTGGCCGGATCGCCGGGATGAATGGGCACTTTTGACGCACCCCGCGCAGCGGAAATGGCACATGACTTGCATTTTATCGCCCGGCAGCCGGTCTGCCGGATGGCTCGGCATGCGTCGGCGTCATCCAGCTTCGGTGATCAAGCAACGAGAGGCTCTAGAATGACGAAATACAAGCTCGAGTACATCTGGCTCGATGGATACACCCCGGTCCCCAATCTGCGCGGCAAGACCCAGATCAAGGAGTTCGCCGAGTTCCCGACGCTCGAGCAGCTGCCGCTGTGGGGCTTCGACGGCTCCTCGACGCAGCAGGCCGAAGGCCACAGCTCCGACTGCGTGCTGAAGCCGGTCGCCGTGTTCCCGGATCCGGCCCGCACCAATGGCGTGCTGGTGATGTGCGAAGTGATGATGCCCGATGGCGTGACGCCGCATGTGTCCAACAAGCGCGCCACCATCCTCGACGACGAGGGCGCCTGGTTCGGCTTCGAGCAGGAGTATTTCTTCTACAAGGACGGCCGTCCGCTCGGCTTCCCCGAGAGCGGCTATCCGGCGCCGCAGGGCCCGTACTACACCGGCGTCGGCTATTCCAATGTCGGCCCGATCGCGCGCCAGATCGTCGAGGAGCATCTCGATCTCTGCCTCGCCGCCGGCATCAACCATGAAGGCATCAACGCCGAAGTGGCCAAGGGCCAGTGGGAATTCCAGATCTTCGGCAAGGGCTCGAAAAAAGCCGCCGACCAGATGTGGATGGCCCGCTATCTCCTGCAGCGGCTGACCGAAAAGTACGAGATCGACATCGAGTATCACTGCAAGCCGCTCGGCGACACCGACTGGAACGGCTCGGGCATGCACGCCAACTTCTCGACCGCCTATATGCGCGAAGTCGGCGGCAAGGCCTATTTCGAAGCGCTGATGGCTCAATTCGACAAGAACCTGATGGACCACATCGCCGTCTACGGCCCGGACAATGACAAGCGTCTGACCGGCAAGCACGAGACCGCGCCGTGGAACAAGTTCAGCTACGGCATCGCCGACCGCGGCGCCTCGATCCGCGTGCCGCATTCCTTCGTCAACAATGACTACAAGGGCTATCTGGAAGACCGCCGCCCGAACTCGCAGGGCGACCCCTACCAGATCGCTTCGCAGATACTGAAAACCATCTCGGAGGTTTCGACCGCCGGCCAGGTTTCGGCCGCTGCCTGATTTTGTGGCGGTTCGAAAAGGATCGCTCCAAGCGCATGACGAGAAAGAGCCCCGGCAGAAAATGCCGGGGCTCTTTTCGTATGGCAGTTTGTGTGCGTGCCCGTCAGCCGATGACGCCGCGCGCTTTGAGCGCCGCCACCACTTTGTCGTGCGGCAGAGCAGGGGTGCGATTGCCGTCGCGGCCGGTCATTTCGGTGTTGGCAATCAGCGCGTTGAGCACGGCCTCTTCGGTCGCCTGCACCACGGCCGTGTAGAAATCGTCCATCCGGCCCCAGGGAATGAAGTCCATATGGCTGTAGCTCTCACTAGTTGGAGCGCCCTTCGGGAAGCGGCCGTTGAGCGCATCCGGATTGGCGGTCGAGAGGGCGAGGAAGATATCGCCGGAAAAATGCGAGCCGGCGGTGCCGGTGCGCGCCAGCCCGAGCGGTACGCGGCGGGCCAAAGCCTTGCATTGGCCGGGCAACAGCGGAGCGTCGGTGGCGACGATACCGATACAGGAGCCGGCGCCGGTCGGCCCACCGCTGAAATAGGCTTCCATCGGATTGTCGTCGGCCAGTGCGGCGCCCAGCGGCGCGCCGGCGATGCTGAGTTCATGGCGCGAGCCGAAATTGGCCTGCAGGAAGACGCCGACTGTGTAGGAGCGGTGGCCGTAATCGACGATCCGCGACGCGCTGCCGGAGCCGCCCTTGAAGGCGTAGCAGTTCATGCCGGTGCCGCCGCCAACCGAGCCTTCCTCGATGGCGCCGCCGGCGGCGCTGTCGATTGCCGCGATGGCATGGTCGACGCCGACATGCGAGCCGTTAATGTCGTTGAGATAGCCGTCCCAGGTTTCCGCCACCACCGGCAGCAGCCATTGGTTGGCGACATCAGGCTTGTTGCGCGCCACCCAGTCGATGATGCCGCGATGGCAGGGACCGACGGCGTGGGTGTTGGTGATCAGGATCGGCATGTTGAGGCTGCCGGCTTCCTCCAGCCACGAAACGCCGGTCATCTCGCCATTGCCGTTGAAGGAATGATAGGCGGCAGCACATGCGGTTCCGACGCCGTTGTGGCCAAGCGGCAGGATCGCGGTGACGCCGGTGCGGACCGGTCCGTGCCCAAGGCTGAGCTTGCCTTCACCCTTGATGATGGTGGAATAACCGACCAGCACGCCACCGACATCGGTGATGGCGTTTGCAGGGCCTGGCGTGCCCGGCAGGGGGATGCCCAGGCTGCGGGCGCGTTGCTTGCCGGAAGGCGTGACGGTCGAGGCGATCCGCTGGTCCATGCTGAAGAGATGCTCCGTTGCTAGAGCAATTCCAGGAAAAGTGTAAAACGGTTTTCCGTCCGGAATTGCGTTAAAAACAAAGAGTTGGAGCCGGTCGTCGTTTCCGTGAAACGGTGAACGGCTCCAGGCCGGCTCAGCGAAGGCTGCAGCCGGTCGCGAGTTCGGCGTAACTGGTGAGGATTGCCGCCGCCGAAGCCTGGTCGACGGCCGGCACGACATTGACGAGGTGGAGGCCGAGGCCGTCTTCCAGCACGACCAAGCTGCGGGCGATGGTCTCGCTTGCACCCTTCAGCTTGAAGGCGCCGGTGGCGGCACCCGCTTCGAGGATGCCGATATAGATGGCCACCTGGCGCTCGAACAAGGTGATGTGGCGGGCGGCATAGCTGGCGTCCGAGCGCGAATAGGCGCCGAGCTCGAGCAGCAGCCGGCAGAGCTGGTCGTCCTGATCGGTCGGCAATCCGCTTTCGATCATTGTCTTCAGCCGCAGGCGCGGATCGGCAATCGCGGCGACCGACGCGGCGCGTTGGGTGCAGAAGCGCTCGACCGCCTTTTTCTGCACGTCGTCCAGCAGGTCCTTGAGGCCGGGATAGTAGTAGAGCAGGGCGCTTGAGCTCATCCCTGCTTCGTTGGCGACATCGCGCAAGGTGACGCCGGCGAGGCCGCGCCGGGCGATCATCGATTCCGCGGCCGCGACCAGCGTCAGGCGGCGATCGGTCTGTGTCTTGGGTCTGCCCATATTTGTTTCCTGAATTCAATTCAATTAAAACTGGCCTGTGGATTTTTGCAAGCCGGCATATCGCATATTTGTTGACGCATTGTGGCGACGTGGATAGGTTCCGCTGCGGATAATAATTTTTATCCAATTAAAAAAAGGGGAGGATAATGTCCACACACGAAGCCACAAACGCGGCCGTCGACAAGGCTGCACCAAGCGCCAAGGGGCTTGACCGGGCGCTCAACGCACTGGGCACGCTGATGATCGTGCTGTCGGCGGTCACGCCGGCATCCTCGGTGTTCATCATCGTGCCGGGTGTCATCGCGCTGGCCGGCACCGGCTCGTTCCTCAGTTTCGTCATCGCCGCGGTCATCGGCCTGTTCATGGCCTTCGTTTATGCCGAACTGTCATCGGCCTATCCGATGGCGGGCGGCGAATACACCATGATCGGCCGCACGCTCGGCCGCTTCTGGGGCTTTGTCACGCTGGTGCTGGTGTTCGTGTCGATCGTGCTGATCGTCGCCGTCATCGCGCTCGGCGTCGGTACCTATCTCGGTGTCCTTATCCCCAATCTCAGCCCGCAATGGGTGGGCGTGTTGACGATTGCCTTGGCCGGCACGGTTGCAGCCATGCGCATCAAGCTCAACGCCTTCGTCACCGGCATCTTCCTCGGCATCGAGATGCTGGCGCTGCTGGTCTTGACCGGGCTTGGCTTCGCCCATGTCGAGCGGCCGCTTTCCAGCCTGTTTACGGCGCCGCAATTGCTCGACGCCACGACCAACACGCTGGTGCCGGCATCGGCAGGCCTGATCCTGGCGGCCACCGCAGTCTCGCTCTTTGCCTACAATGGCTATGGCGCCGCCGCCTATTTCGGCGAGGAGACGCATGACGCCAAGCGCAACATCGGCAAGATCGTCGTCTGGGCGCTGCTGATCACGGTCGCGGCCGAACTCATTCCGCTGACGGCGGTGCTGCTTGGTTCGCCCGACCTTGCCGGGCTGCTCGCGGCCCCGCAGAAGATCGAGTACTTTCTCGAGGCGCGCGGCGGACACGCGCTGACTGTGCTGATCAGCCTGGCGATCGCGGTCGCCATCTTCAACGCGGTCATCGCCATCATCCTGCAGGCGGCGCGGCTGCTGTTCAGCTCGGGCCGCGACAAGACCTGGTTCGGTCCGATCAACGCTGCCGTTGCCTCGGTGCATGGCAGCTACGCTTCGCCCTGGGTCGCAACCATCGTGGTGTCGGTGCTGGCGGCGGTTGCCTGCTTCATCGACATCAATCTGTTGCTGGTGGTCAGCGGCACTTCGCTGGTGGTGATCTACGCGCTGCTTTGCGTGGCGGCATTTGCCGGCCGCCGCAACGGCACGACATCAGGCGGGCACTATCGCATGCCGCTGTTTCCGGTGCCGGCGATCCTTGCCTTCGTGGCGCTGATCTATGTCGCCTACCAGAACCTGCTCGACGCCGCTTTCGGGCGGCCGAGCCTGATTGCCACGGTGCTGATCATGGCGGTGGCGGCAATCTATTACGTGCTGGTGCTGGCGCGGCGGGCCGACTGGACGCTGCACGGTCCCGACGAGCTTGCTGGATAGACGCCAGCCCTCCGGCCTGTCTGTCCATGCGAGAACCCCGGCGAAAGCCGGGGTTCTTTTTGTTGAAATGCAATCAACGGTTACCTGCCGGCTCTATTGGGCTGGTCATGTACAATTCCTGGAACAATCGGCATTTTACTTGGCTGCTTTGTGCAATTTTAAGGAGCCTTCTATAGGGGTCGCTACCAAGGGGGCCTGTGCATGAACCGTATTGGTACGCATTATCCGAAGCTATTTCTTGCAGGGCTGGCGTTTGGCTTCTATCTCGTCGCGGCGAGCATACGCGGCTGGGGCACGGAACCGCTCAGCGATTTCAGCAACGATGCCGTTCTTCTGACGATACTCAAGGGCGGTCTCGTGTTCGCGGTGATATTCACGGCGGGACATCTGGCCTTGCGCCATCTCGGCATCAGCAAGGCCTGGGCCTATGCCGCGCTCGGCACCGTTTGCGCCTTGCCGTTGTTCATATTGCATCTCGCTTCCGGCACGGTCGAACAACTGGCGGCGACGGGAAACCTGTCGACGGGTTTGTTCATACCCGCATGCATCGGCGCGGCGATAGGCTTGGTCTACCGCAAGTCGGCTGGGGTGGACGGCCCTGCCGAAGACCTCGACGGTATGGACGCGGCGTACCGTCGCCTTGCCGCTGCCTCCAGCGGCGAGGGCGTATCTCATGGATATGACCGGCCCGGCCGGCCCAAGGCAGCTGAAAAGGCGGCGGCCACAGCCGACAGCGTCTTTGTTCATGAAGGTAACGAATATTTTGCCGGACCGGTGCGCGTGCGGACCTCTTTGCTCTCTTTCCTCGGAGCGTCCATCCTGGGCGGCGTGCTGAGTATTTTAGTCCAGGGCATTCTGGGTCTTGGATCATACATGCAGATGCTGGAGGGACTGGGTAAGTCGATACGCCCCGGGAATCTCTTCGAAGTGCTGATGGGTGAACTGCTGATGAAAGGCCTTATGTCGCTGCTTACTCTGGTGCCAGTCATCATCCTAATTGCCGTTGCGCATTTTGCACTGCGCTCGATGGGCAAGAGCGGATATCTCGCCTACGGCGTGGCGGGATTGTTGGCGGCTCCGGTGATGACGCTGGTGACCTTCGGCGCAGCCGGGCCGCTCGTCATTCTTGCCACTCTGCCGACGATCGTAGGTGCTGTCCTCTACCGCAAGTTTGCCGGTCTCGAACCTGTTCCGGTTGCCGAGGACATCATCGCGAGAAACCGCCGCGACCTTGTCGGCGCGGACCACGCACGACGAAAGGCCGGGCGGGTCATAGCCTCCTGAAACAAAAACCCCGGCGTTTCCGCCGGGGTTTTTCGTTGTCGCTGAAGCGATCGCTCAGACCGAATAGTACATGTCGTATTCGACCGGATGCGGGGTCATTTCGAAGCGCATCACTTCGGCCATCTTGAGCTCGATGTAAGAGTCGATCTGGTCGTCGTCGAAGACGCCGCCAGCCTTCAGGAAGCCGCGGTCCTTGTCGAGGCTCTGCAGCGCTTCGCGCAGCGAGCCGCAGACGGTCGGGATCTTCTTCAGTTCCTTTGGCGGCAGGTCGTAGAGATCCTTGTCCATCGGCTGGCCCGGATGGATCTTGTTCTTGATGCCGTCGAGGCCGGCCATCAGCATGGCGGCGAAGGCGAGGTAGGGGTTCGCGCCCGGATCCGGGAAGCGGACCTCGACGCGCTTGGCCTTCGGCGACGAGCCGAACGGGATGCGGCAGGAAGCAGAGCGGTTGCGCGCGGAGTAGGCGAGCAGCACTGGCGCTTCATAGCCAGGCACCAGGCGCTTGTAGGAATTGGTCAGCGGGTTGGTGAAGGCGTTGATCGCCTTGGCGTGCTTGATGATGCCGCCGATGTAGAACAGGCAGCTTTCCGACAGGCCGGCATATTCGTTGCCGGCGAAGGTCGGCTTGCCGTTCTTCCAGATCGACTGGTGGACGTGCATGCCCGAGCCGTTGTCGCCGAAGATCGGCTTCGGCATGAAGGTCGCCGTCTTGCCATAGGCATTGGCGACCTGATGCACGACGTACTTGTAGATCAGCATCTTGTCGGCGTTGCGGACCAGCGTGTCGAACTTGATGCCGAGTTCGTGCTGGGCGGCCGCCACCTCGTGGTGATGCTTTTCGACGCGCACGCCCATTTCGGCGAGCACCGTCAGCATTTCGGAGCGCATGTCCTGCGCGCTGTCGATCGGCGGCACCGGGAAGTAGCCGCCCTTGACGCGCGGACGGTGGCCGAGATTGCCGGTCTCGTAATCGGTGTCGTCGTTGGACGGCAGTTCGGTGGAGTCGAGCTTGAAGCCGGTGTTGTAGGGGTCGGCCTTGTACTTGACGTCGTCGAAGACGAAGAACTCGGCTTCGGGGCCGACATAGATGGTGTCGCCGATGCCTTCGGCCTTCATGTAGGCCTCGGCCTTCTTGGCGGTGCCGCGCGGGTCGCGGTTGTAGGATTCCCCGGAAACGGGATCCAGAATGTCGCACAGGATGACCATGGTCGACTGGGCGAAGAACGGGTCCATGTGGACGGTGTCGGGATCGGGCATCAGCACCATGTCGGACTCGTTGATCGCCTTCCAGCCGGCGATCGAGGAGCCGTCGAACATGACGCCGTCGGCGAACATGTCTTCCTCGACCTCGATGACATCCATCGTCACGTGCTGCAGCTTGCCCTTCGGATCGGTGAAGCGCAGGTCGACGAATTTCACGTCGTTGTCCTTGATCTGCTTCATGATGTCTTTGGCYGTCGTCATGTCATTTCTTCCCTGTCTGATGACGTTTCGAGGAATTATCGGAAATCAGAAACCGAGATATCTGAAATCAGAAACCTCAGACGGCGTCCATCCCCGTTTCACCGGTACGGATGCGAACGACTTCCTCGATGTTGGAGACGAAGATCTTGCCATCGCCGATGCGGCCTGTCTGGGCCGCCTTGCGGATGGCTTCGATCGCGCCTTCAACCGCATCGTCGCCGAGCACGACTTCGATCTTCACCTTGGGCAGGAAGTCGACGACATATTCGGCGCCGCGATAGAGTTCGGTATGGCCTTTCTGGCGGCCGAAACCCTTGGCTTCGGTAACGGTGATGCCTTGCAGCCCGGCCTCCTGAAGCGCTTCCTTCACTTCGTCTAGCTTGAACGGCTTGATGATCGCTTCGATCTTTTTCATGTAAAAAGTGGCCTCCACTGCCAAAAAGACGGGTTGTGCGCCCCGCTTGCGCCTCCATCAAGCACGAACTGTGCCAATTTCAGCCCACGAGAAGCGGTTTCGCGCAATTCCAATGCCGCGCCGGGCGGGGATGCACATTCGCGTCATCCACTGCTTCGGAAGCGTCGCGGGTGTTTTGAGCCTACACATTGCCGCTCCTGTCGTCTGCACGATTATTAGGCAGATCGCGCATTTTGCGGGCACACGCGGATCCGCTGCACCAGTCTAAGAAAGGATTGGCCGCACGCCAACTCAGCACCTGGCCGTTTGCTTCGTATCAGAAACTGGACAATGCTTGACCGATGAAGATTGGTCATCCGATGAGCGTTGAACTCCTGACCACGGCAGAAATGGCCGAGGCCGATCGGCTTGCGATCACCGCCGGACCATTCGATGGAATAGGCCTTATGCGGCGCGCCGGCGAAGCTGTAGCAGCAGTGGTGCTGGCGCGGTATCCCGCAGCGGCGCAAATCCATGTGTTATGCGGCCCCGGCAACAACGGCGGCGACGGGTATGTCGTTGCCCACTTGCTGCAGCAAAGCGGTGCCAACGTCGCGATGTGGGTGTCAGGTGAACCTCGGCCCGGGAGCGATGCAGCGATCGCCGCCGCCGAGTGTTCTGTCGAATGGCGACCGCTATCTGCATTTGCCCCCGTTTCCGGTTCGATCGTAGTTGATGCCCTCTATGGGGCAGGGCTATCCAGGCCGCTGCCGGTAGATGCATCCAACGCGATCGATTTTGCCAAATCCCTAGGGCTACCGGTTGTTGCAGTTGATCTGCCTTCGGGGGTGTCTGGTGACACTGGGGCAATAGCTGGAGAGGAAGTATTTCGCGCGGATATCACAGTTACTTTCGCTCGAAAAAAACCGGGCCATTTGCTACTGCCTGGGCGCGAGTTGTGCGGCGAAATTGTGCTCGCCGACATTGGCGTTTCGGACAAAGTCCTCTTTAATCTCGTCATAAAAACATTCGAAAACAAGCCGGAATTCTGGGCGTGGCATTTGCCGCTGCCGATAATCGACACGCACAAATACCAGCGTGGCCTTGTCGGGGTGTTTTCCGGCGGCCCAATCGCGACCGGCGCGGCTCGCCTATCCGCGCTAGCGGCGGCACGAAGTGGCGCCGGAGCCGTGACAGTGCTGTCGCCCGGCGATGCCTTGCAGGTGAACGCCTCGCACCTGACCTCGATCATGCTGCGCAAGACGGATACCATCACGGAGTTGGCTGAGTTCGTCGATGAACGACGGCCCTCTGCGTTCGTCCTAGGCCCAGGATTCGGCGTTGGTGGCAAGGCGCGTGACTTTGCACTTGCCATACTCGCTGCAGGGCAGCGGGATGCGCGAACGCCTGGGGTGCAGGGGCTGGTGCTCGACGCTGATGGCATCACATCGTTTCGTGACGAACCCGCAACACTTTTCGACGCCATCCGGCGGCCGGGCGCCCCGGCGGTGGTACTGACACCTCACGAGGGTGAATTCGGCCGTCTCTTTCCAGACATCGCATCAGACGGAAGTATGTCCAAGCTGGAGAAGGCGCGCGCCGCCGCGGCGCGTTCCAATGCCGTTATTGTCTACAAAGGTGCCGATACGGTCATCGCTGCGGCGAACGGTTTGGCGGCGATCAATTCGAACGGCGCACCTTGGCTTGCCACCGCTGGGTCAGGCGATGTGCTGTCGGGCATTGTTGCCGGGCTTCTCGCTCAACGCATGTCGCCTGTCATGGCTGCCTGTGCCGCTGTCTGGCTCCACGCCGAAGCCGGCAGGCGCTTCGGTCCGGGGTTGATCGCCGAGGATTTGCCGTTGGCGATGGTGCCGGTGCTGCGGGAGGTGATTGAAGCACTACAGAAGGCGGCTATGGAATGAGCCGGTTTGTACTCGCTGTTGCGGCCATCGTTGCGCTGTTCGCATCGCACGGCGCGCACGCTGAGCAGCCTCTGACCATCGTCGATGATCCGGCGGTGCTCGCCGCCCTCGACGCCAAGGGGTTTGGCTTCGCCGGCCTTTTCGCCGTCGATGGCGAAGACGATCTGAAGACGCTCTACAGCGAGGCGCCGGCCTATCATGCTGTTGTCGACATGGTCGCCGCTGACATTGCAGCCCTGCGGGCCGAGATGAAGGCCGGCGGGCGCACGCTCTACGAGGTGACCGACGGCAATGTCGGCCGCATCATGGACATGCGCTGGCTGAAGACGGACGCCGCGCGCTTCCGGCTGGTCGGCGTCGTCAACCGGCTCGACCGGCGCGATTTCGGTGCGCTGCAAGGCGACATGAGCTGCGGCGAGGTGCGCTTCATCTATCGCCTGGCCTATAGTTTCAAGAAGAACGGCAAGGTGCTGGCGTCGCGACTGCCATTCAACTTCAACGCCGTCTACAGCGTGGCGCCGGATGCCGATGGCGGTTGCGTCGGTGTTACCGGACGCTGGACGCCGCAGCTCGATGAAACCGTCGATGCCGGCTTTCTGGCCGGCGGGCCGCTGGCACCAGAGGAACTGACGTTCAAGCAACTCGAGCTCAACGCGCAGGTGGTGCGTTTTCCCTCGGGACAGGAGACCGAGTTTGGCGGGCAGGCGGCCTATCTCATGCGCATCTTCGGCATCGATGGCGCCACCGTCAGCGAGAAGCCGCTGGAGAACACGCCTGACACCGCGCGGCTTTCGGGCGATGCGGCGCTGAAGAAAAAGCTGGCGGACTATGTCAGCGCCAATGTCGCGGCGGTCGATCTCGGCGTCTACGAAATCCCCGACGAGTTTCTGGCGAAGAAGGTGATCTCGTGGTCGACCTTCGGCAGCGCGCGGCAGGCCAACCATCCGTTCACGCCGCTGTTTACGCCTGCGGATTTCGCCGGCCTCGACTATGCGGCGCTGAAACTGGTGCGCACGCCGGAGGCGCTGGTCGAGCGGCTGGACAATGGCGCCTGCCAGGGCTGTCACCAGGCGGGCTCGACTGCCGGCTTTCATTTCATCGGCCTCGACGACAAGACGACGTCGCCGCTCAACCGCATCGAGGTTGGCATCTCGCCGCATCTCCATGCCGAGATCCCGCGGCGTGAGGCCTGGCTGCGCGCTGCGCAGGAAGGCAGGAAGCCGAACCGCTACCGGCCGCTGTCCTTCGCGCCGCCCGCGACGTGGACCGATGCCGGCGACGTCGACTACGCGCCGGCCGAGATGGCGATGCCGTGCCTGATGCCGGACGACGAAGAGCGTTTCGGCGCGACCTGGCAGTGCGGCGGCGGCACCGTCTGTACGCCGCTGGCGACCGCTTCAGGCGTGCGCACCACGCTGGCGCAGTGTCTGCTGCCCAAGGACAGCCCAAAGATGTTCTCAGGCCATCCCTGCCTGACGGGGTCGATCGCTAGCAACGCGTCGCAGCCTTTCAACGACCGCTACAAGATCACCGGCCAGTTCGCCGCCTTCGCACCGACCTTTTCGCGGACCGCCTACACTTGCCGGCCGCCGAAGATCGGCGTACCGGCCGGCATCGCCTACCGCGCCTGCGACGACAAGGACCGCAACTTTGCCGCCTTCAAGAAGGGCAAGCCGATGCCGGATGAAATCTGTGGGATGGTCGGCGGCAAGAAATTCGACACCTGCGTGGCGACCAACAATTTCGACCAGTGCCTCGGCGGCGCGGTCAATCGCGGCAACCGTCCGGCCTGCTCGGCCGATCATTTCTGCCGCGAGGATTACATGTGCCAGTCGCTGCCGCCGGACACGCCGGGCGCGGCCAAGGTGAAAGGCATCGGCTACTGCTCGCCGACCTATTTCATCTTCCAGATGCGCATCGACAACCACGCGACGCCCTGGGCAAGCGCCACTGCCGCCACCAGGGATGCCGGCTTCGGCGCGGCGGAGGAAGAGTAGGCCGCCGGTTCAGCGCTGGAGATAGTCTTCCATCCGCGCAGTCCATTTGGCGTTGAATTCCGCGATGTGCCGTTCGGCGGCACTCGAAGCCACCAGCCTCGAGAGGGCGGTTGCCGCGATCGGTTCCAGATCGGGCGGCTGCGTATAGCCAAGAGCTGCCAGCCTTTGCGCCCATGATGGATGGGTGGATTTTTCGCGCTGCGGGCTTTCCCACGCCTTGCGGGCAAAGGCATTCAGGCAAGCGGGCTCGCGCAACTCCCCAGCGGCGCCCAGGAGCCGGTCGAGCGGCGGTCGTGGCGCACGCAGCGCGCCCCGCAACTCATGGTCCAGGGGATCATAGACCTTTTCCTGGAAATGCATGTCCGCGGCGCCGATGAGCAACAGAGCGCGGGCAGCTTGAGCCGCATCGCCGGAGGATGCCGCGTGCCGGTCCGCCTTGATTTCGGCATCGCGCGACAGCCGGATATTTTCCCGTTCCAGTGATTGCGACAACCAGCCGACAGCGGAATGGAGCAGACTGCCGGTAATCGTTTCGCCCGGCGGGGCGTACTCGAAGACAAATCCTAAACCGTTTTCGAACTCGGCCAGATTGAGGCTGCCATTGGTATCCTTGTTGCGCACATGCGCGTCCTCATGAGCGAGGATCGCGGCAAAGGCCGTCTCATCGGTCACGGCCAGCATGGGAATGCCGACGGTCAGGAACAGTCGGTTGCCGAGAAGGCCGAAAAGCGTGCGCTCTTCGTGCACGCTGGCATTCAGGTCGTCCTCTAGTACGACAACCGTACGAGCTGCCCGGCGCGGTCCGGCGACGCTCCGCCACAGCGCCCACAGGCCGGGCGCCTCCGCTTCGCTGATGCCCTTGACCTTGCTGCGCAGAAAGCCGGCAAACAATGTCCCGAACAGGAACGCCAGGGCCGTGGTCGCGATCGGCATGGCGACAAAACCGCTGGCGATGAACCAGATCGGATGGCTGTCGAGCAAGGACATCCAGACGCAGAAGATGATGAGGGCGGGAACGACGAAAAACAGGACCGCGAACCTGCCGAACCGCCGCCCGGCGCTGATGATCAGTCGCGACATGGGAGACTACAGCGGGATGTTGTCGTGCTTCTTCCAGGGGTTCTGCATATCCTTGTTGCGCAGCATCCTGAGTGCTCGGGCGATGCGGCGGCGGGTCGAATGCGGCATGATCACCTCGTCGACATAGCCGCGTTCGGCAGCGACGAAGGGCGACAGGAAGCGATCCTCGTAAGCCTTTGTATGGGCTGCGATCTTCTCCGCGTCGCCGATATCCTTGCGATAGATGATCTCGACCGCGCCTCTGGCGCCCATCACCGCGATCTGCGCCGTCGGCCAGGCATAGTTCATGTCGCCGCGCAGATGCTTTGACGCCATCACGTCATAGGCGCCGCCATAGGCTTTGCGGGTGATGACGGTGATTTTCGGCACGGTCGCCTCGGCATAAGCGAAGAGCAGTTTGGCGCCATGCTTGATCAAGCCGCCATATTCCTGCGCGGTGCCGGGCAGGAAGCCCGGGACGTCGACGAAGGTGACGATGGGAATGGAAAAGCAGTCGCAGAAACGAACGAAGCGCGCCGCCTTGCGGCTGGCGTCGGAATCGAGCACGCCGGCCAGCACCATCGGCTGGTTGGCAACGAAACCGACGGTGCGGCCCTCGATGCGGCCAAAACCGGTGACGATGTTCTTGGCAAAGTTTTGCTGGATCTCGAAGAAGTCGCCTTCGTCGGCGGTCTTCAGGATCAGTTCCTTGATGTCGTAGGGCTTGTTGGCGTTGTCGGGGATCAGCCGGTCGAGCGACAAATCGTGATCGGTGACCGACTGGTAGCATTCGATCTCGGGAAGGTCGGCGGTGTTGGAAGCCGGCAAGAGGTCGACCAGCCGGCGCATCTGCAACAGCGCCTCGACATCATTGTCATAGGCGCCGTCGGCAATCGAGGACTTTGTCGTATGCACGGAGGCGCCGCCCAGGCTCTCGGCGGTCACCGTCTCGTTGGTCACGGTCTTCACCACATCCGGCCCGGTGACGAACATGTAGGAGGTGTCGCGCACCATGAAGATGAAGTCGGTCATGGCCGGCGAATAGACATCGCCGCCCGCGCACGGGCCCATGATCACGGAAATCTGCGGGATGACGCCGGAGGCCAGCACATTGCGCTGAAAAATTTCGGCATAGCCGCCAAGGGCCGCCACGCCTTCCTGGATGCGGGCGCCGCCGGCATCGTAGAGGCCGATGATAGGCGCGCGGTTGCGCAGCGCCATCTCCTGCACCTTGATGACCTTTTCGGCATGCGCCTCCGACAGCGAGCCGCCGAACACCGTAAAATCCTTGGCAAAGAGATAGACCGGGCGGCCATTGACCGTGCCCCAGCCGGTGACGACACCATCGCCGGCGATCTTGGTCTTCTCCATGCCGAAATCGGTCGAGCGGTGTTCGACATACATGTCGAACTCCTCGAACGAGCCTTCATCGAGGAACACCTCGATGCGTTCGCGCGCGGTCAGCTTGCCCTTCTTGTGCTGGGCATCGATGCGGGCCTGGCCGCCGCCCATGCGGGCGATGTCGCGGCGCCGCTCGAGTTCCTTCAGCACGTCCTTCATCGCTCGGTCTCCCATGCGCGATACTTCTTGGCAGGCATTCGCCAGATATGGCAGAATAAGCCTATGAAGAACAACGTAGAAATATCCGAGGATCTGAACCGCCGGATCGACATCTTGACCTCGCGCTCGACGCTGACACGCGATCAGATCATCGAGGATGCCTTGTCCCATGGCCGTTCGCTGGCGTGGCAGGAAAAGTGGGTTGCTAGCGTTCAAGCGGGAATAGAGGCCGCCGACCGCAGTGATTTCGCCAGTGAAGAAGAGATTGCTACGGTTCTAAGCAAGTATGATCAGGCATAGCTGCCGCGGGAGTCGTCAATTCTGAGGTTTCGAGCTCGTTGGGTCGTGCCAGTCTTGCGGCGGCTGCGGGTTTCATGAACGCCTTCCCCCACTCCGTCGCCGCTTCGCGGCGCCACCTCTCCCCCCTCCGGAGGGAGAGGAAGGGAGCCAGCCCGCATAAGTTCGCCCCCTTGCATAAGCTCGCGCCTTTCCTCTCCCC